>CAVONY010000016.1:0-284870 GCA_963697405.1 uncultured delta proteobacterium | reverse complement strand
TGTCCATCATCACCCGCGCCGCGAGCGCGGCGACGGAAGCAAGCACGATTGCCGGGAAAGGGCCGAACGGGTCGCGCGAGAGCTGCGGCACGAGAAGCGCAAGCGCCGCGCCGGCAACCAGCGCCGTAAGCATCATCGCCCCGAGCACGCTTGCGGCCCAGCGCCGGACCACCACGCCGAGCCCCAACCCGATGGAGAGCGCCGACAGCAGGGCAACCGCGAGCCGGCCGGCAGGTGCGGGCACGCCTCGGGCTTCGAGCGCGGCGGCAGCGGAGTCGCCGCCGGCCAACCCGGCCGCGCCCGCCCCGATCCAGGCCAGCGCGAGGGCAAGGATCAGCAGCGGGGTGACGAAGTGGGCGCGGGCGAACAGCCGACGCTGGCCGGCATCGCCCGCAAGGTATCGTCGAGCGACCGCGCCGGGCGCCCGAGGGCCGCGCGGGTCTGCTCCGCCCGGCCGCCGATGCCCTGGCTCAACGCCGCGATCGCGGTGCTGCGCAGGGGCGAGCGCCAGCCGAGCACGCCCAGGCCATCGGCGATCCAGCCGGCCACCCGCAGTAGCGGCATCGGCACGGTGAAGGTGCGCCGGGCCGACGCGACGCCGAGCCAGCGCCGGGTGGCGGCGACGATCTCGACCAGCGGGCGCGCCTCCGGCTCGACCAGATCGGCCTCCAGCCCGGCGGGGTGACGCCCTCGACGGCGCGGATCACCGCCTCGGCCACATCGTGCACCGAGACGGTCTGCACCGGCGTTGCCGGCAGGGCGACGGGCTGGATCACCGGCACGGCGGCGAGGCTGCGCAGGAGCGCGGTGCCGCCGTAGGCCGAGGGCGCGATCACCAGCCCGGGGCGGAAGATCCACCACGCCACCCCGGCGACGCGCACGAAGGCGTCGCCCCCGGCCTTGGTGCGAAAGAAGGCGAGCGGCGATCCGGCCTCGGCGCCGACCGCCGAGATCTGCACGATCCCGGCGCCCGCCGCTTCGCAGGCCCCGCACCAGCGCGCCGATGGCGGTGCAGTGGACCGCGTCGAGATCGTCCTTGCCGCCCGCCTGCAGAGCGCCGGCGCAATTGACCACGAAGTCCATGCCGCCCAAATGGGCCGCCACGCCTCGGGCGTGGTCAGCGCGCGCATGTCGGCGAACACCCAGTCGAGCCCCGGCAGCACCCGGGACGCGGCGCGGCGGTCGCGGCCGAAGCCTGTCACCCGGTGGCCGCGGGCCGCCAGCGCGCGCGCCACTTCCGCGCCGATCAGCCCGTAGGCCCCGAGCACCAGAATCCGCGCGCCGCCCGGTTGGGTCACCGCCCCTGGCCTCACCGCGGCCTGGCGGGCTTGTCGCCCCGGTCGAACAGCCCGGTGAGCGCGCGCGAAACCACCGCCGTCACCGACGGGCGCTTGCCCGGGCTGAACGGCAGCGGCCGGCAGACCTCCATCGCCGCCACGCCGACGCGGGCGGTCAGCGCGCCGTTGACCACCCCTTCGCCGAAGCGCCGGCTGATGCGCGACAGCACCGAGCCGCCGGCGAGCGAGCCGATCAGATCGTCGCCGGCCGCAACCGCGCCGGTGGCCACCAGGTGGGTCATCACCGCGCGGGTAAGCCGCCAGCTGCCGAGCGCGCCGGCCCGGCCGCCGTAGATCTCGGCGATCCGCCGGATCATCCGGATATTGGCGGTCAGCGCCGTCGCCACGTCGGCGAGCGCCAGGGGCACGATGGCGGTGACCGCCGCCACCTGCCGCGCCGCCGCCTCGATCTCGCGGCGGGCCAACTCGTCGAGCGGAGTGAGCATTTCGGCCTCGGCGAGACCGAGCAGCGCGTCGGCGTCGAACACCTCGGCGTCGCGCTCGCTGAACCGCGACAGGCCCCAGCGCAGTTCGGGCCGCCCGGCATAGAGCCGTTGCAGCCGCACCACCACCCCGCGCGCCGCCTCGAGATCGTCATGCGTGCGGCTTCCTCGGCCGCCGATTGCAGCGCATCGACCCGCCGCAGCCGGGCGAAAGCGGCCATCTCGCGCAGGGTGATCACCAGGAGCACCAGCACGAAGGCGGCGAACAGGACCGTGGCGACCATGCCCAGAACCGGGTTGCGCGCGAGCAGGTCGGTGACGAAGGTCCAGGCCGCCACCGAGGCGATGAAGCTGACCAGCGCGACGGCGAGCGACCAGAACCAGCGGGTCAGCCGCGACGGCTTGCGCGCGGCGAGACGCGCCGCCATCTGCATCGCGCGCGGCTCGGGCAGGGTCGGATCGGGCTCCGGCACCGGCGGCGCGGTGGCGGGGGTTTCGCGCGGCGCGGTCTCCAGCTCGATCAGCACCGGGCCGTCGTCGCGTTTCTCCGGGTCGGTCATGGAGACCCTCCTGAATTGAACATTTCAACGCAGGGTTCCGGGGAAATTCTGACATCCCCTTGCACAGAACCCGCAATTCCACCCGCCCACCTCATCGCGCCCGCTCCCAGAGAGAGCGGACGTCGGGCAGCTTCGCGCGTCCCCGCCCCGCCGGTCCGGTCGAGACCCGCGAAATCCGTGGCGCAGGTAAAAAGCCTGCGCCGGCGTGGTTGAACTGGAAGGTCCACAGCGCCAGCCGGGGCGACTTGCGCTTGGCCCGGTTGAGCAGCGCCGAGCCCACCCCCTGCCCGCGCGCCCCGGCCGCGACGTAGAGCGCCACCACCTCCTCGCCGTCGCGGGCGACGAACCCGGCGAGGCGGCCCGACCGGCGCGCCACCGTCACCCAGCCCTTGGCCACCAGATCGGCGGCGAAGGCCTGTTCGTCGGCGCGCTTGTGGATGCGCGGCATCCACGCGGTCGCGTCGATCCAGTCCGACAGGATCTCGCCGATCGCCTCGGCGTCGCGCGGGCGGGCCGGCTCGACGCCGGGCCATCCGATCGGCCAGGCCCGGGGGCGGCTTCTGGCCCAGCGCCCTCACAGCCGGTCTCCGATCAGGAACTCGGCGGCGCGGTCGAGGCGGATATGCGGCGGCCCCTCGCCCGGGCGCGAGACGGCGCCGGACGGGGCGAAGCGCATGACCTTGTAGTCGGCATCGAGCCAGGCTTCGGCGCCATCACGCGCCGGGCCGAGCAGCCGCATCGGGTCGGACGGCAGCTTGCCGGGGTAGAGTGCCGCCGACTTGCCGGTGTCTTCCAGCCGGCCGCGCACACAATCGAGTTGGCGGCCGCCGTGGTCCAGCGTCTCTTCCGTGGTGGTGCGCAGCGCCGCGATCGACATCGCCGCGGTCTCGGCCCCGGCAAACGACGCCCGGTCGCGCGCCTCGCGCATCATCGCCGCCATGATCTCGGTGAGGCCTGGGCATGCTGGCGGTGGTGCAAATGGTCTGCCTTGGTCGCGGCGAACAGGATCTTCTCCACCCGCCTGCCGAGGAAAAGCCGGGTGAGGAAGGCGTTGCGGCCGGGCGGAAGGCCGACAGGATCTCGGCCATCGCCCGGCGCAGATCCTCGAGCGCGGCGGGGCCGGCGTTGATCGCGCCGAGCACGTCGACGAGCACCACCTGCCGGTCGAGTCTCGGGAAGTGATCGCGGAAGAACGGCTTCACGACCTCGCGCTTGTAGGCGTCGAAGCGCTTTTCCACCCGCCGAGGCGTGGAGCGGCGTCGCTGTCTGGCTTGAAGCGGAAAAAGGTGAGCGCGGCGAGCCGGCGAGCTCGCCCGGCATGAGAAACCGCCCCGGTGTGAAGTGCGCCAGATCACCGTCTCGGAGGCTTGCCGGCGCGAGATACGCCGGTGAAGTTGCGGCGCCTGCGATGGCGACCGGCTCGGCATCGGGCTGTGCGTCGGCGTGGTGGCGAAGGAGCGACACTCGGCGGAGCGGCTCGCGGGGTGAGCTGCGCGGCCTACGTCGCGCGTCGGCGGACCAGTCGGCATAGGTGTGATCGAGGAGTGCCAGATCGATGAGCCATTCGCCGGGGTAGTCGACGATATCGATGTGGAGGCGGCGAGGGCCCAGCGTACGGCCCGACGATGTCAGCCCGGGCGGAAGGCGCACCGAAAGCAGCGGAGCTCCGACACGGGCGTGTGCTGTCGGGCCAGGCGCGGATCGGCCGCGAGGCCGCCAAATGGGCCTCAAAGTCGAACCGTGGGACGGCGTCGTCCGGTTGCGGCTGCAGGAAGCAGCCGACGCACGCGCCCCTCGGCCGCGGGCATGAAGAGCGGCAGGCGCCCGCCGATCATCAGGTTGCGCACCAGCGAGGTGATGAACACGGTCTTGCCGGCCGCGACTGAGCCGGTGACCCCGAGCCGCACCACCGGCTCGAACAGCGCCTCGTTCACGCCGTCGCCCACCGCTTCGATCTGCCGGGCGATCCCGTCGGCAATGTCACCCAGCCCCAAAGCGTCCTCCGCCTGTTTGCCCCTACATAGGCGGTCGGCGGGCGTGTTGCCAGCGGTTGCACGGCCGTTCGCCGCCGGCCCGCGGCGCGGGGTTGGCGGATCGTGGCCCGTGCTGGGAGATGGCCGGGACCGCGACGGGAAGCTACACGCCCCAGCTTTCGTTCACGCAGGCGATCCCGGCGGGCGCGATCGGCGTCACCTGCCCGCTGAAATGGTCCACCGCCCAGGCCGCATGCACGTCGTGCCAGTATTCGAGCATCGGGTCGGCCCGCACCACGGCCAGGATGCTGCGGGTGATGTCCGGCTGCGGGCCCTCGCAGAAGAACGCCAGCGCGTATCCCTGCGGCGGCGGTGCGACCTCGAGCACGTCGGTGATCTGGAATGTCGCGTGTTGCGCGTCGGGCCGGCGCGGCATTTCCCATTCCACCAGCACCAGCCGGGCGCCGTCGGCGCGCGCGTAGTCGCTGAACCACACCGGCGGCGACAGCAGGCCGCCCCCCCTGTCGTCCCAGCCCGCGATCGGGAAAACCCCCTCGAACACCTGCCCGACCAGGTGGCATGGGAGGGAACCGGCTGCACAGGCTGAATCGGACCCGGCTGGACCGGGCCGGGCTGGACCGGACCCGGCTGAACCGGACGTGGCGTGTCGGGCCGGCCGCCGCCGCCCGGCGGGCGCGGCACCCAGTCGGGCAGCAGCGACGGATCGGTTATCGCCTCGGGGAGCGTGTCGTTGCTGGTGACCTGGGCCGGCGCCCCGGCCCCAAGGACCAGTCCCGCCGCGACCAGGGCGGCCATCAACGCAAATCGGTGTTGCATGTTCCTCTCCTTCCCGGGCCGGCGGCAGTCCGACCCCTTGGCCGCCGCCCCTTCGGGCCGGTCCGTCCGGTGCCATCGACCTCACGGGCAGGTTGCCGACCCGCAGCGGTTGGCCCCACCGGGGCAGCCGGGATAGGGCTGGCACGGATCGTTGCCGAACGGCATTGTCAGATCGACGAAGAAGTTCTCCGGGCAGGTGACGAGAAGGCTTTCGTCGCCGCCGCTGGTGCCCTCGGCGCAATCGTAGCGGTAGATGCCTTTCCATGTGATGGTTTCCGACATCAGGTAGGAATCCTTGCCGACGCAGTCCGCCCGCGCGTCGGCCCGCGCCTTGGCGATCGCCGCCGGGTGGTCCTCCATCTCGGCCGGGCTCACGTCCAGGCATTCACCGGCAACCATGTACCCGGGCAGCCCGCGCTCCGAGCAGGCCATCCAAGCCCGGGTCATGTCGAATCTCGGTTCGCAGGTCATACTCGCCCTGGGTCCGCGCCCTGAGCACCGAACAGGCGTTGGCGACCTTCATCACCATCAGGCAATACGGCCCGCTGGTGGCGCAGGTGCAGGTCATCGTGCCGGTCGGGTCGTCGTAGTCGGTCCAGTATTCCTCGGCCATGGACGGGCCGGCGACAAGGCCCAGCGAAACCAGCAACATTGCAAGGAAAGACATGGGAGTCTTATGCGCATGTGGCACCCCCTTTCCGGCCCGGCCGGCTGTGACGGTGCCGTCGTCGGACCTTGAGTGTTCACGCAATCACATGATGCCACATCCGCGCCTGTCACGCAACGAAACCCGCTGTGGCTTGCCTCGCCCCGGGGCGCGCGCTATCCCCCGTCCATGCCTCGCTACGCCTTGAAAATCGAGTATGACGGCGGGCCGTTCGCCGGCTGGCAACGGCAGAAAGACCAGCCGTCGGTGCAGGCGGCGGTCGAGGCGGCGCTGGCGAAGCTGGAACCGGACGCGGCGGGCATCGCCGCCGCCGGGCGCACCGATGCCGGGGTGCACGCGCTCGGCCAGGTGGCGCATTGCGACCTGGCGAAGCACTGGGACCCGTTCCGGCTCTGCGAGGCGCTCAATTTCCATCTGAAGCCGGCGCCGGTGGCCGTGGTCGCCTGCGCCCGGGTGGCGGGCGATTTCCACGCGCGGTTCTCGGCGGTGGAACGGCGCTACCTGTTCCGGCTGGTGGCGCGCCGCGCGCCGCTGGTGCACGATCGCGGCCGGGCCTGGCGGGTGCCGCACCGGCTCGACGCCGCGGCGATGCAGGCCGGCGCCGACCGGCTGATCGGCCAGCACGATTTCACCACCTTCCGCGCGGTGCAGTGCCAGGCCGACAGCCCGGTGAAGACCCTCGATGAACTGCGGCTCGAAGAAGCCCCCTACCCCGGCGGCACCGAATACCGCTTCCACGTCCGCGCCCGGTCGTTCCTGCACAACCAGGTGCGCAGCTTCGTCGGCACACTGGAGCGGGTCGGCGCCGGGGCGTGGTCGCCCGACGACGTGGCCGCCGCGCTGGACGCGCGCGACCGTGCGGCCTGCGGCCCGGTCTGCCCGCCGGATGGGTTGTACCTGGTGGGGGTCGGGATACCCCGAGGATCCGTTCGGCTAGGTGCGTCCGCGCGCAGGCACAGCCTACACCCTCCCCTGCATACGCCGGGCATCCCGGTGCTTCGCGAAGGTTCAGGGCTCGGCGAGGTCAAACGCCGCCTCGCGGACGCGTTTGCCGTTGATCTGCACGAACAGGCTCTGGCGGCCGGGATAGAGGCGCACCGTCGTCGAGTTGGCCCGGAAGGTGTAGCGCTTGGAAAGCCGCACCGTTTCTCCCGCCCGGAGCGTGAGCTGTTTCAGTTTGAACACCTTCTCGCTGGTCTTGCCGGAGGCCCGCAGGAAGCCGATGCCGTAGTCGACGAGCAGCGGCTCCTCGGCCCGCGCGGTGATGTCGAAGGCCAACCGCAGCGTGCCGCCGATGGCGACCTTGCCGTCCGCCGGGTCGAGCACCAGCGGGCCGATGTCGATGTCGGGATCGGGATGGTAGCCGATCATAGCGAGCGCGCCCGGGTGGCCCTGCTTGATCAACGTGCGCAGCGCGTGGCGGGTCATCCAGTCGAGTTCGGCCGGGTCTTGCCGGGCGTCTTCGCGCCAGCGGGTGAGCGTGGCGATCACAACAGCCGGATCGGCCTTGGCGATGTCGTTGAGGTGGTTGGCGACGGAGCGGGTGACGAGGCGCGTCCGGTCGGCGTGAAGCGCGTCGAGCAGCGGGATCGTGTCGGCCGGCGCCCATCCGATGCGCTCGGCCCAGGGCAGGAGCGGGCGGGTGCCTTCGCTGACGAGGCGGCGGACGTGGTAGTGTGGATCCTGCGTCCAGCCCGCGAGCACCGCCAGCATGCGGGCCTTGTGCCGGATCAGGAACCGGCGGATCGCGAATTCCATCGAGAAGCGCCGGGTGAGCGCGTGCAGGAGCGCGATCGCGCGATCAAGGTTGCCGGGCCCGATGCCGTGACGCGCCGCGTAGTCGCCGAACGGGGCGAGAATGAAATCGCCGTGGTCGTTGTCGGTCAGGGTCGGATCGAGCGGTGGCGGCAGTGCGGATTCGATGATGTCGGCCGCGGCTGCGAAGTCGGTGGGCAGAAACTCGTCGAGCACCTGCGATATCCAGGCGATGCGGGCCTTGAGTTCGAGGTCGCCAAGCCGGGTCAGAACCCGGGCGGTGAAACCCGCGGCATCGAACCCGGGATCGGCCGCCTTCAGCCATCCGGCGAGGTCGGCCACCTTGCCCGGGTGGAGAAGCAGCTCCTTGAGGGGCGGGTTGTCGGTCATGGCGGCGATGCTAGGGCCGCGCCCCGACCCGCACAAGCGGCGCGCGGGGTGCTTCCCCCTGCCCCGCGGCTCTGCCATACTGCGCCCCAATCAAAGAAACAAAGAGCAGCGGTATGAACGACCTCCTTTCCGGGAAACCCGACACCTATGACGCCTCGTCGATCCAGGTGCTCGAAGACATGGAACATGTCCGGCTGCGCCCCGGCATGTATATCGGCGGCAAGGACGACCGTGCCCTGCACCACATGGTCGCCGAGATCGTCGACAACTCGATGGACGAGGCGGTGGCCGGGCACGCCACGCTGGATCGAGATCGAGCTGCACGAAAACGGCCATGTCACGGTGCGCGACAACGGCCGCGGCATCCCGACCGATCCGCACCCGAAAGACCCCGCCAAATCCGCGCTGGAGATCATCTTCTGCACCCTGAACGCGGGCGGCAAATTTTCCGGCGACAGCTACGAGACCTCCGGCGGTCTGCACGGTGTCGGCTCGTCGGTGGTCAACGCGCTGTCCGATCACCTGCGGGTCGAAGTGGCGCGCAACAAGGAGCTCTACGCGATGGAGTTCTCGCGCGGCCTGCCGCAGGGCCCGCTGGAAAAAATCGGCGCCGCCCCGAACCGGCGCGGCACCTCCGTCACCTTCCACCCCGACCCCGAGATCTTCGGCTCGCTGAAACTGAAGCCCGCCCGCCTGTTCAAGATGGCGCGCTCCAAGGCCTACCTGTTCTCGGGCGTCGAAATCCGCTGGAAATCCGCGATCGCCGACGGCGACACCCCGACCGAGGCGACCTTCCACTTCCCCGGCGGGCTGGCGGACTACCTCGACGAACGGCTTGGCGGCGCCATCACTATGCCGAGAAACCCTTCGCCGGCCTCGTCAATTTCAACGAGAAGTTCAACACCCCCGGCAAGGTCGAATGGGCGATCAACTGGACCCCGTCGCGCGACGGCTTCATCCAGTCCTACTGCAACACCGTCCCGACGCCCGAGGGCGGCACGCATGAGGCCGGCTTCTGGGCCGCGATCCTCAAGGGCATCAAGGCCTATGGCGAGCTGGTGAACAACAAGAAGGCCGCGCACATCACCCGCGAAGATCTGATCACCGGCGGCTGCGCGCTGGTCTCGATCTTCATCCGCGAGCCGGAATTTGTCGGCCAGACCAAGGACCGCCTCGCCACCACCGAAGCGCACCGCATGGTCGAAAACTCGGTGCGCGACCATTTCGATCACTGGCTGGCGTCGGATACGAAATCCGCCGGCGCGATCCTCGATTTCCTGGTGCTGCGCGCCGAGGAGCGGCTGAAACGCCGGCAGGAAAAGGAGACCGCCCGCAAGACCGCCACCAAGAAGCTGCGCCTGCCCGGCAAGCTGATCGATTGCTCGGTCGCGACGCGCGAGGGCACCGAGCTGTTCATCGTCGAGGGCGACAGCGCCGGCGGCTCGGCCAAGATGGGCGCGCGACCGCAAGACCCAGGCCCTGCTGCCGCTGCGGGGCAAGATCCTCAACGTGCTGGGCGCGGCCTCGTCGAAGCTCGGCAGCAACGCCGAGATCAACGATCTCTGCCAGGCGCTGGGCGTCGGCATGGGCACCAAGTTCCGCGTCGACGACCTGCGCTACGACAAGATCATCATCATGACCGACGCCGACGTCGACGGCGCGCATATCGCGGCGCTCCTGATGACGTTCTTCTTCACCCAGATGCGCCCGCTGATCGACCAGGGGCACCTCTACCTCGCCTGCCCGCCGCTCTACCGGCTGACGCAAGGCGCGAAACGGGTCTACGTCGCGGACGACGCCGAGAAGGACGCGCTGATGGAGAACGGCCTCGGCGGCAAGGGCAAGATCGACGTCCAGCGCTTCAAGGGCCTCGGCGAGATGGACGCCAAGGATCTGAAAGAGACCACGATGGACCCGGCCACCCGCAAGCTGATCCGGGTGACGATCGACGAGGACGAACCGGGCGAGACCGGCGACCTGGTGGAACGGCTGATGGGCAAGAAGCCGGAGCTGCGGTTCCAGTATATCCAGGAAAACGCGCGGTTTGTGGAGGAGTTGGATGTGTGAGGAGCCCGGGGGTGGGCGAACTCGGACACGGGTCTAAGGCATTGGGATTGTTTGCGTTAGCGGTAACTTTCGCGAAGGTGGGCGAGGTTGGCGAACGACCTGAACGGGTGTCTCAAATGGCAAGGTGGAGCAGACGGGTTGAGGATGATTTGGATGTCTTGGGAGAGAAAAAATGCCTGACAGTCTGAGAGCGATCATTCTTTTTGGAGCTGGAATTCTCGTCGGTGGGATCTGGCTTCCAGTCGAGCGAGCGACAGCACAGGAAGACCAATTTGCCGGCATTCTCAAATTGATCGAGGAGCGTTGCGAAGTTGAAATCCCTATCCAAGTTGGTGTGGAAGTGTTTCACGAGGTCGGATTCTTTTCGAGAAATAGCTATGGATACGGTACGGCCGAGGGAATTAGTTACGGTGAAATCACCTGCCGGTAGTTGTCGCAGGGTTTAACAAGTGTCTCAAGCGTAGGGTGCGTGATCTCACGCACCGATGTCGGAGCGAGTGTGACGCGTGCGAGCACGCACCCTACCGGTCTAAGCGCGTAGGGCCGCGCCCGAGCCTGGGTGGGCGTTTGCGGCGACTGAGGTGTGCGAAGCGTCGTCACGCGAAAAACATCGGTTCGCAGACATCGGCCCCCATGCGCCCTCCCGGGGGAGGGTCGGGCGCGGCCCGGCGGGGCCGCCGGGCGGGTCGGCCCGAGCGTCGGGCGGGCGCAAGCGTCAACGCCAACCCCTCCCCGCGCTGACCTTGCGTCACCCTCCCCAAACTCGTTGCATCCGCAAAATATGCAGCCTTTTGAATTGATTAGGATCATACACCCCCGCCGCGAAACATGGTTTGTCCCGACTTCGGGAGGAGACCGTAGGTTCAAACGCCCGCGCGGGCAGGAGGCAGCTATGTTCTGTGATACGAGATGAGCGGGGCCGAGGTGAAACCGGGCCCCGTCGTCATTGACGCGGCCGGGCTCGATGCCCTGATCGCGGCACTGGCGGGCGAGGGCCGCGAGGTTCTCGGGCCGGTGAAACGCGACGGCGCGGTGGTCTACGACCAGATCGCCTCGACCGCCGACCTGCCGAAAGGCTGGGTCGACGAGCAATCGGGCGGGCGCTACCGGCTGAAACAGGAGGGCGACGCCTATTTCGGCGCCACCCACGGCCCGGCGTCGTGGAAGCGCATCCTGCATCCGCCGAAACAGAGCCTCTGGCGCACCGAAACCGACGGCGACGAGGTGACGATCGTCGCCGAGGCGCCCGACACCACGAACCGCGCCTTCATCGGCGCGCGGGCCTGCGATCTCGCCGCCATCGCGGTGCAGGACAAGGTGCTGCTCGACGGGCCCTACACCGATCCGCACTACGCCGCGCGGCGGTCGAGGCTGTTCATCGTCGCGGTCAACTGCACCCGCAGCGCCGACACCTGCTTCTGCGTGTCGATGAACACCGGGCCGAAAGCCAGGGCCGGATACGACATCGCGCTGACCGAGCTTGACGGCGGGCGGTTCCTCGCCGAGGCCGCCACCGACGCGGGCGCCGAGAAGCTCGCCGCCCTTGCCGCTCCGCCGCGGCCACCCAGGCCGACGGCGACGCCGCGGCGGCCGGCATCGCCAACGCCAGCCAGCAGCAGCGCAAGATCGACACCGACGGGCTGCCGGAAATCCTGAAAGAACGCCCCGACCACCCGCGCTGGTCGGAGGTCGCCGAGCGCTGCCTCAACTGCGCCAACTGCACGATGGTCTGCCCGACCTGCTTCTGCACCACCGTCGACGAGGTCACCAACCTCGAGAACGCCGATGCCGAGCGGGTCTCGCGCTGGGACTCGTGCTTCACCATCGAGTTTTCCTACGTCCACGGCGGCTCGGTCCGCAAAGGCGCGAAATCGCGCTACCGGCAGTGGATGACCCACAAGCTCGCCACCTGGTTCGACCAGTTCGACGAGCTCCGGCTGCGTCGGCTGCGGCCGCTGCATCACCTGGTGCCCGGTGGGCATCGACATCACCGAAGAAGCCGCGGCGATCCGCGGATCGGGAGGCTGAGATGGCAATCGAAGGACTACAGAAGCTCCTGCGCGAGCATCCGCTGTTCGAGGGCTTTCCCGACGACTTCATCGAGACGGTCGCGGGCTGCGGCAAGAACGTCGTGTTCAAGCCCGGCGACTACCTGTTCCGCGAAGGCGACGACGCCGACTAGTTCTACCTGATCCGGGCCGGGCTGGTCTCGCTCGAGATCGACACCGCCGGCCCCGGCAGCCGACCTTCATGACCGAAACCACCGGCGGGGTGATCGGCGCTCGTCCTGGCTGATCCCGCCCTACCGCTGGACCTTCGACGCGCGCGCGCAGCAAGATACCCGCGCCGTCGCGTTCGACGCCCACTGCCTGCGGACCAAGTGCGATGCCGACCCGGCACTTGGCTATGCCGTGATGAAACGATTCGTGCCCGTGATCCTGGAACGGCTCCACGACACCCGGGTGCAGCTGCTGGATCTCTACCGTGCTCGCTCCTGACCCACATTCAGACCCGATGGTGCCGGTGCTGGCCAAGGTCACCCGCCGCATCCCCGAACTCTCCGACGTCGTCACCTTCGACATGGAAGTCGACGGCTGGGCGGGCTTCGCCCCCGGGCAGTTCAACATGCTCTCCGTCTTCGGCGTCGGCGAAGTGCCGATCTCGATCTCGGGGCCGGTCTCCGACAACTCGAAGATCATCCACACGATCCGCGACGTCGGCCCGGTGAGCAAGGCGCTCGCCGACCTGCGCGTCGGCGCCACCATCGGCGTGCGCGGCCCGTTCGGCGCGCCCTGGCCGGTCGGACGCCGCGAAGGGCCGCGACGTGGTGGTGATCGCCGGCGGCCTCGGCCTCGCCCCGCTGCGGCCGGTCATCTACCAGCTGATCGAGAACCGGCTCGACTACGGCAAGGTCACCCTGCTCTACGGCGCGCGCAGCCCGGCCGACATCCTGTTCGCCAGCGAGCTCACCGAGTGGCGCTCGCGGCTCGACATCGGCGTCGAGGTGACGGTCGACCACGCCGACCGCGACTGGCACGGCCATGTCGGCGTGGTGACGCAGCTGCTGCGCAGCGCGGATTTCGACCCCGCCAAGACCACCGCCTTCGTCTGCGGCCCGGAGATCATGATGCGCTTCGCCGCCAACGGGCTGACCGAGCGCCGGCGTGGCCCCGAGCGACATCTACCTCTCGATGGAGCGCAACATGAAATGCGGCATCGGCCTCTGCGGCCACTGCCAGTTCGGGCCGCATTTCGTCTGCAAGGACGGCCCGGTGTTCGGCTATGACCGCGTTGCAAGCCGCTGATGGCGGTGAAGGAGATGTGAGATGGACGCCAGCAAACCAAAGCTCGGCGTCTGGAAATTCGCCTCCTGCGACGGCTGCCAGCTCTCCCTGCTCGACTGCGAGGACGAGCTGCTGGCCGTCGCCGGGGCGATCGACATCGCCTATTTCCCCGAGGCCACCCGCGAGCGACGATGACGGCGGCCCCTACGATCTCGCCTGGTCGAAGGCTCGATCACCACGCCGCACGACGCGGAGATGATCCAGCGACAGTCCGGCGCGCGCTCGACGCACGCTGATCACGCATCGGCGCCTGCGCCACCGCCGGCGGCATCCAGGCGCTGCGCAACTTCGCCGACGTCGAGGAATTCATCGACGCGGTCTACGCCCACCCCGAGTATCATCGACACGCTGGACACCGTCGACGCCGATCGCCGACCACGTCGACGGTCGATTTCGAGCTGCGCGGCTGCCCGATCATCAAGCACCAGCTGATCGAGCTGATCGCGGCCATGCTCGGCCGGCCGCAAGCCGCAGACGCCGCACACAGCGTCTGCATCGAGTGCAAGCTGCGCGGGCCACGTCTGCGTGATGGTCGCCGACGGGCACGCCCTGCCTCGGGCCGGTGACCCATGCCGGCTGCGGCGCGCTCTGCCCGGGCTACGACCGCGGCTGCTACGGCTGCTTCGGGCCGAAGGAAACGCCGAACACCGCCGTCGCTCGGCGACCGGCTGGGCGCAGAACGGCGTCGACGAGCGCGACATCGAGCGGCTGTTCTCGCACCTTCAACGCCAACGCCGCCGGCGTTCCGCGAGGAGGCGAAGCCCATGACTGAGACAGATCGATCAAGGTCGACATGCTGGCCCGGGTCGAGGGCGAGGGCGCGCTCAAGGTGGTGGTGCGCGACGGCGAGGTGACCGGCGCCGAGTTCCGCATCTTCGAGCCGCCGCGCTTCTTCGAGGCCTTCCTGCGCGGGCCGCGACCATTCACGAGGCGCCCGACATCACCGCGCGCATCTGCGGCATCTGCCCGGTCGCCTACCAGATGAGCGCGGTCCAGGCGATGGAGATGGCGCTCGGCGTCGACGGTGACGAGCCGCATCAAGCGACCTGCGCCGGCTGCTCTACTGCGGCGAATGGATCGAGAGCCACGTGCTGCACGTCTCCATGCTGCACGCGCCCGACTTCCTCGGCTACGCCGGCGCCATCGACATGGCCAACGACGGCCACGCCGACGTGGTGAAGCTGGCGCTCGAATACAAGAAGATCGGCAACGCGATCGTCTCGACGGTCGGGCGGCCGCGAGATCCACCCGATCAACGTGAAGGTCGGCGGCTTCTGGAAAGCCCCGCCGAAGAAAGACATGCTGGTCTTGCGCGAGAACCTCAAGCGCGCGCTCGACCTGGCCGAGGCCTTCGTCGACTTCACCGCCTCGCTGCCCTTCCCCGACAAGGAACGCGACTACACCATGGTCTGCATCGAGGAGCCCAACGGGCTCTACCCGATGTACGAGGGCACGCGGCTGATCTCCAACCGCGGCCTCGACATCCCGGCGCCGGAGTACAACGACGTGTTCAAGGAAGTGCACGTCGACCATTCCAACGCGCTGCAGGGCTGGACGAAGAAGGACGAGGCCTACCTGATCGGGCCGCTGCCGCGCTACAACCTGGCCTACGACAAGCTCTCCGAACGGGCGAAGGCGGCGGCAAAGCGCGCGGGGCTCGGCCAACACCTGCCTCAACCCCTACCGCTCGATCGTGGTGCGCGCGGTCGAGAGCCTCTACGCGGTCGAGGAGGCGATCCGCCTGATCGACGGCTACGAGGAGTTCGACCCGGCGCATGTGGAGATCACCACCGCGGGCCGGCACCGGCATGGGCGCCTCGGAGGCGCCGCGCGGGATGCTGTTCCACCGGTATTCGCTGAACGACGACGGCTCGATCGCCAAGGCCCAGATCGTGCCGCCGACGGCGCAGAACCAGCCCTCGATCGAGGCGGACCTGGCGGAACTTCATCGCCGACATGCTCGACCAGCCGAGACGAGATCCAGTGGCTCTGCGAGCAGACGATCCGCAACTACGATCCGTGCATCTCCTGCGCCACCCACTTCCTCGATCTCACCATCGACCGCGGGTAGAGAGGGGTCGACTTGCTGACGCAATCCGACCGGCCGGGGGCGCGGCCCCCGGACCCCCCGAGGTATTTCTGCCAGGATGAAGGAGAGGCGGGCGTGACGGGAGACCTGCGCGCCGCTCCTGATCGGGGTCGGCAACGACTTTGCCGGCGACGACGCCGCCGGACGGCTGGTCGCGCGGCGGCTGGCGGGCGCGGCGGGGTTCGACGTGGCCGAGACCCACGGCGCGGCGGCCGACCTGGTGACCTTGATGGAAGGCCGGGCCCGGGTGCTGATCGTCGACGCCTGCCGCTCGGGCGCGGCGGCGGGCACGATCCACCGGCTCGATGCCACCGCGGGCGCGCTGCCCGGCTGGCTGCGCTCGGTGTCGAGCCACGGGATCGGCGTGGCCGAGGGGGTGGCGCTGGCGCGCGTTCTCGGCGGCCTGCCGGCGCGGGTGGAGGTCTGGGCGGTCGAGGGGCTGGCCTTCGCCACCGGCGACCCGCTGAGCCCGGCGGTGACGCAGGCCATCGAGGCGCTGGCGGCCGAGATCCCCGGCGTGCTCGCGCGGTAGGCCGCGGCGGCGGCCGGCGCCGCCGCGGTTCACAGGATCGGCGCGCCGAGGCGAAAGGTCGGCCTCGGCGAGGCGGCGCACCGGCCCGACGCCGGCGCGCGCCGACCGCACATCGCGCCTCGAGGCCCTCGAACCAGCGCGCGACCTCGCGCCACCCGGGCGCGGTCGTAGAGCACCAGCGCGGTCTCGAAATTGAGCAGCATCGAGCGGACGTCGATATTGGCCGAGCCGACGATCGCGAGGTCGTCGAGCACCACGGCCTTGGCGTGCATCATCCGCGGCGCGTAGCGCAGGATCCGGCACGCCGGCCTCGTCGAGATCGCGCAGGTAGGCGCCGCGGGCGAAATCCGCGATCCGCTGGTTCGAGCGTGGCCGGGATCAGCAGCCGCACGTCGCGCCCGAGGCGGGCCGCGGTCGTCAGCGCGTGCTGGAGCTGGTCGGTCGGCAGGAAATAGGGCGTCGCGATCCAGATCCGGCGGCGGGCGGCGTGGATCGCGTGGACCAGCGCGTCGTGCAGCCCGTCGTGCGCCAGGTCGGGCCCGGAGGCGACGAACTGGGCCACGGGCTCGCCCGGCCCGACCGGGTCGGCCCCGGCGCGGGCGACCGGGGCCGGCGTGCCGCCGTCCTTCGCGCCAGTCGGCGTCGAAGACCTCGGCGAAGCGGTGCACCACCGGGCCGTCGAGCGTCAGGAGAGATCGCTGCCAGGTGGCGGGATCGGCTCGGCTCGCCGAGGTAGGTGAGCCCGACATTGCGCCCGCCGGTCCAGACCCGGTGGCCGTCGGCCACGATCATCTTGCGGTGATTGCGCAGGTTGAGCCGGCCGGTAGGCGGCGAGATCGGGAATGAGCCGAGAACATCCGCAGCTCGCCGCCGGCGGCGCGGAACTTCCGCAGCGCCTGGCGCGGGCGTTTGATCATCGTGCCGACCTGGTCGAGCATCAGCCGCACCCGCACCCCGCGCCCGACCGCGGCGATGAGCCGCGCCATGAAGGCCTCGCTGTAGGGTCGGGATCGAGCCGGTAGAGGCTGATGTCGAGGCTGGTGCTGCGGCCCCGTCGACCAGCGCCTCGACGCTGGCGCGGGCCGCCTGCGGCTCGGTTTCCAGCGTCAGCCGGTGGCCGGCGCGGGCGGCGGGCAGCTCGAGCGGCGCAGCATGTCGTCGAGGGCGTGCACCGGGGCCGGGGTCGTCGCGGCTCCGGGGCGAAGCGGACCGGCGGGTAGCCCGTGCCGCGCCGGCGCACCCCGAGCAGCGAAGAACAGCGGCACGCCGAGATAGGGCACCATCGCGATGAACAGGATCCAGGCCAGCGCCGATTGCGGGCTAGCGGCGCTGTTGCAGCACCCAGATGATCGCGCCGCCGACGACCAGCACCGCGGCGACAATCTCGACATGGGTGAAGATCACGTTCATCCGTCGTCCCCGGCAAGCTGCACATGCGCACGGCCCCCACGGGTTTCGGCGCGGTGGCGGGCCCGGTTCCGTCATACGGCGCGGCCCGGTCGGGGTAAAGCGCGCGGACGCGGCCGGCGCGGCGGGGCGCGCGGCGCCCGGTCGGCTTGCGTCCTGCCCGGTTTTGGGCATTCTCCTGCCCGGACCACCCGCATGGCGCCGCACGGGTTCCCCCGCGGCGCGCGGCGATCTAGGCTCACTCCATGGTGCTTGCCCCGACGGACCCGCCCCGCCTGCTCGTGTTCTCCGACCTGGACGGCACCCTGCTCGACCATGACAGCTATCGCTGGGCCCCGGCCCGCCCGGCGCTCGACGGCCTGAAGGCGCGCGGGCGTGCCGCTGGTGCTGGCGAGCTCGCAAGACCGCCGCCGAGATCGCGGTGCTGCACGGCGAGCTCGGGCTCGGCGCGCACCCCGGCGATCGTCGAGAACGGCGGCGGCGGTGTTTCGCCCCGGCGCCGCCGATGCCCGGCACCGACGCGCCTACCGCGCGGCTGCGCGCGCGCGCTCGACGCGTCTGCCCGCCGAGCTTGCGGCGTGTTCTTCCGCGGCTTCGGCGACATGGGCGCCTGACGAGATCGTGCGCGCTCACCGGGCTCGCGCCGCGACGCCGGCGGCCCTGGCGCGGCGCGCGCCGGTTTCCGAACCCGGCATCTGGCTCGGCGACGCGGCGACGCTGGCCGCCTTCCTCGCCGCGCTGGCGGCCCAGGGCATCGCGGCGCGGCGCGGCGGGCGGTTTCTGACCCTGTCGTTCGGCGCGCACCAAGGCCGACCGGATGGCCGAGATCGCCGCCGCGCTCGGCGCCACCGCCGACGCTCGCGCTGGGCGACGCGCCCAACGATGTCGAGATGCTCGAGGCCGCCGACCGCGGGCGTGATCGTCGCGCAACGACCACGGCCCCGGCCTGCCCCGGCTCGCCGGCGAAGCCGACCGGGCCGGATCACCCGCACCGCGCCTGCCCGGCCCCGCCAGGCTGGAACGCGGCGGTCCTCGACCTGGCTGGCCGACCTGACGCCGATATCAACCGCAGGAGCAACCCGCATGGCTGACTTTCACCAGAACGGCAACATCGCCCAGTTTCACAACCTGCGGGCCCGCCCGCTCGAAGAGCTGGTCTACGAGCTCGAGGCCTTTTGCGCAGACCCGCAAGATCACGCCTGATCCTGCCGTCGCTCTATTCCGAGCTCGAAGGCGAGGCGCTGCCGGAGATCCTCGACGAGCTGGCGGAGGTGCCCTACCTGCACCGCATCATCATCGGCCTCGACCGGGCCGACGAGGCGCAGTACCGCGCACGCGCGCAGGCTTCTTCGCGCGACTGCCGCAGAACCACGTGGTGCTGTGGAACGACAGCCCGCGGATGCTGGAGATCGGCGCCCGGCTCGACGAGCTGGGCCTTGCGCCGCAGCGAGCCGGGCAAGGGCAAGAACGTCTGGACCGCGATCGGCTACCTGATCGCCTGCGCCGACAGCGCGGTGATGGCGATCCACGATTGCGACATCCTCACCTATGACCGCGAAATGCTCGACCCGGCTGGTCTACCCGGTGGCGCATCCGGGGTTTTCCTACCAGCTGTCCAAGGGGTATCTACCCGCGCATCGGCGACGGCAAGCTGAACGGGCGGGTGACGCGGCTGCTGGTCAGCCCGCTGCTGATCGCGCTGAAGAAGGTGATCGGCGACCGCGACTACATCGACTACCTGCGCGCCTTCCGCTACCCGCTCTCGGGCGAGTTCGCGATGCGCACCGCGATGCTGCCCGACCTGCGCATCCCCTCGGACTGGGGGCTGGAGATCGGCGTGCTCGTCGGAGGCCTGGCGCAACCTCGCGCCGCAAGTCGGTCTGCCAGGTCGAGATCGCCGACCGCTACGACCACAAGCACCAGGACGTGAGCCGCCGAGGACGCCAAGAGCGGGCTCAACCGGATGTCGATCGACATCTGCAAGGCGATCTTCCGCAAGCTCGCCGCCGACGGCACGGTGTTCACCACCAACACCTTCCGCACCCTGCGCGCGACCTACTACCGGACCGCGCTCGACCTGCTCGAAGCCTATGCCAACGACGCCGCGGATGAACGGGCTGAGCCTCGACCGCCACGCGCGAGGAGCAGGCGATCGAGCTGTTTGCCGAGAACATCGTGCGCGGCCGGCAAGGTGTTTCTCGACAACCCGCACGAAACCCCGTTCATTCCGAACTGGAACCGGGTGAACGCCGCCGATCCCGACGATCCTCGCCGACCTGCAGGCGGCGGCGGCGGCGGACGAGGCGGAGTTCGCGGCGGCCTGAGGCCGGCGGGCACCGGCCGGGACGGCGGTGAACGCGATTGCTCAATCGCGTTGCAAGCGGGTTCGAAACCGCTTCGACGCGGCGCGCGCGCACGGCTCCGGCGGCGCGTTCAGTGGAAGTTGGCGATCCAGCGGCACTGGTAGGGCGCGAAGCGCGATCGCTGCCCTCGCCGGGGCGGACCGGCTCGCCGGAGAGCAGATCGGCCCAGACCTCGTCCTCGATCAGGTTGAGCTGCGGCGCGCGGGATCTCGACCGTCTCGTCCGAGACGTTGTGCAGCGCGAAGATCGACTGGGTGCGGTCGAGCGACTGGCGCCAGACGCCGAACAGCCGGTCGTCGAGGCTGCAGCGTGAACTGGGTCGCGTTCGGGTGGAAGGCCGGCTGGCGGGCGCGCAGTCTGATCCGCGCGCTGAGCGCCGGCGAGCACCCGGGCCTGGTCGCTGGCGGGATCGGCCAGCGGCGCGCGCAGCGTCGGGTAATCCCAGCGGTGGCGGTTGATCGCCCGGTTCATGCCGCGGCGCGCCACCGCCGTCGTGGTCGTTCGGCGTGGCCAGCAGCGAGTGGATGTAGAAGGCCGGAATGCCTTCCAGCGCCATGACGATGGTCTGCGAGCACAGGAACCGCGTCGATCTTGCAGCTCGTCCTCGCCCTCGAAGGTGCGGCCCATGGCGTCGAAATAGGAGGTGTTGAGCTCGTAGACCGCCTCGCCCCCGCCCGGCAGCGCCCGCATCGAGACGCGCCCGCCGCCGGCCTTGCACCGTCTCGATCATCCGGTCGATCTCGGCCTCGGGCAGCAGCCCCTCGGCCGGGCGCATGCCGATGCCGTCGTGGCTGGCGGTGAAGTTGAGATAGGCGCAGCCGAGCGGCGCCGGCGGCATCGCGCGCTGCCACTTCAGCAGATAGGCGCGCGGTGCCCGAGAGCATCGCGTGCAGCACCAGCGGCGGCAGCGGGAAATTGTAGACCGCATGGGCCTCGTCGCGGTGGCCGAAATAGCTCAGGTTCTCCGCCTTGGGCACGTTGGTCTCGGTCAGAGAATCACCGGCTTTCGGTCGCGAAATCCGCCAGCAGGCGCAGGAGCTGCACGATCGCGTGGGTCTCGGGCAGGTGGATGCAGGCGGTGCCGATCTCCTTCCAGATGAAGGCCACCGCGTCGAGCCGGAGGATGCGCACGCCCGTGTCGACATGCAGCCGGATGATCCGCAGGCATCTCCAGCAGCACCTCGGGGTTGGCGAAATCGAGATCGACCTGGTCGTGGCTGAAGGTGCACCAGACGTGGCGGGCGCCGTCGGCGGTCTCGACCTCGCGCAGCAGCGGCGTGGTGCGCGGGCGCACCACGGCGGAAGGTCGTCCTCGGGGTCGGCCTCGAAGAAGAACCGGTCGTAGGGCGGCATGGCCCTGCAGGTATTCGTTGAACCACGTCGCTCTGCGACGAGACGTGGTTGAGCACCAGGTCGGACATCAGGTGGAAATCGTGCGCCGATCCGGCTGATGTCGGACCAGTCGCCGAGCTGCCGGATCGACCTTGCGGTAGTCGGTGACCGCGAAGCCGTCGTCGGAGGTGCAGGGGAAGAACGGCAGGATATGCACGCCGTTCACCACGCCCTTGCAGGTGGGTGAGCAGGAAGTCGTGCAGCAGGTCGAGCGGCTTGTGCGCGCCGTCCGATCAGGCTGTCGCCATAGGTGATGAGCACGGCGTCGCGTTCCGACCACATGCCGTTGCCGGGCCGGCGCGGCCGGTTCCGGCGGTGGGTGCCCTCGGGCCAGAAGGCGTCGATCACCTGCGGCGGCGAGGATGCCGGTGTCGAGCTCGGGGTAGATCTGGCGCAGAAGCGTCTGTGAGCCGCGCGCCGAACGACGTGCCGTTGTCCGGGTCATCTGTCGGTCCGATCTCGGGAGGTTGCGGGGAAGGTCGCACATGCGCCCGACGATAGCCCGGCGGGGCCGATCCGGTCCAGCGCCGCCGCCGCCCGCGCCGCTCATCGCGCGCGCCGGCGCGGCGCGGTGATCCGGCAATCGGGCCGCGCGCGCCGGCGCCGCTCAATTCGGCGCCAGGGCCGCGTGCCCCGGCCGCGGTGCCCGGCCCGACCACGCCGTCGAGCCCGCCGTTGTAGAGCCCGCGCGTCCTGCAGGATCTTCTGGAACGCGATCGCGGTGTCGAAATCCCATCCGCCGGGCGCGCCGCGCCGGAGCGCGTCGAAGCTCACCTCGCCGGTTTCCAGCGCCTTCACGTAGAGCCCGGCGGCGATCTGCGGGTTGTAGTCGACGCCGCGGCCGGTCTCGTAGAGCACCGCCATCGCGGCGATCCCTTCCGGCAGCCCGGTGCTCGAGGCGATCCGGGTCAGCCGCGCCTGTTCGGCCGGATCGTCGGGCAGGCCGGAGGTGCGGTCGTCGTAGAGCCGGGCAAGCTCGAGCGCGGCGGTGATGTTGCCGCCGTCGGCCGCCCGGGCGTAGAGCGCCGCCGCGCGGATCGGATCGGGAATGCCGAGCGCCGCGTCGGCGCGGCCCGGGATGCCGTCGCCGGTGAGGTAGGTCTGGCCGAGGCGATACTGGGCGAAGTGGTAGCCGGCATCGGCGGCCTTGCCGAGCAGCTCGACCATGATCGCCGGATCGCGCGGCACCCCCTTGCCGACCCGGTGCATCAGCGCCAGCGTCGTCATCCCCGCCGGATCGCCCAGCTCGGCCGCCCGCTCGTAATGGGCGATCGCCTCGGCGGCGTTCTCGCCGCCCGGCGCGATCCCGAACAGGTAGTAGTCGCCGATCCGGGTTTCGGCGGCGGGCAACCCGGCCGCGACCGCGCGTTCCAGCAGGGCGAAGGCGGTGCGCACGTCGCGGCGCGCCTGCGCCACTTCCGCGGCGAGAAACAGCACCTCGGCCGGCGCGTCTTCGGCCCGTGCCGCGGCGGTGCAATCGGTCATCGCCGCGGCGAGCCGGGCGCGCTTGTCGGCCGCCTGCGCGGCGGAGGCGGGCACGCCGGCATCGGGCGGGCCGGCGGTGTCCAGGCAGCGCTGCGCCTGCGGATCCAGCGCCGGGGTGGCGGCCATCGTCGGGTCGGGCGCCGGGGCGGCCGCCTCGGCGGGATCGTCGGCAGCCTCGGCATCGGGCGCCGGGGCCGGCGCAGCCTGGGACGTGACCGGCGGCTCGGCGGCGGCGATTTCGATCTCGGCGGCGGCGTCCGGACCGTCGGTCTCGGTCTCGGTCTCGGCCGCGTCGGCGTCCGGCGCGGGCGTCGGCGCCACCGGCCCTTCGGTCGCCACCACGTCCGTCTCCACGGCGATCGGCGCTTGCGGCGCCGCCGCTGTCGCGTCATCGCCTGCTGCGGTCTCCGCGGCGGCCGGGGCGTCCGGCGCGGCTGTTGCTGCCTCTTCCGCGAATGCGGCGGCCCCTGCGGGGGCGTTCGCACCCGGCGCGCCCGCGTCCGCGGCCGCCGCTTCATCGCCGGCGTCCGGCGTGGCTGCGGGCGCCGGCATGGCAGCGGCCGGACCCCGATCCAGCGTGGCCGGCGCTTCGTCGTCGTCTCCGCCCGCGCCCGTCTGCGCCCGCGCCGCGACGACCGGTTCACCCGCTTCGTCCGGCCCGACCGAGCCGTTCACCCGGTTTCCGGCCGTCGCGAACAGCGCCCGCTCACCGAGCGGCCGGGCGGCGCGGCGCTCCGCCTTTTCGTGGTCCTGGCTCGCCGGCGCCTCCGCCTCGGCCAAGGCCGCGCCCGGTTGCGCGCCGGCGGCACCGCCCTGGCCAGAGGTCTCCTGCGCGATCGCGGCACCGGCCCCCGCCAGAACCGCCAGCATCGCCAAACCATACGCTTTCACGGCACTCTTCCCCCGGTTTTCCATACCTTATGGGTAGCTTCACCGACCCCGCCTGTCCACGGCAACGGGCCGGTTTCGGGCACAAAACAATTGTCAACCGGGGGGCCATCCGGCACCTTCCCGGCATCCGAACCGGCGCAGGCCGGACAGGGCCGACAGGGAGCTGACTTTGACCTCGATCACCGGGACCCCGATTTTCCACCGGCAAGCCCTCGTCATCGACCTCGATCGCGATCTGCTCGGCGGCAACCTGGCCGGCGAAGCGTTCTGGGCGGCCATCCGGACCGATTGGCGCGCGGCCGTCGCCCCGGCCCGTCGCCAGCCCGGCCGGGCCGGGCTCGACATCGCCCGCCTGCCCTATGACAAGGCCGTGCTTGCCGAGGTGCGCGCGGCGCGCGCGGCCGGCACGCCGACGGTGCTGACCGCCGGGACCGACCTGGCCCTGGCCGAAGCCGTCGCCAGGCACCTTGGCTGTTTCGACCGGACCGAGGCCGCCAGCGCCCCCGGTGCGGCGCGCAAACCCCGGGCCAGGAACCCGGTCGCCGGGCCGGCTCTGCGGGCGATGCGGCCGCACCAATGGGTGAAGAACGTGCTGGTCTTCCTGCCGATGATCGCCGACCACAGCTACGCCGTCGCCGACTGTCGGCTGGACCCTGCTGGCCTTTGTCGCCTTCGGCCTGGTCGCCTCGGCGGTCTACGTGCTGAACGATCTGATCGACCTGCCCGCCGACCGGCGCCACCCGACCAAGCGGGCGCGCCCCTTCGCCTCCGGCGCGCTGCCGCTCTCGGTCGGGCGCTGGATGCTGCCGGGGCTGCTCGCCGCCGGGCTCGGTCTCGCCGCGCTCGGTGGGCGCCGGGCCTGCTCGCGGTCATGGTCCTCTACACGCTGGCCACCACCGCCTATTCGATGAAGCTCAAGGGCAGCGCTCGGCGCCGACATCATCCTGCTCGCGCGTGCTCTACACCCTGCAGGATCATCGCCGGCGCGGTCGGCCACCGGGATCGCGCTGTCGATGTGGCTGCTCAGCTTCTCGATCTTCCTGTTCCTGTCGCTCGCAGCGGTCAAACGCCTGTCGGAGCTGGTCTACATCGAGAACGAGGGCGGGCGCGGACCCGCGCCGCCGGGCGGGCCTACACCATCGAAGACCGCCCGGTCATGGCGATGATCGCGACCAGCGCGGGCTTTCTCTCGGTGCTGGTGCTGGCGCTCTACATCGATTCGGCCCGAGGTGCGGCGGCCTGTACGGCCGCCCGCAGATCCTGCTTGGGGCTACTGCCTGGTGCTGCTGTACTGGATCAGCCGGACGGTGCTGCTCGCCCACCGCGGGCTGGTCGACCAGGACCCGGTGGTCTTCGCCCTGACCGACCGGGTGAGCCGGACTCACCGGCGCTGGTCATCGGGCTGATCTTCGTCGCGGCGATTCTCGGCTGAGCCGCCGGGAGGTGCTGCATTGCAGCATCACTGCGCGTCCTTCCGGCAACAGTTCTGCGGCCCGGGCGGGCGCAACGGGCGGAACACCGCCCGTTCTGGCGGACTTCCGCTCAGATTTCTCGGCGCTTCCGGGATGCGCGGGTCGTGGTTATTGTGATCTTAAATTTGAATCGATTCGCCACGAGCCGGGGCATGATAACAAGCTACTTCACATTCGCGGCGTGCCGTTCCGGCCCGCCCCCAGATGATTAAACGCGCTGCGCTCTTCACTGGCGGCGCGATCACCGGTGCCTTGGTCTCCGCCGCCGCCAGCTATGGCGTGGTGAGTGTATTGTTCCCCCGGACCACGGCGCCCGCCGCGATCGCGCCGGCGCAACCGGTGGCCGGCGGCCGCATGCCCGGGCAGGACGGCGACGACATCGCCGTGGTTGCCGCCTCGGTTCCGGCCGCGCCGCGGGTTCGCGTCGACCCGATCGAGCCCGCGCTGCGCCTCGCCGCAATCGACCCGCGCCGCGTCGCGCCGGACGCGGCGCCCGCGCCGCTGCAGCCGACCGCCCCGGCCGAGCTGGCCGAATTGCAGCCGCCCCGGTGGTGCCGGCCGGCCCCGGCCGGCGATATCGTGGTGACCACCAAGAACCGGCCCGAGATCGAACTGCCGGTCGCGCCCGAAAGCCCCGGCGACGTGGCCGCGAGCGTCGGCGACTCGCCGGCGAGCCATCGGCCTTGACGAAAGCCCGGCCGATTTCGCCGCCCTTTCCGCCAGCGATCTGCCGGCGCGCAGCGGGGCGAGCCTCGGCGTCGCCGCGCCCGACGCCGCCGCAGACCCGGCCGCCCTGCGCGCTGGCCGAGCCGCAAGCCCGCCTTCGCCGCCAGCATCCCCGGCCTGCGGCCGATGCCGCGCCCGGAAAACCTGATGGTGGTCCGGGCCGCCGCCGCCGTCACCGACGTGATCCCCGGCACCCGCCCCGAGCCGCGCCCCGAGATCGTGCGCGTGGCCGCCGCCCTGCCGCCGCGCGAAGAGCCGGCGGCCGAGCCGGCCCCGCGCCGCTCCGGCGGGCTGTTCGCCGGCAACGATACCTGCGGCCGCACCCTGGCGCGGGCGATGCCCTGGCCGCCGCTCCGGCGCTACCGCCGGCTCGCATTCTTCGCCGGGCTCTCCGGCGTGTCCGGGCCGCGAGCGCGACGACCGGATCATCAACGAGCTGGCCCGCGGCAACATGCCGGGCTTTCTGCGCCAGCTTGAGCCGGTCACCCTGCGCGGCCAGGATGTCGCGCGGGGCCGACACCGGAGATCACCATCTGCGTGACGCCGGACTACCTCGCGCTCGGCTCCGACCAGCGATTTCGTCCGCGTGCCCCTCGGCCTGCCCGCCGCCGCGCGGATCGCCGGCGCGTTCGACATGACCCTGCCGACGCCGCGCATGGTCGACGCGATCTATGCCCAGGCCGACGTTCGGCTGTCGCCCGCGCCGATGACGCCGGGGCCGCAGATGTCGTCGACCGACTACTTCCTGCGCTCACAACGCGACGATCGAGGGCCAGCTGCGGGGCCGTGCGCGGCCTCGTCGCCGGCCAGAAGAAAGACGTGGTGATGGCGAGCCGGATGGCCTCGAACCCGGGCCGCGTCGCGATCTACGGCTGGCACCGCTCCAGCGGCAGCCCGATCCAGCCGGTCAGCACCGTGCACGGCGCCAACTACGCCGACTACAGCCACGGCATCCGGCTGGTGAGCAAGACGGCCTATCTCAACGGCAAGGCCGTCGAACTCGACGATCTGCTGGCGTCGAGCCGCTACGCCTACCTGCTCAACAAGGAAGGCCCGATGCCGGGCCCGGTGATCCGGATCGCCTCGCGCTAGAGCGCGACCCCACCGAAAAAAAGGCCGCCCGCAGATGCGTGGCGGCCTTTTCGTTTGCGCCCCCAGCGCGGACGGCTCGCAATCCCTACGCCGGGCGGAGCCGGGCCTTCGGGCGCCCCCGGCGCGCGCGCCGCTCGAACCGCCACCTTGCGGGAAGACCCGCCGCTCAGGCACCGCCGCGCCGAGACACGGCCGGCGATCGCGGGGAGGCGCCGGGCCGCGCCCCATCCGCCTGCCTCCCCCGGCTCGGGCAGGCAAGCGGTCGCGGCGTGGTGCATCGGCCGGCGACGCGCCTGACAGCGCCTACTTCACGTCGCATGAAGCAGCGGAACCCGAGGTGGTAGTTGCGGTGGCTGACGTCGGCGACATCACCCGGCTGCCGTGCCAGAACGGCGCGCGCCAGCGGGCCCATTCCTCATGCGCGCGGATCGTATCCCAGATGAACCAGATGCCCTTCATCTCGGTCACGCCGAGCGTGGTCGAGCCGCGGCTGGCCATCTGGTCCGGCGACAGCGGCAGGTTCATGTGTTCGGCCGCGTTGCCGTCGAGATCGTAGACCCCGAGCGCGCGACTTGCAGTTCGGGAAAGCTGCCGACCGGATAGGTGTTCGAGCCGCAGCCGGTCAAGCTGCCGCCGTTGCAGCTGGCGGATTCTTGAAGCTGCCTGTGGCGCAGATGCCCGAGCGCCACTGCGGCCCGTAGGTCCAGGTGTTTGCGTAGCGGCTTGCCCCACTTGCGCATTGTGTCGACGGCGCGCATCGCCCATGCCGCGGATGCCGAGTCGAACGCGGTAGTCGGGCGCGCAGCAGCGCGCCGGCCGCGGCCCCTTCCCATTCATGCGCGTCGCCCATGCGCTTGCCCTCGGCGGCGCAGAGCTGGGCGGCCTCGTTGGCGCGGACCCAGATCGACCGGGTAGGCCAGCGGCACGTTGGGGTATTCGAACATGTCGACGCAGACCGTGGCGTCTTCGCGGGCGCTTGGGTCGCCGGATCGTAGAGCGGCGCCATGTAGGGCTCGCCGCAGATCCGTTCGTACTCGCGCGTTGCGGTAGCTAGCTGTACCTGCGCGACCGAGCCGGCAGCCTGGCCTGCGGCCTGCTCGGGCGTCAGCGGGTGGCGGGTGACGGCGGGGTTGCCCTGCCCCATCCAGCCTCGGAGGCCTGCGAAGATCTCGCGGATCTGCGGCGATCTCGGCCGGCGGAGACGCCGCGCGACCTCCTGCATCTGGCGAAACATCGCCTCGTTGTGTCTCGGCCAGCGTGGCCGCCGCGGCCGGCGGCGCCGCGATCCCGAGCAGGGCCGCGGCCAAGCGCCGCCTTCAGGATCGGTGCGAATCATCGCTCACTCCTTCCGCAGCAGGTAGATGAAATCCCGGTTGTCGGAGAAGCTCGACGAACCGCGGGACCTGCGCCGCCGTCGAGCCAGGGATCGCTTCCGGCCATGCAGCGCGACGAGATGGTGGGCCTCGATCGCCGTCGCTCGCGCGTTCTGCGGTAGAGCGCCATGTAGGTCAGTTCCGGCGAGTTCATGTCGAGCAGCATCGCATAGTCGCAATCGTAGGCCTGGAAGGTGCGCGCCATCGCCGAGGGCGTGACCGAGGAGAAATAGGCGTAGATCAGGAACTTGCCGCCCCTCGATCGTCGCGCAGGCAGGCGCCCGACGCGCAGCGTGCGCAGGTTGCGCCTCGGCCGAGCCCGACCAGTTGCCGCCGCCCCAGGAGGTCACCCGGTCGCCGAGCCCGAGCGACGCCGGTCTCGGGATCGCGCACGACCACCGGCACGCCGTTCTGGCGGGCATAGGCGAGGTCGGGCGATCATCGCGTCGTCGGCCTCTTCCCAGGTCTTCATGCCGACCTCGCCGTCGATCGTGCACGTAGAGGGTGGCGAGGTTGGTGCCAGAGCGCGAGAAGGTGCACGCCGTTGGTCAGGAAGCCGTAGTGGTGGCCGCGGTTGAAGGTCGGCGTAATCGCCGAAGCGGAAGGCGCCGTGGTCGCGCTTGAAGCCGCCGGTGAAGGTCGCCACCACCCGGTCCGGTAGCAGCGTCGGGCGGAGCATGCCGTTGAGCACCAGCGGATCGGGCCGGTCGAACCCGTCGGGCCCGGGCAGGTTGTAGTCGCCGGCCGCTGCCGCGACGGGCGCGACGACCAGCCGAGCGCCGGGTGATCGGTGCCGATCTCGTAGCCGATCTCGAACTCGCGTCAGGTCGAAGGCCACGAGGTAGACGTCGGCGTTGCGTTCGATGCCGTCGAGCCCGTTGGCGCCGCTGCGAGCGTCGAGGATCTCGTCGGCGATCAGCCCCGGCTGCATCACCGAGGCGAAGACCCCGTCGCGGTCTTCGACCTCGTACCAGGTGCCGGCCTCGCATGCCGCTCGGCGCGCCCTCCGACCGGCAGGTCCATCGCGGTGCGCATCAGCGGGCGTGCGGGCGAGATTGGCGGTGCCGAGGGCGGCGACCGCATCGCCGCTGTCGTCCTCGGCGTCGCCGAAATCGGCGGAGTCTCGAGGAAGGCGTCCTCGAAGAACGTGCCCTTGATCAGGTTCACCAGCTGGTCGCCGAACACCACGTTGTTGCGCAGGAAATCCGACACCGCCTCGCGGTTGGTGCTTGCGAGCCCGGACCCGGTTGCGCAAGTAGAGCCGGCCGCCGCAGACCGGCGCGTAGGGCAGGCCGCTGGCGGCCGCCGTCGCCAGCTCCGGCGTGTCGCCGGCCCAGGGCGCGCAGGCCTGTGGCGCTCGCCCGTGCCCGTCGATCAGCAGCGCCGGGGCGCTGCCGGTCGAGAGCGAGACCCGCCAGGCCTCTGCATCGGCGTTCTCGAAATGCCAGCTCTGCGGCCGGCCCTGCCCGCTCGGCGGGGATCTGTCTCGAGCAGATACCAGCGGTTCACGCCGCGGGTGCAGCGAGGTCAGCCGCAGCGTCGCGCCGTCGGCGGCGGGCACCTCCTGCACCGCGCGCATCGGCGAAAACTCGACCGGCGAGCGCACGGTATCGGCCATGTAGGTGTCCCACTGGGCCGCGAGCGTATCCGCGTCGGGCGCGGGCATGCCCTCGCCGATCGCGGCGCCGGTGAACACGGCGGCGCAAACGCCTGCCGTTCCCAATCTGGCCAGATGTCGGGCCGTGCCAAATGCCATGTCGTTCTCCGGTCCGCTCGCGCGTCAATTCCTGTGCAGACACACGCCGGCCGTGCCGCTGGAGGATCGTCGCGCAGGCCCCCAATACCCGGCCCGGTCGACGGATCGTCGTGCATCCCCCAGTAACCCCGATCCGGCGTGAATTGAAATCCTGAGCCCGATAATAGGGGCCTCGGCGCGGGTTCCAACCCCGACATTCGGGAAATCGCGGGGAGGGTCAGAGCGGGTCGGAGAAAAACACCGGCGGCTCGGCGCCCTGCGCCTCGGCCCCGGCCCAGGCCCGCGCGGTGTCCAGCGCCTCGCGGATCGTCACGTCCATGTCGAGATAGCGGTAGGTGCCGAGCCGGCCGACGAAGGTGACGCCCTCGCGTCGCTTCGGCCAGCGCGACGTAGTCGCCCAGCAGCGCCTTCTCCTCGACCAGGCGGATCGGGTAATAGGGGATGTCGCCGGGCTCGCAGGCGCGCGAGAACTCGCGGTAGCAGACCGAGCCCTCGTGGCTTTCCCACGGGGCGAAATGCTTGTGCTCGGTGATCCGCGTGTAGGGCACGCGTCCTCGCCGTAGTTCATCACCGCGCAGCCCTGGTAGTCGCCGTCGTAGCTGAAGCGCTCGAAATCGAGCGTGCGGTAGCCGAGCCGGCCGAGCTCGTAGTCGAAATAGCCGTCGAGCGGCCCGGAATAGAAGACATGATCGTAGCCGCCGGCCTCGGCGCGGCTGAAGCGGTCTCAAGCTGCGACCGTGATGTCGCGGATGATCGAGGATGCGCTCGATCATCGCGGTGTAGCCGTTCTCCGGCATGCCCTGGAACCGGTGGAAGAAATAGTTGTCGTCGTAGTTGAACCGCACCGGCAGGCGTTTGAGGATCGAGGCCGGCAGTTCGGTCGGGCTGCAGCCCCACTGCTTGCTGCGTGTAGCCCTTGAAGAACGCCTCGTAGAGATCGCGGCCCGACGAAGCGCAGCGCCTGTTCCTCGAAGGTCTGCGGATCGGCGATCGAGGTATCGGCCTGTGCCTGGCGATGAAGGCGCGCGCCTCGTCGGGGCGCATGGTCCGGCCGAAGAACTGGTTGATCGTGTGCAGGTTGACCGGCAGCGAATAGACCTGCGCCGCCGACGGTGGTCTTGACCCGGTTCTTGTAGGGCAGGAAGGTCTCGAAGCCGTTGACGTAGTCCCAGACCTCGGCGTCGTCGGTGTGGAAGATGTGCGGCCCGTAGACATGCACCATGACGCCGGTCTCGGCGTCGCGCTCGGTGTGGCAATTGCCGGCGATATGGTCGCGGGCGTCGACGATCGTGATCCGGTGCCCGGCCTCGGCCAGCTCCCGCCCGATCACCGCGCCCGACAGCCCGGCGCCGACCATGAGAAGGTTCTTTTTCGTCATCCGATATCCACCCTGCCTGCGCGCATTGCCACCGTCTTCCCCGGTAAGGTTTCGCGCCGGGGGTGTCAAACCCGCGCTGCCCGGTCGCGGGCCGGTCGCCGGCGCGCGCGGCAACGCCGGCTCAGACGCCGCCGGAATGCACGATCTGGTAGTAGAGCGCCTCGAGCTCGGACTTGTGCTTCGATCTCCTCGTTGGCGAGGAAGCTGAACACCTCGTGCAGCGGGCCGGGCGGCGTGTTGGCGGCCAGCTCGGAGTATTCCTCGATCGCCACCTGCTCGCGCGCCAGCGCGTAGTGCAGCACCGCCTGGTCGTCGGGGTTGTCGCCCAGTTCCGGCGCCTGGATCGCGTCGGAGAACCGACGGTCGGCCTCGGGGCGCAGGATCGCATCCTGGAGGTGGCCGGCGACGTTCCTGCGAGCGCGCCAGCTCGCGCAGCTTGATGATATGCGCAAGCTCGGCGCGGGCGAGATCCTCGACGATGTAGCGGATGTTCTTCGACACTTTCGGCACCAGGTCGACGTAGAAACTGTGCGCCTCGCGGTCGAACTCGGCGACCGTTTCCAGCACCTCCTCGACCGTGGTCATCTTGCTGCAGCGCCTTGGCCGTGCTCATCGTCGCCGCCTCCCCCTTCGCGCAGCAGCATCGCGTTGATCGAGGCCGCGACCTTGTGGCCGTCGGCCACGGCATGGATCACGTCGGGCCCGTGCACCGCGTCGCCCGCGGCCCAGAGCCAGGGCTCGGAGGTGCGCCCGTCCGCATCGGCCGCGATCCGGCCGCGCGCCCATTCCAGCGCCTCGGTCAGCTCCGCGCCCGAGCAGCGAGACGTCGGCCGACTGGCCGATCGCCTCCACCACCATCTCGGCGGGGTGCACCATCTCGTCGCCCTGGTCGTATTGCGGCGCGAACCGGCCCTGGTCGTCGAAGATCGAGGTGACCTTCCAGGTGCGCAAGCCCTTGACCTTGCCCTTGTTCTTGCCCGACTTGAAGCGGACGACCTCCTGCGGCCCGCGGGCGTCGAAGATCTCGATCTGCTCCTCGAGGCTCTCGGTCACCTCCTCCTTGTCGGCGAGGAAATGGTCGAAATCCTCCAGCGCGGTGACGGTGACGCCCACCTGCCCGTATTTCTGCTTCTGCAGCCGGGCCATCGTGCGGGCGATGTCCATCGCCACGTTGCCGCCGCCGATCACCGACGACCTTCGCCGGCACCGGCACCTCTTTGCCGGCGGTCACCCGCGCGAGCAGGTCGATCGCCGCCTCGACGCCTTCGCCCTCGGCGCCGGGCACCCGGGTGGAGCGGCCGAGATGCAGGCCGATGCCGAGCACCACCGCGTCATTCTCGGCGCGTGAGCGTCTCCATCGAGACGTCGCGCGCCGATCCGCACGCCGGTCCTGATCTCGACCCCCATCGCCGCGATCACGGCGATGTCGCGGTCGAGCGCGTCGTAGGGCAGCCGGTATTCGGGGATGCCGTAGCGCATCATCCCGCCGGGCTTGTCGTGGGCCTCGTAGACCACCACCCGGTGGCCCAGGCGCGCGAGGTCGTAGGCCGCGGTGAGACCGGCGGGACCGGCGCCGACGACGGCGACGCTGTGGCCGGTGTCGGGCACGCTGCGGCTCGCCGACGATCTCGAGCCGGCGTTCCTCGGAGACGTTGTCGATGATGTGGCGCTTGAGCCAGCGGATCGCGATCGGCTCGCCCTCGTGCGCCGCGGCGCAGACGGTTTCGCATTTGTGGGTGCAGACCCGGCCGCAGACCTCGGAGAACGGGTTGGTCTCGTAGAGGATCTGGATGCCGAGGTCGTAGTCGCCCTCGCGCACCGCGGCGATGTAGTCGGGGATGTCCATATGCGCGGGGCAGGTGGCGACGCAGAGCCCGCATTCGACGCAGCGGTCGGCTTCGAGCACCGCCTGTTCGCGGGTGTAGCCGGCGACGATCTCGTCGAAATTGTCGATCCGCGCCTCGGGCGCCAGTTCGCCCATCTCGGGGCGCGCGAGCCCGGTGAGCATCCGGTCGCCCATCGCGGCGAATAGCCCTTTTCCAGGTCGTCCCAGGGCTTCGGCGTCGACCCCGGGGGTGAAGCGGAAGGCATCCGGGTCGGCATCGACCCAGGTGTATTCGTTCGACATCGTGAGCGAGCCGGTCATGCAGACGTCGACGCAGAGCGCGCACCAGCAGCAGCGCCCGTAGTCGATGTTGGGCCTGCAGCCCGCTGTCGCCCTCCTTCGGCGTCCGACACCGGCGACCATGTCGATGGCGGCGTTCTGGCAGATGTCTTCGCAGGAGCCGCAGCCGATGCATTTGTCGACATCGTTCTGGTGGAAGCCGCGGTAGCGGTCGGCGGCCTCGCGGCCGATCGGCTGTTTGATCGTCACCGGGGTGTCGATCACGTGTTTCCAGGCGGTGAGCGGGGAGAAGACGTCGCGCAAGCTGCCCATGTCGGGTTACCTCTCGATCTCGGGCGGATAGGTGTGCAGCGACACCATGAGCGCCGCGATATCCGAAATGTTGGTGCCGGGGATGAGGTGCTCGAGCAGCGCCATCGCGTGGGTGTAGCTGGGGCCGCGCACGTTGATGCGGCGCGGGTAGCCCGAGCCGTCGGTCACCAGGTAATAGCCGTATTCGCCGCGCGAGGCCTCGCCCTTGATGTAGGTCTCGCCGCGCGGGATCTTCCAGTGCAGCACGTTGGGCAGGCTGGTCATCACCGCGCCGTCCTTCGGCATCTTCGCGCAGGATCTGGCGGATCAGGTCGATGGTGGCGTGGAGGTCGCGAAAGCGCACCCGGGCGCGGGCGTAGATGTCGCTCTCCTGTTCCACGGCCACGTCGAAGTTGAGCTGGTCGTAGACGAGGTAGGGCGCGTCCTTGCGCACATCCTTGGCCACGCCGCCGGCGCGCGCATTGGGGCCGGTCACGCCGTAAGGTTCGAAAAGTGCAGGATCGATGACGCCGATGCCCTTGGTGCGCTTCTTGAAGACAGCATTTGTGAACATCACCCGGTCGAGGTCGGCGATGTATTTCTCGGCGGTCGCAGGGTTTCCTCCATCCGGCCGGCAAAGCCCTCGGGCAGGTGCCCGCGCATTCACGGTGACGATTTTTGGCAAAATTTAACAAAATTCGGTCTGAATGGCGCACTTATTAAATTCGTGTCAGACTTGAAAAAGTGGAGATACAGTTAAAAATACAAATAAAACAAATAGTTAAAAAAGTAAAATTAAAGAATTCAAAAATGGCACGCATGCTGCTTTACTTCAATCTCAACAATGTTCGAAAAAAAGAGGCTAATAAACGTATGACAATTTTTGACGGACTTCTCAACCAACAATCATTAACTTTCAGGAGGGTACAACATGCTTAGCAAAATGAGAAAAACGAACAACAAAGGTTTCACGCTGATCGAATTGATGATCGTCATCGCCATCATCGGTATCCTGGCCGCCATCGCCATCCCCAACTTTATCGCTTATCGTAACAAATCGTTCTGCAGTAAAGCAGAATCGGATGCCAACGCCGTTGCCGGCGAAATCGGCGACTACTACGCGGTACCCACTCGCGTCGCCTGCGTAACGGTCGGTGATCTGACAACGGACGACAATACGCCTAACGGTGTGGCACTTGTCTGTGCCGATCCGAACGTATCAATCACTGTACAGGTGACCGACGCGTCCGGACGATGCCCCGCAGATTATCGTACGCCGATGACTGCTGCTGCAAACCCGACCGGATTCTGGAATGGTTTGGTGTTCAACAAAATCATTCAGTAAATGAGAATCGTCATCTATGATGGCGATAAGCAGTACGCATTTTCGCAAAAAAACCAAGGGGGCATTTCGCCCCCTTGGTTTTTTTTTAGTGTGACAGGCATGACGTAAATCTTGAGGGTGCAAGTCCCTTACAGGCCGTAGTGGTCGGAACTGTTAGCTGAAGGCAAGGGCGTTGTCGCGAGGCAAGGTCTGGAGGAAGCCGGAGGCAAAACTCGGACCCGACGAACAGGAACCGGATACAAGGCCGACGATCGCAGGGTAATCTGGCTATGGACAGAGACGCCCGATAGCCACTCGGATGCGGCGTTGGTAAATCCGGCGGGAGCCGGGAGAAGGAATTACGTCTTACCCTGGGAGATCTCCAGCTTTGTCTGACGAACAGACTACCGAAGCCGAAAGGCAAGGGATGGGGCTGGAGAAGTCAGCAGAGGCCATAGTAGACGAAATGTCGAAGGGCCGAATCTTTTAGCCCAAGGAGCAGTCTGAAATCATCTCGATGGACGTAGAGGGGCAGCAAGGTATAATGAAACAATTGAGCCTGTTCGAACAAGTTGGATCGGTTATACGCCTCGTCGATTTTGGAGAAGCCGGAAGCGGATTCTGAAACGAACGAGGAGCAGCAAGCGTTTACGGCTATGAGGTCGTGGGAGACATCGATCTGGAGAAGTTTTTCGATCGGGTCAACCATGATGTGCTGATGAGCCGTTTGTTTCGCTGGATTGGAGACAAGCGGCTGCTACGGATTATCCGCCGTTTTCTGGAGGCGGGCCTGCTGCAGCAAGGCGTGAAGATCAGGCGTGTGGAAGGGACCCCGCAAGGAGGGCCACTGCCTCCGCTGTTGGCGAACCTTTTGCTTGATGATCTGGACAAAGAGTTGGAGAGACGCGGCCATCGGTTTTGCCGTTATGCCGACGACTGCAACATCTACGTGCGATCGAAGCGGGCGGGAGAGTGGGTCATGCACTCGATCACCGGCTTTCTGGAAAACGAACTTCGGCTACGTGTGAATCAGGAAAAGAGTGCCGTTGCCCATGTACAGGAGCGGAAGTTCCTGGGCTACCAGCTGTTAAGTGAAGGGCGCCTGGGTATTGCCCCTGCGAGCCTGGAACGGGTTAAAGCCAGAATCCGACAGATCACGCGCCGAAACCGGGGCGTGAGCATCGCGAAGGTAATCGGGGAATTAAACGAATACCTGACCGGTTGGGTGACGTATTTTCGCCATGCCCAATGCCGGAAGCGCTTAAGGCAACTGGATCAATGGCTGCGTCGGAAACTTCGATGTTACCGCCTGAAACAGCGTAAAAGAACCAAATCGATTGCGGATTTTCTGATGGAGCAGGGCGTACCGGAATGGCGAGCCTGGCTGTTAGCTTTATCCGGCAAAGGGTGGTGGCGCATGTCAAGCACACCCCAGGCCCACGAAGCGATGCCAATCCAATGGTTCCAGCAGATGGGACTCATCAACTTGACCAACAGGTATTTGTTGTTAACCCGCTAAAGGAAACCGCCGTGTACGTAGAACGTATGCCCGGTGGTGTGAGAGGGGGAGGCCGTGAGGCCCCCCTCTACTCGATTGCCCAGCCGGTTGTTGATTGTTTCGCTGGTTGACGTTGCGCCCCTCGGATGTGTAGCCCGATCGCTGCCCTTGGGTTGGCTGCGTTTGTCGTTTAAATGAAATAGATCGCCTTGGCGCCATTGCTGTCCGTTTGACCACGCTGATCAAGCAGCCTTCATGATGCCAAGAACGACCATCCTTAGAAAAATAGTTTTGATCAGCTGGAACCTGGCGAAGACTATAGCGCCAATTCAGAAATTTTGTTATTCAACTATTTCCGGCTAACACCGATAATCATATTGAGCAACGGTAAGATGCGGTGCAATCCGAAAGAAGCGGTTCGATCCCCATGCTCTAACAGCAATTCATGGCATGTAAAACAGAGTCGATGCGAAAAACTAATCCGCTTTATCATTTACGTGGCGTTCTTTATCCCGCGCAATTGACGACAAATCAGCATAATTCAACAGGACAACCATCTGGAAACCGAACACCATGAAAACAAAACGCCAGACTAGACCTTTGCCGTTTTGGGCTTATTTCTCGACCATCGCCGCGCTTGTCAGCGTGGGCTTCATTGATTCTATGTATCTGGCATGGTCGCATTACCGCAACTATACCGATATGACCTACCAAAGCTTCTGTGCAATTTCAAAAGCCATCAATTGCGATAATGTGTCACAAAGCCCGTATTCCATTTTTCTCGGGGTGCCTTTAGCGGTATGGGGTTTAATCGGTTATGGTCTATTGATGCTGATGCTGGTGCTGGCCTGGCGCACCAGAGATCAGAAGAAATGCATGTGGACGCTTGTTTTTTTTATTTCGATGGTGTTCAGCCTCATCAGCATTGCCTTGGCAATTGTCTCTGCGATTTATATTCACAGCTACTGCATTTTATGCGTCCTGAGTTTCGGGGTGAATTTTTTGCTCCTATATTTTTCATGGATCATTCGCAAGCGATTTGGTGCAGTTTCATTTTTCGGAGACCTTAAATCAGACTTAAATGAACTGTGGATCCATAAAAAAACGAGCGGGTGGTTATTGATACCTTTTTGTTGTCTGGTGACGTTGGGGGCGGTTTTTTTCCCAAGATACTGGGAATTCAAGACGCCTCACAGTTATCAATCCACGTCCGTCGGTATCACTGAAGACGGTCACCCTTGGATTGGTGCCAAGGAACCGGTTCTGGAAATTACCGAGTTTACGGATTATCTATGTTTTCAATGTAAAAAAACGCATTATTATCTGCGCCAGATCATCATGGACAATCCTGACAAGATCAGGCTGATTCATCGCCATTATCCTTTAGACGATAAATACAACTTTGCGGTCAAGGAGTCTGTCCACAAAGGATCGGGTGACTTTGCGCTGCTTGCCATTTATGCAGCCACTAAAGGCAAGTTTTGGGAAATGAACGATCTCTTATTCGCGGGCTGAAAATCAAGGACGGATCGGTGAGCGTTAAAGAATTGGCAGATAAGGTGGGCTTGGATGGCAAAGATATGAGTTTGGGGTTTCGCAGCCAACCCACCCTGGATGCTTTGCGCAAGGACTTATGGGACGGCTACCAACTCGGGATTACCGGAACGCCGACGTTCTTGATAGAGGGCGAGCTTTACGTGGGTGAAATTCCATCAGAAATCATCAATAAAGCCATTGAGTGAGGTTGTCAGGAGAATAAATAGCGGTGCGTCAGGTGAAACCATGCGATCAACTTTCTTAAAAGCAAAGACAGGTTCATCGGGGCAGAAATCAATGGACGTTACGAACAATATCTCAGAAATAAAGCCACATGGGAATATCGCCATGCCATGGGTTAAAAGAACATCATGGATGTCGATCGTCTGTTTAATAATGATTTTGGGCGTGGTGGGTTCGATTTTACTATTGGCTGCGGTTCCACCTGTCAGCCGTGATGCGCTGACGCACCATCTTGCCGTTCCCAAGCTGTGGATAGAAAATGGCGGCATCGTTGAAATACCCAATCTGGATTTCTCGTATTATCCCATGAACCTCGATCTGCTCTATGTCATCCCGATGCTGTTTGGAAACGATATCCTTCCAAAATACATACACTTTCTTTTCGCATTGGCGACGGCATGGTTGATCTATTCCTATTTGAAGCAACGGACCACTCGAGCACTATCGTTGGGGGGTGCCTTGTTGTTTCTCTCCACTCCGATAATCGTCAAACTGTCGATCAGCGTTTATGTGGATCTTGGTCTGATCTTTTTTTCGTGGGCTTCGATATTCCATCTTCTTGCGTGGGCACGTCACCCACACTCAGCGAAACATCTCATCTTTTCAGCAGTACTCTGTGGATTGGGTCTGGGTACCAAGTATAATGGGATTATCGTCCTGTTTCTGCTTACGCTTTTTGTCCCCATTGTTTACATTCACACCGCAGGTCGAAATCACTTCAAGACAAAATGCGCGGTCGGTTATCCGATCCTCTTTTTTTTAATTGCCACGACCGTTTTTTCACCATGGATGATCAGAAATTACCGTTTAACCGGAAACCCTGTCTATCCACTTTACAAGGATCGGATTGGTAGCGAAACAGGTAGGTCCGAGATTTCCAACTTGTCAATGAAGCCCTGGCTGCAAAGAAAATTAATATATCGGGAATCTGCATGGGAAACCGCCCTTATTCCGTTAAGGATTTTTTTTCAGGGAGAAGATGACAATCCGCGGTTTTTTGATGGAAAACTCAACCCGGTTTTGTTTTTTTGCCCCTTCCTGCTGTTGGTCAGGCGCCGGGAATCCGATGTTGCAACAAAACTTGATCAGTTGATCCTCATCTCGTTTTCAGTCCTGTTTGTATTGTATGCCAGTTTCATGGTTGACATGCGCATCCGATACATCTCACCGATCATTCCACCACTGGTGGTATTGTCGATCCTTGGGATCCGGGATGTTTTACTATGGGTTAATGGACTCAGCAGAAAATCGATTCAGGTGATCAGTCGATGGGTGATTGCTGGCTGCGTTTTTTTCTTTTTTTCCATGAACGCCGCATATGTCGCTGCTATTTTTCGATCGGTGAACCCTGTGCCTTATGTGACTGGAAAAACCTCCCGTGAAGAATACCTGGTTGATAAGCTGCCGGAGTATCCTGCCATACAGTTCGCCAATCAGATTAACCATGACCAGGTGAATATTTTGGCCTTGTTCTTGGGAAATCGTTTATACTATTTTGATAAACCGGTCGAATTCGGTACGCAGACTTTTGCAAAGATGGTAAATGACACGGGAGAGGAGATGACTCTCTCTTCGCATTTACAAAAAAGCGGCTTTACGCATTGTATTATAGGAATCAACCATTTTGAAACATGGGCAAACCAGGTCTTTGATGGTAAACAAAAAGAAATCGTTTCCGAATGGTTGAAAGATGATTGTAGATTGCTTTTTTCGAAAAACGGTTTTGCCGTCTTTGAATTGATCTCCAACGGTGCGACCCATTCATCCAGGCATCAGAAAGGTAATGTCGAATAGATGTTCCGAGAAAAACTGATTTGTGTTGTTGTGCCGGCCCACAATGAAGAGACACAGATTTCAAAGGTTATCCTGACCATGCCGGAATATGTGGATACGATTGTCGTGGTCGACGACGCAAGTACAGATCAGACTGTTGACGTGGTCAAGGCTGAGATGCAAAAGTCAAAAAAAGTCCATTTGATAACCCACCCGTCGAATCAGGGTGTCGGGGGTGCCATTGCTACCGGCTATAAATGGGCCAGAGATCATGAAATGGATGTTACGGCAGTTATGGCCGGCGACGGTCAGATGGATCCCGATGACCTCGTCAAGATCATCGAACCGGTTGTCAATGGTGATGTCGATTACTCGAAAGGAAATCGGCTTTTCTTTGGCGATGCATGGAAAATGATACCCCATTATCGCTATCTGGGTAATTCCTTTTTGTCATTAATGACGAAAATTTCATCCGGATACTGGCACCTGGCCGATTCTCAAAGCGGATATACAGCCATATCACTGACCGCGTTGAAGCGAATCGACCCGGATAGCATATACAAATATTATGGTATGCCCAACGATCTGCTGATTAAACTCAATCAGCATGATTTCAGAGTCTGTGATGTCAACATCAAACCGGTGTACAATGTCGGTGAGAAATCGGGTATTCGTTTAACAAAGGTGATCCCAAGGATTTCATGGCTGCTATTCAAGGGCTTTTGGAAACGGCTTTTCTTTAAATATGTCATCCGTGATTTCCACCCCCTTGTATTTTTCTACAGCCTTTCATTTTTTCTGTTTCTGATCAGCATCCCCTTGACCGTTCGGCTGCTATATATTTGGTATCTCGACCGGAGACATCCCCGATATGAATGCACTGGCGCTGATTTTTACGCTGATCAGCGGTCTTCAAAGCGCCTTTTTTGGGATGTGGTTCGATATGGAATACAACAAGAACAATCAGAGATGATAATTTTACCCCAATGTCGCATAAACAATACGAAAAAATAGTTAACTCAAAGGTGCCCAATGAAAATGACAAGTTTTTGCCGTTTTCTGGATGTCATAAATGCGAACTCCATGAATGACGCTGTTTCTCACATTGTCTACCTTCCAGGATAGCTGGCGACTTCAATCCCGTTTGTCAAGGGATCGTCGTTGCCGATTGCCTTGCCCTGACGCCTTGGCTCTGATGCCCTTCACTTTTGAAGATGGGTTCTAGTTAATGCTATTATGTTTAAGAGACTTTGACGGGTATAGGCAACACCGGCCAAAGGAACAGTTATTGATGCGAACCGCAAATGCTGACATACGACATACGAATTACATCTCGAAGAATCCACTTTTCAACACGCTGCTTAAAAATTTTCTCAATAGCGTGGGGGACCTTTTAAAATCAATAAACGCCATCGGAAAAAATGGCTTGGACGCGGGATGCGGCGAAGGTCATATGCTCGGTTATCTCCATGAACAGGGCGCGATCGGTCGTCTCACAGCCATCGATTTAAATGCGGAACATCTAAACTTTGCGAAAAAGCAGTTTCCGTATTTTGACTATCAGGTCGCGGATTTATGCAATCTGCCTTTTCCCGATGATACGTTTGATTTTGTCATGTCTACCGAAGTTTTAGAACACCTGCCGCATCCCGGGCAGGCATTGATGGAACTCAAGCGAATCGCGAAACCTGGGGCGTACTTGATCATATCCGTCCCTTTCGAACCTTTTTTCCATTGGGGAAACCTGCTTCGTGGAAAATACTGGGAGCGCGGCGGATATACCCCTGATCATCGGAACTTCTGGCACCGACATCAATTCAGCGCTTTCTTAACCCCAATTGTTGATATTGAAGCCGAATTTGGTTTTAAAACTTTTCCATGGTTGCTATATGGCTGCCGATTCCGGTAAAAATTACAGCAGAAATTTTATTTCATTTCTTTTAGCCGCAAGTGTCATCGGACTTTTTATATTTTACCGCAAAGAAGTTTCTGACGCTTTTAAAGGAATCAGTATCTCGTGGGTAGTGCTGGGACTGACCTGCTTTCTAATCAATTATTTCTTCCGGGCGGCCAGGGTTCATGTATTGACCAAGAGAACAATTGCAGTGTTTCCGGATGCGATTTATTGTTCAAGTCTGCACGGATTTGCAACCTACATGCTCCCGATGCGAGCCGGAGAACTTTCCCTTCCATTCATTTTAAAATCGACTGCGGGCATCGAAATAAAAGAAGGTGCTAAAATCCTATACAAGGCCAGATTGCTGGATGTTCTTGTCCTCGGCTTCTGGTTGATTGTGGCCGCCATACTCCCTTTCTCTAAATTGCCGATGACCTATAAAGTGTCCATGGCTGTGTTGGGACTGTTAATGGTTTCTTCTCCCATCGTTCTTGGTAAGCTCTCCGGCCGGTTTTTGGTCCATTTCAAGCGTATAGAACGGCATGGCAAAGGCCGTGGCTGAATATAGCACTTTCAATAAAACTGAAATTATGCTTTCCGTAACGATCTGGATTGCCAGTGCAGCCATGCTGTGGAGCATTGCTGCGGCCATGCATCTATCAATGTCGATGGATGAATTGCTGTTTCTGGTCGCCATTCAACTGGTCATGCAACTATTTCCCATTCAAGGATTCGCAAACTCGGGGAATCATGAAAGCGGTTGGATTGCGGCAATGATGATGATCGGTTACCCGGCTGACATTTCATTGCAATTCGCCCTGGCATCACATGCCATCGTTTTGGTTTTTGTACTTTTTCTCGGATTTATGGCATTGATTCTGAGACATTTTTGTATCAGCTGATGCACGGTCGGTTCGCTGTGTGTGATCCACATGAATGAATCCCACCCAAATCCACCTTGACAATTCCCCATTTTCTGAATAATTTATAATAGCTTAAAATTTAAAGGCAAAACATCAAAATCATTAGCTTTTAAGTGCCGACCGAAAGCCTGCGCCCCGCAAGGGGAATCGTTTCCATCTTACTAACGCAGACAGTCGTCTTGTCTGCGTCGTTCTTGCGAGACAACATTATTTTCCCTTGTAGCCGGACATCGCATCGCTGTTTGACGGGGAGATAAAAACATGAATGGGATACGACCGTGGACGTTACTGAGAATTATCCCTCTTTGATCAATTGCCTTGAAACCGGTCAAAACGGATTGTTCCTCGATCTGTCTGCCCCATCGGGCGGACAGGCCGATGCGGTCGCATCGGCTTCGTGCAACGGTCCATTCTCCGAAACCATTCCCGGGTGCATCAAAACCGATGGTGACGGTGTCGTTCAACAGGTCCTTTTGGTCCTGCAGAGGGATCGTTACGATACACCCGGTTCACTGTTGCCGCTCAACAACCGTGTGGTGGAAACCGCCTGGCAAAATGCCTTCACCTTTTACCGAAACAGCCGACCCGCAAAGGCGCCGATCTTTTTCAAGCACCAGATTAACCCCAACGGCGAATTCGAGCCGCTTCAACCCTTGTTCCACTGCCGTGAAAAAGGGCGCTGGTTTCATCCGGTCTGCCCGCAGTGCGGATTGGCGCTGACACTTTGCCGGGATGACGCGCTTCTGGAAAAGAGAGGCCTGCCGGCCTATTCGAAATCCCTGGAGCGTTTTTTGTACTGTGGCGCCTGTGCGACGCTGTCGGATTCATCCCCATTTTTCAGTCGCGACAAAGCGGCCGGCATGCCGGACAATGTCCATGATGCAAGCGCCCTGGTGACCCAATGGAAGCAGCTGTTAGCTAAATTTCCGGACGATACGGACCTGCCCTGCAGGGCATGCCCCGACAGGGATGCGTGCTACGGCCCTGATTCCCTGGTTTCCGGTCGTATCGTGCCGTTCCGCTTCTTTCCGTTTTACATGATGATGATGCCTGCACCCTCATGCCTGGCCGCGGATTTTATTGCCCAGATTTCAGGTGACACGGCAGCTGCGCCACCGGGCGCGAATGTGGACGGCGCTCCTCCCGGGCCAAACCGATTTCTTTTTCAGGGCCAGGACCGGCAATTTCTTGAAATCCTCTATTTGAAGCTCACCTTTTTATCCCAGGTCTGCCGGCAGATCATGCCGGCCGATGACCCGGCAGTCATCCAGGCGTTCGACCTTTCCCTGGAAGGTCTCGGCGTTGACCTGAACCCGCCTGGCGCGGGCCTCCCCGCGTATTGGAATTTCAACGTCCGTATCCTGGATGCCGTTGGCGCTTTTCAAGCCAGTCCCTTTTTCCCCAGCATGCCTGAGGCGCCGCGCCTTCATTTTTTGGGTGCCGTCTGGTTTCGAACGCTGCTGGTCAATTCCCGTCAGCCGGCAGATACCGTATACGCTGAAGTGGGGCGGTTGCTCCGTCAAATGGATAAGGAAAAAGGGGTCGAGACGCTGGAGATTGATTCATCCACGCCGTTGGGCGTGTTTGCGTGCAACCAGATTTTCTGGGTGCCGGATCAACGCAACCTTGCCGACAACTGGCACGTTTACTGGAAACAGGCCATGCGGATGGGCTTTGAATTGGTCGATGCCGGGTTGAGAACCGGCGTTGTCTGGGATCACGGCCAATTCCTCACAGCACTTGACCTATTGCGCAATCAAATTCGAGACGCGATGTTCTCCGGACCTGCCATCGCGTCTACGGGTATAGAGAAGACCGCGGCGCGGATCAGATCAAATGGTGCTTCAGGTATCCTCAAAAATGGCAGGCGGGCGCCCGATGAGTCAACCCATCCTTGGGGTGGAACCGGAACCCCCGGATGTTGACGAAACCATAATCATGTCATCCGCCCCGGAACGGCCGACTTCCTCATCGGACAACGGGCTGACCGTCGGCTGACGACAGGCGGCCATGGATAAACCCGGCATGCCAATCGAGGGAACTGGCTGGGATTCGGATGTTCAAGAGACCGTGATTTTCTCATCGGCCGATACAGCGCCACCGTCCGAATCGACGCTGCGGGGTGTTGCGCCGCCACAGCCGCAAGATTCGCAGTGGGATGATGATATCGCGCAGACGATTATACTGCGAACCGATTCCACTGCACCTTCCCCAGAGGCGGTATCTCCTGAGGACGACATGGAGCGAACGGTGATCATTTCAGCGGCATCGAGACCTCCTGATGCTTCGCCGCCGGGCCAAGCAGACGATCTGGCCGCCACGATGATTCAACCCTCCCCGCGGCAAGCCACGGGGAATCTTCACCGTAAGGATGACAATCGATCTTCAGTTCGCTTGCATTCCTCGCCGCAAGCAGCGGGGAATGCGAGCGCTATCCCGGTTCAGAATGGCCCCGGTCCGCCATCGTCACCGTCCGGTGGGTTTGATGGGGATCTGGAGGAAACGGTGGTTATCAATGCCGGCGTGCCGCCGGATCCCAAAAAAGAAGCACCACCAGGCGATGACGACCTTTCAGCCACCATTATTCAAGGCGCCTCCGGCCGTCAACCGATACGCTCTCCAGCGCACGGCATTAACGGCCGGCATGCTGCTGCCGATTCACCCGCTTCCAACCGATCAGCCAATGGGGACGACCTGGACGCCACGGTGATCATCTCTCCAGCCGGTCACCATTCGCCGATGAATCATTCAACGGAAATGCCATCGGGGCCGGTGGATGATGACTTGGCGGCCACGCTGGTCGAAACCCCGCGCAGCGACAATTATCCCCGTACCGAACAGCCGCCCGCGAAGGGTGCGCCACCCACGCCGCCGATCCCACCCCAGAAGCCTTACGGTGCGCCGAAGTCGGGGCCAGGGGATGATTTCCAGCCGCGTGGCGCCGGACCCGGCAAATGGTGAGGATGATATCTCGGAACAGACCATCATCATCCGATCCGACGTGAAAAAGGAGTAGACGGAACATGGCCGATGAGACAATGATCAAGCGCATTTCATCCGGCCTTGCCGCCCGGTTTGAAGCCGATGGAGATCTCTCCGCCGACGCGGTGGAAGCCTACCTGAACGAACAGATGGCCGGGCTGGACAGTCAGTCGCGGATCGCTGCCCTGCAGGCGGTGGTTGACCGACTGGGACAGCACCTGCCAGCCATCGCTGTCCGGCGAGACCGACGACGAGGTGCTGACGCGGGTTTGTTCCCTGCTGCTGGGGCGCCGGGTCTCCATGGACGATCTCTCCTCCAGCGAGCTGTTGGAGAAGCTGGCCGATTCCCTCAACACCATATTCAACACCCTGAATCAGCTGATCAGCGTGATCAACATGACCTTTACCGGAGAGGGGTCGCCGGAGCAGACGATCCGCCAGGTGATCGGATTCCGCCTGGAAGGGGAAGGGGAGGGGCGTTCGCTCGAAGCCTACCTGGGTCAGATCAGCAATGCCTTTTTAACCGCTCAGCAATCATTTAAAGAAGCGGCCTACGCCAAGGTCAAACAGGTGCTGGCTGTTCTGGATCCCGAGCAATTGGCCTCGGAAGTCGGGAAAAGGGCTTAAATTCGGCCCGATGAAAAAAGCTGAAATGTTTGAAATATACGAAGAACGCTACGAAAAAATCCAGAAATGGTTCAGTTCCGGCCGTTTCATGGAAGATTTTTTACGGGAATTTGAAAAGAACTGTCAGACCAAATTTGGAAAACAAGGAGGCTGATTTGAAACGAATTGCTTATATTTTTGATCGCCGGGTCGTTATTGTTGCTAAACGCATGTGCCGCCAAACAGCTGCCGCCGCCCCAGTGGACCTACGAAAAAGAAGCCATCCGCCTGCACATCAAGGCGGACCATAAACTCAACCTGGACGAAGGCGAGGCGCACACACTGCTGCTGTGTGCCTACCAACTGTCCGATCCGAATACCTTCAACCAATTGTCCAATGATGATGACGGCATCTACCAACTGCTGGACTGCGGACTCTTCGGCGACGGCGCCGCCGCCTCTAAACGGATGATCATCCAGCCCGGTCAGGACATCAACATGACCATGGACCGGGCGGAAGGTGCCCGCTATGTAGCCATGGTGGCCGGATACTATATTCTTGAAAAAGAACGCATGGTCAAGATAGTTGAAATACCGGAAGTGTTGGAGAAAAAAGGAGTCTTCCGAGTGAAGAAAACCAGAAAACCCGCTCATATCCGTGTTGATCTGGTCCTGGGACCGCAACAGATCACCACGGTGACGACGTCAACGGTGGAAGGGCAGTGATCCATGGAAAAACCTCTTTTTTGGCATCAAGGCCTCTTTCTTCAGCCTCAGCATTTTCAACTCCAGGATCGCTACCACAGCGCTCTGTTTGAACCGGTCTATCACAGACTGACACCCCATTTCTGGGGCGTCGACAGCATGGTGGTTGAGCAGGCAGCGCTGGGAAACCGCTCCTTCGGCCTGTCCAAAGGCAGCTTTTTGTTTGCGGACACCACCTATGCCGTGCTCAACGAAAATGCGGTCATGCAGCCACGGTCGTTTGAGACCGCCTGGGAGGACGGCGGAAAGACATTCATGGTCTTTCTTGGCCTCAGAAAATTCAGCCGATCCAGTGAGAATGTGACGATTGTCGACGACCTGAACGATCTGAAAGAGGTCAGAACCCGCTACGTCGCTACCGAAGAGGCTGAAGATATCCGGGATTTGCACAGCAATGGTCCAAACGCCCAGGTTCGCCGCATGCAATTGGTATTGAAACTGTTCTGGCAAAGCGAGATGGAACAATTCGGCGACTATGATGTGATCCCGGTGGCGCTGCTTGAGCGGGATGGTGAAAATGTGGTGCTCAGCGACCGATTCTTTCCTCCCTGTTTGACGATCGACGGAGCCCAACCCTTGGAACGACTCGTCAAGGAGGTGCGCGATCAGGTCTCCGCCCGTTGCCGCCAGTTGGAGGCGTTCAAACGGGACAGAGGCATACACAGCGCCGAATTCGGGTCCCGCGACATGGTCTTTCTGCTGACCTTGCGGTCATTGAACCGGTACGTGTCGCAACTCATTCACATCACCGACTCCGCCGCGGTGCACCCGTGGGTCGCCTACGGGATTCTGCGCCAACTCATGGGGGAGCTGTCCACATTTTCCGAGCGGGTTTCCGTTACCGGTGAGGAAACGGGCGGCAAGGTGCTGATGCCCGGCTATCATCATCAACAGCTCTGGCAGTGCTTTTCATCGGCGCAAAGCCTGATCACACGACTGTTGGATGAAATTACGGCGGGGCCCGAATACATGATTGCACTGCATTTCGACGGGACTTACTATGCAACCGAACTGCAGCCGACCATGTTTGAAGGCCGCAACCGGTTTTTTCTTGCCGTTGAAACTGAAACCGATCCGCAGTCCGTTTTGCAGTCGATGGAGCAGATCGCCAAAATCAGCTCCCGAGAGTATCTGCCTATTTTGATCGCCAGGGCATTGCCGGGCATTCGGCTGGAATATCTGCAGGTCACCCCGCAGGAACTGCCACGTCGCGCCAACACGCTTTACTTTCAGATCGATCACCATGGCGAGCAGTGGCAACAGGTGCAAAAGGGAAATAATCTGGCGCTCTACTGGGATAGTGCGCCGGATGATTTCAAAGCGGAGCTGATGATCGTAGGGAGAAACTGACATGCGCTTAGCCGACTGTTTCACCGATTTGATCGCCTACACCGCATTCGTAACCCAATCTCCCGATTCCGGCCAGGCGTCCTTCGAGCAGGTGGATGCCAATATCCGGCGGCTGGTTGCCGACAGCGAATCCATGTGCGAGAAGGGCGGATTCACGCCCAACGACTATGACCTGGCCCGCTTCGCTGTGTTTGCCTGGGTCGATGAAACCATCCTTTCATCGACATGGCAAGGCAAGAATCGCTGGCTGGGGGAACAGCTGCAACGACGGTACTATGAGACCTCGGATGCCGGCAAACTGTTTTTTGAACGGCTCAACACCATCGGTCCCCACCAAATCGATGTCAGGGAGGTCTACTACATCTGTCTGTCCATGGGATTTGCCGGTCAGTACATCAACGAGGGAGATGATTACCTTTTGGATCAACTGCGAACGTCGAATCTTAAACTGCTCACCGGCAGTTCCATGGGTGTCCCGGATGTCCGCAAGATGACCCTTTTTCCCAATGGATATCAGTCGGACAAGCCTTTAAGCGATTCACGCATGCCAAGAATGCGGCGCTTTTCCCCCTTTACCCTGATGTGCGTTGTCGCCCCGCTGGTTCTGTACGGTGCGCTGTTTTTCGTTTACCGCTTCATCCTCGGCAACATCGGACAATCACTCATCAATACGGTGCCGTAAATGAAATCACTCATCATGAAGACGCTCAAAGTGATTCTTTTCCTTTTTCTGGCCGCGTTGGTCCTGCTGCTGATCTTCGGTCTGGTGTTGATGGCGGGTTGGCCATGGTGGGTTGGCTTTTTCTTTCTGATCGGTATTCTCGGAATCATTCTCTTTGTCATTTTTATCAAGAAGCTGCTGGCCAGAAGAAGTGAAAAAAACTTTGTCCATCAGGTGATTGCAGAAGACGAATCGCGCATCAAATCGATGGATAAAGGCCAACAAGCCGGGATACCGGAACTCCAGGATCGCTGGAAGGAAGCGATCAGCGCCCTTCGAAAGTCGCATCTCAAGAAATATGGAAATCCGCTTTACGTGTTGCCCTGGTACATGGTGATCGGTGAAAGCGGTTCCGGAAAAACAACAGCCATTCAGGGCGCCGACCTCTCTTCTCCATTTGCCGAAGTGAGTCGGGTTTCCGGCATTTCAGGAACACGGAACTGCGACTGGTGGTTTTTCGAACAGGCAGTGCTGATCGATACGGCCGGCCGCTACGCCATACCGGTGGATGAAGGCAGGGACAAGGATGAATGGCAGAAGTTTCTCTCCCTGCTTGTCCGCTTCCGCAAAAAAGAGCCCCTCAACGGACTGGTGGTCACCGTTGCCGCCGATCAATTGCTGCAGGACGGGGCTTCCGTCGACTGGAGAACGCCGGCAAAAGCATCCGCAGAAGAATCGACGAATTGATGCGCGTTCTGGGTGCCAAATTCCCCGTGTTCGTCATGGTGACCAAATGCGACCTGATTCAAGGAGCCGTGCGATTTTGCGATCAACTGGAAGAACCCTCGCTGCATCAGGCCATGGGACGCCTGAATGCCAAGCTCAGTGTCGACATGGCCGCCTTCTGCAAAGACAGCGTCGATGAAATCGGTGAACGGCTCAAGGAGCTGCGCCTGCTGATGCTCAACCAGAACCGGGTCAAGGGAAAACCGGCGGATTCGTCCCTGCTTCTTTTTCCCCAGGAGTTCGAAAAGATCGAGTCCGGGCTGGCCGCTTTCATGCGCGGTGCTTTTCAGGAAAACCCATACCAGGAAACACCCATACTCAGGGGGATCTATTTCAGCAGCGGTCGCCAGGAAGGTACCCCCTATTCCCATTTTCTCAGTCGAATTGGGACTGATCGGTGAAAAGGAGGTGCTCCCCGGAACCAATCGCGGCCTGTTTTTACATGATTTTTTCTCCACGATCCTGCCCGATGACCGAAAACTGTTCGCACCTACCCAAAAAACCATCGAATGGAGCCGGTTGACCCGCAGCCTGGGCCTTACCGCCTGGGTGGCAGTTGTGATCGCCGCCTGCGGGCTGCTCAGTTTTTCCTTTGTTAAAAACCTGAAAACACTCAGGGATGTTTCCCAATCCTTTTCCAGTCGCACCGATCATGCAGGGTGACATCACGACAGATACGCTGACCATGGAGCGTTTCAAACAAGCGGTCGTCAAGATCGAAGCACAGAATGCCAACTGGTGGATCCCCCGTTTGGGTCTTTACGAAAGCGATCGTGTCGAGGCTGGCTTGAAGCAGAAGTATTGCCAGGTGCTCGAATCCGGGTTTCTGAATAATTTCGACAAACAGATGAGTGATCGAATGACCCGTTTCTCTGCAGCCACCCCGCCTGAGGTCATGGGAAGCCATGCCATGCACCTGGTCCGGCGGATCAACCTGCTCAAAGCGAGGCTGCAGGGCAAGGACATGGAGGCGTTAACCGCACTGCCGGCGGTTGCCTATTCGGGAGACCTGATGGCAACGGCCGTGATCGATGAGATCACCGACCAGATCGGCGGCCATTACCTCTATTACCTAACCTGGCGGCGTGACGATCGCCTGCTCAATGACGAATTGAACGACCTTCAGACCTGGCTCAAGCATATTTTGACCATCGAAGGCGTCAGCCTGAATTGGCTGGTCGACTGGGTGAACCGCAATGGCAACCTGGCCGGCGTGCGCATGGATGATTTCTGGAAGGGCCTCTCTCCTGATCCGGAAGCGGCCGTTGTGCCTGCAGGGTACACCCCCGAGGGCAAAGACGCCATCAACGGCACCCTTGCGGAAATTGAATCCGCCCTGTTCGAACCGCTCTCCATCGGATCGCAGAAACTCGATTTTCAGAAATGGTATGCGAACGCCTACATCGACCAATGGCAAGCGTTTGCCAGATATTTTCCCAAGGGCCCGACCGATTGGCCGGCCGCGACGTGTGGCAGCAGACCGGTATGGATCTGGCCACCGATCAGGGGCCCTATTTCCAGTTGATGGCCCGGATGGCCGAATCCCTTGCCCCGGTCAAGAATCAGGAAAAGGTTCCCGAATGGATCGATCTGATCTATCGCATTCGGGATACACGGATCCAGGCCAAAACGCTTGATGCCCAGGGCATCGCCAAGGCCGGGATCATCAAACGGACGACGGACAAGGTAGCGTCCAAGCTGAATCGCCTTGAATCCCAGACCGGGGTTGAGACCACCGATGCGCTTTCATTCGAAGCGCGCATGGAAGCCGCCAAGGCCTATAAACAATACCAGGACGCCCTGCAGGCGTTGAGCGCAGTCGCCGATTCAAGAAAAACGGCGTTTAAGGTGGCATCCGATCTGTACAGCGAAGATCCGGCCACCGGAGAATCGCCCTTTTTCATGGCACGACAGGGCGAGAAGAAGTTGAGAATGGTTCTGGGGAAAAAAAATAAGCAGACCGATCTTTTCTGGGACCTGATCAATGGCCCGATTCAGTTTTATCATGCCTACGTGATCCGGGAAGCCCAGTGCCAACTCCAAAGCATCTGGGAAAAGGAGGTTTTTCTCGAGGTGCAGTATGTTTCCAGTGGGATGGACCTGAACAAACTGTTGATGGGCAATGACGGGTATGCCATCAAATTTGTCAAAGGGCCGGCCGCTCCGTTCATCGATCGAAGTCGGGGCAAGGGCTACCATGCCCGGTCTATCGAGGGCAGATCCGTTGGATTTCAGAACCGATTTCCTGACGTTTCTTAACCCGTGGGGAAAGCGTGGCCAAACCCGTCGTTGCCAATTATCGCGTCTCCATCAAGGCCTATCCCACCGACGCCAATGTCAGAGGCTTTGGTCAAGCCCCATGCCACCAAACTGGAGCTTCAGTGCGGCAATGAGCGCAATCAGCTGATCAACCTTCACTATCCGGTCAGAAAAACATTCAACTGGTCGGCACAAAGCTGTGGCGATGTCGTATTTAAAATCGAGATCGGCAATCTCGTACTGACCACGGTCTACGACGGCTATCTCGGTTTTCCCCGATTTTTAAACGATTTCAAAACAGGGCAGCGGACCTTTCGTCCGGGTGATTTTCCCGAACAGGCAGCCGCATTGAAACGTATGCGCATAACGAAGATCACCGCCAAATATCAATTGTCCGGGCATAAACCGGTGCTTGCAGTTTCTGCAGGCGTCACCGGGCAGAGTCCCCCAGGAAATCACTTCATGCTGGGAAAATTAATCGGCAAGCCCGGCTGGGACTGGGCGGCCTTCGGCAAACACCCCGTGGCCAAGGATTATTTTCAGATCAATCTGACATCACCCATGGCCCATGCCTTTGGCACATGGGTGGATACCGGATTTCAGCGACTTTCCGAAGACGAGCGACGTCGCAGAGTCTGCTCATGGCGCTTCTGGTCAAAGGGGCAGAAAAGAGGCGCCACGCTCTGCGGCCTGGGAAAAAGCAGCAGCGACAGTATTGGAAGACCCTATCCCATGATGATCATCGGTGAAGGTGAACTGGACGAATGGGAGTCGTACTGGCATCTCATGCTTTTCGGGTTGGGACCCACATGGGAGATCCTGGAATACACCGCCACCCGGCGCCTGAAAAGCCTTGACCAGTTGGAGTCGGACATCAATCAGATGGAGACGCCCGGGCGGCAGTGGCAGGAGGTCAGACAACACACCGGCAATCAATTGAACGACGAGCATTCCGCGTGGCTAAAGAAAAAGATCATCCTGTCAGATGTCAGGGAGAAAGTGAAGGCCCTTGTAAACGACGGCCAGCTGTTCATTCCCATAGGCGGCAATGGCGCCGAGGATCCTTTTCAATTGGCAGGGGCCTGGCACCTCGCCCTGAAGGAATGCCATGCACCCATTCCGAATACCGTTTTTATGGGGGGCAGTCCGGAAAAAACCCTGCTGGCGTTTTACTGCCGGCCTCTGGCCCCCGATGATTTTTCCGTTCTGTGGTCGGTTTGACCCGGTAAATAAGGTTTGCGCCCTGCCAATTTCTCCCGGATGTAAGCACCATGAAGAGCCATCCATCGCATACGGTCATCAACCCTGATCCGCTCGACGATGAGAAAAACTGGGTTACCGCCAACCTCAGTGGGCAAATCGACGGCACGCCAATGAAGATGCGCGTCGATATCCCCAAAACGCTGGTTCATCCTCGACGATTGTTGCCAATCTATCAGCGGATGACCGACACGTTAAATTAAATGCTGCTGATCCCGCGAACGCTATCACACATGCAGAATGAGATGAACGGTTTCATGCCGCATCCATGGTCACGCAGACCTTTTTATAGAGTGCCTCCATATGCTTGCTAAGCGCTCGAGTGTTACCTACCTGACCATAGGACAGACGCTCCCGCATGTGTCGTCGAAGCTCCCGGAGCCGGATGGGGGTCTGCGGATTTTCGGCTGTAGCAACTGCATGGTCAATCATGTCCTGGCAATCCGAGGCCACATAGTCGCCTACCGGACTCGACGCCAACAGAGAATAGCTCGTGCGTGATGCCCATCGGTCACCGTCATGGGTCAGTACCGGTACCCCTTGCCACAGCGCCTCCATGGTGGTAGTCCCGCCGTTGTATGGGAATGCATCCAGGGCGATGTCAATCTGATCGTAATATTGTAAGAAACTGTGATGGTTCCGTGGGCCGGATAGGGTCACCCGTTCTGCTTCCACCCCGCGTTGGCGGAATTGATCCAGAAGATATTGGCAATTCCATTTGGATTTCAGGGCCTTGTTGGCCAGGAACAGGCGTGTATGTTGGGTCTTTTTCAGTATCTCGGCCCAGGCGTCCAGCACTTGAGGCGTTATTTTATACTGGGTAATCAGACTGCCGAAGGTCAGTTCACCGGCTTGGATACAGGGTGGGTCGACAATTTCCGGAACCTCGTAAGAGACCGCATATGTCAAGTAGCTGACCGGTAGGGTCAGAATCTTTTCGGTGTAATATTTTGCTTCATCCGATCGAACAACCCACGGATCGCCTATGATATAATCAAAACCGGCGAGTCCCGAGGTGGCATACATATTAAACCAGGCAACCGTCACCGGGGCAGGGTGACCGAGAAACAGCGCAAGCCGCCGAGGTGTGCTATAGGCATTCAAATCCACCAGGATATCGATCGTTTGACTTTGGATGAGGGCTCCGAGTGCGAGATTATCCAACTTGGCGACCTCGTGGATGCGATCACCGGCATGGTTGTGATAGCCGGGCCAAGCGCTGCCGATGGGGCTGTCGCTGAACAGATGGATTTCAAACGCATACCGATTGTGATTATTGATTAATCCCCATACCGGTTTCATGTAGTTGCCGCAATGGAAAAACTCAGAAAGATAGCCCACGCGAAGTCGTTTTTTTAGGCTTCTGCCGGGCCATGGTCGCCTGATCGTTTTGGCCGCTGTTTCTTGTTCGGCCAGTCGTGCGGCGAATTCTTTTCTCATATCGAAGATTTCTTGTTGGCCTGACTGACCGCAACCAGGCATGATCGTGGCCAGACTCAGCCATGGGTCGATTAACTCGGACTGCTCAGTGCATTGTTTAAGATGATCGGCAGCCTCGTCCGTTCGTCCGAGTCGATAAAGCACACGCGCGAGGTTGTGAAGGGTTTTGGGGTTTTTCGGCTTCAAGTCGAGGCTTTGTCGGTAGGTCTCAATTGCCTGAGCATATTCGCCGACATCGGTTAAGACATCGCCAGTATCAGTGTAGTCCATTGCCTTAGCCTGTCCGGATCCGATGAGACGGTCGAAAATGTGCAAGGCAGGAAGATACTGGTCGATCCGAACAAGGACCTGGGCAAGGGTTCTGAGGATATCCAAATCGCTGGGATTGAGACCGGTTGCTTCCTGCAGGGTGGCTGCCGCCAGGTCCAACTGATTTTTATCGATCAATCCCCGTGCCTTGGCGAGTAAGATGCCAGCATCGGTTGATTCGGATCGGTTTGTGGTTTTTCGATTATCCACGTAAATTCACCTCGTCGCATGCTTCAAACCTTCCGCGCACCACCCTGGTTTTGTTCGTCGCGGCAAGGAAGAACCTCGACTCATTATCGCATTCGATTCGCAGTCGCAGCTCAACAATACCACCGCAGACGGTGTTCAGACAAGTCGCCGATCGCATGCTCCGCGGAAGATTACAGCCGCTTGCCGCATGGAAGACACAGGATCCCCGATACGTTGCGGGGGGTAAACGAAAAGAGAAGGCGTTTAATATAGAGCGAGAGTCGGCTTCGGGATGTGTGCTGGCCCAACGACGAATGACATCCCGATCCAAATGTGCTCCCGTTCCTCCTCTCAAGCAGCAATTTCCTTTGCAGAGGGCACAAGCGGCCTTCAAGATCGGCAGCGATGGTTGATTTTCCTCAAGTGGTCGCGGTTCGTGCAGCGGATCGTTAAGGGTTCCTTCCACTAATCGAATCAACCGTTTCAGATAATCTGCTGTGTGGCCATATCGGCCGTATGGACCCAGGCGATAGCCGCGTCGAGGAAATTGACGAGGGGTGCGGTCGCTGTGTAAAGATCTGTCGGGACAGACTGGATAGGAACTTGCTTTTTGGTGAACGAGTATAATTTTATCTTATCCGAGTGTCAATACTCATGCGGCTGTAACATGTCCCGTGTTGTCAAGGGATTGCGGTAGCCGATTACAGCTTCACCCTTGACGCCTTAGCTCTGAAGCCCTCCAGCTTTTACAACGTTGGGGGTCATTCGACCCAATTCCGGCCGGAAGGCACTCGAGACCGGAGAATTCGGGGCCAGCCCCACCACCCTTTCAAGCCCCGAATTGGAAGGTGAAGAATAAATGTTTACAGCTTGAATCTTGAATGATATAAATGATTAAAGCTTATTGTCCGCACCGTGCAGGTGAGATAATTTAGCCAAACCGAACATGATTGCCGGCACCCCTAAATGGGGTCCATTCAATGCTGGTGTGGTCTGAATCGGACAGCAATGCAGGCCCCTGTATTAAGGATTGCTACCCGAATTGGGATCCCTAAGATCCTCATCAGCTTCATTGATTGTCTGACCCTGTCTGACCGAATTCAGCATTGTTCTTTTATCTTTCAGGTAGCCCACTGAGGTATGCTGTGACCCATTTTGACGTTGACGCACTCCTTGCCGAAATTTCACCTGACGCCCCTTGTGGAGAGGATATCTCCTATGATGCTGATTTTCTGGAACTCGAGCGAATCGCCCAGGGCAAGGCGGAAACACAGGTGGGCGACTATGTTCAGGAACGGGAAGAACCCGATTGGAAGCAGGTCTACAGCCAGAGTTTAGCACTGCTTGACCGCAGTCGTGATCTCAGACTAATTCTCTATTTGACCGCCTCGTCGCTCCGTTTGAAGGGATTGACCAGCTTTCGCGATGGTCTCGCCTTGATGCGAGGTGTTGTGGAACGCTACTGGGACCACTTGTTTCCCCAACTGGATCCAGAAGATGACAATGACCCCCTGGAACGGATAAATATCATCAGCGCCCTCTCTCCCGCATCGACGGCGATGAACGATCAGGACCCGATGAAATTCATTCCCCGACTGATGGAGATTCCGCTGTGCACGCCGGAGGATGCACGGCTGCCCCGTGCGAGCCTGCGTCAAATCATGTTGGCATCCGGGGAAATAACGGCTCCCGAAACAGAGGCGAGCGCCATACCTTCGATGCAGATCATCGACGCCGCTTTTGAACAGACCGATATCGAAGACCTGCAATCCACGGATCAGACGCTGCGCGAATGCATGGACCATCTTGGCGCACTCGATACACTGCTGATGGACCTTGTGGGATCGGCTGCCGCACCTAATTTCAGCCGACTTGAGCATCTGCTGCAGCAGATGCAATCGAAAACAAGCATGTACATGGAGCGAAGGGGGTATGGACAGGATATGTCACCGCTCAAGCAGACCCAGGCGTCAGACCCTACACGGCCCAATACAAACGCCTCCCCCACAGATGCCGAAAACCGGACAGCTTCCACCGGTGGCGCCTCCGGGCAGGTATTGTCCGGGCGTGTCACATCGAATCAAGACGTGCTGAAAGCCCTGGACATGATTATCAGCCATTACGAGCAGAATGAACCGTCCAGCCCGGTCCCTTTGCTGATCAAGCGCGCCAAGCGCCTTGTCGGTAAAAGTTTCGTGGACATCATTCGCGATCTTTCTCCGGATGCCATGTCTCAGGTGAAAGTGGTCAGCGGGGAAGAGGAATCGCCCGAAGGGTGATAGGCAGCCTTGCGCTGGGAGTAAAAGGCGAAAACGTTCACAAGCCCTGTTAAAAGTTAGATATATTATATTTCCAAGAAGGGAGAAACGATCATGGCCAAAGGAAAAGCAAGCAGCCAGAAATTCATTGCCCGCAACAGAGCGCCGAGGGTGCAGATCGAATACGACCTTGAGACTTACGGTGCGGAGCAGACCATCAACCTGCCGTTTGTGATGGGTGTGATGGCCGATCTATCCGGAAAGCCGGAAGAGGCGTTACCCGCCGTTGCCGAACGTAAATTTTTGGAAATCGATGTGGATAACTTCGACGAACGCATGAAATCAGCCAAACCGCGGGTAGCATTCCAGGTGCCCAACACCTTGACCGGTGAAGGCAATCTCAACGTCGACCTGACCTTTGAGAGCATGGATGATTTTTCACCGGCTGCAGTGGCCCAAAAGGTTGATGCCTTGAGCAATCTGCTCAAGGCCCGCACCCAATTGGCCAACTTAGTGACCTATATGGATGGCAAAGGGGGCGCCGAGGAGCTCGTGGCCAAGCTGCTAAGCGATCCGACGCTCATGCAGGCGTTGTCCGCGACACCCAAACCGGATGCAGGATCTGAAAAGAAGGAAGGGGAAGGTTGATCATGGCAGATTTAAAAAAGGATACCACTGCAGAAACCACAGAAGCCCAAACCATGGAGATGAGTGAATTTGAGGGGCTGCTTCACAAAGAATTCAAACCCAAGACGGATCGGGCCCGCGAGGCTGTGCAAACCGCTGTACAGACGTTGGCGGCACAGGCATTGGAACAGACCACTTTGATTTCCGACGATGCCGTCAGGACGATAGAAACCATCGTTGCCGAAATCGATAAAAAGCTAAGTGAGCAGATCAACCTGATCATGCATCATCAGGATTTTCAGCGGTTGGAAGGCAGCTGGCGCGGGTTGTCCCATCTGATCAACAATACCGAGACGGACGAACAGCTCAAGATCAGGGTGTTGAACCTGTCCAAGAAAGATTTAGGCAAGACCCTGAAAAAATTTAAGGGTACGGCCTGGGATCAGAGCCCGTTGTTCAAAAAGATGTACGAGGACGAATTCGGTACACCGGGCGGTGAACCCTACGGTTGTCTCGTCGGGGACTATACCTTCGATCACACGCCAAAAAATGTGGAGATGTTAAGTGGCATCGCCCAGATTGCCGCGGCGGCACATGCGCCATTTATTTCTGCCGCCGCTCCAGGACTGATGAACATGGATACCTGGCAGGAGTTGGGGAATCCGCGGGATTTGACCAAAATTCTACAAACTGCCGAATATGCCTCCTGGCGCTCCCTTCGGAACTCGGATGACTCCCGGTACATTGGACTGACGATGCCCAGGTTTTTGTCCCGCATTCCCTACGGCGCAAAAACCGAGCCGGTTGAGGAGTTCGACTTCGAAGAGGACACCGAAGGTGCCGATCATTCAAAATACTGCTGGTCCAATTCCGCCTATGCCATGGGTGTCAACATCAACCGGGCATTCAAACTTTACGGCTGGTGTTCGCGGATCCGTGGGGCCGAGAGCGGCGGCATGGTCGAGGGCTTGCCGACCCATACGTTTCCAACGGACGATGGTGGCGTGGACATGAAATGTCCAACCGAAATCGCCATTACCGACCGCAGGGAAGCCGAGTTGGCCAAGAACGGATTGATGCCGCTGTCCCACTGGAAGAATACCGATTATGCGGTATTCGTGGGTGCGCAATCCTTACACAGCCCAGCGGAGTTCGATGACCCCGACGCCACCGCCAATGCAAACCTGGGCGCGAGGCTGCCCTATCTGTTTGCGACCTGTCGCTTCGCCCACTACCTGAAATGTATCGTGCGCGACAAAATCGGGTCCTTTGCGGAACGTAACGAAGTAGAAACCTGGCTGAACAACTGGATCACGAAATATGTCACCACGGACCCGACCGCTTCGGAAAGTGTCAAATCAAGGTACCCCTTATCTGCTGCGGAGGTGATGGTCGAGGATATTGAAGGCAATCCGGGATACTACAGCGCCAAGTTCTTCCTGCGCCCCCATTATCAGCTGGAGGGCCTGAGCGTGTCCCTGAGGCTGGTTTCCAAACTGCCATCGGCCAAGGGTGGATCGTGATTAAATCTTAAGCGGGGGCCTATGCAAGCAGAACACTATCTTCAATCCGGCGACCTTGAAAAAGCGCTAGCGACCCTCACGGAGGCGATCCGCAGTGATCCGTCAAAAGTTGAACTGCGCATCTTTTTATTCCAGCTGCTCAGCGTTCTTGGCCAGTGGGACCGGGCTATTACGCAACTCAATGTCGCGGCCGACATGGATGCGGACGCGCTGCTTATGGCCCAGGTCTATCGCCCGGCCTTAAACTGTGAAGTGTTGCGTGCGACTGTCTTTCAAGGCAAACGGACCCCTTTGATTTTTGGTGAACCGCTGGCGTGGATGGTCTGGCTCACCCAGGTACCGGGCCTTATTGCCGCCGGTAAACTCGAGGCGGCCGCCGACCTGCGCGATCGAGCCTTTGAATCGGCTCCGGCCATCTCGGGTACCATTGACGGGCAGGCCTTCACCTGGATAGCGGATGCCGACACAAGGCTGGGTCCGACCCTTGAAGCCATCGTCAACGGCAAATATTATTGGATCCCTTTCGAGCGGATCCGGGAAATTCGAATCGACAAACCGGTCAACCTCCGGGATGTGATCTGGGCAACGGCAACGTTTACCTGGGCCAACCAGGGCCAGGCGGTGGGCCTGATTCCAAGTCGATATCCCGGTTCAGAAGAGGCGCAAGACAGCTCGTTTCGGATGGGTCGTAAAACCGATTGGAGGGATTCCGGAAACAATATCGTATCAGGCATTGGGCAGCGCATGCTGGCCACGGATCAAGGGGAGTACCCCCTGCTGGAGGTTCGGGAGGTCTTCCTCGACCCTTCAGAAAGCCCACTGGAAGAAAAACCACAGCATGGCTGAATTGACGCCGTCTGAAAAACTGCAGCCGTGCCTGCTGGACCGGCTGACCGATGATGAACCCAACAAGCAGCAGGAGAGCCGGAATCAACGGGTGATGAGCGCGCAGAAATACCGTCAGGCGGTTCTGCGTGATCTGGCATGGCTGCTGAACACATACGCCAATGCTGAACAGGACGGTTTAGACGACTTTGAGCAAGTCCCGTCGTCGGTCTTGAACTTCGGTGTGCAAAGTGTCGCCGGGATGACCGCATCCAGCCTGAGTGTCGAGGACATGCGCTATCGATTGACCGAAGCGCTGCGGCGCTTTGAACCACGCATTATTCCCAACACCGTATCCATTGTCATGACGGTTGATAAAAAAGAGATGAGCAATCGTTCTATCCGCTTTGAGATCCGTGGGAACCTCTGGACCCAGCCCATCCCCGAATCGCTTTTTATCAAAACCGAGCTGGATCTTGAAACGGGCAAATGTAAGCTGAATCGGTGAGACTGTGGACAGGCGACTATTAAGATACTACAATCGTGAACTCCAGCACCTGCGGGGTGCGGCAGGCGAATTTGCACGGGAGTTCCCCAAAGTTGCCAGCCGACTCTCCCTGGACGAATTCGCCTGCGGTGACCCTTACGTTGAACGGTTGCTGGAAGGGTTCGCCTTTCTTGCGGCGCGCGTTCAGTTGAAATTGAATGCGGAGTTCCCCCAGTTTACCCAGTCGATTTTAGAGACGGTTTACCCCCACTACCTATCGCCAACCCCATCCATGGCTGTTTTGCAGTTCGCCTTTGACGCGGCCCAAAGCGGCCTGGAAAATGGGTTTGAAATTCAACGCGGTACGGTGCTTCGGTCGGTGATCGGCAATGATGATCGCACCGCATGCGAATACCGCACGGGACATCCCCTTACGCTTTGGCCGGTGACGGTCGTTCAGGCGGAGTATTTCGCGCGGGACCTCAGCACCCTCGCGCTGCCCGCTTCAACGGCATCCGCCAAGGCAGGTCTTCGCATCCGTCTTGAAACCCCGGCCGACATGTCTTTTTCCAATCTTGACCTGGACGAATTAACCTTTTACATCCGTGGGACGGAAGATTTTCCGATGCAGCTGTATGAGCATATTTTTGCCCACGGGACGAATGTATTGGTCCAGCCGACGGAAAAACCCTCAGCCTGGCAGCGTGTCCTTCCTGCGGGGACCATCTGCCAGGTTGGATTTACCGATCAAGAGGCGCTCCTGCCAGTGGGGGCCCGATCTTTCCTGGGCTATCGGTTGCTGCATGAGTATTTCGCGTTTCCTCAGCGGTTCTTGTTCTTCCGCTTAAAAGGACTGCGCGAAAGCATCAACCGCTGTGAGAGCAACGCCATTGATCTCGTTATCCTGTTCGATCGTGAAGCGCTTGAACTTGAAGGCCGGGTTGATGCCGGCAATTTTGTGTTGCATTGTACGCCGGTGATCAACCTGTTCCCGAAACGGGCTGATCGCATTCACCTATCCGATAAATCAACTGATTTTCACGTCGTGCCCAACCGGACGCGCCCGATGGACTTTGAGGTTTATCAGGTACTGAAAGTAACCGGCTACGGCGTGCGTGCCGATGAAAAACAGGCGTTTGCTCCTTTTTACTCGGCCACTGATATTGATGAAACCAATGGCGGTGGTGCGTACTTCACGGTGAACCGCATCCCCCGCATGATGTCGAACAGGGAAAAGCTGCACGGTCGACGTTCCGGCTACGGTGGCAGTGAAGTATTTCTGTCCATCGTCGACGCAGCTGCAGCACCATACCGCTCCGAATTACGTCAACTGGCTGTTGAAACGCTCTGCACCAACCGTGACCTTCCCATCCAAATGGCTGTTGGGCGAGGCAAAACGGACTTCAATCTCGACATCAGTTCCCCGGTGGAATCCGTGCGTTGTCTGTCGGGTCCCACATCACCCCGTCCCTCCACGGCTGAGGGCGAGGTCAGCTGGCGAATGATCAACCACCTGAACCTTAATTATCTTTCCCTGGTGGACAGCCCGGATGGAAAGGGATCTGCTGCCATTCGAGACTTGTTCAAGCTGTACTGTGACACCCGTGATCTTCAGACCCGAAAACTGATTGAAGGGGTGTTGTCGGTGAACAGTCGGCCCGTTACCCGCCGGATCAGCGACCAGGGGCAGATCGCCTTTGTCCGTGGCCTCGAGGTTGCCTTGGAATTTGACGAAGCGGCCTTCGAGGGAACCGGCGTCTTTCTGCTGGGGGCCGTGATGAACCTCTTCTTTTCAAAATATGTCTCCATCAACTCGTTCACGGAAACGGTCGTCAAAACCCGGGAACGTGGAGAAATCATGCGATGGCCAGCAAGCATCGGGACCAGGCACACGCTATAGATCTGCGGTTTTTAGAGAACCCTGCCGGACTGAATTTTTTTCAGGTTGCCCGAAGGGTGGAGTGCGGGTTCCCGGATAAACCCCGCCTGGGTTACGCGACCCGCTCGGCGGACGATCCCATTCAATTCTGTCAGGAGCCTTCCCTGAGCTTTGCGCCGGCCACACTCCAGCGTTTTGAACGACAAAAGAAGACCGGCAAGCCCCGTCTCATGGTGAATTTTTTGGGTCTGCTCGGGCCCCAGGGACCCTTGCCGCTGCATCTAACCGATTATATTCATGACCGTGAACTGAATCATGACGATCATACACTGGCCCGTTTCCTCGATATCTTCAATCACCGCATGATCAGCCTGTTCTACCGGGCGTGGGCCTGTAATCGGCAGGCGGTGAGCCATGACCGGCCCGATGAAGATCGCTTTGCTGCCTATATCGGCAGCCTGATCGGAATCGGCCATGATTCCCTCAGCGATCGGGACCGTGTGCCCGATGTGGCCAAACTTCATTTTTCCGGGCATCTTGCCTGCCAGACCCGACATGCAGAGGGGCTGCGCGCGATCATCGAGAATTTTTTCGGCATCGAGACGTCCATCAAAGAGTTTATCGGCCAGTGGATTAAGGTGCCCGACGAATACCGATGCCGATTGGGCCAATCGCCCGATACGGCAACGGTGGGTGTCAACACGGTCGTCGGCTCGCAGGTATGGAGTTGCCAGCAAAAGTTCAGAATCGTGATGGGCCCCATGAACCTGAAGGACTATGAACGGATGTTGCCCGGGAGTGAGAGCTTTGCAGGACTGAAGGCCTGGGTTCGCAACTATGTGGGCGATGAACTGAACTGGGAATTGCAGCTGATCCTCAAGGCGGCCGAAGTGCCGGCGGTTCACCTCGGTGAATCGGGACGTCTGGGCTGGACCACATGGCTTCAGAGCCTGCCTTTTGAAAAGGACGTTACCGATCTGATCGTTGAAGCCGATGCGGCATAAAGACGGGCATCGGGAAAAAACGTGCCGCCGGAAAAAGACCTGTCGCGCAATGTCAAGAAATGACCGGTACCACATTTGATGGACTCGTAAAAAGTCGTATTTCTGACGGATTCGTAAAAACGCCGAGATCAAGGCTTGCGAATCCCGAGGAATGAGGCGTACTTATGGTACTCCGCAGTGACGAGGGATGAAGCGTAACGCAGATATCGGCGTTTTTACGAATCCGTCACATTTGGCTGAACCAATAACCAGAGGATACCATCATGGCGGAAATAAGCCGCACAGCACTGTTTGGTAAACTTAACAGCCTCGCCTACAAATCGGTGGAGAGCGCCACGGTGTTCTGCAAGATGCGGGGCAACCCCTACGTGGAAATGCTGCACTGGCTGCACATGGTTCTGCAGCTGCAGGATTCAGACCTTCATCATATTGTCAACCACTACGACCTCAACCCGTCGCGGCTGGCATCCGACATGACATCGTCTTTAGACAGCCTGCCGCGGGGTGCCACATCCATTTCCGACTTCTCGCCCCACCTGGAAGATGCCGTCGAAAGGGCGTGGGTCTACAGCACACTGCTTTTTAAAGAGTCCCAGGTGCGCACCGGGCATATGGTCATCGCCCTGCTAAAGGCACCGGGCCTGAAGGCAATATTACCCGGGATTTCTTCTGAATTCAGTAAAATTAAAGTCGAAGACCTGTCGGATAAGTTTGCATCCATCGTGGGCGGCTCGCCTGAAGATGCCCTGGCAGCGCAGGATGGTACCCAGGTGGGAGGCGGTGTGGCCCCCGGTGAGGCCAGCGGTGCGGTGGGGCCGGCCGTCATGGGTAAACAGGAGGCGCTGGCCCAGTTCTCCGTGGATCTGACGGAAACCGCCCGACAGGGGTCACTCGACCCGATTCTGGGCCGCGATGATGAGATACGACAGATTGTCGATATCCTCATGCGCCGCCGCCAGAACAATCCCATCCTCACCGGTGAGGCCGGTGTGGGTAAGACGGCGGTGGTGGAGGGCTTTGCCCAGCGTATCGTTTCGGGAGATATCCCGCCGCCGCTGCGGGGCGTCACCGTACGCACCCTCGACCTGGGGCTGCTCCAGGCCGGCGCGAGCATGAAGGGAGAGTTTGAAAACCGGCTGCGCCAGGTGATTGAAGAGGTCCAGGCGTCACCCCAACCGATCATACTCTTCATCGACGAAGCCCACACCTTGATTGGGGCCGGCGGTGCCGCGGGTTCAGGAGATGCGGCCAACCTGCTTAAGCCTGCCCTGGCACGAGGGACCTTGAGGACGATTGCGGCGACCACATGGGCAGAATACAAAAAGTATTTTGAAAAAGACGCCGCCCTTACCCGGCGGTTCCAGGTGGTCAAGATCGACGAGCCTTCTGAAGAGAAGGCGATTGTCATGATGCGGGGCCTTGCAGGCGTCAGTGAGAAACATCATCGGGTGCAGATACTCGATGAAGCGTTGGTGGCTTCGGTCAAACTTTCCCATCGCTATATCCCCGCGCGCCAACTGCCCGATAAATCCGTCAGCCTGCTGGACACGGCTTGTGCACGTGTGGCCGTCAGCCTGCATGCCACGCCGCCGGCGGTGGAAGCATGCCGACGGCGCATCTCCGCCCTGGAAACGGAAAATGAGATCCTGGCCCGCGAAGAAGCCGTGGGGATGGCGCGCCAGGAACGGCGCCGCGAGATTGACGATCAGTTGGCCCGTGAGGTCGAGGCGCTGAAACAGCTTGAAGATGGATGGCAAAAAGAAAAGGATCTGGTCGATCACATTCTTGAAATGAGAGGCAACCTTCGTGTGGGGACCGGCGAGCCCATCGACGGAAAACTGGCTGACGGTGATACGTCAGAGCAGGGTGCCGAGGCCGAGCCGGAAGAGGAGGGGACGGCGCAAACGGAAAACAGAGAGCGGCACACTCAGCCCAGAAGATCGCGAGGCCATGGTGACCGAACTGAAGGGCCTGATGGTCAAACTCAGTGACATTCAAGGCGAATCGCCATTGATCCTGCCGAGCGTTGATGAACAGGCCGTGGCCTCCGTTGTCGCGGACTGGACCGGTGTCCCTGTGGGCCGGATGGTAAAAAACGAGATCCAGGCCATTATGAACCTGGCCGACACGCTCGAGGATCGCGTCATCGGACAGCGACACGCTCTGGACACGATCGCCCTGCGCATGCGCACCTCGCGGGCGAAATTGGAGAACCCGGGTCGGCCGATCGGCGTATTTATGCTAGTGGGGCCAAGCGGCGTGGGCAAAACGGAGTCTGCGCTTGCACTGGCGGAAGCGCTCTACGGCGGCGAGCAAAATGTCATCACTATAAACATGAGTGAATTTCAGGAAGCCCACACCGTCTCGACCCTGAAAGGCTCACCACCGGGTTATGTCGGATACGGTGAGGGCGGCGTGCTGACCGAAGCGGTGCGCAGGCGGCCCTATAGCATCGTGCTGCTGGACGAGGTGGAAAAGGCCCACAAGGACGTGCACGAAGTATTCTTCCAGGTTTTTGACAAAGGCCGGATGGAAGACGGCGAGGGCCGGATGATCGACTTCAAGAATACGATCATCCTGCTTACCAGCAATGTGGGTTCCGATCTGATCATGAACATGTGCAAGGATCCGGAGCTCATGCCGGACCCCGCGGGGATTGGCAAGGCGCTGCGCGAACCCCTGCTGAAAGCCTTTCCCGCGGCGTTTTTGGGCCGGCTGGTCGTGGTGCCGTTTTATCCGCTCGGCGACGAGGTGCTGCGCAAGATCATCCGTCTGCAATTGGGTCGCATTGAAAAACGCATCCAGGAGAACCACGGCATACCGTTTACCTATGACGATGAGGTCGTCGAACTGGTAAACAGCCGATGTACGGAGGTGGAGAGCGGTGCACGGACGGTGGATGCCATTTTATCCCATACCCTGTTGCCCGAAATCAGCAGTGAAATTCTTTCGCGCATGTTGGAAGGTGAACCGTTAACCCGGATTCACGTCGGGGTAAAAGATACCGGCTTTGCCTATTCATTTGCCTAAGCCGTGAGTCATGTTTAATTTATAAATGGTCAACGCGAGGCAAATCAACGCAGACGGCCGAATCACAGTTAAAATCACCTAAACACCCAAAAAGGAGGTAACTATGGCAGCTTACATTAAATTCGATGGTGTGGACGGTGAAGCGCAGGATAAGGATCATAAAGGCTGGAGTGATCTCGTCTCGTTCGGCCAGGGACTGCATAAGCCGGGTGGTGGCGCCACCGGGGCGACGCGTCGCCGGGGCGATGTCGTCCTGGATGATATCTCAATTGACCAAAGAACTTGACAAGTCGAGCCCCAAGATTGCCGAGGCCGTTTGCTTAGGTAAGGTTTTCCCGAAAGTGGAGATTGACATGACGGCGTCCTATACCGATGCAGGACGGGTGACCTACTATAAATATGAACTGCAAAACGTTCTGGTGACCAGCTACAACATCGGCGGCAGTGGTCAGGCAGAAGACGTGCCGATGGAGGATTTTTCGTTGAACTTCGAGGAAATCAAGGTCTCCTACACTGAAAATGACAGCAAGGGTAAGAAGAAAGGCAACGTGGAGTACTCCTGGAAGGTGGGAGAAGGCGAGAAATAAGGAATTCGAGGACTCAGTATCCGGCGGGGCGCTTGGTTACGGGTCCCGCAAAAAGGATCAAGGCCAGAATATACCCCTTCGGTGAATGAAAAAATATTTTCTCTGTTTATTAACCGTCGGCTAAGCCTGAGCACTCTGGAAATTTTTGTTAAGGGTTTGCATTAAAAGTGCTGCCGCTGTTAGTGGAAGGCAGCGTAAGGGTGGGGTACACCCATGCTCGGTGTACCTTTTCATTCATGGTAAAATAAGCGTTTCATTCAATCTAACCCGCATTAAGTGAGTCGTATTATGCCGCAACCAACTCAGGCAACCCGACATATCGCGATACACACACCCCTGGGCGATGATGTGCTGCTGCTGCGAAGTTTTTCTGTTTATGAAGAGATCAGTCGTCTGTTTGAGTTTGGTCTCGACCTGTTGAGCGAGGACGATGAGATCAACTTTGACGACATCATCGGACAGAATGTAACCATCAGCATGGAACTCCCGGGTGGCGGCAAGCGCTATTGGAACGGATACATCAACCGTTTTGTGCAAGGTGTGTCGACCAGCTCCAAGTTCGCCCAGTACCGGGCAACAATGGTTCCCTGGCTGTGGTTTCTGACCCGCACTTCCGATTGCCGCATTTTCCAGGAACAAACGGTGCCGGAGATCGTCAAGCAGGTATTCAACGATCTTGGATTCAGCGACATCGAGGATCGGCTCTCCGGCAGCTATCGGACATGGACCTACTGCGTGCAGTACCGGGAAACGGATTACAACTTCGTCAGCCGCCTCATGGAGCAGGAGGGCATCTACTATTATTTTCTGCACGAGCAGGGCAAATGCACCATTGTCCTTTGCGACTCCCTGAGCAAGCATGACCCCTATGGGGATTATGCCAAGATTGACTTCACCCCCGATACCCGAAGCTCGTCGATCCAGGAACGAATCAGTACGTGGACGGTTGAGAAAAGCGTCCAGTCGGGGAAATTCGCCCATACCGACTACAACTTCACTAAACCCAGCACCTCTCTGATGAGCATTGAAGAGGACCAAAAAGGCCATGCCCAGGCCAATTATGAGATCTATGATTACCCGGGCGAATATCCGGAAAAAGCTGATGGCGACCAATATGCCAAAGTGCGCATGGAAGAGTTGGCCCAGCCTTACGAGATCTGCAGCGGACAATCGGATTCCAGGGGCATTTGTTCGGGTTATCTGTTTACCATGGCAAAGCATACGCGTGCTGATCTGAACAGGGATTACCTGATTTTATCCACCAACTATCAAGCCGCGGCCGAAGACTATGAGACCTCTGGCGGGCAGGACGAGATCTGTTCCTGTTCGTTTACCGCGATCCCGGGCTCCGTCCAATTCCGGCCTGCGCGAACATCGTCCAAACCGTTGATCCATGGCACCCAAACCGCGGTGGTCACCGGCCCTGCCGGCGAAGAGATCTATACGGACGAACACGGTCGGGTCAAGGTCCAGTTCCACTGGGACCGGGAAGGAAAAAACGATGAGAACAGTTCCTGCTGGATCCGGGTCGGCCAGAACTGGGCCGGTAAACGCTGGGGTGGGCTGCACATTCCCCGCATCGGGCAGGAGGTGATCGTCGATTTTCTCGAAGGTGATCCGGATCATCCGATCATCGTCGGGGCGGTATATAATGGAAACAACATGCCTCCCTATGATCTACCCGCCGAAAAAACGAAAAGCACCCTGAAGTCCGATTCCACGATAGGCGGCGGTGGTTCCAACGAGATTCGCTTCGAGGATAAAAAAGGAAGTGAAGAGGTCTATCTGCACGGCCAGAAGGACTGGACCATCGCCATCGACAACGACAAGAACCAGACGGTTGGGCATGACGAGACCATGTCCGTGGGCAACAACCGCACGAAAACAGTCGGCGTTGATCAGAGCGAGAGCATTGGTTCTAACAAAACGATTAATGTGGGCACGAACCACACGGAAACCATCGGCGCGAACATGACGCTCAGCGTCGGGAGCAACAAGGCCGAAACCGTGTCGATCAATACGGCTGAGACCATTGGTGCAGCGAAAGCACTGACCATCGGTGCAGCCTACCAGATCACGGTGGGCGCGGCCATGAACGAAACGGTTGGGGCGGCCAAGGCCGAGGAGATCGGCGCAGTCAAATCCGTTAATGTGGGTGCCAACAGCAGCGAGAACATCGGCGGTGATAAATCGGTCGATGCCGGAAAAAATATTTCCGAAAGTGCGGGCAAGGATGTGTCTATCACCGCCGGCAAGAAAATGTCTTTGAGTGCGGGCGATGATTTCAGCGTTTCCGGCCAGAAAAAGGGTGTGATTGATATTGCGGATCAACTGACCCTCAAAGTGGGCAAAGCCACGATCACCCTGAAAAAGAACGGCGACATTTCCCTGCAGGGGGCAAAGATCAACATAAAGGGCTCCGGTGATGTTACCATCAAGGGGTCCAAGATATTGGAGAACTGATATGAACGGATCACCGGCAGAGAAAATCAGCTCAATTGGCCTGGTTGCGAAAGTCAACGGCGTAAAATCGGGCACGATTTCCAGGATCGATACGATGGATCGGTTTGGGTCGATTTCCCCGGAAACCTGGAGGTCCGGTCAACGCACGACTTGACAGGGACAATGGCCAGTCAGTTAAAATCGGTCAATGGGCCTGAATTTCCGCCTGTGATCCTGGCTTTCGAAGATAACGATCCAGCCGGCCGGTTATCGTCGATGTCATCTGCGATAGAATCGAGGAGGAATCCCTGCCCATGATCGTTAATCGCAACGAGGTGGAGATGTGCGCATTGACGGCAGACGGTGACCTTCGACGCCAAAAAGGAGATTGTGCTGCGCTGCGGTAAATCCAGTATTACCCTCACCCGAGCCGGCAAGGTGTTGATTCGGGGTGCGTATCTGTTGAACCGGTCCTCGGGCGTCAATCGAATTAAGGGCGGATCGGTACAAATCAACTAAGCGAAAATAATGCAAATCACAAAGAACACAACACATATGGAGGCCGGTCTAACAGTCGCTGTTAAGAGACAAAGACGGCAAAGACCACTGTGTTGTGGTAGTTAAAGGTACTTTCTTTGTAGATAAGGATGGCGTAGCAGCATTGGCTGAAGAACAGGAGCCGTTTGTTTACGCTGACGTTTCACTATAGTGACCCCGGAACTACAAGCATCAAGTATGAGTGTGATTTTGCGGCATTGAAGCCAAGGACCGATATTCTTGTTAATGGCGAACGCCTATTCGCCGAATGGACGACCTACAAAAGAAGTAGTAGCTTTGTTAGAAATTGGAGGTATAAAAAAATACATAAAAGTCACCGGTGATCGGTTTTGGGATAGAGGGATAATGGGGATTAGTGCTTCAAGGCCGGTGCCTTTCGTGAAGATGCCTATTGTCTATGAACGGGCCTTTGGCGGATCAGACAATACACATCCAAATATCAATAAACAGGGAACGGAAATGAGAAACCCTGTTGGTGCAGGATTTCATAAAAATCCGGATTCAAAAACAATTGAAGGCAGGCCACTGCCAAACATTGAAGACCCGCGTAAAGTCATGCACAAGTGGTCAGACGTAGCACCTCCAATGGGTTTTGGGTTCATCGGGCGAGGATGGAGACCGCGGATAAATTTTGCGGGTAAGTATGATGAAAAATGGAAGGAAAATAAGTTTCCTTTCTTACCGGATGACTTTGATTTTCAGTATTTTCAATCAGCTCCAACGGACCAGCAGGTGCCTTACTTAAGAGGGGGAGAGATTATTAAGTGTTCACATTTATCAAAGGATAGGCCCTTTTCAGCTACCATCCCCGTAAAGAAAATTCCTATACTATTTAAGTTTAGAGACCATGAAGAAAGTGCTGATCCAAATCTTGATACGGTAATCATTGAGCCAGACCAGAATAGGATGCTGCTGACTTGGCGTGCTACTGTTCCAATAGGGCGAAAACTACATTCTCTGCGGGAAATATTTGTTGGGTCTCAACTACCGACAAAACTTGTTAATATAACGACAATGTAACCCATTATTAGTCCATATCCAAATCAATCGAATGGAGGCAGTCACCGGGCAACCGTTGATCTGAATGCATTTTATGTACATTTCATCCACTGGCATGGCTAGTTCTGTTGGTCTTAGTGCTGAATCTTCATGTGCAGCAATGAGAGCTGGGATTGATAGCTTTGTTGAACTACCATATGTTGATAATAGCGGAGTGCCGATTATTGGAAGTGTCGTACCACGATTAGACTTTGATCTTAGACGCTCTGAGAGAATTATTAAGCTTTTAATAATGGCAATTAAAGACTGTCTTTCAACAGATACAGATGTTTCTTTCGAAACGGTACCACTTATAGTTGGAATGGCAGAGGAAGGCCGTCCAGGGGGGATTAATTTGCCTGTTGATTCGATTTTCAAAGAGATTGAAATGGAGCTCGGACTTAGATTCCATCTCGAATTATCTCGAAGCATCGCGAAAGGTCATACATCTGGTTTTGAGGCACTTCGATTATCACGTGAACTGCTGCGATTCCAGACTTTCTGCATTGTCTCATATGTGGAGTGGATTCGTATATTAATGCAAGCTCTTTGCTCTGGTTGGATCACAATTGGCGTCTCAAAACAGAAGAAAATTCTGATGGTGTAATTCCTGGTGTAGAAGCAGCGGCTGCTGTTCTGGTTGAAACACAGCATATAAGCGAGACAAACGTCTACTACTGTTGACTGGACTGGGTTTTGGGCATGAAAAGGCACATGTTTTGTCGGATGAACCACTTTTGGGGCTGGGACTGACTGAAGCTGTGCGCACTGCTTTGGCTGAGGCGAAGTTGAGCTTCCATGAAATGGATTGGCGGATTTCCGACGTGACAGGTGAACATTACGGATTCAAGGAATTGCCCGAGTCGAGGGCAGGCTAATGCGTGTGGTACGAAGAAAGTCAACCTCTTTGGCACTGCGCCGATAAAATCGGGGATATCGGCGCAGCCGCAGCTGTTATACAATTGGTTGTAGCCGACAAGGCTTTTCGCCAGAAAGTACGCTCCAGGCGTCAAAGTAATATGTTCTAACAGTTCTGTTTCCGGCGATCGAGCCGCAGCTATTTTGCAGCAGATTCCGAGTTGATGGTGGGACACGAAAAAGGTATTAAATATGGGCTGTGAAGTCTATGCGAACAATGACGAAATTGCCTGCAAAGCTGGTGACGGCAAGGTGATTGCAGCGTTTCCTGACGTTTGCCTAGCCCACCGTCACCTCCTGCAGGTCCGATACCAGTGCCTTACCCCAACACGTCATTCTCAAAAGACATGAAGAACGGCAGCAAGACGGTGAAGATAAAAAATAAGGAGGTAATGCTCAAGGACAAATCGTTCTATAAGACATCACCTCTGGGCGATGAGGCGGCGACGAAGAGCCTTGGTGCCGGCGTTATTACGCATGTTATTACGGGAAAAACATACTTTGTGTCGTGGTCGATGGACGTGAAGTTTGAAGGGCAAAACGTCGACCGGCATTCGGATCTAACAACATCGAACCACGCGAGTCCTGACCCGAACGTCCCTTCTCCAGGCTTAAACTTGTCGGCACAGCAGAAGACGGATATCGCAGCGGGAAAATGCATCTGTGATCCAAGTCACGCCGAACACGCCGCCACCGGCAAACCCATGACTATGGAAGAATGGTACACCACTGATGTCCATGGGACCCTTTGGTCCCCACCCCTCCAGCCACCGACCACCCAAACGTGGCGGAGTACAAGCAACTTATGAAGGATGTGGGAGACAAACAGAGCAATGGATGCACTTGTAAAGGCAAATCTGGAAAACTGGTCCCAGAAGCGCCGTGCCACGTATTCTTCAAGCCCGTAACCACTGCCGAGAAAACGCAAATCGAAGACGATTGGGGGAGGCCGCCAGCCCCTGGAGCTCCGAGTGCACGTAAGAAATACCAAAAGAAGATGAGAATTCCTTCGCCTAAAACTGTTAGAAAGAATGAAGGGTTGCCAATTGATTGAGGCTTGTCCACGCACGCCGGCTGGAAAACTAACTTGCGGCTGTGAGAACACAATTAACGAAGAGACCAAAAGTCAACCACCTAGTTCCAAAGACAGCTGGTGGATGTCCAACAGGGGATGGCAACCTTCATCCAAACGGTCCAACGACTAAGTCGCGGCGAGGGCTATGCGACGTCTGCCGAGACCTCGACAAGAGATTTGGAGATTTGCAGTCAAAGACCCCCAGGATTTAACCGTTGTGTCGGAGTCAACCCATGAATGAAGTGAATGGCTCTCACGAAGTCGAATGGCACGGGGAAAGTTATTTCGACTGCCCGCCGCCTCCGGTGGACACTTCGCCGCCCCCTGATCCTATGACTGATCCGTGGCTTTGGTGGCAGGTGGCGTTTCACCGTGCCAAAGGTGGAGATTTCAGCCTGCTTCCCAGGCTTATGGAGATTGTTCTGCAAGCGGATGATCCTTTCCTTGAAGCGAAATGCACGATTCTGTTGGGGGACGCAGGTACTTCCGTCTGCTTTGAAGCGATCATTAGAGAGCTCACCGCCACGAGCAGTGCTGAATTGACCATTGACCTTTGCGAGGCGCTCGCTACTAGGGGTAGGCTTGCCGATGTACCCATTATCCTCGATGCCTACGGGAGAGTTGCCGACATAGAGGATGTGTGTAATTCCAAGCCAACTTTCGGACGTTTTGTGACTCCGAAGTTGGGGTGGTTGCGGATCCATCGCAATTACCGTCACTGGACGAATACCATATCCACGTCATGAATCGATATCAGGCGCTTGTCGAAAAGTTCGGAGACGATCAATTGCTGGTGTTGAGAGGTGAAAAGTTTGGAGTGGTATCGTTGGCCAAGCAAATACTGGATAGGGCGTGCCGGCCTTTTTTTCGAAACGACTTAAGCCGGCGATTTTTGGCCTCAACAGGAATCAATGGTGCTCAGTTTTACAAGAACGGTGTGTTTCAACCGCTTACCACCGTCGCTATCGTCGAGGAGTTCCTGGAAAGCACAGAAGCCGAGAGATACGAGGACGGTGTCCGTTACTTTATGACGTCGAATCCCAGATTAAGCTCGAAACTTATTATGAACACTTTCTTTCAGATGGGGTCAAATGGGGCCGGACCAAACTAATCAACCGTTTTCTAATTAATACTGAAATAAATGTTAGCGATTACGCGCCTTAGACTGTCTATTGGCCACTCAAGATAGGTATTCTAAGTCGATAGAGCCTTCAATGAAATAGAGGCTCAACTCCAAACCATTCCGGAAAAGCATTGTTGCGATGTATAGGATACAGGGTGGTAATGCACGGCAAATTAATGGCTCATAAAATGCCCATAATCCCCACCATCATCGAACAACACGCCGAAGACGCCGCCTTCAACTGGCTGCTTCGTGACCGTGCCGTGTCCGAACCACACTACGATCTTGCCGACTTGGCTCATCTGGACGACCGTGTCGAAGCCAACATCGACGGATTGCGGATCGCCGGAGACGAGGGCTGGGAGATCTGTCGGGAAGCCATGGACTGATTGGAGAGCCGGGAGAAATCTTCACGGCGGGTGTCCTGGCCTTTGAATCCAAGATCCCCGACCGCATGGATGCCTTGCTGGCTGCCGTCGAAAAGGAAAGGGAACTCCAGCGGGCATTGGTTTCCGCATTGGGATGGATCGATTTTGATCGGGTTGCCGAACCTGCCCGCAAGCTTTTGGACGCCGAGTTGCCGTTTCTCAGGTTGATTGGGCTTTCCACCTATGCCGTTCATCGCCAGGATCCCGGGCCGACCCTGGCGAAGTTGATCAGTGATGAAGATCCGGCTGTGCGTGTCAGGGCCCTGAAAGCAGTCGGTGAAATGGGGCGTTCCGACTTACTGGCTTTAACGTTGGATCACCTCACCGATGGCGACGACAAAAGCCGATTCTATGCCGCCTGGTCAGCGTGCTATATTGGGCGTCACTTCAGCTGTGGCAGCGCTTCAAACCATTGCAGAAACAGAAAGCCCATATTCCGAGCGGGCGTGTACGTTAGCCGTTCGAAAAATGAAACCGGGTGATGTAACCATTTGGCTCGAAAAACTCCGAACGCTTCCTGCGAAGACGCGGCTGGCTATAGCTGGTTTTGGCGCCTTGGGTGATCCGGCAGCCATTCCTGGCTGATGGAGCAGATGCAGGTGCCCGAACTGGCCCGGCCGGCCGGTGAAGCGTTTTCCATGATCACCGGCGTGGACCTCGCCTACGAGGATCTTGAAGGCGAGCAGCCGGAAGGGTTCGAAGCCGGCCCCACGGAAAATCCCGAAGATGAAGATGTGGCCATGGACCCGGACGAAGACCTGCCCTGGCCCAACCTCCAGTTGATTCAAGAATGGTGGCACAAAAACAAATCCAATTTCAAAAGCGGTGACCGTTACCTTTGCGGTGAAACAATCTCGGAGAAGCAGTGCCAGCACGTACTAAGACATGGTTACCAACGACAGCGAGCTGCTTCTGCGATCGAACTATCTATGATGAAACCAGGTCAGCCACTGTTCAACGTCAATGCCCCAGGGTTTCGCCAGCAGGAATTGCTTGGTTTAAAGTAAAGGGACAGTGAGTCAAACCCTGATTGGTGATCAACTCAGGTCGAATCACCTTTGCCCTTATCGCATTGTGCGACTGCCCTTCTTTTTTTCAGGGGTAATTCTCAACATAATCGACAGCGCTTTTCTACAACTGGAGAAGGGGACATGAGACTCGTTTTTCAAGGACACACCCGATCACGAACCATTCCAGTCCCGGCAGCGAATTTGGGCCGCAATTGCCGAGGACGGCATGGCAATACCGGCTGCTTTGTGCACAACGGCGCATGGACGGAAAATAACGATGTTTTAACGGTTCAATTTCAGCCGACCATCTACCTGAACAGTGCGTTGACCGATAGCGCCAGGTCAGACGCCCTTCAACATGAACAGCATCATTATCAGGATTTTCGGCGTCGGGCGACGCAGCTCCAACGCTCCTTGACCGCCTCGATTCGTGGACGGCGAGATCCGCAGATGAATGTTCGATGGGCCTGGTTTCTCTATGATATCTGCACAGACTCCGCCAGCTTTCACAGGCGACTCGGTGCTATAGTCGAAATTTGTATGGCGCCATCAAGTACCCGGCCGTGATCTGAACGGTCCGCCTGGTTGCCTTTATTCGAGCGGGTCGTCGCCCACGAGGTCGGCCACAATCTCGGTCTGAAGGACGACTACACCAATCCAAAACTGCTCATGTACGGTAAAAAAGAGAAAATCAATGGGACACTCCTGACACAGTCGGAGATTCTAAGCATTTGTGCGCAATAGAAGTGTTGAAAATTAGAATACGAAAATGAGGAGACACCCCCATGAACCCAACGGCCGAATCGGCAGAACGCGCCTTGGCACAAGCCTATGACACGACGCCCTATGCCGGAGCCCCCTACTGCCTGACCCATCCCAGCCTGCTGGCAGCTTTCGGCTGCGTGTACGGCCTTTCCCCCACACCCCCTGACAGCTGTCGTGTACTCGAAATGGGTTGTGGGGACGGTGGCAACATCATACCCATGGCTTACGAGTCTCCTAAGAGCGAGTTCATTGGCATCGATCTGTCTCCCGTGCAGATCGGGATTGGGCAGAAGAGCATTGATTCGCTGGCATTAAAGAACATCCGATTGGAGACCCGCAGCATCACGGATATAAGTGCCGCCGACGGGACGTTTGACTACATCATCGTTCACGGTGTCTATTCGTGGGTCCCGGATAAGGTCAAAGAGAAGATCCTGGATATCTGCAGCAACAACCTCGTGGAACAGGGCATCGCGTATATCAGCTACAATGTTCTGCCGGGCTGGCAGTTCAACAAATCCATGCGCGACATGATGCTCTATCGGTCCCGTCATATCAAGGACCCCAAGGAACGCACGGATGCTGCGCTCGAGTTGGTGAAAACCATGCTCGACGCCACGGCTGACAGCAATCGATTCCATGATGTACAGATCCGATTTTTCGGGAAAACCCTGCAACGTTTTCCTGATGTGTCGAGCTACCTGCTCCACGATTACATGGAAGCGGACAATGACCCCCTCTACTTTCACGAATTCGCCGGAGCGCTGAAAAATAATGGTTTACAATATATCTGTGATGCGGAACAGACAGATTTTGAGTTGGATAGTCTGCCCGCAGATGCCGCGGCAACGTTCGAGGAGGTGTCCGACAATGCCCTCGACGTCGAACAATATATCGATTTTATAAAAAACACACGCTTTCGGCGCTCACTCATCTGTCATGAATCGATCGATGTCAACTCAGATTTCCGTCTGGAACGGATTGAGCCCCTTTTTGCCGCCACAGATGTGGTTCCGGTCCTGGACTCACCGGAAAGCCCCATCGAGGAAGCGACCGCCTTCAAGAAGCCGGGAGGCCGACAATTTACTACGCAACATTCGCTTGCACAGATCATACTTCGAAAGCTCAGCCAAATCAAACCGTGCACAATCGACATTCCCTCCCTGATCCAGGCAGTCAAGAAGGAGGCACTCGCTGAGTTGGCGAAGGCTTCGAAGGAACAGATCGATAAGATCGGCCAGGCCGTCTACGCCCTCTTCTTCAACGGGGTTGTGGAACTGCTGGCTACTCCGCGTCGCTGCGTATTGGATCCGGGTGACTACCCGACCGCGTCGCCCATCGCCCGCCTGCATGCGCCCTCGCAACGGGTGACCAATCTTTGCCATCGGACCATCCGGATGGATGACGATATGGCCTGTTTTGTTCTGGCTCATCTTGACGGTACACGCAACCGGGAAGATCTCCGTAATCTTATGCTCGAAAATGTTCGCACCGGCCGTGTAAATATTCCGAACTTCAAGGCGGGAAACGAAGAAGAAACCCGGGAATTGATCCACGAGCAGTTGGAATCAATTCTCCATCACTTGCCCCGCTGCGGCGTCCTGGTTGCCTGAACCGGATTTATTTTACTGCGTGTTCGGGTGATATCAATGCCGAGACAGGTGTATTCTTGACAACCTTACCAACCCGTTCAACACTATGTCGTTATTGTATCCGGCGTCGCGCCTTGTGGCGCACAAATTATATCTGTATTGTCTCAGCACGTTACGTGGGTGAGCGGTATCATATTATCGCCTGTCCGAGAAAAACTACCCTGGAAGCATATTCAATGAAACGATTGTCGTCATGATTGATAAACCTCCTGGCGTGTTGCGCATCACCCTTGCCGACGGAACGATTTCCAGTTTCTCACAAGGTTTTACCGTAGGCCGCCACTCGGAATGTGCCCTCAGCATTCCAGACAGCGGGGTCAGCCGCAGACACGCCGACGTTTTCTGGGAAAATGGGCAGTGGTGGATCAAGGATCTCAACAGCGCCAACGGGGTCTTTGTCGACGGCCAGCGCATCGATCGGGCGACGCTTTTCGGAATTGGGCGAATTCAGCTGGGGGCAGGGGGACCCACCCTTTTTTTCGATGTCGAACGGCCTGCGGCAGCGCCACCGGTTTACCAGCCACCGACCCGCACACCGCAGACAACAACCCTATCAGCAAATCCAACCTCGGGCGATCCAGCCGGCCTCGACCACTACAAGGACCACTATTTCGGCAAGACCCTGGACCAGGGGGGAGGCCAACACACCATGATGGTTCGCCGGGCTTTTGCCGAGGTGCAGAAAAAACAACACCTGACCTATGGCGTCATCATCGGCCTGGTGGTGCTGCTGCTGATCGCTACCAGCGGCGTGGCTTGGTACAAGCACAGCCAGGTGGTAGAGCAGCGCAAACTGGCCGCCGAGGTCTTTTACACCATGCGGGCGCTGGAGATCGACCTGATCAAACTGCGGGTTGAGGCTGCCCAGCGAAAATCCCTGGAGGCCAAACAAACAGATCGACGCGGTCAAGGACCAGAAGAAAAAACTCGAAGCAGAGCTACGACCGCTATGTGGAGAGCCTGGGTGTCTACAGCAAGGGGCTGAGTGAAAAGGAAACGATCATCATGCGCATGGCGCATCGATTCGGCGAGTGCGAGATCAATATGCCCGATGGATTTGTGGAAGAGGTCACCGGGTTTATCGAGAAATGGCAGTCCAGCAAGCGGCTTTCGCGGGTCATTCGTCGAGCCAAGCGCCAAGGGTATATCCCCAAGATCCTCGAGGCATTGGCCGATGAAGATCTTCCGGCCCAGTTTTTTTACCTGGCCGTCCAGGAAAGCAACCTCGATCACCAGGCCGTCGGGCCGCCCACCCGCTTTGGCATCGCCAAGGGCATGTGGCAGTTTATCCCCTCAACCGCTGAAAGATACGGGCTTCGCATCGGCCCCCTCAAAGATGACGCCGTGGTGGACCTTTTGGACGAGCGCCATAATTTTGACAAATCGACCCGGGCGGCCGCCAGCTATCTCCGGGACATCTATACCACGGACGCCCAGGCATCCGGGTTGCTGGTGATGGCCTCATACAACTGGGGAGAGCGGCGGGTGGTCAAGCTGATCCAGACCATGCCGGAAAATCCCCGGGAACGCAATTTCTGGCAGTTGATTTCCGCCTACCGGAATAAAGTGCCGGATGAAACTTACGATTACGTCTTCTCCATCTTCACCGCCGCTGTGATCGGCGAAAACCCCCGCTTGTTCGGTTTTGATTTTGACAACCCCCTGGTGATGGCAGACGCGACCAAAAACAACTGATTTGGGTATCAGTCATGTCTGACTTGCGTCTATTTGTACTGGCTATCCGACAAGAACGTCTGATGTTCCGCCTTATACGCCATGTGGTATGCTTTTATAGTTTAAAAAACAATGTGTGGTAGTTGTAATTGAGATGGACAGGTTAACTGAAGAAGTTTTTAAACAGCGACTTTGATTTTTTTTGCGGCACTGATGGCTTGCTGTCTATTTCCATAAGATCGGATTCGGCATCGGTCTTTTCCAAGGGCTCCGGTACCACATCTTGTATCTCCGCCAACCGGCCACCACCCAGAAACCTGAATTTGGGCCCCTTGTCGGTCAGTGTCAGTTCCGCTCCCTGGGCGATTACCGATTGCGTTCCAACCGGACGGCCATTGATCGACACCATGCCTCTTCCCGTCAAATCTTTAGCATAGTATTCGTTGTCGCTGAAAAATATCTGGATGTGTCGTCCGGCAAGGGCATCGTTGGCGATCACGAAGTCGCAAGCCGGATCGGTACCGATGGTCACGGGAAGCAGGTTGTAGCTCTGAAGCGTCGGCCCGAACTGGATGACCAGTGGTGCATTGACGCTGATGACGGGGATTTCCAACCCGGGGCCTGCGGTCAAGCCGGGTTCAGGGATATGGGGGGGAGGCGTCGAAGGCACCGCTGACGGAGTCGCCGGCACGGGTGCCGGCATCTGCGGATGCGCCGGTGAAGCCGGGGACGGTGGCATCGGTTGCGCCGACCGTGCATTCGCGATGGGAGCCTCGCCGGCTTCAATTTTGGTCAGGAAACTGGCTTTAGGACCATTTTCGGAAAAGGTGATCACATCGCCGTCCCTCAGGTACACGTCTGCGATTCGTTTTCCGTTGACGTAGGTGCCGTTGGTACTGGCGTCGATGATACGAAATCGGTTTCCTTGTCGATCAATACGGGCATGCCGCCTGGAAAGGGTAGTCAGGTCTTTATCAAACCGAACCTGGCACGAAGAGTGCCGGCCGATATGAACGGGAAATTGTGAAAAATCCTGGATCTGCCCTTTCAATGGGCCTTGGATGTGAACCAACTGGACGGTGATGTTCGGCACCTGGGGCATGTTGTCCCACCTGCATGTATCAGATCTTGGGTTGCGGTTTTGCAGTGACCCTGTGGAAATCAAATAGAAACGACTATAGCCGACAAGGTATGGCTGATGTCAAGGGGTTTTCATTGGCCCTTATTGCGTCGTGCTTGTCTTAATCCTTTCCAGGCGGTCGTTCAGCAGGATGGCCTTCTTCAGATTCTGCTGAACATCCTTGTAATCGGGATCTACTGCCGTGACTTTTTCCCATGATACAATAGCTTTTTTCAGCGCTTCCTGTCCAAAAAAAACAATACCTTCGTTGTAGTGGAATTCTTTGTATTCGGTCATGCTGTTCTCAATAAGTCGTTTGCATTCGCTGCAATCCGGTTGTATGGCAGCCGCTTTTTCAAAACCGGTTTTCGCAGCCAGATAATCCTGTTTGTTGTAAAGAACCAGGGCTTTTTGAAAAAGGGTCTGAAACAGCAGGCCGGTTGCTTTAGCATCATCCGGGTTGAGTGCCACGGCACGTTCGAGCATTAAGGTGGCTTTGTCGAACTGATTGTTCTGAAAAAGGGTTTCACCTTCTTTGGTCAGGGCTTCGGCTTCTAACGTGCGGCACCGGGCCAACAGATCCTGGCAGTCCCTGCAGTTGTCATCGTAATCAAGGGCTGTGATAAATGCGGTTTTGGCCTCATTGAGACGATTTTGAGCAAGGTGCGCTCTACCCGTTTCAACGTATGCCCGGGAGATATAATCGATGGCCTCGGGGTCCTCCGGGGCGGCGCTGAGCACCTTTTGAAATTCAACGATAGCCTCGTCGTATTTCTTTTCATTGAACAAGGCGATGCCCGTTTCACGATATTCCGCCACCTGATCCACTGGTTCCGATTCCTCGGGCTGGGGTGCTTCAACTGACGCAACCGGCGCTTCAGGGGATTCGGCAACGGGTTCCAATTCGGGTGCTTCCGGGCGGTATGGGGTCTCGGTTGCTGGTTCGGTGGACTTTTCCAATCGAGGGACTTTCACTTTCTGTCCCACCTTGATGCTGGCAGGGTCAGAGATGCCGTTATATTTGGCGATGACGTGGAATAACTGGTAATCGCCGTAATAAATCTGGGCAACCTTGGCCAGGCTTTCTCCCGGCTGGATTTGATGAACGGTAAATTCATCTTTCACTGCGGGCGGTTGCGCTGTCAAACCGGAGCTGACCCGATTCAGGTCATCGAGGGTTACGCCGTCGATGACCGGCACCATGACCCGCTGACCGACCCGGACCCGGGTTGCGTCGGACATGTTATTGAAGTTGGCGATATGATGATATTTTTTATAGTCGCCATAGTATTTGCGCGCCAGCATTGAAATGCTTTCCCCCGGTGCAATTTCATGGGTGATGAACGCTCTCTCACCCTCCGGCTGGCGTTGCTGAAGCATTTCGGCGGCTTTTTCATGATCCGGTCGGTATCGCAGTGTTTTCAGGAACTCTTTTTTGGCCAGATCCCATTTGCCTTTGTCCCTGAAGCGGATGCCCGCCTGGTAGTGGGTCTCAGCCAGGGCATTCAACTCGTTTTCAAGGCGGTTGATCCCATCGGTGATGACCGGTTCGCCGGGGTCAATGGTCTGAGCCAGTTTGTACTGCTCCAAGGCCTCTACCAGATTCCCCTGACTTTCATAGGCCTGGGCTTGCTGGATATACGCCTTGGCCTGCTTGTCCATTTCCCGGGGAGACTGGGATGCCTGGCAACCGCAAAGGACTACCAGTAAAAACCCCAAGCCGGCACATACATTTTTGTGTTTCATGGCATACTCACTTTAACGGATAATTATAAAATGTTTTCAAGCGGGAGGCAAAACGATCCATATCCCGCTTTAAAATCTGGTCTCGCTTGATCATAAAGGGGTCGGTGAAAAACGGGTTGCTACCCCGGTCTACGGTAACAGCCATTTTATACCCGGCCTGCCGTGTCAACGATGCGACCGTTTGGTTCAGCCTGCCGAAAGGGTAGGAAAAAATGATAGTATCCTGACCGAGCTTTTCATCGAGGATCTGCTTGGAACGGAATATCTCCCGTTTCAGTCGGGCCATGTAGGTCTTTTTGTCCTCATCTTTTTTCTTTTTGGAGAGGTCGCTGTGGGCAATTGAATGGGAGCCGATGGTAAATCCTTCCCGCTTCAATTCCCGTAACTGGTCCCAGGTGATGGCCTGGCTGGAAACACCCACGTAGTCGATGTATATAAATAGGGTGGCCGTGAAGCCGTATTTTTTGAGAATGGGGTAAGCCACATCATAGGTGGAGCGATAGCCATCATCCACGGAAATTATGACTGCATTTTTGGGAATCGGTTTGCGGTAGTCCAAAAATTCGACCAACGCATCCGGACCGATCACCCGGTAGCCGTTTTCCTTTAGATACCGAACCTGCTGTTCAAAGATTTCCGAAGGCATGCACAGGGGCGAATCGCAGGACGGCGCAAACCGGTGATAACACAATATCGGAACGGTCTGGTATCCCTTGTCGGTGATCCCGGCACGGTTCTGTATAACCAGAGGAATGACTGCGAAACGGCCAGCCCGAAACGTTTCTTTTGGATTGGCATCTTCCACCATCCAGGCCAACCGTGCTTCTCCCAGATATTTTTTGGCCAGTATTTCCGGTGTTTCACCGGGCTTGAGACGATGTAGAATCCGTTCATCCGAACGGTATGTTTCGGGCCGCGAAAGCGAAGGGATGACGCTCGGGCCGGCACAGCCCGAGAACGTGGATATAGACATCAGAGACAGGAGGAAACCGGCAGATAGAAGTTTCGAACGTGAGCCAGCCAGGGACATGGTGATAACTCCGCTAACAACTGAGAAAAGCCGCGAGAACCAGTACCGTGTTAGAATTAGGACTCACGCTTGCTCTATCTTTCAAGAAAATCCTTAACTTATCTATCATAGCAGCTTTTTAAATTCAATAGCCGCTGCCCGTTCACATTTGCCGGCATTGAACCCGTCAAGGGTCGCTTTTAGCCGCGCAAAATAGATGCAGGGCGGTTATAATGATCACGTTCGTTCCGTGTCATGTGCCTGATCAATGCACAGCGTTAAAAGGAGATGTCCCTTGACAATCCACTGGTATCATAATAATTTTGTGCATATTTGAAGGATTGGCAGGCGCTGGAATGATTACCCGTCAAGGCTTTTGGCGAGTCAGTATTTACAGACCCTGAAACGCCGTGTAGGATGCACACGCGAATTGCCCCAGACCCGGAGGATAGCTGACGTGAAGCCTGACAATACGCCTGGACGGATAAAAAAGACCCGCTGGTTTACCTGCCTGGTAATCTGGTGGGTGGCGGCCGTCTTCTTTTACCTGTTCATCGCCGCCCATGAAAATAACCGGGTAGGGCGCGTGACGACTGCGGGAATTAAAACAATCCTGGTAAACGCCGAGCAGGCCGGTCTGCCGCTGCTTGAACAGAACGTCCAGGCGCTGACTCGTCTGACGCAGGATGCCCTTACGGTTAAGGGGGTGGTCAATGTTTCCATCATCGATCACAAAAATAAAATTATCGCTTTCACCAACCCGGATCAGCTGCTGTCGATGTCCTCAAAAGCGTCAGAGCAGAAAGATGGCGTCCACTATTGGCCCCATATACTTGATGACGGCACCCGGGTGGTATGCTTTTCATCCGACATTATTTATGCCGGCACCAAAATCGGCGAAATCTTTCTGGCCATGGACGCCAGCGGTCCTTCCGGGTTGACCACGGCCTTTTTTCTGGGGGCGCTGATTAGTTTCCTGCTGATTGTATTCGTCCTGCTGGTTCTTGATTTTCATGGGGTGCACGCGTTGCGGGCAGCCGTGGGAGTGAAAATTAGGGCCTGGGCTGCCAGTGAAGAAAAACCGCGCGATGATCGAGAAATGATATGTCCGGTATGCGGCAGCCACAAGCCGCTGTCCCGATCATTTATGCTTCGGGCCGACCTGAACCGCTTTCCGGTCGTTCGGTTGGCACAAAATAAAAATGAAACGGCTCAGTTTTTGCATTTCAAAGGCGTCAATCTTCATGAAATTTCACGCCGGGACGATCTAGGGTGGTTGCGGCGTCAGATGATTCACCGATGTGCAGACATCATTAAGAAGCTGTCCGGTGATTGAGACCCTTTGAACCGCGATAGCGAGCGCATTCCCCGTCGCTTGCGGCGGGGTTAGCGCGCGAACGGGGATTCGATTGTCATCCTTACGGCAGGGAGAATGCGCATGGCCGTCAGTGAAAAAGCGTCAATAACAATGATGTGGATGAAGCAGTTGTCCACCACAACCATCAATTCAGTCACCGGAAAGGTAAAGGCTTTTATGTCCGGATCCCCGATCAAGCGGCATGTTGCCGTTGGTGTGGCCGCCTGGATGATCCTCAATCTAATTGTTTTTTTCATCCTTCAGGGGAAAATCGACACCGCTGAAAAGACCTTTTTCAACAAGGGCGTCGATGTCGCCCTTGGCCTTTCAGATAAGAGTGGCTCGCCGATTCTATCCACTGATATCCTCTCTTTAAACGTGGCCATCGGTGAGGTGATGAAGGAACCGGACATCCGATATGCCGCCATTCTGGATCATCAGGACACCATCCTCGCCCATTCCAATCCGACCAAAATCAACCTGAAGGTCAATTCCGCAGATATGGAAACCACGATTGACACCATCAATGGCGTTCAAATCACTTCGGGAAAGGTCGATGGCCAGGCATCGGTCATGATCTTTGAAAACGAGGTCACCTTTTCCGGGGTAAAAATCGGGAAGGTGTCCATTGGCTGGGGGGCTCAGAATCTGGAAGCGTCGGTGAAAGCCTACCACTTGTTCATGATGTTGTCTCTGGTTTTCAGCCTGGCGGCCACTGCCTGCATACTTTTTCTGCTGGAGCGTACCCTTAAGAAACGAATGATGGCAAGGCAAAAAGCCATGGAGGGCATGACGCGGATTGGGCCCTATCTTTTAACCCAAAAGATTGCTCAGGGGGGGATGGCTGAACTGTACCTGGCCGATTATCTTCGGGAAGACGGTTTCCGAAAGACGGTCGCTGTTAAAAAAGTATTGCCTCACCTGGCAGACAACCGTGACTTCATCGACATGTTTATCAGGGAAGCCCGACTGGCAGCACTCCTGCAACACCCCAATGTGGTGCAAATAGCCGATTTTGGGAAAATCCAGAACGCCTATTTCATTGCCATGGAATACGTGAAAGGAAAGAACCTCGCCGAGATCATGGGGTTTATAAAAAAGGGGTTGCCGGTGGATATGGCGGTGTTTCTGATTTTAAAGATCAGCAATGGCCTGCATTACTCCCATACGCGAAAGGATGACAAGACCGGTAAACCGCTCAATATAATCCACCGGGACATCAGCCCTCAGAACATCTTGATCTCTCTGAATGGCGAGGTCAAACTCAGCGATTTCGGCATTTCCAAGGCCACGTCGGAACCGTCGCTGACCCAGGCGGGTGTGATTAAAGGAAAGCTTTCCTATTTGTCCCCTGAGCAGGCCACGGGGCAGGAGGTGAACCACCAGATTGACATCTATGCCCTCGGCCTGGTCTTTTATGAAATCCTTTCAGGCAGCCGCCTCTATCGATTTGCCAACGACATTGAAGCCATCCGCACCATCCCTCAAATGACCATTCCACCGATCATTACCAACCGGCCGGACATCCCCCAGGGGTTGAACGATATCGTTATGAAGTGCCTGGAGAAATCAACCGTCAATCGATATCAGACCGCCCTGGAAGTGAACACCGATTTGTTGAAATTAAAGAACCACCTGGGAATTACCTATGATGCCTCGGACCTGGCGCTGTTCATGCGGGCCAACTTTGAAAGACCTGAATCGGAGCCGAAGCCGGCTGCCTGATCTCAGACGTACATAATCGAAAAGGGGTGAGGCTCGCTGGCAGCGGGATCCTTGCTGAGGGATTGTTAAACAACCGATAGGATTTGAAAGGCAGGGCTCAGGTGTCACAGGAATTGCCGATCATCAATTACCACGGTACCACCAACGTGGGAAATGTCCGCACCAACAATGAGGATGTATTTTATATCTGTGAAGCATGCCATTACTGCCTGGTCGCCGATGGCATGGGAGGCGCTGCCGCCGGAGAGGTGGCCAGCCAAATATTTGCCGACACGGCCAAAGCGGTGTTTGCCGGCCACGACGGTTTGTCCGAAGAGAACACCATTGCCCGGGTGCAGACCACCTTCAAGCTGGCCAACGACAAAATTCTCAAGCATGTCGGCCGCAATCCCCACGATCAGGGCATGGGGTGTACCGCTGATTTGTTGGCCTTTTCTCAGGACAGCTTCATTATCGGCCATGTGGGTGATTCAAGAACCTACCGGCTAAAAAACAGCACGCTTAAACAACTGACCAAAGACCACTCACTGGTTCAGGAACAGCTGGATCAAGGACTGATCAGTCCGGAGGAAGCCCGGCGGCACGCCATGCGCAACGTGATCCTCAGAGCTGTCGGGGTTAACGCTACCGTTGCCCTCGATATTCTGAAGGGGAAGAAAAACCCAGGCGATCTCTTCCTCCTCTGCAGCGACGGGCTTACCGATATGGTCGGCGATCCCGCAGTTTTCTCTGCGTTATGTGCCGATGGGAGCCTGAGTGAAAAGTCAGCCGCCTTGATACAACTGGCCAAACAGGCTGGCGGAAAAGACAATGTGACCGTTGTATTGTCCGCCGTTGTTTGAAGATAATGAAATACGGACGTTATAAGATTGTTAACGAGCTGGGACGCGGTACCATGGGCGTGGTCTACAAGGCACACGACCCGCAGATCGACCGCATGGTCGCCCTGAAGGTGCTCCGACCGGACCGGGTTGTCAGCCAGGACTTCGTCCTCCGGTTTCTCCGTGAGGCCAAGGCCATTGGCCGAATATCCCACCCCAATATCGTCACTGTATACGATGTGGGACAGGACCATGGAACGATTTACATTGCCATGGAATACCTTGAGGGACGCCCGCTGAATGAAGTGATCAAGGACCGGACCGTGCCGGTGGATGAAGCCGTTGGGATGTGCGTCCAGGTGGCAGAGGCCCTGGAGTACGCCCACCGACAGGGAATCACCCATCGAGATATTAAACCTTCCAATATTATCCTCACGCCGGACCACCGGATTAAGCTGACCGACTTTGGTATTGCACGCATCGAAGATCCCGATGCGGCACAACAGACCCAGGCCGGAGATATTCTTGGTACGCCAGTATACATGGCCCCCGAGCAGGTCATGGGGCAGAAAGCAGATGGCAGAACGGACCTGTATGCGCTGGGGGTGATCGCCTATGAGATGGTGGTGGGCAAGCGTCCTTTTGGCGGCGGGAATATCGCTGCCATCTTCCGGTCCATCACCCAAGAGCCACCGGAGAATCCGATGACCATGGGCAGCCTTGACAACCGGGTACTGGCCGATCTCATTTTAAAAAGCCTCTCCAAAGATCCTGCCAACCGTTTTCAAACTGGAGAAGCGATGGCGACTGCGCTGAAACGGTGCCTGGATACCTCGACCCACCCCTTCCCCGAACCGGCCATGCCCCGTCAACGAACGAGCTCGTCCTCCAAAGTGAGGTCGGCCGTCGCGATCTTCTGCCTGTGTCTGGTGGCCGGTATCGTCGGTTACACCATGATCCGCAGGCCCGCCGTTGAATCCACCCATGGCGATTCTGCGGCAGTACCGGTGCCTTCGTCCATACTCAATATCACCAGTATCCCGGATGGTGCCCAGGTTTTCGTAGATTCCATCTTCAAAGGAACCACTCCCGTGGACATCCCATTGGTACCGGGTCGCTATGAAGTTAGATTGAACTTGCCGGACTACTATGAATGGGAGGCCCAACTTGAGATCGGCCGTGATCAACCGGCGCCCCTGAGCGTGCGGCTGGTATCCATCAATTGACGGATTCGTAAGAAGCCCGATATCTGCGTTACGCTTCATCCTTCGTCACTGCGGCGTACCGTAAGTACGCCTCATTCCTTATGGATTCGCAAGCCTTGATCTCGGGCTTCTTACGAATCCGTCGGAAATGCGACTTATTACGACTTCATCATCAATTTGCTTTTTAAAAGGAGGAATTACCATGAAGGTCCACCCATTCCTTGCCGGGCTGTTGCTGGTGGCCGTTGTCGCTGTGGGACTGCTTCCCGGGATCGGTTATGGTGGCTTGCAGAGCGGCAGTCAGGTGCCGGTGTTCACGTTGAAAGACGTCAATGGTAAGGCCTATCCCCTGTCTGGCATGAAGAACAGGGCCATGACGATTTTATATTTCTTCGACACCGATTCCCGGCCAAGCATCGAAGGGCTCCTGAGCCTTGACCAGTTGGCCAAGCAATACCGGGACGCCGACCTCACCGTCTGGGCCATCACCCGATCGTCGAAGCAAAAGGTTGCCGCATTCAATACCAGCACGCAAACGGTTTTCCCCGTCCTGCTGGACACTGCCGACGTAAGTGACATGTATGATTCGCAGCGGGTTCTGCCCACGGTCTGCATCATCGGCCCGCAGCTAAAAATGCTTGATCTGTTTCAAGGCGGTGGAAAAACCACCCAGGTCATGCTGGTCAGACTGGCCGAACGAAACTTGCAGCGTAAAAAACCTGAAGTGGCCCGGGCCATCACCGAGACGGTGGAAAAAAGCGATCCGGGAAATGCCCAGGCCCGGACGGTTAAAGGCTATGCGGCTATCCAGGAAGGCAAGCTGGACGAAGCGGAGCAGACCTTCTTCACCCTCAGCAAGGAACAGGGAAATAACGCTGTATTAGGAAAAGAGGGACTTGCCCAGGTTTATGAAAAGAAGGGACAGACGGAAAAATCATACCAACTGGCCAAAGAGGTGGCCGACCAGGCCGGAGGCCGGCCCCTGGCATATGTGATTAAGGGGGATCAGCTTTACCAGCAGAACGACAAGAAAAGTGCAGCGTCTGCCTACCGTGAAGGTACGCAAAAACAAGGGGGGGCTCCTTTTCAGCGGGCGGTGGCATACAACCAATTGGGTCGCCTTTACGCCCAGCGGGGAGATTACGCCAAATCCCGGGAGCTTTATGATCAGGCCGTCAGCATCGATCCTTATTACATCGAGGCCACTTCCAACAAAGGGTTGAGCTACGAGCAGGAAGGCCGGTGGGACAAAGCCCTTGAGGTCTATCGCCAGGCGGAGGCCATCGATAAAAATGATCCGTTTGTTCGGGCCCTGGCTGAAAATGCCATGCGAATGCTCATGATTAACAAGGATGAGATGAAGCAACAAGAGTTGGCGACTGCGATTAAAAAAATAGTTGAGCGGTATCGACAGAACCAATTTGACCCTATGCCCGTTGACGATCCCTGGACCTCCCGGCCAACCCGAGTGGCCTTTTTCGATATCTCCGAATCCGGTGGGCTTTCCCAGCGGGCGGGTTTTGCAGGACTGCTTAAAGATTATCTGGCCAGACAGATGGGCGCCTCCGGCAGGGTACTGGTGGTAGACAGTCTGATTGTCGACGGAGTGATTGAAGCACTAAAACTCGACCGCACCTCGCTTGCTGAGGATGACGTTCGCTTACGACTCAGTCGGGCCATGCTGGCTTCATTGATGATCAAGGGGTCGGTTTACCAGCTGCCTTCGGGCCCTTTGTGCAACCTGAAGATTCTTACCTCGGAAGATGCCCGGTCAATCGAAATGATCGACTATCAATTTACGGCAGGCATTCATCTGCGAAAGGATCTGAACCAAATCAACCGCCAACTGCTGACACGCATTATGGAAAAATTTCCGCTCCAGGCGTTTGTCGTGGAGGTTACCGGAAATCAGGTGCTGCTGAATCTTGGGTCGCTCCAGGGGGTAGTGGAAGGCACCATTTTCGATGTTGTGGAAGAAAAACCGCCAATAACCTATAAAGGGAAACAGTTCATTCCTGAACCCGGAGTCGTGGCCAAGGTTAACGTGGTTCGCAGCGATGATGATTTCAGCTACGGGCACATCAAGGATCAACGACGCCCCGTAAAGCCAGACGACAAACTAAGGGAGAATTTAAATGCCCTGGGACCCAACAATCAGGGTTCTCGAATCTGGTAGGCAGGCGGCAGCGCCATTGCATGTGTGCCTTACCCGTCGGCGTTGAAGTAACCTCCGGTCAGCCGGAGCGGTTTCAATAATTACCCTGTTGAACCCTTCTTTTTCCATCACGGGTTCATTCAAGCACAATCATCGTTGGCTGCCGCTTGTGACGGATCAGGCATCAAAAAATCGTCGGTCCCGCCAATTTATTGTTCAAAAACAGGAGCGCGTGCATGCCCGACGGTTTGCCACGGGGAGGGCGAGCGAACGGATCGGTGATCGCCGTCATGCATTTTCAAATCACGTTGCCGGCGGGCAGATCCTTTCTTTAGAATTGCAACAGAAGGGCTTCGACTGAATACGACCCTCAACAAAAAATCCCAATCGTGTGCGGTTGGCTCATCAAGTCAAACGGTTTTTCAATCTCAACTGACGCTGAATGCGCTGTTTTATTTTTCTGGCAAACTCCTTGCATTTATACTCGATCATCAAGCCCTATTCATTCGAACCCAATAACCGATTATTTCCAGGGAGAAACCATGGTTGAACGGCGAAAGCATAAACGTTATTCCATGCCTCGTGGCACATTTGTGATTTTGAGGAATAAATTTGACCCATTGCGCAATCATCCGAATATGAGCATCGGAGAGATTGCCATGGTGCTTTATAAATCCGAACCGGAAATCATGGGGCAGGTGACGAACCTGAGCGTTGGAGGAATCGCTTTTGGCTGCAATACCAGCAGTTTATTGAATGCTAAAAATATCCAACTCGACCTATTGATGACTGAGCGAGGCATCTATGTGCACGACATTCCCTATGCCGTCGTTCCGATCAGGCCAAAAGGAAAAAGTAAGAAAAAGACTGCGGAATGCAGAACAAACGCCTTGCGCTTCAAGCACCTTGACGCTGAAAAAAAAGGCCAGCTTCGGGAATTGTTGGCTCACCGTGTCGGTTGATCAATTGCAATGGGCTTTCAATCTGGAATTCTGCCGAAGAAAGCGGAGAAATACACGATGTCCACGGTTGAGTCTATCATCAAAGCAGTCGATCATTTAAAACCGGTGTCGGATGTTGCTGGAAAAGTCATGGCGCTTTTAGACGATCCAGATTGCGGAATGTCCGATCTGTCCGACATCATCCGCCACGAACCGGCATTAACGGCAAATGTGTTGAAACTGGCCAACTCGTCTTATTTTGGCTTGCCGGGTAAAATTAACGACGCCAAGCAGGCAGTTGTCTATTTAGGCATGACCCAGGTAGTCGACCTGGTCCTTTTGATCAGTTGCTCTGAGAGTTTCAGCGGATCGCATGGTGGATACGGATTAAACGCCGGAGAACTTTGGAAAAATGCAGTTTCCGCCGCGATTTTGGCCAATGACCTGGCAGAGATAAAAGGGTTGAAACAGACCAGCCTCTTCTTTTCGGGTGCCTTACTGCGGGACATCGGCAAGGTTGTAATTGATCAGCATGTGAAATCGGCAATTGAGCCGATCTTGAACCGTGTAAAAAACCAGGCCATTACTTTCAGGGAGGCGGAGCGCCAGGTCCTGGGTTTCGACCATTGCCAGGTTGGAGCCATGGTGGCGAAGAACTGGCATTTTCCGACACCGCTTCAATGCATCATCCGCTACTCCCATGCGCCATTAGAAGCAAATGGGTGCTTTCTGGAAGCTGCAATCGTCTATATGGCCGATGCCATGTGCCGTGAAATGGAGATCGGTCTGGGGGTCGATGACCCGTCTTACCCTGAAGATGATCGGGTCGCCCGATCAGTCGGTCTGCATCCACCTCAGATCCAAGGGGTTATTGATGGTTTTGGCAGAAAAATGGACCGCATCAATTTGCTTTTTACGAATGAATGACCGCCGGCGGTTAGGCCCGATCCAATAATCCCATCTTGCGGTCCAACACTGGGCCAGGTTACTTCTGAACACCTCAAGGTAATGCCGCTGGTTGCGATACCGCCGTGGCCTCACCATCGTCCCTCAGGGACCGCGCACCCCACTTTCCTATGAATATGCTGCCAGTGACAATGCTGTTGATGATGGTGTATACATTCAATTAAATGCTGTTACATTAAGGCAAAGTTTACGGTATCTATTCGTAAAAAAAGCAAATACGAGTAAATAGGCCATTGATAAGGTTAACTTGATAGGGTTGGAAAAGGCCATTTTCAACCCGCATTGATCAGGTTGAGATTGTGAAAATTAAAAAACGATGTTATTAATCAAAGGTTATACCAACTGGTTCAAAATACGAATTGCGTATGAATAGCAGTTCAGGAATTGGCAGGATGCTGATAAAAAAATAAGCCTTTCAGATTAAGTCTCAAAGGCTTATCAATATTAGAAAAGTTGGTGATCGGTGGCGCGCCTGGCAGGATTCGAACCTGCGGCCTACGGATTAGAAGTCCGTTGCTCTATCCAGCTGAGCTACAGGCGCTCAAACAGACGCCACCCGTAACATAATGGCAAGGTCTTGTCCACACGAAAAACAGGCCTGGCAATGGTTGACAGCCATCATTGCCGATATTAAAAAAAAATGCAAAACCCGGGTAGGGGTATGAAAAAGGCAAAAATAAAAAAAGCGAAACCATCAGCGAATAAGAATGCCTATCGGCCAGGCGGGCGGACCAGTGATAAAGCCGTTGTCAAATATGATCCGCTTCAACGCTACCTTTCGGAAATCAGCCGATACAACCTGCTGACCCGGGAGGAAGAGGTCTCGTTGGGAAAACGGGTGCAGGAGCAGGGTGACCAGGAGGCCGCTTACCGCCTGGTTACTTCTAACCTGCGCTTGGTGGTGAAAATCGCGTTGGAATTTCAGCGGGTTTGGATGCAGAATCTGCTGGACCTGATTCAAGAGGGCAATATCGGCCTGATGCAGGCGGTGAAAAAATTTGACCCGTATAAGAACGTCAAGTTTTCCTACTACGCCTCCTTCTGGATCAAGGCATATATCCTCAAATTTATCATGGACAATTGGCGTCTGGTTAAGATCGGTACCACCCAGGGGCAGCGAAAACTCTTTTTCAAGTTGAAGAAAGAGAAGCAGAAACTCATCGATGAGGGCTTTGACCCCAAACCGAAACTGCTCTCCCAGCGATTAGGCGTTTCCGAACGTGAAATTGTGGACATGGACCAGCGCCTGGACGGTTGGGACATCTCCCTGGATGCGCCGCTCAAGGAGGATTCCGATACCGAGCGAATCGAATTTATGAGCACGGAATCAGAATCGGCTGAAGATACGGTGGCAAAAAAGGAGATGTCGTCGCTGCTCAATGAAAAAATCGCCGAATTCAGGACCCAGATGACCGACCGGGAATTGGAGATATTTGACAAGCGGATCTTTTCCGACAGCCCGGTGACGCTGCAGGAGATCGGTGACAAATATGGTATATCCCGTGAGCGGGTGAGGCAGGTCGAAAAAAATGTGGTCAAGAAGATGAGAGACTATTTCAAAAAGGAAATTCCCGATTTCGAGACTTACACAGAGGGTGTCTCCTGATCGCCCCGCCTGACACCGTGTGTTTGCTTGTTTCAGATACATGTTATTGGCCAAGCGATGCGGCCGTCCGCTTGGCCATATTTATTGGTTGGAAGAATATTAAATGAAAAAACTGGGCATTAGATACACTTTTTTAATTCTTTTCATGATTTATTTTACCGGGTGTGGCCTGAAGGGCGTGGGGTCGCGCGGTCCGAGTTGGGCGCGCTTGCCGGACACCCGGGTTCAACCGGTCAACGCCTATTATCTTTTTTCCGAGGCTCATCTGGCTCTTAAAAAAGGCAATGTGGATCGTGCCGTTGAATTCATGCAGCAGGCCCTGGTGAAGGATCCGGAGTCGATATATCTGAAGCGTGAACTTGCCGGTTTCTGGCTGATGAAAAAAGACACGACAGCTGCCATTCAGCTTTTAGACGAAATTCTGGTCAACCATCCTGATGATGTCGATACGTTGATCCTGGCTGGACGGATTCATCAGAACAGCAACCAGCCTGCAGCGGCCATGGATGCCTTCTCACGGGTAATTGCCCTGGATCCGTCCCAGCAGAATATCTATCTCCAGTTGGGCAGCATGTACATGGATCAGGAACAATGGGAGCAGGCCGAACAGGTATATGAGCAGCTCGTAAAAAACTTTCCGGGATCCTATGCAGGCTATTTTTTTCTGGGCCGGATTAATGCAATCAAGGGTGATCGGAAAAGCGCCCAGGCTTATTTTGAAAAAACATTGGCTCTTGAGCCTGAACTGGTGGAATCTCGCTTTGAACTGGGGGCTTTGTATGAAAACGATAAAAAATATAAAAAGGCCGCGTCGATATATAACGATATTCTGAGACAGAACCCCAGCAATTTCCAGGCAAGCATGGCGCTGGGCCATGCCTACTATCAACAGGGCTTGAAGACGAAAGCCCAAAAGATATTCACTGCTTTGGGCAGGATGAGTCAGGAAGATCAGGAGATCGTCCGCATCCTGGTGAGAAACTACCTGGATGCCCGGGATTTTGATGCGGCAACGATTATTATCCAGGGCATGATCAAGGGGGCGCCGGACCATTCAGACCTCAACTACCTTGCAGGCGTGGCCCTGGACGGCCTTGGGAAAAAAAAGGCCGCCATCGACCAGTTAAAGCAGGTGGCGTCTGACTCGCGTTTTTTTCAGAACGCAGCGGTTCATGCCGCCCTGCTCTACCAGGAAATGGAGCAACTCCAGGCAGCCATTGATTTCCTCTTGGAAACGATCAAGAAAGATCCGAAAAACTATGAGTTCCGCCTCTACCTGGGATCGTTTTACGAGCAGATGGCGGCATACGAAAAGGCCGAAAAAGCCCTTGAAGACGGACTTGCCCTGGACCCTGAAAATTCCCGCCTTTATTTCCGCTTGGGTGTGGTTTACGACAAATGGGGAAAGAAGGAAGACTCCATTGCCGCCATGAAGCAGGTTATCCGTTTCGAGCCGGACAATGCCAATGCGCTCAATTATCTGGGATACACCTATACCGATATGGGCATCAATCTGGATGAAGCGGAGCAACTGATTCTCAAAGCGCTCGAACACAAGCCCGGCGACGGGTACATTACCGACAGCCTCGCCTGGGTCTACTATAAGCGGGGGCAATACGAAAAGGCCCTGCCGCTATTGGAGCAGGCCACCCGCCTGGTCCCGGATGACCCCATCATTATGGAGCACCTGGGAGATGTTTACAATAAGCTCGGCTTGTCTGAAAAAGCCCTGCAAAGCTACCGCCAATCCATTGAAAACGGCCACACAGACAAAGCGGCCGTAGAGCAGAAAATCCGGCTGCTGGAACCATGATCACTGCATTGACCTGTCTGCACCATCAGTCGCCACCCGATCGCTTTCCTTTCTACATGCGTGGTTGGTCTGCGCTTATCCTCTTGGTGGCCGCGTGGTTGCCAAGTGCCTGCACACGGTTTTCGCCACCGGATATCCAGCGCGACCTGGCGGCGGAGCAGATGGTGGCTGAGCTGAGGATAATCAATGCCGATCTGACCCGATTCAAGTGTGTCGGTAAAATAGTCATGTCCGGCCCCAATCAGCCTGACCAATCCTTTCGTGCCGCCATAGCGGGCCAACTGCCCGACCGTCTGAGAATCGACATGCTTGCTCCCTTCGGCGGATCGGCCGGTACCGTTTCCAGTGACGGGAAGCATCTCTTCCTTGTCATGCACCCATCCCGTGAATACTATAAAAGACGTTTTGGCAGCGGCAGTCTTGAGCCAGTGATTCAAATAGACGTTACCGTGGGTGATCTGCTGGAATTGATGGTAGGTCGAATCCCCATGGATACTGAATTGTTGCCCCGGCTGGGGGTAGACGAGAACGAGGTGCAACCCCACCTGGTACTGGTTGATCGGTGGGGCAGGACCCATCAGCGAATCACCGTTGATGATTCGATGCATCCGGTGGCGTCGGAATGGTTCGACAGACATCAGAAGCCGGTCTATTCCCTGACGGTTACCGGGACGCAGACCATCGATGGATATGTTCTTCCCAAGCGGATCGATTTATCCGGCGCATCCGGAGGACGGGTTACGGTAATTCTGGACCGCTATGAGGCCAATGCCCGCTTCGATGACAGCCTGTTTATTCCGGCTCCACCGCCATCATGAGGCTGCCCTTGCGCTTTGCAGTGGATGCGACGCTTGGGAAATTAGGCCGACATCTGCGTTCGGCCGGATTCGATACCCTGTGCCAACACCAAAGCCGGGAAGGGGATACTTTTGACACGATCGACGCTGCACGCGTCATCCTGACCCGCACCAGGCAATTGAAGTTGCGGTTTAAAGGACGTGCCCTTGTCTTCATCCGGGAAAACGACCCATTTCAGCAGATGATGCAGGTGGTGCGGGAGTTGAATCTTGAGTGGGGTGACGTCAATCTTTTCAGTCGCTGCCTGGCGTGCAACGAAAGTCTTCTCAAGGTGGATCGGGAAACGGTGACGGGGCTGGTGCCTGTCTATGTCTGGCAACACCACGACACATTTCATACATGCGGCAAATGTTGCCGTATATACTGGGCCGGAAGTCATCACGACCGAATGTGCAAACGGCTTTCAACGATTTTCCAACAGAAAGACGAGAAAACCCATGACTATTAAACAATCCAAAAACGGCGGTTGCGGCGGTGGCAGTTGCGGCAGCAGCACGGCACCGGATCCACAGGATCAAAACATCGGCAACGCCCTTTCAAAAATTAATAATAAAATCATTGTCATGAGCGGCAAAGGCGGTGTGGGAAAATCCAGTTTCGCCTCCAACCTGGCTGTGTCCCTGGCCGGCAAGGGCTTTTCGACGGGCCTGCTGGACGTCGATCTGCACGGTCCCAGCATTGCCGGCATGATGGGTGTCAAGGGCCTTTTAGATGTCAACGAAGACCAGCAGGTGATCCCTAAAGTTGTGGGCGACCATTTGAAAGTGGTATCCATGCAGTCCTTGATGAAGGATCCCGATCAGGCCGTCATCTGGCGGGGACCCGCCAAAACCGGCATCATCCGACAGTTCATTGCCGATGTTCGCTGGGAGACCCTGGATTTTCTCATCGTCGATTCCCCGCCGGGCACCGGTGACGAGCCGTTGAGCGTCGCCCAAACCATTACCGGCGCCAAGGCCGTGATCGTCACGACCCCGCAGGATGTGGCACTTGCCGATGTGCGAAAATCAATCAATTTCTGTCGGACCGTCAATTTGGAGATTGTGGGGCTGGTGGAAAACATGGGGCCATTTGCCTGCCCCTGTTGCGGTGAAACCGTCGACCTGTTTAAAAGCGGCGGCGGTCAGGCCACTGCAGAAAACATGGGGCTGACTTTTTTGGGTACATTGCCTTTTGATCCCCAAGTGGTCAAGGCCTGCGATGAAGGGACACCCATTGCTGCCGGTGGTCACACCGGACCCTTTGTAAATGCCCTGGACCAAGTGGTTCGGGCCATTGTCAGCAGCCTGTAGCCATGGCGCGGCAGGTTCTGGCACTCGAGGCCCGCTTGCGCACGTGCAGCAATGTCCGCACCATCGGTGTTCGTCCCAACTTCATGGATTACAGCGAAGAGGAAGTGGGTTGGATTCGAGACGCCGGAAAGATATACTATCCCACAGTGTTTTATGCAGATCTTTTCGATGCTGTGGGCAAACCCACTTTTCCCAGTTACCATACGTACAAGTGCGTTCAGGACAAAATCAAGCAGAGCGCCCTGTTTCAGCTGGCTGGTCTGCCCCATCCTCGAACCCGCGTGTTTTACGGCAAACGGCAGAAAGCAAAAATAAAGGACTACTTCTCCTATCCATGCATTGCCAAAGAGCCGCGTGGTTCGGCTATGGGGCGGGGCGTGTACCTGATCGGCAACGACGTCGATCTGGACGCCTACACGCATGACCGTCATGTTGCCTACATCCAGCAGTTCCTCCCCATCGACCGTGATATCCGGGTCGTGGTGATCGGCAGCAAGGTGGTCCATGCCTATTGGCGGGTTGCCGGGGCAGGGGAGTTTCGTACCAATTTGGCCAGGGGGGGGCGCATCAGCCTGGCGCCGGTACCTGAGGCCGCCATCGCCCTGGCCCAACAAGCGGCGAAAGTCTGCGGGTGGGACGACGTGGGCATGGATATCTGCAGCCACGACGGACAATTCACCATCCTGGAGGCCAATATGAAATATGGACGGGAGGGGTTCCGGGCCGCTGGAATCGACTACTTTCAGATGATGGAGCGACTGATCGACGATGGACAAATTTGAGGCGTTTTCCACTCCGCCCGCACTGGACAGTCTTAAATCAACCCTGAACCAACAGGAACGGGAGATCTATTCACCGACAGCGACCGCCAGCGATTCGGGTGTGCGTCGCCACCCCATCATCGATACGGCGGCCGGATACCGGCAGGCGTTCTCCCTTGATTCAGACCGGATTCTGCACAGTCGGGCCTACACCCGCTACATCGACAAGACCCAGGTTTTTTACCTTATTCCCAACGATCACATTACCCACCGGGTGCTGCATGTTCAATTGGTCTCCAAAATCGCCCGCACCATCGGCCGATTTCTAAGGCTCAACGAGGACCTTATCGAGGCAATCGCCCTGGGCCATGACATCGGCCACACACCCTTCGGCCATGAAGGCGAGCGATACCTGTCCGAATTGTGTCAAAAGGCAGGCATCGGCTACTTTTTGCACAATGTCCAGAGCATTCAGTTCCTGGATCGGGTGGAGCGCAAAGGCCAGGGATGGAACCTGTGCCTGCAAACCCTGGACGGAATCCTATGCCACGACGGCGAGATCCATAATCGGCTGCTGACGCCCAATCCCGCCAAGGATTTTACGATCTTCGAAGCAGAGGTCGCCGCCAAGAAGGCGGATCCGGATTACCCGCTCGTCCCCATGACGACCGAGGGATGTGTCGTACGGATGGCCGACACCATCGCCTACATCGGCCGCGACCTTGAAGATGCCATCCGCCTGGGCCTTCTCGATCGCAGTGATATCCCCGAATCGATTGCCCGGATTCTGGGCAACACCAACGGAACCATAGTTTACCGCCTGGTAACCGATGTGATCCAGAACAGTCACAAGAACCGTTTTGTCGCCTTCAGCCCCACGATTTCAGAAGCATTGAAGGCCTTAAAAGCCTTCAATCTGGAACACATCTATAAGAACCCGAAAAGCAAGGTTCACTCGGCGGCCATTCACCGGCTCTTTTGCATGCTGTTCGACATGCGGTTGGCGGATCTGGTGACGAACAACCGTTCATCTGACATTTTTTCCGGATTTCTGGCAGACATGTCAGACGACTACATTGCCAGTCACAGCAACCCGGAAATCGTCCGGGACTACATTGCGGGCATGACCGACCGCTATTTTTTGCACCAGTTTCCTGAACACCTTCGACCGATGGCCAAATAACTTAACCGTTTGGTTAAACCCATGAACAACCCCACTGAGTCACAGCCGCATTCTCCGGTCAACGATTGTGAACGGACCTATCGACATCGGGTGTGCCGTGTGGGTCTGCACGCCTTTCAGGTTGTCTGTCAGGAGACGGACCTGATGGTCCAGGCCGACCGTCTGCTCGACGATGAAGCCCGTGAACAGGTGCTTGTTTGCCGGGGGCAGATCGACGGGTATATTCAGCGATATCCGAATTTTGCAGTCACCTTGGCGCCGTGGCGGGAACCGGCATTCGCGCCTGAAATCGTGCGGGAAATGATCCGTGCCGGCAGTGCTGCCGGTGTGGGGCCCATGGCGGCTGTCGCCGGCGCGGTGGCCGAATCCGTCGGTCGGAAATTGCTCGATTACAGTCGCCACGTGGTGGTGGAAAATGGCGGCGATGTGTTCATAAAAGCAAAAGGTCCGGTGGTGGCCGGGCTATTTGCCGGCCGGTCCCCGTTGAGCATGAAAATGGGAATTAACGTGCCGGACACACGCGATGGCATCGGGCTGTGCACCTCTTCGGGAACGGTGGGCCATTCTCTGTCGACGGGGTCGGCCGAGGCCGTCTGCGTGGTTTCCCATTCTTGTGCCCTGGCCGATGCCGCCGCCACGGCCATTGGCAACCGGGTCCGATCGCCCCGAGATATCAAAGCGGCCATCGCCTTTGGCAAACAGATCGCCGGTGTGTTGGGGGTCGTGGTGGTTGCCGGCCGGGAAATGGGGGCATGGGGCCAGGTTGAGCTGGTCTCTCTCAAAGGAAAAAAAGGTTGAGTTTTGGAACGGAAAAGGATAGAGATGCTTGATAATTAAAGGGGTTCATGGACGTTGGTGGTATCTCAGTTACCTCGTCCACCAGACCCGACGCGACGCTAACCCCCCAACGGAAACCAGGTGGAGGAGAAACACACAATGAAAAAGGTGAAAATCGCCTTCTGGATCGTCGTCTTCGGTTTTGTCGGACTGGTCATTTTTCAGAACAAAGATTTTTTCATGTCTGAAAGCCGCCTGATGATCGACCTGGGCTTTTTTTATTATGAGACGCCGTTTCTGGTCAATGCCGTTTTTTTTGTGGCCTTTTTCCTGGTGGGTATATTGATTTCCTATTTCTTAGGCCTGTTCAAGCATTTCAAAGACGCCAGAACCATCAAGATGTTCAAGGCCAAGGAGACCAGCCTTGTGGAAACGGTATCGTCATTGGAAAAGCAGCTGTCCGACCAAACGGTGCCGGCTGAGCCTTCACCCGCTGAACCCCTTGAAGGCGACCCCGTGGAAGTGGCTGCTGAATTGAAATGACCCGGATCGTGCCGTCGGCCGCGGCGAATTTGGAACATCGTCCCGTCATCTGCCGCCCTGTTTGGGTGGCCGCCTCTGTCACCTGCCGCCTCACATCCTTAACTCATCGAAAATATTTCATGATTGATGGCCTCAGTTAAAGCTACACCCATGATGCAGCAATACCTCTCCATCAAGGAGCGGTACCCGGACGCCCTTTTGTTTTACCGAATGGGTGACTTCTACGAGATGTTTTTCGAAGACGCCCAATTGGCTTCCGGTGTGCTTGAAATCACCCTGACGTCGCGGAATAAACACGATGAATCGCCGGTGCCCATGTGCGGTGTACCCTATCGGGCTGCACAGGCGTACATCTCCCGGCTGATTGAAAGCGGTTACAAGGTCGCTATTTGTGATCAGGTGGAGAATCCCAAAGCGTCTAAGGGGCTGGTCAAGCGGGAGGTGGTCCGGGTCGTGACCCCCGGGATGATTGTCGAGGATGAACTGCTGGATGCAAAGACCAACAATTTCATTCTGGCCCTGTCCCGGCACCAGCATATGACCGGCCTGGCCAGTCTTGATATTTCCACCGGTGCGTTCCGTCTTACCGAGACGGCGGATATGAACGCCATTATAGATGAAATCATGCGCGTGGCCCCCAGAGAAATGTTACTGCCCGAATCCCTGAATACCGACGCTGCCTTCACGCCGTTCATCAAGGAAAACCTCATCAGCGCCATTACCGTGATGGAAGACCGTATATTCGAGTTTGCAGGAAGCCGTCAGCGACTGCTGAAGCAGTTTGACACGCTTTCGCTGGAAGGTTTCGGATGCGAGTCCATGAAAGCCGGCGTGGGGGCCGCCGGGGCACTGATCCACTATGTCAGTGAAACCCAGTGCCAGAAGCTCGAACACCTTTCTGCTGTTCAGACCTACTTTCTCGGGCAGTTTCTCGTAGTGGACGACCAGAGCTGCCGGAATCTGGAGTTGTCGGGCAACATACGCACCGGGAGCCGTCAGGGAACGTTGCTGGGGATTTTGGATCAGACAGTCACCGCCATGGGTGGAAGGCTCATGGCCCATTGGTTGCGCTATCCCCAGCTGGATCCTGCCCCCATTCAGGTCCGGTTCGATGCGGTTGCCGACGCTGTGGGACAAATGCAGACGCGAAGGGACCTTCGGGAGTCCCTCAAGCCAGTACGGGATCTTGAGCGCCTGGGCAGCAAGATCTCCATGGGACACGGCAATGCACGGGATCTGACGGCGCTGAAACGCTCCATTTTAGCCTTGACCGACATATTTTCCGTACTTTCCCGCCTCTCCGCCGCCCCGTATACCTATGACCGGGACACCACCACACTGCATGCCCTGGCTGATCTGATCCATCGCGCCATCCGCGAGGATGCCCCGCCGGTGATCACCGAAGGGGGGATGATCCGTGAAGGATACGATAACGGTCTGGATGAATTGATCCGTATCAGCAAGGACGGTAAGGGATGGTTGGCAGAGCTGGAGGCCAAGGAGCGCAGTACTACCGGGATCAACTCTCTCAAAGTGCGCTACAACAAGGTTTTCGGCTACTACATCGAAGTTTCCAGAAGCCACAGCGAATCGGTGCCTGATCACTACATACGCAAACAGACCCTGGTGAATGCGGAGCGATACATCACCGACGAGCTGAAGCATTTCGAATCCCGGGTGCTCAATGCCGCTGACCAGCGCAACGATCTGGAAATGAATATCTTTGTTTCTCTCCGGGATCGGGTCAAGGCCCATCACGCCGATATCCGCGAGGTCGCCCGGTTCATTGCCCGGGTGGATTGCCTGACCACGTTTGCCGAGGTTGCCCAAAACAACGGCTATTGTCGTCCAAAGATAAATACCGAGGGCATCCTGGAGATCATGGAGGGACGTCATCCGGTGGTTGAAAAGTTGATCACCGGCGAACGGTTCGTTCCCAACTCGATCGTCATGGATAATTTAAAAAACCAGGTGCTGATCATCACCGGCCCCAATATGGCAGGAAAATCCACTGTGCTGAGGCAGGTGGCGCTGGTGACCATTATGGCCCAGATGGGATCATTCGTGCCGGCGGAAAAAGCCAACATCGCCATTACCGACCGCATCTTTACCCGGGTAGGTGCGTTGGACAATCTGTCGGCCGGCCAGAGTACGTTTATGGTTGAAATGCAGGAAACGGCCAACATCGTCAACAATGCTACAGAGAAAAGCCTGGTCATTTTAGATGAAATCGGACGTGGCACGTCGACCTATGACGGCTTGAGCATCGCCTGGGCCGTGGTTGAGCACCTTCACGACCTGAACGGCACGGGCACCCGCACCCTCTTTGCCACCCACTACCACGAACTGACTGAACTGGAAAACCAACTCGACCGGGTCAAGAACTACAATATTGCCGTCAAGGAGTGGAACGACGAAATCATTTTCTTGAGAAAACTGGTAGAAGGAGGTACCAATCGCAGTTATGGTATTCAGGTTGCACGACTGGCCGGTATTCCCGAACCGGTGATTCGGCGTTCCAAAGTGATCCTTGCCCAGATCGAAGCGGGGATGCATCCTCGGGCTGCTGAAAACAATGAGGCCGAAACAGGATCAAAAAAAAGAAAGCGGCACGTTCAACTGGGCCTGTTCAGTCCGATGGAACGAAAACTGTTGGAATCGCTCCAGATGCTGGACTTGAGCCGAATGACCCCACTAGACGCCCTGAATCTGTTAAACGAATTGCAGATCAAGGCACAATCCGTTGTGAATTGACCCTAACTCAAGTGAACATGCAGCAACTATCCAATAAATCGTTGTGTTCAACCGTTTTCCGCCTGGTGGCCCTTGCCCTGCTGGTCAACATGACCATTACCTGGCCGGCCTGGGCCCTGACGCCCAAGCAACAGTATTATCAAGCCGAAAAGACATACGCCACGCTCAAAAAAAATATCCGGTACCAGAAATACCGGGACAAGTGGCTGGCCTGTATCAAGAAATACCAGAAGGTATACCGGCTTGACCCTTCCGGTCCATGGGCCGCCGCCGGACTCTATAGATCGGGCGTCGTTTTTTTGGAGTTGTACACGCATTCCTATCTGGTCGCCGACCGGCAGGAAGCAGTGGACGCGTTCCGGCGGGTTATCCAACGATATCCCAAGAGCCGCTACACCCCGAAATCCAGATCACAGTTGGCCGATTTAGGCAAGCCGGCAGCACGATCCAGGAAATTGGCTACCACCCGGCATCTCAAAAAGGCCCATGCCGAGTATGACCAGTTGATCGAAAGCGCCGCCAGACAACAATATCGGGATCAATGGGAAAAATGTGTCGATTACTTTCAGGTGGCTTACGGATCGGACACCAGTGGCCCCGATGCGGCCGAATCGCTGTATATGATCGGACTGCTCTTTAAAGGCTTGTCGGAAAAGTCTCGCCGTGAGGCGGATCTTGACCAGGCCATGGAATACTTTCGGCGGGTGAAACACGAGTTTCCGGGAAGTGCTTTTGCCGTTAAAGCCGATGCTGAACTGGCCGGTAATAATCCCCGGACCGTTGCAACGGTTGACGAGGATGACCCGCTGGCAGGCATCATCGCCCAGAATCAAAACGATTCAGCGGCGGGCACGCCGGATGCCGCCATGCTGCCAAGCGGCCTGGTGACTGTGCAGGGGCTGCGATTCTGGTCCAACCCCAGCTATACCCGGATTGTTATCGATGCCGACCAGGAGACCCGCTTTTCCCACCGGCTGCTGAAAAAAGACCCCGCCATCAAAAAACCCCAACGGCTCTATATCGACCTGAGCAAGAGCCGGTTGGGCAGGGATATCCAGAAATTTGTCCCCATCAACGACGAATTGCTCAGCGATGCGCGGGCCGGGCAGTACACGGGTGAGTCGGTCAGAATCGTTGTGGATATCAAGTCATTTAAAACCTATAAAATATTTTCCCTGAAAAATCCCTTTCGCATCGTTTTGGATGTGTGGGGGGACGATTCAGACCGGCAGGCCGCCAGCCCGTCCACCTCACCCCTAACCCCTTCCACAGGTAAATTACCGCCCGGTGCCATCGCCCGCCAACTGGCCCTGGGGGTTAGCCGAATCGTCATTGACCCGGGTCACGGCGGTAAGGATTATGGCGCGCCCGGGTATCTGAAAGGGGTCCACGAAAAGAACGTCGTGCTGCAGATTGCCAAACGACTGGCCCGCAAAGTGGAAACCGAGCTCAAATGCGATGCGGTGCTTACCCGGACGACCGACCGGTACCTGACGCTGGAGGAGCGCACCGCCATCGCCAACACACAGAATGCGGACCTGTTCATCTCCATTCATACCAATGCGGTAAGGGACAGGCGGGCATACGGTATTGAAACCTTTTTCCTGAACCTGGCCACTGATGACGATGCCATTCGGGTGGCAGCCCGTGAAAATGCGACATCGGCAAAAAATATCAGCGACCTGGAGACGATCTTAAACGATTTGATGCAAAACGCCAAAATCAGCGAATCCAGCCGCCTGGCGGCCATGGTCCAGCAGGAAGTGGTTCTGCATTTGAAAAATAGTTTCAGCCACATTCGCAGCAAAGGTGTCAAACAGGCTCCCTTTTACGTTCTTCTGGGCGCCCAAATGCCTGCGCTTCTCGTGGAGACATCCTTTATTTCAAATCCCAGGGAGTGCAAACGCCTGACCAGTGCCAAATACCAGGAAGAGCTCTGTGACGGCATCATCCGCGGGATCCGCAAGTATATCAAAGAGACCAGTCCCACTGCCTTTATCTATCCATCGGTTGAGCGGGACAAAAAGGGGTAGGAATCGCCTCAGTGCCGATGGTACTGCCGGCGACCGATCATTCAACCAGAAATCTTCAGGAGGAAGCTGCCATGACTTACGAAAACATCATCTATGATGTGGTGGAGGGCATTGCCACCATCACCTTCAACCGCCCCAAAGCGCTCAATGCGTTGAACGGCCATTTACTTGACGAACTCTCAGCGGCATTGGATGAAATTGAGGCCGATGAAGAGATCCGTGTGCTTGTCCTTACCGGTTCCGGTGAGAAATCGTTTGTGGCCGGGGCGGACATCACCGAACTGGCTACTTTCAACACGCTGCAGGGTAAGATGTTTTCGAGAAAAGGGCAGCTGATCATCGGCCGACTCCAGGAACTGGCTATTCCGGTGATTGCCGCGGTCAACGGATTTGCCCTGGGCGGAGGCAGCGAGATGGCCCTGGCCTGCGATTTTGTGTATGCCTCTGAAAATGCCATGTTCGGCCTGCCGGAAATTACCCTGGGCATCATCCCCGGGTTCGGTGGCACCCAGCGGCTGCCCCGCCTCATTGGCAGCAACCGGGCCAAGGAGATGATCTTTACCGGGCGGCTGATCCCTGCCGCAGAAGCCGAGAAGATTGGCCTGGTCAATCGGATTTTTTCCCAGGATTCATTGATGGAAGAAACGCTTAAGACTGCCCGGACCATTGCCGCCAGAGGTAAAGTCTCGCTTAGGGCTGCCAAACAGGCGGTCAACAACGGCCTTAACGTGGATTTGGCCATCGGTTGCCAGATCGAGGTCGACGCCTTTGCCATCTGCATGGCCAGCGAAGATGGCAAGGAGGGGACCCGCGCATTTATCGAAAAGCGAAAACCGCTATTCAAGGGTATGCTCAAGGGATAGCGCGTTTTAGCAACTAGCCAAACCGGCCATGGGTGGACGACGCATTCGTCTGATACCCATTTCCGAATTTAATCAAAGAGGCTGTGGGGTAATCCTCCCGGCCTTTTTTATTATTTTAAAAAAAAAGCGCGACATCACTTGAGTCGACCGATCCCATGACCGATTATTACCTTGATGACTTCTATAGACAGCCAGCAGCTGATTTTCGCCGAGCTTGCCACGGTTTCAGCTAACCGGCTGCCGAATGCATCGGTTGTCACTACCCGCCGGTGCGAGAAAAATGGGGTGCTTTTTTTTCGGCGGATGTGGTATATAATTAATTATTCACGACCACTTAGGCGTTTTTTACGATGGCGTTTTGCAGCTCAGGTTGATCCATGGCCAACAGACAGGTGAATCGGGCCCAGCTCATTTGGGCAGTTGCATTGATACTGGCTGGTGCGGGGGTTTTTTACCGTATCCCTCAGGTAATGCCCACTATTGAACAGATCCCTATTTTTGCATCCGCCTCCGGCTTTATCCGATTTTGTTTTTATTTTATGGGTCTCTTCCTAATTGGAGGGGGATGCAAAAAACTTTACCACCAGTACCACAAATAGTGTTGTATCAATCATCATGAACTATTTTTCGCCTTGCGCGGACAATGAATATACCCAACTTACAGCAGGATATGATTTATGGCCAATGCAGAGATTTCTATGAACGTTGACGCGGATACAGACATTGCAACCATGTCTGAAGCCAAATATAAATCCAGGATTCAGGCGATCGGCAATCGGCTCAACGAAGCCACTAACCTGGCCGAAGCGCTGATCAATCTGAAAGATGAAATCTGCGAGCTGTTCGGAGCGGAACGGATCACCGTCTATGTGGTGGATGGCGTCAAACGGGAACTGGTATCGCGATTCAAGTCGGGCAGTGAGGTGGCCGAAATCCGCATTCCCGTGGCTCAGACCAGCATTGCCGGGTATGCTGCCTTGAAGCAGACGCTGGTGAACATCAAGGACGCATATGACCAGAAAGAGTTGACCGCCATCGCCCCCGATCTGCAGTTCGATTCCAGCTGGGACCGGCGAACCGGTTATCGAACCAAGGAGGTTTTGGCTCACCCCATCGTTTATCAGAAGTATCTGATGGGCACCATGGAGCTGATCAACCGCAAAGGCGATGGCGTTTTCGGAGAGGCGGAGGAAAAGGCCGTATTAGAGCTGTCCAAAATCATGGGGACTGCCCTTTACAACCAGAAGCGCATCGCCGCGCGGGGTAACCGCACAAACAAATACGACTTCCTGCTGGAAAATCACCTGCTCACCCAAAAAGAGCTGTCCCAGGCCCTTGCCGGCGCCTCCCAGCGTAAAGAACCGGTTTCCGCGGTTTTGATGAAGGAATTCAAGATTCCTAAAAAGGAGATCGGCAACGCGCTGGAAAAGTACTACAAGACCAGCTTCATAGAATACAACTCCAGTTACCCCATCCCCGGTGACCTCATGGCAGGCCTGAAGGTGCCTTTCATGAGAAACAACATCTGGGTGCCCCTGAAGTCAGACGGCAACAAGGTCATCATTGCCGTCGACAACCCCCACGACCTGAAAAAAATTGACGAGATCAAGGCACTGTTTCCGGGGCGCCCCGTCAGTTTTTACGTCAGCCTCAAGCAGGACATCCTCGATTTCATCAAGCTGTTCACCCAGGACGAAAAAGAACTGGCGGAGATCGACGATATCCTTTCCCAGCTTCAGGTGGAGTCAGAAGAGGTGGAAGAGGCAGAGTCCGGCATTGGCGATGAAGACAGCGCCGTGGTCCAACTGGTCAACAAGATCATCCTGGACGCCCACAGTCGCGGTGCGTCGGATATCCATATTGAACCCTACCCGGGCAAAATGAACACCCAGGTTCGCATCCGGGTGGATGGTTCCTGCACCGTCTACCAGACCATTCCCTTTTCATACAAGGCAGCGGTGGTATCCCGAATCAAAATCATGTCCGACCTGGACATCGCCGAACGGCGGCTGCCCCAGGACGGCAAGATCAAGTTTAAAAAATACGGCGGCAAGGACATCGAACTGCGCGTGGCCACCATCCCCACCCAGGGTGGGCTGGAAGACGTGGTCATGCGCCTCCTGGCGGCCGGTGAGCCCATCCCCCTGGACAAGATGGGTTTTTCCAAACCCAACTACAAAAACTTTATCAGCGTGATCACCAAACCCTATGGACTGATCTTTGTCTGCGGGCCGACCGGTTCCGGAAAGACCACCACCTTGCATTCGGCCTTGAGTTTCATCAACAAGACCGAAACCAAGATATGGACCGCGGAGGATCCGGTCGAAATTACCCAGCGCGGGCTTCGCCAGGTGCAGGTGAAACCCAAGATCGGGTTCGATTTCGCCGCGGCCATGCGGGCCTTTCTGCGTGCCGACCCGGACGTGATCATGGTGGGTGAAATGCGTGACAAGGAGACCACCTCCATTGGCATCGAGGCCTCCCTGACCGGCCACCTGGTCTTTTCCACCCTGCACACCAACAGCGCCCCGGAAAGCATCACCCGTTTGCTGGACATGGGTATGGACCCATTTAACTTTGCCGATGCCATCCTGTGCATCCTGGCCCAGCGGCTCGTAAGGACCCTTTGCAAAACCTGCAAACGCGATTATCACCCCAGTCAGGAGGAATACGACGAACTGGTCCGGGAATACGGGGAAGAGGAGTTCAAGAACAATCTGAACATCCCTTACGCCGACGACCTGCAGCTGGCTAAACCGGAAGGGTGCGACTTGTGCAACAACACCGGCTACCGGGGCCGCATGGGTATCCATGAACTCCTGATGGGTACCGACGATATGAAAAAGCTGATCCAGACAAAGGCCGAAATGGCCAAAATCCGTGGAAAGGCGATTTCTGACGGCATGACCACCTTGAAGCAGGACGGCATCGCAAAGATTTTTCAGGGGCATTGCGATTTGCTTGAGGTCAGGAAGGTCTGCATCAAGTAGCGTCAATCCATAGACGGCATCTTTTGGCCCAGGCCGGCGTTCTCGTAACTTTGAAATCCTCGACGTAGCCCTGCTACGCCTGCGGTTTCAAAATCACTGCGGCCTTGGCCTGAACCAAAATCTACCATCTCTGAATTGACGCTAAATAGCATGCCAGAATGGTACTTATCTCGAGGTTGGTTTTTCACGGGCAGCTTGGAATCTTTCCAACTGCCCGTTGTAGTAGGCGCGGTTGGTTTTGGCCAGTTCCAGGGCCTTTATAGCTGCGTCGACGGCCTCGGCGATTCGACCGTTGACGTAAAGGCTTTCGGCCAGGGTGTCTAAAATGTGAGGGGACTGCTCGATGGCGGCGGCCTTGCGCGCCAGGTCCAATGCCTGTTCCGGGTTTCGGTATGCCGGATCGTCGCAGGTGGCCAGCAGCCAGGCGTAATTATTCAGTACGATGGCGCTATGCGGATCGATGTCAAGGGCGCTGCGGTAGGCAGTCGCTGCCTGACTGAAGCTGTCGCGGCCGAGATACAGATCCCCCAGCATACCGTAAAGGCCGGCATTGCTTTCACCGTTGCGTGAAATCTCGTTCAAAATCGCCGTTTCAAAAAACTTCTCGTTAAGTTGCTTACCGGTCTGACCAAAATTGAGCTGGTAGCCGGCAACACCCACCACCACCATGATCGCCGCATAAATGGCGATGCTGATCCTCACCTTGCGGTCGTGGCGCTGTATCCAGGTGCGGTCCGCCTCGCAGCGATTTAAAAAATCAACCCGCTGGCCAATGCTGAAGTGGTGCCAGTTGGGTTTATCCGGAGAGTGGCCGGAAACAGCCACTATTTTTTCAAATGTGGAGATCAGCGGCGCTGCACTGGCAAACAGTCCATACACCGAAGCATCCGCCTGGCGTTCGAAGTTGCGCATGAAATAGCCGAAGATGAAGCGAAAATAGACCAGGAAATTGAATATGATGGCCAGGCTGAGCAGTCCCGTGGTCACCGTGGTGCGGCTGATGCCGGTCATGAAGACAAAGCGATAGATGGGTTCTGAAAAGATGATCAGGTAGACGATGAGATCGAAGGTGGCATAAGCGATGACCATGTAGCCGATAAAGAAAAAGAGGTAGAACAGGAGGTGGTGTTTTTTCACGTGGCCGACTTCATGGGCGATGACGGCGTCTACCTCCTCGGGGCTGAGAACACGCAGCAGGGCATCGGTGACCAGGATATAGCGAAAGCGGCTCACCAGCCCCATCACGCCGGCAGTGATCATGCGGCCGCCGAAAATCGGCCAGTACAGAATATCCGCATAGTGAAGATCGGCCCGTCGGCACAGGGCTTCGATGCGCTGGCGATAATAGCCGGCTTCAAGGGGGCGGCAGCGCCAGAGTTTCTGGATGATCAGCGGGCCGATCACAGCCACGGCAAACAGAAAAAAAAGAAAATAAGCCGTTTCGCCTTCGGGAGATGTCAGCACCTGACGGGGCAGGTCGAAGGGCAGGGCCAGAATCAGGTCGGCGATGCCGGATAGCAGCAGCCAGGGCAGCAATACGGGCACGCTGAAAGCGATGTTGGACGCCACGTAGGCCTGGCGGGTGATGTCAGTCCCATAGATGTATCGGTGGGCTTCATGGGCGTTTGACCAGACAATGGCCAGGTAGCCGACGAAAAGTGCCATGAACACCAGCGCTTGAATGGTGGGGATTGCTTCGAACAGCCAAAATCCCGATAAAAACGAAGAGAGGTTGAGACCATAAATGTCAACGGCAAACAGGACGATGGCCAGGACGGATTGGCGAGTCAGCGCCGATGAAAACTGCTGGTCCAGCACATCGTGGCTGTGGGTGGCGGACATCTTTGCTATTCGGGTAAACTGGCGCCTGGAAAAAATGAAAAAGAACAGGATCAAGGCAAAAAAGTAAACCAGCGTGTCCAGCGGCGCGAAGTTGGTCTGCTCCGAAGGCTGGTAGGTCGAATAGATCAGCAGGGCGACGATGAAGTAGATGAAGTTTCCGAACATGGTGTCAGCAGTCCTGGCGGGGTGGTATAGGCGTTAAGACTATCAATGTAGACGGTATTATCGGTCGTCGCAGCATTACCATACGGCTTTTTCCTTTATCCTTGCCAAATTAGTTGTCCAAGGGTCTATGTCAATGGGGTGTTCCGCCAGTGTTTTCACCGGTTGGTGGGGAGTTTTTTTTCGGTTTGCGGTAGTAGCGTTCTTTTTCGCTGTAGATGCAACCGCAGTATGACTGGCGGTACATGCCCAGTCGGCGGGATTCGTCGATGCCGATCTTCCATCCGTCCCGAAAATCCTGATAGAAAAAAGGCACGCCCACTGACTTGCCCACGGCTTCGCCGATCGATCGGATCTGATCATGCTTTTGAAACCGGCTGTAGAGCAGGGTAGTGGTAAATGCGTCGAATTTGCCTTTTTTGGCGAAATTCGCCGTGGTGGTCAGCCGGTCGTGGTAGCAGTAAGAGCAGCGATCGGCTTCCCGGAAAGCCACTTGGCGCAAAAAAGCCTCCAGCGCATAGCCGGACTGGTAAATCATTTTCAGGGCGATGGATTCCGCGTAGGTTTTCATGGTCTCCTCCCGCCGCATGCATTCGGTAAAGGGATGGATATTGTTGCGATAGAAAAAACCCATGACCTCGCAATGGTCGTCGCGCAGCACCTGTACCGGATAGATGCTGCACGGGCCGCAGCAGATATGCATCAGCAGCTTCACTGGCGGGCTCCGAAAATGGCGGTGCCGATGCGCACCAGGGTGGCTCCTTCTTGGATGGCCACCTCGAAATCGCCGGTCATGCCCATGGACAATTCCTGCACGCTCACACCGGGGATGTTGTGCTCGACGATCCGGTCCCGCAGCCGAGCCAACTGGCGGAAAAATGGGCGGGCCTGCTCCGGTGCATCAAAAAAGGGCGGCATGGTCATCAGCCCCTTCACCCGGACATTTTCGAGACCGCTGATTTGCGTGATCAGTTCAACGGCGCCAGTCTCCGTGATGCCTGATTTGGTCTCCTCCCGGCTGATATTCACCTGGATGAGAATCTCCTGCACCTTGCCGTTCTTACGTGCTTCTTTGTCCAGCGCCTTGGCCAGCTTGAGCGATTCAACCGAATGGATCAGGTCAAACATGCGCACGGCGTATTTGGCTTTGTTGGACTGCAGGTGGCCGATGAAGTGCCATTGCACGGGCCTGTCATACAGGGTGTTGAACTTGACCCGGGCCTCCTGAATGTAATTTTCACCCACAATCGCGGCACCGGCATCGATGGCTTCGGCCACCCGGTTGGCATCGACGGTCTTGCTCACCGCAACCAGGCGGACGGTTTCGGGACTGCGGCCACAGCCGTTTGCCGCCTCGGCGATTCGTTTGTTGATCCGGTCCAGACGTTCCTTCACACCGCGAGTCCTTTCGGGTTTTCGGCATTCATCCTCACGACCCCCAACTTGATCAGGGTCTCGATCACCTCACACACGGGTAGTCCCACCACATTGGTGTAGGATCCGTGTATACGCCGGACGAGGAAGGTTCCCATCCCTTGGATGGCGTACGCGCCGGCTTTGTCAAAGGGTTCACCGGTCTGGATATACCAGTCGATTTCGTTCTTGGTCAAATCCTTGAATTGCACATCGGTTTTTATCGTATCGCTGACGACGGTGCGTTTATTTTTGCAGACGATGGCATATCCGGTATATACAAAATGGGACTGGCCGCTCAACCGTTCCAGCATCTGCCTGGCTTCACGCGGATCGACTGGCTTGCCGAGAATGGCGTGGTCGATGGTAACGATCGTATCCGCGCCAATCACCCAACTGTCCGGATATTTACGTGCAACCTCGTCGGCTTTGGCTTCGGCCAGGGTTTTGACATAGTCCGCGGGGTTTGCTAACAGAACCGAATCTTCATCGAATGTGCTGGGAATCACCGCAAAGGTCAACCCGGCCTGTTTGAGCAGGTAGCGACGTCGGGGGGACTGGGATGCCAGAATGAGCTGGGGTGCTGTTGCCGTCATTCGACCGTTTTTAGCAAATGCCATGCACAATAACAAGGATCAATGGGGCAACCCGACAAACCCAACCCGTTTCTGGATCCTCGGCGCCGGTCGATTCGGTCAGATCGCCGTGAAGCGGATCACCCGGCATATTCCCGAGGCGACCATTACCGTGGTGGATCAAAAACCGTCCACCATGGATGGAAAGGATATCTCCGCGGTCCGCGAAGACGGCATCGAATGGCTCAATCGCAAGCTCGATCCGAATGCATCGGTGGACCTGATTATACCGGCCATTCCTGTTCATGTCGCGGCTGAATGGTTGAAACTTAACCTTATGCATTCATTTCACATTCATCCATTGCCAATTCAGGACTCCTGGTTGACCCGATTGCCTCATGCCATGCGGGGAACAGCCGGTCAGGTGTTTGTCAGCCACGCCGATTTCATCTGTCCGGACAACTGCCCTGAGCCGGTAAACATCTGCACCTATACCGGAAAACCCAGGCCCATGGATCTTTTCCGTCTGTTGGCCCGCTTTGATGCCGACGATCTCCGGCCCATCATCATTCGAAGTCATCAGCTGCTGCCCGGCGTAGGTGGGATTTACCCCGCAGAACTGCTGTCCGCATTGGAGACCGTTTGCAATAACAGCCATCGAGCGATGATGATTGCTACCGCCTGCCGCTGTCATGGCGTGGTGGAATTCATGCGCCTTAAAAAGAAGGGCCGATCCGCCGGTCCATGCTGAGCCATGTGCTTGACATTTCGCGGGATACCCGTTATTAGCTGCCTCACCAATCTGTACCATTCAATCCGCGCGTCCCGCACCAAGAGACAGCGACTGCCTGGGTGGCGGAATTGGTAGACGCAAGGGACTTAAAATCCCTCGGTCTTATAGGCCGTGCCGGTTCGATTCCGGCCCTAGGCACCAATAAAAACGATGGGTTAGCCAAAATTGGCCGGCCCTTTGTTTTTTTTGAAACGTTGGTTGTAATCTTTTACCCTTGAGAGCTTAAAATGAAAAAAACCTACGATTTAAATGTCCTCAAAAGAACCAGTATTATCACGCCGGACCAGCTTCGGGAGGAATTTCCGATGACTGAAAAAGCGACTCAGACAGTTCTCGACAGTCGGCAGGAGATTAAAGATATCCTGGATGGCAAGGACAGCCGGCTGTTGATCATCACCGGACCCTGTTCCATTATCAGTCAACGGCAAGCCTTAACATACGGTGAACGGCTGGCCGGGCTGCAGGAGAAGGTCAAAAAGACCATCAAACTGGTCATGCGGGTCTATTTCGAAAAACCGAGGACCAATGTGGGATACAAAGGGCTCATTTCAGATCCGCACATCGATAAGAAAACCTTTGATATCGACGAAGGGTTGAGAACGGCCAGACGGATATTGATGGGCCTGAATGAGATGGGCGTATCCGCAGGATCGGAAATCCTGAGCCAAACGGCCGCTGAACGCCTGTCCGGCCTGATCTCATGGGCCTGTATCGGTGCCCGAACCACCGAATCCCAAAACCACCGGGAATGGGCCAGCGCCTTTTCGATGCCGGTGGGCTTTAAAAATGGAACCGATGGAAATTTGAATACGGCCATCAATGCGCTGCTGGCGGCCTCCTCCGCACAGGTTTTTGTCGGAAATGACCCCCACGGCGTGACGTCGAGGGTTTTTTCAAAAGGCAACCGATATTGCCACATTGTCCTGCGGGGCGGCAAACGGCCCAACTACGACCCGGTCAGCGTCGGCGAAGCCTGCAGCATGCTGACCAAGCATCCCTCGCTGCTTCAATCCGTCATTGTGGATTGCTCTCATAAAAATAGCGGCAAGGATTACCGCAAGCAGGCAGAGGTCTTCAATCATGTGTTGATTCAGAGAATCGGGCATACCAATGGCATTCACATCAAGCCCAATACGGCCATTCGTGGAATGATGCTGGAGAGCAATGTGGAAGCGGGCAAGCAACCCTTTGTTTACGGGGAAACCCGAAGGGAAGACCTGGACCCGTATGTTTCCATAACGGATGCGTGTATTGGATGGGAGGAGACCGAAGCAATTATCCTTACCGCCCATCGACAATTATGAGCCTAATCATGGCCTGGGAGCAAACATCTTATCCAGGTAAAACGGATCGTCAAAATGGCGCACCCCCACAAAGGCCACGGCATGTCTGCCCCACTGGCGCATGGCTCCGGGAGACAGCACACCTGTCGGCCAGAGGATAAAGCGCTCCAGCCGTTCACTTCCGGGAACCAGTCCATATCGGTCGAACATGCTCTTTTGTTTGCCGTCAACGTGCGAAAGCCGTTTCAAGTCACCGTAATCGGCAAGTGTGTAGGCATCGGCGCCGGATTGAGATTCCCGGGATACGGGATAAAGCGTCGTGACATAATGCGTTCGATGCGCCATGCCCACGACCATCCTTTCCGATGCGGGCTGCATCTCCGGCGCCTTTAAAATCAACGGCGCCTCCTTGTAATCCAGCGTCTCACGAACCCGCAGGTGCCTGGTGGGATAGGCCTTGTAATAGCATCCGCAGTTATGCATGGTTTCGTAAAGGATCGGTTCCCCATCTTCATCCAGCGTGACGCGATAATTGAGCCCGTCAAGCCGCCCGGCGTAGATGTCAAAGACACCGTCACTGGGGCGTGAGGGAAACCAGATGATGTAATTGAGCTGGGTAAGAATGGTTTGGCCGAATCGGGTGAAGGAGAGAAGGGTGTAGGTCTGGGGGTGGTCCGTATCGACATCGATGCGGCGGTTGCCATTCCATGCCGGCGACCCGATACGGTCCGCATTGCCTCGTGTTTGGATTTCCCATATCGGGGCATATGCCTGGAAGAGCGTATGGCGATCCTCAGCGGAGTAAGTGGGGATGCCCAGCGCATCACGTTCGACCTCCTGTAGGATTCGATGCGCAATCCCGGTGTCGAGTTTAACGGTGGGAACATAACGAATGGGTTGCCAGTGGGTCGGCGGTGCAGTGGAAAAGCGTTCACGCGCTTCAGCATGCCATTTTTTTACACCTCGCGATACGAACAGGCTCGTGATCGGGTAAATTCCCAGGACCTTTCGAAGGGGAATGTATTCATCGTCTACAGAAACAACCAGGTGCCGCCGTCCTTTTGTCCCGGCGTTCAGCAGGTCAACGGTTTTCAGCAGATTTCCACATTCCACGACCTTGCGATACAATGCATCCCTGCCGTTCACCGTCCCCGTGGCAGCGATATCCGTGTCCGACAGATTGGCGAGTTCGAATTGGCGGGCCGATTGATCCAGGGCCTGCATGTGATCGACCCAGGCTGCAAAGGCATGGTTGTCTTCAACTTCGTCCCGAAAGGAAGCAATGAATCGGTCTGTTCTCAAATAGGGGTGCAGCTTCACCCGGGAATAACCGGAATCAACGGCATCAGCCCTTGCAGCTCGCCCGTCAAGCGATGCGAAAAAATCGGCACAGCTTCCCCTGAGGCCGGTCTGGCCGACATGGACCGATCGGGTGGGCTCGGGCCACATGGCGCAACCGGCGTACAGGAACGTCCACAGCATCAATATCAGGATCAATTGAAGGGATGCGAATGGGCAGACGTGGGCGGCAGTATCATTTTTTTGCATTTTTATCTTCCTGGTACCGATTTTTCAATCGTATGGTGGTTGCCTGTTCCCACCTTGCCGTATAGGATAAAAAGTCCTGCATGCCGCCCCTCCACGGATTGTATACCCAAAACGTGGCTCCCCAAAAATCGAAATAAGCGACCTGGGTCACGCGGGTGGTTTTTCCCTCAGATTCGAGTTGGATATGACCATGATGGTATTTCTGTTTGCACGCTCCCGGGTTCAAGAGGCTGAACGCCAACCGAAAGCGCTCCGGCAATAGGCGCGTTTGCCACCTGAAAAAGACGTCCGGATGGTAGGTGTATTGGGTTTCGGTAATGGCGACATTACCGTTTTGCCCGATAAACCGGTGATCAAGAATGAATTTGTTGGAAATTAGAAAAGAATTGTTGAAATCGGTCTTGAACTTCCAGTAGGTGGAAATGGGCACGTTGACACGGTAGACGAGTTGGTAACCCTGTCCGCCGATGCGCTCAGGCGCTATTCTTTCGATCACCACCCCATCGTTGCCCGGTCGTTCACGATCGGTTGATATGTCATCGGGTGAGGATATCGATACGTGGCCGGTCAGCAGGGCCGTTGCAATGACGGCTGCTAAATAGATAGAACAATGCTCGGTCAGATTTTTCAGCATGGCACGCTTTCAGCTGATTCATTTTGCTATCAATATCCCTGAAATCGGCGCTTCCGTCAAATGGTTGTGAAAAGAAAGGCCATCGGGTAAAGTGGCATCGGGGTTGAAATTACCCCGACGTCACGGAAACCGATAATGGTTGAGGCGATGATGGAAAATTCTTCAGAAAAACGAGAAGGGAAGCGGATCGAACCACCGCCTGTGCCGGACATCCGGTTGCTCATTCAGGGTGCGGCGCGTGACCTGATCAATTTCAGCGACCACGGATTCGGCATCCTGATCGATACACCCACGGACTTTCACCTGGGTCAGCGGATTGATGATATCTGCCTGGAAGTCGCGGGCAACATTCACCGGCTCCAAGGCGCCGTTGCCCATATTACCCGCATGAAAACCGGGCATGTCCTCGGTATTCGCCTGAAACTTCGTTCCATCGAGGAGTATCGGTTTGTCGCTGATCTGAAGAATCGTTGTAAAGGGCATACTGAGGGTCCGTAACCCTATAGAAGGACGGTTGTGGCTGACCCGGCTCCTGTCGGGGGAGCGATTAAACGTATCGGGTGACGTATCGACATGCCGATGTTTAACTTCCTGCCTATCCCGTCCGGCCCACCCTCCGGATCGTCTGTCGGATCAGCCTTTTTCCGATAGAAGTGAACTTTTTCCAGCCGAAGGTGTCTATCGCTTCAACCATCACAAAGGAGGCTGGAAATGAAAATCACGAAAAAGTTGTTTATAGCGGTCGCAGTGGTATTAAGTCTGGGTCTGACGTCAACCTCGGTCTGGGCAGGCTCCAAACAGCAGCATCGCTGGGAAGGCGTCGCCATCGGTGTCGGTGCCGCGATCGTTGGCAGCGCGCTGATCAACCACCACGCAACCGGTTATCATCGCGGACCACCGGTGGCGTTTTCATTCAACTACCGGGAATACCGCCGGCACCCGCCAAGGCATCACGGATACAGGAAGCCGCATCGTGGTGACCATTATAACCAATGGCGCCCCTATAACCGCGGACACCAGTATAAAGGCAAACGCCATCATGGGGACGTGCATGGCAATCGCCATCCCGGCAAATGGCGATCCAGTGACCGGGGACATCACGGTGACCGCAGGAGCCATAACAGCGGTCGCGGTGGCCGGAGATACTAGGATCTCTATTCTACACCATGCGTCATTCGGGCTTAGGATGGACAATCCGGGGCATCTGCAGGATGAATGCCCTGGATTGTCGGTAAAAAAACTTAGACATTCATGAGTTCTTGACTTACATTAGCGCCCGTTGGAGAAGCGTTTAGGCTTGGTTTTGCTATGGCGACGAATACAAATGTGTGATGAGACAGGGAGGAACCTGCAGCAATGAAGAAATTGATCCTGATCGCCTTGATGGGAATGTTCGTGTTAAGTGGCTGTGCCGCACCCGAGACCAAAACCGGGAAAGGGGCCGCCTATGGTGCTGCAGGTGGTGCGGTGGCCGGCGCCGTGTTGGGCCAGGCGATTGGTCGCGATAGACAAGGGACGCTCATTGGTGCGGCTGCCGGCGCCGCTGTGGGTGCTGCCGCCGGCGCCGGCGTCGGCAAGATGATGGACAAGCAGGAAGCGGAAATGCGCGATGCCCTGGCGGCGTCCGATGCGGCAGCCGTCAGGCGGGAGGGGGAACTGCTGGCCATCACCCTGAAAGGGGACGTCAGCTTCGATCTGGATTCCGATGTCGTGCGACCGGGCCTGTATAATGAATTGGACCGAATCGCCCAGATCATGATCAACTATCCCCAGACCTCGATCCTTGTGGAGGGCCACACGGACGGCACCGGATCAGAAACCTACAACCAGCAGCTATCCGAACGTCGTGCCACCAGCGTGAAGAATCTCTTGGCAAGTCGGGGGGTACAGGATTATCGGATTAATACGATAGGATACGGAAAAAGCCGCCCGGTGGCCACCAACGCCACACCGGAAGGTCGCCAGATGAACCGACGGGTGGAAATCCGCATCAATCCCAATGCGCAAGGATGATAATGAAAACAAGGCGTTGAAGGTCCCTGTTTCCGGATGGGTCGGTCATGACGACGTAACACAAGAACGGGCGGCATTTTTGCCGTCTGTTTTCTTATTCCGCCTAAGTTAAGAAAGCCTGCAAAATACGTTTGACCCGCTTGTCGATTAAATTTACTATGCAGCGTCCCTTGACATCTGGACCAGACCGGCCTGATCGTGCTGCATCATTCTTGTCGCTCCAGTTGCCGAGGCATGGAATGACGCCGGTTCCTGCCGCCGCCATAAAACCTAAAAAATATTGAACTTTTATTTCTGACCGGTGTCTACAACCATACATAACAGAATTGTGCATGACCAAGAGCTGGTCCTGCGGTTGCAACGAGGCGACGAATGGGCCTTTCAGTTGATGGTTCGCCGGTTTCGCAAAAAGATCTTTTCCATCGCTTTCGGAATTACGCTTGACGCCGAAGAGAGCCAGGACATCATGCAGGAGGTTTTTTTGCAGGTTTATCGAACCATCGGCGACTTCAGAGGGGATGCGTCGCTGTCCACCTGGCTGCACCGCATCACGGTCAACCGGTCCCTCAACTGGAAGCGGCGATGGGCCCGGCGATTCAAATGGCTGCACGTCTCTACCGACAGCACCGATGGTCAGCCGGCAGTAGAGCCTGAAAGCGATCTGCCCTCACCGGAGATCCGGGTGGCCAATGCGCAAACCCGTCGACAGATCGACAACGCCTTGAAAATGCTTCCGGATCAAGCCAGAACCGTTTTTGTGCTCAGGGAAATAGAAGGCCTCTCTTACGAAGAGATTGCCGATGCCATCGGGATCAAACTGGGAACGGTGCGATCCCGTCTGTTCCATGCACGCAAGCGGCTTAAAGCGATCCTTCAGCCGTTGATGGAGGAGGAAGAATGACCCGCCCCTATGCAGACGCCTGTGATGAAATCCGGCTGGACCGATATCTGGACGGAGACTTGGACGCCGGTGAAATGGCGCACATGGAGGCCCATATTGCAGGGTGCCGGCAATGCCGCCGCCAGCTGGCCGCCCTTACGGCCTTTTCACAGAATCTTCGCGACCGGGTCCACGACGCAGCGAATTCAGTGGATTTTGTGGCCCTTGAAAAACAGGTGTTGAACAAAGCCCTTCGGCAATATCGGTCGCGGGGTGGTTTATCCAGGTTTATCGCTTCATTAAAATATACCATCCCGGCCACGGTAACGGCCGGTCTGTTGCTCTTTTTCGCCTATTCCAACTATGTACGTAAACCGCCGCCCGTGCCCAGTGCAATTATAAACTCTTTTACAGGGTCGATGTCATCTGTTATGATTTTCGAAACTCCCGAAACGCGACAAACCATCCTCTGGTATACTGAAGAAACAGACGTGGAAAGTGAACCCAATGCGGTATAGATTTCGCTGTTTGCTGGCGCTTTTGGTATTGACGCTCTCCTGGGTCGTTACTGCCGACGCGCTGTTGGCCCAAGAAAGCTGCCGGATCAGCGTGGACACCATCCTTGCCGCACGCAATGACACCGTGGTCGATCCGCAACTGAAACGGCACATCGGTGAGTTACAATCCATGTTCAACTACACCTCCTACCGCCTGCTCAGCAGCGAAAGCCTCAACCTGAGCGTGGGCCAGTCCGGCATGGTGTCCCTTCCCGGTGACCGCCGGCTGAAGATTACACCCCAAAACATCCGCGGCAGCCGGGCCGACATCGCTTTGCAGATGATGAAGCAAACGCGGACCGTATTTGAAACCCAGGTCCAACTGCTCAACCGGGGGAGCCTGTTCGTCGGCGGACCCGCATACCAGAACGGCAATCTCATTTTTAAAATTTCCAGCGCGTATTAAGCGTCCCGGCCAGATAAAGCCCAGATCTTTTTTAGGCCCGACTGCCGCACGCCATTCAGCGGCGCATAACTCGATAATTGCCTCGGAATGACGGACGTTTGCTTTTGCATCGGCGTTGAAGGTCCTGCTATAAAAAACGCCAACCCGGTTGAACTTTCCGGAATATGTGGTGTCTAAGGGGGTAACGACAACGCAAAAGGAGATTCACCATGAAAACGAAAATGCTGCTTGTCAGTCTGGTGATTGCCCTGTTCGGAAGTGCGCTGGTTTCTTCATCCGCAATGGCGGGAAGCAAACAGAGACACCGATGGGAAGGGGTTGCCATCGGCGTGGGGGCGGCGATCCTGGGTCATGCCATATACCAAACTCACAAAGCCGAACAGCAGCCGCAGGTTGTCTATGTCGAGCCGGAGCAGACCTATCGGAGCAACTATAGCCCCAGGCACCGTCATGGTCATTGGGAATGGCAGAAAGCCTGGGTTCCCCCAACTTACCAAAGGGTCTGGAATCCGGGGCACTATAATCGAAAAGGCCACTGGGTTTTGGGACATTGGATGGAGGTGGAAACTTCAGATGGTCACTGGACCCAACAACGCGTATGGGTCGCCAATCACCGCACCCCCTATTGACAGGCCCGATAGTCCTGATGAAAAAGCGATCCCCCGAGGGGTGTCTATCCCGAGGGGGATCGCTTTTATCCGAAAGGAATCCCGTAGGGGAAATAGGAAAAATATGTCACAAAGAAACAACCCAATTTTCTCTATTTCATTGACCGACTGAAATCGTATCTTATTGAATACCTATTAAAAACGATTCATTATAATATCAATCAATCGTGGCATAACTCGTGCTTTATTATGAATCAATATCGAATATTGCCGATCGCGGAACCCGAATCACCGGCATTGGAATGAAACTCAGAATCAGCACAGGATGGAGGCCTGGCAATATGAAACCTTTTGAAATTAATAAGAAAAATAAAAACCTGGAAGTGGTGGCCAAGATTGCCGACAGCATGGTTCAGGAATATGGGTGCCGCATCAAATACAACAAGAAAAGTGGTCAGGTCGATCTCATCGGCGAGGAATACTGCGAGGACATCGTGACGGAAGTGGTCACGGACATGATGGACGACTGATCTTCCGCCAGCGCCCTGGTCCGGAAAGAAGCCAATGGGCAGCAGTTTGGATGACGCTGCCCTGTCCGGTATGACCGGCCATCCAAGAAATAAAACCCGCCTCAACCGCTGTTTCCCGCTAAATCACTGTCAGTGATCCTCCCGCGTAAATGAAAATTGCAAATAAAAGCCGGTCCTGATAGTTTGATTCAGTTTGGCCGATCGCATTCATTTATCACCGACAGGCCGAACCGGATGGATACCGAATGACTCGCTGTGCCTCTATAGCCATCCTTATACAAGGATATTCGGACGATTCGACCCATGGGCGTTGACCTTTATTTCAGCAATCAGCTGATGCCGCTGGCACAAAAGCTTCACGAAAACCTCAGTCCGGAGGGCGTCGGTGCCAATATTCTGGACCCGCCGGTGGTCGTTGTTCCAAACATGAACCTCTCCAAGTGGATCAAACTCACCCTTGCCCGCAAAGCCGAAATTTTCATGAACGTTGAGTTTCGGTACCTGGAAACCGGGTTGTGGCAGATGATTCGCTCCCTGGATCCCCAGTTGGGCCCCGGACCCAAACTGCTGGACAAGGATAACCTGAAAATCATCCTGTTTTTCATACTCATGGCCCAGGACCGTGGAACACCGGATTTGATTCCGGTCAACCCCTATCTTCGATTGGGTGAGGGAAACACGCGCAGCGATATTGAAATCCGCTGCTGGCAGCTCTCCGAGGAGCTGGCCCGACTGTTTCAGGAATATGAATACCACCGGTCGGATATGATCCAACGATGGCTGACCGACAGCGAAACCACCGATCCCATGGAAATCTGCCAGCGCTGGATTTACCGGAAGATGTGTTCCCTGAAAGATCAACTGGGGCGGTCGACCGGCCAACCGCTTCTTTCCGTTGCCGACTATGCCAGGGAGATCCTTTTCCCAGCGGCCGCAGAAAAAAAACATGGCCGTCGCCTCTTTTCACGCGTCCATTTCTTCGGGCTGTCCCAGATATCGCCCTTGCATCTGCAACTCCTGTCCCGACTCAAATCCTTTTTCAACATCAGTATATACAGCCTGAACCCATCCCGTGAATATTGGGAGGACATCAAGACACCCTTCGAGAAAAGATGGATCGAACGAAAGCAGGTCAGCGGCCTGAAACTCAGCCAGGACGAATGGTCGGCCGGCGACCTGTTTTCGGAAGTCGACCATGCCCTGTTGTCCGCCTGGGGAAAACCCGGCCGGGAGAGCATCCGCCTGCTTTGCCAGCTGACCGATTATGACTTTCATGCCGGCTTTTCAGAAACCCCACAGCCGGATACCGTGCTTGCTGCCATCGGCCATGGGCTGCTGACCCTCGAGGGGCAGGGCGACAGGCCACCGCCGCTGGCGCAGGACACCTCGCTTCAGATCGTGGCCTGCCCGGGCGTACGACGGGAGGTGGAAACCGTATACAACAGTATCGTGCACAACCTGGAAACGGATCCGGATCTGTGTATGACCGATATCGCCGTGATGGTATCCGACATGTCACGATACAAACCCGTTGTGGACTCGGTGTTCAGCCGCCAGCCGGCACGGATTGCCTATAACCTGGTGGATTCGAATGCCCGAACGGAAAGCGTTTTCGCCCAGGCGGTACTGGCTGTGATGGAATTGTCCCGCGGCACGTTTTCCAGAAAAGAGGTGTTCGCCCTGTTGCGTAACCCATGTGTCATGCAGCGCTGGCGCTTCGGGCCGGAAGCGCTGCGTGTCTGGATCGGCTGGGCCGATGCGCTGGGTATCTTCCACGGTTATGAAAACAAGGCCACCCACGCCGGAATGACCCCTTCCGGCGGGCTTTTTTCCTGGCGGCAGGGGCTGGAGCGGATGCGGATATCCCGTATCATGACGTCACCGGCCGCCGCTGACGGTGCTCCAAGACCCCATTTCAACGGTATCGTGCCATTTAGCGATATCAACACGGGAGACGACCGGCTCCTGGAGAAATTCTGCGGGATAGTGGAATCGCTGCACCGGGCGGTGGGGTCTCTCAGGATGGAATCGGCCCCGGCGCAAAAGTGGCGGGACGCCTTTTTCAGCGTGGTGGACCGATTCATCGAGATCTCTGCGGAGATGCGCGGGGAGGAAACCGTTTTTCAATCCCTGGTGGGTGCCTTCGACCATTTCGTGCATTACGATGCTCTGGGTCAGTTTCAACCCGGCCGCCCGCTGACAGCCGATGCGCTGTGGTTATTTGTGCGGACTCACCTGGAAGGGATCACCGGCGGGCAAGGTGACTATCTTACCGGCGGTGTGACCGTATCCGCCCTGATGCCCATGCGGCCCATTCCGTTTCGTGTGGTCTATGTGCTGGGGCTGGAAGAGGGCCGCTTCCCCGGACGTGTGCACGACACGCTGCTGGATTTACGGGGCAAAAAGCGTCGCATCGGCGACATCAGCCCTGCCGAACGCAATCGCTATTTGTTCCTGGAAATCCTCGTATCCGTGCGCTGCAAACTCTACCTGAGCTATGTGTCCCGGGACCTTCAAAAGGACCGCGAGCTGGCGCCCTGTTCCGTGGTCCACCAGTTACAGCGATACGTGGAGCAGCAAGTCTTGGGTGGACAATCCTTCCGTTTCAGCCAGATCCCCATCAAGCCTGACAGCCCGGTTTACCTTGCACCGGATGCAATTAATGACTGGTCAGATGTGATGGTCAACAGCAGTCAGGCCCAGCGGCTCAACTGCTATCGCCGCAGTGGACGGTGGCATGCATTTTTGGACCAGGCGACATCTTCAGATCTGAAGACCGCTGACCGGTACCGCCCGGATTTTGCATTGCCGAACCCTTTAGCGGACCACGAACCCGCCGACGCCGTCTCCATGACCATCGGCCTGCTGCGGCGCTTTCTGCTGGATCCGGTCGACGTGGTCGGGCGATTTCACCTGGGAATCGGTGAACAGGCCGATCCAACAGCCGAACTGGCTGAGATGGCGGATGAGCCCCTATCGTCGCAATTTCCCATCGATTTTGAAATCCGTACCGCTCCGGTGCAAAACTGGTTGAGTGCCCAGTTAAATGGTTCATTCCGCCAGCTGCCGATCGATCGCCTGGAGACCGAATTCGACTCGGTCTATGCCGATCTGTCCCGCAAAAGCCTGCTTCCGGCCGGCGCTTTTGCCGCGCATGACAAATCCAGATTAAAACAGCAGGTACTGGCCGTCGGAGCGAACCTGTATCCTTTCGTCGAACAGATGCGAACGGCCCACCGGCTCTTTTCCGCCGTTATGGTGGGGGCGGTCATTGACGATGTCGTCGAGACCGGCGGGATTCAGCTCAGTTTTAATCCGGTTGCGATCGATCGACCGGGTTTGGATGTTCACCGTTTTCCGAAAACCGTCCACCTTTGCGGCGGAGTGCCATGGGTCTGGCAGACAGCCGATGAAGCCTGGCACTGCCTGGTGGTCACCGGTTCCAATCGACGATCCAGGCTCCCTGACAAATATGTAATCGGCCCCTTGCTGACCCTCATGGCCATCGCCACCGGCGGCGAACCCTATCCCTGGTCCGACGTCAACCGCATGGCCGTGCATGTCATCTACCGGGAGCATGTGCTGAATCTCGATTACGTGTTGGATCCCAAGCGATCCGCAGGCTATCTGGCCGGGTTGGTGGGAGACTTCTTTTCGCCGTCGCCGTTGGAATGGCTGCCTTTCGAGACGCTTTTTGCCAATGCCGGCCTGCGGGGATTCATCGGTCAGGATGGGGTGAACGATGCCGACCGGAAGGCCTTTTTCGAATTACTGACCGAAACCATGCATGCGGAGGCAGACGTGCGGAGCGAACTCGCCGGGGCAGTGGTTACACCGGGCATCCTGGACTCGTGCCAGGCGGCGATTCAGGGTATTTTTGCCATGATCGTTTCATCACCCACCGCTTTTCATCCCATCGGCGACATCGACGCGATGGATCTTTCCCGCCACGCCCTGGTGGAGGCCTCCGCCGGCACGGGAAAAACGTATACCATCGAGAACCTGGTGGTTCGCCTGCTCAAGGAAGAGCCGGATCTGATTCTGGAGAATATCCTGCTGGTGACCTTTACCGAAAAAGCCACCAGTGAACTGAAGCTGCGCATCCGCCAGAAAATTGAACAGACCCTGGACGGCGATCAGCCGTTGAACGATGCCGTCCGGAAAAAGCTGGCACAGACCCTGGATGGGTTCGACAATGCCGCCATCTATACCATTCATGGCTTTTGTCACACCCTGCTGAAGGAATTTCCATTTGAAACCGGAAACTTGTTCCAGCAGGACGTGATCGACGACGGCCCGCTGCTGGAGGAACTGCTCCGGGGGCAGATGCGTTCAGACTGGCCGCGCCGATACGGCCGTCGTCTGGAAGTGCTGCTGGCTCTGGCAAACTTTTCAGCCAATACGGATGGATTCATACAAACTGCCGTCAATTTGGTCCATCGGCTTTCCGATGATCCGGACCGTGAGATACTGGTTCCTGATCCTGCCGAGTTGAATGTTGACGACCTGTGGCAGACGGCCCAGCAGACGGTTCTCGCGCTCAAATCAATGGTGGGGCCGCCACCACGATTCTCGGACGGGTATGGTCGACTCAACATTCACGCGCGAACCAAAGCCGCGGTCATCCGGGATATGATTGAACCCATTGAACGGGCCCTGGAACGGGTGGATGCCGATGCCTGCCCGCTATCCGAAATGATGGCGGTTGTCGCCATCCTCGGTGCGCGCCATTCGTCCGGTGAACGGAACATCGACCGTCTGGTTCCTCAGAAATGGCTGAAGGTCGGGGAAAACCTGCATGAATGCCCCGACCTGACAACGATAACGCAGCGATTCGAAGAGCTGGTCCATTTGTTTTCACACCTTTCGCATGTGCTGATGCTGACCTCGGTGGGCCAGTTGCGGGCGGATGCCCGTGCCATGAAGGGTCGAAACGGGTGGCTCAGCTACCAGGATATGCTCGTCCGTGTGGCCGATTTCCTGACGGGGGAGGGGGCCGACGAAGGAATCCGTAAAATCCGCAACCGATATCGGGTGGCCTTCGTGGATGAATTTCAGGACACCGATGATGTGCAGTGGCAGATTTTCAGCACTCTATTCCTTCAACGCCACGATGATCCGGTGACCCACCGGCTTTTTCTGATCGGTGACCCCAAGCAAGCCATTTATGCCTTTCGCGGGGCCGATGTGTTCACCTATCTGGGTGCCCGGCAGCAGATGAAAACCTTGGCCGGACGTGGACTGGCCAACCTGTATGACCTGAGGGTGAACTGGCGCAGCACACCGCAGCTGGTGGAGCGCTTCAACCGACTGTTTTCCCACGGTGCCTGGTTCGGTACCCGGGAAGAAACCAACCCCTTCGAGATCGGTTACCTGCCGTCAGCGTCGCCGGAACCCGGTCAACGGCCTGCTGCGCTCAGCTGCGATCGGTCACAACGACCGCCGTTCAATGTCATGGACCTGACCGCGGCAACAAGCCATGCGGCGGCCAAAACGCTGCTGGCTCATTTTGTTTGCCGGGAAATTGGCTACCTGGTGGGGCAGGGGGGAATCCGTATCCCCGACCGGGATGGTCCGGATCGGGCCCTTCATTTCAACGATATCGCCATTCTGGTGAGAAGCCAGTCAGAGTTCACCCTGATCGAACCCCTGCTGAAGGAATCGTCCATCCCTTACACCTACTATCGCAAGCCCGGCCTGTTTCAATGCCGGGAAGCCCACTGGTTGAGCATGGCGCTTCGCGCGGTCTCCACCCCACAGCTGGCCGCCTCGGTCAGACTGGCGTTGCTGACACCTTTTTTCGACATTGCTCCGGCTGATTTGGAATCACGGCGGGAACTGCCAGCCGACCATGCCAGCCAACAACTGCTGGCGCGCTGGCATGCCCACGCCCAAAGACGACGCTGGGGGTTGCTGTTTCAGTCGCTGGTGGAAGATTCAGGCCTGAGCCTCCGTCACTGCATGGATCCGGGTTGGGACCGCACCGAAACCAATTTTCAGCAGCTCTTCGATTATCTGGAGGCAGCGGCCTACACGAGGAACCTGGACATGGGGGGAGTGGTTGCCTTGCTGGACAGCCTGCGCCTTTCCGATATGGGTGCCGGATCCGACGACGACATTCACCAGATCGAGGATGATGGAGACAAGGTCCAGATCCTGACCATGCATGTAAGCAAGGGGTTGCAATTCCCGGTGGTTTTTATCGCCGGAGGCCTGACCGTCCGTAGTGACGGCGGCATTCAGGTGTATCACATGGCGGATCCAACGCATCCCGAACAAGCCTGCCGGAAGGTGATCGACCTGACGGCAGGTACCGGAAAAGCCCAAGCGGAAAAAGAAAATGATGATGAAAATAAAAGGTTGTATTATGTAGCACTTACCCGTTCACAATTCAAGCTTTACGTTCCTTATTATCCCGACAGCAGAAACTACAGCTGGCGTGGGCCCATCTGCCGGTTTGTCTCCCCTAGCATCGGACAGATGTTTCCGAATGCCGGGGAATCACCGGCGACCGGCAGTGGTTGGCATAAAGTTACCGTCCATGCAGCTGGAGCATCTGGCCCCATCCCCGCCCGCGACGACAGCGGGGAGAAGCCCGTGCGGATGGCGGCCGGCCACCTGCTGCCGGTGCAAACTGATTTCCGGCGACGAAAAATTTCCCTGGAATCCTTTTCCAGCATCGGCCACCGAATGGTTCAATCACGCGACACCGTTGTCCGAGCAGCCGCTTTCCGCCTGGTTGACGCGGTTCGGCGGGAAGATGATGAACCCCTTGCTGTCCTACCCCCCGAATCCATGGATCCGGATCTGTCTGATGGGCTACCCGGCGGTACCCGAATGGGGTCCATGTTTCACCACATTTTCGAGCATATCGATTTTCGGTCAGTGATGGACGGTCCGGTTGACCTCCTGGCTGATGATGGTGCACGCCTTGTGATTGAATCGGCGCTCGCATTTTTCAGGATCGCGCCGCGATGGGCACCAACGGTTGCCCGGATGGTTGCCGCGACCTTGAGAATGCCAATCGGTGACAATGGCCCGTCGCTGTTCATGGGCCAGCTGGGTCCGGACCAGCGGCGGCATGAAATGGAATTTTATTTTCCCCTGGTGGAACCGTTACCGAAACGGTTTCGGGTGCCCGATTGCAGTTTGTCCGGTAACCTCTGCGGGGAAATGGTGATCCGTGGATTCATTGACTTGGTGTTTTTGTGGCAGGGCCGCTACTACATCGCTGATTGGAAATCCAACCGGCTGGAAGGTGGATATGGTCAATCCGCCATGGCCGAGGAGATCACACGGGCCGGTTATGAACTCCAGTACCAGTTATACACCATCGCCACCTTGAGATGGCTCAAGCGATACCTGGGGGACCGCTTTGACCCGCATCACCATTTCGGTGGCGCATTTTACCTTTTTATCCGAGGCATCGGGAGCGGCGGACAGAATGGTGTTTTTCACGTCGCCCCGGAACAACTGCTGCCCCTGGAAGCCCTTGAGCAAGCCATCCAGAAAAAGATTGCGGACCTTCAATGGTAGACTCATCAAAAGGAAAGCCTACGCGACAGGCTCAGGCGCTTCGGAATCGATGCAGGGCCCACGGATACGAACGGCTTGCCGGTCCTGTTCGCCGATCTTGGACTCTCGGACCTGGACCTGATGACCATTCGGGATCTGTTGCAGGTTGGCCCGGAACCTGTGGATGACGGTTTGATCTGCATGCTGGGATTGATGTTTTCGGCCCTTGGTGAAGGCAGTCTGTGTCTGGTCCTGGACACGGATCATCTGAAGGAATCCGTGCCGCAAACTGCCGATCCGGCTGTGTGGAAACTGATCACCGGGTTTATGGGGCGCCTCGATGAGGGACGCTACGACACGTTGATCGACCGGACTGGCGTCGGTGATTTCAAACCGATGGTGCTGGACGGGACGACCGGCCGCCGGCGGCTCTATTTTCAGAAGTTTCACTATCACGAAAGGCGCCTGAAGCTGCGATTAAACTCATTTTTAGCGCTGCGCGAAGACCACCAGCCGCCCGACGAATCCATACAGACGATAATCGACGAATTGTATGGCGAAGCGGCGGTGATCCGCAAGGGTGCCGACGGAACGCCGATCATCCGGGATCCGTTTCAGGTCGATGCCATCCGGGCGGCACTGGCCGCCCCACTGCTGGTCGTTTCCGGCGGGCCGGGAACCGGGAAGACCTCATTGCTGATGAATATTCTCAGGGCGCTGGTTCGAACCGGGACCGATCCCTCACGGATCATGCTGGCCGCCCCCACGGGTCGCGCCGCCCAGCGGATGAGCGAAGCGTTGATGTCCAATCTGGCCAGCATCGCTGACCCTGATAGCGGTGACCTGAAACTGGGACGTCTGCGCGCCTCCACCTTGCACAAACTCCTGGTTTACCGCAGCCGTACCGACGGTTTCTTATTCGGCGAGCGGCGTTTCATCCCGGCCGACGTGATTGCGGTGGATGAGGTGTCCATGGTTGATGTGGTGATGATGGATCGTCTCTTTCAGGCCATCGAACCGGGTCGAACACGGGTGATTCTGATCGGGGACAAGGATCAACTGCCCTCGGTAGAGGCAGGATCGGTGCTGGCAGACATGAGCCCGACAGCCGGCAGCGTATTCGCCAAGCATTTTGTGGAACTGCGCAATGTCTATCGCTCGGCCGGGCAACTGCTCGAACTGGCGCAGGCCATCAATGGCGGCCATCCGGTTTCCCTGAAACCAGTGGGTTTTGACCGGGCCTTAACCCTAAAAGACCGGCGGTGGGCCTTTGTAACCGCCGGAGATGGGGAGGCCATGAACCGGCATATAGATCGATGGGTCATGCACCAGTATGTTCGGCCAAAAAAAGAAAATGCGGTCAGTTACGTGGATCTTGTGCGGCAATTGATTCGACGGACGGACGCGCCGGATTCCATGGACGATGAGGAACGAACGAATCTGCTCAACCGGCTTTTCACATTCGCATACCAATGTCGAATATTGACTGTGCTGCGCCATGGCCGCACCGGTGCGCGGTGGGTCAACAGCCGCATTGCCGCCGGCCTGAGGCAGATCCTCGATCCAGACGGCAACCCGGACTCTCGTCTGTTCAACGGCGCATTGATCATGATTACCCGCAACGATTACACCCGGGACCTTTTCAACGGGGATGTGGGGCTGGTGGCGTGTCAGTCTGATGGCATGTATCGGGTCTATTTCAAGCGTACTGGCAGGATTGTGGCTTTTCCCGCATCCGGTCTGACCGATTGGGATCTGGCGTTTGCCATGACCGTTCACAAAAGCCAGGGGTCTGAATATGACGACACCCTGCTGGTTCTGCCCGACGATTCAACGCATCGGTTGCTGACTCGGGAAATCGTCTATACGGCGGTAACACGCGCCTCCCGACGTCTGATTGTTTACGGGACGATTGCGGCATTTCAAACGGCCCTGAAACGAAAAATACGGCGGCAGTCCGGGTTGATGGGGTAACCGGCAGGATAAACGGTGACCGCCAGATGATGGTTAGGCAAAACCCCTCCAACAAAAAAGGCAATTGAAGAACACGCCCGTTGACAAGTCGTGGATAAACTTTTACGATGCTGATATAATTCATGATACCAAGGGGGTGAATATGAACAAAGGGGATCTGATCGACGCACTGAAAAGAAAAAACGGCTTTACTCGAGAGAAAGCCGAGCGGGTGATTGATCTTTTTTTCGGGGAAATGACCAACGCGTTATCTAATGGCGACCGCGTTGAAATCAGAGGGTTTGGAAGCATCTTTGTGAAACAGTATGGGTCCTATGAGGGGCGAAATCCAAAGACGGGCGAATCGGTAACCGTCAAATCCAAACGACTGCCTTTTTTCCGGTGTGGAAAAGAACTCAAGGAACGGGTGGATAATTTAAGCAACTGATACACTGCGTTCAGCAAACCCCTTCTCGTTGTCGTTTGGCTGCCAAGGCAATCTATCCTTGGAAAAAAACCGACCCGTCTGCCTTTCGCCGCCTGTTCACGGTCGGGGGTGTCTATCCTCGCTTTTGCCTATTTCACGATCTGCCCACCCGACTTCAGACCGAAGACAATCATGAATACACCGCTTGTTAAAGCAGGAAGCATCCACCACCATCGGCAATCGCCAAACCGGGTCCCCCACATTTTCCGGCAGGGCCCCAAACCGGAAAAGGTGGGGGATGATTCCCTATCAGCCCCTCAAGACAAAACATCGGCGGCCTCCGAGGACGGTATTGTCTGTCGCCAATGCCTCCACTTGATTACTTCGATCGCAGAGCGCAAGATTATCAAGGGCGCACACGCGCATACGTTTGCCAATCCGGAGGGCATCGTTTTTGAAATTGTCTGTTACCGGGATGCCTGGGGATGCGGTTATGTCGGACCCAGCTCCTCCCAATTCACCTGGTTTGCCGGCTACGTGTGGCGCATTGCCGTATGCGCCAAATGCCATGTTCACCTTGGATGGCGCTTCTCGACGGCTGCGGGACATTTTTTTCACGGGTTGATCACCCATCGACTCACCGCCAGGGATGGTTGACGGATGGACCACAACTTGTGCCGCCATTTTTGTTTCAACACCACCGAGTGTGTTTTCACGTGAAACGTTTCGCATGAGATTTCATAGGCTTATTCTCAGTCGGAACTTGAATGTCATTTATGTTTTTGACAGATGGCCGGCGGTCGCCTATAATAACATTGCTTTTTTCTCTGGATATCCAACGCTGATAGATGCTGAATTTACCAATTAAACAGGAGAGGCGTGGCGATGAAACTCCGCGATATTTCGGACTGTTGTGTTCATTTGGATGTTCATGAAAAACGGTGCGACCGTGAGGACCTTTTTGAACTGGTGTTTTTTCAAAATGATCTGGCGGAGTGGGAGCGAATTTTGTCCGCTTTCCTTGAAAAACCGGTGAAGCCCAGTGGCAAGTCTCCGACGCCAAAGGATCTGGAGGTCACCGAGGGTACCGGCAGTATTCGTATCGAACAGACCCTTTTCGAAAAAAGTTTTGAGAACGGTGTGATTATCGCCAAATTCTGGCCGTGGAAAGACGGTCGCCATATCACGTTGAGAATGGCGTTGCTTCCCGGCGCATCCGTTTGATTTCACACACAGGAGTATTTTTCCGGACATGGCCATCCTTAAAGCAATCCCAATTCTTGTCGCTGCATTTTTTCTTGGCAACTGGTTTCTTTCCGAAGTCAGAAAAGCCAAATCTGCCGGGAAACCATGGTATGCCCCATACCTGACGATTCCGGGCGTGTTGATCATGATTACATTTATGATTCCCGTCTTCCTTCGCTTCTATCAATAGTCCGCTGCGAGCCTGCCGTGTGTGCTTCAAAAACTGAAAATGGTGAATTGAAAATCACCATCACGCATTCCCTGAAGATCAATCACGCCCCTACCAAGCTGCTGGACATACTGGTGGAGCGGTTTCAGATGCTCAACCCCAAATGGATTGAGAACGAGCGCATGGGGCGCTGGAACCGGGGAACGAAGAAAATACTTCGCTTTTACCGACGCGCCGGCAAAACCGGGATCATCATCCCCCGTGGATATACCCGCCAGTTGATTCTCCTGCTTAAGCGGGAGAATCTTTCCTATCGCATCGACGATCAGCGCCGGTTGATGCAGGATGTGGAATTTTCCTTCAACGGTTCACTGAAAGACTTCCAATCCGAAGCAGCAGCGGAAATGCTAAAAAAGGATTTCGGTACATTGAGTGCACCCACGGGAAGCGGAAAAACCGTCGTTGGGCTCTTTTTGATCGCCCAGCGGCGCCAGCCGACCGTGGTGGTGGTGCACACCAAGGATCTTGCCTTTCAGTGGATCCAGCGCATCGAACAGTTTCTGGGTATCCCTGCGGATCAGGTGGGACTGATCGGCGCAGGAAAAAATAGAATCGGTGAGCGGATTACCGTGGCGCTGGTTCAAACCCTCTACCGGTGCACGGATCAAATCGTTCCCCACACGGGCCATCTCGTCGTGGACGAGTGCCACCGGGCCCCCAGCCGAACCTTCACCGAGGCAGTCACTGCTTTCGACTGCCGCTACATGATAGGCCTTTCCGCCACGCCGTGGCGGCGGGACAAACTGTCCAAGCTCATATTCTGGCATCTGGGTGATGTTCACCACGAGGTGGACAAGGTCAAACTGGAGGAAAAAGGCCATATTCTAAAAGCCGATGTGGTTGTTCGAATCACTGCCTTCGAACCCTATTTCGACCCGGTCAACGATTACTCCCGCATGCTGTCCGAACTGACCGCCGATGATACGCGCAATCGGCTCATCGCATGGGATGTGGAAAAGGAAGTGCGGGCCGGCAAGGGTGTTTGCCTGGTGCTGTCCGACCGCAAGAAGCACTGTGAAACGCTTCAGGGGATCCTGCGTTACAAGTTAGGCGTTCATTCGGATCTGCTCACCGGCGATCTGAGCGATGACGCGCGAAAAGCCGTGCTGGCGCGTCTCAACAAAGGCCAGGTCAATGTGTTGATCGCCACCGGCCAACTGATTGGCGAAGGCTTTGACTGTCCGGACCTGTCCACCTTGTTCATGGCCACCCCGATCCGATTCAGTGGCCGGGTGATGCAGTACCTTGGACGGATTTTAAGGCCGGCACAGGGGAAATCCCGGGCCCGGGTTTATGATTATGTGGACGAGCGGGTGGCACCGCTGGTTGCAGCGGCAAAGGCCCGGCAACGGGTATATGGCGAGGGCTCAGGGGAGATATTCCAATAAAATGAAACAAGCGTGGGATGCAGAAACTGTCGGATTCCACAGCGATGATGGAAAAGCGTTTCCTCCGTGATCTCGAAAAAGGAGGAAAGATCCCCGCAACCGGCCACCGGCTCGCACCATTGACGAAACCGGTTTCCGAGCAGGGAAAAGGGGCACTTGGTGTTCGGTAAAACCTTCCGCTATCCCACGCCTGTTTGCCTAGATTGATAGCCGCATCCTCATTTAATTTTCATGCATATACAGTGATGCTCGGTTGATTGGAACAACCGTTAAGTTGTGCCGGCGGCAGCGAGTGAGGTCCACGTAGAAGAATGAAGCGTACCATCAAGCTAAAATAGACCTCAGCCGTTGTCAAGTCTATTGGGTCGTGACCACCGTCGCCTGCTCGATGACCACTGGTGCTTTGGGCACGTCCCGCATTCCCGAACGGGAGGTGGTGGGCACGTTTTCGATCGTCCGCACCACCTCCATTCCTTGCACCACCTTGCCGAATACACAATATCCCCAGCCCTGAGCTGTCTTGCCGCGGTGATCCAGAAACGTGTTGTCTTTCACATTGATGAAGAACTGGGCGCTGGCAGAATGGGGATCCGCCGTGCGGGCCATGGCAATGGTGCCGGTCCGATTGGGCAGACCGTTGTCGGCTTCGTTGACAATCGGGGGTCGTGGGGACTTGCGCTTCATTTCCGCATCGAATCCACCGCCCTGAATCATGAATCCGGCGATCACCCGGTGAAAAATGGCACCATCGTAATAGCCGTCTTTGACATAGGCCAGAAAGTTATCCACGGTTTTCGGCGCCGCAGCGCTGTTTAATTCCAACACGACATCCCCCTGGCTGGTGGTCAGCTTCACCCGGGGCAGGGCATCGTCAGCAACGGACAGACCCGTGCCCATCCAAAAAACCAGAACCAATATCACTATGTATTTTTTCATACCAACTCCATATAAATGGGTTAACTGTTACCACAATTCAAACCCCCGTCGGGGTTTGTCAAGGCGGGTGATGCCTGCAGCTTTTGCCGCGCGGACAGCCTGATCATATTCTGCCGGGGACAGGGCGACAGCCAGTGCCGGCATCTCTCGGGCCCGGCCGCAGGGTCGATATTGAGACATGACATTGACATAGGTGTCCCGGGACAGTGAATTGGCCAGAAAGGCCATAATCTTTGCCGTCCCAGCCAATCCGCCGGGCAGCACCAGATGGCGCACCAGGATGCCTTTGACAGCCAGTCCGCTGGTTTTGTCGATGACCAAGTCTCCAACCTGTCGGTGCATTTCAAGCAGCGCGTGCTGGGCCAATTCAGGATAATCGGGTGCATTGCAGGTGTCCCGGGCCACGTCGGCATACCAGAATTTAAAGTCCGGCATGTAAATGTCCACGATGCCGTCCAGCAACTGCAAGGTTTCCACGCTCTCATATCCGCTGCAATTATACACCAGCGGAACGGACAGTCCCTGTTGGGAAGCCAGATAAACGGCAGCCAGAATCTGAGGGACGACATGGCTGGGGGTGACCAGATTAATGTTGTGGCACCCGGCTTGTTGAAGTTCCAGCATGATGGTTGCCAGCTGATCGTCCGCTACCGCACAGCCTTCTCCCAAGTGGCTGATCTCGTAATTCTGGCAGAAATTGCACTGCAGGCTGCAGTGCGAAAAAAAGATCGTTCCCGATCCGTTGCGTCCCACCAGGGGCCTCTCCTCGCCAAAATGGGCGTTATACGAGGCCACCACAGCCCGGCGGCCGGTTTTGCAGGTTCCGGTTTCTCCGGCAGTTCGGTCCACACCGCATCGGCGAGGGCATAAAGTGCAGCTGTCCAACACCGCGATAGCTTTTTTTACCCGGTGTTCGAGGGTTCTGCTTTTAAAAGCTTTCAGATATTCAGGGGCAGGTAGCGCCATCTTTGCTTCTTTTTACCAGCCGAGTGTCTGTCGCGATTTGGCCAGGCAAGTACTTATGTGGACACTAACATCGCATCATCTGTTCCAATTGGCTGACACTTTTCGCCCGGCCAACCACGACCAGGGTGTCATCGGTTTCGATGCGGGTATCTGCCTTGGGGTTGAAAATCATCGTGTCGTCGGCCTTTTTAATCGTGAGGATGATCAGGTCCAGCTGCTGGCGGATACCCGAATCCTTGAGTGCCACGTTCAGCAGACGGGAGGTGGAATGCACACGGATCTCCTCCACCTGGACGTCCGTATTTTCGTCGGTAAAAGCCAGCTCAAGGAACCTGATCACCGTCGGTCGCAAAATGGCATGGGCCATCCGCCGGGCGCCAAGGTCGTAGGGCGAGATGACCTTGTTGGCACCTGCTGCCTGAATGGTCCGTTTGGCAGTGTTCTGGATCGCCCTGGCCACGATGAACAGGCCGGGGTTGAGCTGCTTGGCGATCAGCGTCAGAAACACGTTGTCCGCATCGGTGGCCACCGCCGTGATCAACCCTTTGGCATCTTTGATGCCGGCCCTGAGCAGAAGGCTTTCGTCGGTGGCTTCTCCCATGAGGTAAAGCACACCATCTTCATCCATGGCCTCCTGGCGGGACTCATTTTTTTCGATAACGACCACATTCAGGTATCGCTCGGTGAGATAACGGGCCAGCACCCGACCGATTCTGCCGTACCCGCAGATGATATAGTGGTCTTTCAGCTTGGCGATCTGCTTGTCCAATTTGCGCCTCCCGAGAATGACTCGTATGCGGTCTTCGACCAAAAACTGTACAAGCAGGCCGACCACATACATGAAATAACCGACACCCGACACGATGAGGAAAATGGTGAAAATCCGGCCGACGCCGCTCACCTGGTGGACTTCGCCATAACCGACGGTGGCCAGGGTGATGATGGTCATGTATATGGCATCGCTAACCGGCCAATCCTCGATAATCATGTACCCGCTCGTACCGATCAGTATAAGGGCCGCAGTCAGGATCAGGCTAAAGGTGAAATGGCTTTTACGTTCCATGATCGCTCATTTTTCCATCCGACAAGGGGATTGGAACGGCAGTGGGAATGCCACGGCCGGCCGTTATTTTTTCAATCCGGCTTGATTTACGCGGTCCTTGCGACTATAAAAAAACCGCTGTTGCCTGTCAACTGTCAAACGCCTGCAACCCCTTTTTATTAAATAAGATATTTTTATCTACGATAAAACTGCAATCTCCACCCATGAAAGCGATAGCGCCGATGAAACCCCTCCTGGAAATCATTGACATCCACAAGCACTACCGGCGCCTCAGGGCCGTCGACGGGGTGAGCATGACCATCGGCCAGGGTAGCTGTTTCGGCCTGCTGGGGCCCAATGGCGCCGGAAAGACAACCCTTATCGAGATCATCGAGGACATCATTGACCCCACCGGCGGGACGATTTTATACAAAGGCGCGAAACGGGCCGCGCAGTTCCGGCAGGAGGTGGGGATCATGTTTCAACAGACCGCCTTGCTTTCGTTTTTGACCGTGGCCGAAACCTTGGAAACCTTCAGCCGATTGTACGACAACACGGAGTCCATTGGCCACTTGATTCAACTCTGCCATCTCGAAGCGGTCAACGCACAACTGAACGATAAAATTTCCGGTGGACAGAAACAGCGGTTGCTCTTGGCCTTGGCCTTGCTGAACCGGCCTGAATTGGTTTTTCTTGATGAACCCTCCACCGGTTTGGACCCCCAGGCCCGACGCAATTTGTGGGACATCATCAAAACGGTAAAATCCCAGGGGCGTACCATCGTGCTCACCACGCATTACATGGAAGAGGCGGAAAAACTCTGTGACGACGTCGCCATCATGGACAAAGGCAAAGTCATCGCCCGCGGTGCGCCCCAGGCGTTGATTGAAATTCACTGCCAACGGGCAACCCTGTCGGTGCCCAAAGACCAGATTCCGGAAAATCCAGATGACTTGCAGGGGTTCATCAACCAGCGGGGAGACCGGATTCAGATTCGAACGGAAAACGTCAATGCGGTGGTTTCAAAGCTGTTGTCAATGGGAGTGGATATGCGTGGTGTGAACGTGAAAACACCCACCCTTGAGGATGTATTTATAAAGCTGACCGGGCGAAGCCTGCGGGAATGATCGGGAGCGTGTATGCGGTTCAAGCGACTGTGGGCCATTTTTAATGCCAGAAATCGTGAATTTTTCAGAGACCGTGCGGCATTCGGTTGGAACTTCCTTTTTCCGTTTCTAATCATCCTCGGATTTGGTGTCATCTTCAAAGGAGACTATCAATCGCAGTTCAAGGTTGGCCTTTTCCCGATCGATCGTGGTGCATCCGTTCTCCAGTCGATCGATTTCCTTCCGGAATCGTTTGCCGGCTTCAATGCCATCTCCTTGGTGGGTTTCGAAACCCGGGCCCAGGGGATGGACAAGCTCAAGCACCATAAAATAGACCTGTTAATCGAAACGGGGACCCAACCGCTCCGATATTGGGTCAGCGATTCTTCCCCATCCGGGGCAATTGTCGAAAGGCTTTTGAAAGGCGCCCTGGTGCCGCCGGATAGCGGAGAGCGATTCCAGAAAAAGGACATCCAGGGGGTACAGATTCGATACATCGACTGGCTTTTTCCCGGAGTCCTGGGCATGAACATGATGTTCAGCGCACTCTATGGGGTCGGTTGGGTGGTGGTTCGTTATCGCAAAAACGGAGTGCTCAAACGGCTGAAAGCGACCCCGCTGACCGCCTTTGAGTATCTCGCCGCCCAGTTGCTGTCCCGGATTTTTCTGCTCATGTTCACGCTGGTTATCGTCTGGGTGGGTTGTGATTGGATCCTCGGTTTCAGGGTATACGGCAGTCTGATGAACCTCTTTCTTGTGTTTCTGGCGGGCAGTACCTGCATGACGTCACTGGGTCTGGTCATCGCTTCGCGGGGGACCAGCGAAGAGTTCACCAATGGCCTGCTCAATTTCATATCCTGGCCCATGATGTTTTTATCCGAAGTTTGGTTCTCGATTGAGGGGGCACCGGGGTGGCTGCAGGCGTCGGCGAAGATCTTTCCGCTGACCCACCTGTTGAAGGCCGCACGACAAGTGATGAACGAGGGGGAAGGGCTGCTTGCAGTGATGCCGGAGATTTCTATCCTGTGCGCCATGACCGTAACGTTTTTGCTGGTCGGGGCGACACTTTTTTCCTGGAACAAATGAAAACCGAATGGTCGGATTGGGAAAGCTGGAATGGTTAATCCCTCGATTACGCCATCCCCGAATTCCTTAATTCACCAGACTGTGTATGGGGGAGGGAATCAATCCGCCACGACGCAGAAACCGGTTTTCGCCGGTGGCGTTGTTTACCGGCATGATGATGGATTCGCCCAAAAGGCCGCCGAAAAAGGCGTGGTCACCGGCCTTTTTACCGGGCACGGGTATCAGGCGTGTGGCGGTGGTTTTCTTGTTGATTACGCCGATGGCCATTTCATCGGCAATGATCGCCGCCAGGGTCTCTTCACTGGTGTCACCGGGTATGGCCACCATGTCCAGGCCGACACTGCACACACAGGTCATGGCTTCGAGTTTTTCGATGGACAGGTGGCCCTGGGCGGCCGCCTGGGAGATGTTCAGGTCCTCGCTCACCGGTATAAAGGCGCCGCTCAGGCCCCCCACTTTTGAACTGGCAAAGGCGCCGCCCTTTTTCACCGCGTCGTTTAACAGCGCCAGCGCCACCGTGCTGCCGGGCACGCCGATGCTGGCCAGTCCCAGGCTCTGGAATATTTCACCCACACTGTCGCCCACGTTGGGGGTGGGAGCCAGAGAGAGGTCGACCACGCCGAATTTGATACCCAGTCGCTGGGCCACTTCGCGGCCGATGAGTTCGCCGATGCGGGTTACTTTGTAGGCGGTGTGCTTGATGATTTCGCTGATTTGACCCAGGTTGAGATTCGGGTTGGATGCCGTTGCGCGATCGATGGCTTTTTTGACAACGCCGGGCCCGCTGACGCCCACGTTGATCACCGCATCGGCTTCACCTACGCCCAAATAGGCACCGGCCATAAACGGGATATCCTGGGGAATGTTGGCAAACACGCACAGTTTGGCGCAGGCCAAACCGTCGCGATCGGCGGTGAGACGGGCCGCCTCTTTGATGGTTCTGCCCATGAGCAGCACGGCATCGATATTGATCCCCGCCCGGGTGGAGGCCACATTGACGGAAGCACAGACCCGCTGCGTGCTGGTCAGTGCCTCGGGCATGGCCTCGATCAGCGCCCGGTCACCCCTGGCAATGCCCTTTTCCACCAGCGCGGAAAATCCACCGATAAAATCCACGCGGGCGGCGCCAGCCGCTTCGTTCAGCGTATTGGCCACACTGAGCATCTGCTGGGCATTGAAGGGGGCGCCGGCCACGGCCATCGGGCTTACCGAAATGCGCTTGTTGACCACCGGGATCCCGTACTTGTCCCCCACCTCGTCGCATATCTTCACCAGATTTTTAGCGGCACCGGTGATGCGGGCATAAATGTTGTCCGTGAAACGCCCGATGTCGTCGCTGGCGCAATCCAGCAGGTTTAGTCCTAAGGTTACGGTACGAACATCCAGATTTTCATTTTTGAGCATCTCCACGACGGAGAGGATTTCTCGATCACTGAACATGGCAAAAGTCCTTATACGCGCCTTAAACGCGATTGATGGCTTCGAAAATCAGCTTGTGCTGAATGGATAAGTCCAGGGACAGCGCCAGGGCCTTATCCCGCAGGTCCCGTCGAAGGGCTTGGTGGTTGGCATCGCTGGGGATGTCGACTTCATAGATCATGATGTTGGCATTGGGGTCGTCGCCGCCCTTGAAGACTGCCTGCAGGTTGGTCACATTGACCCGGTGGGCGGCCATGATGGCGGTGATTGCCGCCACAAGCCCCTTACGGTCCGGTCCCTTGGTGACCACCACAAAGGGCTCGCTGTCAATGGCCGTTTGGGATCCATCATCGGTGGACAGCCGCTTTTCATAAACGTGTAACCCCATTGGGGAAAGCCCGGCCTCCAGGTGTCGATGCAGGTCCGTTTCCGACAGCGTTTTGGGGACACCGACAATAAAAATACCGGAGAATTCATTTTGCAGGATGGTCTGACTGACGTTTTCAATATTGCAATCCTGTTCAAACAGAATATGGGTGACGGCGGCGATGATGCCGGGCCGGTCTTTGCCCAGAACCGAAATGATCATTTTCTTCATGAAGCAGGCTCCAAAAAAGGTGACGGGTGGTAATGAAGCATCCTTATGGAACAATTGGGGGAGACTGTCAATATGATGCGTTCTGGGTTTAGAGGTTCAGTGGTTCAGAGGTTCAGAGGTTCTGGGTTCAGGGTTTAGACGTTCGGAGGTACACCGAAAATAGGGTCAACCGTGAGCGATGAACGCGGAACCCATATACGGTTACGAAAAAGATTGTGCAGAAAAGCGCCGCTGTGGTAAATTGACTGCTGTGAAAACGACACGTATCAGTAATTTAATCCAGGAAAACAAAACCCTTTTCATCATCATTATTGTCGGGCTGTTTCTGCTGGAGTTGGAGATCTTCGCCCTGGCTGCCATGAAATCAGGCCGTAAATCCTGGCTGCAGGTGATTGATACCAACGGTAACGTCATCCATGAGACCAGCGGAAAGAATTTAAGCGAATTCAACAAGTACTATTTCGAAAAGACCTTCGGCCCCTTCGAGAACTACCAGGTGCGGCTTGAAACCAGGGAACACCCCTTTCCGTTTCGGGCCTGGTTCGTGGCGGCAATCGGCATCCCGGTCGGCGCCATGCTGCTCTTCGGCTTTGTGGTTAAAGCTTACGTGGCTATTTTCCACGGCAATGAACTTCAAGGAGATGAATCCACGGCCGCCAGTGAGCCGGGGTATGAATCCCGCCTGGAGTCAATCCTGGTCCGCATCAGCCGGATGAACATTTTCATCATCGGGTTTTTAATTTTTGTGGGCGTGATTTCCTACTGGATCATCCCCAATATGATCACCTACATCGGGCGTACCGGCATCGATGCAATTATCCGTTTCAAATGGGTGTTTATCACTATAGGAGTGGTTGTGGCGGGCATTGGCATCTGGATTGTTTACCTTCGTTTTCTGCTGGCCAAAAAGAGCATCGAAAGCCATACCGAAATCGAAAAGCACCGGCTGGCGCTGGAATATCGCTCCCAACACGGTTTGCCGCTGCAGTTGGATGCCCCTTCAGCGGATAAAAACCCCCATGCTTCCCTGGAGTAGAATCGTTCCGATTGACGACTGATTCATGACGCAGATCATCACCACCCATAAAAATGCCGACTTTGATGCCTTTGCCTCTCTGGTGGCCGCCACATTGATCTATCCCGAAGCCGTGGCAGCCATTCCCAAAACCGTCAATCCCAATGTGCGGGCCTTCATGTCCATCCACAAGGATGTTTTCGACTATACGGACCGCTGGAGCATCGATTCCGGCAGCGTGGCTCGCCTCATCGTCGTGGACACGGCCGACTGGGCTCGGCTGGGCCCCCTTGCCAAGCTAAAACAGATAACAGACCTGGAGGTGCTGGTGTGGGATCACCATGCCGGCGGGGATATCGAGGCGGCGTGGAAATGCCAGGAACCCGTCGGGGCCACCGTCACCCTCATGGTGCGTCAGCTCAAAGCCATGCGAAAACGGATCACGCCCATCCAGGCTACCCTTTTCCTGGCCGGTCTGTATGAAGATACCGGCAACTTGACTTTTTCCTCCTGCACCGCTGAAGACGCCTATGCCGCCGGTTGGCTGCTGGACCGCAAAGCGGACCTTGCCCTGGTCAACAGATTTCTTCGGCCGGCATATGGCGAAAAGCAGAAGGATGTCCTCTTCGAGATGCTGCAATACACCAACCGGCTAAATATAAACGGCTATTCGGTGAGCATCAGCCGCATCTTCATCGACGGCCACGTGGGAAACCTGGCCCTGGTGGTGCGCATGTACCGGGACATCGTCAATGTCGATGCCGCTTTCGGCCTGTTTGTGAGCGAAGAAAAAAACGGCCGGCAAAAATGCATGGTCATCGGCCGGAGCGGAAACGACGGACTGGACGTGGGCACCCTCATGAAGAGCCTGGGCGGCGGTGGCCATCCCGGTGCCGGCAGTGCCATGCTTAAAAGCGTCAATCCAGAAATTGTTGAACAGATGATCGTCGATCTCATCCAGGGCAACCAGCAGTCGTCGGTTCAAATCAGCGATCTGATGTCATTTCCCGTTTTTTCCGTTCCTTCGGACCGATCCATGGCCGAGGTGGCCAAGATTCTGCGCCAGCGGGGCTGCACCGGTCTGCCCGTGGTGGACGGCGGCGTGCTGGTGGGGATCATATCCCGGCGCGACTTCAAAAAGATCCGCAAGCAAGATCAGCTTCAGGCCCCGGTCAAGGCCTTCATGAGCACCCGGGTGATCAGCATTGAACCGGGAAACAGTCCCATCCAGGCAGCTCAGACGATGGTTCGCCACGATATCGGTCGGCTTCCCGTGGTGGAAGACGGCCGAATCATCGGAATCATTACCCGTTCGGATGTGATGATGTATTTTTACGATCTGCTGCCGGATTCACCTCAGTCAAAAAAATAAACGAAGGGGTCGAGCGATGCAAACCTCCGCTGTTATTGATCATATCGTCAAATGGCTTACCCAGTATCTTGACCAGTCTGGAATGAAAGGCTTTGTGGTGGGCGTTTCCGGCGGCATTGATTCGGCGGTGACCTCAACCTTGTGTGCCAGGACCGGCAGGCCGGTTAAAGCGCTGAACATGCCGATATGCCAGGCAGCCGATCAGGTGAGCCGGGCCGCCACGCATATTCAGTGGCTTGCAGCCCAATACCCCACGGTGGAAGGGGTAACCGTAGAGCTGACCCCGGTATTCGAATCCCTGCAACGCGTGCTTCCCGAGGCCATTCAGGACGATTTGAGCATGGCCAACGCGCGAAGCCGGCTGCGCATGCTTACCCTGTATGGCTTTTCCACTCACCACCGCCTGCTGGTGGCAGGCACTGGCAACAAGGTGGAAGATTTCGGCGTGGGATTTTATACCAAGTACGGTGACGGTGGGGTGGACCTGTCGCCCATTGCCGATCTGATGAAATCAGAGGTCTATTTGCTTGCAGAAGCAATGGGCATTATCGACGACATTCTCCAGGCGCCACCCACGGACGGCTTGTGGAGCGACAACCGGTCCGACGAGAGCCAGATCGGGGCCACCTACGATGAACTGGAGTGGGCCATGGCTTTCGAGGCCGGCAAATGCGACGAAGCGTCAGTTGATGCCAGGCAGCGGGAGGTACTTGCCATCTTCAGGAAATTCAACCGGATCAATCGGCACAAGATGGTGCCGATCCCCGTTTGTACCATTCCCATCCATATCAAATGCAAAATAACATCCCCTTGAGCAGCCGCTGGCATCGGACGCTGACCGTTTTGATGTGAACCATTGTTTTTCAGGGCTGTCACCCCTATTATTGAATATATACTTGCCAATTCGGTGTCAATTATCACCCAAAGGAGGAATCGATGAAACTGGAAGCAGCCATCCAATCAGCATTGGAATTTGAAAACCGGATCAGAGATCTTTACATCGAGGCGGTAGCCCGCACCGATGAACCGGCCGGAAAAAAAATATTTCAGACCCTGGCAGACGACGAACAGCGTCATGTGGATTACCTGGAAAGCCGTCTCGATGAGTGGCAAAAGCGTGGAAAAATCAGCAATGAAGTGTTGGCCTCGGTGGTTCCCGACAAAGCGGCAATCCGCAAAGAGGCTGCCGCCCTTCAATCGAAAATCAGCGAAGATGCGCGTGGACTCAAGCAGCAGATGCTCTCACAGGCACTGGCGATGGAGATCGAGACCAGCCGGTTTTACAAAGAAATGGTCGACCAGGTGGCATCCGACCACCGGGCCATGTTTGCGCGGTTTCTGGAAATCGAGGACAACCACATCGAGGCGGTCCAGTTCGAACTGGACTATCTGAGCAACACCGGTTTTTGGTATGGGTTTGAAGAGTTCGATATGGAGAGCGTCTGACAGCCAGCCTTGACAACGGTTCCCTGAATGATCGATCTACGTGGCGATCGGTTGGATCGAACTGAATGCTAACGGCGGGTCTACCGGCTTGGTTTTAATTTACTCCCATATACTGCATGTGGTATATTAAATGATCATCAAATACAGAATATGGTAGTTCATGGGTTGAACTGCGATGGCGTGAGCCTTCACGCGCACGCTCAATTCAGCGGCCAGTCTCAAGCAACCGGATTGTGCTCCTCCACTGCCGCCACCCACCAGATGCAGACGCCAACCCGGTGTGCCGAGCCGTGACAGTGCCCTCAGCATCCAGGGCACCCCTTGGGCGTGGCTTTAACGTCCCCGTGTAGACAATCGGCACCGGTTTCGGGTTCGGTTTGGCCATAGGCTAAAAAGCGCTTTATTGTATCCAGTACCACCAATATATACCCTATCTGGTACGAGGATCACCTGTGGTCAGCTTTTTATCACCAGACCCAGCCTGAGTCCTGCCAGCCAACCCTGCAGATGATTGCCTCGGGAGCCCCATTCATGCGCTTGAGTCGGTCGCTATTATTGATGTTTGGCCGGCTTTATAAACCCCCGGTGCCATCGACTGGCGTGGTGGATTGCCAGTCGATGGATTTCAGGTGTGCCTCGTAGTTTTTCAACACGAGGGAGGTGTCCCCCCTGACCACGTCGTCGGCGTGAAACGTGGGCAGCTGACCTTTAATGCCCACATAGTAATGGGTCAGGATCAGCGGGGCCAACAGGTCATCGACGGATCGATATCGCTCGAGCATGGGGACGGTTCCGAGATCGCTTTTCTTCACATTGGTCGTCACTGCAATCATGAATGATTTTCCGGTCAGCTGCCCCCCTTCGCCGTATACATCGGCAATTCGGTAAGTCTTACCGTAAACCAGGACTTCATCGAAGTATTTTTTCAACAGGTGCGGCAAGCCGAACCACCACAGGGGGAAGTGGTAAACAATGGCATCCGCCCGCTTCAGTTTATGGATTTCGTCGTCGACGTCCCATAGGCCTGTGGCGGTGTCAGTGACCTGGATTTGATGGTGTTCACCCAGGATATTGCATGACATCTGGAACAGGGCGTCGTTGAGTACACCTTTGGAGGCATACAGCGCCTGGTTGGCTTTGATCAGCATGATATTCATGCTACCTCATTGGTTGGGGGCAGGGAGTCGGTTGCACTTTTGACGGCAGACCTCTCCTTGTTTACGTCTTCATCAAAATCAACGGTGGTTAAGGACAACAGCGGGCCGTATTGTCGCTGCAGGGTGTTTTTGATCTGATCCAGGGGGAGGTCTAAAAATTCCCCCCGGTAGCGCACGTACTCCATGTGCGCATTCCCCAATTGGTCAAAAGGGTGGTAAATGGAATCGGAGCCACCGTCAAATTCGAGGGGCTTTAAATGAAACCGCTCGCACAGCTCGATGTTGAATGCCGGCGTGGCCTTGACCCATTGACCGTCGATAAAAATCGACGTGTACCCGTGCCAGAAAAAAATGTCTGTTTTCATCAGGGTTCGCAGCCGCTCGGTGGACAGGTGGTTGCGCACGTCCGCAAAACCGAGTTTCGCGGGAATCCCCAAAACCCGGCAGCAGGCGGCCAGCAGCACGGCCTTGGGAACGCACCAGCCTCGCCCGGCCGCCAGGGTCGTGCTGGCCCGCATTCCTTCCCGCGACAGGTCAATCGCATAGGGATCGTAGCGGATGCCGTCCCGAACGGCATAGTACAGGCAGATCGCCTGGTCTCTGGCGGTTGCCTCGCCGTCCGCATGCGTTCGGGCGAAGGCCGTCACGCGAGCATGGTCGCCGTCGATGACGGGCGTGGGTCGAAGCGTTTCGTGAAAATCAGTGGGCATGGCTCTTCCATCCGCTTGTCGAGCTATCGGGTACAGGGTGAGAAGCCATGGAGGCGCTACTTCCCGTTGGTTGTTTCCGGTTCATGCGCCTGGTGCCGGTGTGGAGACAGATCAGACATCTGATCTGTCCGTCGTGGCGTCCGAATGGATCGTTTGGTTCGAATTCGTGTCCGCCGGTGTCAGTCCATGGGCATTGACTTCCAGACCCAACGCTCTGGCCCGCTTGACCCATTGACGCCGCGCCATCGCCTGCATGTCTTCGACCGTGTCCATCTCGTCGACGATCTCCATGCCGAGCAGGGTTTCGACGACATCCTCGGTCGTCACCAGCCCTTTGGTCCCACCGTACTCATCGATCACTATGGCAATTTGCTGGCGTTGGTCGAGCAAAAATTCGAGCAGGTTGGTCAGGGACAGGTTGCCGGGAACCGTTTTGATCGTCCGCTTCAGCGTTTCGATTTTATTGTCGCCGCCATTTCGTGCCTTGGCGAGCAGCAAATCGTCCCTGAGAATGAAACCGGTGATGTGGTCCAGGTCCGTTTGGAAGAGGGGCATACGCGAAAAGGCCACGGATGGCTTTACATCCAGGGCGTCGGTGACGCACATGTCCTGAGGCAGGCCCGAAATAACCGTCCGCGGCGTCATGATGTCACTGGCGGTCAACGAACCGAAGCGGAACAGATTCCGGATAATCCGTGACTCATGGGGGTCGATTTTCCCGGCACGTTCACCGATGCCAGCCATGGCGATGAATTCTTCGCGGCTGAACACATGGGTGGTTTTCCCACGGGCGATCAGGCGGGTCAGCATTTCAGAGAACCAGATCAGCGGATACAGCGCCCAGATCAATCCGCGGACAAACCGTGCCGTGAGCCCGGCCAGTGATCGCCAGTAGACCGCGCCGATAGTTTTGGGGATGATTTCGGAAAGGAACAGGATCATCAGGGTCATCACAGCGGAAAACAGGCCGAACCAGGCGCTGCCGAAAACCACCGTCGCCTTGGAACCCGAACCGATCGCCCCCACCGTATGGGCGATGGTGTTCAAGGTCAAGATGGCGGCGAGGGACTGGTCCACATTGTCCTGTTTCAATTGTTTCAGCAGCGCTGCGAGCTTTGGTTTTTTATCGCGAAGACCAGCGATGTATGCGGGTGTTATGCTCAAAAGTACCGCTTCGGCGACACTACAGAGGAAGGAGAAAACCAGGGCCAGCAGAATGTACGACACCAGCAGGATTACATCGGTGTTCGTGTAGCCGGCGTATGCTGGTGCGGTGCCTGGCAGACCAGCAGCCGCTGCCGTATCGGCTGCCAACCAAAATATCCATAGTATTACCGGAAATTTAATTCGCTGCTGTGTCGATTTCGATATCCGAATCAGAACACCTCCCGATCAATGCTGAAAAAACGTTAATGGTTTCGATGATACGGCCAGTCTGATAATCCCCAGGGAGCAATCTAATTGGCATTGGTGCCCATTGTCAAGAACACCATAATATCATTCCATAAAACCATGTCTTCAGTGCCAAGTCGAGCCGGGTTAACCGAGCAGGCTATCCGAGGCGGGGTCAGGAGTGTTGAATGGGCCGGATTGTGAATATCGACCGGTCCTCAGGGGAGGAATGCTGACCGGCAGGGGTGGTGGTTTCTTTTCAATTATCATTACGGGGCTCTGGCGGTGAACCGGTGCCGTTTTTAAAATCCGCTTTGGCTTCTTCAAGACCTTTACGAAAATTTTCGGGCATTTTCTGGACCTCATCTTTGACGGTCCGGCCGGCTTCGGCCCCGGATTCCTTTGCGTCTTGGCCAATTTTTTTCCAGTCGTCGGCTACACCGTGCCAGAACCGGCTCCAGGCTGATTGGCTGCTTTTTGTATTGTCGGCACCGGATGCGGCTGCTGATGGTGATGCCGTTACAATGGCGAGAATGAGAAGAAAATTCAGCAAAATCGATGTCATGGTGTCTGCTTGCCTCCTGCAGCCAGATACGACTCCCCATAGACCGGGCCATCGAGGGCTTCCTGGGTCAGGCTTCTGATACGACCGCTTCGATTTTTTCCCAGATGAACTGGGCCACTTCCTCGGCCGAATTCTTTTCGATCACGGCAAGATCCTCACACAACGCCTCGATGTTTGCTTCGTCGAGGTCCGTCATTTTATTCACCAGGAAGGAATCCACCTCGCCGCCTGCGGGCAGTAGGCCACAGGCACCCACGGCGCCGATGTAGTTGCCGTCAACAAAAATAGGTACCACGATCTTCATCAGCCCGGCGTCGCATTCCTCGATCACCGGCCGCTTTTCATCCTTGGCCTGGTTGGCCAGGTTCATGTGGGCGACGGCACAAATGAATGACTGGCCTTTGTCCGTGGCTTTGATGGCCGGACAGAGGCGATTGACCCATACTTTATTGTCGGTGATGCGGATGCCGTCGGTATTGAAGACATTGGACTCCAATCCCGAGTGCTCATGAATTTCATTTTCTATCTGGGTCCATTTTTCCAGGGGCAATAAATCAGTCAATTCCACAGTCAGACTCCTTGGTTCACTTTTACTGGAAAGGTTTCAGCCTTGATTCACAGTTACTTCCTTTACCATTTTTTTAAGGTGATAGGGAAGTGCTTTCCGTCAGCCAGGCCTTGAGACGCTTCATGCCTTCCTCGATGGAAACGTCGGCCGTGTATCCCAGGTCTCGCTTGGCCGCAGAAATGTCGAACCAGTGGGACGTCGCCAGTTCCCGGGCAACGAAGCGGGTCATCCGGGGCTCCCCGGAAATGCCGAAAGTGCGGTAGGCCCACTCCATCAAGGCGCCGATCCAATCGGCCGTCTTGGGTGACACGGTTTTGGTCAAGGCAGGCTTGCCGCCGGCATCCAGAATGCGGTCCACCATCTCCCACAACCCTATGGGATGGTCGTCGCTGATGAAATAAACCCTGCCCGAAACCGACGGGTTCTTCTCCAGCGCCTGCATGGCCAGCACGTGGGCACGCGCAGCGTTATCGATGTAAATCGTGTCCACGCGGTTGTCTCCGTCACCCACCCGCCTCAGGCTGGCGGCCCGGGCGATGATGCGCGGCACCAGGTGGTTGTCCTGCGGCCCCCAGATCAGATGCGGACGCAGGGTGACGGTTTTAAGCGTATCGTCTGCGGCGGCCATCACGGCCTGTTCGGCCATGGCTTTGGTCTGCGGGTAGGGCGCATGATAATGGGCCGGGTAGGGGACCGATTCATCCACCCCTTGCATGTCCCCGCCGTCAAACACCACGCTGGGGCTGCTGGTGTATATCAGCATGGGCACCCGGCTGGATCGGCAGGCCGCGATGACGTTTCGGGTGCCGATCACATTGGGCCGGTGATAGTCCTCGAACGCGCCCCACACCCCGGCTTTGGCCGCCACGTGGAAAACGGCGTCCCGGCCACGAACCGCGTTTTTGACGGCACCGGCGTCGGCGATGTCACCGGACAACTGACGGACATCGAGGGCGTCCAGATCCGGGTATGTGCCCCGCGAAAAGCTGACTACCCGATGTCCGTTGGCCAGCAACTGCCGGACGATGGCTTCGCCCAAAAAACCTCCGCCGCCGGTAACCAGAATGTTTTTTTTGATACTACTCGCTGGTGATTGATTGGTGTTGGTATCCATAAGGAAAACTTAACACACTTTCGTCATTAAATTTTCTTTTCCGCCCAGACGGCCAGCTGCTCCCTGAAAATTTTGGAATTGTGGCGGATATCGACGGGAAAAGCCCGGTGGAACCGGATCGTTTCGATGTCTTCACTGATCGGGCTGGCCTTGGCCAGTGCCAGCAGCTCTTTTTTCAACCCTTTTTTATCCTTGCCGGAGTCTTCGGGTTCCAGTTCGATACAAACCACCGGCCGCTGCCGTCCCTGGGGGCCCACACCGACCAGTGCGCTGCGAAACACACGGGGATGATTGTTGAATATAGCCTCGCAGGGAATCGTGAACATGGTTTTTTTTGAACAAACCACCCGATGGCTTTTGCGGCCGCAGAACCAGATGCGGCCTTTTTTGTCGATCCACCCCAGATCACCCATGCGGTGCCAGAAGGCATCGCCGTGGATGATCTTGGCCAGAGCGTCGTCCCGGGGCCGCTCGTAATAGCCGCGGGTCACCTGACCGCCGCGAACGATGATTTCACCAATCTCTCCGTCCGGTAATACCAGATCGTCGGTCCATTGGGCAATCGGACCGTCCGAGATGCGGATGATGCGCGCCTCGATACCGGCAACGGGTTGCCCCACACACATGCCGTATCCCTGCTCGCTGAGCTTGCGGGTTTCGTTCAGGATCTCATTGCTGCCGAAAGTGCTGACCGGCATGGCCTCCGTGGCCCCGTACCCGGTATGGATCTGAGCGCCCTCGGTGAGCATGGCCGAAAACTGGTCGATATTGGCCGGCGTGGCTGGTGCGCCAGCGGAAATCACCCGTTTCAAGGTGGGCAGTTTGATTCCTCTTTCCTTGCCGTAGCGACCCACGCGGTCGAGCAGGGCAGGGGAGGCGAACATAGTGGTGACGCCTTGGTTGACGATGGCTTCGATGATTCGTTCCGGGTTGACATGGGCCGGCTTGGTGGGGTCCATGTCCGGAATAATGGCCGTCATTCCCAAAGCCGGGTCGAAAAGGGCGAAAAGCGGGAACGTAGGCAGGTCGATTTCATCCGCGGTGATGCCGAACTGGGCACGGATGCTGCGCACCTGGGCATCGAAGACCCCGTGGGCGTAATAGACGCCCTTGGCCGGACCGGTGCTGCCGGTGGTAAAGAGGATGGCGGCGATTTCGTCGGCCCGGGTATCAACCATGTTGTAGGGTTCCCACTGTCTGCTGCGCACCTGGCCCAGGGTGAGTCCGCCCCAGAACCAGCGTCTGCCCACGGTTATGAAGGTCTCGACGCTTTTGAAATACCCGGGTGCCAGGGTGCGCAGCACGTGTGCCGGGGGGATGCCGATCAGGGCCTGGGCCTGACTTTCCTTCAGGCAGTTCAACATCCGGGAGACGCCCATGCCCGGGTCCACCACAACGGGTACGGCCCCCACCTTGAACAGGGCAAAGACGAGGGCGAAGAAGTCCAGGCTCGGCTTGACCATGAGAATGGTGCGCACGCCTCGACTGACCCCCATGTCGTCAAGTCCCCGGGCCAGGCAATCCGACTCGATATCCAGTTGACGGAAGGTCAGGTGGGTGTAGGCCACCCGGCCTTGGCTGTCCCTGCCGCAAGGACAGACCACCGCCCGCTTGTAGGGCTGGATGCGGGCCATGGTGCGCAGGTAGGTGGCCACGTTGACGATGTTGGCAGGTTTTTCAGGCGTCGTTTCCATAAATTCCCAAACTCTTCAATTGATCAATCCATGACCCAGATGTACCTGAAATAACAAAATACAAATAACAAATCTCAAATAAATCCCAAACTACAATGTCCTAATTTCACATGAAATCATCTAACACCCGTAAAAAAACAGCGATGAACATCGAATTTTGAATAATGTATTCTGCCGAAATATAAGCAGGTCGCGTGTAGCGATCTTATCCTCAAGTTTGGAATTTCGAGTTTAGGTATTGTGATTTATTTGTAATTTGTCTTTTGGACATTGTTATTTGGTTCAGGATTAAAATACTGATCAATCCTTTCCTATGGGATGCCGATCCAGAAAATCCAGAACCAATCCGATGATCCGATCCGGCACATCCTCCAGCAGGTAGTGGCCGGCATCGTCGAACAGATGCTTTTCAGCCGTCGGAAAACGTCGGCACCACTCGTTGTAGTAATCCACGTCGAAGACGAAATCGTGCCGCCCCCACAGGATCAGCATGGGAATAAGGGACAGTGTGGCAAGGTGCCGGTCCACCCGGTCGACGATGGAAAATCCCGGATCACCGGGTACCAGGGGGATGTCCTGGACGAAGCGCAAGGTGGCCAGCCTGTTATTCGGGCTTTTATAGGGCGCCAGCAGACCGTGTTTGACTTTCGCCGCCAGCCGATTTCGCGGTGCCATGTGAAGGGCCCCTCTGGCAAACAGGTTTCCATATAGGACAGCCGGCGTGGCCAGGATGCCCAGATTGCGAATCACCCACAGTCGCAGGGGGATACGCTTACGGCCAGGGGGAAAAAAGCCTGCCGTGTTGGTGATGATCAGACGGGCCACCCGATGCGGGTTGGCCACGGCCCAGGCCATGGCGATCATACCACCCCAGTCATGGACCATGAGCGTGACCCGATCCAGGTCAAGATGATCCATCAGCGCTGAAAAATCATCCACGCGGCTCTGCAGCCTGAAGTCGTATTCACCCCCATCGGGCTTGTCCGACAGGCCACATCCCATGTGATCCGGGGCGATGGTGCGATGACTGGAAGCTAGGGCGGTGATCATGCGGCGAAAGAAAAAAGACCAGGTGGGGTTGCCGTGCACCATGACCACCGGGTTGCCCTTGCCCTGGTCGACAAAGTGATAGCGCAATCCCTTGCGATCCAGAAAATGAGACTGGAACGGATAGAGATCTTGGTAATCGGCTGGATCGACGGTCGGGTTAAGACGTGTCATGGTCACATGTTGCCTGCTGCTGGAACCAGGGCCAGTTCAAAATTTTCCATTTTATATATGGGCAGGCCATCTACACTGAGCAGGCCGTCGGCCCGGATACTCGGGGAGCGTCCATCGCGCATGCGAGTGATCAGGGCTTCCACGGCAACGGTTTTATTTTTCGGAATAATCTGCCCGCGATAGGTCCAGTTGTGGCAGCTTCCTTCCACCATGCGGAACCGGTGGGTTGCTGCCAGATGCGGCCACCGTTTCATTGCCACAGTTTTAATCAGTTGTAAAAAGGATTCCAACCCCAGGGAGCCGGGACAAACCGGATCCTGGTGGAAATGGGCCTTGAAAAACCATTCGTCCGGGTCCACCTTTTTAACGCCGCGAATGTAACCCAATCCAGATGCGCCGCCTTCCGGCAAATAGGCGTCGATGCGGTCGACCATCATCAATGCCTTGCCGGGCAGCGCCAGTTTGTCCACCGAAACGGATGTATCGGCAGCGGATTCCGGCGTGTGCGGGAGGACCATGGGCAGGGAGCAGGCACCGTCCGTCATGCCGGAATAGGGGAGCACGGCCTTGACCACGGGATCCGCAGCCCCCATGCCCCTTTGCTGGTCAAGCGCTTCTGCGGAAAAGAACCCGAAATAGGTGTCGCCGGCGTAGACCGGTTCGTCACCGGCATGCACCTCAAATTCGAAATTTTCAATGATCATGTCCGCCGCCTCACTGACTTTGGTCATGCGGCAGCGCATGGTCAAGGTGCCGGTGGCCGGCGTCACCTGACGGTGCAGGACACCACTGCCCCCCAGGTTACGAAACTTCAGGTCCCGCTGGCTGCGCAGGGCGGACCCGGCATAGGCTGCCAGCCACCCGCAAGGCTGCAGGGCGATTTCCAGCAACACGCAAAAGGGCATGACGCCGGAGCGGTCGGCGGCAAAATACCACTCCTTCTCGGGGATGTCATATTGGGCGGTTACCCATCCGTCGGCCTTGAGCGCCCAGGGAGCCGGCTCGACATGAATCACCCGGTCCATGAAACAGTAGGGTGGTCCCGGCAGGCGGGCGATGTTGCGCTTTTCGTCGAAGATGCGGTAGGGCTCACCAAAGGCCTCGGATGGGTTGCCCGTGGCAAAGGCCAGGATTGATGCCCGGTCATACAGCGGGGCGGCAGGCACCGTCGATTCGTCGAGCATCGCTGTCCGACTTTTCTGTTGACGCCATACGGCCTCGATCTCCTCACGGCCGATCCCGGTCATCTTCATGGACATATCCTTGAAAAAAACGATGGAACGACCGTCGGCGGACATGTGGGCGTCGGCAATGGCGTAGGGTTCGGGGCCGTATCCGATTTCGCTGATCTGGATTTCGTAGTGCACATGGCAGGTGGCCGGGGTGACCGGTCCACGGCACTTGAGCCGCGCAGCATTGCCGATTACCGGTTCGTAGCAGACGCCGGGTTTTTCGGTCACCCATCCCATGCGCTGAAGAAAGACCCGCAGTGTGTGGGCGCAGCATTCGTACATGAGGGTGCCGGGCATGACCATGTCGTCCACGAAATGGCAGACGAGAAACCAGTCGTCGGGGTGAATGTCCGCTTCGGCCCGGATCAGGCCCAGACCATATCGACCGCCCACGGGATCAAGTTCGATGATGCGGTGGATCAGGCGCATGCGACCACCGGGCAAATGCAAAGCGGTCGACAGGCCGATGCCGGCGAACCGTCGGCCGAAACAGCCGGCCAGGTCGCCGCGGCGCAGGGCGTCCACCTGATCATCCGAATAGGTTTCCCTGGCCATGTGGACCAGCGGCTGCCAATTCGTCGGACATCTGCCGGGTAAGGATTGTCGCTCCCGTTGGGTGAGGATGATGCCACCGGAGTTGGCTACCTCGGCATCGGTGAAAAAACCGGCGCAGCCGTCACGCATGCTGATCAGGTGTTCGCCGTTGATATAGCCTTCGAAGCGGAAAAAGAACATCCAGGTCTCCCCCTGGCGCACGAAGCGGTCAATGGCGATCTCATAGCGGATGGTCTCTCCGGGGCGGGGCAATCCACGGTGGAAGACCACCACGGCGTCCAGCAGGCGGTAGGCCCGCTCCCCCTTCACCTGGTGGTCGATGCCCAGGTACGAACTCAGGAACAGGTCTGCCTGACCGGCCTCTACGCTGATACATACCGGTGCGCGATCACCATCCAGGTACCAGACCCCGGGCAGGACGTCATGCTCGGTGACCACCCGGCCCGATTCCATAGAGAGCATTTTCCCCTGCACGGAGACAATGCGGTCCACCAGCATCAACGGCTCGTCAGGCAGGCGTACCCTTACGCGGTGGGTGTCCACCACGTCAAAGGCCGGTCCCAGGACTCGCCCCACGTTGCCGACGGCGAAAGCCATGCACATCTCCCGATTAAATGCAGGGGGGCTTGGCGATGCCGCCACCCGCGCAGGGGCAGTCGCCGTTTTTGGCTGATCGGGAGGTTTATCCACCAAGCGGGCACCCAACCCCAGCAGACGGGTTTGCAGGTCGACAGTTTCGGCAACGCTGCGGGTCAATTCCTGAGAGAAGTCGAGAAACTGCTGGTGTGCGCTGGCCGTGGTTTCCATGTTTCGGTGAGCCGCCTCGAGCAACTGCACCCAAGGGAACTCGGATGGCGACCCGTTTTCAGCCGGCGCCGGCGCTTCCTCGGCGGATTCAAACCCGTCGGACAACAACGGGGGACCTTTGGACGCGATCTCTGCCGGTCGCAACGATTCGATCGGTGGTTCATCCACCGGCATCTCAGGCATTTGGGGGCAGAGCAGGTGACCGCCCACGGTGACCGGTACGATCTTTCCTGCACGGATTGGCCTCGATGGCGTTGCGGGTTCAAGTCCCTCATACAGGGCACTCAGATTCACGGGCACCCGCTCGGTGACCAGTCGGGCCAGGCATCGTAATAGCGAGGTGACTTCGTCTTCGTTGCCCTGGCTGGCGGCAACGGCTAAATGGGGCTGTTCATCTAATATCTGATCGATCATGCGGGTGCACGACGACCGCGGCCCCACCTCGATGAACACCCTGACTCCATCGGCGGTTGCACGCTTAATCGTCCGGGTGAAGTCAAAGCCTTCAACTGCTTGTTTTACAATAGAATCAGCAGCCTCCTTCGAAGTGACCCCGTAGGGGGCGGCCCGGCTGCAGCTGTACACATCAAGACCGGGTTTAACAGTGGTCGGAAAAACATGCAGCCGTCGGTAGGCGTCGGCCACGGGGATGGCCGCGTCACAGTGAACCGTAACCACGCCGTCCAGGTAGACGGCCTGGCAGCCCATGGCAGCGATGGCCTGTTCCACCGCCCGTTCCAATCCGCCGATGACGCATTCATGGGGAGAGTTGACGATGAGCAGTCTTACCCGGGGTATCTTTGCAAGGGTTTCCCGCACCGTTTCTACCGGCCGGTTGACCACCGCCACCCGCCAAGCCACAGCCTGGCCCTCAGGAATCCGCCATGCCTGACGAAGCGCCAGGCATGGGCCGGCCAGCTGGGTGGTGAACAGGTCGGTGGTCTGCATGCGCGCCAGCATGTCACCCCGGTCCGACCACACACCCTGGGCGAACAGGGCCGACGATTCCCCCAGGCTGTAGCCGATGACCGCATCCGCTCGAACGGAAAACCGGTCGAGGACGCGGGTCATGAGACCACCGAAAACCACCTGCCCGAAAATCATGTTCAGGGGGTCGACCTTGAGCCGGGAGATGGCTTCCGCCTCCCATCCGGGTTGCCAGGCGCGTCGCCAGGGCATCAGGTTCCAGGGCCGGAATTGGGTCTTCAATTGTGCGGTCTCACGGTCCATCCCGTTGACGATTCCTGGAAATCGCAGCGCCAGATCGCGTCCCATGCCCAGGTAATGGTTGCCCGAACCCGGGTAGACCATGGCAATCCGTGTATCGGGCCCGATGGGACGGCTGCTGAAAAATACCTGTCGGGAATGCGGATCGGATCCACCGGAGGCAATGGCCTGACGGGCATCGTTGAACACCGCATTGAAATGATCGCCCGGTTTCAGGATCAGGGCGACGGCCAGCCGATGATCGGACCGCGGCGGGCGCGATTGCATCCACCTTCCAGCGGCCGGTTCCACCGGCTCCAGATCGGGGATGCGCGATAAGAAATCTTCCAGTGCCGCAAGGCCTTCAATCAGTTCCGGCGTTGTGTTCCCGCTGACCCCGAATAGACCGGCACGGGTGTCGATGGCCGGGGTTGGACCGATGCCTTCGACCGCAGATACGCTGTTTTCATCTTCCTGAATCAGCACGTGGCTGCAATTGCCGTCCATGGTGATCGATGCGCAGCAGGCGGTTCGGGCACCCTGTTCCCGATCCCGATACCACGGTTGTGCCCGATCCGGCATGTGAAAGGGACTCCTCCTTTCCGCCAGTCCGTCCAAAGATTCGGGCTGTCGTGTAAAACCGGCAAGGGGTGGCAGAACACGATGATGAAGGCACAGGGCGGTTTTAGCCAGGGATGCCAGGCTGTCGGCAGCGCCGGTATACCCGATAATAGGCTTGGCGGATCCAAGCGCGATGTCCGTTGACGGGCCGGTTTTTCCGGGATCGTGAAAAAAGTCTGCCAGGGCGGCGATCTCCATGCGATCCTGATCCGGCGCACCGGCACCGTGGGTTTCCACATATGACACCGAAGGGACAGAAACATCGGTACGGCCAAAGCACCCGGACAGCGAGCGACAGTAAGTCGATTCGCTGACACAGCCCGCTGCCGGATCCTCACCGCCGGCGCTGCCGATACCGCGGATGACGGCATAAACGCGATCGCCGTCGATCCGCGCCTGAGCGAGTGGCTTGAGCACCAGTGCCACGGCTCCGTCGCCGGGAAGCGTGCCGTCGGCAGCAGCATCGAAAGGGTGGATCGTGTTGGTTGGTGAAAGGGGCAAGAAATGGTTCATACGAATCACGCAGCGCCCTTCAGCGGCCAAATCCACCGCCCCCACCAGCATGGCGTCGGCTGCCTTCTCCTGCAGCAGGTCGACGGCAACCTGCAGCGCTTTGATTCCGGAGGCGGCATCGGCGGAGACCACGAAACTGGGTCCGCCGAAGCGAAATTCACGGGCCATGCGGCTGGCGACGATGCCTCCTAAAGCCCCCATGACCCGCGGCGGGGTAAGGGGCGGACCGCACTGGTCCCGCAGGCTTTCCAACCATTGGTTCATGGTCCTGGCGTCCAGGTTCAGGCCATGCAATGCGTTCCAGCGTTTGACCGCCGTGAAAAGCTGCCAGCGAAGATGAAAGTTGGTCGCTTCGAAATCGAATCCGAGCCCGAACACGACGCCCATGCGTTCCCGGGAGTCACGCTGGGGCAAACCGGCATCAATAAGGGCGCCGGTACCCACTTTGAGGGCCAGCAACTGCTGGGGGAGGATGTCATCGATTTCGTTGGGCGGAATCTGGAACTCGCCGATACCCACGGAAACGCTGTCGACATAGGCCCCTTTGGGGTCGAGACCGCCCAGGGCGCCGATCAACGCCGCGTCGGCCCCTTTCCAGCGGCCATGGGGCCGAGCAGCAATGGCACTGTGACCTTGGAATACGGCTTTTTTATATGATTCCAGATTGTTCAGGGATCCCAGCGTCACATCCATGCCCACGATGGCCACCGGGGCAGGGGCCTCTACAGCAGGTTTTTCGTGGACGGATAGTCGTTGGAAAGCGATGGATCGATCCACAGATGAATGCGCCGGCCACTCTTCAAACAGGATATGGGCGTTGATGCCGCCGAAGCCGAAAGCGCTGACCGCAGCCCGCCTGGGAGTCTCTGCCGCACGGGCGTTCCAGGGCATGGCGTTGGTTTGCACGCTGAATGGACTGCCTCTCAGCGGGCTGTTTTCGGGGGCCTGCTCAAAATTGATCGATGGCGGCAGGGTCTGGTGCTTGATGGCCAGCAGGGTTTTGATCATGCCGGCCGCACCGGCGGCGGTCAGCAGGTGGCCGATCATGGATTTCACCGATCCGATGGCGCACGTGCCCGCGTTTGAAGATGCGGCTTTCCAGAGTTGAACCAGGCTCTGGAGTTCCGTGGCGTCACCGGCGCGGGTGCCGGTGCCGTGGCATTCGATGTGATCCACGTCAGATGGCTGCCAGCCGGCCGACTGATATGCCCGTTCCATGGCGCGGACCTGGCCGCGGCTTTCCGGGGCAAGCAGGTTGCCGCGCATATCGTTAGACAACCCGACACCGTGGATTACGCCGTGGATGGTATCGCCGTGTTGGATGGCATCGGCAAGACGTTTCAACACCAGAATACCCACGCCTTCGCCCACCACCAGGCCGTCTGCCAACTTGTCAAAGGGTGCGCAGCGACCCGACGCTGACAGTGCCTGGAGCTGGCTGAAGCCGGTTTGGGTGTAGAGGCATTCGGGTCGCGAGACCCCGCCGGTCACGACCATATCCGCACGGTCTGTCGCCAGTGCATTGCAGGCGAGTTTGACCGCATAGATAGAGGAGGCGCAGGCGGCGTCCAGGGTGAAACTGTCCCCGCCAAATCCCATTTCCGCGGCCAGGAGCGCCGCCGGCAGGCCGTCCACCCGGCTGGCCAGGGCCTCGATACGGGTCGGGGTTGTCGGGGAGGTCGAGGTATGGGGAAACAGGCGGTTTTCGATGGCCCTGCCCAGGATTTTCCGCGAAAAGCTGGAGGCGCTGTCCGTGGGAAGGGCAATGGCTGCCAGAATGGTGTCGACGCGGCGGCGGTCAACCTGGACGATTTCACAATTTTGGATGGCCCGTTTTCCGGCAGTGAGCGTAAGCTGATGGACCGGGTCCAGCCCTCGGGTTAGATCCGGATCCAGCGCAAAGGCATCGGGGTCGAAGGTGAAATCAGTGATTAAACAGGCGTGGCTGGAGTAGGGGCGATCCGGCACCCGGGTGGTGCTGAGCCGATCCTGAGATGGGGCGATCCAACGGCCCTCCGGAACCGGTGCCGATTGATCGATGCCGTTGACGATGTTTTGCCAGAACCGATCCAGGTTCGGGGCACCGGGAAAAATGCCGTCCATCCCGACAACGGCGATAAGGGGGTGTTTATCCATATAAGTAACAATTACGATACTTTACAGAGGTTCCGAGGTCGGCCCCGAAAATAACCACGTTGAAGGTATTGTTATCAATCAGTTGTCAAAAACATGCATATATACCCGCTTCACGGATATTACGCAATAATCAATAGGCAATCAGTTTACTGATTTGTGACAGCGATGCATCGGCAGGCAGATGTCGGTTATACGGATGCTGCGGGCGATCCTTGAGGACAGGTTCGGGGATTTGTTTTGACAGCGGCACACGCTGTCGCTATTGTGTTTTTTAAAGGAGGTGCACCATGAAAATCCAGATTCAGCGCATCCTCTGCGCCACAGACCTTTCTGACTTTTCCAATTCAGCCGTCATTCAAGCCATCGGCATGGCCAAGGAGTTTGGATCAACACTTTTTATCTGTCATGTGATCGATCTGCCCCTGGTTACCATGCATGGGGCGGCTTTTGTATACCCGGAGGATCAGATCGAGGAGATGAAGACCGGTGCCATGGATCAGATAAAAGGCCTGGTGAAGGACAGTGCATTGAATTGGGAGGCCGTGGTGGAAACCGGCCCCGTCTCCAGTACGCTGTGCCGCCTGGCCGTTGAAAAACAAGCGGACCTGGCTATCGCGTCCACCCATGGGCGCACCGGACTTAAGCGGCTGTTCCTCGGTTCGGTGACCGAAAGACTGTTGCGGACGATTTCCTGTCCGTTACTGGTAGTTACTCCGCCTGAAAAAGCGGGCAGGATGGAAAAGCAGTTCAAAGGATTTGGCTTCAAACAGATCATGGTGGGGTGCGATTTTTCAGCAGACTCGGGGAGGGCGGTGGAATACGGGTTCAGCCTGGCCCAGGAGTTTCAAGCCGTGATCCATCTGGTGCATGTGGTGGAACCTTTTGTCTACCGCGACGCCATGTTACCGGAAACCGTAATAACCGAGGCGATCACCGAGGTGACCACCGGCTGCGGGCAGCGCCTGGAGGACCTGGTGCCGGCAGACGCCCATAACTGGTGCAAGGTTGAGATCGCCTGCGAGGCCGGCAAACCGTTTCAGGCCCTGAAAAAATACGCCGGGATCCACCGGATTGACCTCATCGTACTTGGTGTTCGCGGCCATTCATTGGTCGAGACGATGCTTTTGGGGTCGACGACCGACCGGGTTATCCGGGGGGTGGCCTGTCCGGTTCTGTCTGTCTGCCCGCCCTGATAAGATGCAGCGTCCGTTGCTAAACGCCTTTCGTCTGATCGTCGGCGGGCAATTGGGAGACAAAGGGCAGGCCGATGAATCCAACCAAGGCAAAAATGATATAGGTGGTTTTTAATCCGATCAGATCCCCGGTCATGCCGACGATCACCACCACCGCCGAGCGGGCCAGAAAAGAGATCATCATAAACAGTCCATTGGCGGCTGAAGGGCTTTCCACGGCGTTTTCCTGAACCAGTGCCAGCATCACCGGGGTGGTGGACAACAGGGTGAAACCGGTCATCACCAGCATGGCATATGCCAGCCAGCCATCCACCCAGACGAACGCCAGCAGGGATATCGGCGCGCCCAGCAGCGATAGGGTCAGCAAGCGTCGGCGGCCAAATCGATCGCTCAGGGTGCCGGCCACCATGACTCCTGCAACGCCGGCGACTTCAAAGATGGTCAATCCGGCACCGGCCAACCACAGATTCCCCGTGTTCATGGCGATAAAGGTCGGTAGAAACGAGGCCATGCAGCCGTGCATGAAGCCTCTGGCCACGAGGATGCCGGTAATCGGGATCAGGATATGGCGCATGCCACGCCAGGTTTGCATCAGCGGCACCGGTGCGGCGGCGGTTCGGGTTACCGGAAGGTCTCGGGTCGCCACGAACAGCAGCGCCGAGCAGACGAAACTGACCACCATCACCGGATAGAAGCCATCCAATCCCATCAGGGCAACGAGACCCACCGCCACCATCGGGCCGACCGCACGGGCCGCTTCCCCGCCGACCATGAATAAAGACATACCCATGCCTTTTCGGTCTCCGGACATGCGGGCCACCACCACCGGTGCCGGCACATGAAACACGGATACGCTGATGCCGGCAAACAGCATCAGGACGAGCAGCATGCCATAGGTGGGTGCCATGCCGATCAGGCTCATGGGGACGGCGGTCAACGCCGGTGCCAGAATGAGAAACCAACGGACGCTGACACGATCCGCCAGGGAACCGATCCACGGGTTGATCAACGCGGGCAACTGCATCACCGTGGAGAGCAGACCGGCTTGGGTCAGGGTCATGGATAGCTTTTCGATGAGCAGCGGCAGCAGCGGAGCCAGAAAGCTGGAATAGACGTCATGGATGAAGTGGGCGATGGAAACGGCGATGACACCCTGCAGGTTGACACGGTCGTTCGACAGCGGTGTATTGTTTGGTGTCGGATCAGCGATGGGTTGCATGAGGGTCCATTATTGTCAGTGTTGTTTTTCTGTGGAGAACGGTTATCTTTTTCTAATGACCAATCGGCCTGGAAGGGAGCGCAGCATCATGTATCTTGCCCGATTGTCCGATAAGAATAATGGTTGCCGGTACATGATCCGGCAATCTTATGCCGATGGCCACTGCTATCGGAGCCGTGATCTGTTCGATCTGGGTGACGACCCGTCGTGCTTTATCGTCTATCCCGGTGGAAATGGCTTTTACATCGATACGCATGTGGAAGACGCCATCGCCGATCTGGGCTTTTCAGTCTCACAGGATGACTTGGAGCCGGTTTTCATGCCTTTTCTACGGCCGCACATCCGACGGGTGATCGATGGGTTCGATCGAAAAACGCGCTCCAGTTCACCGTCCGATACGTGTGCCCCGGCAGACACCATTCATCTGTTTGACCGGTACCGCCTGCATTACCTAAAGCTGGGACGTGTGGACCACAGGGATGTGGGTTGCACCCCGGACCGCTTTTACGCAAACCTTGCCCACAAATCCCGCGATGAGATCGAATACGATTTTATTGAGGCGGAGCGCATCCTAAAGCCAGGGGAACTGGCCCGCTACGCCTATCAAATTTTTGACCTGCAGCAATTCTTCAGCGAAAATTTTGCACGCAGCCACCCCGAAGGTCTCGATCAGGACCGGATGGACCGTTTTTTCGTCCAGTCCCTGTGTCGACTCAGCCGGGATGACTCGTTCTGGGCGGGCAGCGACGAAGAATCAGGCCTTCGACCACATCTGGTGCGCTACGCGGTCATGTATTTCGACAGCTGCTTTGCCTCCGGTGATCCGTTGCGGGATTATTTGCAGGATTTCATGAATCGCCATCGAATCCATCGGCCGCCGGAAAGTGTCCAGGTCAGCCTGGCTGAATCCGCCAGGTTGTTCGGCGTGACTGTGGATGCGTTGAAAAAAATGGATTGCCGCGCGCTGACCCGGCAGTACCGTAAACTGGCCTTGAGGCATCACCCTGACAAAGGCGGTGATCCGGATACCTTTGTCAAGCTCGCTGCGGCCTATGAGAAATTGTTGAAGAAAAAATCCAGGAACTGAATGTACGACCCCGCCGCAAGCGGACGGGGTATTAGACCCAATGCTTCGCGATAGAAAAACGCGTAAACGACAGGTGGCATCGGAGTGTGTGCCGGTGCCGCCTGTTGCTATGTGAAGTGCGGTTCCTTAGGGTTGCCGAGGTGCCGGAGGCGGCGTGGTGCTGATTTTTTCCTCGTAGGTGGAGAGCAGAAAAAGGGTTGCCAGCGGTTGGGTGAACAGCACGCCGATAAAGACGGTACCGCCGATCATGGAAATGGCCATGAAGATGATCACCACCACCACGTGATCGACCAGTTCACCGTTTTTCCCCATGGCGTAGCTTTCCTTGACCGCATCGACGATGCCCATGTTCTTGTCGGTCATCAGCGGCATCATGTAGATGCAGCAGAAGGTGACTGCCACAAGGACGATAATGCCGGGCAGAAAGAGCAGCATGAAACCGATGGCGGTGGCCACGAACACCGCGATACCGAATCCCAACAGCGGAAGAAACAGATTCATGTGGGAAAAAAGGTCCTGGACTTTGGGTTCCCGGCCGTTGCGCATCAACTGGAGCAGGCTCTGGGTGTAACCAGCCATGGTGACCGGGGCCAGAATACCCAGGGTCAGGGAACTCACCGCCACCATCACCAGGGTCATGAGAATCAGTGAGACAACATTGCCAAGGGTCAGATTCCAGGCGGTTTCGATGTGACGCTTAAAGTCCATGGGCGCTCCTGAACGAGTGAAAGTAAATTGTATGATTGATAAAAATAGATGTAACCAATTAAAATTATTAAAGTTTATCTGAATGGAGAGCAGCTGTTGAGGATTGAACAGATAGTCGCATATACCGGCTTTGGCGGGTTGTTGTCAACCGTCATCGCCGACTATAACAGCCGCTATCGATCTCTGTTATCGATTTCGCCGTAGTCACCGGTCCAATCGACCGTCCAGCATGCGCCTCATTTGATCCCGTTCGGTCTTCGTCAAGGCGAGTTTCAGCTTCAGGGCATCGTGTTTGCTAGGCGGCGAATCAGCCAGTTCTTTTTCCAGTCGATTCACCTCCTGTTGAAAACGATAGAGATCCCTGGCTATGAGTTGCAAGGACATGGCACATTATTCCTGTTTTTTGGGAAAGGCGCGTGTTTTGAGCACAGCAAAGGGGCCGCCTTGATTCTGGGGTCGGCACTGGCAGGAGGTTTGGTTGAGATCCACACCGCAACGGATGCACAATCCCTTGCACGCATCCCGGCAGAGCGGTTTAAAAGGCAGGGCCATGAGAATCTGCTGGGCAATTTCGTCACCAAGATCGATGCTGTCCCCGCTGTAGACAATTACGTCCATATCATCTGCCGCAAGTTCGATCTCATCCACCTCGGCCGGATCGATCACGGATGGAACGTCCGGCACGGCTGTGCCTGAAAAGTCGGTTTCTATTTTCATATCAAATGGTTCGAGGCATCGGCTGCACGGGATGCGGACTTCGGATTCAGCCGTGCCGTGGATCAGAACCGTTTGGCCGGTAAGGGCTGCATGAACACGCACACGAATCGGCCGGGTAAAATGTATACCCCTGTCGCCGGTGACGGCACCTAGCAGGGGCAAGGCGGCTGAATCCTCCTGCTCCTCCAGATTCAATCCCTTTTCGGTGATACTGCCGATGTGGATCCGCAACATTTGTCTTTAGTTGATTATCCGAATTGAATGCGTTGGTAAAACGTCGCTGGCCGTTGTTCAATACAAGAAACAGCCAAGGGCGACAGATTGAATGCTTCAATTACAGCTTTTCTGCGTTGGCCGCGAGATATTCGGAAATCCCATCCGTCGTGGGACCTATGCCTTCATCACCTTTGTTCCAGCCGGCGGGGCAGACTTCGCCATGCTTTTCGGTGAACTGGAGGGCGTCGACCATGCGCAGCATTTCATCCACATTCCGGCCCAAGGGCAGGTTGTTGACGACCTGATGCTGAACCATGCCTTCCCGGTCGATTAGAAAGGAGGCCCTCAGGGCCACACCGGCATCGGGATGTTCGATGCCAAAAGCGCGGGTGATGTCGTGTTTCACGTCAGCTACCATGGGAAACTGAACCGGTCCGATGCCGCCCTCTTTTACCGGCATGGTGCGCCATGCAAAATGGGTAAACTGGCTATCGATTGAAACACCGACTACATTAACGCCGCGATGCTTAAAGGCTTCCATGCGCCGATTGTGGGCCAGGATTTCAGTGGGGCAGACAAAGGTGAAATCCAGCGGCCAGAAAAAAAGAACCGTATATTTGCCCTGCAGGTCGGAAAGCTTGAAATCTTCTACGATTTCACCGCTGGGCAATACCGCCGGTGCGGTAAAATCCGGTGCATGTTTACCTACGAGTACGCTCATGTTGATCTCCTTATGGTCTGAGCCGATGACGGTCATCGGTGGTTGTCGAATGGGGACACGCAGTCATTGCCAATAATCATTCCGTATGACGACATGTCAAGTCACCTGGATCGCATGGGCCGTTAAGGCGGCGATATCGATTTTGAGGAGTGTGACGGTTAACCAATGAACACCGTCCATTAGCGGTTCTCTCGTCTTGCTCATCGGGTGATAGGGGTCGGGACGTTCGACGGGCGATGCCCTCTATTCGTTTGATAAGTAAGTAATTATGCGTCGCGGTGCGAAGGACTTCTTCGGGTTGAGGCAGCCGATGGCGGGAGGGTAACAACGACTATCGAGGCCTGTTGGCAACCCCTTCATGGACTTTGTCAGCAGCGCATGATGGGTGCAGAGGGGTCAGCAAACCGGTAGTGTCCCCGATGCCGGATCAGCCTGGGCCTCGGGGGTCACTAGCGGGTTTTCTTTGAAACAGATTAGTTGCCAACCGCCCTGGTGGGGGTCGTGGCGGATAATATAAAGGCTGCCGTCATCACCGATAATCTTGAAATATCGGTGATCCGGCGCCAGCCAGCGATCCTGGACCGCAACGACCTTGACGTGGCGTACCCCCATCGTCAGATGTCGCGGTGTTTCTTCGTCGCGGTAGCCGGCATAGCAATCGACCCGGATGTCCATCTACCTGCCGGGCATGATGATGCGAGAGTCATCGGGTTGTTTGTTCTGCTCCTGTTCCTGCATCTTCCTGATCTGTTCCACCATCCGGGCCATCTCCTGCTCCATGGCCTCGGGAAATGCCTGGATGGCTTCGGCCAGGTTGTTGGCCATTAATTTGGCCTGCAAGGGTAACGGCCCCTGTGGGGTTAGGATTTGCGTGTGGCCGAAAAAGACGGGTGAACGGCTGGAATCATCCTGGCCGTCCGCGGTGACCGGGACCATCCGTCGAATGGAGGCCACCTTAAGATCGGTGATTGCGTCCTCACGGTATAGGCTGGCGGTATCCACATTAAAATCAATTCGTTCTTGTCCTGCCATGAAGGTTCTCCATTAGTTGTGGGTGATTGTACCTGGGGAAATTACGAGGACTTAAGATAGCTGATTTTGATCATGGTGTCACGGAGTTTATAAATATGCGTACGGGCTGAGTGGCATGTTTCAAGTTGTTGAACTTTGCGGACGCCCGTCATATAATTAGGCCACCATGCAAACCGAAAAACACGCATCGACCCCCGGCGGGCAATTTTTTAAGCTCCGCATGACAACCATCGGCATCTCTCTGTCTGTCTCCGTGGTGCTGATGGCTGTAAAATTCTATACCTTTCACCTGACCCGTTCATCGGCGGTGCTGTCCGACGCGTTGGAGTCCATTATCAACGTCGTGGCTGCCGCTTTTGCCGTGGTGAGCATCTGGATGGCCGCCCAACCCCCTGATTCCGATCATCCATACGGGCACGGTAAAATCGAATACTTTTCCGCCGGGTTCGAAGGGGCGCTGATTATCTTTGCCGCCATCGGGATATTCAAGACCGGTATCTCACACCTGCTGATGCCCAAACCGCTTGCCAACCTTCAGGCGGGCCTGACCATCCTTGTCGCTGCCTCAGCCATCAACCTGCTGCTTGGCATCGGGTTGGTAAGGGTCGGGAAAAAGGCTGAATCGCTGACCCTGATTGCGGACGGCAAGCACGTACTCACCGATGTATACACATCCGCAGGAGTGGTTGTTGGACTGCTGCTGGTCCACTTGACCGGCTGGCTCTGGTTAGATGGCGGCATTGCCTGCCTGGTGGGTGTCAATATCCTTTTGACCGGCACTCGCTTGGTTCGCCAGAGCTTTTCGGCACTGATGGACGCATCCGACCCCCACCTTCTCGATGAAATATCCCGGCTGCTTGAAACGCACCGCAAGGGCGTCTGGATCGATATCCATCAGTTGCGGGCATGGCGGTCGGGAAATTTTGTCCACATCGATCTGCACCTCGTGCTGCCCAGGGACTATCTGCTGGATGATGCCCACGACCAGGCCAAGTCACTGGAGAAGCTGCTCATCGATCATTTCGAGGGCAATGCAGGCGTTCTGGTGCACATGGACCCGTGTGGATCGGTTTTGTCAGAAGGAAAGGCTGTGGCATGCTGGGAAAACTGTTCTGAGCGCACAGCAGCAGGGCAGGGGATTGGTGAAACGTCTGACCATTTTGTGAAGCTCGGCGGCAACAAGTGAGTTCAGCCCCCTGTCCCTTTTAGAATGCTGGAGCAGGTCATTGGGCCGGAGGGGCTGAAATGGGTTTCAGGGGCAGGGAAAAATAAAAAGTGGCCCCTTTTCCCGGTGTGCTTTTGACCTTCAGCTCACCATGGTGGTGCCGGATGATTTGGCGGGTGATGGAGAGCCCCAGGCCGGTTCCCGGTGGGCGCCCACGGGTCGGATCCATCACCTGCTGAAACTTGTTGAAAATCTGTTTCTGGTCAGCTTCGCTGATGCCGATGCCGTTGTCCTTGACCGACACCCTCAGCCGGTCGTCGACATATTCCAGTCGAATTTCAATCTGCCCCCGGTCCGGGTCGCAGAATTTTACGGCATTGGAAATCAGATTCACCATAGCCTGGATCAACTGATCACGATCCCCTTGGATGGGCCGCGATGCGTCTGGCAGGTTTACCTGCATCCGTATTCGCCTGTCTGCCACCAGCTGGCCGGTGGCGCTGACCGCTTCTTCCACCACATCCTTGAGATCCACCGTTGTGATCGCCCAACGCATGCGACCCGATTCCAGCTTCTGGAAATCGAGCACCTGGGTGATGAGTCGGGTCAGCCGCTGGGTTTCACGGATGATAATGCTGGAAAATTCCCGTTGACGGTCGGGGGTCGTGTCCGGGTAGTCGTGGAGAATCTCAGCCAGGGAACGGATGGCCGTCAGCGGAGTCCGAAGCTCGTGGGAGACCGTTGAGATAAATTCGTCTTTCAACCGATCCAGCTCTTGAAGGCGCTGGTTGGCTGCCCGCAATTCCGCTGAGGCCCGCTCCAATTCACGGCTGTAGACAATCGCCTGGCGGGTTTCGTTAAGGATGTCCATTACCTCGTCGATGCCAAGGGGCTCCTCTTTGACCACGGAGGCGACCATGACCCTCGCCGATGCCGACCCGATGGCGCCGGCCAGCAGTTTTTCAATGTGATTGACCAGTCCGGGATCCCGGGTGAGGGACTGGTCCCAATTGATGCCGTAGTCCATGGCATAATTATCCAACGCCGCTTCGGTTCGCTCTCGTCCTAAAAATCGTTCCAGCATGGAGACAAGATCAGGCAGATAGGCGGTCCCCCGCCAGACGGAAGAATCATGAACCCTGCCCACATACCGGTAAACATCCACGAACATGGCCGCCTGGGTGTGTTCCATGGCCGATGGCCGGCTGAACAGGGATCCGGCCACGTAGCACCCCAGGTTAGCCAGCATGCTCCAAAACACCGCATGGGTGATGCGGTCGAAGGCATCCAGGCCGAACAATTCGAAGGGCTTTAGGAAATCGATGCCAAAGGGGCCGTGTTCCAAGAAGTCTTGGGGTATCAGTCCTGCTCCGGCTAAAGAAGGCAGGAACAGGGTATAGCACCAAACGGAAAAACCGGCCACGAGCCCCAGCAAGGCGCCGGTTCGGGTACCGCCTTTCCAGAAGATTCCGATCAGCAGGGCCGGCGCAAACTGGGCCACTGCGGCAAAGGAGGTCAGGCCGATGGAAACCAGGGTGTAATATTCTCCGGCATAGTGGAAATAGGCATACCCCATGAGCAGCACCAGGATGATACCCAGCCTTCGTATGGATAACAGAATGCTGCTCAAATCCTTGCGCTGGGATAGCTTCAGGGATGGCATGTGAAGCAGCAGCGGCATCACCAGGTCGTTGCAGATCATGGTGGACAACGCCACGGTTTCCACGATGACCATGCCGGTTGCCGCCGACATCCCGCCGATAAACACCAGCAGGGTCAGAAATACCTGTTTGTTGGCCATGGGAAGGGTCAGTACGAACATATCCGCGTCAAGGCCGCTGGAACCGAAAGAGAGCATGCCGGCAAACGCCACCGGCAGGACGAATATGTTAATGGCCAGAAGATAGAGGGGGAAGAGCCAGATGGCTTTGTTCAAGTGGGCTTCGTTTACATTTTCCACGACCATGACCTGGAACTGGCGGGGAAGAAAGACGATGGCCATCATGGATAGGAAAATGTGGGCGAACCAGCTGGAAAATGCGCCGGCATCCTTTGGCAGGGTCATTAAAAGGCGAAGTTCGGGTGATGATAGGGCTTTCTGGCTGAGATCGGTAAAACCGTTATAAATGAAAAAGGTGATAAACGTCCCCACCGCCAGGAAGGCCACCAGTTTCACGATGGATTCAAAGGCAATAGCCGCCACCAGGCCTTCGTGGCGTTCGGTGGCCTCGAGGTTCCTGGTGCCGAATAGCGTGGCGAAAACCGCCAGAAACAGGGCCACGTAAAATGTGGTGTCGCTCCACAGTCCGATGCTGCTTTGAGAGGACAACGGTTTTAGCGACGGGTATTGATGAATCAAAAGAAAACTGGAGGATATGGCTTTGAGCTGGAGCGAGATATAGGGAATGATGCCCAGCACAGCGATGACGGTGACCACGCCTCCCAGGGTCATGCTTTTTCCGTAACGGGAACCGATGAAGTCGGCAATGGAGGTAATGCGGTGAATTTTTGAAATGCGGACGATTTTTTTCAATACCAGCCAGCCCAGTGTGACCATCAAGGTGGGGCCCAGATAAATGGTCAGAAAGGCCGGTCCGGCTGATGCAGCTCGCCCTACGCTGCCGTAGAACGTCCACGCGGTGCAGTAAACTGCAAGGGACAGTGCGTAAATATAGGGATTGCTGATAATGCTTCGGCCGATGTCGGCACGCTTGTCCCCATAATAGGCGATGCCGAACAGGACACCGATGTAGCACAGGGAGACGAAGATGACGGTTTCCGTTGCCAGCATGGAAACTTCCTTTACTCGCTATGATCCGGAAACGGTGCGTCCGGCTTGGATCGGCTGATCATCAGTATCAGGAATATGATCAGCGACCAAGCGATGAACAGGTAAAGATATAATACGGGAATGCCCAAAGCCAGCTTGGGTCGGTTAAACAGATGGAGTAAAGGGAAGTTGAACAGCAGCATGCCCAGCAAAAAAAGACCCACCAGTCGTCTGCCGTTGATTTTATCACGGGTCATGGGTCCGCCCCTTTCGACTGGAAAAACCGTTTTAGTTGCACTGCTAATTTAACAGCCTGTTAAGCGTCTCTTTTTAATTGAGATCGGGAAGGTGAGGTCATCCTACCACCGGGATTGTGGAATGTCCAGCCAGTCAGCGACGGGGATGTAAGTGTTAACCTAACAGGACCGTTGACGTGGGTCCGCTTTCATTCGTCTTCCAGGATCAGACCGGCAGGCAAGACCTCGCCGAAAATGGCATTTTGTTCTTTCTGTTTTCGCGGAGCGAGTTGGGTCAGGCGTTCCAACGGTTCGGGATAATCTCCGGCGGACGCGATCCATTGAACAACTGTATCGTTTGTCTCCAGAGCGATGTCGCGCAGCGGGTCGCCGGTTTTTCGGCATAGCTGGGACAGCATCTCAACCACGGGTTTGGGATTCTTCCACGTCAGTGAAAGAATCGCCTCGATCCAGCCATCGATTTCAGTGGGCGGCGTCACCCGGTCGAGGGAACCGTAAAGCAGATCGCGGGCGCCGATTCGGGACAGTGCCCACAGCATCTGGGGCTGGGGCTTCCGGGCGGTAAACTGGCTGATCAATTGGCGACCCAGGGTGATTTTATCCTTGACATGCAGGCGCTCCATGTTGGCCGTTGCCATCCACATTTCGATGAACTCCTGCCGGGGAATACGCGGTCCTTTTTTCAGCACCAGGACGGGTGAGATGTCCTGGAAAAATTGGCGCTGTTGTCCGGGGGTGAGACCGGCGGCCACCCGCCGCCACATGATCCACCATTCGGCGCGCACTTGGGGGGCATTGGCATGGACCGGCCCTTTTTTATAAATTTTCCAAAGCTTTTTGACGCGATGGGGATCAAAACCTTCTCCCATGCCCGGTCTCAGGCAGTATCCAAGCAGGTTCATCCAGCGGCTTTCACCCTCGGCAGAACCCTTTCTTGCCGCCATGCTCTCGAGCAGGGTGTCGGCCAGATCCCGCAGCAGGCTCAGCGGCCACCTTTCCCGGGGGCAGCCAAGGGCGTCGGTGATGTCCGCCATCAGGCGGGACAGCCGTGATCGGTCACCGCCGGATGCAAACGCCGATTCAACGACCTGCTGTGCCTGGTCGATCAGAGATGCCTCGAAAACTTCCCCTTCGGCGACCTCATCGGGCGGAACCGACCCCCGCAGCTGAAATCGCAGCTGCCACCGGTGAGGCGAGGTCAAGGACTGACACCAGATCTCAAGGGTGCCCACCTCGGTATAACTCGCTTCCAGGCGAACGGGAATCTCAGACTGAATGCCCTTTTCGCCAAACTGGATGACGGTATTCAACGACGGGAGAGCCGTAAGGGTGTCGTCGATGTCAACCCGATCTCCGCTGCGGTCGCCGGAGCGAAAACTGGAACTGAACAGATCGATGGCCACCGGCTGATTGGCCAGTACCTTGAATACGCGATCGGGGAGTGTGATGGCGCTGCCCTCTTCCAGTCCACGTTCCACCAGGCATACAGCCTGTTTGGCACCGCCGGCATGTTGTGAATCGCCGGTGGCCACGCCTACATAGAAACTGCGAGGGCTGCCGCTGCCGACCCGGACGCCGATGCCTGCTTTGACCATGCCGTAGTATGCTGCACCCAGGGATACGGCGAGGTCCATCTCCCGGTTTTCCAGGCAGACGGGGTCGGTGTCGCGGGAAAAACGAAGGCGAACGGCCTCCTGGATGCGATTCTGAAGCGCCTGCGCCTTCAACGACCCGCCATTGAAAAGGATCAGGTCGGGGCAGGGGTCAACGGCTCCGATGGCAGCTTTTACATCTGCCCGATGCCGGACCAGAAAGCGATCCAGATGGCCGGTGATAGCGGTATCCGCTTCATAGGGAAGCCCCCATGAGGCGTTTCCTTCCAGTGAATCCGAAGGACTGCAGGATCCGGAAAGCGGGAAAAATTGTTCCAGAACGATCGTTTCGATCTCCTGGCGGTTAATCTGGGCGGTCAGGGTGCCGGCAATCAGACTTGAACCGGCGCCCATCAGGGTGACCCGGCCACTGTCCGAAATGCCGTCCAGAATATTTTCCTTGATCCGGCGGCACTGGTGGCAGAGGGTTTTCCAGGCATCCCTGTCCATGGTGCCCGGCGATTTTCCCAAACGGCGGGCCACGTTGCGGGCGATGGCAAAATCCATGTTGTCACCGCCCAGGATGAGATGATCACCAACGGCAATACGCTCGAATCGAGGGCTGCCGTCGACCATGCGCAGGGAGATGAGGGTGAAGTCCGTGGTGCCTCCCCCCACGTCGCACACCAGGATCAGTTGGTTGGTGGATACACGGTCGGACCAGTCTTTCTCGTGCCGGATCAGCCAGCTGTAGAATGCGGCCAACGGTTCTTCCAGCAGAATGACATCTGGAAGGCCTGCCAAGCGGGCTGCTTCAAGGGTCATGTCCCTGGCAACCTCGTCAAAGGAGGCGGGTATGGTGACGACCACCATCTGGTTCTCCAGATAATTTTCCTCATCATCCCCCATGGACACGTTCCATGCCTTGCGGATGTGTTTGAGATAGGCGGCCGACGCCTGGACCGGCGAAACCTTGAACACCTCGTCCCCGGCTCCCCAGGGCAAAATTCTGGCTTGGGTATCCACGCTTTTGCTGCACAACCAACTTTTGGCTGAAGAGACCAGTCGTGCCGGCACCTTGCCGCCATGGTCGCGGGCAAACGCGCCCACAAAATTTCGGTCATCCCGGCTGCGTTGATCAATGGTCCATGGGGCGGCCATGTCCTGATCGGCGATGTCGTATTCACCCGGAATGTATAAAAATGAAGGCAGGACGGAATGGGGGGCGAACTCACCGGGGCCGGTCAACTGATGGATCGGGAATTTTTGGATGGCGGGGCGGTCCCTCTCTACATCCCCCAGTACCACATAGGCAACCGAATTGTTGGTGGTTCCCAGATCGATGCCGACGACAAAACGACTTTCCGAAGTCACACATATCCCCCTTCAGGTTGAACAATGGCGATGGGCGTCATACCGACCCAACCGACGTGATCATGTCGGACGGCCACGGGATGCGGGTGGCTTGACGGTGTCCGGTTAAAAGTGATTACTGGATCTCGACTTCTGCGGGAGCGATGAGGTTCGGGTTTTCCGCCTCTGACAATTTAGGCAGTGAAATAGACCGCAGCTGCCATCCCCGATGGCGTAAAATACCCGAAAAGGGCGGCTGTCCAACCACGTTGCCCACCAGTTTAACCGCATGCGGATCGAATCCGGCGTCGATGTCGACCGTCTCGCCTTCGGCATGCTTCATGACCGGTTCCGGCGAGAGATAGCGGTCCACGGTTTTTCGGCAGTTTTCATGGATGCTGCGCACGGCAGCACCAATCTGGCCGTCTTCATAAAGGGAAAGATCCTCTTGGAGAAAATCCATCAACCGTCCCTCACGCTGGAGCACCGAAAAAAGATGCACAAACAGTCGTTGATCATGGTTGTGGCGTTTATTTCGATCCGCATCGGATTCCCGGGGAATCGTGGCGTCCGGTTTATGGGTTCGCGGTAGGTCGGGTTGGCGGTCCGTCAGTTTGGCCAGGATGTTTTTCTGAAACAGCCACTGCAGAATTCCGAAAAAGATAACGAAAACGAACAGCGGCGCATACTCCATAACCTTAAACGGTGTGCCCACGTCCTGTGCTCGCCAGTAGAAACAGGCAAGGATGCCAAACAGGAGCGTTGAAAAAAAAAGCGATTGAAAGAAGGAGCGCAAAGAAAAGGATTTCATCACTGTATCATGTTTCATGGGTCGGCCGCCTGTCAGGTTCCTACGTTATTGGGGACTATTTCGGCCACGCAAATCAATACCGGCGGCCGTGTCAAGATAAACACATAGCGGGTTTTACCTTGTGCAGGTCAATCGGTTATGCTAATCATGAAGACATAAAGATCAAGTGACGCATTCCGGTTTGAATGGGCCCCAACAAAGGCGCTGCCGGCAAATGACACACCGAATCGTATCAATGATAACCATGGCAAATAAATACAGACATCGCTTTGATTTTGATATTGGCTATCTGGTGAAAAGCCCGTGCCGGGAATGCATCGACCGTTATTTTTTCCCCGACTGTATGGACAACTGCATTGCCCTTGACAAGATCCGTACGGTGCTTGCCAACAGCGTTTCCTGCTCGCGGTCTTATTCGTCCTTAGAGTCCCACGCCATCTTTCAGGAATCGAGAGATGAAAATTAGAAGGATCTCCCCGTCGCCTTGCCACACCTCATCCCCTCACCAGCACTGAAACCATCAGTCCCGTTGCGAAATAAATATCGATCCGTGAATAAAAATAATATCTTTCGACTTCCGGCTTTTTAATCGGCGAATTGATAAAGCACTGCTCCCCAGGTGACACCAGCACCCAGCCCCAGGAACATGACGGTGCTGCCGTGGCCGACAAGGCCCTTTTCGATGGCCTCATCCAGCGCCAGGGGAATGCTGGCTGCCGTGGTGTTTCCATATCGCTGAATGTTGTTATAGACCTTTGATTCCGGAAGATCCAGGGCCTTGGCGAATGCCTGATTGATCCGCAGGTTCGCCTGATGGGGGATGAACAGATCGACCGCAGCCAAAGGAATGCCCGCTTTTTTAAGCACCTCTCCGACTACCTCGGGAAGCCGCCGAACGGCGGTCTTAAAAATAGTCCTGCCGTCCATGGTGGGAAAATGTTTACCTTCCTTCAGCATGTTTTCATCCAGCCGTGGGTTTTCGCGCGACGCAGGCGCGAAGGTCATCAGGCTTTCAGCCAGAGAACCGTCGGCATGCAAACACGAGGCGAGAACACCCACCTTGGTGTCCGTTTCCATGCGCTCCAGACAGACTGCCGCGGCACCGTCTCCGAAAATAACGGCCACATCCCGGCCTCTGGTTGAAATATCAAGCCCGGTACTATGCACCTCGGAACCCACTAGAAGTACACGCTTGGCCAGGCTGCTGCGTATGTAGGCGTCGGCGGTGGCCATGCCATATAAAAAGCCGGTACACTGTTGGCGAATGTCCAGCGCCGGTGTGGACGTAAGGCCCAGTTTATGGGCCAGCAGGCAACCGGAACCGGGAAAAAAAAGATCCGGACTCAACGTGGCAAAAATGATCAGATCGATGTCTTCAGGCTCCCATCCGGAGCGGTCCATGGCGATTTTCGAAGCTTCCAATCCCAGGTCGGAGGCGCCGACGCCCCCCGCTTCGGGGATCCAGTAACGCTGTTCAATCCCAGTGCGCTGAACAATCCACTCGTTGGAGGTGTCCATCCACAGTGCTAAATCGTCATTGGTGACAAGACGGGGGGGCACATAACGACCGGTTCCTTTTATGATGGTTTTTATCATGGTTCCTCACTCCTTGATGCAATCCCACACGGTTTAACATCGGCCTTCATTTCTGCTCCATATGAGACTTAAATATAAACCCGGTTAGAATAATGATCAAGAAATTTATCATGTTATGTCGATGTGACTGAATTTCCGACCCCTTTGGATTCGATCGACGAAACAGGCCTGTCAAATGCAGAGAAGCCAAGGTACCGGTATAACCAGAAGCAACAGAAAACAGATAAAATCCTTAAGTTTGGTTGGCTTTCGACGATATCATACCTGAGTTCCAAGAACCACACGCAGCCAATGTAAAATCAAAACAAGCCCACCGGTAGGGGCGATTTCTGGGTTTGATCATTTATAGCACGAAACGAGTGGTGGCGAATGATACGAAATACAAAAGATCCGTCACTCAAGAAAGACGAATCAGCAACTACGGGTAACCGTTTGGCAGAAAACGATAATCTTGAAACAGGCAGCCACGACACGTCAGAGAACCTGAATGCAGGCGAATTGGCTGCATTCCAAAAAATAATGGGTGACATTGACGGCCAGGAAGAAGAAGAACCAAACGGCACCCCAGAAGAAACCGGGACTGAAGAAAAAGTCCAACAGGCATTGACCGAAGATGAATCGGCAGCGACCGATCAAGAGATCGAAGCCAGCAGCGGCGAAACCCCGACCGGTGTTGATATCCCCGATTCCACCCAGCCAGCGACGATCGATTCTGAAGCGGGCGGTGACGAATGCTTAGACGAGGATCAGCAGCGAGCATTTGAGAGTATCATGGGGCAGATTGAAGTTGATGACACCGAGCCAACCGAAGAAAATTCACATAATATCGAGGATGTACTGACAGAGATCGCAATAAGCGACGATGAAGCCCATCGTCCGGAAGTCGCTGCGGATGATTCGGATTCAAAACCGGCTACCGTGGAAGCGCCAGAAAAAAGCATGGTTAACGATGATATCGTTGTCCATAAAAAAACGGATGGTGGCCTTGAGCAAACCGACCCCGCCCCAACGCCAGCACCGTCCGGGAATAATCGAAAAACGGTCGAACCCGATGAAAGTCCCCTGGTAAAAGGCCCGTCAGGCGACCCTGAATCCGCAAAAAAAACGATACCCGCCCGCTTGATAGACCGGCAGAGACCCGAACCCCTGCGTGAAACCACGAACCTGGCGGTCGGCAGGTCAAAGAAAGCCATTCTGGCATCGTTAGTCGCTGTCCTTTTTCTCGCTTTGGCGGGATTTTTTTATGGGATCCCAGAAAACATGGTCGCGTCAACGCCCTTTCCACCGGACACGGACACCCGTCGTCGGGATACGGTCGTCGACGCACAGGCTTCGCTTCAGGTGCATAAGCCGGTGGACGTCGTCCTCGATGAGTCCGATCTATCCCGTCTTAAAGCGGCTGCCGAAAATCTGGACCGGTTGCGAAACGAACTCATCGACAAACAGGCGGAGATTGGGGATCTGCGCGCCTATTACCAGGCTGGAATCGATTCGGAATCCCAACGAATCGCTGACCGGGTCAGGAGCGCAGGCCAAGGCACAATCCCATTTGAATCGGCGATGGCGGACCCGAGCATCAGTCTGGGGCTTTCGGCTATTCAACGGCGAGATTTCTATGTTAAAAAACTGGAAACCCCGGTCAATATTCTTGTTAGGAGCAGCGAAGAGCTGCTGTTTTTTTCCCGCAAAGCTGCATTGCTGGCCCTGATGGCCGGCAAAACCGGCGATATTGACATCGATGGTTTCATTAAGCAGGCGGATGAAGTCAGAAACGTGCACGGCAGCGGACTGACCCAATTAGACATCGACGCGGTTCCGGCAACACCGCGGGCGCTGGAGACCATCTGGCAGGATATCGAAAAACGCCGGCCAACGACAACGGTAAACGCCGAAAACGATAACCGGATCACCGACACTGACAACACCACGATCTGGAAAAATATCTGCGGAGGTGATTTTTCCCAGAAACATCAGATGACCAAGCTGTCACCGTCGGCCGCCCGCTGTCTGACCACATGGAAAGGCAAAGATTTGTTCCTCAACGCGCTGACCGACCTTTCACCGGATGCAGCCCATCATCTATCTGCCTGGGAAGGCGACTGGCTGGGTCTGAACGGGCTCAGGGAACTGTCTCCCGAGGCGGCCGTATACCTGTCCCGATGGAAGGGTAGAGGACTCTCCCTGAACAGCCTTTCCCGCCTTTCGCCCCGGGTGGTGGCCATTCTGTCCGACTGGCAGGGGGACCAGATCGAACTGATCAATGTGAAACACATGGCCGACTGGAAAAATCCCAAAACCCGGCTGTTTCTTTCCGAGGATCTGAAACGCAAGCTCAGCGCCACAAGGAAATAGACCGTGAAACCATTTATGACCATGTATCGATTGCTCATGCCGGTTATTGTTCTGGCGCTGCTGGTAGTGCCTTCGACCGTGACGGCCAATAACAAAGCGGAACTGTTGCGTCAGACCATGGCGGACATCGCTTTGCTCAACAGTCAAATGGCCCAGAGAAAGACGGATGCTGGTGGAATCCGGGATGCATTGTCGGCGCAATTGGAAGCAATCAAAACAGAGGCACGGCGAGAATGGCGGGAAAAAGGAATCGACACCGAAGCTGAAGCGTTGAAAAACCCGAGGCTTTTATACGATTTGATGCTGATGGCCGAAATTCAGGCATACATCCAGCGATATACACAAAAGATAGGCGACTACCGGGTAGCCTGTGACCGACTCAGTTATCTGTATCAGCAGGCTGACGATGACCTGAAAATCGTCAGCACCCTGTCCGGTATGAAAATCGACACACTTATTTCCACGGCCGAAAAAATCCTCGACGCTTACCGTCCCGAGGCTCAGGCCATCGTCATTCAACCCGAGAAACTGATTATTGAAACACCGGAAAAAATGTGGGAAACCCTAACCCGGGTAGCCCGGAAATAACCAATACCAAAAAACAAATATCCAAAAAAATTAAAAGGCTATCTGATGGATGGCATCAAGGCCCAGCGGATGACCGGGTTTTTTACTTCAGGAATTCGATCGAGGCAAAGGATGCCGCTGTTTTGCAGCTTAAATACGATCTGGTCCGGGTTGCCGCACACCATCTGACCGATCAACCGCTCCAAAAAGGGCAGGTGGCCGACCAGCATGATATGTTGCTCCAGTTCGAGGCCGTCGGAAAAAGTGCGGACATCATCCATCGGATTCATTCCCGCGACCGATTCACTCCCGCCGGCGGGCGAAAATCTCAAGGAGAGGATTTCAGCCGTTTCGCGCGCCCGTTTTTTCCCGCTATGAAGGATGCGTGAGACGTGCACCTGATATCCGCGGGCCACGTCGGCAATACGTTCAGTTTCCACCTTTCCTTCGGCCGACAGTCCCTTTTCTGGATCTTGGGCCTTGGGAAGGCTCTTTCCGTGCTGAACCACATATAATGCCATGATAACTCCTCGATCTTTTGTGGGTAAACAAAGCGATCTCGAAAAGAAAGCATATCCCTGGCCGTTAGAAATCACAATTAAATAGATTCTATCCGCAATCAACCAATAATAACGGTGGGTCTGCATATAACTGATGCAGGATACGCTTGCGCCATTAGCCATAGATGATAATTATAACCATGGACAGGTTTTAATCGAGCATGATAATTCGGTACAAAAAAAACACAGCACGCACGAATTATTTACGTGTTCCCAAAAAAGGAAAAGGTAAAGATGGCGGAAAAAAAGGGTGCCGGATATATCAAAACAGAAAATGTCATCTGGTTTGTCGTGGCGTCTCTATTGATCGGATTTGTGACGGGAGTCGCCTTCGGTATTTATAAGAGTGGTACCATCGCCGATCCCCACGAATCAGCACCATCGGCGGGTATGGATATCGAGCGGCAACAGGCAATCGACATACTCAAGGCACAGACCGAGAAAAATCCCCAGGACGTCACAGCCTGGATCGACCTGGGACATCAATACTTTGATGCCAACCTCCCGGAACCTGCCATCGACGCATATGAAAAGGCGCTGGCCATAGCGCCGGACGACGCCAATGTCTGGACCGATCTGGGGGTGATGTACCGCAGAAGCGGCAGCCCGGATAAGGCAGTGGAAGCTTTCGACAGGGCCATGACGATCGATCCGACCCATGAGATTTCTCGATTCAACAAGGGGATCGTCCTTTTCCATGACCTCAAGGATGAGAATAACGCCCTGGTGGCCTGGGAATCGCTGTTGGTCCTCAACCCCAATGCGAAGTCACCCGGCGGCCAGACCGTGCGGGAACTGGTTGATCACATCAAACAGAACCACGACGATTCTAAATGAACAAGGCGATTGGCAACGCGTCCACACTGATCAGAAAGGGCAGGGTATTCGATTTTTACGCGGAGACCATCACCCTGCCCAACGGCGTCAGCGTGGATATGGAAATTATCCGGCATCCCGGTGCGGCCGCCATTGTACCGGTGATGGATGACGGTTCGGTTTTACTCCTCAAACAGTATCGACATGCGGTAGGCGGTTTTATCTGGGAGATTCCGGCAGGCACAATAGACCATGGGGAGGACGCCCGTCAATGCGCCGAACGGGAATTGATCGAGGAAACCGGGTATGCGGCCCGACATTTTGAACGGCTGGTGGAAATCACCCCGCTTCCGGCATACTCGGACGAACGCATTCACCTGTTTCTGGCTACCGGTCTTACCAAATCGGCCCAGAGCCTGGACCCGGACGAACTGCTTGTTGTTCATCGGGTAGAATTGCGCCTGGCCCTAAAAATGATCGCTGACGGTGACATTCAGGACGCCAAAACGATCGTCGGGCTACAACTGGCTGCAAGCCGGGCGGCTTTAAATCATGGATCAAACGTCAGTCCGGCGCCACCCCGTGAGTCCTCGCAACAGACACAGCATCCCCAGAAAAGTCAGCACCCCTGATATGCAGCCCGTGGCTAGAATGCCTCCGGCCTGCCATGCCGCTCCGCCAATCAGCGCCCCGAGCACTCTCCCGATGCCTGCTGTGGCAAAAAAACCGGACATCATCGTTGCCCGGAAACCCGGTAGAATCTCGGTGCACAGGCTGATACTGGTAACCATGGTGAATTCGAAAATGAAGAAAAGAACAGCCAAGCCGGTCAGGGCTGCCGTCAGGGACATGTCCAGAAAAGGCAATGCAAAGTAGCTCAGGACGGAGAGGCTCAAACCGGTAATCAGGGCACGCTTTAAACCGATGCGGTCGGAAACAGCTGCGGTGAGGCCTTCTCCCACCAGTTCGGCCACACCGATGAGGCTGGTTCCCAACCCCAGGGCGACGATGCCCAGGCCAAAGCTTTTTTCCAGCCATGCCCCATATACCACAAACAGGTTGTCGTTGGCCGCACTGACAAAAAACACATACCCCAGGGCGCCCAATGCGGGTTTGTTGGCAATCAACTGCGAATAGGCGCCGATGTATTCAGCGGGGGATACATTCTGACATGCCGGTTCAGGCTCGTCGGGGATGATAAAAAACAGGGCGACGGCACCGATGCATCCCAACCCCCCCATAACCAGAAATGGTGATTGCCATCCATACCGGTCCATGAGAATGGCTACCAGAGGGATGCCGATAAGGGTGCTGGCTGACCATGAGGTCTCCATGATGCCCATCACCAGCGCCCGCCTGCGGTAGGGCACTCGGCTGCCCACCCAGGCCTGTAAGGCCGGATCGAATATGCTTTTACCAAGTCCGGCCAGAAACAGGGCCACCAGGACGACTGCATATATGGGGAAAATGGCTGCGGCCAGCATGCCGATTGCCAGCATCGCCATCCCGGCGGTCATCATATTCCGGTAACCCAGTCGGTCGGACAGGGGTCCGATAAGCGCGCCCAGCAGGGACGTCACCTGGTTGATGGCAATCAGGGAAGTGATCGCAGAAAGGGAGACGCCAAGTCCACGGCTCAACACCGGTGCAAAGGGGTAAACAAAGCGCCTGGCGGTATTGAGCACCAACCGGAAAAAAGTGGTGCCCACAATGGGCAAAAAGATGTTTGTTGGGTTCATTGGGTTCAGTTATCTGAGAAGCGTGCCGCCAGGACCAGATCGATGTGCTCCCGCTCGAACCGGTAGCGAGTATTGCAGTGGTGACATCGAATCTCAACGGGGAAAGGGCCTTTCTCATGAATATCCTTTAATTCGTCGATGGGCAGCAGGGTGAGAACATTGCGGATCTGGTCACGGTTGCAGTGGCAGATGAAGCCGACTTTACGTCTGTCAATGAAACGGGGTGAGTATTCCCTCAGATGGCTGCGCACCAGGTCCTCCGGTGCGGTTCCTTCTGCCAATAAGGCGGCAATGGATGGCAGTGCAACCACTTGCGCTTCGATCCGCCGGACCACCGCATCCTCGGCCTCGGGCATGGCCTGCAGGAACATCCCGCCGGCAGCCGCCACGTTCCCCCGCTTGTCGAACTTGACGCTCAGACTGAACGAGGTGGGGATCTGCTCGGAGGTGAGATAATAGTGGGCCAGGTCCTTGGCCAGACTGCCATGGGCCATCATCACCTTGCCGGTGAAAGGTCGCTTGGCATCGGCCAGGATGCGGGTGACCGATATGAAGCCGGCTCCGAAAAACGGAGACAGGTTGAAGTCTTCCAGGGGCTTTTCGACAGGTATGGGCACGTTTTTTAGAAACCCGCGAACCTCGCCGGTGGCGTTGGCTTCGACCACCAGGCCTTTGACGGGGCCGGAGCAGTCCACCTGCAATCCCAGGCGGTCTTTGCCTTTCAGGCTGGCACCCATCAGGCAGGCCCCTAAATAAGCGTGTCCGAGAACCAGCGTCTCGAGGATGCCCAGTTCGTGATTCCAGCGCATCTGGTTGATCATCCGGCTGCCGTTGAGCACCGCCCCGCGAATGGTGTCATCGGCCATCAGGAAGGTATGCAGGCAGTCTTCCTCACGATCGAGATGGGTCGGCTGGTTGTTTTCAGGCTTTTTCTTTTCCATTCAGGCTCATTATTGTTCGCGCACGTTCAATTCTATTTTTAACTTGTTCGTTATTGCGTATTTTAGACAAATTGGTGAGCAGTCCCGACGCCTCGGTGGGCGACTCTTTGCGACTTTCCAGCAAGAGGCGGTACCAGTAGGGGATCTCCGCAGCGAAACAGGAGACCAGGTCCACGGCATGCTGCCGGGCCGTTCGCAGCACCGCGGCATTACGATTTTGGGCGACCGGTTCGTCAGGTTCAGTCGATTCATTCATCTGCGCCAGGTATCGAGTGAGTTCACGATCAAGCTTGCGTTTGGTGATGTTGTAGCGAACGATAGGCTTGATCCACAGCCTGGCGATGATGTATCCCAGCAGGCCGGCAATGAAACTGGCACCGGCGGCAACTATCAGTGGTGAATCCATGGGTATCCTTTTAACCGGCGTGCCGGTTACGAAACCGCTGGTACTCGACCATGCGGGCCGCTGCCTTTACCGCCCGTTCAGGCGTTTCGTAAAACACGCCCTTTAAATGATGGCCTTCCATCCGATAGACCGTGGCATCCTTTTCATCGGTGAGCAGACTGACCCCAAAGACCGCCTTGCCGTATTTTTCCATCAGCCGGACGATCTGTTCGATGTAGCTGTTTTCGAAATCGGAAAAGGCATGCACGGCGTCATCCAGAAATTCTCGTGTATATGAGGGGTCCGCGTGTTCCACTGAATCGGCCAGACGCCTGAGAAAAATTCGACGCCCGAGAATGCCCAGGTTGATGACCGCATCGCAGCCTTCCCACTGAAGCAGCGCTTCCATGACGGTCAGGGGGATGGACGGGTCGTTTTCTCCCACCAGGTCGATGGGGTTGGACCGGCTCCAATAGGGCGGCAGGATCGTATCGATGACGGCAATCAGCTCCGCGGAAAGATCCGGTACCTCCAGGCCGAACTGATTGCACAGATCGGCGGTGACCACGCCCCATCCGCCGCCCAATGTCATGATGGCGATGCGGTTGCCCTTCGGAAGCGGCAGGGAGGAGAAGGCGGCGGACAGGTCCAGCAGTTCCATGGGCTGGTCCACCTTGACAATGCCCGCCTGTTGGCACACCGCGTTGAACAGCCGGGTGTCGGACGCCATGGCGCCCGTATGACTGGATGCCGCCCGGTTGCCTGCCCGGGTCTGGCCGCCTTTGAGCAGCACGATGGGTTTTTTCTGGCTTACCCGGCGGGCGCTTTCGAAAAAGCGGCGGCCCTGCTTGACACTTTCAATGTAGAGCATCACGGTTCGGGTGAGTTCATCGACTTCAAACCCTTCCATGTAGTCTTCGATGGTGATCATGGCCTCATTGCCGGAGCCGATAAAGGCCCGGATGCCGATGCCCTGCGCTTCGGCAAAGGCCAGCAACTGGGTTCCCATGTTGCCGGACTGGGCAACCACCGCCGTGGACCCTGCCAACGGACGGACCGACGTCCCCGTGCAGAAAAAATGGATGTGGGGGTTGCAGATGCCCATGGTATTGGGCCCCAGGATGAGAATTCCTGCAGCCCGTGCTTCCAGGGCCAGTTGCCTTTCCAGCGCCTTGCCGTCGGCACCGGTTTCACCGAAACCCGATGTGATCAGCACCATATTTTTAACCCCCTTGGCCTTCAGTTGGGGGATCAGACCCATGATGCCGGCGGCAGGCACGGTTACCACTGCAAGATCGATTTTACCGGGAATATCCACCACCGATGCAAAGGCGGGTTGACCGGCGATGATGCCGCCTTTGGGATTGACGGCATAGACCTCGCCCTGGTAGCCGCCGCTGATGGTATTGCAGACGAGCATATGCCCCCACTTGCCCATTTGGGCGGAGGCGCCGATGAATGCAACCGATCGGGGATAAAACAGCGAGTGGATGGCAGGTGGCGGCACCGGGTGGGCATCGGTTGTCTCTCCATCAGGCTCGGCCAAGGTGATCAGGGCGTCCACGGCCTTGAGTTCCCCGGTTGCCGTGGCAATCAGCGGATTGATGTCGATCTCGGCAATTTCAGGAAAATCGGCAGCGATGGCGGAAAGTCCCATCAATGTGCCCAAAAGGACGTCACGATCCACCGCCGCTTCGCCACGAAAGGGCCCCAGCAGCGATCGGGACCGGATGGTTTCGATCATGTCCGCCGCATCTTGACGGGTGAGCGGTGCCAGTCGGAAGACGACGTCGGACAGCGCTTCGGTCAGGATGCCGCCCAATCCGAAAAGAATCGCCGGGCCAAAATGGGGGTCACGGAAAAGCCCGGCTACGAATTCCCGATGCCCACGAATTTGCGGTTGAACGAGAATCTTTACGCTGGTGGCAGTCTGAAGAATTTGCTCCGCCGCAGATAGCACGGATTTTTCATCGGTCAGATTCAGGTGAACCAAACCGCCTTCGGTTTTGTGCAGCAGGCCCTCGCCGAGGCCTTTGAGCACAACGGGAAAACCCAGGTCAGCGGCTGCGGCAGCAGCGCCTGCAGCTGTGGCCGCAATCGTTTCAGCGACAACGGGAACGCCGTAACGGCCCAGTATCGTTTTCGACTCGGCTTCGGTTAATGCCGTCCTGCCGGATTCGAGGGCATTTCTCACAAAATCATTCAGATCCACGCTGTCATCTCCTCAATACTGAATGGGCTGACTGATGGCCACCGGTTGATCAACGAAGGATTGATAACCGAAATCGTCGAAGTAGACGTTCAGGGAACCTTCACCAAAGGTGTGGAGGCCGAGGGTCGAGCCGAGGCCCGTGATTGCAGTCGCCGAGCTGCGGATGAGCGTGTTCGGCCGGTCGAGTGAGTTGACATGGTCAATGGTTCCGACGGCAACGTTCAACGCGTCCCATTGAATCAACTGAAAATAGTCCTTGTCCGCCGTCCATGGCTCACCCGCATCCGGCGGCCAGACCAAAGCGGGAGGATCGATCGGGTAGGGGTGTTTTTGACCATCGAGGGGATCCGTGTTCGGGGTGCCGCAACCGGATGCAGTCCCATAGTATGCCTCGATGAAATGGTCCTGGGCCCTGAATCCGGTGAGTGACGCCAGATTACCGGGCTTGCCGGCAACCGACAGTCGTTCACCGATCTGGAATACGCCGTCAACATTATCAATAAGCAGGGTGCCGGCAGCGTCAAGTGTGGCCCAACCGCCGGTTTCTATTACCGGCGCACCATAGACGGTTGCCGATGCGAAACTGTTGTCGCCGATGATTCGATCGCCGGGTTCGATGGGATCTGCATCGCCGTTGGTAAAGGTGACGGACGCCTTTTCCGTGAAGCGGGTGAGCAGGGTGGCGTTCTCAATGTCGAAGTCATCGGCGGTGAATTCAAGGTCATAGATATGCCAGCCAAGGGTGCCCGCATTGATTCGAAACTGGATGGTGGTGATGGCCTGACCGGCAAAGGCGGTGAGGTCGGCTTCGTTTGCCTGCACCAAAATCCAGTTTACCCCCTCATCGATAGAAACCTCCATTGTCGTGCAGTCGGACTGCAATGGGTCGCATGTGCTGGAAAACCTGAGGTTGACTGTTCGGTAATCGCACGGCAATGCCGGCACGGCGGTCAGGTCGGTGATGGGATCGGAATATTTTTTACCGAGGCTGTCCACCCATTCAACCTCGGTGATTTCTTGAGCACTGGAAAGCAGATTGACATCTGAAATCTGTTTATAGGCCAACCACTGCTTGTCAGAATCGTTGCTTCCCGTGGACTGCCAGAGGATGAGGGTGTGCACCTGGTCGTCAGAAAAGGGTTTCAGCCCGTTGTAAATGTTGTCAATGGCGGATGTATCGCCTGATGGTGCGCTGCGTTGAAATGACAACCCATAAGTTTTATCGCCACCCCCGGTTAAACGAAAACTGATCCCCGCCGTATAGTAATCGGGTAATACCGGCTCGTACCCGACCTTGACCTGCGTATCGAATTCATCGGGATTGAATTGCACGGCGCCCATATTCAAGGTGAGTAAACTGGCGCTGGGGGTATCGACTCCGGATTGGGCGATCCCGGTGACCCTGAGCACATTGTTTCCCCCGAGTTCAGCAATTCCGTGGGTGCCAAGCACGGATGCATCCCACATGTCCAGATTGTCGAATTTTTCATAAAAAACGATCCGCTGGGGTGACTTCTCCTCTGGGACCTGCACGTGATACACGATGTCGCGGGAGGCCATCATATCGCCGTTGCCCACAGAACCGGTGGATGTGATTTTAACAAATTTTTTCAGCCGGATATCCTCGTCGGCGGTTATGGTAAAATCTGAAAAATCAGAGCCATCGGTTCGTTTGATGCCCAGAAAGGTATCGGTATCACGGCTATTTTCCCGGTAGGTGTAGGTGTTTCCACTCAGCACAAAGGAACCGTTTCGGTCCGGAAACAGGTCGCCGGATCCTGGAGACAGGGAAAGATCACCGCCGTTTGAAACGGTCTGGGCGACGGTTTGGGCGACCGGGTACACCGGCGTGTCGGCGGGCACCGTCAGTGATGATGACAACGCATTAAAAGTCACCACTTGCCCGGCAATAGACGCGGACGAGTAAGCATAAACGGTGTCATCGACGCTCAGTCTGCCGCCTGCCAGGGGGAAGGTGTGTTCAGAACTTCCGTATATGCGCGTGGTCAATGTCGTTGTGTTTAAGAGATCAGCGTCCACAAGGAAATAATAGGGGGTAAAGGAAACGGTGAATGCACCCTGATTATCCTGCAACTGGTGAGAAACACCGTGGACGGCGTTCAACGCCGTATATTTGGCAATTTCACTGGTCGCATTGAGATATTGGCTGGCGGCGTAGCGCATACCGGATTCGGCCAGATAATAGGCCTGGGCGGATCTGCCCGCAGCGGTGCGATGCAACTGGGAGGAGCTGATCATCGGGACGATGGCGGCACCCAATGCAGCAAATACCAGGATGGCGATGATGATTCCGATCAGCGCGCCGCCATCTGCTTTTTTGCTGAACAGGACCGTCGCTTGGGTTGGACGGAGATAACTTTTTTGTTTAACGCACCGAATCACCCACCCAAGCGGTATCATAACCAGAGCCCATGGAACTAACGTTCGGGCGGGTGCAGAGCTGAAGCGGAGCGGACCCGGCCGCACTGTCGAAATAAAGCAGGTATATTGATCGCCGGTGGGTGGGGCAACGGGCAGGACTGCATTGCCGCCATAATTGTCATTGTTCCTCAGGTGAACCAGCTGGGTCGCATTCACGGCAATACCGGCTGCGTCCTTGCTAAGCAGATTCAGTGAGACCTGAATGGTTGAGAGTTCGCGGATGTCATCCGTCCAAACCCAATTATTGCCGCCTTTAAAGTAAGTTAGAGTAAAAGAATCCACGCTGTCGGTCAGAATCGCACCCTTGTTTTCCAGATCGGTGTCTGAAATCGGTCCTTCCAGATCCTCATACAGCTTGATCGTATCATCTACCTTCGCGATGGCCTGTGGTCGTCCGGCCGCCGAGTAATAGACGATATATGGCCGGGCACCATCGGTGTAACTGATGTCCGTCAACTCCAGCAGTTCTCGATTAATTCTTGTGGTGGCAAGTTGAATTTTCTGGGAAAGGCTCACGTTTTCCCGGACAACGGCATAGCCGCTGATGGCGGACACGATTCCCATGCCGGCAATGGATGCGAGAATCCCGGCAATCACCAGAGAAACGATGATTTCGATCAGGGTAAACCCGGCATCACCCTTCAATCGATGCCATTTCTCAATATTCGTCGCTGCCGGTTTCATCTGATTCATGGTCACATCATCGGGTAAACAGCGACGTTAATGAATGGTCGCCGATTGAAATGGTTACCTTCAATATCCGGCAATCCGGCGTGTTGCAGGGGACTTCGGCCTGGCTGCCGTCGAACAGAATATATTTGCTGTCGGTTAGCGCATACGTGCCGTAAAGGCCGGCGGTTTCGACCCTCGTTTTAAAGGTGTCGAGGGGCGTGTTGTCGGTGAGCAGTAACTGCTTGTAGTCCGCATTCATATTTTCAAAGATACTCTGCAGGGCCATACCTTCCTGCATGGATACAATCGGCTCTGCGCTCCTGGACATGCTGGTGCCCATGAACTGCACCAGCATGACCGAAAGGATGGCGGTAACGGTCAGGGTGACGATGATTTCGATCAGAGTAAATCCCGATTGATCCGATCGGGTTGATTTCATGGGATGAATCCCGTGTTGCGGGTGACGAGAATGGTTGTGGTCGCTCCCCCTCCGGTCGACAGCGTCAATGACAAATTGTTTGCCAGAAGAGCTTCTCCATTGTTGTCGGAACAGGGGTTGCCCCGATGATTGAAAGTAAGGGTTGTCGGCGTCAGCGTCAGTTTATATTGCATGAGGTCCACCGTATCGGATTCCTCGCCGGGCAGGTCTCGTTTTTGGTTTATGGGATCCCCGTCGACAAATAGCCAGTAAGACTGCCCGGTGGCATCGCAGCGTATTCCCCATATTCGATCGGAACTCATGGACCGGGACTGGGCATAACGGATATGGGATTTGATGACCTCGGTCTGGGCCAGAAGATCGGTCTGGCCGATATCGCTGCGGCCGATAACGATCACGCTGATGATGCCGATGATGATCAGCACGACGAGTACTTCCAATGGGGTAAAACCCATCTGATCCCGTGATTGGTAAAATGGCGGCATGTCAGTTGAATATCAGATGTTAAGACCGAATAAAACCTCAAATCAGATGGATTGCCGCTTTTGAAGATTCCCCGCGGCAAGCCGCGGGGAATGGTCTGTCTGTAACGGCAGTGCTGCGCAGCACCGGAAGGATAAAAAAGCGATTTCCAGTTTGCTCGCTAACCCCGCCGCAAGCGGCGAGGAATGCACTCGCTATCGCGGTTCAACCCACCGGCGCCGTCAATTCTTAACGAATTGTATTTACCTTGATTTTAACGTAATAAGAGGGCAGGTAAAAATAACGGTCCGTTTACACGCGCACAAAAGAATTGAGATGCAAGGCCTGGATGTGAACCCACAGAATCCGTCAACCCGTTGCGAACCGGAAAAAACAGTCAATGCGTCTGAAGACACCCTTTCTCGCACTGTCGCTCAATCTACCAGGCAGACGGTTACGGCCCTGCTATTTTTTCTCGTCGTGCTTCTCCTGGTATACGTACCAAGCTTTTCAGGCATCTGGATTTACGACGACATACCGAATATCCTGGAAAATGACAACGTTCATTTAGAACAGATCAGTCTCGCCTCCCTGAAAAAAGCCTTTATTATTAAATCCCAAGACCGATCGGCCAACGAAAGGGCCCAGCGACCGATAGCCTACCTGAGCTTTGCCCTGAACTGGTATGCGGGAAAGAATCAGGTGTTCGGTTACCACCTGGTCAATTTTTTAATCCATTTTACCGCCACCGTGTTTCTTTATCTATTCATCAAAAACTCCCTGATGTTGCCAATATTTGACAACAAATATCGCGACTCGGCTCACACTGCCGCCTTTTTATCATCTATCATGTGGGCCATTCATCCCATTCATGTCACGGCGGTGACCTATATCGTTCAGCGAATGGCCTCCATGGCAGGCATGTTCACCATCATGAGTATGTATGGGTATCTCAAAGCAAGAACCGCCCGAACAGTCAGGGGAGCGATTGGCGGATACGCCGCCTGTGGATTGTGCGCACTGGCTGCCTTCGCAACCAAGCAGAACAGTGCCATGCTGCCCGTCTCGCTGGTTTTTTATGAAATGATAATGATCAGGGGGGCGGCCCATATCGATTGGAAAAAAACGGTACGATGGGGGCTGGCAGCGCTGGCCATCGTGATCTTTGTCGGCCTGTTTTACGTTGACCCGTCACGGCTGTTAGACGGTTATCAAAATCGGCCCTATTCACCCGCCGAAAGGGTGATGACCGAATCACGGGTTGTGATGATTTACCTGAAAATGCTGTTTTATCCGCTGCTTTCCGAGTTGACCCTGGTTCATGATGTGGATGTGTCGACATCCCTTTGGTCACCCTGGACGACCCTGCCGTCCATCATCCTGGTGGCCGCGTCATTTTTCATGGCCTTGTTTTGGCTGTCGAAACGGCAGCCGATCATCGCCTTTGGCATTGTCTTCTTCTTCGTCAACCATGCCATCGAAGGATCTTTTATTGGCCTCGAACTGATCTACGAACACCGCAACTACATCCCCTCCATGCTGCTGTTTTTGATTCCGGTGATACTGTTGCTCAAGACCCTGAACTATTTTTCATACAGCCGGAAATTCCAGATGCTGTTTGTGGTCACTGGTGCTGTAGTCCTGGCGTCCATCGGGCACTCCACCTACGCTTACAGCAATCTGTTTCGTCAGGGTCTGATATTCTGGAGGGACAACGCCAACAAATCACCCCACTTGAGCGTCGTGCAGAACAATTACGGTATCGAGCTGATGAAGCATGGCTTTAATGACAGGGCATTTCAAGCGCTTGAGCGGTCAGAAACATTAGACCGGTATTTCAACCTCTCGCAGAAAGGCGTGACCTACCACAACCTGGGATTATATTACGAAACCATTGAAAACGACTATCAGCAGGCCCTGTCTTATTTTAAAAAGGCCACCGAAATCACCTTGAATTCCAAAACCATGTGGTTGGCCTATTCCATGTGCGAACTGGTCAACGGAAATGTGGAAAAAGCGGAGGCACACCTCAAGGTGTGTCTCAATAATTGGCCGGATGATCCCGGGATTCTAACTGCCATGGGGAAAATCCAACTGTTGAAGGGGAACACGGAAACGGCGCTTGCCTATGCCCGGCAAGCCCGCGTTGTCTTGACGGGCGCCGTGGGGCCGTTGGCCATTTTCGGCGAAATATATCGGCTGGAGGGAAATCGGGCCAAGGCTGTTTTTTTCTGGCAGGCCTATCGAAGAGAACGGCCGGATAGCCTGGTGGCGGCATTGATGCTATGTGAACTTTACCATCAGGCGGGCAATTACGAACGGCTCAGCCGCGTGGTCGCCGATCTTCTGGCCGCAAAAGGCGGCAGGGCGTGGGATGGCTGGCTGCAAGCGGGCCTAACCCGTGCCAAACTGTCTGAAGCGGTTGTTTATACCCGAAATCCTGATTATATTCTATCGGTGATTTCCTATTCGTTAAGCCGGGAATCGGAAAATGCAGGAAGAGGCCGCTGATCGCAAACGACCGATTCCCGAAGCACATGGTATAGAAAATAGAAGCAAAGGCAGGGGGTCAGGGTGAACCGGGGCGTGGAACTGACTTGCTCCTTGTATTACCGTCAAGCGGGGTACCCGCATTACCGGTAACAAGCAGCGTAATCGTATTACTAACGACGCCTGTGTTTAAGGTGAAATCCCCGAGATTGGTTCCGATGGTGGTGTTGTCATAGATGATCTCACCCGGTGTGTCGCCTAAAAGTAACTGCTTGGCAAAATGCTGATTGACCCGTCCGATACCTTCACCCAGAGCGGCATCCAGGGCTTTGGTTCGGGCTTCTTCCTGGAGGTTGAAATATTTAGGTATGGCAACGGCAGCCAATATCCCTAAAATGACCAACACAGCAATAATTTCAACGAGGGTAAAACCCTTCTGGCTCTTGAGCACATCTTTCAATTTGTGATTGTCAGTCATAGTTCCTCAATTTCCGCATGGAAGAAGTTATTGTTATCTCAATGATGAGCACAGACAATGCCAAAATCAAAAAAATATCTGCTTTATATCAGCTAACTATAAGGAAAAATATAAAAAATTACGGCTAAAAATAAATGCGCCCATGATTTTGGGCTATATCGTTTTCAGGAGAAAAGCAAATCCTACAAATTATGTAGTTATTTCCTCCGAATTTTGTAGCCTCCCCCGGGGCCGGTTACGGCTTGAATTCCGCGATGTCGATCTGGTGCTTTTTTATCCGGTGCCACAAACTTCGTTCTTTAATACCCAGTAAGCTGGCGGCCTTGACTTGAACGCCACCGGAGCGGCGAAGCGCATCAACGATTATACGTCGTTCATAGTCCTTGATTTGCAAATCCAGATCCGCGTTTCCATTCACGTTCACCATCATCGCATCGTTCGGGGCGATGGTTGATCCATTGAGGCTTTCATTTCGCTTTATGGAAACGGGCAGGTTGGACGGCAGTATTTTTTTACCTGCCAGAACGGCTGCCGATTCCAATGCATTTTTCAGTTCCCTCACATTTCCCGGCCAATCATTGGTCATCAGCAACTGAAGGGATTCTGACGAGAGGTCGCACTCTTTGCCCATTTCATTCAACAATTTTTCGATCAGCAAAGGGATATCTTCTCGTCTATGCCGCAATGGAGGCAGCAGAATGGAAAAAACATTCAGTCGGTAGAACAGGTCTTGGCGAAAGAGGCCGGACTCAACCATTTTTTCAAGGTTGCGATTCGTGGCGGCAATAAAACGAACGTTGACTTTTGTCGGCTTTATGGCGCCCACTCGCTCGATCGTATGCTCCTCTATGGCCCGCAGCACCTTGGCTTGGGTTTCCAGCGGCATGTCACCGATTTCATCCAAAAAAAGGGTGCCGCCATCAGCCAGCTCGAATTTTCCGGGTTTTTTGGTATTGGCACCGGTGAAGGCCCCTTTTTCGTAGCCGAACATTTCACTTTCCAATAACGCTTCAGGAATTGCCGCGCAATTAATGGCTATAAAAGGTCGCTCCTGCCGTTTGCTGTGCTGGTGAATACTTCGGGCAATCAGCTCCTTGCCGGTTCCGGTTTCACCCGTAATCAGCACCGTGGATTCTTTGGGCGCCACTTTGACAATTTGGTTGAAGACCCCGCGCATCACCTTGCTTTGGCCGATGATATCCGGAAACAGTTGCCGCGCTTCAACCTTGCTCAGCAATTCCGAAACCTGTTCGAAAACCATGGTAAACTTGCCCATGTCATCGGTGGCTACAGAGGCTTGTTTTGGCGGATTTACATTTTTTACAATTCCTAACCCTTTTGTTTTTAAAACAAAACGCTTCACTGGATCGATCAGCAATTTTACGATCAGGATGCCACAGATCAACGTGAATGCGATCAGCAGCATCCCCCACCAAACCACCGGCCATTGGGGGTTTAAGGCCTTTGACAGATAATAGGTCGTCGTATTGTAGGTGACAATGATGGACAAGATGGCGATTCCGGCAAAAATTACCGGAATGATGATATACAGGCTGATATGGAAGCGAATATCTTTCATCATTTAACCATTTTCACCATGTCCCACATGGGCAGATAGATGGCCAGGGCAAAGAACAGTACCATGGCCGCCAGGCAAACCGTCAGTAAAGGACCGATGGAATCGGAGATCCGTTTCATGGCGAACTCGAGCTCTGAATCATAATGTTCGGCGGCCTCGTGGAGCATTTCATCAAGATTCCCGGATTCTTCACCGATGGCAACCATGTTGATGATGATCGGCGTGAAATAGGGTGACGTGGCCAGCGGACCGGAGATCCCTCGGCCTTCTTCCAGGCGTTCCGTAATATTTTCGAATGCTCTGGACAAGGCCGCGTTGTTGATGGTTTCAGACAGAATGGACATGGTTTCCAGTACGGATATGCCGCTGGTTTGAAGAATGGCAAATATACTTGCAAACCGTGCCATTGCCGCCTTGCGGACCAACACGCCAAACAACGGCAGATGGAGAAGCAGCCGATCGCGTCTGAATCGTCCGATCTCGCTTTTCAGATAGATATTGATAAAAATGCCCAACCCCACAGCCAGCAGGATCAACGCCGGCCAATAGGCGGTCAAGATAGCGTACAACTTCATGCAGATCACCGTGGGCAGGGGCAATTGAAGTCCTGATTTTAAGAAAATAACGGCGAATTTGGGTATGACCATGGTCAGTAAAATTAGAAACGCCGCCAGCAGGGAGACCATGACGATGGCTGGGTACTGCAGGGCCGATCGGATATCGGATCGGATTTTATGGTCATGGTCCATGATATAGATCAGGCGGTCCAGGATCTCGGGCAGGGCTCCGCTGGTTTCACCGGCATGAAGCATGCTGCAATACAACGGAGAAAAAACGGAAGGGTATTTTCTGAATCCGTCATACAAACTCCCACCTTCCCGGATATCCTGCGAAATGGAGACGATGATCCGCTTTAACTTGATGTTTTCGCTCTGATTTTCAAGTACCTGGAGGAGTTTCAGCATGGGGACACCGGCGCGGATCAGTGTCCTGAGTTGCTTGGTGAACAGGATCAATTCTGGCAATTTGACCGCGGTGAGTTTTTCCTGCAGTTCTGTCAGGAAAAAACCAATCCCCGATTTTGACGCATCGGTTATTTTTTGCGGAATATACCCCCGGGCCACGAGCGCATTGGTGGCACCTTCCGCAGAATCAGCATCGATGGCGCCGGACACGGAGCTGCCGTTTTCAGTAATTGCCTGGTAATAAAACTTGGCCATAATAATTGCTTTTTTAAATGTCAGCCTGCTACATCATTACCGCCGTTACGGCTTCGTCGAGGGTGGTTTCTCCCTCGATCACTTTTCGTGTGGCATCATCTTTCAGGGTGCGCAGGTGGCCGGATTCCCTGGCGGCGCGCATAATTTCCTGGGATGACGCCCGTCGAAGAATCATCTCTTGAATCATTTCATCGATGACCAGTATCTCAAATATACCGGTTCGCCCTTTATACCCCTTGTCCATACAGTTATAGCAGCCTTTTCCCTGAACGAAATCGGCGCCCTGGACCTTATCCAACCCCCAGTAGGATAGGGCGGCCGCGGGTGGTTTCCAGGGTTTTTTGCAAAATGGGCAGACTTTCCGCACCAGGCGCTGGGCAATGGAAACCAGCATCACCGATGAGACGAGAAAGGGCTCGATGCCCATGTCGATAAACCGGGTGATGGCCCCGGCCGCATCGTTGGTGTGAACCGTGCTCAAGACCCGGTGGCCGGTGAGTGCACTTTGAACGGCAATACTGGCCGTTTCCGAGTCGCGAATCTCTCCGACCATGATGACATCCGGATCCTGGCGCATAATCGAACGCAGGCCGCTGGCAAATGACATCCCCGCTTTGCGGTTGAGCTGAATCTGGCGGATTTTGTTTATCCGGTATTCAACGGGGTCTTCAATGGTGATGATATTGATGTCCGGCTGGTTGATCTTTTTGAGGATGGAATACAGCGTCGTGCTCTTGCCGCTTCCGGTGGGGCCCGTGCTCAAAATCATACCGTAAGGCTTGTTGATGATCGGATCCAGCTTGAGAATATCTGCTTCGTTCATTCCCAGCTGCTCCAGGGAATAGACACCACCGCTGGTATCGAGCAGTCGCAGCACCATGTTTTCTCCGTAGATGGTGGGAATGGTCGACGCCCGGATATTGATCTCCTTGTTGTCCATGCGAATCGTAAAGCGGCCGTCCTGGGGAATCCGGGAAAGGGAAATATCCATGTTGGACAAAATCTTAAGCCTGGAAATAATTAAAAGAAGCAATGACTTGGGCGGCGCCGGCACCTCATGAAGCTTGCCGTCTACGCGGAAGCGAACCTGGACGAAATCCTTTTCCGGCGAGATGTGAATATCACTGGCACCCTCGCGAACGGCCTGGGAGAGAATCGAATTGACCAGGCGAATAACCGGCGCCTCTTCCGCCATATCGTGCAGGGAACTGACTTCAACATCCTCCGAAACGGCGGCCATTTCAGCATCCTGGGCGCTCTCGATCTGCATGTCGCTCATGCCGTCCAGCACCCCGCCGATAGCGGAATAGGTGCCGTAGAGGCTCGAAATCATATGATTGAGTTCCTGATAGGTGCAGATTACCGCCTCCACCTCGATATTGGTGAAGACTTCAATGGCGTCAAGGGCGTTGATCTCCATGGGGTCGGTCATGGCGATCTTCAGTAGGTTGCTGGTCCGCTCGACAGGTACCAACTGATATTTTTGGCACATCTCAAGCGGGATGACAGCGGACAGGGAGATGTCAATGGGATAGGCGTCCGGTCTGTATTTTTCGATGGTCAGCTGCTGGGAAACCAGGTTAACGATTTCGGAACTGCTGACAATTCCCTCCCGCACGAGGTATTCACCCAACTTCATATTGTTGCGTTTGTGATCGGAAACGGCCTGTTTGAGCTGCTCTTCGGTCAGCAGGCCGCCATCGAGGAGCATTTCACCGAGTTTTTTCTTTTCTTTCACATTTTCACCCGCATCCTTTTTGCGGCCCTGCGATTGTCAATATCCTCTTCCCAGAAAAGGATCTGAAAAAAGAACGATTGGGTCTGTCCAGCCGGAAACAATTTCGGCGGAACCGGAAAACTCAGCCGGCAAATTTGCCATCATATTTTCGGCTGCGGCCAGATTAAAAAAATAGCCGGCGACATAGATTCCGTATTTCAGTCCGGTTTTATGGTTCCACTGGGCAATTATCCGCATCAAGGGCGCGTTTTTTTGCTTAGATGCGTTTATCGATTCTCGAAAAGCGGCATCCAAGTTTTCGGTTTGATCCACCTTGATCCACCACAATGGATACGAGCGTTGAACAAACGCTGTCGCAAAGGCCGGAAAGGCAATGGTGTCCCCTACGCGAATGGCATCGGCATGCTCGATGTGGGGGTTGGCATCCAGCACCGCCTTGAGGGTGTTGTCACGAAAATCACCATAGATGATCTTGATCATCAATCCCAGGGTGTCGTTTCTTTGCACGGTCAAAGCACCAAGAAGCGACGGTGGTAGCTGTTTGAGAGGATCCGTTTGTTGCGTCGGCCTATCGGATGTGGCGGTTTCAACAACCGGATCCGTGACCGCTGGCCCGTCGGAAATGGGAGAGGCCCGGGTGGGTGACGGCAATGGCATCTTTTCAGGCGTGGGGGCAAGCCATTCCCCGGTGGGCTGAATGGTGTCTGCAATCGGCTCATCTGCGTGAGATGGCTGTATCGGCATGGGCCTTTCGACTGCCGCTGTCGACGCGGCCAAAAGCGGCGGTTGCTGGGCTTTTTCCGGCACGGTTGTGGAGTGGTTACCGGTGACCTTAGGGGAGATTGAGGGAAGCCACCCGGGGATAACCATGACCACCATTCCGATGACAGCGGATAAAACCAGGGCCGAATAGACCAGCATCCGGCGTTTACGGCGGGCTTGCCCGCGCTGGGCCAACGACCGGTCCATGCAGGACCGAACCAGGCGCCAGCCGACCCGGGAGCGGTTCTGGACAATCAGCGCCAGCATGCATTGGTGGCACAGGTTAATAATTTTTCTGGGGTAGCCGCCCGTCGAGCGGTATATGGCAAGCAGGGCCAGTCCTGTGAACAACTGCGGCGGATGGGGTTGACCGCTGGCATGTTTGATCCGGAAACTGATCATCTGACGGGTGTCGGCAAGGCTCATCGGTCCCAAAAAATGGATCAGGTTGACCCGATCGGCCAGATTGGCGTGACGGTCCAGAATCTCCTGGAATTCCTCCTGGGCGAATAGAACGATTTGAAGCAGTTTATGGTCATTGGTTTCGTAATTTAAGAGCTCCCTCAGGATTTCGAGGCAGAAGAGGGGAAGCTTCTGCCCCTCGTCGATGATCAGAACGATGGTTTTGTCCTCATCCACGCCCTTTTGAAACAGATGATGCTTGATCTGTTCCCTGAAATGGTGCTCGTCGCTGCCGGAGACGCGCTTGCCGACGACCATGGAACAGATGCTTTCCAGAAAGGTCAGCGGGGAGTTGAAGGAAGGATCCAGAATCAGGTGGGACTCGATGGATCGGTCGGAGGCGAATTTATTAAGCAATGTCCGGCACAGCGTGGTTTTACCGGCACCCACCGCACCAATGACGATGTTGAGTCCCCGCTTCAGGCGAAGGGCCAGTTCGAGCTTCTGCAGGCAGTCCACATGCTGTCTGGACTGGAAAAAAAAATCCGGATCCGGGGAGTTGGAGAAGGGTTCCCGATCCAGGTTGAGTATGCTGAAATAATCCATAAAAGCATTCAATGGCAGCGCCGGGATTTTGGTTGGCGCGCTGCCCCCATCCTTGGGTTGTTATTGAACCGGCGCCGCCTCGACCTTTTCTTTGGGCACCATTGTCACCACTGCCCGTTTTTTCAGAATATGGGGCGTAATAAAGATCAACAGTTCCTGCATCTGGTTGCTTTTCGATTCTCCTTTGAACAGGTAGCCCAGACCGGGGATGTTTCGAAGCCAGGGAAGGCCATAGTCGACACCCCGGTCGGTCTGTTTGTTCAAACCGCCGATCACGGTGGTCTGACCGTCAAAGAGCACCACATTGGTTTGGGCTCTTTTCGTGATCACCGTGGGGTTTCCGGATACGGTACGGGTAAAATCCAGTTCATCCTTGTTGGTGGTGATATCCATCTTCAACGTATCGCCTTCGATAACATGCGGAGTCACTTCCAGTCGAAGCACGGCCTTTTTGTATTCGATCTGGACCTTGTTGTCGTCCACCGTCTGGAAGGGTACCTCATCGCCGCTTTCGATGATGGCTGTCTGGTTGTCCAGTGTGGTAATGGATGGATTGGATAAAATATTGAGTTTGCCTTCCTCTTCCAGTGCATTGAGTTGAGCGGCGAGCAGCAGTCCGCCGGACTGGATAATCATGCCCATGGTAAAACCGGAACCGGCAACGGCGGCGCCGGTCAAATCAGCCGGGAAATTCGCCGCCACACCGGACGACGGATTTACCGGATCCGAGGCGGTCAATCCGATGCCGTCGCTGGCATTGGGGGTGACCCAGTAGTCGTTGCCGGTGTAAAGCCCGCCCCATTGCACGCCCAGCTCCCTGGCCGTTTCACTGTTGGCCTCGATAATGTGCGCCTCGATGAGCACCTGGGGCGTGGGCTGATCCAGTTCGGTAATCAATGCGATCATTCGTTCCAGGTCGCTCCGGGTGGCTTGGATAATCAACGCATTGTTGTGTTCATCCAGCAACACCGATCCAAGTATTTTTCCGCTGTCCGCTTCCGTCAGAAACTTTTCCAGATTGGTTTTCAGCTTGCCGGCGTCAGCGTAATCGACGTGGACGATCTTGGTCAGCAGTGGTTCGGAAAGCTCCATTTGCCTTCGCGTGGACAGAATTTTCTGGTCCGCCTCCAACTGGCGGACGATATTGGCTTTGTCGTCGAGGGTGATGATGCGGAGCAGGTCGCCCTCCCAGGCGTAGGAGAGACCGTGAGTTTTCAGTATGCCTTCAAACACCTGATTCCATGGGAGTTTGGCTACGTTCAGGCTGGTGCTCCCCTTGACCGAGTTGTTGATGATAATGCTCATGCCCACGGAGCGTGCCAGCGCCCTTAACAGCACAGAGATCTCCGCCTGGTGTATTTTAAGGGTGACCGGCTTGTCGGGCAGCGATCTATCGATTTGGTTTTCCACCACCACGGTTTTATCGGATGGCGGCGGGCTTTCCGGCATATCGATGATACGATGCTGTTCAGGCGGTGAAAACCCTCTGGAGTCGGCTGCCCTGGCTTGCCACTGATCGAAAACCGTCTCTTTTTTCTGAATTTTCTGTTGGGCACATCCGGACAAGCAGGACAACAGAAAAAGGGTTGCCAACACGAACGATAACCATTGGTAACGATGATTGGATGACATGGGGCTCCCTAATGGTCTATCCTAATTACGGGTAATGGCTTCGTACTCCATTAATCTTAATATGATTACACCCGGTGTATGTTGTTTGCCGATTTCCACCTGATGCGGATGGATGCGGCGAACGTAGTGTCCCTGGTCATCGATGGCTTCCCCCGATGCGTACTCTATCCCATTGATGATAGCCAGACGCTGCGTCCCGACTTCGAGAAAGCCGGTGTAAACCAGGTTCATCTGCGTGTCAGCGGTGCCGGTTGTGTTATCCGTACCCTCACGCTGCCGGGTATCCGACAGCATGGTGTCGTTTTTTAAAAATGGATCCTTTTCCCATTTGCGTTCGGCACTGCGTATGGTGAACAGATCCTTGGTCAAAGTGGTGTCCTCCTTAAGTTTTTGGATGACTTTCTGGGCAAATTCGAGGGCCGAGATGTCAGGCTTTTTTTCAACGCCCAGTCGACTGCCGGTCATCACTGGACCCAAATACAGATAGACACCCAGCAATACGGTTGCCGCCATAATGGAGACGATAATTTTTTCCCGTCTAGTCATCGATACTAAAAATCCTCATTGCGCACTCGACCGAAATCAATGGTGCGATAGCGACACGGAGAGCTTGATCCATTTATTATCTTCTGCACAGCGGACCTGGATTTTATGTAACCGGCCCACAAAAGACTGCTCCACGATCGTGTGGATCAGCGGCTGAACATTTAAAAATTCACCTCGGAAAATGACCTCTACCATCAAAAGCCCGTTTCCCTGGTCAAAGGTCTGTGCATCGGGGGTCACACTTTCAAGCGTCAGTCCGGCGGTATTGGCGATATTTTGAAAAATTTGAGTCAGTCGACCGGTGTCGCCGATATCCAGCGCCGTTTTTTCAGGAGATTTCAGCAGTGCCGACGGCGCAATGCGTGCCTGATCAACCAGCTTGCTGTAAATGGGAGATAGTGCCTGTCTTTGGGCAATTTCTCCGTTCAGCGCGGATATCTGCCGGTCGTAGTCCTTCATGTTGCGATAGTTTGGGTATATCACCAGAACCAGAAAGGCCAGCAGGCCGAAGGCGCAAAGAATCACTAGAATGGGGCTGCTTTGGTTTTTCGTGTCGGCCATCGAAATATCGCACCGGTCCTTTTTTTCACCGGATGTCGGTTATGCGAGTTCGAACTGGATTGAAAACCGCAGAACCTGTCGGTCATCCAAGAACTGAAGCCGCTTGTTTTTGACAACGGGTTTTTTGAACAGCGGTGAATCATCAATGGTGAGCATGAAACCCGCCAAATCCGTTTCGAGGTGAATTTTGTCACCCGTGACGACGCCTTCAATCACCAATGACGATTCTGTTTTCGTTTTTGAATTCGGCAACGGTGCATCCATATCGGCACTCAACGCTATCAATTGAATATTTGCCGGTGTGAGGTGAATGACCTCTGCCATGACCGCGGAGCTATGATAGCGCTGGCTCAGGGCAGTGATTAGGTCTCGTTTCTGATTCACCTTTGCATAGAGGGCCATGACCAGATTCTGGGTTAGCGGCACATGGAATGCATCGCGCTTTTGGACCAAACGGTCCACCTCAGCGGCTTTTGCGGATATGTGGTGTTCCTGCCATAAAAAGCCGCATAACAGCAACGCCAGAAAGCCGATGCTGGCGGCAGAAATACCGATTCGGATCTGGCGCGACCGGTTCTTTTTTTCCCGATGACGATAGGTGAAAAGAAAATTGGGGGTCAGTTCGTTTGAGGATAGTCCGATCCCTATTGCCGGAACGAAACTCTCTTTTTCCACCGCAAGGTGCGGTATCTTTACTTTTTGGGTAAAGGTATGCGGATGGGGAAACGGGTTCAGAATACTGACCGGCACACCCAGTTGAGATCCGATGTGTGAAATGACTGTTGCGTTGGCCGTCATTTTACCGGAAATGAGAATATCGCTGACGCCGGATCGTTTAAAATGAAGGGAAAAATGGGCGATGGTGCGCTCCACCTGTTTGATCAGACGATCGATGGCGGGAAAGATGGTCTGAAAGATATCGACAGGCTTACCATCTTGAGTTCGTGTGACGCCATCAGCGGTGCTGTCGGCATCCAAAAACCGGAAAAAGTCCTCCTGGGCGGCGGTATAATACTCATCTTTTTCTTCGACAGGGGCACTGTCGTGGTCCGCCATGACCAGCGCCGGCGCCATATCGTTGGGTGAGGGGTGTCGATATTGTTCGGCGATGGCATCGATCATGCTGTGCATACCGGCCTTGATGCCTCGTGAAAGGATCAGGTCACCATTGGCGTAAATGGTGATGCGTGACCAGTCCCGGCCAATGAAAAGGCAGCAGGTGTTCTGCCCCGTCTCCTGAACGATGCCTGTCTTCAACAGGTTTTGAATGGCAAAGGGGACGATCGAAATGCCGGTAAGCGGATGGCCGGTGCTGCTGAACAGCCTCTTCAGGGCGTCCGTCTCGGCAATGGGAATGGTAAATGTCATGACTTGGGTTTTGTTCATGCCATTTTCATTCACATCGCCCAATATTCTGAAATCAAGCAACATCTCTTTGTCGCTGAAAGAGACTTCCTTCGAAAAGGTCCAGAAAACCGCGTTGGGAATCTGTTTTTTAGGCAGTTTGGGGATTCGGATGCACCGGGTTTCCACTTTTGCCGATGTCACGCAACACCAGATATCATATCGTTTCAGGCCAGTACAGAATCGGGTCAACAGGGCAGCCAAGGCCTTGGCCACGCGTGGCGTATCGGGATTTTCGGCCTGCTCGATGTCAATGGTACCGTAGTCCAGAAGCTCAAAGGATTTATCCGCGATCCGGTTGATCTTGGCGATCTTGATGCAGCGGTTGCCGATCTCAACGCCGATTCTGATGGCTTTCTGGAAAGTCAGAGCACTCAGCAATCCCGTTTTTTGGGACGGTGCGGCAGCTTCGGTTGGGTTGGAAGTTGACTGGGGGGGAGTATTGTATCGGATCAGATCCAGCAGTTTTTCAGTGGAAGAAATCTCGTCCTTTCGCACCAATTCAGTACTCCGTATCGATATGGCTGTCGTGTGTCGAAAACGCGGTTCAGTTTATTTTTGATATCGCCACGCAAACCATAAACTTGAGAAGGATTAAGATTTAACTTCAGTTGGTTGGAAAAGAAATCCTTTTCCTATAGCGTCCAGGGACATTGCGGGAAGAGCTGCGCAAAGCCGGTAACGCATTCAAACGGTTGTAATCTTGAACTATTTCACCGGTGTTTGTCAAGGCCTAATAGTCAGCGTCGATGGGGCTTATCATTTTTTTATTATTGGATATTTGCCGGATCGTCAGGTGACGTTCCAGCGCAGTGCAACCCCAATTGAAACCCGTTCGTCCGATACTGGAAACATGAAAATTCTACCGAATAGCGCATTAGTTCTTGAAAAAAAGTGATCCGCCTTCTATTTTCATCAGGACGATGGCCCTGGAAAAATTGCCGTTGCCAGGGTATTTAATGATTTTTAACGCGTTGGCAAGACCAATCGGACTGCAATTCCACCGTGAGTCGGCAACAAGATAAACCTGCGAGCAACTTTTTCTGGAAAGATGGCCATGAAGATGCCCAATCGTTCTGTCCGCTTGACCGACCACATGATGCTGATCGGCTTTATGCTGGCGGTGGTCTACTGGATACTTGACTCCATTTTGTCTATTTTTACCAGTTACGGCAACCTGCTCGAACAGATTCTTGGCGTAAACCTGGACGAGGTATGGACGCGGATCATCGTTCTGTGTCTGTTTGCCATTTTCGGTTCTCATGCGCAATATACCATCAATGAGCGGAAAAAAGCAGAAGCCACGCTCGAACGTGATGCTGCCACCCGCGAACGATTTCAACGCCTGCTCTCACCGGATCTTGCCGAAAGGGTCGTTTCCGGCGAATTGAAGGTTGAAAAGGGTGGTAAAGACCGGGTCGCAACAGTCCTTTTTGTTGATATTCGCGGTTTTACCACAATTAGCGAAAACAATCAGGCCTCTGAAGTACTGCGCCTTCTCAATGAGTACTACGAAGTGTTGGTAGAAGTGGTGTTCCGCCATGAAGGAACGGTGGATAAATTCATTGGTGATGAGATGATGGTGATCTGGGGAGCGCCTGTCGTTCATGATGACGATCCCCACCGTGCCGTGATGGCTGCACTGGAAATGAAAACCGCACTCGCCGAATTCAATCGAAAAAGCCCCGATACGGGTCGTCCGGAAATCAAATTCGGCATCGGGATCAACACCGGCAATCTCATGGCGGGTTATATCGGGTCTTCACATACCATGAGCTACTCGGTCATTGGCGACACCGTCAATACAGCCGCCCGACTGTGCTCCGCCGCACAGCCTGGCCAGATTCTGATCTCCGAAAATACATGGAACCAGGTAAAAAAGCGATTTGATGCCAATTCGTTGGGTCAAATTCAAGCCAAAGGCAAATTCAAACCTGTCAACGCTTTCGCCGTCACTGGAGAAAAACCGCTCCCTGGGTGATGATCGTTCACTTTTTCCTCGTGTGTTTTCAGATTAAACTATACCAGGTGTCGCTTTACGGCGAATGCCAAGTATGCTATGAAGCCTGCTTTTACGGTTACCTGAAACGAATGTTGCCTCATTATGACACGTATCGGATTGGGATATGACATTCATCGGTTGGTGCCAGGCAGAAAGTTGGTGCTAGGCGGGGAGACCATTCCCTTTAAAAAGGGATTGCTGGGGCATTCAGACGCCGATGTATTGGTACATGCCGCCTGCGATGCCCTTTTGGGTGCGGCGGGGATGGGGGACATTGGCGACTGTTTCCCCGATACGGATCCCCAGTACCTCAATATATACAGCATCCATCTGTTGACGGAGGTATACCGCCGGATAACCGCATCCGGATTGACGTTGGTCAACATGGATGCCACCGTGTTTGCCCAGGCGCCCCGCATATCGCCTTACAAAAACCGGATGGCGGGCCGGATGGCTGACAGCATGGCCGTGAATCAACGGATGATCAATATCAAGGCCACGACCACCGAAGGCCTCGGGGCCATCGGGCATGGAGAAGGCATTGCCGCCATGTGTGTGGTCTTGCTTCAACCCACAATGCCGGAAACCGGCAACTAAACCCATCGCGCGAGGTCCCCGACTGATGGCTATGCGTATCTACAACACGCTGACCAAATCCAAAAAGACATTTGAACCTGTGGTGCCCGGCCAGGTCCGGATATATGTATGCGGTCCGACCGTTTATGACTCATGCCACGTGGGCCATGCCCGCTCGGTGGTCGTGTTTGATGTGGTGGTTCGTTACCTGCGGACCAAGGGTTATCAGGTCACCTATATCCGCAACTTCACAGATGTGGATGACAAAATCATCAACCGGGCCAACACGGTTGGCATGGATGCGCTCCAACTGGCGGAAAAATATATCAACGAATTCCACCGCGACATGGATGCGCTCAATGTCATGCGGGCCGACCGGGAACCGAGAGTCACTGAGCATATCACCGACATCATCGACATCATCGAGAACCTGGTGGAAAAAAAAGCCGCCTATTTGGTCGACGGTGATGTGTTTTTCGCGGTGGAGACCTTCAACGAATATGGCAAGCTGTCCGGTCGTAAGCTGGCCGACATGGTTGCCGGCAGCCGGGTCGAGATCAACGCGAACAAGCGTAACCCTTTTGACTTCGTGCTCTGGAAAGCCGCTAAACCGGGTGAACCCTCTTGGCCAAGCCCCTGGGGTGAGGGGCGCCCCGGATGGCATATCGAATGCTCGGCCATGAGCAGCCGGTTTCTCGGCGAGACCTTTGATATTCACGGAGGCGGCAAGGACCTTATCTTTCCCCACCACGAAAACGAGATCGCCCAATCCGAAGCCGCCCACGGTAAACCGTTCGCCCGATATTGGATGCATAACGGGTTCGTGAATATCAACAACGAAAAAATGTCCAAATCCCTGAACAATTTTCTGATGATCAAGGATATCGTACAAGCCTACCATCCCGAGGCGGTTCGCCTGTTTCTGCTCTCAAGCCATTATCGCAGCCCCATCGATTTTTCTGACCAAAATCTCAAAGAATCGGAAAAGGGGATGGAAAAAATATATGGTGTACGCAAGCGCCTGGATCAGGAGGCCGGCATTGCCGACGCAGACGATGAAGCGACCTGCAGCAACCACTGGCCGGCCTTCTGTGAAGCCATGGACGATGACTTCAACACGGCCAAAGGTGTCGGGATCTTGTTTAATTTGGTTAAAGAAGCCAACCGGGTGCTGGATGAGGAGGGGCGGTCTCTGGAAGCCACGCGCACCTTGGCATCCCTGACCACCGATCTGATGCGAATAGGCAGTATTTTAGGGATCCTCCAACAGCCGTGGCAATCCTACTTTGAAAAACGGGCCACCAGCCAGCTCCAGAAAATGGCGGTCTCTGTCGAAACGATCGACGCGCTTGTGGCTGAACGTGCCGCTGCCCGCACAAACAAAGACTGGAAGCGGGCAGACGAGATCAGGGACCAGCTGGAAGAAGCCGGAATCTTCCTTGAAGACAAGGGCGACGGAACCCATTGGAAAGTGGCCACCTGATTTTACATGTCATCTTTTAAGCTCGTATCCGAATTTACACCCTGCGGCGACCAGTCCCGGGCCATCCATACCCTCTCCGAACAGATCCTCAGTGGCACAAAAAGCCAGGTCCTTTTAGGCGTTACCGGTTCCGGGAAAACGTTTACCATGGCCAACATAATCGCCACGGTCAACCGGCCGTCGCTGATTCTGGCGCCTAACAAAACCCTGGCGGCGCAACTCTACAACGAATTTCGCCACCTGTTCCCGGATAATACCGTCGAGTATTTTGTCAGCTACTACGACTATTATCAGCCGGAAGCCTATATCCCCACTACGGATACCTACATCCAAAAGGATTCTTCCATCAATGAACTGATCGATAAAATGCGCCACTCAGCCACCCGCAACGTGCTGTCTCGATCGGATGTGATAGTGGTGGCCAGTGTCTCCTGCATTTTCGGTTTGGGTGCACCGGAGGATTACCTCTCCATGCGCATCGACATCACGTCCGGCATGGATCTGCCCCGGGAGCGGCTGCTCTATCAGTTGGTGTCCATCCACTACCAGCGCAACGACATGGATTTCCATCGCGGTGTTTTTCGGGTGCGCGGGGATCGGGTGGAAATTTTTCCCGCCTACGAGGAGGACAAGGCGGTTCGCATCGATTATTTTGGGGATGAGATCGAAAATATCTTCGAATTTGATCCACTGAAAGGAACCACCCTCAGGCGCCTGGACGAGGTCACCCTGTTTCCTGCCAGCCACTACGTGACGCGCAAATCGACCCTCGAGCGGGCCACCAAAACCATTGTTCGGGAACTGAAGGATCGCGTCGATTATTTCCGGAATGAAAACAAGCTCATTGAAGCCCAGCGCATCGAGGAGCGCACGCTATTCGATCTGGAAATGATCCAGGAGATTGGCTACTGCAACGGCATCGAGAACTATTCCAGACACCTGACCGGCCGTCTGGCCGGCCAGCCGCCACCTACGCTGCTCGATTATTTCCCTAAGGATTTCCTCATTTTCGTGGATGAAAGCCACATTGCCGTATCCCAGATTCGGGCCATGTACAAAGGAGACCGTTCTCGCAAAACGACTTTGGTCAACTATGGTTTCCGGTTGCCGTCGGCCCTGGACAACCGGCCGCTCAAGTTCGAAGAGTGGTCCAAACGCGTCCACCAGGTCGTCTATGTGTCTGCCACCCCGGCAGAGTACGAACTGACCGCCTCGGAAGGCCGGGTGGTGGAGCAGATCGTCCGGCCCACTGGACTCATCGACCCGGTGCTACATGTGCGGGGAGCCCGCAATCAGGTTGATGACCTGTATGGTGAAATTCGGGATCGACAGCAGCGCGGGGAACGAATTCTGGTGACCACGTTGACCAAACGAATGGCTGAAGACCTCACCGACTATTATACGGATCTGGGGCTGTCTGTGCGATACATGCATTCTGATATCCCCACCATGGAACGCATGGACATCATCCGGGATTTGCGCGTAGGCAAGTTCGATGCGTTGATTGGTATCAATCTGCTGCGGGAGGGACTGGATATCCCTGAGGTTTCCCTGGTGGCTATTCTGGATGCGGACAAAGAAGGCTTTTTACGCTCCAAGCGTTCACTGATTCAAACCTTCGGCCGTGCGGCCAGAAACATCAACGGCACCGTGGTGCTTTATGCCGACCGGATCACCGCCTCCATGAAAGCGGCTATCGAAGAAACCAACCGGCGGCGGGCCATCCAGCAGCAGTACAATGAAACGCACCACATCACCCCGCATACCGTACATAAGACCATTACGGATGTATTCGACCAGGCCTATCGGTCACCGGAAGCCGAGCCGATGCAGGTGGCTGAGGTGCCGGTCGCCTTCGGCCCGGAGGATGACATCGAAGCCTTAATTCGTGATCTGGAAACCCAAATGCAGATTGCAGCCAAAGACCTGGCCTTTGAAAAGGCCGCCTTGATCCGAGACCGGATCAAGGCACTTCGAAAACGGCTGCTGTTTGAATCCTAACGTTGGTGACCGCCATGGAGCAACCGCCTGACCCGTCAGATTCATCAAGTAACCTTTCCGCGGTCATTCACGCCATTTCCGACAGCCCCGGCGTCTATCTGATGAAAGACGCCGGCGGGGACATCATTTATGTGGGCAAAGCCATCAATCTGCAAAAACGGGTGGCCTCTTATTTCCAGCGGCAGGACGCCCATGGTGCGAAAACCGCATTGATGGTCGCTCGGGTGGCTGATATTGAAACCGTGGTCACCGCTTCGGAGAAAGAGGCCTTGATCCTCGAATCAAACCTGATCAAGCGACACCGGCCCCGTTTCAATGTGGTACTCAAGGACGATAAGCGCTATCCTTCCCTTCGTATTGACATCAACGCATCCTATCCGAGAATTGAAATCGTCCGAAAAACAAGCAAAGACGGCGCCATTTATTTCGGACCGTATTCATCCGCCCATGCCGTGCGGCAGACGGTCAAGCTGATCAACAAAACGTTTCCGCTGCGAAAATGCAGCGATCGCACGTTGAGGAACCGGACCCGGCCGTGCATTCACCATCAGATGGGCCAATGCCTGGCTCCCTGCTGCCTGCCGGTCGACCCGAAAGCGTATCGGGGGATGGTTAAGGAAGTTATTCTTTTCCTAAAGGGGCGTACACCGGAATTGATCAAGCGGGTACGTCGCCACATGTTAAAGGCTTCTGCGGCCCAGGAATTTGAGGCGGCGGCGACGCTCAGGGATCGGGTGGCTGCACTGGAACAAACCTTGGCGCGTCAGGTTACCGTAACCACCGATTTTCTGGATCGTGATGTGATCGGCATCAGCGGTAACAGTGACTTCCGATTGGTGACCGTGATGACCCTTCGTCGCGGTGTTCTGCAGGGGGTCCGGCATTTTGAAATTATTCATGCCGCGCCGGAAAAAGGTGAACTGGTGGCGCAGTTCCTGGCGCAGTATTACCAGCAGGCCCACGAAATTCCAGTCGAGGTGCTGATACCTGAACTGCCGGAAAATAAGGCGCTGCTGGAAGAAACCCTGTCGGAATGGAAACGGAGGCGGGTGAGGGTCCATCACCCCATAAGGGGTGAAAAACGACGGCTTCTTGAAATGGCTGAAATCAATTCAGAAAACATCCTGCGAGAGCGACTCCAGAAAGCGACCCGCGAAGCCGCCGTTCTCGAAGCCCTGAAACGGCGGCTTCGCATGGATCGCATTCCTGCACGTATCGAGTGCTTCGACAATTCCAATCTGGCCGGCACGAATCCGGTCTCTGCCATGGTGGTTTTTGTGGCTGGCCGGCCCCACAAGGCCGGCTACCGTCGGTACATCACCCGTACGGTATCTTCTCCGGACGATTATGCCAGCATGGCCGAAGTATTGTCCCGAAGGTACGGAAAAATCGGACCGTCCAACCCTGAACCGGACCTGTTACTGGTCGACGGCGGAAAAGGGCAGGTGAATATTGCCGTTGCGGTGATGGATCAGTTAGGCTTGACAGGGCGTTTTGCCATCGCAGGCATCGCCAAAAAGGACGTGGAAAAAGAAGAAACTGAAGATAAGGTCTATCTGCCCAATCGAGCCAATCCCGTCAACCTGGGCGGGGATGGCCGATTATTGTTGCTGCTCGAGCAGATCCGGGACGAGGCCCATCGCTTTGCCGTGACGTTTCAGCGAAAACAGAGGGACCGGAAGATGGTAAAATCAGCCCTGGACTGCGTCGCTGGGGTGGGCCCCAAACGAAAACGCCTGCTGATGAAGCATTTCGGCAGCCTTAAAAAGATCCGGGCAGCCACCGAGGATGAACTCAGCAGGCTGCCCGGCATCAATCAATGCCTGGCCAAGGCCATCAAACGGGGCCTATCCTAATATTCATCATGTTCTTTCAGAAATGGTAGATTGTGGTTCAGATCAAGGCCGCAGGGTTATTGAAACCGCAGGCGTAGCAGCGCTACGTCGAGGATTTTAATAACCCGAGAACGAAGAGCTGAGCCGCAAGATGCCGTTTCTGAATGGACATTAGCCTAATTTGGCCAGATCGTTCTTCAATTCCTGAACGGCGGCAGCGGATTTCATCAGTGCGACCTTCTCATCCTCGGTCAGCGTGATTTCGATCACTTGTTCCATGCCGTTTTTGCCCAGTTTAACCGGTACACCGATAAACAGGTCGTTGATTCCGTATTCGCCTTGGAGATAGGCGGCACAGGGCAACACCTTTTTCTTGTCTTTTAAAATGGATTCCGCCATTTCCACAGCGGCGGAAGCCGGTGCGTAGTAGGCGCTGCCGGTCTTGAGCAGACCGACGATTTCAGCCCCGCCGTTGGCAGTGCGTTTCACCAGGGCATCGATGCGATCCTTGGGCATCAGTTCGGTGATGGGTATCCCGGCTACCGTCGAATAGCGGGGCAGTGGAACCATGGTGTCGCCATGGCCGCCCAGAACGAAGGCGTGGGTATTTTCTACGGACACATCCAGTTCCATGGCAATAAATGCCCGGAACCGGGCCGAGTCCAGCACGCCGGCCATGCCCAGAACCCGATTCTTGGGGAACCCGGAAGCATCAAAGGCCACGTGGCACATGGCGTCCAGAGGATTGCTGACGATGATCAGGATGGCGTCCGGAGAATGTTTGGCAATCTGCTGGGTCACACTCTTGATGATACCGGCATTGGTGCTGATCAAATCATCCCGGCTCATGCCGGGCTTACGGGGAATGCCGGCGGTGATGATGACGATGTCCGATCCCGCGGTGGCTTCATATCCATTGGTGCCGGTCAGTTTAGCATCGTGTTTTTCGATGGGTGCGGCCTCTGTCAAGTCGAGGGCCTTGCCCTGGGGAACGCCTTCGACGATGTCCACCAACACAACATCGCATAGCTCTTTTTCAGCCAGTCGCTGGGCAGCGGTGGCCCCCACATTTCCAGCGCCGACAACGGTAACTTTTTTGTCCATAACAAGCTCCTTTTAGAGTTATTGGGTTTTTATTGCCATTTTTCGAGTTTGATTCAGGGAGAAAAAAACTTGATAACACACAGCCTGTCAATGTCAATATGTTTGTTTTATAAGAAGTTAGTTCTCAAATGTTGACAATAAAAGGGCAAACAGGATAAAACACCTTCTGAGACAAAACATTAGGTTCATTGGGAATCATTTCACGCCGAATGCGATGAAATTAGGAAAAAGCGAAAAAAACATTCCATTATGCGGCATTTACCCAGTCCCGGCAAGATGGGAGCTGCAAAGCCACTGTTAGACTGTCAGCAAAAACAGGATTGTGAATGAACATCAGCCTGCAAATCAAATCCCTGCTGAATGAAGCCGAATTGTACCGCGCCCAGGGACTCTTTCCCGAAGCAAAGGATAAGTACCACGCAGCGTCAGCCATGATCCACAAGATCGACAAGCTTAAAAACAAGGATGGTCTCCTTAAGGCCATTTCGGGGAAGATTCAATCTCTTGAAAAAAAGACGGAGAAGGTGGAAACCGGTCCTTCCTCTCCTGAGTTGTCTGAAAAAGGGCAGAACCTGATCAAGAGCCTGTTTGGTGAAAACGACCTGCAAAAAGCAGTTGCCCTGGCAAAGTTCGGTCAATTCGAACGGGCCATTGTCGAGCTGGAAGCCTTGCTGAAAGACGATGTGTACCGGGTAGATGCAGGCAAGAATATTATCCGATGCAAGATGGCCAGTGCCACTGTGGACGATGCCATCGACCTTTACCATCAATGGCATTCCGGAGACCTGTTCAGCGGCCATCAACTGGAGTCCATCAGGACCTATCTACAACCGATTATTGACCGAAAAGGCATCGGTAAAACCCTGCCCGTACCGGTGAGCGAAAAGGATGAAATCAATGCCGGCGGCGATTCCGGCGGAATCGAATTCAGCATGCCCGAACCCGAAGAGGAGATACTGGATATCACCTCCATCGGCATCACCTTTACCAGCGGCACCCATAAGGGGAAAATGGTCGAGTTCGACGTCAATTTTCAGTCCGGCGGAACATTGAGCCTGATCATTTCGAAGAATGACAGCGGCTTGATCGACGAGTTGAAAAATGGAGATAATCTGGACGATATCCAGTTCTACTCACCCATTGCCATGTTCAAAGGGACGGCCGTCGTTGCCAACAAGACACGGATCGACACCGGGCCGAAGCAGGGCGATTTTTGTCTTGATCTAAAAGTTACAAGCACTTGACGATTTATTAACGCTGCAGTCAATCTTTGAATGCGGATACCGTATTGCGGCTAAACAAGGTCTCCAGCGCTTACATCATTACATCAGCTAAGGATAATCTTTATGGCCATTTTCAACCTGAAGAAAAGGGAAATCGAGTGTAAGGTCGTATACTATGGGCCGGGTCGGTGTGGCAAGACAACGAATCTCGAATACGTCTTCAAGTCATACAAAAAACAGGTGACCGGGGAGATGGTTTCCATCAATACGGAAGGGGACCGCACCCTGTTTTTCGACTTTTTACCCATCGGCTTGGGCAAGATAAAGGGATGCGATATCCGTGTGCAGCTCTACACCGTCCCCGGCCAGGTCAAATACAGCTCGACGCGAAAGCTTGTTTTGCGGGGTGTGGACGGCATCGTTTTCGTGGCGGATTCGTTGGAGGTGCGTCGTGAAAAAAATATGATCTCTCTGAAAGATCTACAAAGCAACCTCAAAGAATATGGCAAAAGCATATTCAAGGTTCCCCTGATTATGCAGTATAACAAAAGAGACCTTGCGGATGAGGGAATTCCACTCATGTCCATCGAACAGATGGATCGTGACTTGAACCGGCAACTGAAAGTACCTTCTTTTCCAGGCAGTGCCGTGAAAGGAACGGGCGTGGGAGTAACGCTGAAGAGTTGTTTAATGGAAACACTGAAATCCTTGCAAAGAGAATTCAAGTGGGCAAAGTAGGGGTCGGTCCTACCGATGAATGAAAGCGTGGCACTATCGGGAAGTTTAAACTTCCTGTCTTTGGGAGACATCATTCAGCTTCTTGGTTCAAGCGGCAGCACGGGTGTTCTCCGTCTGATCAACCGTTATGCGCCGGATCCGGGGTTCATCTATTTTATAGAGGGAAATCCGGTCAATGCCCAAAACGGAGATATTGAGGGGCTCGATGCCCTCTACTCCCTTTTCGGTTGGGTTAGTGGATCCTTTGAATTCACGAGAGAGGCCATATTGGCCGACAAGCGAATCAACAAAAGCCGAATGGGAATCATCCTTGAAGGCATGAAGCTTTTGGATGACGGTCAAATCAAGAAAGTCGGACCGGCCACGGCCACCGACAAAGCTGCCGATATGAAACGGTTGCTTTCTAAAACCGCCATCGTCAAGGGCCCGCTCGTGGATTACATGTACGTCGTCGATGAGGAGGATTTTTTCGACAACGAGCATATCGTAGAAGAGGGAAAGCACGGCAGCTGGATCTGGGTGATATTGGAGGGTGTCGTCGATATCGTCAAAGAGGTGGACTCGGGGGCCATCCCCATCATCCGTATCGGCGACGGCTCTTTTATCGGCAGTATGGCCTCTTTTCTGTTGCAGGGGCACATTCGTACGGCCACGGCCGTCGCCGTGGGCAATGTTCAACTGGGTGTTCTGGATTCACAGCGACTGGCCCAGGAATATGCCGGCATGTCTCTTGAATTCAGAACATTTTTGACCAGCCTGGACAAGCGAATGAAACAGCTGACCGACCGCATCGTGGAATATCATGACGGGAGCATTCAGACCGAAGAGATACTAAAAGACAAAAAGGTGCTCATCCGACAGGCAAAACCTGAAGAGGAACAGCTTTACGTGGTCAAGCAGGGCAGGGCATCCGTGGTTCGTAATACCGAAAACGGTCCGGTCGTTCTTTGCCATCTCTACAAAGGCGACTTTTTCGGTGATGTGCCATTTCTGCACTTGGGGCAGGAGCCTGATGATGCATCCATTTATGGTTCGGAAAATATCAAAATCGCCAAAATCGAGGCCGTATCGCTGCAAATGGAATACAATCGGCTCTCGACAACGTTTAAAAACATTGTGGACAATATGGCCACCTGCATGTCTGTAACCGCGGACATCGTTTGCAGTTCACTGGCTTCAAAAAAAGTGGAGGCTGCAGATTTAAACGCTCGTCAGGGAATATGAACAGCCGTATTCGGCTTCGGTAACCCCTTACCATCGGGACAAAGGTGAACCCCAATGAACGAAAAGAGAAAACATTCCAGAGTGGATTCCATCTATCTGCTCAACTTTGTGAATCTGGATGAAAATGATAAAGAGATGATGCAAGGCATGGGGCGAACGATTAACGTCTCTGAGTCGGGAATCATGCTGGAAACCCACGTGGCATTCAGCGAGAATGATACGGTGGACGTCGTCGTGGGTCTCAAAGAGGATATGGTGACCATTCGCGGAAAAGTGGTCTTCAGTCGGACTGCCGGAACCGGTTTGTACCAGTCGGGCATTCAGTTTCTGACCATCGAAGATGCATCGTTGGCAACCCTGCGCCGCTACATTGATGCATTCAACGCCATGTCCGCCAACGCATAAACGCCTTTGGGTGCGGGTCATCGGTTGAATTGGCCCCGATGGCGTGCTTTTTGGGCGAAAAAGGAATTTCGCACATGACTCGTGTGGTTCGAGAAACTGGTTTTTCCACCCTGAAGTTGGTTCAACGCGGCAAGGTCCGAGACATGTATGATCTTGGGGATGCCTATCTAATGGTAGCCACGGACCGGATGTCTGCGTTTGATGTAGTCTTGCCCGATCCCATTCCGGATAAGGGCGTCGTCCTTACCCAAATTTCCCTCTTCTGGTTCGACATTATGGAATCGCTGGTCGGCAATCACGTTATCACTGCCGATGTCTCCCGCTATCCTGAATCCTGCCGCCCCTATGCCGCGGATCTTCAGGGACGCAGCATCGTCGTCAAGAAAGCCCAGCCGCTTCCAGTGGAGTGTGTGGTCCGCGGCTATATCACCGGGTCGGGTTGGAAATCCTACCGGAAGGAAGGTACCGTATGCGGCATCCGTCTCCCTGACGAACTGGTCGAATCCGATCGACTGCCAGCTCCGATCTTCACCCCGTCGACCAAGGAAGAGATGGGCAAACACGATATCAATATCGATTTTGACGAGATGGTTAATCGGATCGGCGCACCGTTGGCGGAACAGGCGAGAGATCTGTCTCTGGCCATCTATAAGAAAGGTGCCCAGATTGCCGGTGAAAAAGGCATCCTCATTGCCGATACCAAATTTGAATTCGGCCTGGTGGATGGGAAGCTTATCCTCATCGATGAGGTGTTGACCCCTGATTCATCGCGTTTCTGGCCCAGGGACGCCTATGCCCCCGGCGGATCACAGAAAAGTTTCGACAAACAGTATTTGCGCGATTACCTGCTTTCGCTGGATTGGGACAAAACCGATCCCGGCCCCCGACTTCCCCAGGCGGTAATAGACAATACGCGTGCCAAGTATGTGGAAGCCCTGACGCTGCTTTGCGGCGACAGCCATGGACTATGAGATCACCCCCGTTTTAGTGGATCAGATACAAACGGGGGACCACACCTTCAAAATCACCACAAACACGGAAACAACCGAGCTGGTGCGGTCGATCAGCGCCGTTGGTCTACTGCAACCGCCGATACTCATGAAAACCGGACGTGATTTCACGGTAGTCTGTGGGTTCCGTCGGATCGACGCATGCGAAAACCTGCACATGGCAAGGATTCCGGCCCGAATTCTCCAATCGAATATTCCAAAAATTACCTGTGCCCAGATCGCCGTTTCAGACAACGCCTCTCAACGTGCACTGAACATTGTGGAACAATCCCGCGCTTATGCGTTGATCAGAAAATTTGCTAACCGCTCAACCACCTGGCTCAAAATTGCCGAATCAACCGGATTGGCCGGCAGCCAAAGCGCCATGGATCGGATCATCCCTGTAACCGGTATGCCGGGTCCCATGCAAGACGCCATTCTCGAGGGAAGCATCGCGCTTCCCATTGCCCTGCAGATCAACCACTTGGAAAACGATGATGCCGTGGCCCTTTGCAGCCTTTTCCGTCAGGTTTCCACCGGGCTGAATATTCAGCGGGAGTTATTGGAGTTGATTTCTGAAATCTCACTCAGGGATGACATCCCTGTTGCAAGGCTGATAGCCCAGGCAGATATCGCTGATATTACAGAAAATGCAGATTGCCCAGCCCCACAAAAAGCTCAACAATTGCGGATGCTGATGAAGGCGAAACGCTTTCCCGAATTGAGCAAAGCCGAAACGGCCTACCATCAGAAATTGAAAACGCTCAAATTGAATCCCCGTGTTCAGATCCACCCCCCGCGTTTTTTTGAAGGAAAGTCCTACCGTCTGAGTTTAACCATTGATTCCCGCCGCCAGTTGAAATCCCTGCAATCAGAATTGGACAAACTGATTCACCATCCCAACCTGCTTCCGGAATAGACCCTCACCTGAACATTTCCCCATAGACGATACCGGCCTAATTACAGCCGATGGCATCAGCGCATGCCACCGGTTAACAATCCATTTCTTATGATTAAGCGCCTTCGTCCCTGCCTTTCGTCATCGTCTCAATGAAGATATAACTTATTGAAAAATTTTCAAATAAAGATCTTGCGTCGAATGACCTCCGGAGACCTCAGACAAAAAACTAAAAAACAATCAAAAATATGGTTTTAATTAGAAAACATGAACAAATATAACTTGACAAATATAAGGCAAGATATATAAGCTCTTACAAGAAATAAATGGAATTCATTTAATATGGGGATCCAGGAAAGAAAAGAGAGGGAGCGCGAACGCCGCCGGCAACAAATCATGGTTGCCGCCAAGCGTGTTTTTACCAACAAGGGTTTCGCCAAGGCAACCATGGAAGATATCGCTAAGGAAGCAGAACTCAGCCCTGGAACCCTATATCTTTATTTCAAGAACAAGGACGAACTATACGCCTCTCTTTCTCTGCGCATTCTTCAATACCTGATGATCCGCCTGGAACATGTTAACGCCGAACCGTTTACCGACGCTGCACAGCGCCTCAATGCGCTGAAAGAAGCCATGTTCGATGTTTACGAGTTCGATCCGCTCATTCTGATTAACATGTTCCATATGCAGTCCAGCGAAACGCTGAAAAACTTGTCTCCAGATCTCCTGGGCCAAATTGAATCACTCAGCCGGAATTCCCTGAAAGTCATGGCAAACATCTTTGAAGAAGGCATCCGCAAGAAGGTGTTTGTGGACAATCACCCGACCGCGGTGGCCGATATTCTCTGGTCTCTTTTTTCAGGCATCGTACTTTGGGAAACCAGCAAAAAGATTATCAATGGCGAAAAGGACTTTTTAAAAGAGACCTTTGATACCGCTTTTGAAATCTTTTCTCGTGGGATTATGCGCAATTAAGCGGCGCACCAACCTTTGCTCGCTTGACGACAACACCTAACTATTGTGGATGAAAGGGGGGATTAAACAAGGGGAGGGGAGACTTCTTTTTAAATGTTATCACTGCGAACCGACGGATAGTGAACATACGGTTCAAACGGTTGGGGGGTAGAGAAGGCAAACGCATTGAAAAGAAGCCAAACGCACATCAGTCCGACTGAACTTTCAACTTTAATCGGAGGAGAGTGACCCATGGCAGAAAAAGAAGTTGTCGAAACATCGGAGGCGCAAATAGCTGTACACTGGAAGGAGGAGGGGTACTATTATCCATCCACGGATTTTATCGCCCAGGCAAACATGACTGACAAAGGCATCTACGACCGATTCAGCCTGGACAATTTTCCCAACTGTTTCAAGGAATATGCCGATCTGCTGACCTGGTACGAATACTGGGATGAGATACTGGATACCAGCGATGCACCCTGTTACAAATGGTTCAAGGGCGGCAAGATCAACGCCAGCTACAACTGCATCGATCGTCACCTGAAGGCCAACAAGAACAAGACCGCCATCCACTTTGTCCCCGAACCCCTGGAAGAAAAGACCGAGCACATCACCTTTCAGGAACTGTATGTGCGGGTGAATGAATTTGCCGCATTGCTCAGGGATTTTGCCGGTCTGAAGCGCGGCGATCGCGTCACCCTGCACATGCCCATGATTCCCGAACTGCCCATCACCATGCTGGCCTGTGCCCGTCTGGGCGTCATCCACTCCCAGGTATTCGGCGGCTTCAGCGGCACGGCCTGCGCCGATCGCATCGTCGACTCGGGCAGCCGCGTGTTGATCACCGCAGATTCCTACTACCGCAGCGGCACCCTCCTCGACCACAAACAGAACGCGGACATCGCCGTCGAGCATGCGGAAAAAGACGGTCAGAAGGTCGATAAAGTGCTGGTCTGGCAACGCTATCCCGGCAAGTACTCGGCCAAGACCCCCATGGTCGATGGGCGCGACTTTTTCGTCAATGACCAGTTGAAAAAATACTATGGCGTCCGGGTGGAACCGGAACGCATGAACTCCGAGGACCCGCTGTTTCTGATGTACACCAGTGGTACCACCGGCAAACCCAAGGGTTGCCAGCACGGCACCGGCGGATATCTCGCCTACGTGACCGGAACATCCAAGTTCGTGCAGGATATCCATCCCGAAGATGTTTACTGGTGCATGGCCGATATCGGCTGGATCACCGGCCACTCCTACATTGTATACGGTCCCCTGGCCAACTGCGCTTCGACGGTCATTTACGAGGGCGTGCCGACCTACCCGGATGCCGGACGCGCCTGGCGCATCGCCCAGGACCTGGACGTGAACATCTTCCACACCGCGCCAACGGCCATTCGCGCCCTGAGGAAGATCGGCCCCGACGAACCGGCCAAGTACAATTACCACTTCAAGCACATGACCACCGTGGGTGAACCCATCGAACCGGCAGTCTGGAAATGGTACCACAAGGAAGTCGGCAAGGGCGAGGCCATTATCGTGGATACCTGGTGGCAGACCGAAACCGGCGGGTTCCTCTGCAGCACCCTGCCGGCCATCACCCCCATGAAACCGGGCAGCGCCGGACCGGGCATGCCCGGCATTCACCCCATCATTTACGACGATGAAGGTGATGTGCTGCCCACAGGGTGCCGGAAAGGCCGGCAACATCTGCATCCAGAACCCCTGGCCGGGCATGTTCATGACCATCTGGGGCGACCGGGACCGTTTCGTGGACACCTACTTTCACCCGCTACTGCAAGGATCCCAAAAGCACGGACTGGCGGGATTGGCCCTACCTCACCGGCGACGCCGCCGTGGAGGCCGAAGACGGCTACTACCGGATTCTGGGCCGCATCGACGACGTGATCAACGTCTCCGGGCACCGCCTGGGAACCAAGGAAATCGAATCCGCTGCCCTGGTGTGTCCGGAAGTTGCCGAAGCAGCCGTTGTTCCGGTCAACCACGAGATCAAGGGCAAGGAGCCGGATCTGTATATCGCCCTCAAGCCCGGTATCGAGGCCACTGACGCAATGGCCAAGAAGATATCCGATGTGGTCTGTGACCAGATCGGCAAGATTGCCAAGCCGCGCAAGGTCTGGATCGTCAAGGATATGCCCAAGACCCGCTCCGGCAAGATCATGCGCCGCGTGCTGGGTGCACTCTCCAATAATCGCGATGTGGGTGACGTCATGACCCTGGCCAACCCCGAAATTGTCGAAGAGATCAAACAGATGGTCAAAAAATAATTTTCAAACAAATATGGACTGGATCGGGAACGGTTTCCGATCCAGTCCGAAGGCGTCATGAAAGGAGGTGATGGTGCGCCCTCGGTGATCAGGTGAATCAATAACTTTATTGGCGGCCGGTCAACTTCATTGACGAAAAGGCACAGGAGGAAAAAATTATGGCAGGAACCACGTGGGTCTATATCATGTTGGGCCTTTATATTATCTACTGTTTTTACTGGGGGCTAAAAGGGTATTTCACGGAAAAGACCTCTTCCGGTTATTCCATCGCCGGACGATCCATTCCCTTTTTCGCCTTTCTGCTGGCGGCAACGGCGGCATCGTTTTCGGGATGGACCTTCATCGGCCATCCGGGCCTCATCTGGCGGGACGGTCTGGCCTATGCGTTCGCATCGTTTTACGTACTGACCATTCCCATCACCGGTACGTTTTTTTCAAAGCGTACCTGGCTGTTGGGCAAGCGCTACGGGTTCGTCACGCCGGGCGACATGTACGCCTACTACTTCAATTCTGAACCGCTGCGTTTTCTGGTCGTTTTAACGGCGGTCCTTTATTCGATCTTTTACTCGGCGGTGCAGTTGATGGCGTCCGCCTTCCTGTTTAACGTCATCGCCGGCGTGCCGGTAACGTTCGGTGCCATTTTCATGGCCTTTATCGTCTGGTTCTATGTATGCACCGGCGGTCTGAAGGCCAGCACCTGGGTCGGCGTGATCCAGTTCGTGCTGCTGGTGGGCGGCATCATCATTCTCGGCTTTTTCGTAATTACCGCGCCCGAATTCGGCGGCTGGACCGGCTTTTCAAAAGCGGTTCACGCACTGGACGCGAAGTTAATCGAAGTACCCCGCGTGATCAATACGGTCGATTATCTGGGTGGTGCGCCGGGCGAATCCGCCTGGACGGCGGTAATGATCCTCACCTACATGTTTGCCCTGATGGGTATTCAAAGCTCACCGGCCTTCACCATGTGGACCTTCGGCATCAAGTCCCCCAAACCCCTGGCCTGGCAGCAAGCCTTCATGTCCACCTTCGTGGTCGGCTTCGCCCTGTTCTTTTTCACCGCCTTCCAGGGCATGGGCGCCAAAGTCCTTGAGTTGGCAGGCAATCCGGCCTTCGCAGACATCGGCCAAGGTACGGTCGTGCCAGTCTTGATGAAGACCTTCCTGCCGCCCTTCATGCTGGGTGTCGTCTTCATGGGTGCCATTGCGGCCATCCACTCCACGGCGGCCCCGTACATCGGTACCGGCGGCTCGATCCTGCTGCGCGACGTCTACTGGCGTTATATCCGTAACCAGGAAGCCAGCCATGCCGAACAGATCTGGATGAACCGCGTCTTCGCCACCATTCTGACCATCCTGGCGCTGACCGTGGGCATGACCTCCAAGGCGGCCCTGGTTATCCTTGGGGCGTTGGCCACGGCCTTCGGCTTCGTCATGTACGTCCTTCTGGTGGGTGTGATCTGGGGCTTCAAGTTCCCGCGGATCGGTGCCGTGCTCGGTGTGCTCACCGGTATGGTTGCCGTGTTCCTGACCTACAAGATTTTCCCGAGTCCCCTGTCCATGCACTGTGCCTTCTGGGGCACCGCCAGCGGCCTGACGGTGGCGTTTATTTGCCGTGGCCTCGGTTTTAAGGACGACGAAGAGACGATTAAACGCCAGGCGGAGATCAGGAATTTTCTCGACGACATCGATGCGCCCAGCGAATCGGGCAAGCAATGGCGCTCCGTCATGAAGATTGCCGTGCCCGTCTGGTATTTCTTTGCCATCGGCCCTGCCTGTATTCTGGGCAACAATGCCTTCTCCTTCGCCGGGTTCACGCCCCTGTGGTCCTGGCAGATCACCTTCTGGATTCTGGGTATCATCATGATGTGGGCCCTGTGTTTCAAGGCCGAAATGGCGACCACCAACGAAATCCAAATTGAACGAGCCGAGAAGGAAACCAACATCGTCATCAAGGAAGCCTAAACGCGAACAACCATCAAGGAGGCATTAGCCATGAAGAGAGAAGACATATGGATGATTGCATTGGTTGCGTTCTCCATCCTGTGGACCGCATCCTTTGGGTGGGGGCTGTTCGGATAGGCCGAACGGACTGTTGTTAATTGATCCGGGCACCGACAGGTAGTTTGCTGGCGGTGCCCGGAAAAAACACGTGACTGAAAGGGCACAGGGATATCCCTCTCCCGGTGCCCCCTAAAAAACGCTGTTTTCTATGAAAAAAAGGACGTCACCATGTCACTGAAACCCAAAGCCGTTACCTGCCAGTGCGGACACACCCTCACTTCCAATCGTGATCGCATCTGGTGTGATCGCTGCGCACACGCCGTTTATTACCATGAGAAAGATAAAAACAAATACAAGCACAGCAACATGTACATTACCGGCGTCATCGTGGCTGTAATTACTTTTTTAACCTACGTTTTTATGGAGCTCATCGCCACACCGTTGCTCTCCTTATAATCAGAGGGGCTGCATCATCCAGTTGCGGTTTAGACGACTGCCTTATCTTATTTTTTATAATGCCCTATCATCGCGCGGCACTGCAACGATCGCATTCTCTTTCTGCATCCTTTTGCATCCATTGGCTGTCCCGTCCGGATCAAAAAACCGTCGTCACAACGTTTGTATTCTTGAAATCCCTTAAAATCGAGGGTATGGATTATTATGGTCAACAAGATTCTGATTGTCGATGATGAGCCGAGCATCACCATACCCTTGAAGTTCCTGATGGAACAGAATCAGTTCGAGGTGATGGTCGTTCACAGCGGGGAAGAAGCGCTTGCCGCGATTGAACGTTTCGTGCCTGATCTGATTTTGCTGGATGTCATGCTACCCACCGTCGATGGGTTTCAGGTATGTCAGAACCTGAAATCTGACCCGCGTCACAAAACGATCAAAGTTGTTTTTCTTTCTGCAATGACGCGGGACATGGATATTGCCAAGGGTAATACACTGGGGGCCGATGCCTACATCACCAAACCCTTTTCCAATGCCGATGTGGTCAGGCAGGTTAAAGACCTACTCTGCGGATGAGACTGAGCAATAAATTCTGGTTGTTCGCTGTCGTCTGTATGGCGTTCACCACTGCCATTGCCGTGATCCTGGCGGTGCTTTTCTGGCGGCAGATCAACCCGTCCGAACAGCACATGTTGATGCGCCTGTTTAAAGAGCAGTTCTGGTACTTTTTCAGTACCGGTGTGTTCCTGTTTATGGCTTTCGGCTTCACCCTGGATTGGTTCTTTCGCTTTTACATCCTGCCTTTGAATCAACTCATCGAAGAAACCCAGGTGATGAATACCGTCAACCCGGCCCACCGCTTGAAGATCGACGGCAGCCGGGAGGTCCAGACACTTGCCCAGCTGATCAACGCCTGCGGGGATCAATACGAATCCGCCAAACACATCATTGATCAGACTGTTGAGTCGGCCAAAGCCAAGACTGAAGCGGAAAAAAACATATTGGCCACGATTATGGCCGAACTGACCCAAGGAGTGCTGATCTGCGACACGGTGGGCCGCATCTTGTTGTATAACCGGCAGGCGCAACGGGTGCTGAACAAAGTTCAACGCCCAAGCATTGCCGTTGATGACGGGGAAGATCACGACTTGGTGACAGACGGCTTTATCGGTTTGCATCGTTCGATCTATTCCCTGATCGACAGGAACCTGGTTCAGTATGCACTCAAAGACATTCAAGGCAAGCTTGACACAAAGAAAGAGAATGTATCTTCCCACTTTGCGGTGGTGACCCAAAACCGGCGGCAACTCCGGGTGGAAACCCTTCCCATTCTGGACGAGGATAAACGTTTTGCCGGATTCGTTCTCATCTTCTCAGACATCACCCTCCAGTTGGAACATGCCGGCCGGTTGAATCAACACCTGAAGACCATGGCAAAAAACCTTCGATCGTCGATAGCCGCCATCCGGTCCACCGTTGATTTAATGATCCAGTTTCCCGACATGGGCGCCGATCAGAAGAATGACTTCCTTGAAAACATCTCTGCGGAAACACAGTCATTGAGCCGGATGTTGAGAACTGAGCTGACCGAAACAGTCAGTTTTGCCAATTCACGCTGGCCGCTCTCCCCGATTCTTGCCACCGAATTCATTAACACTCTTAAAACCGAGACCCTGGCGATAGCCGATGTGGAGCTTGACGTCACCGAATGTGAATCCCGGTGCATGATCCGGGTGGACAGCTACTCACTGGTTTTGGCCATCGGATTTGTCCTGGCATGTCTAAAAAAAGAGTTTCATACGGACTGCAGCCGTATTCGATTGACCGCACCGGGCAATTTGGTTCAAATTGACCTGGTCTGGCGGGGTGAACCGGTAAAAATCGAGACGTTGCGTCAATGGAGCGATCTGCCATTGACCGGGGCACAAAAAGGCTATGCGTTGTCTTTGAAGGAAGTTCTCGAACACCACCACGCAGAAATTTGGCCACACACCGACAAACCAAACAGTGACGAGGCCTGTCTTCGGTTTTTCATCCCCATGGTTCAATCAGAAGCCGTGTCGGAAAATATCCGCCACGTCACGCTGCTGCCAAAAGGCCGGCCTGAATTCTACGACTTCGACCTGTTTAATCAAGCTGGGCAAACCCCGGAAATGGGCAAACGGATGCTCGGGGAACTCAATTACACAGTATTTGATACGGAAACCACCGGACTGGATCCGCGAGGCGGAGATGAAATTATATCCATTGGCGCCATCCGGGCGGTCAACGGACGGTTGCTGCATACGGAGACCATCAATCAGCTGGTGGATCCTTGCCGTTCCGTGCCAGCCGGGTCCATCAAGTATCATGGTCTCGACGATGGGATGCTCAAAGGCAAGCCGACCATCGACAAAGTGCTGCCATTTTTTCACCGGTTCGCCCAGAATACGGTGCTGGTGGCCCACAATGCCGCCTTTGACATGCGAATGCTGCAGATGAAAGAAAAAACGACCGGGATCTGTTTCGTCAACCCGGTGCTCGACACCATGCATTTGTCTGCCATCCTTCACCCGGCCCACAATGACCATTCCCTGGACACCATCGCCAAACGGATGGGGGTCGTCCTGATCAAGCGACACGATGCTCTTGGAGATGCCATTGCTACCGGCGAGGTATTTCTCAAGATGATTTCCCTGCTCAATGAAAAAGGGATATATACCCTTGACGACGCCCTGACCGCCTCACAACGAACCTATTACGCCATGCTCAAATACTGAGATGGCCGTTCATGGTTCAACGGTTCAGGGTTCTGCGTTGGTTATTCAACTTCCGGTCCATAGAGGCGTTAACCCGTGACCGATGAACGCCTGAGAGAAAAGAACCCCAGTGATTCTTAAAAAAATATTCGTCGACGCCAGTATCGCCTCGCACCCTGAAACCGAAAGGATTTGCCGTCAGCTTGACCTGCCCGGCGAATGGGTCGATGACCCCGTTTCGATTTATCAATGGATCAACCGTGCTGATGATCCGGTCAGCCGCGGTAAGCAGGTGCTCTACCTGACCCGCAACAAAGGCGGTTTTTTAAAAGCGTGTCCGGGTACCCGTGAATACACCTGCTGCGACTACCAGATCCTGCATGTGGCATCCTTTTGCACCATGGACTGCTCCTACTGTATCCTGCAAAGCTATTTTCATCCACCGCTGTTGCAGTTTTTCGTTAATCGTGAAGATCTGGACGCGGAACTGAACGGGCTTTTTCAAAAAAAGGAAGTCAGCCGAGTGGGGACCGGGGAATTTACGGACAGCCTTATCTGGGAAAAATGGACCGATCTGACCGATTACCTGGTTTCCCGCTTTGCCATGCAGGATAGGGCCGTGCTGGAGCTGAAAACCAAAACAGTCAACATTGAAGGGCTAAAGGGGCTGGACCACCGGCGAAAAACCATTCTTTCCTGGTCATTGAACACGCCGGCGGTCATGAAAAGCGAGGAGCGGCGAACCGCTTCACTCGATGCACGATTGACGGCAGCGGTACGTTGCCAGGAATGGGGATACCCGCTGGCATTTCATTTCGATCCCATGGTTATTTACAACGGCTGCGAAGCCGATTACCAGACGGTGGTCGAACAGCTGTTTCAGCGGATCTCTCCTGAAAATATCGTCTGGATCAGCCTTGGCACGTTCCGCTTCATGCCGGCGCTCAAGCCGATCATCGCCCAGCGCTTTCCAGACTCTAAAATTGCCTACGGCGAATTTGTCACCGGTTTGGACAATAAAATGCGTTACTTCAAACCGCTTCGCATCGCCCTTTATCGGCAGATGGTGGGTTGGATTCGAAACCTGGCGCCGAATGTAACCGTCTATTTCTGTATGGAAGACGATGAAGTGTGGGAAAAAACCATGGGATGGGTTCCCCCGCCGCACGGCGGAATAGGTCAGATGCTGGACAGGAGCGCCATCAAGATGTGTGATTTGACCCCGTGAATGCGATTGTTGTCATACTGACCAATAGCATCCGATGCCGCATTGGCCTGATTGGGCTGATCCTTGCCGCCTCGGTTGGCTTCTGTGAGGCCGATTCATGGGTCATGGCCAGGTGGGTGGCCGATGGGGATACCATCATTTTGCACGACGGCCGACACGTGCGTTATATTGGCATCGACACCCCTGAAATCGATCATAAAAATCATCGGGCCGAACCCATGGGCGATGAGGCGCAATCGATGAATCACCAACTGGTCGACGGGTGGAAACTCAGGCTGGTTTACGACCGAGAGAAAACCGACCGCTACGGCAGGACGCTGGCTTATGTTTATCGCGGTGATGGACTTTTCGTAAACGCCGAATTGCTTAAGCGGGGATACGCCCACGTCCTGTATCATTTTCCCAATATCAGTAAAGAGAAGATTCTGCTTTCCGCCCAGCACGTTGCCATGGAGCATGGCAGGGGCATCTGGCAACGCGTGAAAAAAGATCCCCAGCAACCCCATTCCTATCTGGGAAACCGGCGATCAAGGCGATTTCATGCCCACGACTGTCCCATGGGGAAAAACATCTCTGAAAAGAATCGGATATGGTTGAAAAATCAATGGGCTGGATTTTGGTCCGGCTATGCACCGGCCAGGGAGTGCATTGACTTCCCCCCACCTTAACGGGGTTCTATCCTTACCACTGAAAAAGGAGGGCAGGGGGCCCTCCTTTTTCAGATGACACAGTGTATAGCGCTGCCGACTACTCTTCTTTTTCGGCCTTGATCTGTTCGATCACCTTGGTCGCAATCTGGGCCGGCACTTCGTCGTAACGCAAAAATTCCATGGTGTACATGCCGCGGCCGCCGGTCATGGACCGCAGGTCCGGCGCATAGGTCTGGAATTCGGCCAAGGGAACTTCTGCGTTGATCACCTGGTTCTTGCCTGCCGTATCCATCCCGAGAACACGCCCCCGCCGGCTGTTCATATCGCCCATGATGTCACCCATATAATCGTCCGGGGTGATCACGGTCACTTTCATGATCGGCTCAAGCAGAACCGGTTTGGCCTCTTCGCAGGCCTTTTTGTAAGCCAGAGAGCCGGCGACCTTGAAGGCCATTTCCGAGGAGTCGACGGCATGGTAGCTGCCATAGTCCACGGTGGCGCGGAAATCCACACAGGGGGCACCGATCATCGGCCCTTTCTGGCAGGCCTCTACAATGCCCTTTTCAACGGCCGGAATGTAATTTTTGGGGATTACCCCGCCTACGATGGCATCCACAAATTCGAAACCGGAACCCCGGGGAAGGGGCTCCATAACGATCCAGCAGTCACCGTACTGGCCGTGTCCGCCGGATTGTTTCTTGTGTTTTCCCTGGACGCGGACCTTCTTTTTGATCGTTTCGCGGTAGGGAATTTTGGGGGTTTTGAGCAGGACGTCGACATTAAATTTACGCTTGAGCTTTTCGATGGTGCTCTCGATGTGAACCTGACCCAGGCCTGAAAGCAGGATTTCCTTGGTTTCCGGGTTGCGCTCCAACCTCAAGGCTGTGTCTTCCTCCAGGAGTTTGGTCAAAGATATATAAATTTTATCCTCATCGCCGGTGGCTTTGGATTCCAGAGCGAACGAAATCAGCGTGGGCATGGGCTGGGCAGAGTCAAAGCGGATCTTGTTGCTTTCATCACAGAGCGTGTCACCGGTCTTGGTTTCCTTGAGTTTTGCCACTGCCACGATGGATCCAGGCCCGGCTTCCGAGGCCGGTTTTTGCTCTTTGCCTGCAATGGTGAGCAGCTGGTTGAATCGCTCCCGGGTCTCTTTGGTCGAATTGTAGAAATTGCCGTCACTGCCCAGCTTTCCGGAAACCACTTTGAAAATTGTCAGTCTGCCGGCATAGGGATCCGCCACGGTCTTGAAAACAAAGGCGGAAAAAGGGGCCGCCGGGTCCGATGCCCGTTCAATGACGTCATCATTGACTGGATTCACGCCTTGTTTCGGCGCTTTCTCCAAAGGCGACGGCAAGCAGGTGGCAATGAAATCCATAAGGAGGTCCACGCCGATATTATGAGCAGCAGACCCGCAGAGCACCGGTGCAAAGGTTCGTGAAAGGACGCCTTTTTTCAATGTATCACGAAGTTCCTGGTTGGAAATGGTCTCTCCTTCCAGATAACGTTCGATGATTGCATCGTCCGCCTCGGCCACATTCTCGATGAGCGTCTCCCGCTCTGTCTCCACCGTGTCCTGCATGTCGGCGGGAATCTCTATCTCCTTTGCTTTGCCGCTATCATCGTAGCGGTAAGCCTTGAGGTTGATCAGGTCTACGATGCCATCAAAGTCGGCTTCGGCCCCAATGGGAAGCTGAACGATAATGGGTTTGGGGGACAGGCACTGCACCGCATCCTCGAGGGTACGGGTAAAATCGGCACGCTCGCGGTCCAGCTTGTTGATGAAAATCGCACAGGGCAGTTCGTATTCGGATGCAAAATCAGTCACCTGTTCAGTCTGTACCTTGACGCCGTCAACGGCATCCACGAGGATAAGCGCAGTATCGGCTGCCTGCATGCACAGTTTGGCGTCGGAGATAAAGTTTTGATCGCCGGGTGTATCAATCAGACTGATGGTGTGCTTTTTCCATGGCAGTTGAATAAAACCACTGGAAAGGCTGGCCTGCCGCTTGAGTTCTTCCGGCTCGAAATCCATCACCGTGTTGCCGTCTTCCACGCGTCCGACGCGGGTGGTCATGCCGGCGTTGTTAATCATGATTTCAGCGAGGGAGGTTTTTCCAGCCCCCCCATGGGCAATCAGTGCTACATTTCTTAGGGTTTCATTCATTTGGGCCACTCAAGCTCCTCTCTCCATTGTATTTTCTGCCCTTTTGGCAGCTTTTTGGTTAAGCAGATATTACTAAATCGACGACTAAAAAAAATCAAGTTTAAAAACCTGATTATAAATCAAAATCTGACGACCGCAGCAGGATAATGAATTCCCGATTTCCCTTGGGTCGCAATACAGGGGAGGGGATTACCGGTCCGCAAAAAAGCGACTGCCGGGAAAAGAAAACCTGAAGATCGTCGATGATTTCAGCGTGAAGGGCCGGATCCCTGACCACCCCGCCCTTGCCCACCCTGCCTTTGCCGGCTTCGAATTGAGGCTTGATCAAAGCCAGGATGATGCCGCCGGGATTTAAAAATTGAAGGATACATGGAACGACGATTTTGAGGGAGATAAAAGAGGTGTCGATGGTCACGAGGTCAACCGGCCGGGTGATCAAGGCTGGATCCATTTTGCGAATGTTGGTCCGCTCGATGACGACCACCCGATCATCCTGCCTCAACGACCATGCCAGCTGGCCATATCCCACATCCACCGCAAATACACGGGCGGCACCGTGTTTCAGCAGGCAGTCGGTAAAACCACCGGTCGACGCCCCCACATCAAGACAGACCATGCCGGTACAATCGATGTGGTTTGCTTTCAGGGCTGCTTCAAGCTTCAGTCCCCCACGACTGACATAGCGCAGATCATCACCTTTCATTGTGATTTCAATATTTTCGGTAAACCGGGTTCCGGGTTTTTCGCAGGGTGTGTGGTTCACCAACACCCGGCCGGCCATGATCAAGGCCTTGGCCCGTTCCCGGCTCTGGCAGAATTTTTTTTCAACGAGCAGCGTGTCGATTCGCTTTTTGACGGCCATACTAACCCTTGATCATGGACAGGGCCGTATTGATGATGGCCGACGCATCCACCTGGTATTTGCAGCGCAGGGCATCTTGTGGTCCGTGCTCCACAAAATGATCGTTGATGCCCATTCGCTTGACGATGGCGTCATTGATTTCATGGTCGCTCAGCAATTCAAGAACAGCGCTGCCGAATCCGCCTTGAACGGTATTTTCTTCAATGGTGATGATCCGGTGGATGTTCCGGGCCAGGGGAATGATCAGTTCATGGTCCAATGGTTTGATGAATCGGGCATTGACCACAGTTGCCCGAACGTCATGGTTTTCCGCTAACAGGGCAGCGGCGCATATCGCTTCGTTTACGGTGCTGCCCACGGCAATGATCAGCAGGTCATCACCGCGGCTCAGGATCTCTCCTTTGCCTATGGGAATTATCGTCAAGGTGTCGTCCTGGTCCACCCCGGTTCCGCGCCCCCGTGGGTATCTCAGGGAAATGGGTCCATCGTGGGCCATGGCAGTGGCCAGCATGTGGCGCAACTCATTTTCGTCCTTTGGAGCCATGACCACCATATTGGGGATGGTCCGCAGAAATGAAATGTCGAAAAGACCGTGATGGGTGGGCCCGTCCTCTCCGACAATACCACCGCGATCCAATGCAAACACCACCGGCAGTTTTTCGATGCAGACGTCGTGGATGATCTGATCGTAGGCTCGCTGGAGAAAGGTCGAATAGACGGTCACCACCGGACGAAACCCTTCGGTGGCCATACCGGCGGCAAAAGTGACACCATGTTGCTCCGCAATGCCCACATCGAAAAATCGGTCCGGGTACGCCTTGGAAAAGGGGACCAACCCGGTACCTTCCGGCATAGCGGCGGTAACGGCGATAATTTTGTCATTCGTTTTAGCCAGTTCCACCATGGTTTGGCCGAACACCTCGGTGTAACTGGGCACATTGGTGGTCTTTTTGCGGCAGATCCCCGTATCCACGTCGAAAGAACTGACGCCATGAAAATAAACCGGATTTTGTTCCGCCTGCGGGTATCCCTTGCCCTTTTTAGTAATTACGTGCAGAAGCACCGGTTCATTCATTGTTTTAATATTTTTTAGAATATTAATTAAATGATCCAGATTGTGCCCGTCGATGGGGCCGAAATATTCGAAGTTGAAAGCTTCAAACAACATTCCCGGAGTAACGAAGGTCTTAAAAGACTCTTCACTGCGCTTGGCCAGCTGGTACATATTTTCGCCGATACGAGGCAGGGATTTGAGGAATTCGCCAAACTCTTTGCGCAGCATCTGAAGCTTGGATGCGGAAAATGTGCGGCTGAGCAGGGAGGAGAGAGCACCGACATTATGTGAAATGGACATTTCATTGTCGTTCAGGATAACAATCATATCCTTGTCGTTGTGCGTGTCTCCGGTCTGGTTCAGTCCTTCATAGGCAAGCCCGGCAGTGAGCGAACCGTCGCCGATAACGGCCACCACCTTGGATGATTCTTTTTTCAGACGTTTGGCACAGGCAATACCCAGACCGGCGGAGATGGAGGTACTGCTGTGACCGGTGGTAAAGGTGTCATATGGGCTCTCGCTGCGTTTGGTAAATCCGGAGAGGCCGCCTTGTCGGCGCAGTGTGGGGAATTGGTCTCGTCGGCCGGTAAGCAATTTGTGGGCATATGCCTGATGGCCCACATCCCACAGAATTTTATCAGTCGGTGTATCGAAGACATAGTGAAGGGCGATGCTCAGTTCAACGGCACCTAAGCTGGACGCCAGGTGACCACCGGATGTGGACACCACGTCTACGATGGTTTTACGGATTTCTTTTGCCAGATCAGGTAGTTCCGAACGTTTCAGTTTCTTCAGGTCGTGGGGCGAGTTTATTTTTTTTAGTAGATGTGAGGATTGGTGCAAGATTCCAGCTCCCTGAGTTATCGGTTCCGTTCGATGACATATCGTGCGATAGCACGAAGGCAGTCTGCTTCAGTATCAAAAGCGTCAAGCACCTTCAAGGCATTGTTCACCAGTTGGCCGGCAAGCGTCTCGGCACCGGTCAGCCCCAACAGCGACGGGTAGGTGTTTTTCCCACGAATCCGGTCGGTACCGGTGGCTTTTCCCAGGCGCTCCGGGTCGCCTTTCACGTTGAGAATGTCGTCGGTCACCTGAAAAGCCAATCCAATATTCTGGGCATAGGTGTGCAGCAACTGCTGATGGCGCGTTGACGCCCCTGACACCAGCGCACCGGAGCCCACTGAAATTTCGATCATTTTTCCTGTTTTCAGGCGGTGCAGAGATTCCAGTTCACCTTTTGAGATTACCGTTCCTTCAAAGGCCATATCGCGCATCTGCCCTTCGATCATACCTTTGAACCCGGCGGCGGCGGCAATCTGGGCAATCGCCAGCAACCAGCGGGATTGATCGTCAGACGCGCACCGGCTGCCGGCTGCCGCCAGGATTTCGAAGGCCAGCGTCAGCAGTGCATCGCCGGCAAGGATGGCCGTTGCTTCATCGAACTGGACATGGCAGGTCGGTTTGCCGCGTCTTTTATCGTCGTTGTCCATTGCCGGCAAGTCGTCATGGATCAGCGAATAGGTGTGGATTAACTCCAGGGCACAGGCAAGGGGAACTACCGCTTCCCGATTACCGCCGACCGTTTCCGCGGCGGCGATACACAGCACGGGCCGCAATCGTTTACCGCCGGCCATGACTGAATAGGTCATGGCCGAGGAGACCCGTGTGGCTGGTGAGTGGGCGCTCAGATAGTGCTGCAGCATTTGATCCACCGGTGCCCGCACATCTATGAGGTATGATTTCAGATCGAACATAATTATTGATGGGTTCTCCGAGGGTTTTGATTAACCGCCGAGATCGCCGAGACCGCAGAGACGATCGGTTTGATAAAGCATTTTCATTTCTCAGCGTCCTCGCGTGCTCAACGGTAAGGTGTTTAACCGTTCAGGCGTCCAGGTCAAACGGTTTTTCCACGGGTTCACCGGTTTCGTCAGCCGTTAGCAGGGTTATCCGTTTTTCGGCTTCATCCAGCGTCTCGGTGCAGTATCGGGACAGCTTGATGCCGGCTTCGAACTTTTCCAAGGCTTTTTCCAAGGGCAGGTCGCCGGATTCGAGCGCCTTGACGATTTTCTCCAGATCATTGATCGCTTTTTCAAAACTCGGTTTAGCCTTTGCTGCCATGGGGTTTATTTCATCCTTTGTTTTTTTAAACTGGTTTGGCCGTAAATGATAATTAACATATCGTGATTATTGATGTTTCGGTTTCTATTTGCAGTCCGTTTCATTTTTTCTCTCGGCTACCGTGACCGTTAATTGCCCGCGGCCCAAAAGTATTTCAAGGTGTTGATCAATGGCTGCCTGATTGGCGCTGCGAATAACGGATCGGTCGGGAAGCGTGCGAGTGATGCTGTATCCGCGCTGTAATATGGCCATGGGGTTGAGCGCATCTAACATGGAGATATTTTTTGAAATGGCGGCTTGCCCCTCCCGGACGAGATGGTTGATCTGGGTGATCGACGCGTCCTGAAGGCTGATGACCTGTTCTTGCATGGACGCCACCGTCTTGGCTGGTGAAACATGCATCAGCATGTTGTGGTGAAAGGCAAGACCCTCGCTTCTGCGTGTCAAGGCGCGATTGATCGATGAAAGCAGTCGAATCGAATAATCATCCAGTCGCATTCGCATGTCCTGGAGCTTTCGCCGGGGATGAATAATTCGGCTGCTGATTCCAATTAAATGTTTACTTAATAATTTCAAATATGATTCGATTGTTTTATAAAGTAACCGTTTAGTTTTGAAAAGTCCGTTTTGAAGTTCATTTTTAGAGGGAACCGAGATCTCGGCAGCGGCGGACGGTGTGGGCGCTCGGAGATCGGCAACGAAATCGGCGATCGTAAAATCCGTTTCATGGCCAACGGCTGAGATGATCGGAATGCTGGAAGAAAATAGGGTTCGGGCGACCTGTTCATCGTTAAACGCGCACAGGTCTTCGATGGATCCGCCACCGCGTGCCAGAACAATGACATCGGTGGTCCCCATTTTATTCAGCCAACGGATGGCATGCACAATCTCGCCAGGCGCGCGATCCCCTTGAACACTCACCGGAACGATCTCCAGCGGCAGGTTGGGAAAACGTCGCTGCGCCACCTTGATGAAATCACGAATGGCAGCGCCGGTCGGAGAAGTCACGATACTTATTTTTTTGGGTAATGCGGGCAGCGGCAACTTGTGCTGTGCATCAAACAAGCCTTCATCGGACAGCCGTTGTTTTAGTTTTTCAAAAGCAACCTGGAGACCGCCGACACCTTTTGGTTCCAGATATTCGAAGATAATCTGATATGCGCCTCTCGGTTCGTAGACGCTGATACGACCCAGGCCGATGATGGCCAACCCATCTTCGGGTCTGAATTTGAGGGCACTGGCCTGACCGCGGAACATAACCGCACTGATTTGCGAATGCGGATCCTTCAAGGTGAAATAACAATGGCCGGATGAAGGAATTTTGAAGTTAGAAATTTCCCCTGATATCCATATGAAAGGAAACTTATCTTCAAGTATTCGCTTAATTATCTTGTTCAGTTCCGTGACTTCGTAAACATGTTGCCGGGAAGGATTGGAACCTGCGCTGTTTATCGCCATGGCCTCGATGTGGAGATGGGGTTTAAATCTGGATGAACCGTGATCGCGTTGTAACGTCCGATAAGATATATTATGTAAAATTATAGATATGATTAATGTGTTTTCTGGCCACTGTTATCCTTCCGTCCGGATTTTTGAATGAGATCCCGCACCGCAGGCACCACGAACAGATTTTCGTGAGGCAGTTCAAAAAGCGATTGGGCCAGGATCGTTGTTTTGTTATGCAGGGTGATATTTTTATCGATAATGCAGTGCATTTTCCCCTTGATCAAGCAAGAGCCGCTTTTCACGGGTATACCGCTGGCACGGAAGCTCTGCTCGGAAACGGTTACCCCGAGTTTTTCCGCTAAATCTTTCAGTTCCTGGTAAATCTGTTCAGGTTTCATGGCACGACACAATCCCAAAAAGGTGTGTTCTCACTTGAGGATTGGGAATATAAAGATCGCGTGCACAACAAAACGGGTGATGTTTCAACCATTGAATTTTTGCCCTAACCACCTAAAAATAACGCATCATTCATATCAGCTTTGTGCTTGAAAATAAAGCAGCCTGTGTTATCTTTGGTCATTGTCCGACAAGGGTCGGAAAACGATTTAAAACAAAAATATGCGGAGGTATCATATGCAGTCGATTCCAATGGAAAGAACCCAGGCCCAGGTTCAGGTTAACGCGTTTGTTCGAAGCGTGTACAACTGGATGGCCATCGGGCTTGCTCTGACCGGTGGTGTAGCCTGGTTCGTGGCCCACAACGAACCTGTGCTCCAATTCGTCATCCAGGCACGTTGGATATTTTTCATCGGGACAATCGGCTTGGTGTTCATGCTGGCTGGACGTGTCCATAAAATGAAGGCTTCGACGGCCACCGGTATGTTCATGTTGTACGCGGCCCTAAACGGTGCGACGATGTCTTTCATTTTCCTCATATACACCATGTCTTCAATCGCCTCCACGTTTTTCATCTGTGCCGGCACCTTCGCCGTGTGCAGCGTTTTCGGCTGGGTAACCAAACGTGATCTCACCGGTCTGGGCAGCTTCATGTTCATGGGGTTTATTGGCATATTCATCGCGTCGATCGTCAATCTTTTCCTGAAAAGCCCGGGTATGCAGATGATCATCAGCTATATTGGCGTGCTGGTTTTTACCGGGTTGACCGCCTACGACACCCAAAAGCTCAAATCCATGGCCATTTCTCAACCAGTTGGCCTCGATGCCGCAGTGGTCAGAAAAGGCGCAATCATCGGAGCACTGACGCTTTACCTTGATTTTATCCTGATGTTCCAGTATCTGCTGATGATATTCGGCGGCAACCGCGACTAAATAAAAAAGCCCCTGAATCATGATCACTCATGATGCAGGGGCTTTTTTCTGTCCGTCTTCTGTTTTCAGATTTCAGTCATCTGGCCTTCGACCGCCGACACCCGTCGTCACCCCAACTCCTTTGCCACCTCCGATGCAATCTGTTGGCAAAAGGATTTTGTCTCCTGGTCAGTGGGTCCCTCAACCATCACCCGGCACTGTGGCTGGGTGCCCGAATAGCGCACCAGCACCCGTCCGTTGTCACCAAGGTCGTTTTCCACGCTGTGAATTGCCTGCATGACCGCATCGATTGTATCGATTTCCGGTTTCGATTTCACCTCCACATTAATCAGGCATTGGGGGAAAACGGTCATGACCGCTGCCAGTTCGGAAAGGGGTTTTCCCGATGACCGCATGGCTTGCATGAGTTTCAAGGCTGCCAGCATGCCGTCTCCCGTCGTATGGTGGTTTAAAAAGATCATGTGCCCGGAATCTTCACCACCTATTACAGCGCCGGCCTTTACCATCTCCTGCATGACGTAGCGGTCCCCGACCTGGGCCTTGATGTGACCGATGCCCAATTTCTTAAGCGCTGTGCCAAAGCCCATGTTGCTCATGATTGTGGTGACCACCACCGGGTTGGCCAACTGCCCTTTCAGCTTCATGTCTTTGGCGCAGATGGCCATCACTTGATCGCCGGAAAGCACCCTTCCTTTTTCATCCACCGCAATCAATCGATCGGCATCCCCATCCAAGGCCAAACCCAGATCGGCGTTTTCATCCACGACCATCCTGGCCAGTGCACCTGGATGCTGGGAGCCGCAGCTGTCGTTGATATTGATTCCATCCGGCTTGCAAAAAATGGGTTTTACCGTTGTGTCAAGCATTTCGAAGAGTCGCGGTGCGATTTGGCTGGCGGCACCATTGGAACAGTCAATGACAAGCTTCATTCCCGCCAACGAAGGTCCCGCGGAAAGGCAATTTTGCAGAAACCGGCGATAATCGCTCTGGGCGTTATCGAGGTGGTGAATCGACCCCACCCGTTCGATCGTTTGGCTTTTTCGATAAAGCGCCCCATCATCGTTTATCAGTTGCTCGATGGCCCGCTCGGCACCATCGGAGAGCTTGTATCCGTCACCGTTAAATAGTTTGATGCCATTGTCATAAAATGGATTGTGGGATGCGGAAATGACGACACCGGCATTGAATCCGCCGGCTGCGGTTAGATGTGCCACCCCCGGTGTGGGCAGAACACCGGCCAGGTATGTGTCTTTACCCATGGAGCAGATACCGGCCGCAAGCGCGCTGACGAGCATGTCCCCGGAGATCCGCGTATCACGTCCAATTAAAAAACGGCCGGCTGAGGGGGGCTCACCATCGAAATATGCCGCGATGGCCCTTCCCGCCTTAAGCGCTGTTTCGCAATCCAACGGATATTGGTTGGCTATCCCTCTGATGCCGTCAGTTCCAAAAAGTTCGCCCAATAGTACGCCTCCTGCTGGCCTATCATGTGTCGTCCCCGCGCAGGCGGGGATCCAGTGCGTTGATAATGTTTATTGGATCGCCGGAAACAACGCCTGCATCCGCCCGGTTAGCTCATCAACGATCTGTTGAAGCCAGCGTGTCCCCTGCGAGGCTGCGTCAGCATCCAGGCTTTTGATCACATCAATGTAACTGGGCCCGACGCAATCGATTTGTCTACGGATGATCGACAAGAATGCCTTGTTTTGATAACTGTCGATGCTATCCAAACAACGACGAATCAGATCACCGGCCTGATCCCGGTTGTTGACCAGTTGATCTTTTTGAAGGATCAGGTTGGTGGAAGCGCTGTCGCCCATCTGCTGCCGATACCGCTTACCGGATTCCTTCAGCTTTTCACAAAATCCAGTAAAGCGCTTGATTCGTTCGGAAATGGCCAGGCGTAACGTATCGATCAATCCCCCATAGAGCGCCTGGGGAAACCGGTCTGCGATAAATTGACGACGGATATGGGTGTACCAGGCCATCAAGGCAACCAGGTTGGCCAGGTAAACGATGTTGTTATTGGCCTGACGCTTGACATTGCGGTATATGCCCGTGGCATAGGGAACACTGCCTCCCCTGCCCCCGCCCTCGAAAACCAGTCGATCCGGCTTGAGTTGATCCTTGCGATATACCGAACCGGCGGCAATCAACGTCCCGTAAGAGATGCGGCAAGGGCCCACCAGCCCCCCCTGCCCACCCAAAAAAATCGGATTCTGATTGAGCATCACCCCATTGGGAACATCTCCAATCAGAGATGCCGTGGCCTTGTCCTGATTGGGTGTATAATTGAAGTGAATATAGGAACTGCCGACCTCGCTGTGGTTTTCCCGGCTCGTCCCGCCGGCCATGAAGCAGTCACAAAAATTGATCAGACTGCCCAGGGTCACAAAGGGAAACAGAATGGTCTGTTTCAACCCCACGGTATGGGCGATACTGGCCTGTTCTTCGAAGATGGTTCCCGATCGTACATGGGCTCCGGAACCGGCTTCGGCGCCCTCCAGAAAGACGGCATTTTCGAAATAGCCCCCTTTCAATTTTACATTGGGGCCGATGTAGCAATTGTTGACGGTAACGGGCGCTTCCAATCCCAGTTCAGCGCCGTCACATATCAGGGTGTTGCCGCCGAACAGTCTGCATCCGGCGTGGATGGTGACATCATTGCCGGAAACTCGATCAGGATTGAGTGGTTGATCGATTTCAATGGTTTCCGGCGCTGTTAGTAAAACCCCTTTTTCGAGAAGCGTTTGGATTGTTGACGCTGGCATCAGTTCCTCATCTCAGAAGGCTGGTAGTCCGACACAATTGTCTTCAAGAGTTTTTTTATGTTTTCGTGATCCTGCGTTTTTGCGGATTGAATTAATCGTTCAATGTTTCCACTTAACCAATCAAGACTGCACGAGTCGGCATGCAGGGCCATTATTTTTGCATGGGTCGTCGGTACGATCCCCTCCCCTTCCGTAATCAGCTCTTCATACAATTTTTCACCGGGTCTCAACCCGATAAATTTTATTTTGATATCCTTGTCCGGTTCATATCCGGAAAGCCGGATGAGATCTTTAGCCATATCGACAATTTTAATGGGGGCCCCCATGTCCAGAATATAGATGTTTACCTGGTCGTTTCCCAGTGCACCGGCTTCAAGGATCAGTTGGCAGGCTTCCGGTATGGTCATAAAATAACGGGTAACCTCCGGATGGGTGATGGTCACCGGCCCGCCCTTTTCGATCTGATTTCTGAACAGGGGAACGACACTGCCCACGCTTCCGATGACATTTCCAAATCGAACGATGGAAAACTGGGTCTGCAGTCCCGTCTTTTGAGGCTGGCACTGAATCAGCAATTCGGCGATCCGCTTGCTGGCGCCCATGACATTGGTGGGTCTGACGGCTTTATCCGTTGAAACGAAAACAAACCGCTCAACGCCGTGACAGACCGATGCTTCAACGAGGTTGACCGTTCCCTGGATATTATTTTCGATCGCTTTCCAGGGTTGAATCTCCAGCATGGGGACATGTTTGTAGGCAGCGGCATGAAACACGACTGCGGGCTTGAATTTTATAAAAGTAGTCTTCAGTTGATCTTTATTCAAGATATCCCCAAGCGCGGGTATGATTTCGATATGGCTGAAGTATTCTTTCAATTCCAATTCAATATGGTAGAGCGGGCTTTCTGCCCGTTCGAAGAGCAGGAGGCGTTCAGGGCCGAACCGGCAGATCTGACGGCACAATTCAGAACCGATCGATCCGCCCGCGCCGGTGACCATTACGGTTTTGCCCTTCAAAACCGATTCGATGCCGGCTTCGTCCAGTTTGACGATTTTTCTGCCAAGAAGATCGCGATAGGCCACATCGCGGATGGCTTTCACTGAAATCTTGCCGTTGATCAATTCGCTGTAGCCCGGAATCGTTTTAAACGGAATATCCACTGCCTTGCAGGCATCGACGATCCGGCGCATCTGAGATCCATCAGCAGAAGTGATTGCGATCAGAATCTCGTCTGTACCGGTTTGCCGGGTCGCCGCCGGCAGATCGTCAACGGTGCCAATTACGCGAATCCCGTGTATGCTTCGTCCCTTTTTTTTGAGATCATCATCCAGGAAACCTATGATCGTATATTTTAAGTTGGGATTATTTCTGATCTCTCGGCAGATTTTTTCACCCGAATAACCGGCGCCGATGATGATCAGTTTTTTATGATCATTCTTTTTCTTCGAAAATGACCGGATCAGTGACAAAAAAGTAGTCGGCGATAATTCATCTGTGCTGAGTTTCTCGTAAAACAGCCTGACGCTGATTCTAAAACCTGCAACCAGCAGAATCGTCAAAAACCAGTCAATGACGAAAACAGATCGGGAAAAACCGAGAAATCGGTATTTAAAGAGGATAAACGCGATCAACACCAGGGAACTCAGCGAAGCGGCTTTGATGATATTCAGTAGATCGCCGATGCTGGTATAGCGCCACATCCCCCGGTAGAGATTGAATATATAAAAGGCAGCCAGCTTCAAGGCCACTATCCAGGGAAGGATCCTATAAAGCGATTCCAAGTAATAATCTGGAATGTTGAATTCAAAACGAACCAGATAGGCACCGGTGATGGCAGCCGATATCAGGATTGCATCGGCCAAGATGACAACGAAAAAATTTTTACGTAGGTTTTTCATATAAGCAGCTTGTCGGACGCTGAAGGCAGCTAATGCGTAATTCCCTTGCTGGTGATCACGCTGAAAAAAGTAAGCCACAGCGTTTTCATATCCATCAAAAACGATCGATTTCGCAGATAGTATTCATCCAGATCGACTTTTTTCGGGATCGGCAGGTCGTCTCTGCCGTTGATTTGCGCCCACCCGGTAATACCCGGTGTCAACGCATGTATGCCTTTTTCGGTTCGCAATTGAATCAAGTCCGCCTGGTTATACAGCGCCGGCCGTGGGCCCACAAAGCTCATGTTCCCCTTGACCACACTAAACAGCTGGGGGAGTTCATCCAGACTGTATTTTCGCAACAATTTGCCTATCGGTGTCAGGAACTGTTCCGGGGAGGTCAGCAGGTGAGTGGCGACAATCGGCGTATTGACCTTCATGGTGCGGAATTTGGGCATTTTGAAAATCGTGTTGTTCACGCCAACACGATCCGACCAGTACAATACCGGACCGTCGGATGTCAGTTTGATGGTAGCTGCCAGCAGTAGCATGGGAAGGGCGAAAACGGCCAACAGACCGATCGCCAACGCTATGTCAAAAAGACGCTTCACCATCGGAAGGGTATCAGGGTTGAGATTATCAAAATGAGTCAAGGCTGATCGATTCAAGTCAAATCTTGTTTCTTTCTTTAAACCATTTGGCCGTATTGAGCAAACCCGATTCAACGGTAAACGGTGGTGTCCAAGAAAGTTCCTTCTTTATTTTAGAGATGTCGACGATTAAAGAGCCAAGTAACCGATTCGAGGCCTCCTTTTTTCCCAACAGTCCGGCAACTGAACGCAGGAGGGTCTGGGGACATGGGAAAAGATACGCAGCGGTATTCAATGCGGAAGCGATCAATCGAATAAGTTCGGGTGTTGAGATATCCCTGTTGTCGCTCACCAGATAGGTTTGGCCGGCAGCAGATGGATGGGTCATGCAGGCGGTGATGCAATCCACAAGATTGCCCAGATAAATGAAGCTGCGCCGGTTGCTGACATTGGCCAACGGAAGCGGAATTTTGCGGTCAACCAGACGCACCAATGCCAGGAAATTGGCCTTGACAGCGGGCCCGTATACCAGCGGGGGTCTGATGACCACAAACTCCATTGCGGTTTTTTCGGCGATGGCGCCAAGTTGTATCTCCCCTTCCATTTTTGAGATGCCGTATGCGTCCTGAGGCGCCGGTTCGTCCTTCTCGCGATACGCAGATAACCCTTCTTCACCATTCACCTTGACTGAACTGAGATATACCAACCGATGCACACCCGCTCGTGCCGCGCTTTCGGCCAGATTTTTGGTTCCTTCGACATTCACCTGGCGATAGGCATCAAGGGGATCAACGGCATCTTCCGCCATCTGGTGCACCCTTGCGGCCAGGTGAACGACGATATCGATCCCCTCGACGGCCTTGGTCCAGTCCGTCTTGTCATCCACCTGGCCTACGATGACCGATTTAATGCGTTCATGAAAAAAAGGCATTGCCGGCCGCCGAAGGGCGGCGGTGACCTGGTGCCCCTCGGACAGCAGCCGATTGCATAGCCCGCTGCCGACAAATCCGTTCGCACCGGTTACCAGAACTCGTTTCACGACATCCTACCATCCAGAGAATGATTGGTTAATTGAGAACTGAGACGGATTTACGCGAACCCGATTTCATGTCGCAAATTTCATTGAATAAGCTGATGTATTGGTTCACGACAACATTCCATGTATAATTTTTAAGCACAAAGTCGTTTAATGCGGATCCCATTTCTTTCAATCGTTGTCGATGGCTGAGTAGTTCATATAACCCTTGTTGGATGTCACTGATATCGGGGGTGACAACGATGCCGCCGTTAATATCCACAATTTGGTCAAAACCACAAACATCGGTCAACAGTAGGGGCGTACCTGCACATCCCGCTTCTAAAGCAACAATGGACATGGCTTCCTGCCGCGATGTTACCGCCAGCAGTTCGGCTGAATGATAGGCCCAGGACTTCTCTCTTCCTCCTATATAACCGATAAAATGGACCGATTCAGCTAAGATTTTCGGTTTTTGCGATTTTCTTTAGGATGTCGAGCATCCCTTCATCCGGTCCTGCATAAACAAGGTTGTATTCCGGGAATTGAGATCTAATGCCGGCAAATGCCATCAGCAACAGATCGGGTCCTTTAATCCGATTTAACCGGCCAAGAAAAAGGATAAAAGGGTTGTTTCCGATGGAAAATTTATTCCTGAACTCATCATCGTTAATATCGATAAAGTCATCAGAGTTAATTCCATTTGGAATAATTACAACTGTTTTTGGATCAATTCCGTAATCCAAGAATTGTTTTTTTTCATTTTCCGTGATCCCAATATGCGCGGAGGCATGTCGAATGATGTTACGACCGACTGCAAAATTATAAATTATTTTAAGCATTCGAGATCTTCCAAAAATAGGAAGAGCACCGGCAGGACAGACAACATAGGGCGTATGTAAATATCTGCAGAGAACATAAATGGCCGCATTGAAAAAAGTCCAATGATTCATCAAGTGGATGATGTCGGCATCTTTCACAATTTTTTTTAAATAGCTAAAAGTGAATCGAGGGATTTGATAGCGGGTGATAAATAGTGGCAGAATATGTAACGCAACACCGTGCAGGCTATCACGTAAATCCTCAGTGACGCCAACGTCTGAGGCAAGAATAGACACGTCTAACACCGCATCGCTTCAGGTGTTTGGCGAGTTTAACCGTTCTCTCCGCGGTCCCCCCGCCAGATTTGGGATCGATTGAGGAATTGACGCAAAGTACTTTCATCGGTCGGCTGCTTTTTTATGCAAAATTTCTTCATTATACCAGTTTGCAAACAATGCGATTCCCTCTTCGATCTGTACATTACCTTTAAATCCGAGGCGTTTTAGTTTTTCCGAACTGTAAATTCGTGATGGATTAACGCTGCTTCTTTTCAGGATTGCAAGAGCAACTGAGAGCAAACAGGCAGGCAGTGGAATGATGGGAATATAAAAATCCCTGGCATTAAGGCGCTTACCAAGGCATTTTTCAACATCGCGGTAATTGTTCGTCGGTTGATCATCATCGGAAATGATAAATACCTCACCATCGAGGTTCTTATCACAAAAGGCAAGATGCGTGATTGCCTGGACCACATTTTCTATCCAAACCAGATTCATCATCCTGCGATAAAACAGACAAGATCGCAAATAACGTAAGAAATAGTTACCGGCTGTCAGTTCGTTGGCTAATTTCATTAAATTTTTGGAACCTGGACCATAGATAGCTGTCGGACGAACAATTACCAGTTCGAAATTTTTTCCATAAGATTCAACGAATGTTTTTTCAATTTCATACTTCGCAATTTCATAATCAGTAAACGGAATGCATTCGGTAGTTTCCGTCACAATGGCATTCGGGTGCTCTGCCAGCAACGACGGCTGTGCTGCAGTGAATCATGCGTCTGATATTATTTTGAATACAAACTGAAATCAGATTGCGTACTGCTGTAAGGTTTTCATCAAGGCTCTTAGACGCCATGTAGGCAAGATTGATGACTGTGCTACCGGGTTGGATAAATGGGCAGAGCTGTTCACGTTTGGTTAGGTCACCGCAGAAAATTTTTATGATGTCCTTATTAAATTTTTGTGCTTTTCTTTCATTTCGAACCAACACCCGCAGGTTGCAATCTGGATGTTGAATTAACCGGTCCAACAGATGCCGACCGACAAAGCCTGTCGTTCCTGTGATGGCTATTTGTTTCATGGATTATGAATATATCAAAAATTTATATTTCTTAGTTCATTGTTATTGATTGAAGCTACTGTTAGGAACGGTAAAAAATGACAACATCTACGAGTATGTATGCTTTGTTAAGGTTATTCTGTATATTTAATAGTGCGCTCTTTCCAGTCGGACAAGTCTAGTTCACAGCTATGTTCCAATTTTGATATTTCATCCATTGTTTTTTTTATGAATGAATATGGAATAGACGGAATATGTAATTCTTGAATTTCTTTCCTATTTAAATTGTCGATGATAAAAGCAATCTTTTCTCTTGAATCTTTTTGAGGTAATAGTAATCTAATATACTTTTTTAATTTAAAATCGTTGTACAATAAATCCCTAATAAAAAAAGATCGTGAAGTACTGGCCGAATTTTTTTTAACATTTCTGTTTACTCTATATTTAGTTGGATCTGATAATCCAATAAATTGACAAATTTTGTTAAATGTCACCTCTCCGATTGTATCGGTGTCAGTCAAATCTTCAAATTTAATAAAGAGCATCAATTTTTCAGAAAAAAGACTGACGATATTTTTGAATTTGATAAATGTACATGCTTCTATCAAAATAACCATAGCGACTCCGGAAAATATCGCCTTTTAATATTCGAGCATTTTCTTTATATAGCGCATTAACGAAGTTTTGATTTTCATAACCATTTCTTTTTGCCATTATATATTGAGAAAACGCTCTTTCAATGGGGTGCCGTAAAATAAAAATCAATTTTGGATTTGGAATAAGTTTTTTTATATTATGCGGGGCAATTTTTGAATACAGGTATTCGGGACATATTTCACCATAGGTCAAATTTTCATGACTGCACTTCGAAAATTGACCCATGTACCACTCAACTCCTTTTTGAAAATTATCAGAAGAGGAAAAAAAATGAGTTTCCTTCAAACTTGGCAAGCATACATTTTTTGTTTGTAAGAGCCAGTCATGTAATGAAGTGGTTCCTGCTTTTTGAGTTCCAACAACAAAAAATTTAGGGAGGTTTGTTTTTAACATTTTTTTAATTAATCGTTTTTAATATTTCGTAGAAATGAAGGCTCGACAAAAATTAGGTTCGTTCAAAAAGCCCTATCGGAATCTAATCAGCCTTGCAGGTACTCCGGCGACGATTGCATTTTCAGGTACATCCTTAGTGACGACTGAACCGGCACCAACAATGCTTCCTGCTCCGATAGTTACTCCACTTAAAATTACAGCGCCATGGCCAATCCAAACATCGTCTTCAATGACGACCGGGGATGTAGTTATGGGTTGTGATATCATAGGAATTGAATTATCAATAAATCCATGATTCGTGTCTCGTATACTGACGGCATCAGAAATCATGACGTTTTTACCTATCGTTATTTTTTGATTTGATGCAAAAACACAATTGCCGGCACAAAAAGATCCGTTGCCAAATTCGATGACTGATGACCCTTGAAAAACTGATCCATTGCCGATGATGTTATGGCCTTTTAATATTAATTTAAGGCTTCCTTTTTTCCAGAAATAGGGTTTGAAAATAACTCCTCTTTGAAAGCGACATTTTTTCCCCATTTTTAATAAAGGCCAATACTTAACAATTGTAATAAAAGTATTATAGAAATATGAAATTTTCAGAATCGTTAAACTATAAAATTTAAACATGACATGAATCTTTCGATCAAAATATATAACTTGGTCGCATAACCGCCAATGTTCACAATACAGTATTTTAAAAGCTACGGGAAATAAACTTAAGACCTATTGTTTTTCCATGGAATAGGTATAGTCCAAAATTTTAATCGCCATCGTACCAATAAAAGAGCAGTTATGTTCATCAATGATAGTGAAATAGCAGAAGCTATGGAAGCTCCTAAAATTCCGTATACAGGAATAAGCTTGTAGTTAAGCCAAATCGTTAAAGCTGCTATAAAAATTGTATTGTTACGCAACCACAGTTCGTTTCCCGACATGACTAACAAGATTCCTACAGAACCAGTTGAAACATTAATAAATTGACCGATAACCAATATGGTTAATACGGTAGATCCACTCTTGAATTCATCTCCAAATAGTCCCATAAAAAATGAGGGTATCGCTATGAGGAGTAATAATAATGGTAACGAGAGAACGATTAATAACAACGTGGTATTTTGTACGGTTTTTTGAAGAGCCTTTAAATCACCTTTAACATACATCTCAGAGAATTTCGGCGCAGCAATGCTATTTACCGCTAATAGAATGAAGGTTGTCAATTGTGCAGTACGATTGGCTACACTAAAAATTGCAACGTCTGATGCATTGCTATAAATACCAACCATTATTTCCGAAGTCCAAGAGATGGTAAGACTTAAAATAGAAGCAACGAATAAAGGCAAGCAGCTTGATAAAAGTTCATTATAAGTAAATCTATCAATTGCTGAAGGTGCACTGGGGAGTTTCTTTTTCAAATAAAAAAAGGAAATAATCATGCTTAGAGAACAGGCAATAGCATAAGAAATATTAGCCCCAGATAGTCCCCATAAAGGTATTAAAATAAATGCAGAAATTATAGATAGTGCGGGAACAAGTAAATTGCGAAAAATGATAGAAGAATTTATTCTCTTTATTCCTTGTAAAGACCTCGTATTGATTGTTAAAAAGGTCAGAGGAGCGATAGAAAAAACCATTATTTTCAGAGCATCCGCAAGTCGCGGTTTATCGAAAATTTTTACTGCCAACTTTTCTGCAAGAAAAAAAATAATTGTAGTTATTAAAATAGAACTGATAACACTTACAAAAATTGATTTGTTATAGATAGAATTGACCATCCCCCAGTTATTGTTTGAAGCGTTGCTTGCAATGAATCTAACAATAGAATTCTCAAGTCCTAGAACACCTAAAGTGGTACCAATTAAAACAAGTGAAAGTGACAAAAAATAAAGCCCTGCATCATTAACGCTAAGCATTCTCGTAATTATAAGATTCAGCGAATAAGATAAAATTGCTCCAGCAACCATTAAAAAAAAAGCTGCGGAGGCTTTGCCAATAATTTCACGCAAGTTTTTGTCGATTAGCGTAAGGTCGCTAACCAAATTTCTAAAACGCCATGTCACGATTTATTCCAAATAGTCCGATTGATATAATCGACATAACTTAGCACGACTCTTGTGACCTGTATTGAAACGGCGGCAGCCTCGTAGTCAACTACGGCCGGAACCACCCGTTGCGTTTTGGAATAGCGCGATGTCACCATCGCCACCGCATCGAGCACACGCTCCTTTTTCAATCCGCTCATGACAAGCGTGCCGACATCCATTCCCTCGGGTCGCTCATGCGCATTGCGGATCGTCACTGCGGGTAGGTTTAACAGAGACGATTCCTCTGTGATGGTACCACTGTCTGACAGGATGCAAAAAGCTCCCATCTGCAATCGTATGTAGTCGAGAAAGCCGAACGGTTTGGAGAATATTATCGTTGAATCTTGTAGTTGACAGTCTAATGCCTCCAATCGCTTTCTGGTTCGCGGATGGGTTGACACGATCACCGGCAACCCGTATTCCTTGACCAGTGCCGCCAGTGATTCAAGCAGATTATTCAAGGACGTGGGTGAATCAACGTTCTCCTCCCTGTGAGCGCTGATCAGGAAAAAACGCCCTTCCTTCAGCCCCATCCGTTGGATAATATCAGAGGCTTCAATCTTGGCCCGATAGTAATCTAAAACCTCACGCATATGGGAACCCGTCTTAATAATCGTCTCCGGGCGAATGCCCTCTGCAATCAGATAGCGCCTTGCATGCTCAGTCAGCACCATATTGATATCCGATAGATGATCGAGCACCTTGCGGTTCAGTTCTTCAGGAACGCGCTGATCGAAGCAGCGGTTGCCAGCCTCCATATGGAAAACCGGAATCTTGCGACGTTTGGCCGAGATAACCGCCAGGCAGGAGTTGGTGTCTCCATAAAGCAATACTGCATCGGGGTTTTCAGACGCAAAAAGCTCGTCTGTCTTGGAGATGACCTGGGCGATAGTCTGCGCAGCGGTCTCTCCGGCTGCACCCAGGAAGTGGTCAGGTTTGCGAATTTCCAGATCTTCGAAAAAGACTTGATTTAACTCATAATCGTAGTTCTGACCCGTATGCACCAGTACATGATTCACCTGTCGATCGAGTTCGGCAATCACGCGGCTCATCTTGATCAGTTCCGGCCGTGTCCCAACGATGGTCATCACTTTAAGCATTTGACGCTTCCTGAATAATGTTAAGTTTCATCAGCAACTCTTTGATTTGTTCCACATTCAAACGATCGGTGTTGTGAGAAGTATAGTCATCAAATTGAGAAACCTTGGTTTCCCCTTCCACAAAATACTTGTTATAGTTGAGGTCGCGTCCGTCTGCGGGTACACGAAAATACCGCTTCATGTCCTCAGCTTTTGCCATCTCCTCACGCGACAGCAGTGATTCATATAGCTTCTCACCATGTCGTGTACCAATAACTCGGATGGGATTATCAACATGGAAAAGTTCTTTCAGCGCTTGTGCTAGTTCACCCACAGTTGAAGCGGGGGCTTTTTGCACAAAAATGTCTCCTTGCCGTCCATGTTCAAACGCATACAACACGAGGTCAACAGAATCTTCCAAGGACATCAGGTACCGCGTCATATTCGGGTCGGTAACGGTCAAGGGCTTGCCTTCTTTGATCTGGCTGACGAAAAGTGGGATTACCGATCCTCGTGATGCCATGACATTGCCATACCGGGTCCCGCAGAATATGGTTTCATCATTTGAACGGTTGCGTGATTTGGCCACCATGAGTTTTTCCATAAGGGCTTTAGAAAGGCCCATGGCATTGATTGGATAGACCGCCTTGTCAGTGCTCAACACAATGACACGTTTTACACCGTTGGCCAGTGCTGCGTTCATCACATTCTCGGCCCCGACCACATTGGTTCGCACCGCTTCCATGGGATAAAATTCACACGAAGGGACCTGCTTTAGCGCAGCGGCATGGAACACATAGTCTACTCCCCGCATCGCATCGTTTATGCTATGGTAGTTCCGCACGTCGCCGATGTAGAACTTGAGTTTAGGATTATTCAGTGTAATTCGCATATCCTCTTGTTTTTTTTCGTCCCTGCTGAAAATGCGAATTTCGCGCACAGCCGTATCGAGAAAGCGACTCAATACGGCATTTCCGAAAGAACCAGTCCCCCCGGTAATCATCAACACTTTGTCAGCAAACATTGGAGCGTTCCTTATTTGTTGGTAAACATCTGTTGCACCAATTTCGGCCATGGCGGTGCGATATACCCCGTCGCTTCATGGAACCGGTCGGCATTTAGAGATCGGTCAATCACCACATTATCGTCCGGCAAGATCTCTATGGATTTCCCATAAACCGTAGAAACAAGTTTGAGTAGGTCAAACTTAGATATCGGCGCCGATGCGACATGATATAGTCCGGAAAGGTCAGTATGAGGCACCACGATGTCACGTACTACCCTGGAAAGTTCCACTGTGGGCAAACCTGAAAAAATTGCTTCGGTATAACCTTTAACCTGATCGTTTTGCGTAAGAAACCAGCCTACCAAACCATGGTTGCTTTCCAGTTCGTGGCCAATAATGGAGGTGCGAAGTGTGATAGTATGTGGATAGTCCACCTCTCCCAAGTATTTTGACTTACCATAAAGATCCGTAGCATCAGACGTATCTGATTCCTGGTATTTTCCTTTGCTTCCGGAAAAGACGCAATCCGTGCTTATGTGTACCAATCTAGCGCCGATCAATTCACTATAGCGAGCCAGACGGTGAGGCAACATCGAATTAATCGGCAGCGCCTGTAGCGGATCGTCGGCATTGGAGAGCTGTTTGACCAAACCAATGCAGTTCACTACGATTTGCGGCCTGATCTCACAGAAAAGACGAGCCAACGTGTCCTGATTCTCAACGTCCACACCAGAAATTATCTTTGACCGAGCCCCCTGAACAAAATGTTTTCTTACCGATCCCGAACGAACTGTGCCGAATACCTGAAATATAGATTCTTGAAAAAACGCACGGAACATCGCATTACCGAGCATGCCCGATACACCAAGAACTAAGACTCTCATTTAGCTTTGTTCCTTTCCCAAACAGCTCTTGTGGCTTTGAAGTGATCGATCAACTCAGCGACCAATGACGTAAAATTAAAATGATCCTTAAAATACCGCAGGCCTCTTTCTCCCAGCTTGGCTTGTTCTCCAACAGAGAGTTTATAGATTCGTAGAACGGTCTTTGCCAAAGCATCGGAATCCTCTGCCCGGCATGAGAATCCTGCGCCTGCCTCTTCTATAATCCTTGCACCTTCTCCATTCAGGCTCGCTATAACTGGTTTTCCGGCGGCAAGATATGCTTGTATTTTGCTGGGGACGGTAACGGTAAAAATTGGCGAGTCCCTCAATGTAACCAGCAACGCTGAAGCTGCTGTAAAGATTTCGGGCATTTCCGTATGTGGAAGGCGCCCAGTTAATGATACATTGTCCAATTTGCGCTTGATAATCTCCTTTTCAAGCCAATCTGTCTGGCTACCACTGCCTACGATGAAAAATCTGATCGGTGTTATTGATCTAAGTTTTTCAGCCGCACCTAAAATGGTTTCCATTGACTGTGCCGCGCCGATGTTACCGGCAAAAACGATTGAGAACCATTTTTCGATCTCTATGGCAGCTTTACAAGCACTGCAAGATTCAGAACAATCCGAAACCGGTTCCGCGGCATTTGGGTAATATCTTATCTTGCTGGCTTCTTTGACCAATCGAGATATTGGAATTCTAAAAGCCTCCGAAGAGATTAGGATAGAATCCGTGTTTCGATATATATATCGGACTAATTTTTCTACGGCTTGGAGTATGTATCGATTTTTGACAAATCCTGTAGCAAGTAGGCTCTCGGGCCATAAGTCCTGAACCCATAATACTAGAGGAGCACGCTTGAGTTTGGCAACAAATATGGCAGGTAGTGTCTGAAGCAGGGGCGACACCGCATATACAAAAACAACATCGATTTTTTGGCTGCGCAAAGCTTTTGGAGCAAACATATAGCCGGACAAAATGAAAGACAGGTAATTCAATGCCAGACGAGTGAATGAGTTGTTTCCCCGGAGAACAAGCGGCATTCTAATGACACGCATGCCTTCATATCTTTCAAACTGGATGCCTTTAGTTTTGTACCCGGGATAGACATTTCCTTCAGGATAATTTGGTTTTCCTGTCAGTACAGATACTTGTAAACCGCTTTGATGAAGGGCTGCGGCAAGTTGATTGATGCGAAAGTTTTCAGGCCAGAAATACTGGCTCCATAATAATATATTCATTGTTATAAAGTAGTTAACTGAAATTTGGTGCATCAACCATTAGCGGTCTTCCAACACACTGATAATTTATGACAATTATTACTATCCGTTGATATCTTTTAACAGCCATAGGCCAAGAGATTTGTCGTTGAACTGGTTATTATACTCGGTGCATCCCTCATTGATCAATTTAACGGGTTCCGGGAAATTGAAAGGGCTTAATTGCATGTTTAGGGGTCGCCAGAACCCGTCACCCAGATCCTCATTACTGTATCGGTCGGTAAATGTTGTTGTAAGCAGATATTTAGCGCCTGAATGTTTGAAATTGGCAATAATCTTCAGAGAATCTTCAAACGATAGATGCACAAGGAAATCCCTTGAAAAAATCAGATCGGTGGGAGGCAGGTCTATTTCAACCAGATTCAGGCATTGAAATGAAATTTTATCATTGCCGAAAGTGTTTTGGTTTTTTTCAATTAGTGCGTCTACGATGTCTATACCGATGTACCGTTCAACGGGCAGATCGATTCGCTGCATCCAGTACCAATCTCCACATGGTGCATCAGTAAAAGTTTTTATTTCAAATTCTCTTAATAGTTTCGGGATTTCATTTCTTATAACACTAGTTTGAGAGAAATTTGATCCTTCACCAGAGAAAGATACGTCACCACCAAACGTATTGTTTTCATATACTATAGTAAATTTTTCTTTTAAATTGTATTCCTTTTTGCTATTTTTCTCGCTTAATATTTGGTTTCGTTTGTGCATAAATTGATTCTTTATTTGTAGGCGTATGTTTGGAGGAATCAATTTTCTTATAATAAAAAGAAAAAAGCGTTTTATCAAACCAATACCTATTGTATAAATGACTTTTGAAACTGTGAATATATTTGATTTATGAAGATTTTTTATAGACAACATAGTGGCATGAAGGCCTGCCTTATAAAATCCTCTATTGAACATTTTGGCAGCAATTTTACCGTAGTCCAACGATGGTATTTTATGTGGAAGTTGAGACAATTCATTTTTTGTCAATTCTGATAAAAAACCAATGTAAAGATGATTGATTTCGGTAGTTGCAAGTTGAGACATTTTAATGCTTCCTTGTTCAGGATGACTTCTTGCCTTAACCAAGCATTGCGGCAAATGAACAAAAGAAAAACTTTTTGCCATCCGAAACCATAGTTCATAATCTTGAGTTGTTTTGAGCTTTTCGTTAAAAAAACCAGTCTCGTAAAAAGCTTCTTTTGGGATCAGAAGTGTACAACCATGCAGTGAGTTTTCAACGGTAATCCAATATCTGAAATTTTCGGGGTCTACACCCGGCATTGATACTGGTATCGCTTTATTGGGATCGTCCGTAAAAACATAATAGTCGCTGTAAACGATATATTTTGTAGAATTTTTTTTGTAATTTTTCCTTATAAATTCTACTTGGTACGATATTTTATCGACAGTGTATAAATCGTCGTGGCTAAGCCATGAAAAATACTCACCGGACATTTTTCTAATGCCCATATTTAATGCTGAGGCAACGCCGCCGTTATCTTTTTTGTAATAACCAATCCTATCCCCATAGGAAAGTGCGATTTTCTCAGTTTGACCTTCGTCGTCAGAGCCATCATTAATAACAATTAATTCAATATTTTTATAGGTTTGGGACAAAGCGCTATCTATAGCTTGAGATAAAAAATCAGTTCCGTTATATACTGGAACTATGATGGAAACGAGTGGACATTTTTTATCATTGAGCTTTTTCATAAAGATTTATTTTATCAATATTTAATGAACAAATTAAATTTATAAAGTGGGTATAAAGGATACCGATCAATTATAAGTTTTATACAACTTTTTTATATTTTATATTTATAGTTAAATAAATAATATCTTAACCTATTTATGAAATATTCAACGAAAATTAATGGCCAGTATTTGAGTGAGGTTGACAACAATATAATCGCATGTCTCTTCCATCCGTGTACTTTAAAAAAAGAACGGCAATAAAAAAAGTTTAATCGACTTAATCCTCTTCTTAAAAAAATTTTACCTTTATCAGTATCTTCCTTCTGAATCTTTTTTGAATAATAATTTAACGCATCAATAATCTGATCTGGGCTTTGATTTAAAAGATGATTTTCAGGATGAGTTCTTAATTTGCAAGTGAATTCATTAATTGCGTTTATAGAAGAAATTTTAGAAATACGTCGCCACATATCTGTATCTTCAAATCTCACCATATTTTCATCGAAGAGATCAACCTTATTCAACAAGTTACGCCTGATCATTACAGTTGGCAATGTAATAGTAATTGGACGATAGAAAGCAATTAAATTATAAATATTTCCCGAATTAAAAGCCTGATAGTTCTCTTTTAATTTTTTTCCATTCGCGTCAATGCAATAAGCTGAAGTATAGACCATATCTACTTTTTTATGATTATTGAGATAGTTCACTTGAATTTCTAGCTTATTTGGCAGATACAAATCATCGGAATCTAAAAAGGTAATATACTTTCCCCGTGATACTTTAATGGCAGTGTTGCGGGCATGCGATCTACCTTGATTGATTTGTTTGATATATATTATTCGCGGATCTAAAAATTTTTTTATTATTTGCTCAGTATTATCGGTTGAACCATCATCAACTACAATAATTTCGAAACCAGAAAAAGTTTGATTGAGGACACTGTAAATAGCGTCCCATAAAAATTGTGCTCGATTGTAAGTTGGTAAAATAACGCTTACAATAGGGTCATTGTTTTTTTTCAATGTCTATTATTCTTTCTAAAATTATTCCGGGAGATGGACCCTAAAGGCTGGACAACCTGACGTAGAGTCTCTGAGATACTTACTCCTAAGTGAAGGCAAGTGTGTGAAAAAAATCTTAACATTTTTTCATGTTCCCATTATTTTAAAATCGATATATTCGATACCATGAAACATTCGCTACTCTTCCAATTTTCATAAACTTCCACGGATGTCGTAAATAGGACTACGCGATAATCATGCAAAACATCCTTGCATGTCTGTAATCAAATTGTCATGAATTGGACGTTAGGACAACAAGGGGCCTTCCTCTTAGAACGTCCTATGGTCGTGGTACCAGATTTTAAAAATTGTTGATGCTATATTTCTTAATTATAGGTTGGATTATTTTTTTATAGAGATTATAGATGGTTTTGTTATTGTATAGTCGTAGGAATAGTTTATATGATTCAGGATAATTAATTAACTCTAAGACAGCTTTATCCAAATAAGTTTGATCTTGATTGTTTGTTTTTTCTTTTTTTTGATTAACTTTCTTTAGTTGTTCTATTATATAATCGTTTTGTTTTGTCTTATCTCTGTTTTCTATAGCAGTTTGATACACTTTTTTAATTCTATTAATATAGATACTTTCATTATAATATTTTTCTGCTGTATCTCTTGCACGTAAACTGATTTCTCTTCTGATATGAGGTTTCTCTATTAGCTCATTTATGCACTTAACCATACCAATTACATCACCTTGATTAACAACTTTCCAACCACTTTCTTCAGGTTTTACTATTTCAGGCAGAGCAGTCCCATGCATAACTATACCAGGTTTACCACAGGCCATAGCTTCAACTGCCATCATTCCAAAAGATTCATCTCTCGATGGCATCAAAAATAAGTCCGATGCATTAAAAACATTTACAAGACTATCAGTGTCGAAGATCACGCCTAACTCAACTATTTGGAATTGGTTTTCATATTCTTTTAACAACCCTTTATCGTTTAGAACAATTAAAGTAATATCTTTGCTTTTAGGTTTTAAGTATTTAAGACCTTCTTTTATGTAGTCGAACCCTTTCCATTCAATATCAGTTGCTCTAAAACAAATGACAAAATTATCATCTGGTATTTTAAGTTTTTTTCTTAGAGACGTATTATAATTTGGTTTAAAAGTATCAAGATCTATTCCAAAAGGAATTATATGTATTTTCGATTGATCAAAAAAAGGAGAGGCTTCAACAATTTTAAACATCCACTCTGATGAAACTATAATTTCTAAATTACAATTATTAAAAATAAGTTTCTTATGCAACCAATTAAGTGAAGTAGTATCCGATTTAATTGGAAAGGGTGAATCTAAATCAGGACAATCACCGCATCCTGTAAGCCATCTTTTGCATTCTCCGGGGTGAACACAATGCCCTGTGGTTACCCAAGGGTCATGAAGCGTCCAAACAACCGGTTTTAAATGGGTGAACAATGGCAGATCATCTATGTTAAAAAAGAAGTTATGTATCAAATGAAGATGTATTACGTCGGCGTTAAGGAAATTTTCACTTAGAATAATGTCATAAGAAAATGGATAAAAATGCGCACTGGTAGAATAATAATTGTTAAGATTAAATGCATGATTTCTTAATATATCACGATAGTTTTTAGAATTAGAAAATATTTCATTAACTGTTTGATCATTGCGGCTGTGTTTTTCGAAAACTAAAATTCTGCTATCAATGTTAATTTCTCGTAGTTTTTTTGAAAGATCATAGCCATTAAATCTTGAACCGTAGATGTCTTCACTACTGATTTGAAGACAATTGTAGATGTTGTAAATTTCCTTTATTTTCCTCAGTTTTTTCCTTTGCTCACTGATTGCCTTTTTATCTCGTCCACAAAAATAAAGGCTTATCTCAAGTGCTTTCTTTATAAACAATTGTTTTTGTATGTATAATTCAGGTGGAAAATATTTGCTTCCTGTTGTCTTTTCCACTAAGTCAACAAGTTCATTAGCCATAACACCGCCCTGAAATTGTGCCGATGCGGATTCTTTATGGACCCGATGTGTAGCTAAAATTTCTGGTATATGAATCATTTTGCCATGCAAAGCGACTCTAAACCAATATTCTAGGTCACCTACATAGCTATATTTGTTATCTCTATAACCTATCTTTTCAATGGTTTTCCGGCGAATCAATACTCCAGGGCCAATAGAGACGCAAAAATTTTTTAACATATCATATAAATTATAATCAGGTAATATAAACTCTTTTAGGCGATTTGATTTTTCATCGATCTCTACCCAATCAGGATATGCTACTAACGCGTCAGGTTCTTTTATCAGGGCCAAGACTAACTTTATTAGTGCACCTGGCAAAAGAGGATCATCTGAATTGACAACACAAAAGTATTCACCTTTGGCCATTTTTAGGCCTTTGTTTACAGTTTTTGTCTCTCCCATGTTCTTATGGGTCTCATAGTATAATTTGTCTTCATACTTAGACAATACCTCTCTAGTATTATCAGTAGACCCATCATCAAGGACAATTGTTTCAATATTCGGATATTTTTGATTTAAAACGCTGTTTATTGTCTCAGGCAGATATCTGGCTCTATTATAGGCTGGTATAATAATTGACACTAATGGGTATTTAGTGTGCAAACGTTTCATTGGAATTATCCTTTAATTAAAAATCAGGAAGGCTATTGATTTCCCAGACTCCAATACATTTATCAGAATAATTGCAATCAGCCTCTGTGCATTTTTCATTTATTAAGTATATTGGTTTTGGGAAACTAAAAGGAATATCTTGAAGATTAAGTGTACGCCATATTCCTGCCTTTAAATCAATATTGATATGGTGTTCAGTAAATGTCGTAGTTAATAAGTATGAAGCTCCAGATGATTTGATTGTTTTGATAGCACTAAAACATTGTTCAAAATTTAAATGAACAAGACAGTCTCTACATAAAATCGTATCAGCTTTTGGTAGTGGACCATTCACTAAATCTGCCTTAACAAATGATCGATTTACATTTTGATATCTAATATTGTTACGATTCACTAATTCTTCTACAATGTCAGCCCCACTATATTTTATATCATTCAGATTTACGTTTTGCATCCAATTAAAATCACCACATGGTATATCCAACAAATTTCTTGTCCCCAGTTTCTTAAAAATATTCTGTAATTGTTCCCTTAAAACTATGGTTTGCTCTAATGAAGAACCTGCCCCAGAAACGGAATCTTTTCCTTCGAACAAATTCTCTTTGAATACTTTATTGAAATCAAGTTTATAATTTATTTTTTCACTATCGTTACTTGTCGGTGGCAGGTTAGTATTATGGTCAAGTCCACATATCCTCTTTAAATAGTATAAATTTAAAATTGATTTAGGCAAAACCTTTTTTATAATTTCTTTGGTAACTCGAAGCATATTTTTTATTCTTATATTGAAAAGATTATTTAATGAAATACTCCGTCGCAAACAGCGAGGTATCGGCAGTCAGAAAAGTTCCAGTTGCTTATGTACTAATTCGTGTTTGTGTAATTGGCTATAAAGGCCTTTTTGTCCGTGTCTTTGGATGCATTGATGGATAGCATCGTCATTTGCTTATTTACCAACAGTCGACACAAAGCAGACGTCTGTTTAATAATCGCACCCCTATAATTGTTCTTTCATGGATGGAACCGCTGAAAATATGTCTCGGGTAAGAACACTCTTTGATAGCGGATACTATTTTCGTCGGATGTGGAACGAATTTTGTCGCTAAAAGAAAGCTGTCGTTTAAATACGAAGCCGTCGTTCCCGTTTATAGTGGAAATTGTTAAGCTTATACGAATAATGAAAATTGTTGGGCCAAATTTCGCCTAAATCCACAAATATAGCTGCAGCTTCCATTTTGTTAACTCTTTTTCTGCTTCAATATACTTTTTACTTGATTAGAAAATTTTTCAACTTGATTGGCGATCTTTACTGGCTTCGTATTTTGTAAAAAAGTGTAATCGTTTTTTAGAATTTCAAGCGATCGATTCAACATTGAAATCTGATGCTCTAACTGTTCGTTTTCATTTTTCAATAACCGGATTTCTTGATCAGAATCACAACTAACCTCAGTCCATCTTGTAGAATATTTATGCGGTTGAATTGAATCTAAAAAGCTAACAAACTCATTTTCTATTATATCTTTTTCATGTAAATTTTTCAGATAGTTGAAAGCCTGCATCCTCACCCTGTCGTATATATTTTGGTTGCCTGTTAAATCCAGTATCGCTCTTCTTGCCAATTCAATTTTCCCATCACAAACAATTCCACAACCATGTATGGAAAAAATCTGATCCGGGTCCACTTCCAATGAAACGATGGGAATACCGTGCGTTACTGCGTGTAAAAAGACATTCGGAAAACCCTCAAAATTTTTACTGGAGCTTGAAAAAAAGATGGTTGCTTTTGAAAATACCGCATCCATCTCATCAGAAGGGACATAATCAACAATTTCAATGTTTGCAGATGCTTTACCAACCACCTTATCATACAGTTCTTGATCAAAATTATTCAGTATCATCTTAAAATCGATGTCCGGCAAATCTTCAGCAACCTCCAGCAATTTCTCGGGTCGTTTATTGAGGTTATCCGTTCTGCCGATCCATAAAACTTGAGGCCTTTGATCCTTACTTTTCGGCCGTCGCTCCAAATGATGAAAAGCAATTGGATTTCTAATGATTACAGATTCAAGCTTATGTTTTTTTTTCAAATTGCTTTGTTGATCTTTTGTCTGGCTAACAATGTGGTCAGCAAAGTGAAATGCATAAGCGCATTCCGAATTTTTAAATCCGCGAGGATCATAATTATGATTGTCAATTTGATATTCAGGATGAAAATCAATGTTGCTGGTACACCAGTATATGACTGTTTTGCCCACAATATTGCACGTACGAACTACATCAGCTGTAATGTGATTGGATTCAAAACAAATATAAATGTCCGCATCAATTTTAACCAATCCTGGATTTGGTTTGTCACTCACCGCCGTGGGTGTATATGTCTTGACGGTCAAACCATGGTCGTTGACGACAGGTGCTCCGGTATCCATTATGGCAAAGCTGACCTTTTTAAAATGTTTGGTCATCATCTTCGCTAAACGCAGGGAGCGCGTTTCTACGCCGCCTATTCGACGGAGATCAGTTTTTACAAATAATGGGTATGATCGGTCAGAAACGAAACAAATATGTAAATCGATAAGGTTTTTCATCTTGGTTCATAAATCTAATTAGGGTTTATCGTATTAATATTTATCTTTTATCTATGAATTCCTGAGCCCATAATTCTATTACCATTAACAGCCAAGGACGCGTCCAGTGAAGTTTGTTATTTTTAAATCCGCTAACAACTTCTTGGGTATAATCCGGATTAAACCATTGACGCTTTCTTACCGTTTCCGGCGAAAGCAACTCGAGCATTAAGGGTTCAGCAACGCCACGCAGCCATCCATCGAATGGAAGGCTGAACCCCCTTTTCTGACGTGACATGAACCCTTCACACAGCAATGGTTTTGCGATTTCCATCAGAATACGTTTGCAACCGCTTTGTGCATATGACCCTACTTCTGCATTAAAATCATTTCCACCAATTTTGGCAGATTCGGGTAACGAAAGCGCGAACTTGAGCAGGCTCTCATCTAAATACGGAACTCTGACCTCAAGGCTATGAGCCATTGAGGCAGTATCAATATCCAGCAGCAGTTGGTCACGCGTATAACCATGCAAAAGCATCCCAGTGACTCGAGATAGCGGGTCACTATCGGGTAAGGGATCAGGGTGGAGCCACACACTTCTTTGCCCGAAACACAAGTTTTCAATCGACTGGTGGTCAAAAATAAAGTGTTGTTCAGCGAAATAGGAGGCGAAACTCATCCCTGCACATTTCCTTTGGACCGATTTGTACCAAGGTACGCTCACAAAGCCCTGCATGGCTTTAAACCAAGGATATCCTGCAAACAATTCATCACCACCGGTGCCAGAAATAGCGACCTTTACATCTTTTGAGGCAATACGCGAAATGAACCAACTGTTAACACCATCAACGGTCGGATGATCAAGATCTTTTACAACAGTGGGAAAGATATCTTTCACATCTTTTTGGGTAATAACTATCTCAGTGTGATCCACATTCAGGTGTTTAATCAACAAAGCCGCATCGCCAGTTTCATCTTCGCTTTGCGTTTTTAAGCTTGACTCAAATCCAACTGAAAACGTTTTTACTTTATTATGGTTTTGGGCCATTAGAGCAACTAACAAAGAAGAATCCAGACCACCCGATAAAAAGGCACCAACTGGAACATCAGATATTAATTGTTGCTCCAATACAGAGCACAGTATCTGTTTACCCTCATCCACGATTTCCGGCCATGTGGCGCCAGACATATCGTAACAGCCGGCTTTCAGTTGTTTAAAGGTGCTTATGACCGGCACGCTTCCAGGTTTGACCTTTAGCAGTTGCCCGGGCATCAGGGATTTAACATCCTCCAGGATTGTATCAGGTTGAGGTACACTCCCTCTTAAAAGGAGCGCGTGCAACGCCTTTCGGTCAATTTCACGTGAAATCAGTCCGGAAGAAAGCATGCCCTTCAATTCCGAGGCGAAAAGAAAACCATTGCTGGTATTGGAATATAAAAATGGTTTAATACCCAAAGGGTCACGAGCACATATCAAGGTCTTTCTGCTGGAATCCCATAGAGCAAATGCGTAAATACCTCGCAAGTGTTGCAAGAAGGACTCGCCAAAATGCAAGTACAACTTGAGAAGTACTTCAGTGTCTGAATGTCCCCGGAAAGTAACACCCTTTTCTTGCAACCGTTTTCGCTGAATCTGATAATTATAAAGTTCACCATTATATATCAAAGAGACCCCGTCTGCGACCATTGGTTGAGAACCGGTATCGGATGTATCAATAATCGCAAGTCGCCGGTGGCCTAATGTACAACCTTTTTTCTGAATAAGCCCGGAGTTATCCGGTCCCCTATGTTCCAGGTCCGCCATCATCCTCAAGACAATTGAACGAGATTCAATCGATTGAAGAGTATTACTTAATAGCCCTGCAATTCCGCACATATGGGTTCGATTCCGCAAACTGGCTACTATAGTTGAGCAGATGTTAGTATCTCAGGTTGAATAAATAACGGTGGCAGTTCGAGTTGATATAAGCACCCAACGCCGGGTTTGGTCCAAAAAGTTTTTATTTTTAAGATGGGTTCTCATCCAGACTATCCTTGCGGGCCACTACAAGGAGGGTATGACCCTTTATTGGCAGGCTTTTAATTTTAAATCTTTTACAGATGCCAACTATCGGATCCGCAATGTAATCCTTAATGAAACCAGATATCCGCGGGTTATTCTTCACGCCAAGTTTATTAATCAAAATTTCAGGCAGATACCACTGCATCAGATAATCAGGTAAAGGTTCAGTATGTTGTTTAAGAATTTCTAAGCCATGCCGGCCCAACAGATGAACCAGGCTTTCGGGTGTCCAGGTCGTAACATGATGCGGGGGGACTGCCGTATGCGAATCAGCAAAAAACCTGATAGGACCGGTGTGATCTGGTACGCTTACAAACATAAGGCCCCCCGGTTTGAGCCGATTAACACCGTCACTGATCATATCCGCCGGGTTGGCGACGTGTTCGAGAACCTGGAATAATGTAACCGCCTCAAATTTGGAAACACAACTACTAAGTTCTGCAATGAATTCTATATTATTGGGAAATTCCGCCGGCACATTAGGATTATTATCATTTCCAGAACATTCGATAGCCGGGATCTTTTTTTTTAATTGTCTTAAAAAATCTCCTTTGCCACATCCCAAATCAAGAACAGAGTTTATCTTGTTCTTCTTTAAACTGTTTATGGCAACGTGAAAATCCCATCTATCCGGCAGATAATAGTCATCCACCGTTATATCCTTGTAAAATGAAGCTGTCCCCACGGTCATGGGGGAAAAAATACCGAATCCACAATTGGGGCATCTATAGTAGATTACGGCATGGCCGGCAGGATAATCCCTGCGCGTTGATGACGTTATTGAAACACCGCAGATTTCCCAGCGCTGGAAAATATCAGATAGTTGGTGGGTCACCTCAGTTTGAATAAGCTGCTGCAGGCAACAGGTGCAAAAAAGATTCAACGCTGCCTCCATATTGTGTTCACTCGCTATTCACCGCATTTGTTTCTACCACGTCCCAGGCAGGAGTCGTTATCTGGTGACAGATAAAAATTATGCGAATCATATTCAACCATTATAGAACCCCTATTTTTTGCCTATAAAATCTATCAAAAGCTTTTTTAGGCGCCTAATGAGTCCTATGTTTCTAGAGGGAACACAGGGTACGTTGTTAATTGAATCGGGTGTGATATTTTCCCACTTGTCCTTTATATAGGCCGAGAAATCTTCGGAAATGACCTTGTTGAAATATTCAGGAATAGAATTTTCCGTTGAAAAGATGTCATCAAACGGCACCCTGAATACATCGTCAGACCGTTTTCGAAACACGCAATACACCATCAGGTCGCGGTCGTCGAACAGTCTATAATTATCCAGGTTATAGAGATAAAGTTCAGGTTGATAATCTACAGTAAAATAGAAATACAAAATTTCGTACTTATTTGCAGCCGCAATGTTGGCCAGCAGGCGTGGTTGTATATTGTAAAAACCGTGATTTACATTGCTTTGGGTTGGCATGGCATGGATCATGATCCCGCCATTCTTGCAAGCGGCATGCATATTCATGAAGCCATTTGCTATGTTGAAACAATGTTCGAGCGTGCCCAGGTTGGTAACAATATCGTAAGTTTCAAGGAAACCGTATTTGTCACCTAAATTTTGATTCAGATCATACACCATGGAAGAATTTCTTCCATTTGCATCGATGCATTCATACTGTCCTAAACCGAAGCGGGCATACAGTTCAGCAGCCGACTCAATTTGAGTGACCCTTTTAGATCCATCCAACCTTGAAAGGTGTGCTTTCGCCTGACTCGCTTTAGCACTGATATCTTGAGCTCCCAATTCAAGCACGCTACCACTTTCCGGTAGTTGTCCCTTCACGCTTAAAATACTTAAAAGTGTTATATATTCAAGGTTAATCCCCATGAAAAACTCCAAAAGTAGTATTTAATAGTATGCTCAAATACACCTACTTGAAACATTCTAATTTTAAATCTTTAATCTGTATTCTCCTGCCAACGGTAACCTCTAAGAGGCTCTGTCTGCACATGCATCCATGAATTGCCGAATGCTTTTTCATACGACTTAGCTTTAACCTGAATGCAATCGTATAGATAATCTAAAAAACTTGTTTCATTTCGCGCAAGACCAATTCCAATGAGATAGGGGAAATTTACACATGGAATGCGCACCTTGAAAAAGATATCTTGTATATCTCTTTGCTTTAAATTACCGGCATTTATTTCGTTAAGCCGGGTGCTTGTCGAGTAGATAAGCATGCCTCTGTTATCACGTAGTAAAAATCCAACAGCGCAGTCGTCTATATCTTCTAAGCAAATAATTCTCACATGCAGCATATATTCAGTATCAGGGTTTGTTAGGTTGACTTGGTTACCATTCAGATCATAAAGCCCGTACTTGATGATACGGACGGATCCATCTCCCAGTGCTTGGGGCTGCATTAGTATTTTTTTGATTTCCTCTGGTTTTGAGACCGGTATTTTTAATGCCTTGAGCTGGGTGTCGAATTTACTCTCATCATGGTTATAAATAGAAAAATCGAAGTCATCTTTAATCCCCTTACTTTCCTTGCCCCCTGCGTAGATTAATTCATCCTTACGATCAGAATCTGATGGATTAAACATGTCATTATAATATTGCGTAGTCACGGAACGTGACTTCCCCAACATTGAGACATTTCCGTTTTTCAGGTAACACGTCTGATCGCAAAATATATTAATGGTGTTGATATCATGTGACACTAGTACAAAGACCCCGCCCTCGTCTTTGAACTTGCGGATGCGGTCGAAGCACTTGACCTGGAATTTCATATCGCCGACGGCCAGGGCTTCATCAATTATCAGCACATCCGGGTCAACGCAGGCTGAAACGGCAAATGCCAATCTCAACATCATGCCGCTCGAAAAGGATTTTACCGGTTGGTCAATATACTCCCCAATATCGGCAAACGCAGCAATTTCATCGAAATGCCGGTCAGTTTCATCTCTTGTTAAACCAAGAATAGAGGCATTTAAATATACATTCTCGCGCCCTGTAAACTCAGGATTGAATCCGCTGCCGAGTTCCAATAGTGCCGCGACCTTGCCCTTAACCACAACTGAGCCGGTCGACTGGGACAATGTTCCAGCTAGGATCTGTAAGAGCGTGCTTTTGCCGGCCCCGTTCCGGCCTATGATGCCCAAAGATTGCCCTTTTTCTATTTTAAATGAGACATCCCTCAAAGCCCAGAATTTTCTAAAAAACTGCTTGCGTTCGCGCAACAGCATCTGCCAGAGACGGTGCGAAGGCTGACCGTATATCTCATAGTATTTACCTACATTGTTGGCATTTATAACAATCTTATCAGAGCACATCTGCAAAACCTTTTTTAGTCTTCATAAACCATATAAGCCCTAACTGGAAAACGACACCTGCAATAATTGTACTGATGCCGAGGACATACCAGTCGGGCCACTGATTGTAGATCAAAACCATCCTGGTATTCTCGATGACATGTGTCAAAGGATTCAATTTCAGAAATGTTTTATATGGTTCCGGGATCATATCCAGGCTGTAAAAAATCGGTGACAGGAACATAAGAACCTGCAAGGTCAAGGCAACGATATGCGGCAAATCTCTTAAAAAGGTGGCCAGGGAAGCAAGAAACCAGGCGATACCACAAGAAAACAGCACCAGGGGCAACAGCACGAAAGGCAGGCACACCGCGGTGATGCATACTTTTTGCAGGAAGATAATAATCCCGCAAAAAAGGATGCCGAACCAAACAAGGCCGATAAATAGAGCCGCTATCAGTGACGTCAGGGGAAGGATTTCCAGGGGAAACACGACTTTCTTAACCAGGTTCGTGTTGGATAATATGACCGATGTCGCCCCACTGGTACTCTCGAGAAAAATATTATAAACGGCCAGACCGCAAAAAAGTATCAGGGCAAAAGCCATTTTGGTTTCTTCAACGCCAGTTGCCGCGCCCCACCTGGCTTTAAAGACCACGCTGAACACAAAGGTATAAATCACTATCATCAGCAGAGGGGTAGCCACAACCCATACAAGCCCGAGAATACTGCCTTTATAACGCATATGTAAGTTACGGACCACTATTTGCCTGATCAGTTCCCGGTTGTTGTAAAAGGATTTAAGCGCCCGGATAGGGTTTGCCAGTTGCAGAATACTCAGTTGATCGTTCAATATCATTACCAATGTCTTCCTATTTCTTTCGTAAAATACGAACTGCCCCGCTTCTGCAATATTGACCTAACATGCGGCAACTGTATAGCTCATTCCATGAAATCCCAAATCCAGAAAAGAATTTAGTTTAAATTGGGGATTGCTGGACAACCATTCACGACAAGCTTCTGCTCACCGTAGTCAGCTCCTTTAAATTTTGGCTGACTCAGACCTAATCATACTGTCCAGTTTTTTGGGACCCCCGCCATCCGGTCCAACTGCCACGTTCTGGACGATATTGCACTTTTTGAAGATCTTAGGTGACTTTAATTTTTTTCATTTTATAATTACTATATTTTGGCTTCCTTTCATCTTTTATTTCTTCCATTCGACCATATAACTCTTAAAATTTAAGCCTTCATCAGCTAATACCAGTTTAAAATAATCGTTCTCCGGCATGGTAAAATCTTTATTGAAACTATCTATACCATCGGATTGAACGAGTATATAGGCGGGGTGTATTTCAATGATCTGATTAAACCTTGATTTTTTATTATTTTTTAAAATGAATCCCGAGTATGTATTGGTTATCAAATCGTCTCGCAGATAAAAACCATAATAACCGTATAGTAAGATGGTAGCTGATTTCTCCGCTTTTTCATTGATAAACTCCACTTGTTTTTGGTGATAACATGTAAGCTGGGCACTTTTGATGGTTGGAGGTATTACGATAACCAGAGATAGGATCAGGCTCAATAAAACTAAAACCTTCAGAAAGTGGTTTCTTTTTTGTAAAACAATGTATTTCTCAACTGCTACCACACCACAGGCTGAGAGCAGAAAGAAACTCGCCATAATATACCTGGGGGCTACCATCGAAGGGCTAAGTATTTTCCAGGTCAGAATCGATAAAATTGAAATTACCAGCACCTTATTGAATATATATCCATTTACATGATCCTTTTTTAAATAAAAAAGGAAGGGCGCACAAACCAGTAATAAAGGCGAAACTGTTCCAGCCTGCATTGGATACATGCCAAAGCATACCGCTAAAGGATAAGATTTCAGAATATGAGCCGTGTTGATTGCGTTGTACCAGACCTGAGCCATAGATTGTTCATTGAATGGTGCCAGCGCATTATTAAAGAGAAAAGCATTCTTCGCCAAATGGGGTGCAAAGCACAAGCTCATCGTCAACAAAATAATAAGGCAAATCAAAATATAAAAAGAAATCGATTGGTTTTGATCATTGTTTTCAATATAAGACCATATCACAATAATAGCGGTGCCCAATCCCAGTATTGGGATGTATGAAATTTTGGATAAAATAGTAGCTGCCAGTAATACTCCCAGAAGGATCGAGCGTCGTACGGTTTGCCTGTCGAAAGTTTCAAACAACCAAAAAAATGCGGCAAGACCAAGCGTACATGTTATGGCGTCCGTCTTTCCACTGATGAAATTACCGGTAAAAACCGAGGACGTATAAATGATGAACCAGACAATGATAACGCCCCTGGTTTTGGCACCACACAACCGCGCGATTTTACCTGCAAAAAAGGCAGCAGTGAGCCCCATAACTACGATAAAACCCTTTACCGCTAAGGTTCCACCCAGCAGATAAAGGATCGTATAATGCGTCTCCACCCAAAAACCATTTTTGACAAACGAATCGTAATACGGAGGAAGTCCTATTGCCCCCTTGAGCGAGAATACCTTGGGCAAATACATGTAACATGCTTCTGCGTCGCCACTGGGGCCTGTAGTTAAAGCAGCGTAAGCAAGTATGAACACCCAACCGACGAGGCCGATGACGATAATTGTCCATATCGTTGGCAACTGCCGGAATGTGTGTACGGCCGATTGGAAATCTTGAAGAATCCAAATCCGACACCTTGATGAAACCACCCAACCAGACAATATGCCTGCCCCCAGAACAGGCAGCACATAGACACCATGCAAAAGCCCTGCGAGCCCAAGCAATAACCATACGTAGTAGTTTATACAGCAGCCGACAATGAATCCGGTAGTGTATAAAAGCGGGCTGGTGCATGTCTCTTGGTGACAATCTAAAAACCGATAAAGCACGCCGGCGCCAAGACCAGTACAAGCGAGAATATACAGAAGTAGATAGAGTAAATCGATCAAGGGATTTTATTCACCGGTAGTCCAGATATAAGGGCGATAAATGTATGGGCGCAGGTCATTGATAAGCTCATTGTGGTCATAAAAGGCGACACCTGCGCCTCCCTGTAGACACCACCATATGTACATGACAACAACTATATAGGCACCGATGAATACCAGCCGAAATATCAAATTCGCATTTCACGGCGCTAACTCCTTTAAAAACAATATTATCGACTGAAACCCTGCCGGTTCACTACCAAAACAGGCTTTACAAATGAAACTTTCGATTTATTAAAAGCTACCATGCAGCTGTACTCCTGCCACTTTTCATGCAACGCAAATTCGTTTGTCGGAATGAAACCAATCCCCGTATTGTATACAATCTGCATATTCTGGTCATATGTATAAAAATCCAATCGAATTTCACTGCCTGCCTCTCCTTTTGCATAGACGGAATAATTATAAGCTTTCCCCTTAATGGCTATTGGTTCATAATTATAAAGGCCAGATGGCTGGCTGCTGATTATTTGCATAGCCAGTTTGCCGGATGGCACTTCACCCGTAATAATTTTAAAACTATTTTGCGTTCCTTCCCATCCGTGATAGCGATTGAATACATATCCCATTGGATAAACGGGCATTGCACTCAAATTTTCAATTTTTTGCCCTTTCGAGTTAAAGAATTCATCGGTCTGGGATACTAACTCCTCTAAATCATAATTTTTTACCAAATTTAATGCTTCATCAGGTGTGAAAATCGATTGAGATGCCTGATAAGAAACAGTTGAAGTATATAACCAGAATAGGTAGGCAACGAAGACAATCATGATAATAAGTCCTACGAGGTCCTTTTTAGGACTGAACTTAATCTCTATTCTCATTTCTTCCTCATAGGCAAAATTTTAGCGAAACCGTATATTTATCAACAAGGCGACGGGCTCCACAACCGATTGAAATAAAAAAGTAAGTGCATGTGAGACACATCCCTCATGCCACGACAAGCTCCTTGTCTACGAGATAAAAAGACAATGCGGATACAAAGGCATGATGGCTACACCTATCTGGCCCAAGGATAATGTAAGGGTTTAGAACCATTAATTGCCACACACAAAACATTGATCTGTCCCCGGTTTATCGACCACTTGTTAAGTTAGAACCCGGGGTAGTGACACGTTCCATCAATGAATCCATGTCTTGTGCTACCTTTTCCCAATTCATAAATTGTGCAATGAAACTTCTTCCGCCTTTGCCGATATTTTCTCTTAACAACGGTTGGTTCATAATTAATCTGAGTTTCTCCGCGATTGGATCAGGGGAATTGCCATTCAGTAAAATAAGATGTTTCATATCCTTTAAATGAGGTTTGCCAAGAAGATTGACAGGCACATTTGCCATTGTGGGTATTCCCATTAGCATAGACTCTATCGTAGCAGTTCCAAGACCAACATACTTCGCAGATAGTGAGGAATAATACACATCGCTACGTTTCAGTTCGTCTAGTACGACTGAATGCGGAAGCTCGCCGGTAAATGTGATTTTATCATTTAGTTTTAGGTCCTGGGAAAGCCGAACAGCGGCGTCATAATAGACATGACCAATTATTTTCAATCGCAAATCAGGAAAGTCCGAGGCAATTAAACTGAAAGCCCTTACAATGGATATATAATTTCTCTGCTCACTTATAGCTCCAACACTTACAATCTGATTATGTACAGAATAATCATGCTTATGTTTCATGAAAAAGTCGGCGTTACCATTAATGCCATAATTTATAATTGCATACTTTTCAGTAAATCGTTTGCCATGTATATCATTTAAATAACGGATGATTTCATTATCCCATGCAACAATTTTTTTACAGAATGGAAAGATAAAATTACCGCAGATCAATTTGTCTAAAATGTTTAATACCCGGTTTCTTATCGGATTACATGATTGCAATTGAGTGCCCACTGAACAAATGATCGGGATTTCATTATAAAGGGACGCAACTATTGCTGGCAATGCGATATCCAGGTAATGATTTACCAGTAAAATAATATCTGTTTCAAAATTCTTTACAATCAGGTTAATCTTCCTGTAATTGGATGGAAAAATAGAACAAACCCTAAAATGTTTGATGAAGTTTTTTACTGGAAGGTGGAGTGCAGGAATTCTGGTTAATTGAATGGTGCTAATAGACTCATTGTCCTCTTCATTTCTTAAAGTGATGACCTTAACCTCATGGCCCCTTTTTTTAATAGAGCTTTTGCGATATTCACTGAGTAAAAAGAAGTACCGGTTTGTATAGGAGGAAACATTGCAGTAACAATGATGATATTCACAAGATGTTACCTTCTGAACTACTCGTGGAAAAATAATTTAATTCCAAATTTCCATTTGAATCAAATATCACACTACCGACTATTTTAATCGGTGTCCCAAATGCAATTGAAAAAGGAGGGATATCTTTATTAACATAGCTATTCGTTCCAATAACTGAATGCCTTCCGATTTTAACACCACTTCGAATTACAGTTTGTGGTCCAATATAGCAAAAGTCTTCAATAACCACAGGGGCATGTTGTGTTAATTCTTTACCTCCGGAGATAAAGCGATTGACCGTGTCATGTGTATAAATTTGGACACCCGCAGAAAGGCAACAATAATCTCCAATTTTAAGACCGCCAGTCCCATCAATCAACGTAAATGGTCCTATCCATGTGTCTTTTCCCACGCTTACATCGCCATAAACATAGCTATTGTGATAAATACTAGCCCCGTCTGAAAAACCAAGTTGCTTTGCTCGCTCCCATCTATCGAATAGTAATTCTTCAAATGGCAAATCACGTTTCCACTTGGTTTTGCTTTTTTTTAATAAAGATAGATATAGTTCTTGGATATTATTTCTTTTTTTTATGTACGAGCATTCTGTCATATAGAACCCCCTCTATAAACTCCACTGGCCATCAATTTTTTCTGAATTCGTTATTATTTTTTTTGTTCTAATGCTCGTTTTTAAGAGGCAAAATATTCCTACTGATGAAGCACCAAAAAATGTGAAGGTATGAAGCAATAAGACAAAACCAAGAGCGGAAACTCCAGTAATTTTTAAAAAGCCGAGGGCACTGGTAGCAACAAATTCATATGTCCCAACGTTTCCTGGAGATAATGGGACTAAGCTACTGATACCAATTAAAAGCATAATGAACAATGCGCCATGGACTTTTAATGGAAGATTAAAGCTTTGCGCAAGTGACCAAACCATTAATGTCTCAATTAACCAGATAACTATAGTAAAGAAGAAATATCGAAAAAGGATATTACTTTGGCGAAGTGTTGCAACACCTGTGATGAAACCTAATGCAACACTTTCAATACTATTGACAATCTTTTCTGGGAAAAAGCTTAATGAATTCTTGATCCATCTTACTAGTTTTTTCCCGTAAAGGTTGAGTGCAAGCAAAACAACGAAAGAAGAAATACCGATTATACCAAAAGAGATTCCTCCACTGATTAGCCAAGGTGGAAATGGAAAGACCAAAACAATTAATGCAAGCAGAATTAGTGTAATAAGAAGATCTGTAATCCTTTCGACAATAACAGTGGCAAACACTAAACTCTTAGGTATATTTTCCTTCTTTCCCAAGATATAGGCACGGACAAATTCTCCAGCACGTGCAGGTAGAACGTTATTTGCAAGGTAACCTATCATCATGGCAGAAAACAAATTGCCCCATAACGGCTTATCCTCAGACGGAAATAATAATTGCCATCGATATCCCCGCATCATAAAACTGGGAAGGATTAATAAAATTCCCAAAATTAAATAGCACTTTTTTGTCGAAAGAATTGCGAACCACAATTCATTGAAATTTTGATTGCGAAATATCCACCAAAGAAGAGTAAAGCTGGTGATAATACCCAATACCTTAAAAATATTACTCTTCATTTTGAAAGAATCTCTTTTAGAGCTGAACTAATAAAATAAATATTATTTTCGGTCAAACTCCCATATAAAGGAACGACCAGTCCTGAGTGAAATAATTCTGTTGCAACAGGAAAATTTGAATCGTTGATATCATATTTACTGGAAAAATATGATAGACAATTCAAGGCTTGCGCACCAAGGTTAACTTGTATACCTCTCCGACTCATCCGCTCAATTATTAGATTTCGGTCTATATTGTTTTCTATAACAACCATAAAGCTTTGCCAGGAATGTCCAGCAATGTTAACAGGAAGACTTAAATTCGGGCAGTCATCAAGAAGGGTTAGATATTTTTCACTTAGGAGCGCTCTTTTTTTTAATTCTTTTGGAAAACGTTTGAGTTGTCCGTGAATCAATGCTGCTTGAAAATCTGTGAGGCGATAATTGAATCCGGCATCGATAAAGTCAATGCCCATCTCAGTTTTGATTATGCCATGATTTCGTAATTCCTTAATACGTTTATTTAGCGTTTTGTTTCGTGTCAGTACAGCTCCACCCTCTCCACAGGTGACTGCCTTACGCGGATGAAAGGAAAAACAGGCCGCATCAGAATAGAAACCTACATGCTGTTCATCAGCAATTGTTCCCAGGGCACAAGCAGCATCCTCGATCAAAAACAAATTATTTTTTCTGCAAATTTCAGAAATTTTTTTTATCTGAGCAGGGCATCCAAATTCATGTACGACCATTACTGCTTTTACATTATCCCCAGACCCTTTTATACAAGTTTCTATTATTTCTGGCGTCGCGATATAAGAATTTCTATCCACATCGCAAAGTACCGTTTTAGCGCCCAATAATTCAACAACATTAGCAGAGGCTGGGAAGGTAAAAGCAGGTACTATTATACTGTCATTGGGTCCAATTCCCAATGCTTTTAGAGTCAAATGTAGAGCTGCTGTACCGGACGAACACAACGAGCAATATTCAATCCTTGAAAAAAGGGAAAAAGACTTTTCAAGTTTTAAAACATTATTTCCCTGAACCAGCATTCCAGACTGTAAAACGCTGACCGCTTCATCAATGTCTTCCTGTCTCAGGTCGGGTTTAGCTAAAGGTATCATATTAAATGATATTTCCCTTATACCATTGTGCAGTTCGCAAAATACCATCTTCTAAATCAACTTTTGCTTTGAAATTTAGAAGTTCATATGCTTTTTCAGTTTCTGGGATGCGAAGTTCAATATCGGCAGATAACGGATCTTTAAAAACTATCTTTGACTCTGAACCAAGCACACGGCAAACAGTCTGTGCAAGTCCTAATATTGTTGTGACCGCGCGAGCATTACCAATATTGAAAGATTCACCAATAGTGTTTTTACTTTCTAATGCAAGCAATAAACATTCAATAAAATCATCTAGATAACACCAAGCCCGGATTTGATTACCATCCCCATAAATACTAATGTTTTCATTATTTAAAGCTTTTCGGATAAATATTTGAATTGCACCTTCCCCTGTCTGACCAGGGCCGTAAACATTAAACGGTCTGACAGTTACTGTTGGAAGACCATACTGCGTATGATAGGCATGTATAAGATGCTCTCCGGCAAGTTTACTAACCGCATAAACCCAACGGGCTTCACCAGCAGACCCGGCTACCGCATTATCCTTTTCGCTGACCCGATAGGCCATTGACCCGAAAATCTCCGATGTCGAAAAATCTATAACCCTATCCGGCACTTTATTTTCCCATGCTGCTCTCAATACATTTGCAGTTCCTATGATATTGACTTCCATGGTCTCAACTGGTCTTTTAATCACAGTATCTATACCAGCTATTGCCGCTGCATGAATTACTATATTAGCACCCACCATTGCTTTTTTAATTGAATCAATATCAAGAATATCTCCTTTGACAAGAGTAATATTCTTGTGAGTAAGGAGATTCGTAAATTTAATAGTATTGCGACTAAGATTGTCGTAAAGAACGATTTCATTTTCATCAGCAAATCGCTTAGCCAAAGTTGAACCAATAAATCCAGCTCCACCCGTTATGAATATTTTTTTGTCTGTTATCATGACTTCTCGCTACTGTTTATTGAAGAATTTGCGCCAAAGTATATACTCTTGAACAAAACCGTTTCGTGGAAGTAATTCCCCCACTCCACCTGACAGCACAGGACTTATCCGTCCCATCTGATCCCGTTATTGTGGACCTCAACAATTAGCCACCTGTCTCATATACCATGCATGTGCCTGTTGAATGCCATTTTCCAAACCTATCTTAGAATTCCACCCCAAGACACTCAATTTAGACACATCAAGCAGTTTTCTCGGCGTGCCGTCCGGCTTTGATGTGTCGTATAGGGTCCTACCTTTAAAACCAGTAACCTTTTGGACGATGTTGGCTATCTCTTTGATTGTGCAGTCGGTTCCGGCACCCACATTTACAAAACAGGGGTTGGGATAGCTGAAAAAATAATCGGCCGCTGTTTTTTCATCGAGATTCACTACGAATACTGCAGCATCCGCCATATCATCGACATGAAGAAATTCTCTTTTGGGTGTCCCTGTTCCCCAAATAACGACTTCCTTTTTGCCTGAAGTCTTTGCTTCGTGAAATTTGCGGATCAGGGCCGGGAGCACATGAGCGTTTTCAAGGTCGAAATTGTCATTGGGGCCATACAGGTTGGTGGGCATAACGGCCATGAATCGCGTGCTATACTGCCGGTTGTATGCCTCGCACATCTTGATACCAGCGATTTTGGCAATGGCATACGACTCATTGGTAGGTTCCAGAAGGCCGGTAAGTAGGAGTTCTTCCTTCATTGGCTGAGGCGCCAGTTTTGGATAAATACAAGAAGATCCTAAAAAAAGTAATCGTTTCACACCAGCTTTATAGGCAGCATGGATCGTATTGCACTGGATGGCAAGATTGTCATAGATAAATTGGGCGGGAAACGTATTGTTCGCATGGATGCCCCCTACCCGTGCCGCGGCAAGAAAAACGTATTCCGGTCTTTCTCGACTGAAAAAAGAATTAACCGCTTCCTGCGCGGTCAAGTCCACTTTCACCAATTTTATTGCTTCGGGCATGACCGCCGGACTGTCGTCTTGCATGAAAATGGCGCCATCCGGCATGCGTGAATGATAGGTGCCAAGGATTTTCGTATATCCCAAAGACTGAAGTCTACGGACGATGGCGCTTCCCACCATACCCGATGCGCCGACGACAAGGATACGTGCATCCTTTCGCATGGCTAAGGGATGAGTGCTGAGGACTGAGGACTGAGAGTTCGGGGCGCAGTGCTGAGTACTGAGTGCTGAGGACTGAGGATTAGGTCCGAGTGCAGAGGGTCGAGATAATTCGTTGGAGTCAATCATTATTTGGCGTCCCGTTGCTTTTGAATGGAAGCTCTGAGGCCACCGATAATTCTGGAAGCCCCTATGGACTATTCCCTCAGTCCTTCAACTCATTCATTATGCTGATTCACCTGGAAACCTGCCCGATGGAGCAGTTCGTCCCGTTTGGCCTCTTCCAGATCTGCCTGGACCATCTCCCGAACGAGGGTTTCAAAGGTAATTTCCGGCTCCCATCCCAGCTTTTCTTTTGCCTTGGTCGGATCACCGAGCAGTGTTTCGACTTCGGTGGGTCGGAAATAGGTCGGATCAACGGCGACGATGGTTTTGCCGTTGGCGATGTTGATCCCCTTCTCATCAACCCCTTTTCCTTCCCACCCGATGGCAAGGCCCAATTCCTTACCTGCCAGTTCGATAAATGCTCGCACTGAATGCTGCTCTCCGGTGGCGATAACGAAATCATCGGGGGTCTCCTGCTGGAGCATGAGCCATTGCATTTTCACGTAATCTTTGGCGTGTCCCCAGTCGCGAAGGGCATTCAGGTTCCCGATATACAGGCAGTCCTGCAGCCCCAGATAAATTCGGGACAATGCCCGTGTGATTTTTCGGGTAACAAAGGTTTCCCCCCGGATGGGGGACTCGTGGTTGAACAGGATGCCATTGCACGCATATATGTGATACGCCTCACGATAGTTCACCGTTATCCAGTAGGCGTAAAGCTTTGCACATGCATAGGGTGACCGGGGATAGAAAGGCGTTTTTTCGGTCTGGGGAGTCTCCTGCACCTTGCCGTATAATTCCGAGGTGGAGGCCTGGTAAAACCGAGTTTTTTTCTCGAGTCCCAACAGACGGATCCCTTCAAGGAGACGCATCGCACCGAGGGCATCGACATCTGCCGTGTACTCGGGCGTTTCGAACGACACCTGAACGTGGCTTTGGGCAGCCAGGTTGTAAACCTCGTCCGGTTGGACCAGCTGCAGCACGCGGATAAGGTTCGTGGCATCCGTCAGGTCCCCGTAGTGCAGAATCATCTTTCGTCCTTTTTCATGGGGATCTTCGTAAAGATGATCGATCCGGTCGGTGTTGAACAGGGAAGCCCGGCGCTTGATACCGTGGACCTCGTACCCCTTTTCGAGCAGCAGCTCTGCCAGATAGGCGCCATCCTGCCCGGTGATTCCTGTGATTAGTGCGGTTTTCTTTTTCATGGGCATTCCTTGTTTTCGGTCTTTACACTCCGATAACAACGACGAGTATCTTCATTCTTTTTTTGAAAAAAACACCTTACCAACCCGTCGAATATGATCCATCAAGTCCGGTTGCTTGATATGATGGTACAGAGAAAGGTCAAAAGAAAAAGGGAGCAGCAGGTCATCCAGTTCAAGGCTGATTTTGTTGAGAACCGCCATATTCAAGCCTTTTCCAATCAGCGTTAGATCGATATCAGACCCGGGTTTAAAATTGCCTTTTGCCCGGGAGCCATACAAAATGACCGCTTCAATTTCTTCATATTGCTTAAATATGTCGAGAATCTTTTCTATGGTTTCTTTTTTGAGCCCGTATTGCATAGGCATCAAACCTGATCGGACTCCAATTTCAATTGTCTCATTTTTTTATCAAACTTCTGGAATAACGAGTAATATACATTTTTCACAGCTCGACATATTTCGTCAGCGGTTTCTTTGTTGTAGGTATGTGAAGTTCTGTTCCGGCTGATGAGCATATCCATCCAGTTTTCGCCATCATCGATCAAATTTAATTGAAACGCTTTCCTTATCGCGTCTCTTGAGCCATAAATACCGCTTTGCCCACGATACTCCAAAAAATCCTTTAACGTCGTCCAGGCCAGTTCAAAGGTGTATTCAAACGCTTTAATGAGCCCTTGCTCTTCAAGTTCTGACAATTCAGCCTTGTCGATGAATTTTGTCAATTGCCTGAATGCCTTTTGAAAATTTTCAAACCTTTGTATCCATCGAACATCTTTATTTTCATCGGTCATTGTCATAATCCTTAAACAACAATATCCTCATTTACGATCTTATGGTGCTATGGAAGTCAAGGAAATTTATGAGCGGGTTATTTGGAGGTGGCCGTCTGATTGTTCGTACCCTCTTTCACAAGGGAGACACTCCAAGTCCGCTGAAAGTCGTTCCCCGCAGGTACAAACCCAACCAATCTGTTTGGCCGGGTTGCCAACCACAAGTGCATGGTCAGGCACGTTTTTGTTGACCACGGCACCCGCGCCCACAAATGCGTATCGACCGATGGTAGTACCACAGACAATCGTCGAATTGGCTCCCAGGGTTGCTCCTTGCTTAACCAATGTCGGTCTCACCTGGTCCATTTTTCTAATTTCCGCGCGGGGATTGTAAATATTGGTAAACACCATGCTGGGACCACAGAAAACACCGTCCTCCAAGGTAACCCCTTTGTAAACAGAAACGTTGTTCTGTATTTTACATGCATGCCCGATGGTGACATCCGGTCCGATCACCACGTTCTGGCCTATATTACACGTTGTGCCGACTCTCGATCCCTTCAATACATGTGAAAAATGCCAGATTTTGGTCCCCTTCCCTATGAAGACGCCGTTATCGATAACTGCCGTATCATGCGCGAAATAGTCCGTATCTGTCGTTGAAGCAACCGCACGGCGATCCGCTGATGAAGCAGATACAAGTTGAAAAGGCGTCCCCTTGGCATCTAATGAACGCTGGCTGGCCTTTAACACCCGCAGCACCCGAAGGCCCTCGTTCCCGTCGGTAATCGGCTGTTCACCGGAGGCCATGCAGTGGAGAAAGTGTTCACATTCCTGTCTCAGTGGCTCTTGCTGTTGAACATCGACCTTTTCCGGATCGGCTTTGGCTGGAACGGGAATGTTGCGTTCCCATTTTATTTCGTGGGGATACAGCCAGAGCTTGTCTGGCCATGGTTTGGTGTCGTTAAACACGGCCATTTTACGATCACCGACCACGACCAATTTCTGTTCTTTGAATGGATGCAGCCAGGACACGAGGATATGGGCCTGCATCCCGGATTTGAATTCAAGATGAGTCGTCGTGACGTCCGCTATTTTTTTGTGAAGGTAATAGCCGCCGGTTGCGAGCACCGATTCAGGTTCGTCGTCGGCCAGAGCGAGAATCATTGAAATATCATGCGGTGCAAAAGACCAGAGGATGTTTTCTTCACGACGAATTTTTCCTAAGTTGAGCCGATTCGAGTAAATGTAATTGATTCGACCCAGTTCTCCGTTCAATGTCATCTCCTTCAGTTTCAAAAAAATCGGATGATATTGAAGCAGGTGGCCAACCATTAAAACCAACTTCCGATCTGATGCTAGCTGAATGAGTTCTTCAGCTTCTGTTTCATTTAAAACCAACGGCTTTTCCACGTAAACATGCTTGTTCGCCAACAGGGCTTCACGGGCAATCGCGTAATGGGTTTCAGCGGGAGTAGCGATGACAACACCGTCGATGCGTCGATCACCATATACCTCGTTTACCGCCAGGTAGGTGTCGATGCCGGCGTATTGCTTCTTGAAGGCTTCAAGCACGGTCTCATTTTTATCGCAGATCAGCTTCAGCGATCCGATTTCATTGTGATTTCTGATCAGGTTTTTTCCCCAGTACCCTGAACCGATTACCGCAACGCGGGGTCCGTCGTATGCCATGGTTTGTCTCCCACCTAAGCTGAGCGTTTCATATTTTTAATTTATATATACATAACGACATAAATAATTGCGCATTATAATAGACTGTGCTATGCTTTCTCCATGAGAAAGCTAAAAATATCCGATTCCGAAACTGCCATATTAATTCTGCAAGACGAAATCAGAAGGTCCTATGAAGCACGCTATGACCATAGACTTCATGCAATTCTGATGGTTGCGCAAGATATGAGTTGCCGTCAAGTCGCCCAGCTACTCGGTGATTCACCCAGAACAGTTACCTATTGGGTGAAGCGATTTGAGACAGAAGGCCTTTCCGGGCTTGCGGATGCAGATCGACCTGGAAGGCCCAGCAAACTCGACCAAGAACAAATACAGTCGATCGAAAGGGCATTGCGTTCTCATCCTTCAACATATGGGCTTGCAGGCAATTTATGGGATGGAAAATTACTTGCCCATTTCATTGACCAACAGTTTGGCATTCAACTTGGCGTACGACAGTGCCAGCGCCTGTTTCGCCGGCTCGGTTTTCGATTCAGAAAACCACGACCTTTGATCGCCAAGGCCGATCCACAAGCGCAGCAGGACTTTAAAAAAAATCACTGAATATGCTGCCGATGATAACATTGATCTTTGGTCCCTTGATGAGGTCCACTTCCAGCAACATGGTTCCAGATGCCGTATGTGGGTGCCTCCCGAGTGCAAAGACCCGATTGTGTTGCACCATCCAACACGTAAAAGTGTCGGATACTTCGGTGCCATGAGGCTTCGCGATGGAAAGCTGCTGCATAAGCGAGAAACCAATTCATTTAACGCTGAGACCTATTGGGGCTTTTTGAAAAAGCTTCGGCAAGTAAGCAGCCACTCAGGGCGTCGTGTTTTGGTGTTGGCCGATAACGCCAGATATCATCATGCAAAGCTACATTCAAAATGGCGAGAAGATTGTTCAAGCAAATTCTCTCACTTGTTTCTTCCGCCTTACAGTCCGGAACTGAATCCGATTGAACGAGTTTGGAAACTGACCAGACGAATGGCAACCCATAACCGGTACTTTGGGAAAATTGAACAAGTTGCTGAAGCGGTAGAAGCTCAGTTCCATTCTTGGAGCAAGCCAAATAATACTCTGAAACGTTTATGCGCAATTATTTAAGACGCTGTGTATAATAACACGCTTATTTCATTAGGATGAAGGGTTAAAGAACCGTATCTTTTCCGGCGGTACACCCAGACCTTTAATATCCTTTAAAACGGTTG
>CAVONY010000015.1:0-188981 GCA_963697405.1 uncultured delta proteobacterium | reverse complement strand
CCTTCTCCCGGGATGCATCCGTCTTCGGGCTGGATATGGACTACCGGGGAGACCGGGGCGGATACGTGCTGGCCGACGTATCTAAAAAGATGGATCTTCGGCGCACCGATGTTTTTTCTTGGAATGATTATCTCCCGGGTCAGGGTCAGGTCAGTCGTGGATTGTTTGCCAAAATTTCGCCCGACGGCGACACCGTCGTCGCCACCGTCAAAGAGCGGCCTTTCCTGGTGCGCATCGACGATCCAGCCTATTCTCAGCTCTTTTTCCCTTGAGCGGTCATCTGGCCTATTACTCCCGTCGCACCGGCGACATGCGGGCCTTGCCGGGAGCCAACGACCCTGATGTGGTGCAGACCAGCCCGGCCTGGAGCCCCGATGGCCAGACGATCACCTTTGCCGGGCGAAAACGCCCCAGAACCTCTGGGCGGCATTTGGGCAGAAGAAACTGCTTGATGCAGCTCCCGGAGAGGATATCCACAAACTGAACCAAAAATATCGCATGCAGTTCGATTTATGGCAGGTGCCCTTTGCCGATGGGAGCGGCGGCAGCGCCCGCCCGCTGGAAGGCGGAAGCATGAACGGCAAGAGCAACTATTTTCCGCGCTACACACCGGACGGCCGCTGGATCGTCTTCTGCCAGAGTGACACCGGTCTGGTTTCCCAGCCAGGCAGCCGCCTGATGATCATACCGGCCCAAGGCGGTGCGTCGCGGGCCATGGCCTGTAATCGCCCCGAGCTGAATTCATGGCACAGTATTTCCCCCAACGGCCGCTGGATGGTATTTTCATCCAAACCTCACGGGGGAATCCTTACCCGGGTTTACCTGACCCATCTGGACGAATCCGGACGGGATTCCCCGGCCATTTACCTGCATCGCATCGGCAGCCCCAATTTTGCCGCCATTCTACCGGAGGCTGTCGGACTGCCCGGGCATTCATTTCAACAGGTGCGGCTGGTGGAGCCATAACGGTTCGCCATCGACCAGCGCCTGGCGGCATGACCGCGATGCGAGCGCATTTCCCGAGGCTTGCCGCGTGGAGGGTTCAATGGTGATCGAATCGTTCATGGCGCCTAATTGAATAAAACATGTTGACCCTGAGGCGGGGCCGGCGATTTCACATACCGGAAAAACCAGGCCGAGGCCGGTTGAAAGAAGGATGGCTGGCAGCATTCTGGCTGGCTGGCGTTGCGTGCAGAAGGTGGCGATAATTCGGATGATTGGTCCGGCCGGGACATACGGATGATCATTTACTTCATACAGTTTTTGCAGATGCCGTCCACGCGGACTTCAACCTTGTCGATGCGGCCGGGAAAGGTTTTCCACAGTTCGCCGCTATCCACATTCAGGCTGTCCGGCGTCAAACAGTCCATCTGGCCGCAGCGCTTGCAGTAAAAATGGGGATGGGGATGATGGTTCGCATTGGGGGCCATGCCGTAGTAAAAAGCCCGGCCGCCGGTGCTGATGCGATCCACCAGCTCATGATCCACCAGAAGATCCAGGATGCGGTAGACGGTGACCCGGTTAATGCTGCAGCTTCGTTCCATGGTTTTGAAAATATCCGTGGCGGACAGGGGGTAGCTGTTGTTGCCGATGACTTCGAGCACACGAAGCCGGTTGTCGGTGGCATCCAGACGAGCGGCGCTCAACAGGTTCTCGTAGTTGCATTGATTGCACATGTCAGCTCCTCGGCGCATCTACTGCATCGTTTTCTTCCGCGATTGGGGTGTCGGTCGCTTTTTTCGCCTGGGAGCAACTGTTCCACCAGCAGGTTCAGGAAAAAAAACGGCCGGCCACCATGATGATGGATGCCCCCGAGGTGAGGTCAAAGGCGTAAGAGATCCACAGCCCGACAACCGTAAACACAACACCCAGTACGCTGGACCCGATCATCATCTGCAGCAGGGACCGGGCGTGTTTTTCCATGATAAAGGGCGGAATGGTCAGCAGCGCGATCACCAGGATCAGTCCCACCACCTGGATCACCATCACCACGGTCACTGCCAGCATGCCGATGAGCAGAAAGTACAGGGCGGTCACCGGCACCCCGCGAATGCGGGCGAACTCCTCGTCGTAGGAGAGGGCCAGCAGGTCCTTGTAATAGACCGCCACCAGGGCCACGATGCAAAGGCCCATGACCATCATGATCCACAGGTCGGTGTCCGGTACGGTCAGGATGCTGCCGAACAGGTAGCTCATCAGATCCACGTTGTAACCGGGGCTCAGGTCGATCAGGATGATGCCGCAGGCCATGCCCAGGGCCCAGATGACGCCGATGATCGTGTCGGCCCGATGCCGGGCTTTCAGGGTAACGGCGGCCATGATCATGGCCGCGCCCAGGGAAAAGCTCAGGGTTCCCGCCAGGTAGGGCCAGCCGAAGTAAAAGGCCAGGCCGATACCGCCGTAGGCGGCGTGGGCGATGCCACCGGAGAGGAAAACGATGCGGTTGACCACCACCAGCGTGCCCATGATGCCGCAGATGATGCTGGCCAGCAGGCCGGCGGCCAGGGCGTTGCGCATGAATTCGAACTGCAGGGCCTCGATCATCGATCACTCCTTGTGGTGCTGCAGCACCCGGTGGGGCAGGTGACCGTGGGTGACCAGCTCCACCGGGCAGACCTCTTCAACGGTGCACGGGTACATGATTTCGAGCATGTCACCGGTAATTTCGGCCTGGCGGTGGTAGTGCAGTCGGCGGTTCACGCAGGCCACAGACTTGACGTAGGTGGAGATCACCAGCAGGTCATGGCTGACCACAATAATCGTGACATCCTTGTTCAACCGCTTGAGCAGCCTGAAAAAATCCGTCTGCCCCTTGGAATCGATGCTCGCCGTGGGTTCGTCCAGCAGCAGCAGCCGGGGCCGGGTGACCAGCGCCCGGGCGATGAAGACCCGCTGGCGCTGGCCGCCGGACAGTTCGCCGATGCGGCGGTGCGCATAGCCTGCCATATCGCATCCGTTCCAGTGCCTCCAGGGCATCTCGGCGGTCCTGATTGTTGTTCTTGGACCATCTTTTTCCAGGGGCCAGCTTGCCCATGAGGACCACGTCCAGGGCGGTGATGGGAAAACTGCGGTTGATGTGAACATCCTGGGGCACATAACCGATGTGATGCGAGACACGCGTTGCCGGTTTTCCCATGACCCGGATTCTGCCTCGCCCGGGCTTGAGCAGCCCCAGCATGAGCCTGAGCAAGGTGGTTTTGCCGCCGCCATTGGGACCGATCATGGCGATGAAATCCCCTTCCCAAACCTCCAGATTGACCTCCTCGAGCACGCGCTGCCCGTTGTAGGCAAAGTCGAGATCCGCGATCCGGATGATGGGGTCGCTGCGTATGGGATCATTTGAAGGCATTTTTAAATTCCTCGGCCACCTGGCGCAAATTGTTTGCCCAATCCTGGGCCAGTGGATCGACAACGGCGACCCGCCCGCCGATCGCTTTGGATATCTGCTCGGCGCTTTTGGACGAGAACTGGGGCTGCACGAAAATTATCTTGATCCGATTCGAGCGCGCATGTTCGATCAGTTCCTTGAGCTGTGCCGGTTTAGGGCTTTTGCCTTCGATTTCGATAGGCACCTGGTTTAGTCCGTAGGCGTGGGCAAATGTTCCCCAGGAGGGGTGAAACACCATGAACGGTGATCCCTTCAACCCGTCAAAGATTGCTCTCAATTGGGCATCCAGATCGACGATATCCAGGATGAACGCCCGGTAATTGGCTTCGTAGGTCGAACGATGGGCCGGGTCAACGGCTTGAAGTGCCGTAAGGATCGACCGGGCCTGCAACATCACCAGGGGCGGGGATAGCCAGATGTGCGGATCGAGACTGCCCTGATGCTGATCTTCCTCAGTTTGTCATTCGCATGGTGGCGGCCATGGGCGTCCATGGCCAGTTTCATGATGCCATGATCGGTGTGAACCACCTGCATGCGAGGGTTTACGGCGGTTATTTTTGCCAGCTTGGCGGTCTCAAACTCGATGCCGATGGCAAAGTATAGCACCGCCTTGGACAGGGCCACCATCTGCTGCGGTTTGGGTTCATAGGTGTGCGGGTCGGCGCCGGGCTCCACCAGCACCTGCACATCGACAAGATCCTTGCCAATTTGTTGCACGAAGTAGCCTTGGGGGGCGATGCTGACGAACACGGGAACCCGTTCCGCCGCCCACCCGCTGGCAGCAAGTCCATATATGAGTGTTAAAACAATTAAGATCGATGCTGTAATGTTGTTCATCGCCAACCTTGTATGCATGGCCATGTTTTGTTTGTCTGCGAAAAAAATCTCAATGCAAATCTATTGCATTGGATGGTCCTTTGCAAGGTCTGATAGGAAAAAAGGTTTGGAGGCAGGGTTGGGTATAAGCATTTCCAATTATTTTTGCTCAATGGAATATGGGCGGCAATCAGATAATCCCGACTTCAGATTTCTTCACCCAGCCGATCTTGTCTTCGGTGTAGCGGATGAGCAGGTGGGTGTCGGATTGGCGTGCGATACGGACTTTGGTGCCGGCGTGCAGGACGAAGAGCTGGGTGGCGGTGTCTGTGAAACCGGAGCGGACGGGCACCTGTTCGGACAGAATCACGGCATACCGCACCCGGATGGCCTCGACATAGTTGAAGACGGCCGTGGCGCTGAAAATTACCGTGGCGGCGGCGATCAGAATGACCGAGGGGCGCAGGAGACGTTTTTTGCGAAGCACAAAACCGAGAGGGCCGTCCACAGGGCCGCGTTGAGAAAGATGGCCATCCAGCGAACGCTTGAATGGCTCAACTGGTATTTCCAGAAAAAGAGGATGCGCAGCAGGGGTGATTCCTTTTGGCCGCGTTCATCCTTGGTGAGGGTCAAGGCGTAGTCGTAGTTGAAGCGCAGATCCGGGTCGTCCGGAATGCGTTTCAGGGCCCGTTCGTACCACAGCAGGGCACGGCCCAGGTCATCGTTTTTCAAATAGGCGTTGCCCAGGTTGTAGAAGAGCTTGCCGTTGTCCACCCCGCTGTCGGCGAGGCTTTCAAAGGCGGCGATGGCCGCCGGCCAGTCCCCGTTGCGGTAAGCTTCGGTGCCGTCCATGAAGGTTCGGGCGTTTTGCGTTGCCGGGGCAGTGGCGGCAACCGCCAGGAGCAGCACAAGGCTTCCGGTTGTGAGCACCCATGCTTTCATCGGGTCAGTCTCCGCACCGCTTGCCGGGTCCTGTTCCAGCAGATCCGCCCGTTTTTGCATGTCCAGATTGCCGCCGGAGTAGTTGAAGGATTCGATCGCTTCAAGAAGCCGTGCAGTGGCGGTGGCATCATCCGCATTCCATCCGATTTCCAGCAGCCGATCGCTGGCCTCCGACCAGGTGAGGGAGGTGCCCATCACGCCCTGCCGGCCGAGGATGGCCGACACCAGGGCCCGGTAAAGGGCCGAGAGAAAGTCGGCATCCGTGGTGTCGGCGGAGGCGGCGGATTTAAGCGCCTCTCTGGCCCGATCGGCCATGATCCGGCCCGGTGAGTCGTCCTTTTGGGCCATCTGCATGACGGTTCTGACAGCCAGAAACAGCAGCGCCGGTATCGCCATGAAAAGGCCGAACCACATGGGCGGCATGGATCGCTGGGGTTTCAAGGCGTCCAGTCCCTCTTTCAGCGGGAGGATATCCCGACCGGTAAACTCGACCCGTTTTTTGAGCGAAGGGGTTTGCGCGGGGGTGCCCCGGAACACATCGATATCGGCTGCCGCCGTGTCGGAAGGTGAGACGGTGACATCGAAAGGCGATGTAGAGATGTCGCGGTATCCCCCGGATTCCACGTCGAAATAGGTCAACACGATGGGGTCGATGCGGTATTGGCCCGGCTGGACGGGAACCAGGGCCGTACGGAAAACTTTGTTTCCCGAATAGCCTTGCGGGCCCGGTTGGATCTGCGCTTCGGGATTGTCGGCGTAGGTCTTGAATTCGGTCGGCGCGGGAATGGCCGGTGCCGGGGCGTCCATGATGTTGCCGGTACCGCTGATGGTGACGGCCAGCGTGGTCGAATCTCCCACCCGCATGGCCGTCTTGTCCAGGCTGGCGGCAATCTCAAACCGGCCCACCAGACCGGAGAAGGACGTTCCCGGCGGTCGGGGCGGCAGGTCCTTTACCTGGACCGCAATGGGGTCGGTCTCCAAGGATGCGGGTGGTCATTTGGCTGCGCCCGAAAAAAGCGTCCATGCCGGAGAAGGGCCGCGGCCGACGGTTGCGCTGCAGCAAGCCCACCTGAAGCACTGCCGGTTCGATCTCCAGGGCCCCGGTTTTCACGGGAACCAGGATGAAAGTCACCTCCGTCACGATGAATTCCCGGCCGTTGACCACCGTTCGATGGGATTTGCGATCCTCCAGTTCCTCGGCGTTGAACCCGTTGAATTCCGGGGCCTGGAACTTGGCGTCGGCCACCTGGACGGCGTTGAAAAGCCGGAAGGTATAGGTGATCTGCTGACCGACCCACGGTGACGGCTCCGACACCTCGGCGGTCACATAAACATCGCGCTGGCCGCTGTCGGCCGGCGGTTCCTTGGAAACCGTGACGCCGATGGGGGTCGTATAGTGGACCTTGCCGTCGATGGTCACCGGGATGGCCGGGATGGTCAGATTTCCGGCCTTCAAGGGGATCAGGACATAATTGTGGATCAGCTGCCGGGAGGTGCGGCCGTTGATCATCTGGAAGCTGCTGCTGGTTCCGCGGGAGACGGTCTTGAAATCGGTGAGACCGGAAAGGTCCACCTCTCCCTCGCCGCCGTCGATGGTCACCTGCAGGGCGATGGATTCTCCCACGGTGGCCTGGTTGCGGTCCACCACGGCGCGCACGGTGGCGGCATCGGCGATTGCCGCCGCCGTCAGAAACAGTGCCATCGCCATGACCAGCTGTCTGACCATTACCAGTCCTTCTCCACCGTCCGTTTGCCGGTGGCGGGCATGAGGGCCCGGCCCGGCTGATCCTGAAGGCGGTTCAGCATCCGCTCGGCCTGCCGGGGATCGCCCGCCGCTTCGCCCGGCTGGGCCGATTGGGGTTGGGCGGATGGTTGTTGATCGTTTTGGGGCGTCATCGGTCTGGGCCGCCTGTTGTTCTTGCTGCTCGTCCATTTCATCCCCGAACTCGGGGCGTTGCTGCTCCTGTTCGCCGTCCGGTTGGTTTTCCCGGGCCCCATCCTGTTGCGGCTGTTTCTGATCCTCGGATGATTGCGACGTTCCATCGTGCTTGGGTTCGGATTCATTCTCCTGGCCCTGATCCTTTTTGTCCTGATTCTTCTGGTCGTCTCCCGACTGCTGCTGTTGCTCCAGGACCTTTTTCACGAAGGCCAGGTTTTCTTTGGTCTGGCGGTCGTCGGGGTCGATGGACAGCGCCGCCTCGTAGTGGCCGATGGCCTCTTTGGCGTTGCCCCGCCGAAATTCGGCGTTGCCCAGGTTGTAGAGGGCTTTTCGTTTCAACTGCCGTATCGTCGGTCTCCAGCACCTGCTTGTAGTGTTCGGCCGCCGCATCGAAATTGCCGGTTTTATAGTAGGCATCGGCCACATTGTAAAGCATTTCAGGCTTGTCCGGGGCGTTGAGCTGGGCATCGGTGAAGTGCTTGAGGGCCTGTTCGAAGTCTCCCTTTTCATAGGCGGCAATACCGTCGCGGGTGTCGTTGGCATCGGCCGACGGCAGCGGTAGGAGCGTCAATGCCGCCAACAGCGAGACAATCATGGTTTTGCGGGTCACGGGCAGCATCAGTTCGGCCACGAGGCAGAGCAGCGCCAGGGCCAGGGGCCACTGGAAGCGATCCTCCCACACCTGCTTGCGTCCCGAAGAGACGGTTTGCGCTTCCATCTTCCTGCGGATTTCATCGGTGTAGATGGCGTCCAGATCCATGTCCCCGGCCACGGAGCGCACGTAGGTGCCGCCGGTGACGACGGCCATTTTCTTGAGGGTGTTTTCATCCAGCCGTGAGAGCACAATCTGTCCGGAGCGATCTTTTTTAAAGCCGCCGGCAGGCTCGGGAATAGGCACCCCGTCGCTGCCGCCCACGCCGATGCAGAACAGTTTGATTTTCTTTTCTTTCAAGGTCTCGGCCGCCTTCAAGGGATCGCCGTCGCCCGTGTTTTCACCGTCGGTGATGAGGATCACCGCTTTATCCGAAGCGCTTTTCGGGTCGAAGCTGTTCAGGGCCGTGGCCAGTGCCCCGGTGATGTCGGTGCCGCCCACCGGGAGATAATCGGGCGAGAGGGCATTCAGAAACAGATTGAAGGCGTCGTAGTCCAGGGTCAACGGACATTGCAGAAAGGCCGTGCCGGCAAAAGCCACCAGCCCCACCCGGTCACCTTTCAGCATGGCCAGCAGGTCGAAGACCTCCCGCTTGGCGCGCTCCAGGCGGGTGGGCTGGATGTCGGCGGCGGTCATGGAGCGCGAGCAGTCCAGGGCGATGATGATGTCCACCCCCTGCTGGTGGATCTCCTGCCAGCGGTAGCCGTATTTGGGCCCGGCCAGGGCCACGGCGGTGAAGAGCACCGTGCCCATGAGCAGCGATCCCTTGACCCACCGCCGGCCGCCGACCGTGTCCGGGGCGATAACGTCGAGGCCGTGGGCGGAAGAAAAGCGGTGCATGATCTCACGCCGCCGGCGCATCCCGTAGACGATCACCAGAAACAACACCGGCACGGCCCAGATGAAAAACAGCATTTCGGTTCTGAAAAAAGTCATGGCCAAAAAAATGTCATGGAATGATCAGGTACCTCGTGTTGCGCAAAATCACGTAAAAGGGCAGCATCACCAGTGCCGGAATCAACAGCCAGGGGTAGATCTCGTTGTATTCGGCAAAGATGTCCACCTTGACCGCGGTGGTCTCCATGGCGTCGATGGTGTCATAGATCTGTTGCAGCCCCTCCAGGTTCTCGGCCCGGAAATAGAGCCCCCCGGTCTTGTCGGCAATGGCCCGCAGGGTGTCTTCGTCGATATTCACCTGCTGGTAGACATAGCGTTCGCCGAACAGGGGATCCTTGACCAGATAGGGCGCTTTTCCCCGGGTGCCCACACCGATGGTGTAGATCTTGACCCCTTTTTGCGCGGCGATTTCACCGGCGGTGTCCGGCGAGAGTTCGCCGGCATTGCTCTGACCGTCGGTGAGCAGGATGATGATGTTGGACTTGCTCTCGATGTCGGCCAGCCGTTTCAAAGAGATGCCGATGGCATCGCCGATGGCCGTGCTTTTGCCTGCGGCACCGATCTCCAGGCGGTCCAGAATGCTGACCATGGTGTTGTAGTCCCGGGTCAGGGGCAGCTGCGTGTAAGCGTGGGTGCCGAAGACCACCATGCCGATGCGGTCACCGCTGCGTTTGGAGACGAATTCCTGCACCACCCCTTTGACGGCCTCCAGCCGGTTGACGACGCGTCCTTTTTTCTTGAAATCAAGGGCGGCCATGCTTTCGGACAGGTCCAGGGCCAGCACGATATTGATGCCTTCGGTGAGCACTTCGGTGCGCTCGGTGCCCCACTGGGGCCGGGCCAGGGCCACCACCATCAGGCAAAGCACCGTGTATTTGATGGCCGGCACCAGACGATGCAGCCGCAGGGCCGGTGATGACGGGATGTCTGCTGCGGGGAACAGGGCGCTGCTGGCCATGGCGGGGGTCCGGTGCCGTCGGTAACGATACCAGATCATCGCCGGCAAGAGCAGCAGGAGAAAGAGAAAATAGGGGGACGCGAAGCGAAGCATAAGTACTTAAATCACAATAATCAAAATACAAATAACAAATAAATCACAATGACCCAAAACTCAAATTCCAAACACGGTCAATGATGTTTGCGATGATCGCGCGTTTGCCGATATTGAAATTTATTTGAAGATTTGGGATTTGTTTTTTGGAATTTTCATAATTTGTGGAGAGCAATAGCAGTTGTTCTTCCATGCTATCCTCTTTATCATTCCATATCGATCTGTTGTCGTGGTTTTCCTCACAAATTCCCGGGCAAACAACAGATCCGTTTCCATCTGTTTTTCCACTGCCGTTTCGCTGCCGAACTTGACCGGATCCATGGCCCGGCAAAGGCCTTTCAGACGTTGGGCCAGGTCTTTGTCCATATTCAACCGATCGATGCAGGGCATGAACTCTTCGGTGGTCATCTCCGGCGCGCCCACCGCGAAGCGTCCGAAAACATATTGCCGCAGGATGGCTGAAAGGCGGAAGTAAAAGGTTTTGCCGTCCAGCCGTCGTACATCGGCAATCTCATCTAGAGCCTGCATGGCTGTCATTTCCGGGGGCAGTTCGGGCACGATGGTTTCGATGGCCCGGTCCTTTTTTTGTTTCTTCCAGAACCACCAGCCTGCTGCCAGAATTGCCGCTGCGGCCAGGGCCAGCAGCACAGGGACCAGCCAGGGTGCATCGATGCCCACCGATACCGGTGGCTGGATGTCGTGGATGTCGGTCATGGGTGCCGGGGCATTCCGGAGCCGGGCGATTCGGTCGCTGCCAGGCGGGCCGGCAGGGGCCGCTGTTTCCTCGCCCATCACCTGAGCCACCTGAAGGAGCGTCAACAGAAAGAAAACCATGCCGGTTAGATAGCGCTTAAGATAGTGTTTTTGGCAAGGCCAGAGGGAGGAAGCTGTATTAGAAATACAGCGACGACCGATAACGCAGTCCAAAACCAGTATCTTAAATTCTATCATCATCGTCGCCGCCGCTCCCGGTACCTGAAATAGCGTACCAGGGCATCGGCCGCATCGCCGTCAGTGGGCATTTCGATGCAGTCCATGTCCATGGCCTTGTGGGTTTGTAAAATTTGCTCGTGAACCGCCTGGCGGCTGGCCTGGAAGCGTTCGCGGGTAGTCCGGTCCGAGGCGTCCAGGTAGCGCATGGCCCCGGTTTCCAGGTCCTGAAAGGCAATAATGCCCCCGTCGGGCAGCCGAAATTCCCCGGGATCGGTGACCAGGACGCTGATCAGCTCGTGTTTTCTGGCGGCCGATCGTATCCGCAGGGTGGTGTTTCGGCCGAAATCCTCGGTCAGAAAATCGGAAACCAGGAACGCCACGCTGCGTTTGCGGCAGACCCGGGCCAGAAAATTCACCGCTTCGACGATATCGGTCCCGGTGTGCTCAGGCTGGAAGGTGAAAATTTCGCGGATGAGCCGCCACACGTGGGCCGACCCTTTTTTGGGCGGGATGTAGCGCTCCACCTGATCGGTGAACAGAATGGCGCCGGCCTTATCGTTGTTGCGGATGGCGTTGAAGGCCAGGATGGCGGCGATTTCCGCGGCGGTCTCCCGCTTGATGCTCTGCGTGGTGCCGAAGCGGCCGGAGCCGCTCATGTCCACCAGAAGCATGACCACCTGCTCCCGCTCCTCCCGATAGCGCTTGATGAAGGGCTTTCCCATGCGGGCCGACACCTTCCAGTCAATGCTTTTCACGTCGTCTCCGGGCGTGTACTCACGCACCTCTTCAAACTCGATGCCCGCCCCCCGAAACACCGAACGGTACTGTCCGGCCATCAGCGTGTTGACCATGCGGCCGGTCTTGATGTGGACTTTCTTGATTTTCTTGATGAGGTCGGGAGAAAGCATGATTGTCGCTGGCGCTCGAAAATTCCAAATTGAAGGATTAAATTCGTTTATATTTAAGAACTAGACCGGTTAATTGTTCTAACCTGAACCCTGAACCTTTTCTGAACCCTGAACCCTGAACTTACGGTACTTCCACCGAATCAAAGATGCGGCCGATGATTTGATCCGTGTCGATATCCTCTGCCTCGGCTTCATAGGTCAGCAGGATCCGGTGGCGCAGCACGGCCGGGGCAATGGTCTTCACATCCTGGGGCGTCACGTAGGCCCGGCCCTGCAAAAAGGCGTAGGCCCGGGCGGCCAGGCTCAGGAAGATGGTGGCCCGGGGCGAGGCCCCGAATTGGATGTAATGGGCGACATCGACATGGTAGTCCGCCGGGTTGCGGGTGGCAAAAACCAGGTCCACGATGTAGTCTTTGAGCTTTTCGTCCATGTAGACGCTGTTGATCAAACCGCCGATGGCCTTGATTTCCATCGGGTTCAGCACCGGCTGAACGGCTTCCGGGGCATCGAAGCCGACCCGCTTCATGATCTCCTTCTCTTCGACCTTGTCCGGGTAATCGATGAGAATCTTGAGCATGAAGCGGTCCACCTGGGCCTCGGGCAGCGGGTAGGTGCCCTCCTGCTCGATGGGGTTCTGGGTGGCCATGACCAAAAAGGGGTCGGCCAGCGGGAAGGTGGTGTCGCCGATGGTGACCTGGCGTTCCTGCATGGCTTCCAAAAGCGCCGATTGGACCTTGGAGGGGGCCCGGTTGATTTCGTCGGCCAGGATGATGTTGTTGAACAGCGGTCCTTTTTTAATGCTGAAATCACCGGTTTTGGGGCGGTAGATCTCCGTTCCCACCAGGTCGGCCGGCAGCAGGTCGGGGGTGAACTGGATGCGTTTGAAGTCGGCATGAACCGTATCGGCCAGGGCCTTGACCGCACTGGTTTTGGCCAGGCCCGGTACGCCCTCGATAAGAATGTGCCCGCGGGTGAACAGCCCCATGAGCAGGCCGTCGATGAGATCCCGCTGGCCCACCAGAACTTTGCCGATCTCTTCCCGGATCCGGTTGACCACGAGATGCTTTTCTTCAATCTGTGCTTTCAGTTCTTCCAGTGGCACGACAAGTCTCCTTTAGCCCAAAGGTCGGATCTGTTGTGCAAGTGGTTTCCCGGCAGAGGCGCGTCGGGATTTAAATCAAGGGGAAAATAAATAAGGAACCCGGTATTGTCAAGGCGCTTGAAATCGACGGTGGTGCACCTGCGGGTCATGGAGTGATGACTATATTTTGCTTGATGATCCGCGTTGTGGTAGAAAGAAAGTAGATTCTTCCCCGACGAGTTGACGGTCAACCCCCAAAAAGCATGTGCCTCATGAAAGTCACCAGTATCCAGTTGGGAAGGCGGGAGATATCAAAAGCGGAAATGACGGCGCATGCCCTGGCCTTGGTGGATCAGGCGTCGTCGAGTGATCTGATCCTGCTGCCGGAAATGTGGCCCTCCGGTTTTTTTCGTTTCGAACGCTACCCGGTCGAGGCCGAACCGATCGACGGGCCGGTCGTCCAGGCGTTCAGGGAGAAGGCCGCGGCAATACGGCGCCACATTCTGATGGGCAGCTTTGTCGAGCGGAAAACGGAAGGGCTGTTCAATACCAGCCTGCTGATCGACGCCCAAGGGAGCGTGAGCGCCGTTTACCGCAAAATCCACTTGTTCGGCTACCAATCCAGCGAGCGCGACCTGCTCACCCGCGGCACAGCGGTGGTCGTGACCGACACGCCGTGGGGGAAGGCCGGCTTGGCCACCTGCTACGATCTGCGGTTCCCGGAACAGTTTCGCAAAATGGTCGATCTCGGGGCGGTTTTTTTTCTGGTGGTCTCGGCTTGGCCGGCAGTTCGCCTGGAACCCTGGGTCCTTTTCAATCGTGTACGCGCCATGGAGAATCAGGCGTTTCTGATATCGAGCAACTGTGCCGGCGTGGATGCCGGATCACCCTACGCGGGTCACAGCATGGTCGTCGACCCGTTGGGAAACATCCTGGCCCAGGGGGGAGATAAAGGAATGTATGATTACGGTGGAAATCGACATTGATCAAGTGGCGTCTGTTCGCAAGGAGTTCAGTGCGCTGCATGATCGGGTCGATCTGGGATAGATTTTGCCCGACGTAACCAATTTTGAAAGGAGTCCTCTCATGTCGAAAAAACTGTGGATAGCATTCGGTCTGGTCTTGTGCATGGTGTTGATCGGAAGTCCTGCGGCGGCCGTCGTGGAACTGAACATCGCCACCACATACAGCGGCGCCAATATGCACGCCGAAACCTGCCGCGAATTTGCCAAGCGGATCAACGAGGCGCTGCCTGGAGAAGTCCTCGTCACGGTGCACGAAGGCGGGGCCTTGGGGCTCAAGGACGAAGACCGCTTCACGGCCGTGGCCGACGGTATTGTGCCGATTCAGAGCGTGCTGATGGGTGCCGCCGTGGGTACGTCGCCGATTTTCGGTCTCAGCACCTCGCCTTTTCTGATCAAGGGTTTCAAGGAGGCCAAGCTCCTCCTGGAAATCGTTCGGCCGCATTACGATGCAGAGGCTAAAAAGTTCAACCAGATGATTCTGTATACGGCGCCCTGGCCGCCCAGTTCAATTCACGCCAACCGGCCGATCAAGAAATACGAGGACCTGCAAGGGCTGCGTATCCGGACCTATGACAAGAACGGCACGGAGGTCCTTAAAAAGGGTGGGGCCAACGCCGTCGTCATGTCATGGGGGGACGTTTATCCCGCTCTGGCCACCAAAACCATCGACTCGGTTCTGACGTCGTCCCAGAGCGCGGTGGCCGGCAAATTCTGGGAAGTGCTTTCGGACACCACCCGCGTCAACTTCGCCATTCCGCTGAACATGATCAATATCAACCTGGACAGCTTCAATGCCCTGACCCCCAAGCAGCAGGCGGTCTTTGTGAAGATCGGCAAGGAGATGGAAGTTCGCCAGTGGCAGATCGCCGAGGAGGCCATGGTTAAAGATGAGAAGACCTGCGCCGACAACGGCATGACCATCACCACCGAGGTATCCGACGAACTGGCCGCCAAACTTAAGGCCAGCGGTCAGGATGTCATTAACGACTGGCTGAAAAAGACGGGCAAGGTCGGTAAGGAAGTTCTGGCAACGTTTGAGAAAGAAAGTAAAAAACTCAAATAGGAACGATCGACTTCCCAACGGGGGCCGTTATCTGCGGCCCCCCCATCAATTTGTGTGTTTCAGCCCCCTTGACGCCAGCCTAAAATTCGCGGTGCCGGGTTACGGGAAGCCCTGTGTTGCGTCTTTTCGGCGCCGACCTGAACGCAAGGGGCTTGCAAATGCCAACCCATGGAAATAGCGATGAACGTGTCACCCGAGGAGAGAAAACATCCGCTTTTTGCCGTTCTGGTGAACCCGATCAACCGGTTTTCCGATGTCGGTGCCATCCTGTCGGCCCTGATCTTTTCCGGGATGGTTCTGCTGATCCTGGCCGAGGTTGTTCTGAGAAACTTCCTGGGATCCTCCACCGAGGTCTCCGGCGAGTATTCCGGGTACGCTCTGGCGGCCATGATTTATCTCGGGATGGGCTTCTCTTTCAGGGAGGACGCCCATATACGGATCACCTTCGTGCGCGAAAGGCTGGGGGCCATGAGTGCCTTCGTGCTGGAGGTCGGCTGCCTGGTGTTCGCGATGATTTTGTCCGGGCTGTCGTGCCTTTTTATTTTTGAACTGGTCCTGACCTCCAAAGCCCGAAATCTCACCGCCTACACGCCGGCCGAGACGCCCTTGTATATCCCTCAGGCCATCGTCTTTGTCGGGTGCGTTCTGGTGAACCCGATCAACCGGCTTTCCGATGTCGGTGCCATCCTGTCGGCCCTGATTTTTTCCGGGATGGTCCTGTTGATCCTGGCCGAGGTTATTCTCAGAAACTTTATGGGATCCTCCACCGAGGTCTCCGGCGAGTATTCCGGGTACGCCCTGGCGGCCATGATTTATCTCGGGATGGGCTTCTCTTTCAGGGAGGACGCCCATATACGGATCACCTTCGTGCGCGAAAGGCTGGGGGCCATGAGCGCCTTCGTGCTGGAGGTCGGCTGCCTGGTGTTCGCGATGATCTTGTCCGGGCTGTCGTGCCTTTTCATTTTTGAACTGGTCCTGACCTCCAAAGCCCGAAATCTCACCGCCTACACGCCGGCCGAGACACCCTTGTATATCCCTCAGGCCATCGTCCTCGTCGGGATGGTCCTGCTGACCCTCCAGATCTTCGGTCGTCTCATCGCCCTGATCGTCGGGGGGGTGAAACAATTCAAACGCGCCCACGGCGCCGGTAAGAACTGATGAACGTCACGCTTGTTACGGTAATGGTACTGCTTTTCGGGCTGCTGGGGTCCGGCGTTTGGATCGCCATGTCGCTGATGGCCACCGCCGGCATATCGATGCAGCTCCTGACCAGCATGCCGGTAGCCAAGATCTGGGCGCAGGCCCTGTGGAACAGCTTGAACAGCTGGTCCCTGGCGGCCTTGCCGATGTTCATTTTTCTCGGGGAGATGATTCTGCGCACGCGGATGTCCGATCTTCTTTTCGAGGGGTTGCGGCCTTTTGTTCAGATCATTCCCGGTCGCCTGTTGCACATCAACATCCTCGGCTCGGCGATTTTTGCGGCCGTTTCGGGTTCATCGCCGGCCACGGCGGCAACGATCGGTAAAATCACCCTGCGTCAGTTGGAAGAAGATGGCTACGACAAACAGCTCAGCCACGGTTCCCTGGCCGGGGCCGGCACCCTGGGGCTGCTTATCCCCCCCAGCATCGTGCTGATCATCTACGGCGTGCTGGCCGAAGAGTCCATCGGCCAGTTGTTTATGGCCGGCGTGATTCCCGGGTTGATGGTCGCCGGGCTTTGTATGAGCTACGTCATCGTCCGGGTCTTGCTGAACCCGAACCTGGCCCCGGTCAAGAGGGAAAAATTCGATCTCAAGGCCAAGCTCCTGGCGGTGGTCAAACTGCTGCCGGTGTCGACATTGATTCTGTTCATCCTGGGCTCGATTTATTCCGGCCTGGCCACCCCATCCGAGGCTGCGGCCGTCGGTGCCGTCGGGTCTGTGGTCGCGGCCGCGCTGCTGGGAGACCTGAAGTGGTCGAACCTGGTCGAAGCCATGAAGGGAACGATCAAAACCTCGGCCATGATCTGCTTCATCATTGCCGGGGCGAGTTTTCTGGCGGTGGCCATGGGCTACCTCAAGCTGCCGGCCCAGGTCGCGGCTTTCATCGGATCCCTGGGCTTGAGCCCCTACCTGCTGATCGCCATTCTGACCGCGTTTTACATGTTTCTGGGCTTTTTTCTCGACGGTATCTCGATGATCGTCATGACCCTGCCGATCACCCTTCCGCTGGTGGTTCAGGCGGGGTTCAACCCGGTCTGGTTCGGGATTTTTTTGACGCTCGTCATCGAGGTCGGACAGATCACCCCGCCGGTGGGTTTCAATTTGTTCGTCATTCAAGGGTTGACCGGAGACCGGCTGGAAAACATCGCCATGGCCGCGGTGCCTTTTTTCCTGCTGATTTTTTTAGCGGTGATTCTGATCACCCTGTTCCCGATGATTGTCATGATTCTGCCGATGCAGATGGCGGGGTAACGGTTGTCATGATACCCCGCGCCGCTTATCTTTGCAGGGTGACTCGTGTCACCGAAAGAAGCCAAAAGCGATAGACGTTAAAAATGACCTGAGCGGAAGGATCCCCTGTTATGCGAGTCGAACTTGAGTTGACCGTCAACCGGTTGAACCGTGAGCCGGAAAAGATCGTGTTCAATGCCAAACGGATGTTCAACGCGGGCTGGGTCGGCAGCGACCGCCAGGCCCTGCAGCACCACATCGATGAACTGGCAGACGTCGGCGTCGCCGCACCGAAGCACATTCCCACCCTGCTGGCCTTGGGCAACCATCTGCTGACCCATAGCCGTCACATTCAGGTGCACGGACCGCAGACATCGGGAGAGGTGGAATGGGTGCTGTTGTGGCACCACGGAGAGATATTGGTGACCGTCGGGTCGGATCACACCGACCGCAAGCTGGAGTCGGTGTCGGTGGCCAAATCCAAGAACATGTGCCTCAACGTCATCGCCCGGGACCTGTGGCCCTATGAAGAGGTCAAGGACCATTTCGACCAGCTCCGAGCTGCACTGCACGGTCACCCGCAGCGGGACGGTGTCGCTCTACCAGGAGGATCTTCTGCGGGGCGATCCTGCCCCCGGAATACTGGATCGAAGATCTTCACAAGCGTCTGGGAGGGCTCGAGGACGGCCTGGTGCTCTTTTCGGGAACGATCGGCACGGTGGAGGGCCTGGTCGCCGGCGACGGATATGACTTTCAGCTGCACGACCCGGTTTTGAACCGCACCCTTGGCCATGGTTACACCTGCGAGGTGATGGCCGGTGCGATAGAGACCTTTTAGGGGTAGGGGGTTAACATGGCAACCAACAGCATTGATCTCAACTGCGACATGGGCGAAAGTTTCGGTGCTTACCAGATCGGGATGGACGAGTCCGTGATCGCGTATATTTCTTCGGCCAACATCGCCTGCGGATGGCACGCCGGCGACCCCATGGTGATGGACCGCACGATCCGCATGGCCAAGGAACACGGCGTCAGTCCCGGCGCGCATCCCGGATATCCCGACCTGATGGGTTTCGGGCGTCGGGAGATGAACCTGCGCCGCGATGAAATTCGAAACTACATGATCTATCAAATCGGGGCACTGCAAGGTTTTTGCGCGGCCCACGACCTGAAACTCCGCCACGTCAAGCCTCACGGCAGCCTCTACCTGTCCGCCGTTGCCAACGAAGAGGTCGCCCGCGGGATTGCCGAAGCCATTACCGCCGTCGATCCGGACCTTTACTACATGGCCCTGGCCGGCCAAAAGGGCGACCTCGTCGCCGGTATCGGCAAAGAGATGGGCCTGAAGGTCATTCGAGAGGCTTTTCCGGATCGGGCCTACACGCCCGAAGGCACCCTCGTGCCCCGCAGCCGGCCGGGTGCGGTGATCAGGGACCCCGCCGAAGTCGCCGCTCGGGCGCTCTTGATGGCCCGGGACGGTGTCGTCGTGGCGGTCGACGGCAGACGGATCCCGTTGAAAGCCCAGACGCTTTGCGTCCACGGCGATACGCCGGGGGCCGTCGACCTGGTTCGGCAGATCCGCCAGACATTGGAAAACGAGAACATCCGGGTCGCCCCCTTTGCCGGCGACCAGTGACGGACGCAGCGGCCGTGGACAGTCAACGCTTCGATCGACCGAAATTCCGCCTGGCCGGCGACAGGGGCCTGCTGGTGGAGTTCGGCGATGCCATCACCCCTGAAATCAATCAATCCGTGCGGGCGATGACCTTTGCGCTGGAAACGGCCGCAGTTCCCGGTGTCCGCGAAGTGATCCCTACCTACCGCTCGGTGGTCGTCGTCTACGATCCCCTGACGACCCACCCTTCCCTGCTATCGACCAGGATTCTATCCCTTTACGAGGGGTTGGCCCGGATTGAGCCGCCTGCCCCGAAAGAAAGCGTCATTCCGGTTTGTTACGGCGGGGAATACGGGCCGGACATCGCCTTTGTTGCCGAGCATAACCACATCGGGATCGATGACGTCATCCGCCTCCATTCGGAACCCAGTTACCCCATTTACATGCTGGGATTCTCCCCGGGTTTCCCTTTCCTGGGAGGGCTTTCGGAGAATCTTCACACCCCCCGGCTGACCTCCCCGCGAACGCGGGTTCCGGCCGGCTCCGTCGGCATTGCCAACAACCAAACCGGGATCTATCCGATCGCCAGCCCGGGGGGCTGGCAGCTCATCGGCCGGTCGCCCGTGCGGCTCTTTGACCCGGAAAGGCCAAACCCCTTTCTCTTGCGCGCAGGCGACACCCTCAGGTTCGAGCCGATCACGCCGGACGAGTATCGGCGACGTGCCGTCGGAGGCGAACATGACTGACATCTTCAACGTGTTGTCACCGGGTGCCTACACGACCGTTCAGGATCTGGGGCGATTCGGTTGGCAACCCTTTGGCGTCCCGCCCAGCGGCATGCTGGATGATTTCGCCGGACGCATCGCCAACATGCTGGTGGGAAACCCCGACACGGCGGCGTTGCTCGAGCTGACCTTCTCCGGCCCGACCTTGAAGATCCTCGCTCCGGCGACCATCGCATTGACGGGTGCGGACATGCCGTTTTCGATCAACGGCGTCCCGGCCGCAGGCTGGTGTGCGGTGCCCGTTCAGCCCGGGGATACGGTGACCGTCGGCATGGCCAGAAGCGGCTGCCGCGGGTATCTGGCGGTCTCGCAAGGCATCGACGTGCCCCTGGTCATGGGCAGCCGTTCCTGCTATGTCGGTGCGGCAATCGGCGGCTTCAACGGGCGGCCCCTTCAGGCCGGCGATCGCCTGAGGCGCGGTCCCGGCGAGGCCGACCATCTGGCGCGCCGGGTGCCGGCGGAACGGGTCCCGGCGTATCCGTCCGAGATCACCCTGCGGGCGATCCCCGGCCCTCAGGATGATTTCTTCGATCATGGCCTGGATGTTTTTTTCAACGCATCGTTTACCGTGTCGCCCCAGGCCGATCGCATGGGCTGCCGGCTCCAAGGCCCGGTCATCTCCCAGATCGAGGCCATGCCCCAGAGCATCATTTCAGAACCGAGTCTGCCGGGGGGGGTGCAGATACCCCAGGACGGGCAGCCGATCATCCTGCTGAGCGAACAGACGGTCGGGGGATACACCAAGATTGCGACCGTGATTTCCAGTGACATTCCGCGTGTCGCCCAGGCCCTTCCGGGAGACCGCATCCGCTTTGAACGCATCGACATAGACGCCGCCCATGCGCTTTACCGCCGCCAGGCGTCGCTTTTGGAACGGATTCGTTACGAAATGGAACTGCCGGCGGCTGAGCAGCGGTTCAGACGCGATAGACCCGATCCTGCGGCCGTTGACTGGGACTCACCGGTCGTTGTGGATAAACTCATTCATTGCTTGTATCAGACGTAATGGCCCTTCGGTGGGCAAGGCGCAGCGGTCGTCGATATGGGCGGGGCAGGCTGAGACATGATGCCGCTTGCCATCAGGACAGACGGACCGCTTTCGGGTCCAGACCGGGGCCCGGGAAAAAGGTCAGCGTGACGTCGGCGGCCGCGGTGAGATAGGCGGGTGTGCCGTCTGCCTGCAGGCGAAACGGCCGGTCGTGACCCGGTACGATTTCGGTGGCGTTGGCCATTACCCAGTCATAGTTGCTGAGGGCGGCAGCTTGGGAAAAGAAAGCCGGCGGCGCCATTCGGTTGGCAAATTCCCAGGCATTTTTGACGCCGTCGCCGGCCAGCAGAATCTTTTCCCGCGATAGAAACAGGCCGGCCTGGCCGGGCGTGTGGCCCGGCAGGGCGACCACCCTCACGTCGGGGAAAAGCTCGCTGCCGTCAAGGACCGTCTTGAACCGGTCCTTCAGACTCAAAATTGTTGCCGCAGGCACGTAAGGATCCCGGCGTTCCCTGTATTCCCCTTCCAGGACATAGCGGAGTTCGCGTTCGCTCACGAAGAGCGGGATGTCTGCGAACAGATCGATGTTCTGGCAGTGATCGTAGTGCAGGTGGGAGATAAAAACAGCATCCAGTGCCTGCGGGTCCAGCGACAGGGCCTGCAGCCGCTCGATCAACAGACTGCGATCGCCATAGGAGCCGGTATCGAAAAGAATCCGAAGCCCCCCGGTCTCGATCAGGGCAACCGTTGACCAGCCCAATGCGCCGCGGGTGGAAGAAACCGGGATGCCCGGAAGGAGAATGGTGTAGCGCTGGCGTGACCTATCCGCCGCACCTTCGGCGTCGGTCGGTGTCGGCTGTTTCTGCATGTGAGGATTCCTTTCGTCCGTGGAATTGCCGGGTCAGGTGCGGGCAATTGCTGTATGTACATTCACGATTTTCGCATATTTAATAAGATCAATGCGCATGGGGGTTTCCTGTCAATCTACCAAAAAAAACCTGGGTTGTCATGGAAATCGCCAACGATTCGGTTACTGCCCGGTGAATCTCGAAAAGAAAGGCTTTTGAGCTACCGTTCATGACCATTGCACTGATTGCCAATCCCAGCGCCGGGGGTCGAAAAGGCGCCCGAATCATCCCCCACGTGGAGAGGCAACTTCGCCGACATCGCATCGACTACCGGATTTTCATCACCCAGCACCATGCCCATGCCATCGATATCGCTCGCCAACTCACGCCCGCGCGCTACGATGGCGTCGTGTCTTTAGGCGGCGACGGCACCAATTTCCATGTTCTCAACGGCCTTATGAAGTATCACGACCCTGCCAGCCTGCCCCCGCTGGGCATCATCCCCGTGGGCAGCGGAAACTCTTTTGCCCGGGACCTTGGCATCTGCACCACGGCAGACGGTATCCGGGCGCTGATCAGAGGGGAGACGCGACCGGTGGACGTGTGCAGTTTTACCCAGGATGGGCAGCCCTGGTATTTCGTCAATCTCGCCGGATTCGGCTTCGTTACCGATGTGGCCCAGACGGCCCACCGATTGAAACGGTTCGGCGATTTCAGCTATGTTCTGGGGGTCTTTCACCGGATGCTGGGGTTGCGGTTTCACCGGATGAAACTGGAAATCGACGGCAGGCGAATCGAAGGGGAAAACTGCTTCGTGGAGTTCTGCAATTCCCGGTACACCGGGGGCAAGATGCTCATGGCGCCGGATGCGACGATCGACGATGGCTGGTTCGACGTGGTGGTCGTGGGACCAATGAGCCGCCGGTCACTCATGGCCACCTTTCCCAAGATCTTCAAGGGCACCCACGGGCAGAATCCGGCGGTGCAATTTTACCGGGCCAGGACGGCTTCGGTGGAAACCGACCCCCCCAAGACCCTGTTGCCGGATGGTGAGTTGTTCGGATCAACGCCGACGCAGGTTGCCATTCATACCCGACGGGTCAGGTACTTCGCATGAAAACGTTGCGATCGGCAATGCTGTGGGCGCATGGGGTCGGCTTTTTTTGTGTTGACCTTCGTCATTCTTTCCACCGGCCTGTTTCTGTTATCCCGGGAACGGGTTTTTACCCTGGCCCGGTTTCTTTTTTCCGTGCAGACCAAAATAATGGGCATTCGGCTCAAGGTGACGGGACTGGCTGGTCTGGATCGGACGCGAACCTATTTGATCATGGGTAATCACCAGAGTCTGTTCGACCTGTTCGTGATTCCTGCCGCCATCCCGTTGACCTATGTGGCCGTGGAGGCGGCCTACCATTTTTCGATTCCCTTGTGGGGCAGTTTAGTCACCCGATGGGGATGCATCCCCATCTATCGAAACAACCTGGAAAAAGCCAAGCAGAGTCTGGAGATCGCCAGGCAGCGGCTGCGCGAGGGAACCTCCATCATCATCCTGCCCGAAGGTCACCGGACGCTCACCGGAGAGATGGGTGTGTTCAAAAAAGGCCCTTTTCACCTGGCCTGCCAGGCCGGCGCCGATATTCTGCCTTTTGCCATCAGCGGCCTGTTCAACTACAACCGGAAAGGATCGTTTCACCTGAATCCCAAACCGGTGCGGGTATCCATCGGGCCTGCTATCCCTTATGCTCTATGCGCCCAGATGACTCCGGAACAGCTGCGGGACCATGTTCGCGAAGTCATCACCGATCTGCGTTTATAAACAGCATTTTTTTGGCCCAGGCCGGCGTTCTCGCTTGGCTGAAATCAGGGTGATGGTCTATGGATGGGGTTCAGGGTATGGATTCGATTTTGTCGAGCAATCGGCGGGCGTTGTCGATGTTTTCACTGGCTTTTTCGTGGTCCGGGTTGCAGGCAAGGGCGATCTCCCATTCGGCGATGGCTGATTTCAGATCTTCGTTGATGAAGTATTTGACGCCGTTGCGGTAATGATTTTGAGCCTGTTCCGCCAACTGGATGCGGACCGTCTCCGCCAGGACGGTACTGGCTTTATGGCCGTCATCGGCTTTTGCCAGCACCTCGCGGGCCTTGAGAAAACGCTTGTGATTGAAATGGTCCAGGGCCACCCGATAGCGCGCCTCGACGGCCAGATCGCGAGCATCGGGGCTGTCCGGCGCTTCCTTGAGCACGGCTTCGGCCAGGTCAAGACTCTGCTGATAATGTCCGCGATCAAATTGCTTCCGGGCTTGGGTGAGGTCAATGGCGGTTTGCTGCTGTTGCAGGGCGATGGTTAGTTTTCCCAAAGTGGCATCCTTATCCGTGAATCCGTCGGGAACCGTGGCAAGGGATTGTCGGGCGTCGTCGAACTGTCCTGATTCAATCTGGGCGGTCGCCTTTTTCAGATGGATGGTGTGGATCAACGCCTGGACGTCGGGACGGGCTGGATTTACCTGTCTGGCCAGGGTCATTGCGCCTTCAAGATCATTTGCGGCCAGTCGTGTGCGTGCTGCGGCCAGTCGATTGGCCGGCTTTTTAATGCGGGCCTTTTTTATGGGGATCTTTTCCAGTTTGGGCAGGATCAGCAGGGTTCCGGGTTTCAGGGTTTCGTCTCTCGGCAAATCGTTGAACCAGGTCACCAGAAAGGCTTTTTCTTCATCGCCGAAGACGTTTTTAGCCACCGTAGTCGGACGGTCATCGGGCATCGACAGATAGACTGCAAGGGGAAAGGATGAAAAGCAGGTCTTGATCTGCTTCAGGGCCGGCTGAAAATTTGGATCCAGGTGAAGGGCCGCCAGAAAGTGATCGCGGGCGGCCGCCGTCTTTTTTTTTCTATTTTCCGCCAGACCGTGTTGGTAATGGGACTGAACCGCCTCGGCAATTTTTCCTTCCAGGCGTGCGATTTCGCGGGGGGCCTCTGCCTGATCGATCGAGATCCGCTGAACCAGCCGCCAGTGATCCAAGGCCATGGCGAGTTCACCGCCTGTTTCCAGCTCGCGGGCTCGCGATCTGATATGGCCGGCCTGGGCCGCTTCCCACCAGGGACCGGCGCTCAAGAAATCCGATACCGAATCCATTGAGCCGGCACAGCCGCAAAGGATGACCATGGCCATGCAGGCGATCACTGGCAGCCACCGTTTCATCAATTTAGATCCGCCGTTATTAAGGTCGTGAGAATGTTGCCGAACCGCTCAGGATTTATATGGCTGTCGACGACGGTTCGATGGATGCCGAACCGGTCTGCGAAAAAGGGGTTCTCCCCGGGTCCCAGGACGAAGGCGGCGGAAAACCCGAGCCTGGCAGCCATAGCGGAGACCAGGCGGTTGGTGCTGCCGTGTGGATAGGCCAAAAACAGGCAGGGCGCGTCCAGGTGGGTTTCAATCGCTTTGCGGGCCAGGTGAAGTTCGGATTCCACCGACTTGAAATAGGTTTCGAATGCCTGTCCTTTGGTCCGGCGGGTCAATGAACGTCCGCTTCGGCCCCGGCAGGCGATGGTGAAGCCGTCTTCATGTAGCTGCTTGATCTGGTCCCAGGTCATAGCCCCTTTGCCGCCAATGTGATCGGTGGCCACGAACACCGTTGCCGTGAACCCGTATTCATTCAAGATGGGAATGCCAATGTCATAAAGGGGCTGGGACACCGTGTCGAAGGTAATCAAAACTGACCGGAGCGGCAGCTGGCTGGAAAATTTCATGAAATCGATTAGTTGGGCCGGGGTGATGGCCGTAAATCCTGCGGTTTTCAACCCTCGCATCTGGTGGTTGAATGCCGATGCGTCGCCAATGTTCGCATAGGCTAATACGGGAACGGTCTGATAGCCGCCAGGAGTCAGACCGCCGGGTCGAAACGGGGCCATGGGGATCAGGATCGCTTCACCTCCAGAGAGTGTTTCAATGCCGTTGTATTCAACGATCATCCAGCCTTTGGACGCATCGTCCAAATAGCGCTGGGCGATGCTGGCAGGGGTATCTCCCTGGCGGGCTCTCACCAGAAGGGGTAGCGGGGAGGCAAGGCCGGTGTTCGTCTCGTCGCCATGACTTGACGGGGGGAGCAGGCCGGCACCAATCAGCACGGCCATGAAGCCGATCACCCAGGCAATCACCCGCTTTCGTGGTGACGTGGAATGCTTAATCGGCTGATTTGACATGGGCCCTCTTTTTGATGGACATCACACGAAAAGTTTCCACGGGTGCGGTTTTGCCCTTTACGGTCCGGGTACCGGCCGGTTCCACACTGACGAGTGTGCGCAAGTTGTCATAAACCGCATCCGTCACGAGAACTTCGCCGGGGCTGGCCAGCTCGCTGAGCCGCGATGCGAGGTTCACCGTGTCGCCAATGACCGTGTATTCCATTTTTGCCTGGGAGCCGATGTTTCCCGAAACGATGGATCCGGTGTGGATACCGATACCTACGGATGACAGCAGGGGGTTACCATGGATGCTGTGCACGCGCAATTGATCCATCAGGTCCATGGCGGCCCGTACCGTCCGTTCCACGTGGTCTTTTCTGAACACCGGTACGCCGAACACACCCAGCACGCAGTCACCGATGAACTTGTCCACGTAGCCCCCGAAATCGAGGATGGCGCGGGTGGCGATTTCGAAATAGGTGTTGAGCATCTCCACCACTTCCTCCGGTTCCCGGTCTTCGGCATAGGCAGTAAACCCCCGGATATCGGCAAACAGAATCGTGGCTTCGTTCTTGTGCCCTTTGAGCCACATCTTTTCCGGGTCGGCGAGAATCATTTCCAGCACCTCCTCGCCCACGTACTTGCCGAAGGACTGACGGGTTAGGGTGTGCCGGAAAAGCTCTTCGCCCATTTGGTTGAAAGCGGTGGCCAGGTTGCCCAGCTCGTCCTGGCGATCGAGTTCCACCCGATACCGGTAGTCGCCCTTGCCGATGGCTTCGGTGGCGGCTACCAATTGTGAGATGGGCATTGAAAATCGTAACCCTAGATAAACCGCAATGGCCAGGCCAACGGTCATCATTACAACAGTCATATATATGATGGACCCTTTTTCTCTGTCCACCAAGCGCTCGACAAAATCCAACGATACACCCACATGGACCGTTCCCACAATTTTATCTTGAAAAACCACATCCCGGTAAAGGTTCAGGGTCTGCTCTCCGGACGCGGCTACGAAAGAATAATAGGCGATGTTACCCCGTGTGACCGGCGGAGCTGCGGGGGGTGAAGTCGTCCAAGCCGTACCGATGTGGTTGACGTCGGTATGGGCCCGGATCAATCCCTGGGTATCGGTTACCACAGCGTAACGCAGCCCCTCGGTCTCGGTAGCCTCTTTGATCAGGGTGTTGAGGCTCAGAATGTCGTCATCGATGAGCGGAATGCGGGCGTTGTTGACAAAATAATTCAGGCTCACTGTTCCCACGGTTACCGTCTGGTCGAAAAGCCGGTCCTTCTGCTTGCTGATGATTAAATAACTGAAAGAGACGATGGTGACGGTGACGATGAGCAGTGCACCGACGCACAGCTTAAGCCAGATGGGAATGGCCGGAGCGGGAAGCCGCTCGGCCAGGGTTCCGCGCTGGCGGAGAATGAGTTCCCGGATGTTGTCCGACAGGGAGACGACGGAGATCCCGAAGTTCTTATTGATGGCCTCCACCACGGCGGCTTCGGAGGCCAGCTCCAGTTCGGTAATCATGTGTCCCAGGCGGACGGCCTGACCGGTCTCGATCAATCGCTGACGCTGGGCGGCGAGAGCGGTTTCCAACTGATTGCCGGTAAGAATGCCCCGGTTCACCAGCACCTGGCCCAGTTGCACATCGCCCGGGGATCGCCGCCGGAAAAGATGCTGGATGCTTGAAAACAGGGTTTTGGGAGGCTGCTGCATGACGCTACCGCTCGTTATGAGGCTCGGGGCATCGTTTAAATGGCGGCCGGCACCAAACGGGTCTTGACTTTGGTTGGGAGGTGCGGCCGGTGTCAGTCGGTTTCGGTGATGGGTATAGCCGATTGCGACCCTGGTTATTAGCTTCGTAGGGCATGGCGTCGGCCCTGCGGAGTATGGTGCCAAAAAAGTTCCCATCTTCGACAAGAAGCTCGTCCTGCATGTGCTTTGTCCTTTCGTGTTCCTTTTTAATCCGTCCTCGGGTGAAAGGTGCCGGCGGTCTTTCCGATATGCTTGGTCCCAAGCCGGGTTATGCCTCAGCAAAGCCACAGCGAAACAGGCGATGCGTGAAATTTATGATGAAAGTGTTCTGGATTCGTATATCGGGAAACGGCGTGCAGACTTGAACGAATTTTTTATAGGGTAACTGCAGTGCCTGAAGCAACCGCCTTTGCATTGACAGAGTTTCGGCAGCGCTCTATGTTGAGGGGTAAGGGATGAGCTATATCTGCTTTCTCGATAATTTTCGGAAAGGTGGTGGAAGCATGAAGACGGCCAATGACATGATCCAGGAAAAGGGCAGCGAGATTCTCTGTGTTCCGGAGGGAACCACCGTTTTGGAAGCGCTGAAGCAAATGAACGCGCACAAGGTCGGGGCGATTATGGTGACCCGTGACGGCAAGCCGGTGGGCATCTGGACGGAGCGGGACCTCATGCGAAACACCCTCGATGCGGCATTCGATCCCAAGACCGTTCGCATCGATGACTACATGACCAGAGACCTGATATTTGCGCCTAACACGGACACGGTCTACAATCTCATGGACAAATTCCTGGGACTGCGGGTGCGTCACCTTCTCATTGAAAAAGACGGTAAAACCATCGGCATGGTGTCCAGCGGCGACGTCATGAAGGCCTCCATCCAGGAAAAGGATGGGGAACTCAAACAACTGAACTCAATGGTGGGCTGGGATTACTACGAAAACTGGCGATGGAAGCCCGAATCCAAATGAATGTATCAGCGGCTAACCTTCGATCGCCGGCGACAGTCAGGGTTTTTTCGGCGGCCGTGGAGGGCTCACCAGTGCCTCGCCGTCCAATATCCGGGTTCCTTCTTGATTGACGCAGGTGGTTTTCAGGCGGACCCGTTTTTTATCTTCCATTTTTTCGATTACCTCAACCGTCGCTGTGACGGTATCCCCGATGCGTACCGGTGCGAGAAAATCAAGTGTCTGTCGCATGTACACCGTTCCCGGTCCCGGCAGGCGGGTACCGATCACTGCGGATATAAACCCCGCCGAGAGCATGCCATGGGCGATGCGCGTCTTGAAGAACGTGCCCTGCGCGTAAGCCTCATCAATGTGCGCCGGATTAAAGTCGCCGGTAACGCCGGCAAACAGGTAGATGTCCGTATCGGTCACGGTTTTAGAGAATCGATCCGAATCCCCGATGGTAAGCTGGTCGAAGGTTTTCCCGATCATGTTGCATCCCCTTTGCATAAACGTTCTTGATTGGTTTCCAACTACTTGCCTATAGGAAGCCTTCCACCTTCTTAAAGGCCTCATCCACGGTTTTCTTGTACTCTTCGCGGCCCTTTTTAAAGGTGTCCACCCATTCCTGTACGGCCTTTTTTCCCTCTTCGGGCATCCCGGTGGCCTGGCTCAGCATGGTGTTGGCCAGGGTTTCGTTCTGGTCCTGAACCATGACCATGGCGTTAAATGCATTGTTGAATGCTCCCTTGTTGAAATCCACCATCTGCTTGAAAATTTGTTTCTGATCCATGGTTGCGCTCCTTTTTTTGGAATAGGTTTAGGGCAAAAGGCCGGTTTTGAGTCAACACTTTCCGATCATCCTCCCCGGACCGACTGATTCTTCCTCTGCCACGAGATCCGTGGGCGGGGTGTCCACATAGATTCAATATATGTCCCTAGCGGCCGATGTCAATGGCCAAATGTTGCATTGCACAATAATGTCGGTTTGCCATTGCAATTTTACAGGTATTGTATATATTCTGAGACATGCCGAATAGGTATAATGATAACTGATTTCAAATACGCTTTTGTTGCAGTGTGTCAAGATGAGAAGGGAATGATTGATTCATGCCTGATCCCCTGGTGTTAAAAAAATACAGCAACCGGCGACTCTACGATACCCGAAACAGCTGCTATGTCACCCTTGAAGATGTATCAACAATGATCCGCTCCGGTGAGCAGGTGCTAATTCACGACGCCACCACCGGCGAGGACGTGACCGCATTCATCCTTACCCAGATTGTCCTGGAGGCGGCCAAACGCAGAAACAGTCTGCTGCCGGATTCAGTGCTGCACCTGATCATCCGCTACGGAGACAATGCTTTGGGTGAGTTCTTCGATAAATATTTTCAGAAAACCCTCCAAAACTATTTAGAAACCAAAAAGGCTTTTGATCAACAATTCGGAAAGTGGCTGGATATGGGCATGGAGTTGCCCAGGCGCATGCCGGAGATGATGTCCGGTACATCCTCCATCGAAGGTATGATAGAAATGTTCGGTCTTCCAAAGCCATCCGCATCAAAGAAATCGGAGTCGAAACACCCGGACTCATCAGACAACCCCGACAGCGACCAGAAACCAAAAGCATAAATAACCCTACTGCGTCGATACCCCCGTTTTGCAATGCACCAGCATGGCAACAGCGGTCCCGACAGCTGGAGATTCCCATGTCTACAACACCAACGACCCGTTTAACCCCCACTGATTCCCCTTTGCACTGGCTAACCGATGCTGTCGAGTATACTGGAGATTATTTTCAACGGTCGGTTTTATTTGCTGATATTATGAGGCGCCGGGGAAACCAGTACCTCGACCATCTTCGGCAGGGACAGCCGCCGGTGCTGACATTTTCCTACGACATCCTGCTGGACGGCCGAGAGATGGACCCGCCCACCAATTTTTATCTGGCCAGGATCCGGGATCGCCGGGTGCCATCCCCATCCCGGCGCTCGGATTTGAAAGAAAAACGGCGCCCCCTGATGGCCGCTTCCTCCCCCAGGCCATCCACGCGCCCGATTATTATCATCGATCCTCGGGCGGGACACGGCCCGGGGATCGGCGGCGCAAAACGGGATTCGGAAATTGGAATGGCCCTGGACCAGGGATATCCGGTGTATGTAATTTTATTCACTACCCGGCCGTTAGCGGCTCAGACACTGGACCATGTTCAACTGGCCATGGCCAGGTTTGTGGAAACGATCCGGGATCGCCATTCGCAAGCTGGAAATCCGGCTATAATCGGAAACTGCCAGGCCGGGTGGGCCGCCGCACTCTTAGGTGCCGTCAGGCCCGACATCACCGGGCCTATCGTTATGAACGGCGCACCCTTGTCATATTGGGCCGGCGTAAAGGGCAAGCATCCCATGCGCTACAAGGGTGGTCTGACAGGCGGCGTGTGGCAGGCATCTTTATGGGGAGATCTGGGTAACGGAATATTCGACGGTGCCCACCTGGTGGCCGGCTTCGAGGACCTTAATCCGGCCAACACCCTGTGGGACAAGCATTATCATCTGTGGGCCAACGTGGACACGGAAGCTGATCGCTACCTGGAATTCGAACGCTGGTGGAACGGGTACTACCTGCTCACTGCCGAAGAGATTCATTTCATCGTGGACCAGTTGTTTGTGGGCAATCGTGCCCAGCGGGGGCAACTGGTGATGAACGACCAACGCGTGGATCTGAAGGCCATGAAGGGGCCAATCGTGGTCTTTGCATCCCATGGGGACAACATCACCCCCCCCCAGCAGGCCCTCAACTGGATACCGGCCGAGTGGGGCAGTGTGGACGAAATCCGACGCAGGCAACAGATCATCGTTTACATGGTTCACGGCACCATCGGTCATCTGGGTATTTTCGTTTCTGCGGGTGTTTCCCGGAAAGAGCATCGTGAGATTATCGCCAGTATCGACCTGATGGAGTACCTCTCCCCCGGTCTTTACGAAATGGTGATTTCGGATGACGACGACGACGGTATTCGGCAGGTCCGATTCGAGGCACGGGAGATGGCGGATATTCTGGCCATGGATGACGGTGACGATGACCAGGTTGCATTTGGGCCGGCGGAGGCCATTTCCAGCTATAACGATCGGGTCTATCGACGACTGGTGCGACCCTGGGTGAAGGCAGCGGTGAACGAAGCCACGGCCGAAACAATCCGACAGCTGCATCCCCTGCGGACCTCCCGCTATGGTTTCTCCGACCTGAACCCGTGGATGGCACCGGTGGACCGTCTTGCCGATGAGGTGAAAAAGCAACGTCGACCGGTGTTGCCGGACAACCCCTTTTTGGCCATGGAAAAGATTTTTTCCAATACGGTATCAAAAAGCCTGGATCTCTTTCGGGATTGTCGTGACCGGGCCATTGAATACTGGTTCTATGCGATTTTCGACAGCCCGTGGATGCAGGCGATATCGACCGGTGAAGCGACCGATGGCGCCGCCGAAACATCCGGGTGTCGGGCAGGCCGGCTGGCGGAGATCGACACCGGCGGCTTTGCCGATGCGGTGGTGAGGATCATGGTCGCTCTTGCCCATGCCGGTGCCGGTACGCGCAGGCGCAGCCTTGCGGCCTATGAAGGCTTGGCCGGCCGAGATGTCCGACTGGCGGGTATTCATGGACGCACCTTAAGCGAAATGATCAAAAAGCAGTCCGGCATCATGAAATCCGCGCCGGAGGCGGCGCTGTCCGCACTGCCCTGTCTACTTCCTTGCCCGGCGGACCGCCAAAAAGCCCTGTCCGTCGCTTCAGCGCTGATGGTGAATGAGTCCGATGCAGACCCCCAGGTGATTCGCATGCGCGACGCCATTGCCGCTGTTCTTGGGAATTGACTTGTTCTCACATGTCCGGTATCTGTGATCCAATTTCCAAAAGACAGGATAGCTCCACGAAAGGCCCGCCATTCATGAAATGCTCCCAGTGCCACGATGAACGCGTCCAACTTGCCGGTTAAACCAGACCCTGAAACCGTCATTGCCGCCGGAGAGATCCGGATTCCTGTGGTGGCCTGCGGATCCCGGTGGCTGGTGGTGGAAAAACCCTGCGGCATGAGTATTCACAACGACCCCGGCGGCGACCTGTGTTCCCTGGTTCTGGCCGCCGTGCGTGCGGGCCGCCTGCCGGCCGTGGACCATGATCTTCCTGCCATTCATGCCGCCCATCGCATCGACCGGGACACCAGTGGCGTCGTGGTGCTGGCCGGCGACCCGGGAGCACTGGCATTTTTTGGCGGGCAGTTCGCTGCAAAGGCCGTCCACAAGCAATATCTGGCAGTGGTCCATGGCCGCCTTGAAGGATCGAGTGCAGCGCCGAACTTAGGGGAATGGAACTGGCCGCTGACCGCCGCGGCAGCCGGGCGAAACGATCCCATGGGGAAGGGAAAACGGAAACTCTGCACCACCCGGTGGCGGACACTGGCCCACAGCCTTCATTATTCCCTGGTCGAATGCGAACCGCTGAGCGGCCGAAAGCACCAGATCCGGCGGCATGCCAAACTGGCGGGCCATCCGGTAGTGGGGGACCGGCGCTACGGTTCGGCCCGTTCACTGGCTTATCTGCAGCGGCACCACGATTTCAATCGGCTGGGTCTGCATGCCCATGCGTTGACCCTTTGCTTTCCCGGTGAAACCGCAACGACCACCTTTCAGTCCGGCGGGTTGCCCGCGGCAATGCAAAGGCTGCTGGATAGGGATCGATAAGGGGTGTAATTCAAACTGTCCGCAAAACGGTATGGGAAACGCAGAGCGCCTAAACCGGTTAAAAAGGAAAGATCATGCAAGATGATGCGACACCCTTTCAGGACAAGATGGTAGAAATCCTCAATTATGGATCCTTGAACCTGGCCATTGGCCTGGGCTACCGTACCGGCCTTTTCGACATTTTGGACGCCAGGAATCGGCCTTGCACCGTGGAAGAAATTTGCGCGGCGGCAGGACTGAACACCCGGTATGTGAAGGAGTGGCTGGGGGTGATGGTGTGCGGGAATGTTGTAGAATTGGTCCGGGATGATGACGGTCAGCCCCGATTTTTATTGCCCAAAGCCCATGGAGACGTGCTTGCGCGCCGTGCCGGAAGCGGAAACCTCGGCGTTTACACCCAGGAAATTCCCCTGCTGACGGCCTGCGCCATGGAGCCTGTGTTTCAGGGTTTTCTGACCGGCGAGGGGATCCCCTACGAACAGTATCCGGACTTTCATGATTTCATGGCGCAACTGGGCGACGCCAAGCACCGCCAGGTGCTGGTCGATACGTTCCTGCCGTCGGTGGACGACGGGCGGGTGGTTCAGGCCCTGCATCGCGGAATCCATGTCTGCGACCTGGGATGCGCCCAGGGGGTCGCCACCCTCCTGATGGCACGCGCCTTTCCTGCCAGCCGGTTTACCGGCATCGACATCAGCTCCGAAGCGCTTGACACCGCCCGGGCCGACGCCTGCAAAATAGGTTTGACCAATGTCTGTTTTGAACAGCGCGACGCCGCCGAGTTGCACCATCCCAACCACCTGTCCGCAAGCTTTGACTACATCACCGCCTTCGATGCCATCCATGACCAGACCCGGCCCCTGGATGCACTTCGGGGTGTTCGTGAAATAGTAAAGGACGACGGCGCCTTTTCCATGATCGACATTGCTGCGGAAAGCGACATCGACGGCAACCGAGACCATCCCATGGGAGCGTTTTTGTACACGGTCAGCCTGATGCACTGCATGCCAGTAGGTCTGGTGGATGGCGGCGCCGGTCTGGGGATGATGTGGGGTCGCCAGCTGGCCGAACGGATGCTGGGACAAGCCGGGTTCGGGCGGGTGTCGGTGGCGGAGATCCCCAACGACCCGTTCAATCTGCACTATTTTTGCCGGAAGTAGCCACGGACATGGGCTTGATCACCGCCGTCGCTTCAATCGGTCAGCAGGGCACTGGTTTGCGGTGGCTTTTTCGAAAGGTTTTCGAGAGACGGTGGATCGGCCTCGGCGTGGGCCGGCTGATGCCGGGCCTTCTCCCGGGCCTCCCTTGAAATGGTGACCCGGTCGATAACGCCGAAGGTCTGCTCTTCACGCCTCGGGCGGGCAGCGGTTGCTGGATCCGGTCGGTGCGACCGTTCGATGGGGGCGATTTTCCGGTTGTCTACAATAATATAGGGTGTATCGTCTTTCATCGGCGTTTCGATTTGCTGTTATCCTATCGTATTTTTTACAATCCCCACCAGTTTTTCCGGGTCGAAGGGCTTTTTGACAAAAGCGATGGCGTCCTTGATGGCGTGGTCACCGTCGATACCGCTGATCACGATGACCGGGGTGTCGCGCAAGTCCTTGTCCTTGCGCAGTTTGCGGTAAAAGCGGGGGCCCCATTCGCCGGGCATCTGCAGGTCCAGGGTAATCAGGTCGGGCTTTTCATTTTTGACCACATCCAGGCCTTCCATGGTACTGGAGGCGGTGCAGGTTTCATAGCCGTTGTCGCTGAAAACGGCTTCCAGGTATTTGACCACAATGGGATCGTCGTCGATGATGAGAATTTTCTTGGGCATGGATACCTTCCCTGTTTTATATTGTTTCGTGGACCTGTGTAATGCTATCAGTTAATGCAGAATGTTTAAGGTGAATGATCGGTCTGCGGGCAAAATTCACTACTTCAATAACCTTGAACATTGTCCTTCAATACGCATTTTCACCTGTTCAGAAATGGTAGGTTATGGTTCAGGCCAAGGCCGCAGCGATGTTGAAACCGGAGGCGTAGCAGCGCTACGTCGAGGATAGCGCTAAAGCTTCACTACGTGCTCAAGGGAGCGAGAACGCCGGCCTGAGCCATAAGATGCCGCTTCTGTTAAAGCACTACTTGATGTGGCACTCCCCGCACATAATCGGGCCCTTCTTCTGCGCCTGGTGGCAGCCTTTGCAATTGAGATGAAAGGCCTTGATCAACGACGGTTGATCGCCGGAATCTTTCGGTTCGTGGCATTCCGAACAGCTTTGATCTTCCGATGACTCGTCTTCCAACAGTTTGCCGTCCTCGTAGACATGATGGCACACATTGCAGTCATCGATGCCGGCGGCCTCGTTGTGCGCATCGTGGACGAAGACCGACGGTGGACGCTGGGGGTTGTCGAAAGCTTCATTGTCCACCACGATCATGTCGTCCTGGGACCATGCCGCGGTGATGGCCAGCATGATCCCGATCAATAGTGACAATGCGATCGGCGTGACGGTTTTCATAATTCCTCCTGCTCTCACTCGGGCTTTTCCATGACCTCGTAAAGGATGTCGCCGAAGAACTTGATGTCCAGACCGATTTCATAGTGGTGCACGACGTCGTGCAGCCCGCTGTGGCAGTTGTGGCAGGGGGCCACCAGCACCTCGGCGCCCTTGGTCTTGGCGCCGAAGAGCTGCTCGGCCTTGACCCGGTTGCCCGTGATGCGTGCCATCTTGAAGGGCGGGCCGGTGTTGATCACCCCTCCGCCGGCGCCGCAGCAGTAGTTGTGCTCCCTGTTGGGGTGCATCTCGATCACGGTTTCGCACAGGGCGTGAGCCACGTAGCGTGCCTTTTCATGCAGCCCGCCGCCGCGCACCACGTTGCACGGGTCGTGCAGGGTGATGGGGGGTTTGTACTTTTTGGCGATCTTGATGCGGCCCTCCTTGATGAGATCGTGGTAGAACTCGATGGCATGCACGATGGTAAAGGGCGGCATGGCCCAGCCCAGCCAGCGGTTGCCCATGTCGTACACCGAGCGGAAGGCGTGGCCGCACTCGCCCATGACGATCTTTTTCACTTTGAGCCGGGCGGCGGTCTCGAAGTGGGTTCGCTTGAGGCGGCCCATGATCTCATTATCCCCGGTGAACATGGCCATGTCGCTGTTGTCCCACCCCATTGAGGCTGGCATGGTCCAGTCAACCCCGGCTACGTGCATGATCACCGCCGCCTGGTATATCAATTGGGCCTGGAATTTGGGCTCCGGGGCGATCACGCTGTACATGATGTCCGCTCCTTCTTTTTCCAGGGGAATGCGCAGGTCGGGGATTTCGGCCTGGGCCTCCTCCTCCTGCCACTGGAGGGTGTCGGGCCATTCATCCCCTTTGACCCACATCTGGTTCATGGTCACCGAATGGCTGTGGGCCGTGTCCTGGATATAGAGCGGGGTGACACCCAGACGGTGGATGATTCGCCGCACCACACTGATCAGATAGGCGATGTCGATGCCGAAGGGGCAATACTGGGCGCAGCGCTTGCACAGGTTGCATTCGCTGTGGGCGATGATGGCCGCCTGGCGGATGAATTCCGGGCTGACCCGCCCTTTTTTCTTGACCATCTCCCAGATGGTCTGCTTGACTTTGCCCACCGGCGAGTAGCGGGGATCGTTGTCGTGGGAGAGGTAATAGTGGCAGGCTTCCGAGCACAGGCCGCAATGGATGCAGGTTTCCACGTAGGCCTTCAGCCGGGCGCCGGTTTCATTGTCAATTACGCTGTTGATCACCGACTCGATTTGCGCTTCGGTAAGCCGGGAGATGCCGACGTCGATGCCTTCGTCCACGACTTGGGTTGCTTCCTTTTTTGATGGTTCCGCCATGTTGAGAACTCCTTTTCAGCCTATGCCGGGTATACGCGCTCACCGGCCGCTGGTTGATCCAATGTGCTACCAGTCCCGGGCGTGCCGCACCTTGCCGAACTCGGAACCCATATATGCCCGGGTAAAGGGGGAAAATAGCATGTGACTGAGCCGGGTGAAAGGCATGGCCACCAGCAAAATGTTTCCGGCCAGGACATGCAAACACATCACCAGCGGATAGGCAAACCACTGATGGTAGGCCAGAAACCCGGTGATGAAGGGCGCCGCCACGATGGCCAGAATCACGAAGTCCGAGGCAGAGGTGACGAATTTGACCTCCGGCAGGCTGAGGCGTCGAACCAAAAAGTAGACGGCGCCCAGTATGACGATAATCGTCATGACATCGGCGACGGCGTCGGGCAGGGTCCACCAGTTGATATCGAACGCCTCGTCCCAGAGCACCACGTGGGAGAGCAGGAAGATGGGCGTGGCCAGCAGGCAGAGGTGAAAGGAGAACGTCACCACGGTGAGTACGGGCTGGCGCCGCCAGTTCAACGTGGCAAAGGGGATGATCCAGTGAAAGATGGATCTCAGGCTGTAGCGCCAGCTCATATAGGAAAAGATGAACCGCTCTTTTTCGGCCACCAGCTTCAGCATGCTGGCAATCCGATAAATGCTGCCTCCGAAAAAGAGAATAAAGGCGACCCATGCCAGCGGCCCACTGACGAAGTTGTAGAAGGTGTGCATAAATATCTCCTTACTAACCAACGATCTCTGAAACAGGCATGATACGCCGGATGTAGTTGCCCGCTTCGACGGTACGCAGCATCAGTTGTGTGCCGTCCGGACTGAAGACCGGCTCCCAGGCGGCATCGCAGGATCCGGACCAGACCCGGTTGTTTACGGTGTAGGTGTATTGTCCCTTTTTTTCAACCTTGGCGGCCACGTCCTTGCCATCCGGACTGAAGACCGGCTTCCAGGCCATGTCCCAGGCATCGGACCAGGGGCTGCCGTCCACCACCACGCGGAAGGTTTCATCATCCTTGGCTAAAGCGGCGATGCGTTGGCCGTCCGGGCTGAAGGTTGCGTCGGTGACCAGTTGGGTGAAGGTGGACGGCCATGGCTCGCCGTCTACGGCCACGGTCCAGCGGCCGTATTTGGGTGCCACGATGGCGGCCAGCCGGCTGCCGTCGGGACTGAACATCTGGTGCCAGATCTGAACAAAGCTTCGATCCCAGAGACTTTTTCCGTTTTCGGTCAGTCGCCACATCCCCTTTTCCCGCACCGGTGCCACCACGGTCCCGGTTACCGGGTTGAACACCGGCTCCCAGACGGTGGCGTAGCGGGATTCCCATGGCACACCATCTACGGCGATGGTATAATCATGCAGGTCGAGCCGAACCTCAGCGGCCAGGTGCGCACCGTCCGGGCTGAGGGCCAGATTCCAAACGTTGACGAAGCGCATGTCCCACGGTTGGCCGTCCAAAGCGGCGGTGAAGCTGCCCTTCTGGAATTTATGGATTTCGCCCGAATCCACGTCCTCCACCTGAACGGCGCCGGCGGTGTGACGGCCGTCCGGGCTCATGGCAAAATAGGTCATGTTGGCGTAGGTCTGCTCCCAGGGTTTACCGTTTAAAACCATGGCATAGCGCATGTCCTGCTGCACCGGGGCGGCGATTGCGGTACCGTCGATGCTGAAGCGCGGCTCCCAGATGTAGCCGAATTTGTTCTCCCAGGCCGCACCGTCCACGGCCATGGTCCACTCACCCATTTCGGACACCAGAGCCGTGAGCCTGCCGTCCGGTGAGAAACGCAGGTGCCAGATTTTATCGAAAATGGTTTCCCCCCAGACATCGCCGTTGACGCAGACGGTGAATTCACCTTCGTCCAGATTGACGATGGCGGCGATCGTTTCGCCGTCGGGGCTGGCATAAGGTTCTTCGACCCATTGGTATTTCTTTTTCCAGGAGTCCAGAGAAACTCGTTTTTCACCGGTCTCCCAGTCCCAGTTTCGGGAATCAGCCATGGTGTCTCCTCGTTGAAACGCTGGCGCGCAGATTCTCAGGTGGTGTTGGATGGTGGACAGGGTTGACCATCTTCTCTGATAACTTTCGGATCGTCCGATAGCAATGGCCAGAGGAGAGGTTCCCCAGCATGCTGTCGCTGACCGTGGACCGCTGCATAATTTTTACCCTTGCGTGGTTTTGTCGGATACATTGAAAAACTGAGATGCTTAACATTTGTATACTGATCCGGGTTCAAATCCGCAAGTTTGTTTTTTCCCATGGCCGGTTTCGCCGTTTTTAGCGGTCAGCACCGAATAACCGTAGGCATTCAGAAACAGACGGAACATGGTCAAGGTGGCGGCTTCATCGTCGATGACCAGAACCGTTTTCGTGGCATTCATCGTAACGGTCATTCCTTGAGGGTGCGATTGGATAACAAGGGTGTGGTGTTTCTGCTTGACGGCACTATGATACTTGAAACAGGAACATTTGCAATGATTTCCTTGCGAAGAGAGCGGCCACCGATCGAGGAAATTGTTGCGTCATCGCTCGATTATCCTGCCGGTTCGCGGCATTTGCACAGGGACTGCCATCTATTGTATATGAGGGTTGTTAACCGCAATAGCGAGGGCATTTCCTGCGGCTTGCGGTGGGGAGGGTTCAGCGTTATTAAAGATACCCCTAATAAACTGCTGCTCCCGACGCTCGACCCTCGCGCCGGAGAGCAGCGACATAATCGGTCTTCCTAAATGATTTATCTCCTGCCAGGGATGGGTGCCAATTCAAAAATGTACCAAGGCGCCTGGTTGGATGTTAATCCAGCAACCTGCATTGACTGGCCTTCGTATAAAGGAGAAGCATCGCTATCTGAATTGGCCGAAAGGGTGGCAGCGCACTATAGAATTAAAGACAACGATACCCTGATTGGATCGTCTATGGGTGGCATGGTCGCACTTGAGATTTCAAAACTGCTTCATTTGGATAGGGTTGTTTTGGTTGGCAGTGCAATTGGTGTTTCGGAGATGAATTCGCTGTTGACTCTCATGACGCCATTTGTTGACTTCGCCCCCATAGCATTTTTTCAAAAATTTGCCGGTAGGCATGACAGCTTGTTTCAGCAAATGTTCGCATCCTCCGATGCTGTTTTTATGCGGACCATGTGCAAAGCCATTTCCACATGGGATGGCTATCCAGGAAACCTCACCCGACTCACCCGAATCCACGGTGAAAAAGACAAGGTCATTAAATGCCCGAGGGATTGCCACGTTATCAAAGGCGCTGGGCACCTGGTTCCGATCACCCACGCCAGGGAATGTGTGGATCTCATTAACCGGTTCATTCATTAACCAATATCGTCACTGGATAACCGGATCATTGTGAGATGACGGTTATCCCATGAACCCGGTATAGAGGAAGGCCCCATAGGCGATGGTCAGCAGGGCGCCCATGATGCGTGGAAGCCGGCCGATGACCGAGATGAAGAAGAGATGCAGCAACCCCGCCCCGAGAATGACCATGATCCCCATATTCATCTGGTCCGGCACCTGGATAACTGAAAACAGGGCAAACAGGCCGATGCACATGGGGATGCAGATATGGCCGTCGCCCACCTGTGAACTGTAGACGATGTCAGCCCGGCCGGCCCAGGCATAGTATGCGGCCAGCACCGCATTGGGCAGCACCATGAGGCAGCCGCTGAGAATGCCCAGCTGGTCGTAAAGGATGAACCCCGGGCCGAGGGCCATGACCCAGGCCACCAGACGGTCGATGCCGTGGAGAATGCCTGCGCCTAACGCCACCACCAGCAGGGCATCCATCATGATGGTCCACGACAGGGAGCGGCGCTGATGGATGTTATACTTGAGCACATCGAATACGTGCAGCACCTGCCAGAACAGAAAAATTCCCACCAGAACCAGACCGTCGCTGAAATCCAACGTGCCGTCACGCCCTAAAGCCCACAGGGCACCGGTGAAGAAGAAGAGGGCCACGAGGGTCAGGATCAGGGAGAGGGTGTTCAGGCGTTGAAGCTTGGAAACGGGCTTGTGAACGGTCTGGGCTGACCGCGAAGGGATGATGTTGAGGGTCCATATCAGTGCCGGGAGGCCGATGAGCAGGGTGAGGTTGGTGACGTTGTTGACAATGCAGTTTTCAACGATGACCGATCCACTGCCCCCTTGCCTACCGAGGGAGAATGCGAACATCAGGTTGGGAAACCCGGATGCATAGGGCATCACCAGCGTTCCCAGCACGGTGCCTTCGAGTCCTTTGCGCTCCAGCACGTTGAGACGGTATACCATGAGCATGGAGCAGACGAGAAACAGGGCCAGAGAAAACCACGGATCCAGGGCCTCCGCAAAGCGATACCACCCGCTCAGCTGCTGGAGGCCTGCCCGGCAATAGGCTGCTGCCTGGTCTGCGTAGGCGAAAAGGGGTGCGAAGTATCCGGTGTTACTCATCGGGGTGACCGGCAACCAGTTCCTTCCAGCGCTGATCCAGCTCTTTGAGCTGTCCAACAAGGGTTTCCAAATCGTCCACGTCGGTTCGGGGAATGTCCAGCTTTTCAGCGTAGGTGTATAGTTTTTGTTTTTCGGGAAGGCTGAAGTTGCCGTCCATGGAGGCGATCATGATGGCGTCTTTGAGCACGCGAAGGGCGGTCAGGCGGGACACTTTCTGGGTGCCGATTTCAAAATCCTTATCCGTGTCCTTTAGAACCTGCTCGTAGTTGACACCCAGCTGGATCGCCTGCTTGCGGATAAATCGATACTCCGGCAGGCTATTGTGCTTATCGGCCCTGGCAATGGCGATCAGCATTTTCACGTAGGTTTCGCGGTCAAACACGGTGTTTCGTTTATCCTGGTTGGCGCCTGGCATCCTTTTCCCCCTCTTGTCGTCGCTGGATGAATAAAGTTTCACGGTAAAAATGCAACAACCGTTCCATATTGTTGCATTTTATCATGGTTGTCGTTTTCGGAAGCGGCCGGCCGGCGGCCCGGCAATCCGGGTTGCCCCATCTTTATTGCCGTAGGCTGTTTCATTTTATACACCGTGTATGTGGGCGCATACACGGCGCCTAGGTTATAAAATCCACCACGGTTCACCTGAGAATTGCGCCACAGGCAATCGACAATCGATCGTTGAAGCGGTTGCTAATTGATTCGAACTATGATTTGGAACCGGATTTTTAAACGGTAAAAGAAGACTTGGGACAGTCATGATGCCGAAATTTGCCAAATCCGTGACGGTAAGCGTCCGATTCTTCGGCGCTTGGCCCCCGATATCGACTGAAATGACCCTTTCTCCGACCCGTTTCTCCACATTATTTGGCGGAAAGGGTCAGGCTGAGGGAAAAATATAAAAGAAGGATTCCATGAAAATCGAACAAACAACCGTAGTGGACTACGACGAAGTGGATACGGAATTTCGGATGAAGCTGCCGGTCTTGTTTCAGCGTCTCCAGCGTGCCGCGGTCCATCATTCGGAACAAGTAGGGCTGGGATCGGCGGATATGGTCGCGGCCGGTGCGGTGTGGATTTTAAACCGCATGCGGGTTGACATTTACCGCATGCCCGTCTACCGGGAAGCAATTACCCTCCGGACGTGGCACAAAGGATCGGCCGGATTTCGGGCCGGCCGGGATTTCTTGATGGCCTGCGGTGACGAGACGGTGGCGGCAGCCACCAGCCTGTGGCTCTATTACGACCTGAAGCGCAAACGCATCGCCAAGATCCCGAAGCGTGTATCCGAACCATACACGGCTGAGGCGGATCATGTCCTGGCGCCCGACGCAATCGACTTTGCGGTGGAAAAGACGTTCGTGCCGACGCAGACGATGAGCATCACCACCCGGGAAGGGGACTACGACCCCAACGGGCACGTGAACAACACGGTTTACCTGGAGTACCTGAACACGCTGGTCAAACGCTGCGGGGTCGGTAACACCAGGGTGCGCCGGGTGGGGATTCAGTACCTGAAGGAGATCGGCCGGGATGTCCACACCCTCCAGGCCGGCGTGGCGGCAGCGGGACACACCGTCACGTTCCGGTTTTTTGACTCAACGGCTGTCTATGCCGCCGGTTTTGTCACTGTCGGCGAACCAGGCTGAACAAATTGGCGCTGAGATAGCTGCTAAATAAATTTAGCCTTCCTGTTTGATGGTTGCGGCCAGCTGCGTCAACCCGTCCAGATTGTCGTCGGTATCGGTCCGCAGGGTCCGGTTGGAGCCGCTGCCGGTCGGGTGGTCCACCGTGGCATTTTCGACCACGACCATGGCCACGCCGCTTTGGGCCATCGAGCTATTCTCCTTGGTATTCGAGCAACTCCTTATAACCCTCCGGATTTACTTTCACGCCGGCATGGTATTCTTCGATTGCCTGTTGGTAGAGATCCGGTTCCATCTTCGGAAATGTCTTGCTGCTGTCCAGTTCGGTATAGGTACAGCCGGAGATTGCTTGTTGAGCCTCGGCAGCGGTCATTGGAAAAAAACCGGAGGTTCTTGCCCGCCACACGCCCATGGTAACACCCTGGCGAAGGAAGTAATGTTTCCCGGCTTGAAAATCGAGATGGGCAACGCCCGTGTTTTCCGTTGCCGCAACGACATAATGCATGCCAGGCGGCACATGGGTGATAAAGTATGACTTGCCCATCGTTTCACCGATGAATTGGCCATCCAGATAATTCCAGAAAACAATACCACCTCCAATGAACGTATCGCGGACAATCACCAATAAGGCGGAATCCGTTTTTGCGGCGAGTTCGGGCGGTTGTTCAGGCTTGAGCATCTGGGTGGTTGCACATCCGGTCAGTAGGGCGATACAGACCGTCATCAGCAGCACACGTTTCATAAAATCACCTCCTTCGATAGGTTCGGCTTTCAGATCAGCCATGATCAGCTTTCCAGCTAACCAAATTCATTTGAAATCAAGCTCTTCGGCAGAGGGTTTGCCACCGTCGGCCGACTTTCCATATCTACTTCACCTTAATCGGGACGGCCGTCCCGGTTACGACAATTCCTCCTTCGGCAGGAATCTCGACGGTGAGCCGACTCGGGCGACCCATCGCCTCCCCCTGGCGGATGAGGAGGGTCGTTGGCACGCTAACCAGGTGGGCATCCCGCAGGTACCCCCCGAGTGCGGCCGCCGCCGCGCCCGTGGCCGGGTCTTCTACGACACCGCCGACCGGGAACGGATTGCGTGAGTGGAAAATCGTCGGGCGTTCCCGCCACACGAGTTGCAGCGTCGTGAGACCCTCGCCGAGCATCAGCGTCTTGAGTTGGTTAAAATCATAATTCAATGTGGCCAGCCTGTGCGCGTCCGCAGCGGCCAGTACCAGGTGCCACGCCCCGGCGTAGGCTTTGGCAGGGGGGATGGTGCGGTCCAGGTCGGACTGTTTCCATCCGAGCGCCAATAGCGCCTCGCCGACCAGTGCATCGGATGCGCCGGTATGCCGTGGTGCCACGGAAGTGAGCGACGCTTCACGGATCACACCCCGCATGCGCACGTCGACCGGCACCTCTCCAACGGCGGTTGCCAATCGATACGTGCCGTCTCCCTCAGTCTCTCCCAGCACCACGCCTGCGGCAATGGTGGCATGACCGCAGAACGTGACTTCCGCCTCAGGACTGAAGTAACGCACGGTGCGGTCCTTTCCGCTGGATGGAGCGATAAAGGCGGTTTCCGAGAATCCGACGTCGGCGGCGATTTGCTGCATCGCATCGGGCGCCGGAAGCGTATCCCCGATCCAGACACCGGCGGGATTGCCCCCCTCGGGATGGCTGGAAAAGGCCGATAACCGATAAAGTGTGCCTGCTGTCATAAAATCGTTCCTCGCGACTATCCGTTATCGATAGCCATCGGTTGAGTGGCGCCGCTGGATGGACGAGGTCCAGTCTAATGGTTTGTGGAAAAAGCCGCTCATTGACTGCACCCCCTGAGATCGATCGGCCACCTGCCGGTCACGCGTTGGCCTTTTGTAAGGTAATAGTGATCAAAGAGATTGACCGTCGGGTCGCAGTGAGACGTCACCAGTTCAAGGACAGCGCCGAGCCGGGGCAGTGCTGAATCGTCCGAGCACGTGATCCGGCCGTATTCATCGCCAAACCAATCATACGCCAATGCGCAATTGGCAGGCTCGATGACCTGTGGTTTTCCACCATCTCTGTAAAGTGACTTCAGACCTGCATCTACGGTCACAAAATTGTCGTGGTTGGCGCTGACAACCGTCGTGAGCAGTCGCAAGGCCGGGTCGAAGGGTGCCCGCGCACCGTTTTCAGCCGACTCGATTTCAAGATACTCCGTGTCCATGCACACATACGACCCCACCTGAAGTTCGGATACCTCGGGAACGGCCAGATCGATGTCGAACGTTCCCGTGCCGGACGCGCTAAAGATGGTGCAGGCGGGCAAGGTGGCCTGCAGATCGCGGAAAACATGAACAGCGTCCTGCAGACACTCGTGGGACGTGTGCTTTCTCCTGTCATAAGCGTGAATGTGTTGGACATGACCGGCGTATGCCTGAATGCCCCGCAGGCGAAGGTTTGGACAAGCAACGATTTGACCGGCCAAAGCAAGTGCCTCGGGCGGCCTCGCGCCGGTCCGGTGCAGGCCGACATCCACATCGAGGAGCACATCCACGGACAATCTTCTCGCACCCAATCCCGCGTCGAGCAAGGCGATATTGCCGGGGTGATCGATAACAACCATCAGGGAAGGCGCCGCTGCGACAAGATCGACGAGCCTTTCCACTTTGCTCGATGTTGCCACCGGCCCCGTGATCAGGATGTTGTCCAACCCTGCCTCGACCAACGCCTCGGCTTCAGAGACCTTGGCGACACAAACACCGATTGCACCAGCCTCGATTTGAAGCCGGGCCAATGACGAGCACTTGTGCGTCTTGACATGGGGGCGCAAATTCTTGCCGGCATGGCGGGCAGCGGCCTGCATCTTCTGAAGGTTGCGCTCGAGGATATCCAAATCCAGAACCAGACAAGGCGTTTCGAGGTCTCGCTTGTATTTTTTTTTGATGGCTATCTGGTTCATTGAACTCCAGACACTATGACGGTGGCGTTTCGGAAAGCGCACCGCGCGATTTCCGGGGTTGCTTTCCATTCAACGGATGGACGGTTTCCTTCGGGCGACCATATGCTTCGATAAGAATGCGGTTCTTTCCACTTTTTTTTACGCGGTACATCAGTGTGTCAGCCAGTCTGATGGCTTCGTTCAAGCTCGTTGGCGTGGTCAGGAAAACGGCTGCGCCAATGCTGAGGCTGATCGGCCAGCCTTTTTCTCCAGCTTTTTTCAAAATGGATTTATGGATGTTTTCGAACACGGTGGCCGCCCCGGGATAGGTGGTTTCCGGCAAGAGGACAACGAATTCATCCCCACCCAAACGACCCACGAGGTCCGCCTTCCGAACGGAGGTCAATAGCGCGGAAGCGACCGTTTTGAGCACCTGATCCCCTTCCGCATGCCCCAAGGTGTCATTCACACGCTTGAAATTGTCCAAATCGATGTATCCGATTGCTGTCGGCCGCCCGAATCGGTCTGCGATGCGCAAAATGGTTTGCGCGGACTCTGTGAAGGCGAATCCGTTCATGACCCCCGTAAGACCGTCCAGCCGTGCCCTGCTCCTCTCCTTTTCCAGTTGGGCTCTGACGGTCGTAAGCAGCCACACGGTTACGATGAAAAACAGGAACCGGACACCGGCGTTCCAGAAGGGAATAAAGGACCGGCTATATTGGTTGCCTGCCGTGATATCGACGATGAGCCAGACGGATGCGCTGACGATGCTGAGAAGGGCACCATGATACATCCCCGCATACCAGGTGGCGAATGCTATGGGCAGGAGGTAGAAAATGGAAAATGACAACTCGTATCCGGTGGTGTGATCCACTGCGGCAAGCGCGAGAATCAGAAACAGGCAGGCTACTGTAATCTGCAACGACGATCGCTCTTTGAGAAATGCATCAATACGGGATATCATGTCGGGACTCCTATCCTTTTCCCGGGTCCGCTTGGTGCCTAGACGCACGATTCGGATGGTCATGCGAGTCCTCCACTATGCATAAATACATGGATAACCATACCCAACGCAAGAACTCGTTTAGGCCCAAAAAAAATGGCCCGATTAGGTCGCCCAAAAGGCCGGAACGGATTTCGGCGAAAAGTAAAGCGCCTTGATGTCAGGTCGCTAACCGTCATAGGAGAGCAGAACTATTTCCGGCGCCTTTTTTCATAGCGGGATGAGCGATTGATAAGCAGGTGATGCATACCAGCCATCGATCGCTTTCGTGTTGGGAAAGCGGATGACGACCGTGTCGGTATGCAAATGTTCACCAGCCAGGATGGAGGCCAATTATCCCCTGAGAACCAGTTCCGCACCCCATGGTTCCAGGGTCGCCGGAACTTGATTGCGGTATTCGTTCCACTTTTCAGCGTCTTTTTGCGTAAGGGAATAAACCGCCACGCGCACCATATCAGTGACGTGGTTGCAAGTGGCACCGGCGAAAGCCATGATAAAAGCGAATAGTATCGCCGAATCAAACCATCGGTTTTCTCTGATGAACTGATCCATCCTCATGACAATTCCAATGGTTTGCTGATCCATGGTGGCTGCGCTTTCCGGCAACGGCACGACTGGTGCTGTCCGGAATTGCCTATTCAGCCTTGAAGCTGACAGACCCGCAACTCTCGCAATATAAAGACCGGATGACTGCTTGTGCGCCTGTTCCTGTCAGGCTGATCTTGTCGAGGCGGACTTGTTCGAGGTTCGAGCGGGAAAAAAACCGTACGTCCGGGTCGCTTGATCGATATAGAGCGGCGCCAATTCCCCGTACGTATAGATACGCTTCGTTGAGCGGCGACGAGCAATAGGGGCAACACGCATTGTCAGGCATAGTCCAAACCTCATTTAGCTGATAAACGTCTGCGAACCCACGCCGCCTGCAGCGGCTTCGGAGACAAGACAAGGGATCCGGACGATCTGCGGGATCCTAACCTTTCCTGGGCTGCGGCCCGGAACTGACGTGTGGAGATAGCTTGTCCCACTCGTTCGACGCCGATCTCCTCGGCCCGGGCGAGGATTCCCTTGCCGTAGGTTCCGCTGGCACCGATGATCGCCACCTTATTGGGCTTCGCTACGTCCGTGTTCATGTCGGTTGTACTCTCCGGTACGACCGGTCTTGTTCCTTCCCCCGGTCTAACGGCTTTTTATGGCGATAACGATCTTTCCTTTGTGACGTCCTTCACCGAAGTAACGCAGCGCCTCAGGCACTTCGCCCAATCCATAGGTCCTGTCGATAATAGAAACGAGCTTACCGGCTTCCATAAGCGCCTTCAGATCCGCCAGACCTTTGTTTGGCCCCTCGGCCACCAGGCTGAACTTCCTGCTCTCGCTGGTGAGGGACCCCCAGAACCTCAGGAGCAGGAGTTGGAGGACTCGCGGCATAGAACCGCCGACCATGGCATAGGTTCCCCCAGGTCTCAGCGCGCGCTTATAATCAAACATAGACCGATATCCCTGGCAGTCAAGAATCAGGTCGTAGCATTCTCCGGTTGTTGTGAAATCTTTTTGCGTATAATCGACAACGTGGTCTGCGCCAACCGAGCGCACGACATTCAATTTATGTGAGGCGTCTACGCCGGTTACTTCTGTTCCGGCGAGCTTGGCAATCTGAACCGCAAAGGTACCCACGCCGCCACCGGCCCCATTGATCAACACCTTCTGCCCCGGCAGCATTTGTCCGGCTTTGCGAACTCCCTGCAGGGCCAATACGCCTGCTTGGGGCACGGCGGCGGCTTCCACGAAAGTCGAATTGGCTGGTTTGGCTTCCATCGCTGTTTCGTGTGCACAGGCATATTCCGCAAAACCATTCCAGTTGTCCCACAGATCCCCAAACACCTCATCTCCCGGCTGGAATCGCGTTACGAGTCGGCCGGCGGCCTCTACCGTCCCAGCGATGTCCGCCCCAAGGACCTGCTTGCCCGGTTTTGGCTTCAGGACTCCGAACATGAGGCGGTTGATGAACGGCTTGCCGGTCAGGAACTCCCAATCCCATGAATTGATGGACGATGCGTGGACACGTATCAGTATTTCATCGTCTTTCGGTGAAGGTTTCGGGACCACTTTGAGTTCAAGACCGTCCGGTGGTCCATATCGTGTAAATACCATCGCTTTCATGAACGTCCCCTGTAGATACCAACCATAACTGTAGTCGTAACCCAGTGATCGACGGTGTCGGTCGGATCAGGGGCGGAATCAGCCTTGTGCCCGTGCCTCTGAACGACCGAGTGCCTTGTTGGCATGCTATTATATTTTTATAAATGAATATTCAAATTCAACTGTCGATCATTTTTAAGCGCCATCAGGTTATCTCTGAGCCGTGCCCAGTAATTGTGTTCTTTTGAGAACACTGCTGCTTCAATCGGTACGATTAAATCGGGGAAGTGACATCTTAGAATCTTTTGAATAGTTAGCCAATTTTGACCCGAAGGATCATTGATGCCAAGGCCATAGACCCAAATTACGTCGGTATGCGGCTCCAGCAGATCAATTAACTTAATCGCATCAGTAATATAAGGGATGACCGGGCAGACCAAAGCACCCGTTCGTACACCTGCTTTCTTCAGTTGACGGAGTGCATCGATTCTTTTCTCGGTGTCCATGGTCTCAGCCTCGAATAGCCGACGTGTCGAATTGTCATTGAAGGCAACTGATACACTGACTGCGGCGTCTTTCATTTCTTTTAAAATATCAACGTCACGAACAACTAAATCAGACTTGGTGAGAATGCTTGCGGAGAATCCTTTTTCAAAAAGTAACTCCAGGACTTTTCGGGTTTGCTGGTATTCAGCCTCACAGGGTTGATACGGATCGGTATGGTATCCCATATAGATGGTCTGAGGGGGTATCTTTTCAATTTCTTCGCTCAGTTGTTCAACGATTTTTTTATATGTTTGGATCTCCTTTGACCAATCCGTTTCAGCTGTAGCCAGGGCATAGCAATAATAGCAGTAATGTTCACAGCCCACGTAAGGATCAACCTGATAATTAAGGTCCTTCAATCCGCATGGTGAGATGATTTTTCTGTTTGTACATTCTGAGACTTTCACTACTTTTTATCTCTTCTGGTTTAAAAGGCCTTGTTAGCCAAGGGGTTTTCCCAATCTTTCGCAAATCCCAACTGCTAACGCATAAACCATATCAGATGCCAAATGATCGGCAATGGTTCTATCGTAAAGTATCTTCGATTCAGCTGGAAAATCTTCGTCACCTATCCAATACAATACAGCCACAGGGATACGGGGTGTTATCTGAAAGCTATAGGCTGCGTCCGCCATATTGAGCGGTATGCCATGCAGTTGTTCACATCTGGCTTTGAATTCGTTAATATTATCGTTAAATCGGAGCGATATCAATCTTGTCGGGATTTCATGAGGCCCACGGAAGAACGTAGGGCCACCTGGAATATCTTTCTCTGATATCCACTCGTTGGATAATTCTGTTTCTTTTGATTGAAGAAGATAGTGGATCATAAATAAATAAAAGTAATCATGAATGCCTTGGGTGTGTTTAGCCATGCAACTGATTTTTAATTGAGTCGGAAATATCCTGTATTCGTCATCCCATACAGACAGTATATAAGACCCATTAATCTTATCATATTCACATGATGCCCGCCGGCAAACATCAATCGGATCTCGTTGGGAGAGTTCTTGAAAATGAATTCTGTCAATTAAATCTGTCATTATTTCTCCATGGAACGTCTACAAGTGGCTAACATTTGAACTGTGCGGGGAGGCAGCTTGTCTCTTCACAAGCGACTGGATAGTCTATAACTATTCATTGACACTCTTTCAGAGTTTTATGAGTAAAATCATCAACAGCGCAGATACCAGGCACGACAACGCTGCCCTGATTGAGTTCCATCGGTTCCAACGTGGTTCGAATTCCCCACGAGCTTTATTTTGCTCTTTTTCATCCAACGCATCGGCATGCAGAGTTTGTAGTTTGTTATTCAGCGGTACATTAATAGTGACCGTCGGCAATTGGACACCGAGAAGATAGCCGAGAGCCGCGAATATCAATAACGACCGTTCAATTCCACCCAATTGTCCGATGCCAAGCACTGCCGAAATTATCAAAGCCACAACCGAACCGATCCAGACCAACATAAAAAGCGGCTGATTGTTCTGGATAACGCGATCCATCTTCTTCGAAGACGTATGTCTTTCTTGGTGCTTCGATCCAGATTCTAAATGCCTGCTCTTTGGTTGTATCCGCAGCATACGCATAAGTCTCACCGGCCTTGACTATTTCGCGAAAGATCGGCCAAATGGAATCGAAATCTTCTTTTGCTGCTTCTCTGATAGTCATGGTGATTTATATATTCTTAAAACATAAATGATTCAGTTCAGCTACCGCTTATGGCACTCGGCTCTCGTAGAGCTGTTCAAGTTTTTTAAAGCTAAAATCAGACACCGCATCCTCCATTTCCTACGTTTTATCGCGTCGCCAATCAACCGCCCTGATTTTTTTGACGGTAACGGGGATCATGGTCAGGCGAAAATGTTTTTGCTATGGAAAAGTTCCTGCCTCTCTTTATAGATTTATGTTCATAAATCGAGTGCCTGACGAAGAAATGCTACGGCTCGCCTGCGGCTGTCATTTGCCGCCTGGGCATCCCATTGAAGGGTGGCGGTCTGGTTTTGTGCATACGGAGCGTAACCTGTCCATGATCCCCGGCGATCGAATCCGTGATGGACATCAGGATACATGGTCAGCGAAACAACACCTGGTTGTGCCTGGTTCAACCAGTCGCAAAAGCGCTGGCAAGCTTCTCCATCACCCCAGGAATCTTTTTCTCCGCTAAGAATGAGAATCGGGGCCCCAGTGGATCCGGTCTCGTTAAAATTTTTTTGCAGCCAATTACACGCAGGATAGAACCCTACATGGGCGGCGAATCCTGGTTGGTCTGGCGCCAGCCACCGTGTGACCACTTTTCGGGAGGCAGCGGAAACGCTTAGATGACCGCCGAGAGAAAATCCCATAATGGCGATACGCGTTGCATCGATGCGCGGATGAGCGCGAAGAGCCATCAACGCACCAAAGGCCCACGGGTGGAACGTGGCCATGGGCGGACGGTTGGAAGGGGAGGTAAAAACATTCGTCTTAAAGTCCACTTCGAATGTCCCTATCCCCGCGGCCAACAGCGCAGGTCGATGAAAGGCGTACCGGCTGTCGACCCCGGCGGTCCCGTGTACCAAAACAACTACAGGCATCGAGTCTTTATTCTCTTTTGGTAAGGTCAGGACGCCGTTGAAATGCCGGGGGGGTGTTTCAAGACCCTTGAAAGGCAATGTGTCGCGGTTTGCCAGATGGGCACACCCCGAGAGGGCTGCAAAAGCAAGTATCAACAATGCAATACGAACCGATGCCTTCATGGGGAACCACCTATAGTTTTAAACGATTAACGCTTGAGCTCACTGGTTTTTACAGAGCGTAGCGGAGTAAAAATCCAGTGCAGTGATTTGTTAGCCACTTAGTTGCAATGATTCAGAATCATCTTTTATGATTTTAAGCATTTTTTTACGGGTTAATCCGCTAAACGGTTTTATGATTGCCCAATATAGCCCAAACGTAAGCTTGGTTATTGGAGCTACACACAATACCCTGGTTTCAGTACTTACTTTTGTTTTACCTTTTTCCAATTCTTCAAATTGGAAATTCCAAACAACTTTTAACCAAGGAGAAATTGAATTATTTGCAAAATCTTCATAACTTGGAATTTTAGCAATTTTTATCCTTGCCCAAAAACCGATTAGACTTTCATATGGATAATTCTCTTCGAGATTTGTAAATCCGATATCGTCAACGAAATTTTGTAGCTTTAGTCGTTTTGTTGGTAATCCTCTGATTTTGAATAACAATGAAATAGTTCTTGATCTGGATAGATCAAAGTCTTTTGCGACATGATACACATTTTCAATTGGGCGATTTACAACTATCTCGTGGAATTCATTAAATGTGTATTGGGGTAGGTACTTGTCAATTAGAGTGTTATTTTTCATTTATTTCCAGATATTTACAAAGAATCTATGTCATAGCGATTTTATGGCTAACAGTGGCAATACATGGAAAATTTTCCGCGTATCACGGTTATAGAATGGAAAATTTTCGCACGTATTGGCATATTACGTGCGAAAAGTGGAAAATAAGCCCGGAAATTTTCCACTTTTTAATTTAAGGATATGCCCATAATGGAAACCAAGCCTAAATTCACCCCAAACCCCAATCTGAAACTAATGGATCAGGTTCGACAGGTTCTGCGTTATCACCATTATGCATTTAACACGGAAAAAACGTATTGTAAATGGATTCTAAGGTATATCGGGTACTTCGGTATGCATCACCATCCCAGGGAGTTGGGTGCCAAGGATGTCGAGACCTTCCTCAGTCACTTGGCAACATCGCAGAAGGTGTCGGCGGCGACCCAGCGACAGGCACTCAACGCAATTATCTTTTTGTATAAACATGTTCTTCATCTTGAAATAAATGACAAGATCGCTCCGTTAAGGGCCAAACGCCGCCCAAGGCTACCGGTGGTGATGTCAGTAGCTGAGACCCGTGCGGTGCTCAACCAGATGCAAGGACCGCACCTGTTGATGTCTGAACTGCTGTATGGCGCCGGTCTTCGACTGATGGAGTGCGTTCGCCTGCGGGTAAACAGCATCGACATCGAGCGCGGCATGATTTACGTGAGGCTCGGAAAAGGCGGCAAGGACCGCGGGGTGCCCCTGCCGAAGACCCTTGCTGAAAAACTGAACACCCAACTGGGGACCGTGCGGCGCATTCACACTGCGGACCTTGCCGAAGGATTTGGTGAGGCCTGGTTGCCGGAAGGGTTTGCCAGAAAGATGGGGCCCGGCGCCCGCGATCTGGGTTGGCAGTACCTTTTCCCGGCCAAGAAGCGCAGCGTCGATCCGCGCAGTGGCCGTGAGCGCCGCCATCATGTCCTCGCCTCCGGGTTGCAGAAAGCCGTTCGGGTGGCTGCACTCCGCACCGGGCTGACCAAACGGATCACCAGTCACACATTTCGCCACAGCTACGCCACCCACCTGCTTGAAAACGGCGTCAATATCCGGGTCGTCCAGGAACTGATGGGCCATGCGGATGTGAAAACCACTGAGATCTACACCCATGTCATGCAGAAAAACCTAGCAGCGGTGGCCAGCCCCCTGGATACCCTTCGTGCCGGTGGAATGGTTTCCCCGTCGGATATCTCGAACGAGCCCTAAGCTGAGGATTCTTGTTCAAACTCCGCTGGTTTTCTTCGTAACGCCGGGGTTTCATATCCCGATAGTTGCGGCGAGTTAGTTTATGACGGTACCTGCGAGACGGCGGGCATGGGGGTAAATTCCACACCCATCTCAATGAGCGCGGCTTTGCCGCGAACGGTCAGATCGGTAATAAAATGAAACTGCTGGCGCGGATCGATGGGGTAGGCCTTGAGGCGATAGTGTGTTCCCCAGGGCTTTTCCTGAACGATCACGTTGATCGGCTTGTCGATCTGCAGAAACGCGCTGGTTAAGGCCACATCGTGGAGCGTGTGCTTGACATGCGCCGCGTCGTGGCGGGGGTCAAGGTAGAAGTCGGCGACACACAACAGGTTCTGCCCGCCGTCGTTGGCGTTGAAGATCAGCTGGTCCCAAAGCTTCAGGTGGGGAATGACGACTACGGTATCGTCGGGGGTGACGATTTCGGCACTGCGCATGTCGATGGATTTTACTTCGCCATAGGCACCGTTGACTTCGATCCAGTCGCCGGGGCGATAGGGCGCTTCATAAAGGGTCACCACGCCGGCAATCAGGCTGCTGACGTAATCCTTGAACGCAAAGCCTAATGCCAGTCCCATGGCACCCAGCGAGACCATCAGGTTCTCGATGGTCGGTTCGATCACGCGGGTGACCGTCAGCACCAGGGCGCCAGTGATAACCAACAGCCGCAGCACCGGCACCGAGGCCAGGAGATAGAAACGAAACCGGCCGGAAACACGGTTGGCCAGCAACGGCAGGAGGCGCGTGGCCAACGTGATCAACAGCCAGGCCCCGAACACGATCAACCCGATCTGTACGAGGTGGGCCTGGCTCAACGTGCGAAAAATTGCGGATACATTATCCGGGCCGTTCATACTTATCTCCTAAAAGTGATCAACCAGGTAGTCGCCTGCCTGAAGGAAATGGCGTACCGCCGGATAGCCTTGCGGTGTGACCTGCCAGACCGTTTCATCCGGGGCCACCAGCCCGCTATCTTCCAGATGGATCAGCGTTCCCATAATCTGGCCGGGCGACAGGGGCAGCAGCCGCTCCATCAGCTCAATGGGCAACCCGTTATGTAGCAGCAAGGTGTGCAGGACGAACGCCTCTTCGCGCCCGGCACCGGAAGGAAGGCAAGGGTGAACAATCTGCGACCAGGGCTTTACCCAAACGGTCTGGTTCGCGATCCGGCATGCAGCATCGTCACTCTTCCCATCAAGCGTTTCATCCAGTTCTGATTGCAGGTTGGCGTGCCAGATCGCATGGGCGATCCCGCATACCCCCCGACTGTGGGCTGCCAGGAGTTGCAGAAAATTGCTGGTTTCACCGGGTGTCTCTTCGGCATCCGGCGGCGGCAGGACGTCTCGGCCGTCGTCTGATTGAAGAAAGCGCAACGGTCTGTCGCCGAATGCATCGGCCAGCTTGCGGAAGTGCCGCACCAGGCGAGTTTCGTCGAAGGCCTGGAGGGTCACGGTCACGGGCACCCGTCCGCGCCAGACGTGACGTAAAAAAGCCCAGGCCCAGCTGTCACAACCGATGATGCCGCGCCCCAGGTTTCCGGCATACGCGTTTGCCAGGAAGCGGCGCACCAAGGTTAAGCCCGCTGGATGACGCAAATAGGCGCGCTCTAAGCAGGGAAACACCCAGGGGGTGCCATCGCCGATCTGTTCGGGCGGCCAGGTGTCGTCGCTGGCCAGTATCTGCGCTGCCGTGGGCGGGGGTAAAATCGGCCATTCATGCCTCTGTGCCCACCTCGTAAGCGTCTCGCAATGGCCGTTGTGGGGCGGCCCGACCATGACGACCACCGGTGAAACCGGCTTTTCCTGCGCCAACCAGTCTTTTAGTTCAACGTCCAGCGCCTCTGCAGGATCCTGCCATTCAGGAGCGGGTGCAATGCATTCGAGCTGCCAGTCAGGCAACGCCTGGATGTTCTCTGTCCCTTCGAGAGGCGGTTCTTGTTCCTTTTCGCCGCGCCCAAAGAGACGCCGAAAAAAGGCAAGCCGTTTCCTTACGCTATGCGATACGGGTGCGGCAGGGGGATGGTACTCGGCAATGGGAACGTAGTCCCAGAGCAATGGGACTTCTTTTTCATTTGCAGACGTGGGCATCTTCATCGGCTCCGCATCATTCGGTTCGGTGGGCGTTGTTGTGCTTTGACTGGTGGTGTCCGACCCAGCCGCCACCAGGTTTATCGGCACCGCGGCGCAATATCTTCTTCCCGGTGATCGATACCGGGATATCAGTCTTGTCTGCCGGCCGTAACAGGGGCAATTTGCCTGACATCGGTCATCCCGACGGTCACCCGGTGCGGGGCCAGTTGAATCGTTTCAAAGGGCATCTCCACCCCGGCGGCGGTCAGCGCCTTGAAGACCTTTTCGCGCAACTCGAGACTTTTTTTCACGTGTTCGCGTTCATTGTCGAGCCACGCCTGCAGTTCCAGGGTTACGTTGTAGTCGTTGAGCTGGGTCACCACCACACGGGGCAGTGGTTCGGCCAAGAAGTCGGTATCGTCCTGCACCAGAGAGAGCAGAATCATGCGCGACCGATCCAGGTCTTCCGTGACCGCCACCGTGACTGCGATATCCAGCCGTAAATGCGGAAAATTGGTATAGGACGTGACCGTTTTGTTCATGATTTCGGCATTGGGCACAGCCAGCATCCTGCCATCGTTGGTCACGATGCGCGTGGTGCGCAGGGTGACCCGGTCGACGCGGCCGTACTTGCCGTCGATTTCCACAAGGTCGTCGATGGTGAAGGGGCGATCCATGAAAACCAGGAAACCGGAGATGATGTTGGACAGCGTATCGCGCAGGGCGAACCCGATCGTCAGGCCGGCCACACCCAACGAGCCCAGCAGGGCCGTGGTCTTGATCCCCGCTGCGCTGAGCGCGGCGACCACGCCGAGGCCGAACATGCTGAATTTGATGATCGTCTCGGCAAAGGCGACGCTGGTTTTGTCGAGACGGCGCTTCAGGCGGGGCGCCAGCACCCGGTTCAATACGCGCCACATCAGATAGAATATCGTCAGGACAATCGCGGCAATGATGATATCGACGAGGAGTTCCCCAAGCAGCCGTCCCAGCCTCTCGAGATCGAAATAGGCTTTCAGGCGGGCCAACAGGCTGTCCAGCAGTTGCGTCAACATGTCTTCTCCTGGTGGTTGGGTCTCTTTGCCGCAGCCAAACGATCCCGGATAGCGGTGCCGGTGATGGGACAAAGCATTGGCAACAGATGAACGCCGGGACTATCTGCCGTTTTTGCCGGAAGCAGTGTTGACAGAACGGTTGGCGGTGCTTTCTCGAATGATACGGGTCCTTACGGGTACAAAATGTCGGCAAGGCGCTTTACGGGTGTAATCGACTCTAATTGAAATCGAGGATCGTTTCAAGCCAAGAAATATCGCGAGATCATCCAAACGGCGGCAGCCGATGTCGCGATCAGCGTTCGGCATTATGGCGCAGGAATCTGACGGTCAACTCCGCCACCAGGGACGCCAGCACGGTTTAAGAATAGAAATGGCGAGGCCGATCCATGAGTGACTTTCCCCCGGCTGCGCCTGAGACGCAATGGTAGCCGGGTTTCTATCTGGCTATGTTGAGTGATCCGGTCATCGCGGTAATGAAACAACCCCCGCCGCCTCCGCCATCGGAAAGTGGCGCGCCGGCTGTTGTCCTCGGCGACGAGGAGGTGGACCATCCGATATCCTGCATCAATGCTGCGGCCAGTCCCACGTCGTGGGTTGCACCCGTGAGCGACGGCTCCATCAGTTCGTCGGGACTCAGTGCGGTGCTGAAGTGTGATACCGAGGACCCGGGGTCCTGCGGGTCGGGGGCGTGCATCGTCACGTGGCCGCTCGGGTGGCGGCCTGAAATCAATCCGCCGCTTTGGGCAACCACATCAGGGCCGACCCAATGGAGGTTTCCCGTATCGACACTCGCTGAAACACGCGTCCCATCAGTCATCTCGGGATAAAGCTCACCGGTCGAGTGGTTTTCCAGCCATAGCATGAAAACGTCATCAAAATTATTGAGCTTGGCGCCGGTGCCGAGATCCACGAAAGTCTGAAAACCAAGGCCGTGACCCAGTTCGTGCAGCACAACGCTGATGAAGTCGATGGTGCCGGCAGGCGGATTCCCGTCCAGGCCGTAGTACCAGACTTTTGGAAATGCGCAGGCCGAATCGTCTATTGCGCTGTTGAAAATGGCGTCGATGTCACCAATTCCCGGCGCCAGGTCGGCTCCTGCCAGTGCGTTGGCCAGCGCGGCAGGATACCATGTGTTGGTCACCGGTGCACCTGTGAAGTCGCGGTGCACCGTGTTCGTGCCTGCAGCACCGAGGCTGGCAGTCGTGGCTTCACACGGCTGCGGATCGAATGTTGCGCCGACGATGATTGCCTGGCTGCTGTCGAGCAGGCTGGCCCATATTGCAGCGGCGTGCCTGAAGGCAACGAACCGCTGCTCCCCAAGGGTTGCACCGGCATTTCCGCCGGCTGCCGAGGCCGGGTCAGGGGCACCTGGATCGTTGAACCCCTCGCCTGGCCCGTCAAGAACATCGATGACGATGGTTGCCTGAGCATGGATAAGGCCGGGGGCTCCAAGGGCCACGGCTGTCACGGCAGCCACCAGAAGTGCAACCGGCAATCTTTTGCGATTCTGCATGGTTTCACTCCATCCTGCCATTAGCCGGGTGTTCGATCGTGGTTTTGCCGTTTTCCTCGACGGTTGCCGAGACCGGGCTTTTAAAACGGCCCTTTAGATCGATCATCACCCCCCCACCCGGCACGGGGCTTGACGCTTCTTCCATCGTTTCATCCGAGGTGCTGAAAGCGGGCGGTTGGATGGACTCACTTGAGACAGGCGTTTCCTGTTCAGGCAGGCTGACGAATTCACCGGTCTCGGGATCGATGTATGCCCGCTGGGCGGTGCCCGTCCGTGTTTGCTGTTGGGATGCTGTCGCACGGGTCTTGATTTGTCCCACGTCCTCAATGGTGGACGGCTTGCGCCCATTCGTGCAGTGGGTGCAAAAAGTCAATACAAGCATAAACAAGGCAAACCGTTTCATTTCAGCAATCCTTTCCTGGAGCCCGGACATGCGACAAACCATTGAACCGCGATAGCGAGCGAACTAAAATCGATTTTCATCCTCGCGGGGAATGCGCTCGCTGACGCGGTTCAACCTTAAAAACATAATACACGAAAGTATGAAAATCACGTTTTCATCTTTGCCTATCAAGGATGATTGTTATTAATTAAAAATGTTTAGCTGTGTATTCGGGGCATCATGCGGAGGATTGATTTCGCTGGAATGGCTTTAGCGGCCTCCCGGAGCGGAAACAGCGTTGAGGTGATCCGTATCTTCCCACCCGAACGGATCGCCGATAACCAGCGATCCCGCCACCAGGCACTCCAGCCCGAAAGGCAGGTATCCGCCGTATCCCAAAATCGGCATTTCAAACAGGTGGAAGCGTTGTACGAAGGGGACGGTGTAGGTCCAGCGGGCCAGGCTGAAGTGGTTCCACATCTCCCAGAAGAACCCGCAGGCCAGGGCCGCCAGGGCCGGAACCACAAGTGGCCGCCAGTCTCCGCACCCCAAAGGGTAGAGCAGGGTGCGCCGGCCGGCAAGTGCCTGGATTGACAGGATGATGATCAATGGCGATACCCACAGCAGGGCAAAGAGCTGATCCGGGAAGATGCCGATCAGGGCCAATCCGGCGCTCGCCGTCGCCAGGGCGGCCAAGGGCGTCCACCGGCCGGAAGGAAGATGGATCGACCGACAGCGGGCCAGGCCTTTTCCCAGGGCGGGGAAGGTGAGCAGCAGGTCGATCATACTCAGCACCCCGGGCAACACCGTGGCAAAGGCCAGGCTGGAGTAGTATGAGTACTCTCCCGGCCCCATGCCTTCGATGCCGGTGTAGTACCAGTTCTGGACGAAGCGGTTGAGGTATTCGAAGAACCACCAGAATGCGGCACTGGTCGGAAAGAGCAGCAGAAACCGAAGCGGTCGGCGCAGCATCAGGCAGTTGCCGCTGCGTTTAACGGCAAGGGCATTGACGGCAAGGATGAATCCGGCCCAGATCGGCAGGAAAGTGTGGGGCTGGAGGATCCAGAACCAGGTGAACCGCTTCCAGGCCAGGAGCCAGAAGGTCAGGCAGAGGGCCATGCCGACCCACCCCCACCAGGGAAATCGCCCAGGCTGTTGTAAAGCTGCACCGCCCGTTACGGTTTTCAATGCCCTTGGACATGCGGGCGTCTCAAGTACTTCCCTTTTCTGCCCTCGCCCGCAGTGAATGGCCCACAACAGGCCGCCGATCATCAATAGATCGGCAATGGCAAAAAAACAAAACCACGGCCATGAAAATCCGGCGTGCGAGACATAGCGGGTGGTTGGCGGTATTTCCAGGTAAGGTGCGGGATCGCGGCCGGCAGCGATGATGCCCAGCAGGGGCAGACCGGCCAGCAGCAGGACAAAGAGGGACCATCGCAAGACAGCCCCTCCCGTTGGTAAACGCTGACGCATCCGTTGTTTGTCCTATTCCGATTCAATCAATTGAATCCTCCCCGCGGCAAGCCGCGGGGAATGCGCTCACTATCGCGGTTCAATTATTGAATCCAGGAGATCACTACGGTTCCCAATACCAGGGCGATGATGCCCACCAGCCGGTATCCCTGGCCCGAAAGCGTGTCCAGCCAATCTTTGCTGATTTCGAACAGGCCGCCGGGGTTGAAAAAGATCAGCACGCCTTTAACGATTCCCAGAATGCCGATCAGCCCGATAAACCCGCTGTGGGTGGTCGACGATGCGGCAATGAGCAGCAGCAGGCCGAAAACGGCGGGGATGATGGCCAGCATTTTGCGATCCAGGCGGGTCATCAACCCTTTAAAATAGGCTTTATAACCGTCCGTGTACAGGATGGCGATCGCGCCGGCCGCAATCCACAGGAACCCCAACAGATAGACGATGTATTTCATGCTTTTCCTCCCATTTTGATAAAATCAGAGACGTTATAATTTAACCTCGGCGGACACCCCCAGATACTTGGCGCGAATTCGGTCGAAGTGGCGTACCAGGGCGTCGCGCCGCACGCGTGCCGTTTCCTTGCCGTCCCTGGCTTGCATGCCGGCCTGAGTGGCCTCGATTTCGTCGAGCATTTCCCGGACCTCCTGTTGCCAGTCGCCCTTGTCGAGGGTGACGTACCACAACCGGAATGTCAGGGTGTAAAGATGGTCGGAGACGGATTGGAGTATCGGATTGCCGGTAGCGTCATGGACGATCTGGCGCAACCGGCGGTCGATTTCCACCAGGGTATCGGGTGCTTTGTGTCCAGTCAACAGCTCGCAATCTTCACGAATCCCGCGGATCGCTTCCAGGTGGTCATCTGTGGCCAGTTCCGCACAGAGCCGACCCACCTCCCCTTCGATACCCAGGCGAGTCTGGTAGGTGTGCATCATTGTCTGAAATTCGATTGGGGTAACCATGGTGCCCGTGCGGGCGATGATGCGGGCCAGCTGCTCCCACGACAGCCGGTAAAGCACCTCGCGCATGGGGGTTCGGCTGACGCCGAATTCCTTGGCAAGGACATTTTCATTGAGGATCTGCCCCGGTGCATACTCCAAAAAGAGAATCCTGCGCTTGATTTCTTGATAGATGTCAGGGTTCATGCAAATAAAGCTTTCTTGCCTGCGGATTGATATGCTAGTGGTTTGGAGTTACCAAGAACCATTAGTACCAGTGACGCAAGGCTTAATCAACACCACTCGTTCGAAAAGGGTCCAAGTGATTTATATTGCAATGTTTACAAATGATTATTTGAGAACTATTTTGGCTCAATCAATCGACGGGCAAACGAACGCCCGGAAAGGCGGGTTTTATGATCAAAGCGGCATTGATCGTCGTTGACATGCTTAACGATTTCATTGACCGAAAAGGCGCCCTTTACTGCGGGCAGGGCGCCCGGGATATTGTCCCCTTCGTGCGTCTGCGGCTGGAGGCCCACCGGCGGGCGGGCAGCCTGGTGGTCTACCTTCAAGACGCGCACGCCAAAGACGACCGGGAGTTTGACAAGTTCCCCCCCCACTGTGTCGCCGGTACCTGGGGCAGCCAAATTGTCGAAGCGCTTGCCCCCCAGCCCGGCGAACGGGTGCTGCCGAAAACCCGCTATAGCGGGTTTTACGGTACCGACCTGGAAACGATCCTGGCTGCCTATGGTCCCGAGGAAGTGGAAGTGGTGGGCGTGTGCACCTCCATCTGTGTGATGGACACCGTGGGCGGTCTGGCCAACCGGGACTACCGGACCCTCGTGCCGCGAGGCGGCGTGGCCGATTTTGACGCCGAGGCCCACAGCCATGCCCTCAAGCGGATGGACCGGTTGTACGGAGCGACCATCCAATGAGTTTCCCCGAGTTCCCCGGACCCCTGTTCACCGATCTTTACGAACTGACCATGGCGGCCGGATACTTCGACCAGCATATGGCTGACCCGGCGACCTTCTCCCTGTTTGTGCGGCCCCACCCCAGGCGGAACTATTTCGTGGCTGCCGGGCTCCAGGCGGTGGTGGAGGCGCTGACCCGTTTTCATTTCAGCGACGAGGAGATCGACTGGCTGGCGCAGACCCGCCGGTTCAACCGCGAATTTCTGGCCTACCTGTCCACACTGAGATTCACCGGGGATGTCATGGCCATGGCCGAAGGGGAGATCTTCTTTCCCGACGAGCCCGTGATGGAGGTGACGGCGCCCCTGATCCAGGCCCAGATCATCGAGACCTACCTGATCAATACCCTGGGTGTTGCCAGTGTGATGGCCACCAAGGCGGCCCGCTGCGTGCATGCCGCTGCCGGCCGGCCCATCGTCGATTTCTCCCTGCGCCGCACCCAGGGCAGCCATGCGGGAATGGCGGTGGCGCGGTCGTCCTATATTGCCGGCTTTTCGGGCACCAGCAATGTGCTGGCCGGCAAGACCTGGGGTATCCCCATCTCCGGTACGATGGCCCATTCCTTCGTGACCGCATTTGAATCGGAAACCGATGCCTTCGAGGCCTATGCCAATCTGTTTCCGGACAGCGCCGTTTTTCTCATTGACACCTATGACACGCTGCAAGGGGCCAGGGTTGCCGCCATGGTGGGCAATCGCATGCGGCAAAAGGGGAATGCCCTGCAAGGAGTCCGGCTGGACAGCGGGGAAATGATCGTCCTTAGCCAGCAGGTGCGCCGGATACTGGACGAGGCGGGTTTGCCGGAGGTGAAGATTTTTGCCAGCAGCGGTTTTGACGAGTATGCCCTGGAGCACCTGATTGCCGGTGGTGCCCGCATCGACGCCTTTGGCGTGGGAACCCGCATGGGTGTGTCCGCCGACGCGCCTTACCTGGACATGGTTTACAAAATGGTGCGGCTCGGCGCTCGGAATGTGCGCAAAGTCAGTGAAGGCAAAATCACCCTGGCCGGTGAAAAGCAGGTGTTTCGTGATACAAATGCCGATGGCCGTTTTCTCGGGGACGTCATCGGCGTGAGGGGTGAAACGGTAAACGGTGCCACCGCCTTATTGCTACCGACCATGGAAAAGGGCCGACCCGTGGGGCCGATGCCGACGCTGGAGGAAATTCGGGCACGTTTTGCCAGGAACTTCGAACGACTGGATCAGGGGTACAAAGGTTTTGACGATGCGGACCTTTATCCGGTACGAATCAGCGAGCGGCTGGCGGAGTTACAGAAAGAATTATAGGTGAAAAGGGTCCAAGGGTTCAAGGATTCCAGGGGTCGAGGGTCTTTTTTTCATTGATTTTACAAGGGTTTTATCATTCGTTCTACTTCTGATTTGCTGGCTTTAAGACGCTATAATTCTTTGGTGTCACACTTGACCCCTCTAATCCTCGACCCCTTGAACCCTGTTTTTAAAAAAGCATCCCCACATAACCCACAAAACTGTCTCCCGGGCTTTTGTCGTAGCTGGTCGCGTAGGCCAACTCGGCGGCTTTCTGGGCGCCCATGGCCTTACCGACGGCGATTGCGGCAGCCGCGGCCCCGCAACAGCAGGCATTGTCGTTGGCAAGGCCCTCGCGGATCACGGCTTCCGGGTCCATGTGGATCATGGCATCGATCACGCGCCGGTCGTTTTCATTGCGGACCCAGTCCACGGCTTTCGGGCCGGCGCCCTTTGAAGTGAGGCCGTAGTTGGGGCCGTAGTGCGTCAGATCCGTTGACCCGATGACAACCATGCTCAGATCCAGTTCCCGGGTAGTTTCGACAACTGACTTGGCAAGCGCCAGGGTTTCGGCCGTCGGCGGTACACCCATGGCCACGACCCGGGCCTTCTTGAAAAAATAGCGGATAAAGGGCATCTGAAGCTCGATGGTGTTGTCCTGCTGGAAACGGGTGGCGGTTTCCAGCTGGAAGGTATAACGGCGAGTCAATTCAACGGCCAGGGCTGTGTCCACCGCGATTGGACCAAAGGGGGTCTCCCATTCACCCTCGGGCATGATGGTGCGGGGGGAACCGCTGTGCAGGTGCATGCCGAACACCACGACCACATCGGGTGACGCGGCCTGGGCCAGCCGGTGGATCACGTTGCAGGCGATGCTGCCGGAGAAGAACCAGCCGGCGTGGGGAACGATGCCTCCTATGGGGGTGGCTACGGATACGGGCTGGTTTTTACCTGCATCGAGAAACTGCTGGATTTGGTCTTCACAGGCCTGTTGGTCCGATGGATACCAGCTTCCGGAAAAAACGGATTTCCTTAGATTCATGACAGTGCCTCCCTTTTTGCCTTAACCCTTAAAAGCTCCTGTTTAAATAGCTTTTTGGCTTTTCGATGGTTAAAAATTCTGTCATAGAAAAACGACAAGGTCACGGCTTTTTTTTTGAAAGATCGTGCTTATCGTATAGCGTGCAATGAAAACAGGCTGGGTTCAAGGCAGCCGGAAACCCAGCAATCCATAAGATTTGCCAGTACCCCATTTAACCTGGAGGATGCCATGTGGGATTATACGGAAAAGACGAAAGATCATTTTCTCAACCCGCGGAATGTCGGGTTCATCGACGATTTCGACGGAATCGGGGAGGTGGGTTCCCTATCATGCGGTGACGCGCTCAAACTCACTTTCAAGCTGGGTGACGACCAACGGATTAGCGACGCCAAGTTTCAGACCTTCGGCTGCGCCAGTGCCATCGCTTCGTCATCGGCACTGACGGAGATGATAAAGGGCATGAGCTTGGAGGAGGCCGCCAAGGTCACCAACGATGACATCGCCGATTTTCTGGGCGGCCTGCCTAAAGAGAAGATGCACTGCTCGGTCATGGGGCGGGACGCCATGGAAAAGGCCATCGCCTACTATCGCGGGGAAGCAGAGAAAAAGATCGAGGGCGAAATCGTCTGCGAGTGCTTCGGTGTCTCTGATGTGCAGATCGAGCGGGCCGTGAAGGAAAACGGCCTGACCAGCATCGAAGACGTCACCGATTACGTGAAGGCCGGCGGTGGCTGCGGCAACTGCCACGACAAGATCCAGTTTATCATCGACACGGTCCTTGGAAACACTCCACGGGCTGCCAAAAAACCCGAAGCCCTGACCAACATCCAGAAAATCAAGATGATCGACGCCACTCTGGAACGCGAAATCAAGCCGGCCCTGAACCAGGACGGCGGGGATATCGAATTGGTGGATGTGGACGGCAACCGGGTGATGGTGAAACTGCGGGGCACGTGTGCCTCGTGCGCCAAATCCCAGATTACCCTGAAACATTACGTGGAAACCAAACTCAAGGAGCTGGTTTCCCAGGATCTGGTCGTCGAGGAGGTATAGCAGATGAAACCCATTTATATGGATAACAATGCCACCACCCGCGTCGCACCGGAAGTGGTGCAGGAGATGATGCCCTATTTTTCCGACCTCTACGGCAACCCGTCCAGTATGCACGCATTCGGCGGCAACGTGGGCGCCAAGCTCAAGGCGGCCCGCGAACATGTGGCCAGCCTGCTGGGGGCGCTGCCCGAAGAGATCCTGTTCACCAGCTGCGGCACCGAGAGCGACAGCACGGCCATTCACGCCGCCATCCGGGCCCATCCGGAGAAAAAACACATCATCACCACCCGCGTGGAGCACCCGGCGGTAAAAAACCTGGGCGAACACCTGGCCAAGAACAACTATCGGGTCACCTTCGTACCGGTAGACCGGCAGGGGCGCCTGGATCTGGATTATCTCTACAAGAAACTGTCTGACGATACGGCCATCGTCAGCGTCATGTGGGCCAACAATGAAACCGGAACAATTTTCCCCGTCGAGGAGATTGCGAAGACGGTGCGCGAGCGAGGCATCGTCTTTCACACCGATGCGGTTCAGGCGGTGGGCAAGATTCCCATCGATATGGCCGGCTCGGCAATCGACATGCTGTCCATCTCCGGGCACAAGCTGCATGCGCCCAAGGGAATCGGCGTTCTCTACATCCGTAAGGGAACCAAATTTGCTCCCTTTCTCATGGGCGGTCATCAGGAAGGCGGACGCCGTGCCGGCACCGAAAATTCCGCCTCTATCATCGGTATGGGCCGTGCCGCCCAGCTGGTCATGGAATACATGGATGACGAAAATACGCGCGTGCGGGCGTTGCGGGACAAACTGGAGACCGAACTGCTCAAACGCGTGCCCAACAGCATGATCAACGGCGATCCGGAGAATCGCCTGCCCAACACCACCAGCATTGCCTTCGAGTTTATTGAAGGCGAAGGTATCCTGCTGTTGATGGACCAGTACGGCATCTGCGCCTCGTCCGGTTCTGCCTGCACCTCCGGCTCCCTGGAACCGTCCCACGTGCTGCGGGCCATGGGCGTGCCCTTTACCGCTGCCCACGGTTCGATCCGCTACAGTCTGAGCATCTACAACACCGAAGAAGAGATCGATTTCGTCATCGACAAGATGCCGCCGATCATCGAGCGGTTGCGCCAGATGTCGCCCTTCTGGCAACAGGCCCAGAAAGCCTCCTGACGGCTTGACCGGCCGTTAAATGCAAAGCGCGGTTTTACCGGCTTGAATCGGGAAACACCGCGCTTTTTGTTTTTTAGCCTACAGTTACGAAATAAGGTGTGTGCCCCCAACGTTCAGAGTAGGGGCGTTTACCTATAACCAATCAAACCAATTCAACTAACGTACCAACAAACCCCGTTCACCATTCTGCGGTTCCTGGTTTCGACATTGGACATTCTTTTTAGCTCAGCTTAGCCTTCACCTGCGCGGTTAACCATCCGATCCACTCATCGAAACCGGCTTCGGTCGTGGCCGAGATCTCGTACACCGGCATGCCGGGGTGGATGTTGGCGATGGATGATTTGGCCAGGTCCATGTCGAAATCCAGGTAGGGCAGCAGGTCGATCTTGTTGAGCAGGGTGGCGTCGCACTGCCTGAACATCAGCGGGTATTTGGCCGGTTTGTCTTCGCCCTCGGTGACCGACAGCACCACCACGCGCCTGTCCTCGCCGATGTCGAACTCGGCCGGGCAGACCAGGTTGCCGATGTTCTCCACGATGAGCAGGTCGATGGCATCCAGGTCCAGGTCGGCCACGGCCCGTTCCACCACATGGGCCGCCAGGTGGCAGTCGCCGCCGAAGGCGTCGGTGTTGATCTGGATTACCGGTGCACCGGACTGGGCCAGGCGATCGGCATCGTGGGTGGTGCAGATGTCACCCACGATTACCGCACAGCGCAGGTCCGGCATGATGTGGGCCAAGGTCTTCTGCAGCGTCGTGGTCTTGCCGGAGCCAGGCGAGCTCATCATGTTGAGCACGAAGACTTTTTTATCGGCAAAAACGGTGCGCATACGGTCCGCCATGATGTCGTTGGCGTCCAGCACCCGTCGGACCACCTTGATTTCCCGGGTTCCCGATTTACGGGACTCCACGTCATGGCCATGATCATGGTGACCATCGTGGGGGTCGTGCTTTTTATGATCGTGATGATAGCGTCTGGTGGTGCGATTGGTGAAGAACCACATGGTTGATCCTTAATTATCTATTAATTGTCCATATTTCGAACGGTTGCGTAAGAAGTCCGAGATCAAGGCTTGTGAGTCCCGAGGAGCGAGGTGTACATGAAGGTACTCCGCAGTGACGAGGGATGAAGCGTAACGCAGATATCGGGCTTCTTACGCAACCTCGCTTTCGTCTTCGATTTCAATGGACTTAATGTCCAGTTCGCGGCCGGAAAGAATGTCGATGGCCCCGCCCTGGCAGGATTGACAGGTAAACACAGGCTCGGTAACCGTCCACTGGGTCAGACAATCCCTGCACCGGGCTACCACGGGCACCTCTTCGATGGCCAGCTCGGCCCCTTCCAGCGACGTGTCCTTGACTACCAGGTCAAAACAGAATCGCAGGCTGTCCGCCACGATGGCCGACAGTTTGCCCACCTGGAGGTTGACCCGCTGAACCCTGGCTCCCTGCATGTCCGCCGGGATGGATGCTTTGGCAATGTCCACGATTTCCATGGCGATGCCCATTTCGTGCATGATTTTTCCTTGTTGTCTGAATTCTTTGGAGCAGACCGAAAACAATCTAATATGTTACGTCCCAAAAAGGAAGCAATAGAAATCAGGAGTCAGGAGCCAGAATCCAGAAGAAGGCCTCGCCCTCGGCTCGATCATACTCCTAAAAAAAGGACGATCTGAGCAGACCGTCCTTTTTCTTATCAGAACAAATTCAGAAAGGGTAGATCTCGCCAGAGTTCAAGGCGGGTGGTGGATTCGAACCGGAGGAATAGTATTAATATTTCGAGGATTCGGATCCGACGCCCAATGCGGAAATCGGGTGAGAGATGCCCTTTCCATTCCAGCTATTTAAAGGTTTCTGCGCAGACATCGCTAAGATAGGCCAGGTTCTCGCACACATGGATTCCGTTGGCCTTCATGGCTGCCACTTTGCCCTGGCCGGTGCCGCTGTTGCCGCTGATGATGGCGCCGGCATGACCCATGCGCCGTCCCGGAGGTGCCGTCAGACCGGCGATGAAACCCACCACCGGCTTGGTGACGTTGGCCTTGATATAGTCGGCCGCATTCTCTTCCGCGTCGCCGCCGATCTCACCGATCATGACAATGCCTTCGGTGGCGTCGTCGGCCTGGAAGCGCTCGAGGCAGTCGATGAAGTTGGTCCCGTTGACCGGGTCGCCGCCAATGCCGATGCAGGTGGTCTGGCCCAGGCCAGTGGTGGTCAGGGCGTGGACGGCTTCATAGGTCAGGGTGCCGGAACGGGAGACCACCCCAATTTTGCCTGGCTGGTGAATGGCGGCGGGCATGATGCCGATCTTGCACTCGCCGGGGGTGATGATGCCCGGGCAGTTGGGACCGATAAGGCGCACCGGTTTGTCCTTGAGATAGTTTTTCACCCGCATCATGTCCATGACCGGAATACCCTCGGTGATGCAGACAATCAGGGGAACGTCGGCATCGGCCGCTTCCATGATGGCGTCGGCGGCAAAGGGCGGGGGCACGAAAATCATGCAGGCGTTGGCTCCGGCGATTTTTACGGCATCGGCAACCGTATTGAAAACGGGAACGTCATCCATCTTCTGTCCGCCCTTGCCGGGGGTCACGCCGGCTACCACCCGGGTTCCGTAATCAATGCATGCGCGGGCATGGAACTGGCCTTCTTTTCCGGTGATCCCCTGGACCAACAATTTGGTGTCTTTATTGACTAGTATGCTCACGGTTCAATCCTCATTGTTTGACGGCTCCGTAAAACGTCCAATATCTGTGTTACGCTTCGTCCCTCGTCACTGCGGCGTACAGGAAGTACGCCTCATTCCTCGGGATTCGCAAGCCTTGATCTCGGCGCTTTTTACGAAGCCTCATTAATGGTGTTGGTTACTGGATGGCCCCCTGCAATTTCTCGGCGGCGTCCTTGAGGTCTTTGGCATTGATCAACGCCAGGCCTGAATCCGCCAGGATCTTGCGCCCTTCTTTCAGGTTGGTGCCCTCCATGCGGATGATCACCGGCACGCGCAGGCCGACCTTCTCGGCAGCCTGGACCACGCCGTTGGCCAGCCTGTCGCAGCGCAGAATCCCGCCGAAGATATTGATCAGGATCGCCTTGACATTCGCATCGCTCTGCAGGATGCGGAAGCCGTTTTCAATCTGCTCGGCGCTGGCGCCGCCACCCACGTCGAGGAAGTTGACCGGGTTGCCGCCGGCGTACTTGATGCAGTCCATGGTGGCCATGGCCAGTCCGGCCCCGTTGACCATATTGCCCACATTGCCGCCTTCGCCTAAATGGATGTAGTTCAGGCCGTGGCTGCCTGCCTCCACCTCTGTGGGATCTTCTTCATCCAGATCGCGATATCCCTGGACATCGGGATGGCGGTACAGGGCGTTGTCGTCGAAATCCATCTTGCCGTCCAGGGCGATGACATCGTTTTCCGCGGTGATGATCAGGGGATTGATCTCAACCAGGGAGCAGTCGTAGTTGACTGCCAGGTTGTACAGGTTTTTCAACAGCACGGTAAATGGTTTCATGGTCGCTTTGGGCATGTTGAGCCCGAAAGCCGCCGCCCGCAGATGGTAGCCCTGAATCCCCACGTTAGGGTCCACGTAGACCTTGATGATCTTCTCCGGTGTTTTCTCGGCTACATCTTCGATGCTCATGCCGCCGGCTTCGGAAGCCATGATGATCATTTTTGCCGTGGCGCGATCCGGCAGAATGCTGAGGTAAAGTTCCTTGGCAATGTTGAGTCCCTGCTCGACCAGCAGTTTCTTGACCAATTTTCCTCCAGGGCCGGTCTGTTTGGTGACCAGGTTCATTCCCAGGATGCTGTTGGCATACGCGTCGAATTCCTCCGCTGTCTTGGCCACCTTGACACCACCGCCCAGGCCCCGGCCGCCGGCGTGGATCTGCGCTTTTACCACCACCGGGTATGCGCCCAGACCATCGGCAACCGCCTTGGCCGCTTCGACCGTAAAGGCGACACTGCCGTCGGGAACGGCCACGCCGTTCTTGCGGAATAGTTCTTTGGCTTGATATTCATGAATTTTCATGGATGGGCCTCTTTCTCCTTTTTTTTGCGTAACTGTTCACGGTTACCGGTTCACAGTTGACGGTTTTCTCAAACTTTTAAATCCTAAAAAAGAAAACCCCATAATTACCCTCCACCTTCAGTTTTTTTAACCGTGAACCGATAACTCTAAACCGTGAACGGATTCGTTGGGGTTAAATAGTAAGAGCGCAGAGCCTGCTGCGGGTGCCCTGCGCTCTTTTAGATGGATCAAACAATTTTTGGGATATGATTCGGTTACCCGATCACGCAGAGAATATCTCCCTTGGCCACCGAGTCACCCGAGGCGTATTTGATCGCTTTGACGGTGCCACTGGCCGGTGCGGCCAGGGCGTTTTCCATTTTCATGGCTTCCAGGATCACTACGGTTTCACCCGCGCTGACCGTGTCGCCCTCTTTCTTGTCGTACTTGACGATCATCCCGGGCATGGGTGCGGCCAAAGGGGTTCCGGATGTATCGGCTGCCGGTGCGGGCGCGGCTTCAGCTTTCTTTTCGGCTGCAGCCGGAGCTGCCGCAGGTGCGGCCGCGGGTGCAGCAGGCGCCGCAGGCATGGCCGGTGCTGCCGCCGGCATGCCGCCGGCCAGCTGAATCTGCTGAGCGTATTTCAGGATGGGGCTGCCGCCGACTTCGTCCACGCCCACTTCAAAGTACTCGTTGTCCACGAAGACGTTGAATGTGCGCACGTTTTCGCCCTTGGCCGGTGCGTCTTTCTTCTTCTCCACCAATTCGCCGGCCTTGGCTTTCTTGATCAGCTCGTCCTGCTTTTTCACCTGCTGCATGGTGATCGGTTTCACCGCTGCGGGGATCTCTTCCTTGCCGTATTTCCACTGCAGGAACTTCTTGCCGGTGACCGGGTAGATGGCGTAGAGCACCAGGTCGTCCAAGTCCACGGCCAGGTCGCCGATCTCTTCCCTGGCTTTTTCCATTTCAGGCTCCAGCACCTCGGCGGGCCGGCAGGTGATGGGCTCCTCGCCGCGGTCGTAGCCCTTGAGGGCCTTTTTCTGCACCTCCTCGTTGATGGGCACGGCGGTCTTGCCATACAGGCCGTAGCACAGGTCCTTGACCTGGCCGGTGATCATTTTGTAGCGCTCTTCCGGGGTGTCGAAAAGCACGTTGTTGACCGTCTGGATGCCCACGATCTGGCTGGTGGGGGTGACTAGGGGAATCTGACCCAGGTCCTTGCGGACACGCGGCAGTTCCTTGTAGACCTCACCGATCTTGTCCAGGGCGTCCATGTCTCGCAGCTGGTTGACCAGGTTGGAGAGCATGCCGCCCGGTGTCTGGTGCAACAGCACGTTGATGTCGATGATCGACATCTTGGAATCGTCCAGCAGGTGCTTGTACTTGGGCATCACCTCTTTTTCCAAAATTTCGTTGATCTGGGCCAGCAGGTGGATGTCGAAGCCGGTGTCGCGGCTGGTTCCCAAAAGGCTCATCACCAGCGGCTCGACGGCGGCGTGGGAGGTGCGGTAGGCGTAGGGCGTCATGACCGTGTCGATGATGTCCACGCCCGCCTCGATGGCCTTGAGGTGGCTCAGCGGCGACATGCCCGAAGTGAAGTGGCTGTGCAGGTGGACGGGCAGCTTGACCGCCGCTTTGATGGCCTTGACCACGGCATAGGCATCGTAGGGGGCAATGAGGCCGGCCATATCCTTGATACAGATGGAGTCGGCGCCCATGGCATCCAGATCCTTGGCTTTATTGACATAGTAATCCAGGTTATAGACCTCGCCGCCCAGACGCGGTTCGGTCAGCGTGTAGCAGATGCAGCCCTGGAAGTGCTTGCCGTACTCTTTGATCTTGGGTACCACGGTCTCAAAATTGCGGTAGTCGTTGAGGGCGTCGAAGGTGCGGAAGATGTCCATGCCGTTTTCGCAGGAGCGGTCCATGAAGGCATTGGCCACGTCGTCGGCGTAATTGCGGTAGCCCACCAGGTTCTGGGCCCGCAGGAGCATAGAGAAGGGGGTCTTTTTGAAGTAGCGCTTCAGGGTGCGGATGCGCTCCCAGGGATCCTCGTTGAGGAATCGGTGCATGGTGTCGAAGGTAGCGCCGCCCCAGGTTTCCACGGCCCAGAAGCCCACCTGGTCCATCAGTTCGGCCACCGGGATCATGTCCTCGGTGCGCCCGCGGGTGGCGAACAGGCTCTGGTGTCCGTCTCGCAGGCTCAGATCCATGACCTTCACCGGGTTTTCCGCCTTGGGCCGTTTCACATCGTAATTCATTTGGGTCATTTTGACTTGATCGTGGTCACTCATCGTATGGGTCTCCTCTTAAAAATTTGGATGTTTAATGGCGCTTTGGATGTTGTTTCGTCCCCAACCCTAGCGGAGTCGGTTGAAGGTTTTCATCTGCATGAGGTTGCGCATCTGCATCATGCCCTGTCGGCCGGCAAGTCCCCACAGGTTGCCCTGTTCAAAGCGGCGGGGCTCCGGCCGCTTGGGGGCAGGCATAACCAGTGCTTCCTCTTCGGTCTGGATATAGGCGCTTACCGCGGCAAGGGCGGCGGCCAGTCTTTTTTCATTTGCTTCCATAAATGCACCTTTTTTGGGTTCGGTTGGCTTTTTTACAGGGCCGCTACATGGGGATGTTGCCGTGTTTTTTCGGTGGGCGCAGTTCTCGCTTGCTGCACATGACCTCGAGGGCATCGATCAGCCGCGGCCGGGTCTGGGCCGGTTCGATGACCGCATCGATGTAGCCCCGCTGGGCAGCACAGTAAGGATTGGAGAACAGCTCCTCGTATTCGGCGATCTTCTCTGCCCGCTTGGCTTTGGGATCCTTGGCTGCTTTAATCTCCTTGCGATGAATGACATTGGCGGCACCGCCGGCGCCCATGACGGCGATTTCGGCGGTCGGCCAGGCAAAGGCAAAGTCTGCCCCCAGGTCCTTGGAACACATGGCCAGGTAGGAGCCGCCGTAGTCTTTGCGGGTTACCAGCAGCAGTTTGGGCACCGTGGCCTCGCTGTAGCACCACAGCAGCTTGGCGCCGTGGCGGATGATGCCGCCCCACTCCTGCTGGCTGCCGGGCAGGTAGCCGGGCACGTCGGCGATGGTCAGCAGCGGGATGTTGAAGGCATCGCAAAAGCGGATGAAGCGTGTGGCCTTGTCCGAGGCATTGATGTCCAGACAGCCGGCCATGACCATGGGCTGGTTGGCGATGATGCCGATGGACCGCCCGTTGAGCCGGGCAAAGGCCGTCAGGATATTGGTGGCAAAGTGCTGGTGGGGTTCGAAGATCTCGCCTTTGTCAACGATGCTGCGGATCACATCGCGCATGTCGTAGCTTTTGTTGGGGCTGTCCGGGATGATGCTGTTGAGCGCTTTGTCCGTGCGCGTGGGGTCGTCACCGGTATCCACCACCGGCGGCTCTTCCATGTTGTTGGCCGGCAGGTACGCCAGCAGCTGTTTGATCTGGACCAGCGCGTCCTCGTCGCTTTCGCAGGCAAACTGGGCCACACCGCTTTTTTCGTTGTGGGCCATGGCACCGCCCAGGTCTTCGAAATTGATCTCCTCGCCGGTGACCGATTTGATCACTTCAGGGCCGGTGATGAACATGTAGCTGGTGTTTTTGACCATGAAAATATAATCGGTCATGGCCGGCGAATAGACCGCCCCGCCGGCCGTGGGTCCCATGATGGCGGAGATCTGGGGGATCACACCCGAGGCCACCGAGTTGCGGTAGAAGATCTGGCCGAAGCCGGATAGTGAATCCACACCCTCCTGGATGCGGGCGCCGCCCGAATCGTTGAGGCCCACGAAGGGCACGCCGGCCTTAAGGGCCATATCCATGACTTTGCAGATCTTTTTGGCCTGCATCTCACCGAGGCTGCCCGCGCGGGAGGTGAAATCCTGGGCAAAAGCGAACACCGGCCGGCCGTCCACCAGGCCGTGACCGGTAACCACGCCGTCCGAGGGAATCTCGACACCCGCCATTCCAAAATTGACGCAGCGGTGCTGCACGAACATGTCGATCTCCCGAAAGGTTGCCTTGTCGAATAGCTTGCCCAGTCGTTCACGGGCGGTCAGCCTGCCGTTCTCCTTGTGCTTGGCGACCAGCTTTTCTCCGCCCATCTCAAGAATGCGCGCTTCACGGGCCTTGAGATCCTTGATTTTTTCCTTCACGATACCCATGTCAGATTCCTTTCACCTGAAGTGCAAAACTTTTAGACTAGCTGCCGGGCAATCAGGAAAGCAATCCGTCAGCCGTCCGCAAATTAAATATAATTTGAAATAATAAGTGGTTGAACAATTTATAAAGATGGAATGCATGTTGGAAATTAAACATCAACCTTTATAGACTCAGCGATCGTTGTCAAGCAAAAAAAGAAGCGTTTCAGCGCCTGCGGTGGGGGAGAGTTCTCCGTGTTCCACCGACGATTCAATCTCCCGTAAGCGGGCCTGGACCGTATGGTTGCCGAAGAACCGCTCCTTGAGCCCGTCTTCGATGCGGGACCACATCCAGGCCAATGCCTGGCGGCGACGTTTTTCATCCAACTCACCGGTGGCGGACAGCCGCCGGCGATGGTCCTGTATGGTCTCCCAAAGTGTGTCCACCCCGGACAATGTCAAGGCGCTGCAGGCCAGCACCGGCGGCGACCAGGTGGGCGTTGCCGGGTTGAGCAGATGCAGGGCACTCTCATAGGACCGTCGGGCCTTTTCGGCCTTTTCCATGTTGTCGCCATCGGCCTTGTTGATGGCCACCGCGTCGGCCAGTTCCAACACCCCCTTTTTGATGCCTTGAAGTTCGTCTCCGGCACCGGCCAGCATGAGGACCAGGAAAAAGTCGACCATGGAGGCCACCGTGGTTTCCGACTGTCCCACGCCTACCGTTTCCACGAGCACCACATCGAACCCGGCCGCTTCGCAAACCAGCAGGGTCTCCCGGGTCATGCGGGCCACGCCGCCCAGGGTTCCGCCCGAGGGCGACGGGCGGATAAATGCACCCGGTGCAACGGAAAGCCTTTCCATGCGGGTTTTGTCCGCCATGATGCTGCCGCCGCTGCGGGTGCTGGAAGGATCCACGGCCAGCACCGCTACCTGAAGCCCCTTTTCCACCAGCATCATGCCGAAACTCTCGATGAAGGTGCTTTTGCCGACACCGGGAACGCCGGTGATGCCGAGGCGAACCGACTCGCCCGTTTCAGGAAGCAGCCGGTCCACTACGGTGCGCCCCAATTGCCGGTGCGCGGGGTGCGCACTTTCGATCAGGGTGATGGTCTTGGCCAGGATGCGTCGGTTGCCGGTGCGGACGCCGTCAATATAAAATTCGGGGTCACTTTCACCCATTGGAAAATATAGTTCCTAATTACAATAGTATTAGTATCTTAAACCTGAAATTCGCGTTTCTTATGTCAGAAAACAAACGCTAAATAACAATAACCAAAACCCAAATGACAAATAAATCACAATAGCCAAATTAAAAATTCCAAACCGCATGATTTTGAAGAAGGCATATTCCAATCATCAATCATCCGAGATATCAAATTAACAATCAACTGATCATTTTTGAGATTTGGCTATTGTAATTTGAGATTTATTTTGGATTTTGGAATTTAAATTTTGGTGCTTGCAATTAATTGTTCCCCCAAAATCCGTTACAATCTGAATCCTTCACGTCATGCTTGATTATGCCTTGCGCTCGTCCAGAGCATTGAGCACCTTGTTGGCCGATTCGGTAATGGCCGTGCCGGGCCCGAAGACGCCTGCGGCGCCGGCTTGATACAGAAAGTCGTAGTCGCCCGGAGGAATCACGCCGCCGACGATGACCAGAATGTCTTCGCCACCGGCTTTTTTCAAGGCATTGATGAGTTGGGGCACCAGCGCCTTGTGGCCGGCGGCCAGGCTGGAGGCGCCCACCAGGTGAACGTCGTTCTCCACGGCCATTTTGGCCGCTTCCTCCGGCGTTTGGAACATGGGGCTGATATCTACGTCAAAGCCCAGATCGGCAAAGGCGGTCGCCACCACTTTGACGCCTCGGTCATGACCGTCCTGGCCCATTTTGGTGAGCAGGATGCGGGGGCGCCGGCCCTCTTTGTCCATAAATTCCGCGGTGCGCTTACGGATGGCGTCAATGACCGCGCTGTCCGCATATTCCGACGCGTAAACCCCGGAGATGCACTGGGTGGTGGCCACGAACCGGCCAAAGACCTTTTCCATGGCGTCGGATACCTCGCCCACGGTGGCCCGGGCGCGGATGGCCTCGATGCAGGCCGCCAAGAGGTTGCCGCCGTTTTCGGCGGCATGGGTGATGCCGTTGAGGGCGCTGCTTGCGGCTGCGTCGTCACGCTCGGCCTTGAGTTTGTTGATCATGCGGATCTGGTCCTCGCGCACCTGTTCGGAAACTTTCAGCACGTCCATGGGGGTATCTTCGTCGAGCTTGTATTTGTTGACGCCGACAATGACATCCAGTCCCTGGTCGATGCGGGCCTGTTTGCGGGCCGCCGACTCTTCGACACGCAATTTAGGCATGCCGGTCTCGATAGCTTTGGCCATGCCACCCAATTCCTCCACCTCGTCGATGATCTTGCGGGCTTCCTTGATAATGCCGTCGGTGAGTGATTCGATATAGTATGAGCCGCCCAGCGGATCGACGGTATGGCATACCTGGGACTCTTCCTGGATGATGATCTGGGTGTTGCGGGCGATGCGGGCCGAAAAGTCCGTGGGCAATCCCACGGCTTCATCAAAGGAGTTGGTGTGCAGGCTCTGGGTGCCGCCCAGCACAGCGGCCAGGGCTTCCAGGGTGGTGCGGATGATATTGTTGTAAGGGTCTTGCTGGGTGAGGCTCCAGCCTGAGGTCTGGACGTGGGTCCGCAGCATGGAGGACTTGGGATTCTTCGGATTGAAGGGCTTGAGCATGTCATGCCACAGAAACCGGGCCGCCCGCAGCATGGCAATCTCCATGAAAAAATTCATGCCCACGCCGAAGAAAAAGCTGAGTCGCGGGGCAAACGCGTCGATGTCCAATCCGGCGGCGATGGCGGCACGGACGTATTCCAACCCGTCAGCCAGGGTGAAGGCCGTCTGGAGCACGCTGTTGGCGCCGGCTTCCATCATGTGGTAACCGCTGATGCTGACCGTGTTGAACTTGGGCATGTTCGCGGAACAGTAGGCGATGATGTCGGAAACGATGCGCATGGAGGGCGTAGGCGGATAGATGTAGGTGTTTCGGGTCAGGTACTCCTTCAAAATGTCGTTTTGAATGGTGCCGGAAAGTTGCTCCTGTTTGACGCCCTGCTCTTCGGCGGCAACGATATAACCGGCCATGATGGGCAGCACCGCTCCGTTCATGGTCATGGAGACGCTCATTTTATCCAGTGGGATCTGGTCGAAGAGCACTTTCATGTCTTCCACCGAGTCAATGGCCACGCCGGCTTTGCCCACATCGCCCATCACACGGGGGTGGTCGGAATCATAGCCACGGTGGGTGGCCAGGTCAAAAGCCACCGAGAGACCCTTCTGCCCGGCTGCCAGGTTGCGTCGGTAAAAGGCATTGGAATCCTTGGCCGTGGAAAAGCCGGCGTACTGGCGGATGGTCCAGGGGCGACCGGCATACATGGTGGCCATGGGGCCGCGGACATAGGGGGCGAAGCCGGGCAGGGTGTTGACGTGGGGCATGCCTTCCAGGTCCTGGGCCGTATACAACGGGTTGACCCGTATTCCTTCCGGGGTGTCCCATTGAAGGTCTTCCAGGGCCTTTCCCCTGAGCTGCTTGGCGGACAATTCTTTCCATTTTTGCAAATCGGGATGTTCTGACATGGTGTGCTCCTTTGTTATCAACGGTTGATCGAATTCAAATGGTAGTACCGGTTTTCCGATACATGCCATTTCATCAACATCGCAATGCGGACGCGGCCTTTAGCAGGCGGTTAATCACTTCCGATCGTTACCGGGATTGGAAATCGCCCGCCAGACCATTTCGAAAAGCATGCTGGCCTGGTCGGTCAACCGGCCCTGTTGCCCCCTGGAGATCCACATGGTAAAGGCCCGTTGCACCGTCCCCAACATGAAATCCAACAATACACCTGCGCGCACGTGGGGATTCAGTTGGCCCTCTTTCTGGCCGTTGCGCATGACCTCCAGGTAGAGGTTGATCATCTTTTTCTGCTTGAACGTTTCATCGGCAATCCAGGTTTCCATGGGCAGGGTCATGAAAATGATCCTGGCCAGTCCTGGATTGCGCTCGTAATAATCCAACTGAAGCCAGAGGACTTTGCGCATTTTTTCCTTCAGGTCTTCGATGCCCTGGAGGTGGTCGTAGATTCGTTCGGTCAGTTTGCCCAGCCAGACGTCCACAAAGGCAAAGACCAGCCGCTCTTTTGATCCGTAATGCTTATATATGGTGGAAAAGCTCACCCCCGCCCGGTTGGCCACGTCGCGGATGTTGGCTTTGTGAAAATCGGAATGGGAAAAAATGTCCAGAACAGCCTGTTCCAGCCGCTGGTACACTTCGGGTTTGAGGGGTGTGAACATTGTTATGGTTTGTCCGATCGTAATGGCGGGATCAATTCTCAGTCATATTTTAAGGCACAGTATTTACTGATAAAAATAATTTTTTTTGTTTATTTAATCTTTATTAATCTGCATTGAATAATAATGTTTCTTTTTTAATATCAATATAATTATTTGAAATACATATAAAAAAATGTTTTGCTGCTATTTTTTTGAGTCGAAGGAGTAACATTGTTATAGTTTGGCATAATTAGAATGCGAACCAATCCTCTGTCAAGAAAAATATTATGAATTTTGATCAGGAAGTGAATAGCGTTTATATTCAGCCGGGTCAACTTGCCCTGTCGGCAATAGCCGGCCGGGCAACCTAAGGCTTGATCCTGAACATGAAGGTAACTATAGTGCCGAAGAGTATAAGCACGATGGGGGGGTGAGGAACCCTCGTAACCACCTCTACAAAATCGCGGAAAGGAAATAGCCGCGGGAGCCGGCCAAAATAGATGTATACCCTTGACGATTACGATTACCATCTGCCCGAGGGGCTGATCGCCCAGACCCCGGCAACGGATCGGGACGGATCCCGGCTTTTGCACCTGGACCGCGATAATGGTGCGCTTTCACACCGGCATTTCCATGATATCGTCACCCTGCTGCACCCTTCGGACGTCCTGGTGGTGAACAACACCCGGGTCGTCCCGGGACGCCTGCATGGCCGCAAGGCAACCGGCGGCAAAGCCGAACTGCTGATCCTCGATTATGGCGAAACCGATGGTCGTGGCCATGATGACTGCAAACGGGTCTATCGCTGTCTGATCAAGGCTTCCAAACCGGCCGGCGCCGGAACGAGAATCTATTTCGACGACGGACTGGTTGCCGATGTCCAGGATTTCTCCGATGGCATCTATACGGTGGCCTTCTCGGCGCCGGAACCCTTTGACGGCCTGCTCCACCGGATCGGGCGGATGCCCTTACCCCCGTATATCAAAAGGGACGAATCCCAGTCGGATGAAGCGGATCGGATGCGTTATCAGACCGTTTATGCCCGTGAGCAGGGCGCCATTGCCGCCCCTACCGCCGGTTTGCATTTTACCGATGCGGTGTTGTCGCAGATCAGCCAAAAAGGCGTCACGGTGACGGCCGTCACCCTTCACGTGGGTTACGGCACCTTCGTACCGGTGCGAGTGGATGATATCCGGGACCACCGCATGCACGACGAGTGGTTTTCCATTTCCAAAGAGACGGCCCGCATCGTCAGCCGGGCCAAAGCAGAAGACCGCCGGGTGGTGGCCGTGGGCACCACCAGCGTGCGCACCTTAGAGTATGCCACCGGACCAGACGGCGTCATCCAACCGGGACGTGGCCGGTGCGATCTGTTCATCTATCCCGGCTACACGTTTAAGACCGTGGATGCCATCATCACCAACTTTCATCTACCCCGATCCACCCTGCTCATGCTGGTGTCGGCCTTTGCCGGCAGGGAAACCATGCTTCAGGCATACGCCGCGGCCGTAAAGGAAAAATATCGCTTTTTCAGTTATGGGGATGCGATGCTGATCGAATGAGGGTTCAAGGGGGCAAGGATTCGAGGGTTCGAGTGAACTGCTTTGAATTAACGGCAGTACCAAGAGTCTAACTAATGTAACCAACCCAACCAATACAACCAGTGGAACAAACCTGTCATGATTGATTTTAAATTGATTGCAAAGTCCGGTACGGCCCGCGCGGGCTTTTTTGATACACGGCACGGTCGGGTTGAAACCCCCGTGTTCATGCCCGTGGGGACCCAGGCCACGGTCAAGGCCATGAGCCCGGAAGAGTTGAAGGCGGCCGGCGCCCAGATTATTCTGGGCAACACCTACCACCTTTACCTGCGACCCGGGTGCGACATCATTGGCCGGTTTGCCGGACTGCACCGATTCATGAACTGGGATCGGCCCATTCTCACTGACAGCGGCGGCTTCCAGGTGTTTTCCCTGTCCCGGCTGCGAAAGCTAACCGAGGAGGGCTACGCGTTCCAGTCCCACATCGACGGCAGCCGGCATATGCTTTCGCCGGAGAAATCCATCGAGGTCCAGATCTGCCTCAATTCAGACATCATCATGTGCCTGGATCAGTGCCTCGAGCATCCGGCCACCCGTGAGGCGGCCGAGGCGGCCCTGACCTTGACCACCCGCTGGGCCCGGCGGTGCAAAACCTTCTGGCAGGAGCGAACCGACCGGCAAAACAGCCTGTTCGGCATCGTCCAGGGCGGCATGTTTGCGGATTTGCGGGCGCGGTCTGCCGAAGCGATCGCGACGATCGGGTTTCCCGGCTACGCCATCGGCGGCCTGAGCGTGGGTGAGCCCAAGGAGTTGATGATGGAGATGGCGGCCGACACCCTGCCCTTGCTGCCCGATGATCGGCCCCGGTATATCATGGGGGTGGGCACCCCCGAGGATCTGGTGGAACTGGTGGATTTGGGGGCCGACATGTTCGACTGTGTCATGCCCACGCGAAATGCCCGCAACGGGCAGCTGTTCACCGAGCGGGGCACCATCAATATCTGCAACGCGCGCTTTCGTGAAGATGAGGGGCCGGTGGATCCGACCTGCGACTGCTATACCTGCCGCCATTACAGCCGGGCCTACCTTCGTCACCTTTATACGGCGCGTGAAATCCTGGCATATCGGCTAAACACCATCCACAACCTTCACTATTACCTGAATCTGGTCAAGGCCATGCGTGCTGAGATCCTGGCTGGAACGTTTGACCAGTTTAAAAATGCGTTCTATAGTAAACGTTGACGGTTTCGAAATTTATCTATTTCGCGAAAGGGGACCTGCAATGAAAGAAAAAGTAGAAGCGGCCATCGAAAAAATTCGGCCCATGCTCCAGGCGGACGGCGGTGATGTGGAACTGGTCAGCGTGGAGAACGGCATCGTCAAGGTCCGGCTCCAGGGGGCCTGTGCCGGTTGCCCCATGTCCCAGATGACGCTGAAAAACGGCATCGAGCGGGTACTCAAGCAGCAGATTCCCGAAATCAAATCGGTTGAATCGGCCTGATTCGTTCCAAAAAGGAGGAGCGATGAAAGAATCATTGGTACCTGGAATCGAACACGAATTTCGTTATCATGTCACGGATGCCAAGACGGTTCCGGCGCTCTACCCGGAAGCAAGTGAATTTCAGGTTATGCCGACCGTCTTTGCCACCGGCTTCATGGTGGGATTGTTTGAATGGGCATGCATTCAATTGACCACCCCGCATCTGGACTGGCCCAACGAACAGACGGTGGGTACCCATATCGATGTCAGCCACACGGCGGCCACCCCCCCCGGGTTTGAAGTCACCGTCAACGTGAAGCTGATTGAGGTGGATCGACGACGCCTTGTTTTTGAAATCGAGGCCCACGATGGCACAGATATGATTGCCCGCGGCCGGCACGAACGCTTTGTCATCGACAAGGCGAAATTCGATGCCAAGTTGAAGGAGAAGGTAGACAACGCCGGCAGTTGACCGGATGCCGGAACTGGATTGACGGCGGCGTCACGGTGTTCAGGTTCAATTAACCGCCTTGAAACCCGAGACCCTTTCTTCGCTGCAGCCGAAGCGGGTCTGTTTCGACTATACCCGTTGCGGGTGCATCATCTCAACTATCCGGCCACGATGATCCGCTCACGGCGGATCGCCGATTGCCCTATCACCCCTGATACATTCCCTCGGCGAGGTCGGCAATCTCGCATTCCAAACCATCTCCATTGAGCAGTTGCATGACGTCGTCCATTTGCGATGCTCCTGCAATGGCTACCTCGATGCTCCCGCCTGCCCGCTTCAGGGAAAATGCATGTCGATTAAGGACTCGGATTGCGCGGCCACGGTCGTTCACCCGGAATCCGAGAACGGAGAAGTCTCCCATATAAAAGGTGGGCAGCAGGCGGTGGCCTGAGGTTGCAGCCGGCCGGTCATTTTTCTGGACAATCGGATAATATGCCATGACAATGCTCCTGGTCCATGGGAAGGATGAAATAACATCGATCGTCGCAACGCAACAGGTGGTTAAGATAAGCAGTTTTCATCCGGTCGCAACCGGCATCGGTTCCCCGTCGATTGGGAGGATGCAGAAATAATCGCCCGTATTTAGGAAACGTTGACCCATTTAAATATAGCTTGTTAAAGGGTGCACCCATGCTTCAGGAAATTTCAAAATATGGCATCCGGTATGTGTTGACGGTGCCTGTCGGCCAACGCAGGTCGACCGATTTCACCGACGCCACCGCCCGGCAGGTGCGGCGATTTCACCATACGATTCCTGGGTATCAGCCAACCCGCCTCGTTCGCTTACCTATGCTCGCCCGGCGATGGGGTGTCGGTGAGATCATGATCAAGGACGAATCGACGCGTTTTGGGCTAAACGCCTTCAAGGTTTTAGGGGGCAGCCATGCGGTTGCACGACTGTTGTGCCACCGGCTTGGGATCGAATTGGCGCCGGTCGATTTCAATGCCCTGGTGAATGATGACATCCGCCATCGCGTGGGGCAGATGACCCTGGTCACGGCGACCGACGGTAACCATGGCCGAGGTGTGGCCTGGGCTGCCGAGCAGCTGGGGCTGAAGGCCGTCGTTTATATGCCCAAAGGATCGTCGAAATCCCGTGTAGACAAAATTCGCGCCCACGGTGCCACGGTCCAGGTGACCGACTTGAATTACGACGATACCGTTCGGCTGGCCGATCGCAAGGCCCGGGAAAACGGGTGGCATGTTATCCAGGACACCGCCTCAAAAGGCTATGCCGACATTCCCCGCTGGATCATGCAGGGCTACACCACCATCAGCATGGAGGCAATCGACCAGATGGCCGCAAAACGGTTGCATCCCACCCATGTTTTCATTCAGGCCGGAGTGGGCTCCTTTGCCGGAGCCATTGTCGCTCATCTGGCCGGAGTATTTAAAGACCAACCACCCCGGTTCATTGTTGTGGAGCCGACCCATGCCGCCTGCCTGCTCGCTTCCGCCGCTGCCGGGGACGGCCGGCCCCATACCGTCACCGGTGATCTGGATACGATCATGGCCGGACTTGCCTGTGGGGAGCCCAACCCCATGGCCTGGGACATTCTGTGGGCGTATTCCAGCGCCTATATCAGTTGTGACGACGATGTGGCCGCCAACGGCATGCGGATCCTGGCCAATCCGCTGGCCGGGGATGATCGCATCGAGGCGGGCGAGTCCGGAGCCGTCGGTATCGGTTTATTGGACCTGCTCGCCAACCTGCCTGATCTCACTCCGCTGAAAGCCGGGCTGGATATCGGGCCGAATTCCAGGATACTGTTTTTCAACACCGAAGGGGCCACCGATCCGGAGGGCCACCGCGAGATACTCTGGCACGGGAAGTATCCATTCAGTGCTTGGAAATAACCACTGGGTAACAAGCGATACGATTGAAGATCAAAAATGGAACTGCGGAACCGTGAAATGGCGGTGGTGCGCGTTTTCGGGAGTGGAAAACAGGACGTTTACCGTTTACTCCCCCCTTTTTCCGGCATCGAATCAACACGCTCATATTCGAATCGTCGACAGATTGTTTCTGACGTGGCACAGTTGACGCCGATCCGCTCCAGCCCTTCGATTTCTGACGGACCCAAACCGGAGATGGCATCCACCGCCGCCGTGATGCGAAAATCCCGTTCGCTGGCCTGGTAGATTGAGACCCTTGGGCAGTTGGGATAGTTGCAACCGCAGAATACCAGGGTTGAGACGGCTTGATCCTTGAGGTGATCTTCTAAAGGTGTGCGATAAAAGGCTCCCCAGCGGGGTTTGAAGACGAGGGCTTCTGCAGGGCCGATGGGTTGAATTGAACCGGACATCAGCAGATCGTCATCGATCTGGACATCCTGGGTCGGAAGCAGCGCATCGGCCGGCCGACGCCCCTGCGACCCTTTCAGTAGAATCCGCTTTCCAGCAAGCAAAGACCCAATTCGACACCGGTCGGCGTCGCGGGCATCCGGTGTATAGATGCGGATTACATGGACGATGGGCCGGCCGGCTGCGCGGAAGGCCCGGCACAATTGATGAATTTGCGGCAGCATGGTCGAGGTGCCGGGAACTTCGAAGGTTCCGTTGTCCAAGGTGTCGTTCTGGACGTCGATGGTGATCAGGGCGGCCCGGTCGTATTCGGGAGTGGTGAATAGGTCGGGTGGTGTCATGTCAGTTGTCTCGCAAGTTCATTGTTGCCGCATCGCTGCAAAAAATTGCTAAAAAGAAAGTGCTGTTTTCCGTCAACCGATAGTGCAGCGGTTCCGGCCGTGTTCCTTACTGCGGTAGAGCAGGGTGTCGGCACGTTTGATGATGCTGCTGGCAGTGTCAGTTGGGTCGGCCAGTGTGCCGCCGATGGAGACCGTCACCTTCAGCGTCAGGCCGTTTTCCCGAATATGAGATTTCTCCACCAGGGACCGAACCCGCTCGGCAGCTGAACGCAGGCCGTCGTCATCGACGCGTTTGAGGATGCCGACAAACTCTTCTCCGCCCCAGCGCCCCATCAGGTCCGACGGACGGGCGGTGTTCATGAAGGTGCGGGCCACGGCTTTGAGTACACGATCGCCCATGTCATGGCCATAGCTATCGTTGACCCGTTTGAAAAAATCGATATCCATGAAGACGATACCAAACGCTGCCCCGTAGCGATCTTTCTCGGCTATCCGGTTGTTCAGCTCCATTTCAAGGTACCGGCGGTTGGCCAGCTGGGTCAAGGTGTCCAGAAAAGACAGTTTTTCCAATTCGTTGACTTTGGTGGTGATGGCATTGTTGGTGCTCAGGTCGGTAAACAGTTCGGCGCCGCCAATAATGTTGCCGTCAGTGTCATGCAATGGCGCCGCACGGACCCAGACGGGCACGCGATGGCCGTCTTTGTGCTGAAGGTACACTTCTGCATCCCGGAAGGCGCCGTCCTGGATGGTCGCCTGCAACGGGCACCTGCCATGGCACAGGCTATTTCCATTATGATCCACATGAACCAGAATGTTGTCCCGGCACCGGCGACCGATTACCTCCTCGGAACGATATCCCGTGATCGTTTCGGCCACCTGATTCCAGTAGATGATGGACCGGTCTTTGTCCACCAAGTAAAGTCCGTCAAAAATGTTCTCGATAAGCGACTTGTAGTCAATATCCATAACGGTTCTTCCATCCAGCATTGACGTGGTTTCAGTTCACCGTGATTATTTTCATCCCTTACTTCAGGTCAAACTGGCGCCATACGGCGTCTTCGGCTTTTAAGGTGATCAGTCGCCGAGATGTTTGCAGGGTAATTTTGTTATAGGTGGTTTTCAGTGAAACAACAGTCTCCTTCAGCTGGAAACGAATTTCGGCAACGCCTCTGCGATAGGAGGAGAACCCGAATGCCCGAGATGGGGTGACCACGGCGGCCACCCGCCCTTCAGCCTCCTTGGCGACGATCGATTCGCCAATGGGCAGGCGGGTCTGGACGAAACCGCCGGTATGGGTGCCGAAGGTGACGATGCGTTCACCGGTCAGCATGATCAGCAGGTGCGCAGCGATCAGCATGTCGGGCGGCTCTTTTTTTTCAATGACTTTCAAGGAGTGCACGTTCCACTGCCCTGATCTGACCGAAACGGCCAGCAACCGCTCATTGGTGAGGAAGGCACCGATTTCCCCTTTGGCCCCTTGCCAGAGAATCGTTTCACTTGAACCTTTAGCTTCGGAAAAATTGCGTTTTCCATCCACCACGGCGATGAAGTCGCTGTCCGTGGCAAAGATGTCCACCAGATCCTCGACCTCTTCGTATGCCAATGCCCATGGAGTCATCATGAACAGGACGACAACGACAACCCACAGCAAGCATCTTTTCCGTCTAACGTGCATGGCAACGCTTCCAGTCAATCTGCAACAAGCTCAATCCTAATCTACACCATCATTGCACCGGGTCAAGAACCCGGGTGTCCTTTTGTTTGCCGGTGGATGACGATCAGGAGCAAATCAAGGCGTCTGCGCGGCTGTCTTTAAAATCAGGAAACAGCCTCTTTCCGGGTGGGTAGGTCGGCATGAAGAAGGTCGTGCGCCAGAATGCGGCAGAGATGAGAAAGTGGGGATGATCCTTCACGAAGTCGGGCAGCAGGTGATACCAGCGGTAGCCGGCAGTGCTGAAAAAGGCCCTGCAGTGCGACGCATAGCCCAGTTGCCCGGCGGCGGCCAAGGTGGCATCACGCTGGCACCGCGAGCTTGCGACCGACTTGAAAATTCTCCGGTCTGGACCATAGCGGGCCAATTGATCCTTGACTCTTTTGTACTCCTGGAATCGGGACCGGGCATCCAGCTGGGTGAAAAGGGGAAAAAGGCTCAGCGATATCAGGACCGGATACGCAAGTGAATGTTGGCCAATACTGGTGGCGATGGTGATGATCGCAAACAGTTCGGTGACGGTGATGGCGTGCAGCAGTTTTCCCGCCGAGAAGTAATCGGCGCTGTGGGTGAGCCAGGAGCGGGCCCTGGCAACAACGGTTTCGGCAGACAGGACGGTCATGGTTCCAACCCGTGTATCGGTGGCCCTGGACCATGGTTGGTACGGGGTCTATCCCAGCAGAAGCTGCTGCAACCGACCCATCACTAACAGATATGATCCATTTTATCCACAGCGCGCAGGGACTTCCCATCGAAGATCCTTGAATTGGCCTGACTGTCAGGGTATCGTTAACCGATTCTGAACCAATCATGGGATATAGGCAAAAAGGATCCGATGTCTCCCGATCTTCTTTCCCCCAAGCGCCGTCTGTTTCTTATACTGGCCACCCTGCTGGCCCTGTTTCTGGCCGCCCTGGACACGCTGATCATGAGCGCGGTCATGCCCACCATCGTGGCCGATCTGGGAGGCCTGCACCTTTACAGCTGGGTTTTTTCAACCTACCTGCTCAGCCGGGCCGTCGCCCTCCCGGTGTTCGGCAAACTGGCGGACCTGTTTCCCAACCGCACCCTTTACCTGGTTTCCATTCTCATTTTTTTGGTTGGGTCCGTGCTGGCGGGCATGGCCCGGAGCATGATGGCGCTGACGGTGTTCCGGGCCATTCAAGGCATCGGGGCCGGCGGCAACTTCGCCTTGGTATACATCGTCCTGGCGGATATTTCCGAGCCGGAAAACCGCGGCAGGATGATGTCCTATGCCAGTTTCGTCTGGGGACTGGCCAGTGTGTTGGGGCCGTCCCTGGGCGGCTTTATCGTCAGCTGGGTCTCCTGGCGTTGGATTTTCTACATCAACGTGCCCATTGGCCTGCTTTCGCTGGTTGGCATCTGGTTCTTCCTCGAGGAAACCCGAGACAAGCATGAGGTCATCGAGATCGACTATGCCGGCATCATCACCCTGGTCGTGGCGATTCTCTCTTTTCTTACCGCGTTTTTGCTGGGTGGACGGGAGCACGGCTGGACATCGCTGCCGATCCTGGGGCTGTTCGCCCTGTTCGCTCTGTCTGCCATGGGTTTCTACATGGCCGAAAAACGGAGTAACGAACCCATTATCTGCTTTGATTTTTTCCGGTTGAGGGGGTTTTCCACTGGAAACGGCTTGGTATTTTTCAGCAGCGTGGCGATTTTTTCGCTTTCCGCCTTCAGCCCGCTGTTCATCCAGGGCGCCCTGGGCCAGTCGCCCTTTCAACTGGGCATTGTCATGATGTTTCTCAGCTTCGGCTGGTCGGCCGGTGCCCTGTATTGCGGGCGACGATCCAGTCGCTGGGGCGAAAAGCCCTTTTGCCTGGCCGGGGGCCTCATCCTGATCGTCGGTTGCGTGATGGCCGTGCGTTTCTCGGCGGACACCAGCCTGTGGGCCTGTGCAGTGGCCATGGGGCTGGCCGGTGTGGGTATGGGGTTCACTTCCATTGCCACCCTGCTGGTCGTCCAAAACAGCGTCGAAAAGACAGATCTGGGTGTGGCCACGTCATCCCACCAGTTCACCCGCACCCTCGGGGGGACCGTGGGTATCGGCATTTGCGGCAGTTTGGTCACCGCCCGATTCGCCCTGGTGGCCGACACGCTCAATGAATCGGCGTTGCAGGGTAGAATAAGTCCTGCGGTGATGGACCAGATCCGGCAGAACTTCGAGAATTTCTTTCGCCCGGATGTCCAGCAACAATTGCTGCCGGATGTCCAGACGGCATTGCACCAGGCCATCGGCAGCTGCGTCGTCGACGTTTTCTGGCTGGCGCTGATCGCTGCCGTAATTTGTCTGATTTTCGGCCTGTTCCTGCCGCAAAAAACTGCCGGCGAGGAAAAATAGCCAGGCTGCGGGGAACTTTTTGAACCGCTACAGGCAGAACATTCCCCGTGGCCTACCGCGGGGAGGGTTCAATGCGATGAATCGGTTTCTTTACAAAAGGCGGTTTATTCGCTTAGAATACGATTAACAAACTGTTGGACAAACCACCCTCCTCAACCCGTTGCCCGACCGATCATCGCTGCCATGGCCGCGATTGATGATATTCGAACGCCGGCATCCCATCTTGCGGTGTTCGGTTCTTAAAAAATAATAGCTGATCTTTTCATTCACATTGATAACGCCATCAAGCGAGGTGATCATGAAACGCATGGCCATTGCCATTGGATTCGTTCTGCTTTTTCTATCAAGCACCGCTGCTGCTGCGGGACCTGCCCGTATGGTGCTGGTACTGGACGGTTCAGGCTCCATGTGGGGCCAGATCGACGGTCAGGCCAAGATCGCCATCGCCAAGACGGTCATGGCCGATCTCATCGACCAGATCCCCGCCGACTTCCAGACCGGCCTGATCGTCTACGGTCACCGGCGCAAAGGCGACTGTGACGATATCGAAATGTTGATACCGGTGGGGCCCCATGACCCGGCTGCCATGAAAACGCGCGTACAGGCCATCAGCCCTAAGGGCAAGACACCGTTGAGCGAAGCCGTGCGCCAGGCAGCCCAGGCCTTGCGCTACACAGAGGAGCGGGCCACGGTGGTGTTGGTGAGCGACGGCTTGGAAACCTGCGACGTGGATCCCTGCGCATTGGCGGCCGAACTGGCCATGAGCGGTGTGGATTTCACCGTGCATGTGATCGGCTTCGACATCAGCGCAGAGGACCAGGCCCGCCTGCGCTGCCTGGCCGACAAGACCGGCGGGCTGTTTCTGGCTGCAGACAGTGCCGGTGACCTGCGTGACGCCCTTTTTGCCACGGTGGAAAAGGTCAAGGAGCCTCTTCCGCCGGTGGTGGAAGATCCGGGAACGGCCACCCTTGCGGGGCCGCCGTCGGTGCCGGCAGGATCGGCATTCAAGGTTCAATGGAAGGGCCCGGACAGCCGCGGCGATTTTATCGCCATTGTTAAAAAAGGGTCAAAGGAACTTCATTACCGGGACTACACTTACACCAAGAAGGGAAATCCGGCCGATTTTCTGGCACCGGGAGATGTGGGCGACTATGAATTGCGTTATGTTCACGCCCACACCCGCAAGGTGATCGGACGGGCTGATATCAAGGTGACACCGGTCAAGGCCGCGGTGCAGGCTCCGGCTTCAACCGATGTTGCCGTCGAATTCGAAGTGGTCTGGCAGGGCCCGGCCTACCCGAGTGACTATATTTCAGTGGCGCGTCCCGACCAGGGTCCGGGCAGCTATGTCAATTACACGTACACACGTGAAGGCAGCCCGTTAAAAGTACGTGCGCCATCGGATCCGGGCCCCTACGAGGTGCGCTATATCCTGGGCCGGGGGGACAAGCTGCTTGCCAAAACCAACCATCGAGATCAAAGCGGTCAGCGCCCAGTTGCAGGCGTCGGCATCGGCCGACATGGCCACAGCCTTCGAGGTTACCTGGCAGGGTCCCGGCAACAAGGAGGATTACATCTCGGTGTCGCGCCCCGACCAGGGTCCGGGCAGCTACGTCAACTATACCTACACGCGCGAGGGCAGTCCGTTGAAGGTGCAGGCGCCGTCGGATCCGGGCACTTATGAAATCCGATACATTCTGGGACGCGGCAACAAGCTGCTCGCCAAGACCACCATCGAGATCAAAGCCGTGACGGCCAAGGTGAATGCACCCGGTTCAGCCAAGGCCGGGGAGACGTTCGAGGTCAGCTGGGAGGGGCCGGACAACCCATCTGATTATATCAGCATCGCACGCCCCGATCAGGGACCCGGCAGTTACAAAGGGTATAGTTATACGTCGCGCGGTAACCCGGCCAAGGTGAAGGCGCCCAAAGATCCCGGAACATACGAGTTGCGCTATATTCTGGGCCGCGGAAACAAGCTGCTGGATAAGACCACCATAGAGATCACCCCCTGATAGGGGAGAAAAAGAAGCGAGAAGGGTGTGGCGGCCCCTGATGGCCACCTCTTTTGAAAAAGCTTGACAGGCAGGCGTTGACCCTGTATTTTTTTCTGAGTTTTTTGGACGTTAAAGGAATGGACGCGATGCTTCGCTTTGGCAACGGCAGATTTTTTTACTTTTATTGCTTCTTTAGCAAGGGTCTGCCCGGCACGCGCTGAATGTCCTGAGAAAACAAACAGACAAACCAAGCCGTGGGCAGACTAACAACCCACGGCTTTTCTAATTTCAAAGGTCGTGGAGGAAATCTTCCCGGCCTTTTTATTTTCAACGCTATGCGCTTTGTCGACCAGTTAAGAAAGCGACCGCTACCATGTCAGACAGCGAGAACTCACCGGATTGTACGATGGCTAACGATATCTGCGATATCCGTAACCAGATCGACGGTATTGACGACACCATCCTGGAGTTGATCAACCGCCGGCTCAATCTGGCCAAGCGGATCGGAGATCTAAAAAAGGACAGCGGAAACCGGGTGGTGGACAGCACCCGGGAAAGCGAAATTCTCAGGCGTTTGACCGCCCTGAACAAGGGGCCGCTGAACCCTAACGTCCTGCACCACATCTTCATCGATATCATTGCCGCCGCGCGCGCCATCCAGGCCTCCCAACGGGTGGCCTACCTCGGTCCCGAGGCCACCTTCACCCATCTGGCGGCCACGAGCCACTTCGGTTTCTCTGTCACCTACGTTCCCCAGCCCAGCATCCGGGAGATTTTCAGCGAGGTTGAAAAAGGGGCCTGTGACTACGGGGTGGTGCCGGTAGAAAACTCCGTGGAAGGATCGGTGCGCCACACCCTGGATCTTTTTTTCGAATCAGACCTGTGTATCTGCGCCGAGCGTTACCAGAAGGTCTCCTATGACCTGTTGGCCCAGGAGATCGGGCTGGGTGCAGTCAAGGCCGTCTACGCGCATTCCCAGGCCCTGAACCAATGCCGCACCTGGCTCAACCAGTACCTTCCCGGAGCGGAATTGAAAGAGTGTAGTTCCAGCGCCTTTGCCGTGGGACGGGCGGCGGTGGAAAAGGGGGTGGCTGCCATTGCCGGCGGCGGTGCGGCGGCGATCTTCGGGTTGGAAGCGGCGGCCTCCAAGATCGAGGATTTTTCCCGTCCGCCCACGCGCTTTCTTGTGATCGGCAAGGAGAAGGTGCGGCCGTCGGGTAAAGACAAGACCTCCTTGATGTTCGCCCTGGCCCATGTTCCCGGTGCCCTGGCCGACGCCCTGGCGCCCATTACCGAAGCCGGCATCAACCTGGTTAAGATCGAGTCCCGCCCGACGCGACACGAGAGCTGGAGTCATTTCTTTTTTGTCGACCTGGAAGGGCACTTTGATGACGGCAGCATCCAAGAGACCATCGCGTTGATCCAGCCCCACGCCCTTTATCTGAAAAACCTGGGGTCCTATCCCATGGTCGGTGTAGGGGTCTAGGCCATGGTCTCGGAATCCGGTATGCGATGCATCGATTCGAACACCCGGCTCTACGCGGTCATGGGGAACCCGGTGGGCCAGAGCCTCAGCCCGGTCATGCACAATGCGGCCTTTCGTCAGACCGGCCATAACGGGGTTTACGTGGCCTTACCTGTCATGGATCTGTCCGGAGCCGTTGCCGGGATCCGGGCGCTGAATATCCGCGGTTGCAGCGTGACCATTCCCCACAAGGTCGCAGTCATGGATCTTCTGGACCATGTGGATCCTGTGGCCAGGCGGATCGGCGCCGTCAACACCATCGTCAACGAAGACGGTCGGCTTTGCGGGTTCAATTCTGACAGTTCTGGTGCCCTGGCGGCGCTTCTGGAAAAAACACCCGTTTCCAAAAGGCGGGTGGCGGTGATTGGGGCCGGTGGCGCGGCCCGGGCGCTGGCTCATGGGGTCAAGGCCCATGGCGGGCGGTTGACCATAGTCAACCGCAGCGAAGAGAAGGGGCGCAGACTGGCCATTGGGTTGGAGAGCGATTTCTGCCCCCTTGTCGATTTTTCGGGGGTCGGTTACGATATTTTGATCAACTCCACCTCAGTGGGTATGGTCCCCCTGGCAGATCAGATGCCTGTTTCCCTTGCCTGTCTGCGGCCTGGCATGACAGTGATGGACATTGTCTATAATCCGCTGGAGACCCGGCTGCTCAGCGCGGCGAGGGAAGCTGGCTGTACGGTGGTGGATGGAGTCGCCATGTTTGTGCACCAGGGTGCCATTCAGTTCGAGCGCTGGACCGGTAAGAAGGCACCGGTGCAATTGATGAAAAAAACGGTCCTCGCAGCTTTGGGAAAAAAGACAGCCGAGAAGGAAGCCGACCGTCATGATTGAAATCAAACCTCATCGCATCGGCCATTTTCAAGTCAGCGTACCGGGGTCCAAGAGTTACACCCACCGGACCTTTATTGCTGCGGCCCTTTCGGATGGTTTCTGCACGGTGAGCAACGCGCTGCGCAGTCAGGACACCGGGCTGACCTTGGCTGCGCTGGAGAAGATGGGGGTGGGGGTTGCCGACCATCGGCAGACCATATCCATCAGCGGGTTACACGGCCGGCTCAAGCCCTGCCGTAAGGCCATCTACCTGGCCAATTCCGGCACCTCCATGCGACTGCTGGCCGGTGTGGCCGCCCTGGGAGAGGGGATTTATACCTTTACGGGTACCCCGCGCATGTACCATCGGCCGATTGCCCATCTTGTGGCGGCGTTGAACCAACTGGGCATCGGTGCCCGGTCGGTGCACGGCAACGACTGTCCACCGGTGGAGATACCGGGCGGTCAGGCAGCGGGCGGTTCGGTTGCCATCAACTGCAGTGTGAGCAGCCAGTTTCTCTCATCCCTGCTGCTTATGGCGCCGTGCACCCCAAAGGGCATGTCCATCACGGTCTCCCACGGCCTGGTGTCACGGCCTTACGTGGATATGACCGTGGAAATTTTGAGACGATTCGGCATCCGGGTCGAGCGCGACGGATACACCCGCTTTGATGTAACTGGCAACCAAGCCTATCGAGCCGGCGACTATGCGGTGGAGCCGGATGCCTCCCAGGCGGGATACTTCTGGGGGGCGGCCGCCATCACCGGCGGCAGCGTCACCGTCAACGGGGTTCCGGTCGATTCCACCCAGGGAGATGTAGGACTGGTCCGGGTTTTTGAGCAGATGGGTTGCCGGGTGGACCGTGGATCAGATGGCATTACGGTAACCGGCGGCGACCTTCGGGCCATTGCGGTGGATATGGCCGACATGCCTGACATGGTGCCCACCCTGGCGGTGGTAGCGGCATTTGCCGACGGCACGACGGTCATTGAAAATGTCTCTCACCTCAAGGCCAAGGAGAGCGACCGGCTGGCTTCCACCTGCGCCGAACTGAAGAAGATGGGCATTGTGGCTGTTGCTGAAAATGACCGGCTTCTGGTGACGGGAGGCGCGCCCCGCGGTGCATCGATCGAAACCTATGATGATCACCGCATTGCCATGAGTTTTGCCATGGCCGGTCTCGTGGTTCCGGGGGTGAGGATTCTTGACCCGAATTGTGTTGAGAAATCCTTCCCCAACTTCTGGGAGGTGTGGGAAACCCTTTACGCATGCTGACGCACACCATGAATCTGTTTCTCATCGGATATCGCTGTACGGGCAAGACGAGCGTGGGTCAAGTCCTGGCGCGGCAGCTTGGCTGGCGTTTCGTGGATACCGACCGCATGGTTGTCGAATCAGCCGGTGTCAGCATCGTCCGGATGGTGGCAGACCACGGCTGGCCGTTTTTCCGGGAACAGGAACGGCAGGCGTTGGTTTCCGTGTCCACCGGCGACCGCAACGTGGTGGCCACCGGTGGGGGTATCGTTCTCGATGAACGTAATATCAGCACCATGAAGCAGTCCGGCAGGATCGTCTGGCTTACGGCCAGCGAGAAGACCATCCTGACCCGTCAGCTTGGCGATTCGGCCACCGTCGAAAGCCGGCCGTCACTGACCCGTCAGGGCTTGGCTGCCGAAATCACCTCGGTGCTGGCGGAAAGAAGACCAATCTATGAAAAAGCGGCTGATCGGGTTATCGCTACGGACCAGAGAACGATTGCCGCAATCTGTAAACGGATCATAGCAGCTATGGAACTGCAGAAGGAGGTCGGTCGTCACCCGTCAGCGGCCCGATGACCGAGGGTGGCGACGCTGGTTTTCAGTTTGGAATGAAGTCAACCCACTAAATAGGAACAGGCACCATGTCCAGTACGTTTGGAACGCTATTAAAAGTCTCCACATTCGGCGAATCCCACTGCAAAGGGGTGGGTGCAGTTCTGGATGGATGCCCGCCAGGCATGCAGCTTTGCGAGGCGGACATCCAGCCGCAGCTGGACCGGCGCCGGCCGGGCCAGAGCAAGCTTACCACCGACCGTCAGGAGGCGGATCAGGTGACCATCTTTTCCGGTGTGGAAAACGGCGTCACCTTGGGCACGCCCATCGGTCTGTTTGTGCCCAACAAGGATATGCGGCCCGGTGACTACCGCCAGATGAGCCAGATTCCCCGGCCTTCCCACGCCGACTTCACGTACCAGATGAAATACGGCGTGCGCGCCTCCTCCGGAGGCGGGCGATCCAGTGCCCGGGAGACCATCGGCCGGGTGGCCGCCGGGGCGGTGGCCGAAAAGATGCTCAAAGAAGCCTATGGGGTGGAAATTGTCGCCTGGGTCAGCGATGTCAGCGATATTTCGACAACGGACGTGGATGTACAGACCATCACCCGGCAGGCCGTTGACGGTAACCTGGTCCGGTGTCCCGACGCCGGTGCAGCCGCTCGGATGGAGGCCCTGGTGACCCGGGTCAAGGAGGACAAGGACAGCGTCGGCGGCATCATTACCTGCGTTTGCCGCCATGTGCCGGCCGGCTGGGGCGAGCCGGTGTTCGACAAGATGGAGGCCAAATTGGCCCAGGCCATGCTCTCCATTCCTGCTACCAAAGGGTTTGAGATCGGCTCGGGTTTTGCCGGCACCCGGCTCAAAGGATCGGTCCACAACGACCCCTTCAGGGCTGCCGACGGGCGCCTGGGGACGACCACCAACAACAGCGGGGGTATTCAGGGCGGTATTGCCAACGGGGAACCGATTCTTTTCCGGGTGGCGTTCAAGCCGCCTGCCACCATTGGCCTTGCGCAGCAGACGGTGGATTTTGACGGCAACCCGGTGACCCTTGAGGCCAAAGGCCGCCACGATCCCTGCGTGGTGCCCCGGGCCGTTTCCATTGTGGAGGCTATGGCTGCGCTGGTGTTGGGGGATTTTGCACTGCGGCAGAAAACAAGAGAAAAATGACAATAAGCAAAATCCAAAAGACAAGTAAATCACAACAACCAAATTCAAAATCCCAAACTTCATGATCTTGAAGAAAGGATATTCCAATTCGCTAACGCTATAAGGATTTTGGTTAAAACGTTGCCCTTTTTGATATTTGGATATTGTAATTTATTTGAGATTTGGTGCTTGGAATTTTTTTTCCGGTATACCCGTATAGGAATTCAGAGATTTGGAGATTAACTGATTGAAACTGTCTAATCGAATTCAAATGGTCGAGGGCTCCAAGACCGCCCGGTTTATTCCGTTGCTGGATGCATTGAAGCGGCAGGGGCGTCCGGTGGTCAGCCTGGCCATCGGTGAACCGACCGACGATACGCCGGCACCGGTGATTGATGGCACCAAACGTGCTTTGGATCGCCAGGAGACCCGTTACGGCGATATGGCCGGGATAATGGCGTTAAGAGCCGCCCTGGCCGGCCGTTTCGAGGGCTGCAGGCCCGAAAATATCGTGGTTTTCAACGGATCCAAACAGGCGCTTTACTCCATCTTTCAGTGCATCTGCGATCCCGGGGACCAGGTGATCATTCCCGTGCCTTGCTGGGTGAGCTTTGCCGAGCAGGTGAAGTTGGCCGGCGGCGAGCCGGTGTTCGTCCGCACCAAAGCTGACCACCAATTGGATCTCGAGGGTATAGCGGCCGCCGTTAGCGCAAAAACAAAGGCCATTTTGATCAATTCTCCCAACAACCCCACTGGCGCCGTTTATTCCCAGCCGGCCCTGGAACGAATCGCCCGCCTGGCTGTCGAGCATGACCTGGTTGTGATTGCCGACGAGGCCTATGATTTTTTCGTATACGACAACCTGCCGCATGTCTCACTATACGAACTGGAAGCAGTGCGGGAGAGGCTTATCCTCACGCGCAGTTTTTCCAAGCACTATGCCATGACCGGTTTCCGGGTGGGCTATGCCGTTGCCCCGACAGTCGTTGCGGCGGCCATGGTGCGACTCCAGAGCCATCTGACCGGCAACGTCTGCACCTTTGCCCAGCACGGTGCCGTGGCTGCCCTGGCAATGGATGATGGACTACTGGTCCGGCGCCGGGCGGACTTGCAGCGCAAGCGGGACCTGGCATTTGAGCAGGTATCCGCCATGTTTCCCTGTATCCGCCCTCAGGGTGCCTTTTATCTCTTCCCGGACGTGTCCGGCCACCTGCACCGGGGGGAGACGTCGGGGGATTTCGCTGCCCGGATTTTGGAAAAAACCGGTGTGGCCATCGTACCCGGAGAGGATTTCGGCAAGGACGGTCATGTACGCATCTGCTTTGCTGCTCCCGACGATCAGTTGCTGGACGCATTCAGACGAATTCGCGAGGTGCTATGAGCGACATCGGTATCATCGGTTTCGGTCGCTTCGGCAAGCTTACCGCCCGCTACCTGTCCAAATATTTCTCAGTTGCGGTATTTACCCGCAGCGATAAGGATCAGGCCATCAGGGCCTGTGGCGCCCGGCCGGTATCCTTTGAATCGGCCTGCCGTCAGCGGATCGTGATCCTTTGCATGCCGATTTCCGCCATGCGTGACACCCTGCGGCAAGTGGCTCCGCTGCTCAGGGATGACGCCCTGGTGGTGGATGTATGCTCGGTGAAAGTCTATCCGGTGCAGTGGATGCGGGAACTGCTTCCTGCAGGCGTTTCCATCCTGCCCACCCATCCCATGTTTGGCCCGGACAGTGCGGCCAGTTCCCTGGACGGCCGTAAAATCGTCCTTTGTCCGGATCGTATCGACAGTGATCGATTTGAGAAAATCAGGAGCTGGTTGGAGAGCCAGGGACTGGTGGTCATCACTGCTACCGCCCAGGAGCATGACGAGAAGATAGCCGTAAGCCTTTCTCTGACCCATTTTATCGGCCGGTCCCTGTCGGCCTTCGGTGCCCGGGACCTGGATATCGACACGGAGGGGTACAAGCGGCTCATGCACATTTTGGGGGTGGTCAGCCACGACACCTGGCAACTTTTCGAGGACATGCATACCTATAACCCCTATGCCAGACAAACACGCCAGGCATATATCGACGCCATGATCGACATACACGAAAGGCTCAGCCAATGAAAGTTGCATTTCAGGGAATCCGGGGTGCATACAGCGAGATGGCCGCCCACGAACATTTTGGAAAAGCGGTGGATACGGTCGGCTGCGATGCCTTCGACGATGTGTTCGATCGGGTGGAAAGCGGGGAGGTGACCTACGGGCTCATTCCCGTGGAGAATACCATCGCCGGCACCGTGGTAGAGAACTACGATCTTCTCTTTGCCAATGATATATTCGTCATTGCCGAAGTGTATCTGCCTATCCGCCATACCCTGCTGGCCAAAAAAGGCGCCCGGCTGGAGGAGATCAAAGAGGCGCGTTCCCACCCCCACGCGCTCAAGCAGTGCAAAGCGTACCTGAAGTCGAAAAACATAAAAATGGTGCCCTCTTACGACACCGCCGGTGCCGCCCACGCCGTGGCATCCGGTGACCGCACGGACCGTGCCGCCATCGCCTCGGCGCTGTGCGCCGAGATTTACGATATGGAAATCCTGGAGCGGGACATCCAGACCAACAGCTCCAACACCACCCGGTTTTTCGTCATTGCCAAAAAGGAGAACCTACCGGTGGACCACAAGACGGGAAAAACCACCGTGGCATTCAAAACCCGCCACTATCCCGGCGCCCTGGTGGACTGTCTGAAGATTTTTCAGAAGTACAGCCTGAACCTTACTAAATTGGAATCGCGGCCCATCCCGGAAAATCCCTGGGAATATGTCTTCTATGCAGCATTCGAAGCGGGCATCGATTCTGACGAGGTCAAATCGGCCATCGGTGAACTGACCCTGCATGCTCTGTTCGTCAAGCTGCTGGGGAGCTACCCCAAAGCGGAAAAGTGCTGGTAATGACACCTTGCATTGAACCACGATAGCGAGCGCATCCCACGCCGTTTGCCACTGAATTGGCGAACGGACGGGACATCGGTTTTCATCCATACGGGGCCGTGCAGCACTGCCGTTCGCCGCGGGGAATCTTCAACTTTTCAGGCCGGTTGAAACCGATAGGAAGCCAACCGCCGGTTACAGGAAATCGATCATTGGAAATGATCAACACACTGGCCCTTGCCGTGGCCCTGGCCATGGATGCATTTGCCGTCTCCATCGCCTCCGGAGTCTCTCTCCGGACGGTCAGCGCCCGTCAGACCTTTCGGTTGGCCTGGCACTTCGGCCTTTTTCAGGCCATGATGCCCGTCATCGGCTGGAGTGCCGGATTTACTATCAGAAGTCGCATCGAGGCCTACGACCACTGGGTCGCCTTTGCACTGCTCGTTTTCGTGGCCCAGGGAATGCTTCGATCCGCTTTCAAAGGAGAGCCGGCGGAGGCGGACGCCAAGGACCCAACCAAAGGCATGACCATGGTGATGCTGTCCGTGGCCACCAGTATCGACGCCCTGGCCGTGGGCCTGAGCCTTTCCATGATCAACGTTTCCATCTGGACGCCCGCACTGATTATCGGATTGGTCGCCGGTGTGTTTACCACGGTCGGCATTCATCTGGGAAAAGTGATCGGCAACATGGCGCAGTTGAGCCGATGGGCGGAAATGACGGGGGGGATCGTCCTTCTGGCCATTGGCGTGAATATTTTGAGAGAGCATGAGGCGCTGGCGTTCCTTATGCGTTGAAGGTGCTGCGAACGGTTAACGAAGTCTTCTCTATTATTTATGGCTGCTTCAGTATGGGCGTCAGCGGTCGAATTCAAGCCGTCTGCCCGCGGGCCCGGGATCGATCTTTCCGTCGATAAAGGCAAGGTGGCCGGAAACCAGGGTCGCCGCGACGCTCGACCGGAAGGTGCGTCCTGAAAAGGGTGTCCATCCGCAATGGTAGTGCACCGGCTGGTCGTCTACGATGGTGGGTCGTTTCAAATCGACCAGTACCAGATCCGCCCAGTAGCCCTCCCGCAGATACCCCCGCTCCTTTACCTCGAACAGGCGCGCCGGGTTATGGGCAGTCTTTTCCACCACCTGTTCCAAGGAGAGCACCCGATCATGCACGTGCTCCAGCAGGCTGACCAGGGCATGCTGGACCAGTGGCAGACCCGATGGCGCCTTCATGTACGGCTGCCGCTTTTCCGCCAGGGTGTGGGGCGCGTGGTCCGTTCCCACCACGTCGATCGTTCCCGCCTGCAGTGCCGCCAGCAGTCCGCGGCGGTCTGCCTCCGTTTTGATGGCCGGGTTGCATTTGATCAGGTTGCCTTTGTCTCTGTAGTCGGTTCCCGAGAAGAGCAGGTGATGGACACAGACTTCGGCGGTAATCCGTTTGGCTTCCAATGGCATTGAAGAGAGAAGCGCCAGTTCCTTGGCCGTGCTCAGGTGCAGAACGTGCAGCCGGGTGTTGCACCGGCGGGCCAGTTCCACGGCCAGGGCCGTGGAACGATAGCAGGCCGCTTCGCTGCGGATGGCCGGGTGAAGCGCGATGGGAATGTTTTCGCCGTGGATGGCCTGAAACCGCCGGGTGTTTTCATCGATGATGGGGCTGTCCTCACAGTGGGTGGCCACGATGGTCGGGCTGTGGGTAAAGATCTGTTCCAGTGCCTCGGGGTCGTCCACCAGCATGTTGCCGGTTGAGGCGCCCATGAAAACCTTCACCCCACAGGCCTGTTTCGGGTCGAGCATCTTGACGGCCTCGATGTTGTCATTGGCGCCTCCCAGGTAGAAACTGTAGTTGGCGAACGAGGCTTTCCGGGCGATGCGGTGCTTTTCCTCCAACAGGTCGATGGTGGTGGTGGGCGGAGATGTGTTGGGCATCTCCATATAGCTGGTGATTCCACCGGCCACCGCCGCGCGGGATTCCGAACGGATGTCTCCCTTGTGGGTCAGGCCCGGTTCACGGAAATGAACCTGATCGTCGATCATCCCCGGGAACAGTGCCCGGCCGTCGGCGTCGATGACCCGGTCTGCGTCTCTTCCGGACAGATCACCGCCGATAGCCTCAATGCGGCCACCACGAATCAGCAGATCCTGATGGCTTGACCGGCCCTCATTTACCATCAATGCATTTGTGATAAGAATGGATGTCATGGATGCTCCCTTTCACGATGGGCAAGCGTCACTGTTGTGGCCTTTTTAAATCCTTTGTTTCCAAGGCTGGACAACAGACGTGGCCTTGGGTGGTGGGTTAATTTTATGGACACCGCAAGAGCAAAATGGTAAAGGTAACAAAGGGTTGATCAGGTCTTTTCCTTTTTCATACAGCGGACGGAACGCGCAGGGATGCTCGATTTTCTAAAATTCCAACCCAGACTGCCCGGGCTCAAGGACTTCCCCATGGAGTCCTACTCCACCGATTTCTCGCTGGAGCGCCTGGTTCTGGGGGTGGACAACATCCGCTGCGATGTCCGCATGAGTCCTGCGTTCTGCAGTGCCACGGCCAAGTTGGCCGCCCTTCTCATCGAGCGCGAAACCGGAATCTGGACCACTTCTGAAAAAAAGCGACTGAGTGTACTTTCCAGGGAGCAGGAGAGCTACCGTCAGCTCTACGGGCAGATCATGAGTGATGCGGTCAACAAAGCCAGGGCCGCCAAAGAAATGCAGGTTGATTTTCTGGCCCAGATCGCCATTCTTTCCATGGTCCACGACGAAATCCGCAAACAGTATGACATTTTGATCGGCCATTGTAAAATCGCGATCCGCCGGTCGGACCTGGCTCACCACGAGGATCACAAGAAGGCGCTGAAGCTTAAGGAAAATCTGGCACATGTCCTCCAGAGCCGTGAATCGGTGCAGCAGAGGGTGGGGCTTGAGCTTTGTGGGTATTTCAGGGAAATTCGAGAGACCGACATTCGGGAAATGCGCGAAGCGGTGTTCGGCCAGGATCTGCCATTTCTTTTCGACCTGCTCACCAATCCTATCGTTCACATGGATAATCCGTTCAATGACCACTTCATGATCGAAGAGTATGACCTTTGCCTTGGGCGTCGGGTCGAAGATCCGGACCGCTACGAAATGATGCTCAGCCTCATGCGCAGTATTTTCGGTTTTCTTGACATGGAGGAAACCGCAGCGATCAGTTGGACGCTGGACCGGCGCCGCCGGGAGATATCTGCTGCCGAATTGCCGGGCAATGATGAAGCCAAAAAATTTCAGCTGCAACGTCTGGATCAGTGGATCAAGCGTCCGGAAAACATCGATCTGCTGTTGAACCGGGATCTGGCCAAGAAACAATACAAAGCCTTGAAACGATCAAGGGCGGACAAGGAGACCCGCCAAACCCACCGGCTGAGGATGAAAAACCAGCGATTGTTGATGGGCTATTTTTTCCGGCAGTTTTCCCGGACCGGCCTCATGGAACGGATTACGGCTTCATACGAAATGCAGACCCTTTATCGCGACTACTGTCCCCCTCTTGTCCCTCAGCAGATTCTGCAGTACCTGATTAACCCCAAGAGCCGAAAGCTGGTGAGAAACCGGCTTAAGCGCCTGAAACAGCTGTATGGCAAGACGTTCAGCATGTGGCCGCTCAACCGCAAAGTGGTCCAGATGGAGCGGATGGGCCGCCGTCGTAAAAAGCAATACCTGGTCCGATTCCTCCGGGCCTTCTCCCGGTATCATCGCGATTTTTGCTGCTTCAATATTTATCGTGATGCGGCGGAGCGGATCAATCTGGTCACCGACAAAAAAATTCTGGCGCTCTCCAAAGCCAACCGCACCCTGTATGAATTTCTGTTGCCCCATGAGCAGGAAATGGGTGAAAAACCCATCATGAATCACACCATCATCAAGGCCGATCTACGCGGTTCGACGGATATCACCCACCAGATGAACGAACGCGGGCTCAACCCGGCCTCCTACTTCAGCCTCAATTTTTTTGATCCCATTTCCGAGATCCTTTCGGAGTACGACGCCCACAAGGTGTTCATCGAAGGCGATGCCATCATCCTCTCCATCTTCGAGCGGGAGGATACGCCCAGCGGCTGGTACAGCGTGGCCCGGTCCTGCGGTATGGCCATCAACGTGCTGATGATTATCAACCGCTACAACAAGAAGAGCCAGGAATACCAGCTGCCGATCCTGGAACTGGGTATCGGCATCTGCCATCGGCCAGACGCACCCACCTTTCTTTTCGACGGGGACAACCGTATCATGATATCCCCGGCCATCAACCTGGCCGATCGCCTTTCCGGATGTCACAAATCAGTGCGGCGGATCATCCGCAAAAACAGCAGCCCCTTCAATCTTTTCGTTTTTCAGGGGGCTTCGGATGCGGAAATGCGACAGACGGCCGACGATCTTCTACTGCGATACAACGTCAACGGCATTGAGTTGAACGAGGCCGGATTCCGCAAGCTGGCTCAGGAGATAGACCTGAAGCAGTTTTCCGGTGATATTCCAGCCCTTCAACTCGATAAGGTCCGTCTTTTTACGGGCAAGTTTCCCACCCAATCCGGCCGATACCAACGCCTGGTATTGCGCGAAGCTGAGGTGCCTGCGGTCAACCCCAAGGACCTCAGCCCGCTTAATGTGACCCACCGTAAATACTACGAAGTTTGCACCAGCCCTGCGCTTTACAAGGCCACCAAACACTTGATTTAGCCGTTATATGGCGGCCACCAGGCGCTTACATGTGCCTGCACCGTACTATCGTTCGGCTAAACAGGCACATTGACGACCCATACCGTCATGGCCCGATCAATGATCATCAGGCAATACTGGGGTAAAGGTTCACCAATCGGTTGCCCAGCATCGTGGCCACACGCTGAAAGAGGGTGGCCCCTTCGGTCGGATGTTTCCCAAGAATATCGAGAAATCGCTGCCTGTCCACTTTGCTGAGGATGGAGGGTTCCAGGCAGCGGGCTGTGGCGGAGAGGGTTTCGCGCCCGATGAGACTGGACCAGCCGATGATCTCCCCTGGTTGGTAGGCCACGTAAACTTCACGTGATTTTTCGCCCAGTGTGAGCTTGATACGGCCTTTGACCAGGATGTAGAACGACTCGGCCGGGTCTCCTTCCCTGAAAACCACCTGCCCCTCTTCCAGGTTCTCCTTGGTGGTGGCCGCCATGGCCTCCTTGACGAAGTCCGTGTCCATTCCCCAGAAAAGATCTCCTTGTTTAAGATACATGGGTGGGCCTCCTTTTCATTAGGGTTGCTACGGTGGATCCAAGATACACAGTGGATCCATGACGGGCGGTGAACGCCCCCTTGTTCGCCCCGACATCGTGTCAGCCGGTTCGCCATCGTTAACCTGGAAGGGATGCCGGCGTCCGCACATGGCCACCTTGGATCAGCGTCGAATCAACCGGATCGAAAAATGTTATGCGGTCCAAGAAACCGGTTGCAGGGAAAGCGTGATATCGCAGGAAAACAGAACGCAGCTCGTCTGGCTCAGACGTTTACGATGGCGTGGCCGACCGGGGTGTCGCGGCAACATCTTATCTTATCAGTAAGTTAAGTGTAGCCTATCCGCAGGTGCCCCGTCAACTGAAAAGGCGTATACCAACGCAGTCATTGATGCGGGGACTGCCTCAGGCGATATCATAAATGACGGAATTCCGGGAGACGGCTGGGATTCGAAGGCCCGCCCGAAGTGGCGGCTTGCTCCACTGTGTAGCCTTGACCCGTGGTGCCGGCCAAAAAAAAACGACGGTGGGCTGATCCTGCCGGTCCACCGCCGTTCTCAATCGCCGATGATACGATCAGCCGAGTTTTTCGCCCAGCGCCTTGCCGTAATCCTGGCAGGCCTTCATTCCTTCGCTGCCCTCGACCATGGCTTCAGTGAGGTTCAGGGGCCCCAGGTTGGTCATGTCCATCTTGAAAACGTGCTGCATGGTGTCGAAGATCATGGGTGCACTTTCGCCGCTGTGGGTATGGGAACCGAAAGCGCCGCCGATTTTACCTGTCAGGTTGGCTTTTTCCGCCTTGAACAGGAACTGTTTCATCCCGCTGGTCAGGTCCTTGTGATAGGTGGGACAGCCGAACACATAGGCGTCATATCCGGTGATGCCTTTCTCGTTTTCAATGGCTGCGATCTCCTTGACATCCACGTCCTGCCCGCCGATCCGCAGACCTTCGGCGATGTAGTTGGCCATGGATTCGGTTTTTCCCGTCCGGCTGACATAGGCGATCAGTACTTTTTTCATGAAACCTCCTTAGATTGATGGATCGTTGATAGGGTTAATAAATGCATAAGTCCAATCATATGGGTTTTGCCTCAGGGATGATCAGGATGTCGATACGGCGATTGATCGCCCGGCCCGCGGCCGTGGCATTGGAGGCCAGGGGGCGCTCGGAACCGTATCCCACGGCGGAAAGGCTGTCCGGGGGAAGCGTCTGGTTGGCGATCATGTACTCGCTGACAGCCTCGGCCCGCTGCTGGGACAGCAGCATGTTGACTTCGTTGGAACCGGTGGTGTCCGTATGCCCCTCTACGATCACCCGCGGGTCAACGAAGGTGCGGATGGCCTTCTGGACCTTGCTGAGCAGGGCGTAGTTTTCCGGCATGATGATGCTTTTTCCCACGGGGAACCGCATGGCCTTAAGCCGGATCACCAGCTGGTTCTCCTGTTTGTAAACCTCGGCTTCATCACTTTCGAAATAACTTTGGACCGCCACGTAGAGCTGGTTAAACTTTCTTTCCGCGGCCAGGCGCTGCTCCACGGCCATATGTTCACGGGCCATGCGCTCCTTGGCCATCTGGTCTTCCCGGGTTTTTCCCTCCAGCGTGGCCACGCGCACATTGAAGGCGTCAATCTGGGCCTGGTAGTCAGCCTTGATCGATTCCATCTCCGTCAGCAGGGCCTGATTCTTTTCGGCCATGAACATGCGGTCACTTTTCAGTGAATCGACCGAACCGATGATATTGTCCAGTTGAGTCTGGTATGCCTGGTCGCGCATGTCCGGGGCACCGAGTGCGGCAGATATCGTGTGCAGGTGATTTTCCATCAACAGGACGATTGCCTCCGGCTCCATGGTTTTGATCCGGTTGCTCTGCTCGGTGACCACTACCAGCCGGTAAGCCTTAAACAGGGCTTCCCGGGCCATGGCGTGCATCTCTTCTTTGGCATAGGGATTGGCCGAGATAAACGCGTCGGTGGCGTTGATCTGATCCACGGCCTGGCCGTAGGAGAGGGGAGCGATCTTCTGGGCATCGGCCGCTTCGGCCCGGGCGATGAGCGTTCGCACCTCGCCGATGGTCTCCTCTTTGATGGCGCGAACTTCCAATTCCCGGTAGCGTTCGAGCACCTTGCTCCGGTTGTTCTGGGCATAGCTGAGATTGTCCCTTTCAATGGCCCGGGTCAGGTCCAGAAAGTCGTTTTCCACCCGACGGTATTCATTCTCGAACTTGGCAGCACCGGCACTGCGGGCCATTTCACGCGCCTTGAGGGTGTCGGCCAGGGTCGTTCGCGAAATCGTGGCAATCTCTTCCGCTTTCTGGAGGTAATCGCGTGATTCCATGACGGCCTTGCGGATATCGGCGATCTCATTGCCTTTTTCAAGATCCTTTTGGGCGCTGAAAAAGGCGCTCTCGGCCTTTTTGAACCTATCGGGGGAGAGGACGTTGAGCTGGGCCATGCGTGCTTCGGAAATATCGCTGCTGAGCTGATTGACCCATTCCACCGGATTGTCCATCATGGCCTTGTTCGGGTCGAAGGTCGCCGCGGAGCCGGCCATCTGAGACTGAACGCATCCGGTCAAGGCCAGACCGACAATTACCAGAGAAATCCAAATGGGACGGCTCGCCCAATTCTTCATTTTTTCCTCCTTGGTGGGGACGATTTTTTTGTGGATCTGTTTTCCGGGATCGATCGATGGCAGGCAACCATCAACGTCGTGAATGATGCGCATGTTTTCGATTTATGTCAACATTTCAGTACACCCGGCCCTTTTCTCCCAGTAATCCAAATGGGGAAAGGCATTGCCTTTCCCCCCAGAATGGATATGATGCCCGGACAATCAATATTGTCATCTTCTACGTTTGCGATTTAGCCATGATCAGCGAAAAAAACGCCATCAGAGTTCAGTATTTCCTTTATTTCGGAGCGATGGGCGTATTTCTGCCTTACTTCAACCTCTATTGCCTGAACATCGGTTTTACCGGCTTTCAGATCGGCAGCCTGAGTGCCGTTCGCGCAGCCGTGCTGATTCTCTTTTCCATTTTCTGGGGAACCCTGGCGGACCGAAAGAACCTCCGCCGTCCCATCTACATCCTTTGCAGTTTTGCCAGTACCGCCCTGTGGGCGCTTTTTCTCTTCACCACCGATTTTCGATTCATGCTGGTCATCACCATCTTCTACGGTGCTTTTTACGCCCCTATTATCTCCTTTCTCGAAGCCTTTGCCATGGACGTGCTGGGCAAAACCAAACACCGCTATGGCCGCACCCGGGCGTGGGGATCGATCGCATTCATCGCCGTGGTGCTTATTTCAGGAAAGATGATCGACCGCTATACCGTGGGCATCGTCATTGTGCTGGCGCTGGCCATATCAGCAGCCCAGGCCGTGACTGCCACCGGCATGCCTCGAATCCGTTCACAGCGGCAGGCTCAGCCCCATGATGCCGTGCGGTTGTTTTCGAGTCACACCCTGGTATTTCTCCTGTGTGCGTTTCTCATGCTGGTGAGCCATGGGGCCTACTACGGATTTTTTTCCATTCACCTGGCCCAACTTGGGCACGGCGGCAGCTTTATCGGCCTCTGTTGGGCCATAGCCTCCACGGCGGAAGTGGTGGTGATGATCAACTCACCCCGGCTGTTTGCCCGGTTTTCCTTCAAACGGATACTGGCTGTATCCTTTGCGGTGGCGGTGCTGCGCTGGTGCCTGTTGTACGTCGCCCAGTCGGCGATGGTGATTTTAGCCAGCCAGCTGCTCCATGCCATCACCTACGGTGCTTTTCACATGGCCGGCATCCTCTACATGGATCAGCTTGCGCCGGCATCGGAGAAAACCCTGGGCCAGGCATTGAACAATGCCGTGACCTATGGTTTAGGGCTCACGGTGGGTTTTTTTGTCAGCGGCGCGCTGTATGAATCCGGCAACACCACACTCCTATTTCTGTTCAGCGCCGGAGTAGCACTGGCGGGAGGATTGCTGTTTGCGGGATTTCACTGGGTGGCTTCCGATGGGAAATCGGAAAGCGCGGCCTGAGCCGTCAGTCTGTAGACCATTTAAGGAGTCGACAACCATGCCCACAGCCGAGTGCCGGTGCAATGCATGCGGCCACATATTTGCGCATCTGACCTTCAAAGGCGATGACACCCCGCCTGTCTGCCCCCGTTGCAGGGGAAGGGATATCCAGGTTAAAACCAACCCGGAGGGATTCATGGCCGGCCCCGGGTTGGGATCGCACATCGTCGGGGTTCCCAAAGGACCTTCCTGAGCGGGATGAGATAAGTCGGCGGTCTGCCGACGTTGGTTCAATCTCCTCTGGCGGGAAACAGCAGGTGGCGCAGCCAGCCAAACAGGGTGTTGCCCTGGAGCATGGCCTGCTCCCAGGCCATGAATTCCCGGGCGAGTTTGGCCGGGTCGGAGAAAAATTCGGCGCGGGTGGTGAAGGACTCTTCCGGGTTCAGCTGTTTGACCACCCGGGCCGGGTTGCCGGCGGCCACGCAGTTGGCGGGAACCGAATCCACCACGATGGCCCCGGCGCCCACGATGCTGTTCTCGCCGATGGTTACGCCCTTGCAGATGATGGCGCTGTCTCCGATCCATGCATTTTTTCCGATGGTTACCGGCATGGCATTGCCAAAGGAGATGCGGTCGTAGATCCCGTGCCAGTCGGAATCGGTAATGTAGGCACCATTGGCGATCATGCAGTTGTCGGCGACGCTGATACCGGCTGCGCTGCTGATCCTGACACCGGGGCAGATCAGGCAGTAGTCGCCGATGGTGATATGTCCCTTTCCTGCCTGGTCCGGCCATACCGACAGCCGGATTTTTTTGTCCGGGGTGGCGATGATCGTGGCGAATCGTCCGATAGCGATCGGCGCACCGAACAGCTCTACATGCCAGGGCCGCATGAAGGTGAACCCCCTTCCCAGGTGATCGAGTTGGGGGGCCAGAAAATGGCGGGCATAGAATCTCTGAAACTTCAGGTATGCTTTTTTGACAACGTAGGGGCGATGATCTTTAACCATAACAGACTCCCTTAACCAATACATTCGCCGAATGGTCGCCCGTCAACCGGGGTGTCCGTTTTCAGCCCACCAGGAGTGGCTGAACAGATGTCCTCCGGGGGTGAGATTGAACAGGGCGTCGGCAGCCAGCAGCACCACCGCATTGGTCCAGGTAATTTTTTCTTCGGGCCACCGGGTCATGTCCGGAAAGGTGAATCCACACCAGAAGGAGCCGTCATCAAATACGTGATCCGACAGCCAATTGAAGATGATAAGCGCCTTTTCCATATCCCCCATGGCGGCCAGGGTCAGCACCAATTCTGAGCTTTCGGCGACCGTCACCCAGGGTTGGTCGGAGACACAGCGAACCCCCAAGCCCTCCACCACATATTTCTTCCACTGTCGCTTGATGCGTCCACCGGCCATTTCTCCGGTAACGGCACCGCACAGCACCGGGTAGAACCAGTCCATGGAAAATCGGGATTTGGTCATGTTGAACAGGTATGGCCGATTGCAGATCGCATCACCGAGACGCTTGTAGGCATCGGCCCAGAGGGTGGTCGCCATGCCCAGCTCGTCGGCAATCGCCATGGCGCATTTCAGACTCATGTAGATGGAACTGGATCCGGTGAGCAGGGCCATGGGGTCCACCTTGCCCTGGGGGCTGATGGCCCAGCCGATTTCTCCGTTGGTGCGTTGATGGCTGACCGTAAAGTCAATGGCTCGCCGCACTGTGTCCCACATGGATTCCAGAAAATGGCGATCGCCGCTGATCAGCCAGTAATGGAATACGCCCACGGCGATGTATGCGCTCATGTTGGTTTCGCGGGTCCGGTCCTCGGGGATGCCTTTGCGATAGGCGGCAAACCAGCTGCCGTCGGCCAGCTGCATGCTCCGCAGCCAGATAAAGGCCCGTCGGGCCTGTTCCAGGTATCCCCCCACCGTTAGCCCCATAGCCGCCTCCACATGATCCCATGGGTCCGTCTTGTCTCCCGTGGACCAGGGGATTTCACCGGAGGGAAGCTGAGTGGCGGCGATCAGACGGCACACCGCATCAACATCAACGGCAATCTTCTGCCGCTGCTTGCAGCTACTCACATTCATAATAATACTAAACCTTTTTGGTCGCGCCAGAATCCAGACGATAGTGTTGCAGTGTCCAGCAGATACAATAAAATACGTTGGAAATTATGGATATGCAAGGGAAAAGGCCAAATCCGGCAAACGCGACATTAAATGGCAGGCAGGATGTTGCCCAAAAAGGGTCTCGATCCTTCATGTGGCATCGCCACGGGTTTTGCCGCTGGTTTCCCCAACCCATGTTCTGCCTGTCAAAACACCCCACACAAGCATCCTGCAGTCGGGGTGAACCTTCTTGACTTGGATCGGAAAACTCTTTATGAACTGGACTTTATCGAAAAAGGCGTGTGCCCGACGGCAGACGCCGTTGCCGGATGACCAAACCACATCGGCTGACCCATCCTAATCAATCGGCCGTCAGGAATTCATTCATGAAGGACGCGCTCAAGGAAATCATTCTGGCGGCAGCAATGACCGCTCACCAAAAAGGTATCTTCCCCTCGTCCGATTTTTGTGAGGTGGTGCTGGAAGAACCCAAGGTCGACAGCCACGGCGATCTGTCAACCAACATGGCCATGCAGATGGCCAAGACCCAGCGCATGTCGCCGCGAAAAATCGCTGAAACACTCATTGACCATCTGGATGATAAAAAGGGCATCATCGACCGTACGGAAATCGCCGGGCCGGGGTTTATCAATTTCTTCATTCGACCGTCGGCCTGGTACCCGGTGCTGGCCGCCATTCACGAACAGGACGACCAATATGGCCGGTGCGACCTGGGCAAGGGGACCCGCATCCAGATCGAATTCGTCAGTTCCAACCCCACCGGCCCCCTTCATGTTGGCCACGGCAGGGGCGGCGCCGTGGGTGACAGCACGGCCAACATTCTCTCTTTTTGCGGCTATGAGGTTCAAAAAGAGTATTACATCAACGATTCCGGCCGACAGATTCAGACCCTGGGCATGTCTGTCTACCTGCGGGGAAAAGAACTGCTGGGCGAAACCGTGGATTTCCCCGACACCTGCTACCAGGGAGATTACATCCGGGACCTGGCCGGTGAGCTGCTGGAACGGGAGGGGCGGGCGTTTTTTGAAAAAAGCGAGGCGGAGGCCATCATGCCCTGCGCCCGGTATGCGGCCGAGAAAATTACCGCGGGTATGCGGGCCGACCTGGTGGATTTCGGGGTGACCTTCGACCGATGGTATTCGGAACAGAGCCTCTACGATTCGGGCAAGGTGGCGGGGGATATCCGCGATTTCAAGGAGAAGGGACTGATATACGAGAAAGACGGTGCCCTGTGGTTCAAAACCAGCGACTACGGCGACGAAAAGGACCGTGTGGTGGTTCGCCAGAACGGCCAAACCACTTATTTTGCGTCGGACATCACCTATCACAAGGACAAGTTTGAACGCGGGTTTCAAAAAGTGATCGACGTGTGGGGGGCCGACCACCACGGATACATCCCGCGTATGAAAGCCGCCGTGGAGGCATCCGGATTCGAACGCGACCAGTTCGACGTCCTGCTGGTGCAACTGGTCAACCTGCTGCGGGCCGGCCAGCCCGTGGCCATGTCCACCCGGGCCGGTGAGTTCGTCACCCTGGCCGACGTGGTCAAGGAGGTTGGCCGGGATGCAGCGCGGTTTATCTTTCTGACCCGCCACTATGAGAGCTCCCTGGACTTCGACCTGGAACTGGCCAAACAAAAGACCAACGACAACCCCGTGTATTACGTCCAATATGTCCATGCGCGCATCTCCAGTATCCATCGCAAGGCTGAGAGCGACGGGCTGGATGTGAGCGGGTTCGCGCCATCGGACCTGTCTGCCCTTGAAACTCCGGAGGACATTGCACTGATCAAGGCCCTGGCCCGCTATCCGGAAATCGTCGAGACTGCCGGGGCTTTAATGGAGCCTCACCGCATCACCTACTACCTGATGACCCTGGCCTCGGCTTTTCACACCTATTATAACCGGCACCGGGTATTGTGTGAAGACGATCTGAAGTTGACCCGGGCCAGGCTCCACCTGATTTCGGCCGTTCAGAAGGTGATCCGTAATGGGCTGGCGCTGCTTGGCGTGTCGGCTCCGGACGCCATGTAGACGTCACAGGTTCAAGGGTTTACGGGTTCAAGGGTTCAACGTGCACCAAAAACCTCAACCAGAGGGACCATTTACAATAAACACGATCCGGTGAATGATTACATGCTGGAAGTACTCACGCTGCGATACGTAGGTTTCATCTTAAAGACTAAAGTCTGCGAGCAAGGTCAACGAATGAAAGCAAACCCAGAACGGTGAACGTTGAACCTGTGAACGATTACGGAACAAGCCTGTGACAAAGGGCAAGGCCACTGCGTCAAAACGCCGGATCGCCTGGGGGCGGTACCTGCTGGTCTTTTTCGTTGCGGCATGGATGTTCGTTCTTGGGGTGTTGGTGGGCCGGGGAACGGCCCCAGTTCATTTCGACACCCGGGCGCTTCAAGAAGAACTGGCCGCCCTGCGTGACGCCATGATGAAAAAAGAGCGGGAAGCGGTAGAAAAAGCCATCCGGGGAGAAGACGAAAAAGCGCCCCTGGAGTTCTATGAAGCCCTGAAAAAAGACGGGCTGGACACCACCGTTCAGATTCCTGTGCCCGAGGTACCGACGGCTGAACCCTCACCCCGCTCAGAAACCGCCAAATCGGTTCAACCGCCTCACAAGTCGCGAACCGTCACCATGGCCAAGAAATCCAATGTGTCGAAAAAACCAACGGCCGTGAAAGCGCCGTCACCCCCTCCGGCAGCTGTTGAAACCACTGGCAAGCTGACCATTCAGGTAGCTTCCATGAAGGATGGAGCCGCCGCCGAGCGAATCGTTGCAAATCTGAAAAAGGACGGGTATTCTGCCTACGTGTCGAGAATCGTCATTCCGGATAAAGGTCTCTGGTTTCGGGTTCGGGTGGGCCGCTACACGGACCGTGAACAGGCAGCGGCGGACATGAACCGGTTGGCCCGAAATCAGAAAAACCCCATCTTGGTTGAAAAGTAACCCGAACCGTATTCAACATTTATTGATGCCGAGAGGGCAAAAATGAAAATATCCCAAAAGGAAGTCCTGCACGTCGCCCACCTGGCCCGACTGGATATCGACGAAGCGGACGTCGACCGGATGGCCGAGCAGATCGGCACCATTCTCGATTATGTGGATACCTTGAATCAGGTGGACACCACCGGGGTTCCTGCCACCTCCCATGCCATCACCCTGACCAATGCATTCAGGGAGGACGAAGCGCAGGACCATCTGGGTCCACAGGCGTCTCTGGCCAATGCGCCGGAAAAAGAAGACGGCGCCTTTGTGGTCCCCAGGATACTCTGAAACTGCATTGACGATTTGGCCGTCGTTGCACCAGGCCGCAACGCCGCAAGGAACGGATGCTATGAAACTGCATGAACTGACCATTGAACAGGCCGGCGACCTGTTGAAAAACAGAGAAATTACTTCCGTGGAACTGACCCGGGCGGTCCTCGATCGCATCGACACAGTCGATGGCAAGGTCGGTGCCTTTCTGACCGTCGATGCCGACGGTGCCATGACCCAGGCCGAAGCGGCGGACCATCGCCTGGCCATGGGTGACACGGCACCCCTGACCGGCATCCCATTGGGCATCAAGGACCTGATCTGCACCCAGGGCCTTCGCACGACCTGCGCGTCTAAGATGCTTGAAAACTTTATCCCGCCATACGACGCCACAGTCATTTCCCGATTGAAAAAGGCCGGCGCGGTAATCGTGGGCAAACTCAACATGGACGAGTTTGCCATGGGTTCCACCACCGAGCACTCCGGCTTTCAGACCACCCGCAACCCCTGGAGTCTGGATCGTATCCCCGGAGGCTCCAGCGGCGGGTCGGCCGCGGCTGTGGCAGCGGACATGTGCCTGGGCGCCCTGGGCTCGGACACCGGCGGTTCCATCCGCCAACCCGCCTCCCACTGCGGCGTGGTGGGGATCAAGCCGACCTACGGCAGGGTATCCCGTTTCGGGCTGGTGGCCTTTGCCTCTTCGCTGGACCAGATCGGTCCGTTGGGCAAAACGGTGGCCGACTGCGCCATCATGCTCGACGCCATCGCCGGTCACGACCCCAAAGACTCAACCTCCGTCCCCGAGCCGGTGCCGACTTTTGCGGCCATCGCCGATGACGGTCTTTCGGATGTGGTGGTGGGCATCCCCAACGCTCACAGCGCCGCCCACGGTTTGGATCCTCAAGTTGCTGCGGCTGTAGAACAAGCGGTAAAAACCATCCAATCGCTGGGCGCCCGATGCATCGATGTCCCGTTGCCCCACACCGATCATGCCGTGGCCGCCTACTACGTGATCGCCCCCTGTGAAGCCAGCTCCAATCTGGCCCGCTACGATGGTGTGAAATACGGTTTTCGCGACAAGACTCAAGCCGATCTGCTTCAGATGTACCGGAGCACCCGGTCACAAGGCTTTGGCCCGGAAGTGCAGCGTCGCATCATCCTGGGTACCTATGCCCTGTCCGCCGGCTACTACGATGCATACTACGGCAAGGCTTCCCAGATTCGCACGCTGATCAAGGATGATTTTCAAACGGCCTTTGCATCCTGCGATGCGATTATCTCCCCGGTGGCGCCCACGCCGGCCTATCCCATCGGCAAAACCCTTGACGATCCGCTGACCATGTACTTGTCGGATATCTTCACCCTGTCGGCCAACCTGGCCGGCATTCCGGGGATATCGGTTCCCTGCGGATTCTCCGACGACGGTCTGCCCATCGGCCTACAGATCATGGGCCGCCATTTTAACGAACCGATGCTTTTTAAAATTGCCCGGCAGTTCGAAAAGGCGGCGAACATCACGGATAAAAGGCCGCCTCTATGACCGAGGTTTGAGACGGGAAAAGATGTGTATACAGATGGTTGAGGAAAGGTTCCCATGAGCATACAGCCCGAAGGCGAAAGCCTGAGAAAAGCAGTCCAGTGGATATCCGAAGAAAAAAAGGCGGGGTCGCCCAATAGCCGACAGCAACTCATCGAGGCGGCCTGCCTGAAATTCAACCTGACCCCCATGGAGGCGGAGTATCTAGCGCGCAGTTTCAAGGAGATTCCCAGGTAGTCAAAATAATGTCCAAAATCAGAATCCTTCCGGAAATCCTGTCCAATAAAATCGCTGCCGGAGAGGTGGTGGCGCGTCCGGCTTCCGTGGTTAAGGAGCTGGTCGAAAATTCCATCGATGCCGGCAGCACCCGGATCATCGTGGAAATTGAACAGGGCGGGCGAAAACTCATCCGTGTATCGGACAACGGACAGGGCATGGGCCGGGACGATGCCCTGCTCTGTCTGGAGCGATATGCCACCAGCAAGATTGCCGCAGATCCGGACCTGTTTGCCATACGCACCCTGGGATTCCGGGGAGAGGCGCTGCCCAGCATCGCCTCGGTCTCCCGGTTCACCCTCGTTACGCGGGAAACCAACGCCGATGTGGGTACTCAGATTGAGGTGGCGGGGGGGCGGATCAATAAAGTCTCCGATGCGGGTGCCCCTCCCGGCACCCTGGTCACCGTGGCCGGCCTCTTCTATAATACCCCGGCCCGGCGTAAGTTTTTGAAAAGCATCGACACGGAGATGGGCCACATCGCAGACACCATTGCCAGCATGGCCCTGTGCCGGCCGGCCATTCAATTCAGGCTGTCACACAACAACCGGATCGTGAAAAGCTGGGCCCCGGCCCCAGAATCCATGGATCGAGTGGCGGATGTCCTTGGGGCGGCCATCAAGAAGGAGCTGTATCCGGTTGATCGGGTCATCGAGGATATCGACATCAGCGGGTGGATCGCCTCCCCGCGCATGAACCGGTCCACCGCCCGGGGCATCTATCTGTTCGTCAACGGTCGCTGGGTCAGGGACCGGGTGATTCAGCACGCCCTGTTCGCCGGTTATACCGGGCGGTTGATGAAGGGGCAGTACCCAGTGTCGGTGCTCTTTTTAAAGGTCCCCTTCGACCAGGTGGACGTCAATGTTCACCCCACCAAGCACGAAATCCGTTTTGTACGCCAGAAAATGGTTCACGACACCGTGCGCGACGCCGTGGCCGACGCACTCAGGCAATCCGATCCCACTCGGTGGAAAGCGAATGAACCCAGGATTGCCGAATTGGCGCAACGGCCGGCAACCGTGTCCGAGCCGCATGCCGAATACAAAATGCCGCATACGCATGACCGCCCGGGTACCCACGCGGGTGACGCGGTAGACTGGACAGCGGCTTCAACGGCCCACGCGGCCGGGGCGGAGAACAGACAGAAGCCATTGCCGTCTTCAGATTCCGCCGATACGCCGGCGCCAGCGATAAATCCAACGGCCCGCAATGGCAAACCCGCCCACCAGGCGCTGCTGTGGAAACAGCGGTTTTTTGCCGACCTGACCGTCATCGGCCAGTACAAGGGCACCTATATTATTTGTGAATCCGACGACGGCCTGATGCTCATCGATCAACATGCGGCCCACGAACGAATCGTGTTCGAACAACTCAAGCGCCAGTCCAACGCGCGCCGACCCGCTTCCCAGCGCTTGCTGCTGCCTGAAACCATCGACCTGGGATTCCGTGAAACCCAGATCCTGGAGAAGCTGGCTCCGGAACTGGACCAATTCGGGCTTGAGATTGAGCCTTTTGGCGGGAACACTTTCGTGATCAAGGCCGTACCCACACTGCTTGACAGCTCTGGTATTTCGGAGCTGGTTACCCAACTCGTAGAAAAAACAGCGGAAATCGGTGTGGGCGCCGAGATGGAAACCATTTTGGATGAGTGCCTCATGCTCATGGCCTGCCACAATGCGATCCGTGCCCACCAGCAACTCACCGAGACGCAGATCAAGGCCATGCTCGAACAGCTGGATGCCTGCGACAACCCGTCGCACTGCCCCCACGGCAGGCCCATCTGGATCCAATGGCGCGTTAAAGATCTGGAAAAGCAGTTCCAGCGGATTGTTTGATGTCCCGTTTTTCGTCAACCGGTTGACAATATATGTTCGCCGCAGCTGCACATGAAAGCCATAATCAATCGGTGATATCGCGGAAAGGAGAATCCATAGCGGCAAAATATAAAGTAATCTCGGTGGCTTAATTTTTTTTTGGTGGCCTGGTCCCCGAATTATCGGCTCACTGCAACATTAAGGTATGATTTTTGCTCATATTTCCGACAAATTGGATTGATTGCCGAATCACGTTCAATATGCTGAAATGCGGAGATAAACATGGGTAGTTGCAGTCGACGCCACTTTATTAAGAAAATCGGCATGGGTTTCCTGACCACCTGCCTGGTGCCGGCAACAGGATGGTCCGCCCTGCTGCCGGACAGCACGCGCCGCTCCCTCGCCTTCTATAACACGCACACGGGCGAACGCCTCGGTGTCTGCTACTATAAAAATGGCGCCTATTGCCCCAGTGCCATGGGACAGATAAATCGCATTCTCAGGGATCACCGCACCGGTGACATTGAGAACATGGATGCCCGGCTGATGGACCTGCTCTTTACTGTGAGCCAACGCTTGGGCGCCTGTTCCCCCTTTCACATCATTTCCGGTTACCGCTCCCCCCGGACCAACGCCCGGCTTCGCAAACAAACTACCGGTGTGGCCAAGTTCAGCTATCACATGCTGGGGCGCGCCATCGATGTACGCCTGCCCGGGTGCGATACCCACAAGCTTCGGCAAGCCTGCCTGGATTTGGAATCCGGCGGCGTCGGCTACTATCCCCGATCCGATTTCATCCACTTAGATACCGGGGCGTTTCGAACCTGGAACGGATAGCGGGCCAGCGGCACGCGCGTTCAACAAAAAATTAAAAGGCCACCATGGATGGTTTTTATCTCCCTGGTGGCCTCTTTCTTTCTGCGTTTACCGGCACAGCCGGCCTTTTGACTAGTCGACGAATTCTGGCGGTGGGTTGGGTCTTCGCCGGCTTAGCGCGCGATCGAGTTCACGGTCCCTGTCGTAGATGTCCCTGCGAAACTGAACCACATCCGTTTCGTCCGCCCAGGCAGTCATATACAACAGGTGGACCGGAACCGGATGGTTCAACCGGATGGTTCGGGTTTCTCCCTCTTTAATGGTTTGGGTCAACGCATTCGGTGTCCACCGTTGATCACCCGCCAGCACAAAATCAGCCAGAACAAAAGGTGCTTCCACGCGGATACAGCCGGAACTGAAATCCCGCTGAACGCGTTTGAAAAGGGAGCGGTTGGGTGTATCATGCAGATAAACCGCAAACGGGTTCGGAAACATGAATTTAATACGGCCCAGGGCGTTATTGGGCCCTGGATCCTGGCGAAGCCTGAAGGGGAAGCGATCGGCATGGTAGGCATGCCAGTCAACGGTGGCGGGATCGACCTCCGGTGCGTCCAGCCCCCAGTTTTTAAACACACGGATACCCCGCTGAGCAAGGTAGGCAACATCTTTTTGAAGCACGGGCAGGATATCTTCAACGGCGATGGAGGTGGGCACATTCCAGTAGGGGTTGACCACCAGATAGGTCATGTTGGCGCTGAAAACCGGCGACCGCCTGGCCGGCCGCCCGACCACCACCCGCATTTGTAACGCCACACGGCTGTTCTCCACCGCTTTGAGATTAAAATCGGCCGTATTGACAATGATGTACCGGGCGCCCAGATCATGGGGCAGCCACCGCCAGCGTTCGAGATTGACGACGACCTGGCGGATGCGCTGCTCGACGGGAACGTTTAACATGCCGATCGTGCTTGGCCCCGCAATGCCATCCGCCTGCAATCCATTGCGCTGCTGAAACCGCCTCACCGCGGAGGCGAGCGTGGCATCGAAGAAATGTGAATCCTCATCAACACCCATTGGGCCAATGTCCCCGCTTACGACAAGCCGGCGGCGAAGCCCGCCAACGGCAGAACTGCGGTCGCCCGGCCTGAGGGTGTTGCTGACATCCAGCACCGGCCAACCGTTGGCAGCGGCGAGGCTGCGAAGCTGGGCCAACGCGCTGCGAAGGGTCGTATACCCAATCTGCGCCGGCCGCAATCGTTTCAACGCAGCGTTGATATCGCCGGTTGAGGCAGCGCTGGCAAGAGAGGCTGACAGGTCCACGGCACCCGTGTTGATCTTCCAGTCAGTGTGCAGGGTTTCGGGATTTACCCGCCCGGCAGCCAGATGGGAGCCATACAATAGATAGGCATCCGTGAGAATCAGGTCCAGGTCTGCCCACAATTCGGGAGAGACCGAGGTTGGACCCGCCATAGAGGATTGCTCACATATCTCGGCCAGCAATTTATGGATCGCATCCTGGTGGTAATCAACGGGCAAAAGTCCATCTTCCCCGGCACGATCGATGGCATCTGCCAGGGCCTCCGCCTTTTCAAGGCGAAACGAAACGTCAATCCACAGGGGCAGATGCTTCCTGTCGCGGTAGGCCAGCGGCAGCATCTGGATGCCGCAGATCATTTCTCCCTGGCAGGAAAGGGAGAGGGTGGCCGCGTCACGGTCCAGCCGGGCCCGGATGATGGCCTGCACCCGGTCAACCATGGAATCGGCGGCCTGGGCTTTCGGTACCATCCCGAAAAGGCCACATGCCAGAAAACCGTTGAACAGCAGGCACATGGCTAATATTGCCGCCGGCTTTATATCTGCTGATGTTGTTTGCATACCGGTTTGACGATGGTAAAAGAGGATCCAACAGGCCAACAAAGGCGGCTCGATCCTCCCGGCCAAAAAAAAAGATAGCCCGCAGAACCAGCGGGCTATCGGGCAATGGAATAAAATGGCGGAGAGAGAGGGATTCGAACCCTCGGTGGAAGTTTCCCCCCACACTCGCTTAGCAGGCGAGCGCCTTCAGCCGGCTCGGCCATCTCTCCAGGGTCAGCTAGTCGGGTCTGGCGGAGGGAGTAGGATTCGAACCCACGGAGCTTTCGCTCAACGGTTTTCAAGACCGCCGCCTTAAACCACTCGGCCATCCCTCCACTGAAATAATTCGCCTAAATACCATTTCGGGCTACCAGCGTCAATCCTTTTATCCCCGGCCAGTCAGGGTGGGTTCAGGTTTGTCCGCTTTGCATGTTGCCTTTCATCGAAAGCGGGATGCATGATGAGAAACGACCCCATCAAGGTCTGAAGAATGAGCGCCAAACGGTGCGAGTCCTCAATGGCAGTTACAATCAGATACCTCAACAGGCTGTTAAATGGTGGTTGACATCAAAGAAGTTTTGTGATGTTCCTCCGTGCACAAAAATATAGCGAAATGTCGCTCCTGGAGGAAGACGTGTATGAAACAAAAATATGTAGTTCTATTGGACAATGAAACCGGGAAACTGGCCATTCAGGAATACGCTGAACTGGACAAGGAGATACTTTCCCTGCTGTGTGAAGAAACTTACGATGCCCTATCGATCAAGGCTGCCATGGAAAAAGATCGCAACGCTCTGATCCAGGCACTGCGCACGCACAATATGTATCCACCGGGCACGTACACGGAACGTATCGCCGATGCCATTGTCGAGATGCTTCAGCCCGGCGCCAACTTATCTGCCGAACTTTTTTTCGAAGAACGGGATATGTTCGAACCCGTGGTTGAACCGATCGTGGGTGCTCCTGATGACGATGATGGTGAGGACACCGGTATGGAGGTGGATGACCTGCTCGATGATGACGTCGACGATGATTTCGAGGAAAAAGGGATTATCAAAGGCCTGAAAAAAACCATTAAGATCTCCGATGAGGATACCAGCATCGACGATACTTGACTTTACTCAACGCCATTGGAGCCAAAAGCGTTTGGTCTGGCATGCGGACGCTTTTGGGTTCCCTTCAATGACGGCTTCCACGTGAAAAATCTCCACGCCTGTGATTCCAACCAGCTTGAAAAATAGCTAAAATACGCTTTTTACCTTGACTTGCCCTGGGTCTTCCACTAATAGTTTCAGACGCCGTTTAGTTTTTTCATCACGTTTGAATCGAAATCAATTCTGAATTGCCGACGCATTCAGACCGTGTAGCACCCTCCTGGCAGCGGCACGCCTGAGTGAGTTGTATGGTCACTGTCGAATACTGCATCTGATAACTGAATGGTTCGTAAAATCCATTGATAGGTTCCAAGATCAAACGTTCCAACGCTTTTGAAAAGACAAGTGAAACCAGTGCGACCATGACTGCGCCGTTTGTATTGTGGGATGAGCGGCTTGTTCAAGGACGACTGGTTTTCTTTTTTTTGCGCCACAATCATCCATAATCAGCATCAGGAGGTGCCAATGGAAAAGGAGAGATCATTTTATCAACGGTTGAAGGAAAAAGGAGTCTCACGAAGAGATTTCATGAAGTACTGTACGGCGCTGACGGCAACCATGGGACTGTCATCATCCTTTGTCCCCAAGGTGGCCGAGGTATTTGCCGCACCGGCGCAGCGCCCGCCGGTGGTCTGGTTGCATTTTGCCGAGTGCACCGGATGCTCCGAGTCCCTGCTGCGATCCCAGTATCCCTATATTGACGAATTGGTTCTGGAGGTGCTGTCGGTGGAATACCACGAGACCATCATGGCCGCCGCCGGCCACCAGGCCGAAGAGCAACTCCAGAATGCGATCAAGAAGTATGAAGGCAAGTTCATCTGCGTCGTCGAAGGCGGTGTGGGAACCAAATTCAACGGTGGTTACGGAAAGGTGGGCGGCCGATCATTCCTGGAAATTGCCAAGGATGTCTGTCCCAAAGCCGCGGCCGTCATCGCCTACGGCACCTGTGCGACATTCGGTGGTATTCAGGCCGCAGCACCCAACCCAGGCGGATACAAGGGAGTCGGCGAGGCCATCGGCATCAAACCCTTACAAATTCCCGGATGCCCACCCAACCCGATCAATCTGGTGGGCACCGTGGTCAACTATCTGCTGTTGGGCAAACTGCCCGAACTGGACGACATGGGCCGGCCGTTGTTTGCCTTCGGCAACACCATCCACGACAAATGCCCCCGGCGCTCCCACTTCGAAAACGAGGAATTCGTGGAGGAGTTCGGCAGCGAGGAGGCCGCCATGGGCTATTGCCTTTACAAAATGGGCTGCCGCGGGCCGGAGACCTACAACAACTGCCCAACCGCCAAATTCAATGACGGCACCAGCTGGCCGGTGGAGGCGGGTCATCCGTGCATCGGTTGCAGCCAGCCTAATTTCTGGGACACCATGACCCCGTTCTATGAAGAGATGTAAGTCCAATCATTTCAATCTGAAATAGTCCTTTGACGAATAAAGGGAGGTTCTAAATATGGGTAAGCGAGTAGTAGTGGATCCAATCACCAGAATCGAGGGCCATCTTCGTATCGAAGTGGAAGTGGCTGGGGGTAAAGTCGTCAATGCGTGGAGCTCGGGCCAGATGTTCCGCGGTATCGAGCTGATTCTTCAGGGGCGCGACCCGCGCGATGCACACCATTTTGTCGCCCGGTCCTGTGGCGTTTGAACGTACACCCATGCTCTGTCCTCGGTGAGGGCAGTCGAAGCCGCCGTTAATGTCCAGATTCCCAAAAACGCCAGAATCATCCGCAACATGATGCATGCCGCCCAGTTCCAGCACGACCACCTGGTCCACTTTTATCACCTGCACGCGCTGGACTGGGTTGACATCGTCAGCGCCCTGAAGGCCGATCCCAAGCAAACCGCCGCTCTGGCGGACAACGTCAGCAACGCTAAGGTCGGCGGCGCGGCATATTACAAACAGATCCAGCAGCGCATCCAGACATTTGTGGACAGCGGTCAATTGGGCCCCTTCTCCAACGCCTACTGGGGCCACCCGGCTTACAAGCTGCCACCGGAAGCCAACCTGATGGCCACCGCCCACTACATCGAAGCCCTGCGACTGCAGGCCAGATCCGCCCGCATGCACGCCGTCTTCGGCGGCAAGAATCCCCACCCGCAGTTTCTGGTTGTGGGTGGCATCACCAGTGTGGCCGACCTGAAACCCGACCGCATCGCCGAATTCCTTTATCTGCAGAAGGAGACCCAGGAGTTCATCGAAAATGTCTACATTCCGGACCTGGTGGCCGTTGCCTCCTTCTATAAGGACTGGGGCGCCATCGGCGGCACCACCAATTTCCTGGCCTGGGGCGAATTCCCCGAAGGCGACAATGAGCCGGACAGCCTGTTCATGCCGCGTGGTTTGATCAGCAAACGGGACCTGGCCAACATTCCCCTGGCCACTCAGGAGAAGGTGGCCGAAAATGTGACCCGTGCCTGGTATGAGGACGGACCCGATCTGCATCCATATAAGGGTGAGACCAAACCGCTTAAGGAAGATCCCAAGTACCGTCCCGACAGCGGTAAATACTCCTGGTTCAAGGCCCCCAGATACGAAGGCGAGCCCTGCGAAGTGGGCCCCCTGGCCCGTGTGCTGGTAGCCTACGGCAAAGGTCACAAGGAGATCAAGCCGCTGGTGGACGCCACGCTCCAGAAGCTCGGCATCCCTGCCGCCGCCCTGTTCTCCACCCTCGGCCGCACCGCTGCCAGAGGACTGGAAACCATCGCCATCGGCCAGGCCATGCCCGGCTGGGTTATGGAACTGCTGGAAAACATCAAGAGCGGCGACACCCAGACCTACACCCCTTGGGAAATGCCCGACGAAGGCATGGGGCTGGGGCTCAATGACGTACCCCGTGGATCGTTGGGACACTGGATCAACATCGAAGGTGGCAAGATCAAGAACTACCAGTACGTGGTGCCGTCAACCTGGAACTTCGGACCCCGTGACGACAAGGGAAAACTGGGCCCGGTGGAAGAGGCGCTGATTGGCACGCCGGTAGCCGACGCTAAGCAGCCCTTGGAAGTGTTGCGCACGGTCCACTCCTTTGACCCATGCGTAGCCTGCGGCGTCCATGTGATCGACCCGGACTCGAACCAGGTCTACAAGTTCAAGGTGATTTGAGCCAATTTCAAAACGCCCCATTTCGGCCAATATCGGCGTTGGGCTCACATTTCAATCCTCGACATACTCCATGTATGCCTGCGGTTGAAATGATCGCCCGCCTTGATCTTAACCGAACTGCAACGTTTTCAAACAGGCTCATTTAAGCTGTCTTCCCCCTTCCCGGGTCTTTAGGATCCGGGAAGGGGGTTTCCCGCTCCCGTTACCCCGTCGGTTTTTCCATCGCCACCGCACCCACCGGACAATCCAGCATGCATTAAGGCGCATCTGATAAAATGGCGTCAGCACCTTTACTGGGGCGCAGTCCTCCAGGAGAAAAGGCGGACCGGCCCCATCGATCCTGCCGCCTAAACTCGGTCGCAGCGGAAAGGATCTGGCCACCAGCGTCGCCCGAGGTCACTTTTTTTTCTCGGTTGATCATGGCTTGAACCGTTTATCAATCCATGCTACCACATTCCCTTGCTGCATTTTCGATGACCGGTCATCTGTTTCAGACGGTTGACGTCTGTAATATTTGACGGCCAAAAATTGAAAAATACGGAAAGAACGGAAACAATGGCGAATGAGCATGTAATGATCCTGGGTGTCGGCAATCTATTATTCTCCGATGAGGGCTTCGGTGTCAGGGTCGTGGAGGAACTGGAACGCCGGTATTCCTTCCCCGAAAACGTTTCCATTGTCGACGGCGGGGTCCTCGGGGTAAGCCTGCTGGGCGTCATGTCCGAAGCCGACCAGCTGATCGTGGTGGACGTGATTCGCAACAAAGGCGTGCCCGGTGACCTTTATCGGCTCGAGGGAGATGCCATTCCTGAGCGGATCCGGGCCAAAAACTCACTGCATCAGATTGATTTCCTCGAAGCCCTGACCCTTTGCCAGGCCATGGAAAAGGTGCCGGCAGCAGTCATCCTCGGCGTGGAACCGGAAGATATCAACACCCTGAGCACGGAGCTGACCGAAACAACCAAAAGCCGGATGGAAGATATCATCCGAATGGTGCTGGGCGAACTCGAGCGACTGGGTGTCGCCTGTCACGATAAAGGAGCAGAAGACCATGTGTCTAGCAATCCCATCTAAAATTACCCATATCGAAAACGAAATGGCCACCATCGACGTGGACGGGGTCAGGCGATCGGCCAGCCTCATGCTGTTGGAGGATTCGGCGGTGGGTGACTATGTCATTGTGCATGCCGGTTTTGCCATCAAAAAGCTGGATGAAGAATCGGCCATGGAAACCATCCGGCTTCTCAAGGAGGCCGCCGCGTTCGTAGACAAACTGGAAGCTGGCAAAGGGTAGTCGCCAACACGGACCATGACAGATGCACGCACCGCATATCGCCTGGAGATCAACGGCATTGTTCAAGGAGTGGGCTTTCGGCCATTCATCTACCAGTTGGCCAATCACCACGGCCTGAAGGGGCAAGTGGCCAATACCGCCACCGGTGTATCCCTGGTTCTGGAGGGCTCGGAAAAGGATATCAGGCGTTTCATCGACGACCTCCCCGACAAAAAGCCGCCTCTGGCGCACATCGTCGAGGTGTCGGAAACACCTGAAGCCGTAAAGGGTTTTTCGGCGTTTTCCATCGTCATGAGCCGAGACAGTGCCACCCGGGCCACATTGATTTCACCGGATGTGATGGTCTGCGACGATTGCCTGGCAGAGATGCGCGATCCGGTGGATCGCCGGTTCGGCTACCCGTTCATCAACTGTACTAACTGTGGTCCCCGCTACACGATCATCGACGATATTCCCTATGACCGGGCCAAAACCAGCATGCAACATTTTCGCATGTGCCCCCGTTGCCAAGCTGAATATGAAGCCCCCGACAACCGGCGCTTTCATGCCCAACCCAACGCCTGCCCGGTCTGCGGTCCCCGGGTGACGCTTTGCGATGCCGACGGGAAAGCCGTTAACACCGACGATCCGATCGCCGAAACTGCCAACCGGCTCAGGCAGGGGCGTATTGTGGCCGTCAAGGGATTGGGTGGTTTTCACCTGGCCGTGGATGCCACCCAAGAAGATGCCGTTGCGCGTCTCCGCCGGCGCAAGCACCGTGAGGAAAAGCCTTTGGCCCTCATGTGCAGCAGGCTGGGTCGCATCCGGGAGATTGCCCGGTTTGGGGACGCGGAAGAACGGCTGCTTGTCTCCATCCAACGCCCCATTGTTCTGCTGGAAAAGCGCGAACACACGTCCATTGCCGAATCGGTCTCACCCCGCAACCGCTATTTTGGTATCATGCTGCCTTACACACCCGTGCATCACCTGCTGATGGACGCCGGCTTCGCCGCGCTGGTGATGACCAGTGCCAATTTAAGTGAAGAGCCCATCGCAATTGACAATGCCGAGGCGTTTCGACGATTGGGAGCGATCGCCGATGATTTCCTGGTCCACGACAGGGATATCCTGTTGCGCAGCGACGACTCCATCGTCCGCTACAGTGCTGGCCACATGCGTCCCATCCGGCGCTCCCGTGGCTACGTGCCCGTTCCCGTTTTTTTAAAGGACGATATGCCGCCGATACTGGCCTGCGGGGCTGAGCTGAAGAACACCGTCTGTCTCACCCGGGGCCGGCAGGCCTTTGTGAGCCAACATATCGGCGATCTGGAAAACCGGGCCACCGACGATTTCTTTCGCCTTACGGTGGACCATCTCAGGCGCATCCTGGACATCGATCCGCAGATTGTGGCCTGCGACCTGCACCCGGATTATATGAGCACCCGCTATGCCAGGGAAATGGAAGGCATCCCCCGTGTGGATGTGCAGCACCACCATGCCCACATCGCCGCATGCATGGCCGAAAACAAGGCCGGCGGGCCGGTGATCGGCCTCTCTTTCGACGGTACGGGGCTGGGGACGGACGGCACGGTCTGGGGGGGCGAGGTGCTGGTGGCGGACTACCACACCTTTTCCCGAGCGGCCCATCTGGCACCGGTGCCCATGCCCGGCAGTGCCGCGGCAATCAAGGAACCGTGGCGCATGGCCGTCAGCCATCTGAGGGCCGCTTTCGGTGAGGAGGCGGAATTGCTTCCGCTGCCATTTCTACGATCGATGGGCAAACAGCGGATGGCGATCATGATGGCCATGATGGAAAAACAGATCAACAGCCCGCTGACGTCCAGTCTGGGTCGGTTATTCGATGCCGTGGCAGCGATCATCGGACTGCGTAGCCAGGTGGCCTTCGAGGGTCAGGCCGCCATGGAACTGGAGATGATCCTCGACGACGCCGAATCCGGCAGCTACGATTTTTCCTGGGAGGGCGACAACACCTGTCGGATAGCCACCACACCCATCATTCAGGCTGTCGTGCGGGATGTGGAAAAGGGCGTTTCTCCCAGTGCGATCAGCGCCCGGTTTCACAACACCTTGATCTTGCTTTTTGACCAGTTGTGCCGCCACCTGCGCACCACCACGGGCATCGACCGGGTGGCCCTGAGCGGCGGTGTGTTTCAAAACAACCGGCTGCTGGCCGGTTTGACCGCCGCCCTTGAAAAAAGCGGGTTCGACCTGCTCACCCATCGGCTGGTGCCGACCAATGACGGCGGCCTGTCACTGGGGCAGGCCGTGGTGGCGGCAGCAAAATTTAACCATCCATGAGGGACGATCCATCATGACCCTGAAACAAAACGACGCCTTTCACGATCCACAAATCGCCCGGCACCTGGCCGAGCGCATCACACGAACCAGCCGAAGGCCGATTCGTCTCATGGAGGTGTGCGGCACCCATACCGTCTCCATTTTCAGGAACGGCATCCGCTCCCTGCTGCCGGAGACCATCGCCCTGCTTTCTGGACCGGGGTGCCCGGTGTGCGTCACCGCGCAGAAAGAGATTGACGCCTTTATCGTCCTGGCCCGCGAACCGGAGACCATCGTGACCACCTTCGGCGACCTGATCCGGGTGCCGGGCAGCGGCTCTTCGCTGCAGCGCGAGATGGCCGACGGTGCTGATGTGCGCATTGTATACTCCACCTTCGACGCCGTGAATCTGGCCCGCGAGAATCCGGACAAGCGGGTGGTCTTTTTGGGGGTGGGGTTTGAAACCACCGCGCCCACAGTGGCTGCCGCCATTCTGGCCGCCCACCAGCAAAAGCTAGACAATTTTTCCGTGGTGTCGGCCCACAAGACCGTGCCCCCGGCCCTGGAGGCGTTAGCTGACGGTGAGATCAACATCGACGGGTTCCTGCTTCCCGGCCACGTGTCCGTGATCATCGGCCTGGATGCCTACCGGCCCTTTTTCGAGACTCATGGGGTGCCGTGCGTGGTGGCCGGTTTCGAACCGGCCGACCTGCTCCAGGGTATCGCCATGCTGGTGGACCAGGTGGAATCCAGGCAACCGGCTCTGGAGAACGCCTATCCCCGCGCCGTCTCACCCACCGGCAACCCCAAGGCCATGGCGGTCATGAACGAGGTGTTCGAGATGGCAGATGCCGACTGGCGGGGCATCGGCACTATCCCGGACAGCGGTTTGACCATCCGTGAAGCCTATGCCGCTTTCGACGCCGTCAAGGTTTTCGATATTCGGCTGAAACCTGTTCCTGAACCCAAGGGATGTGCTTGCGGTGAAGTTCTTACCGGCGTTAAAATTCCACCCCAGTGTTCATTGTACAAAACGGTTTGCAACCCCATGGCGCCGGTGGGCCCCTGCATGGTCTCCAGCGAAGGTACGTGCGCGGCCTACTATCGCTATCACGGCGACGAGTGAACCGACGGCATTTTTTTGACGTATAGTTTGAGAACTATTTATAATTAAACAGGAAGAATTCATATCTCATGAAACCGGACAAAATCCTTCTGGACCATGGCAGCGGGGGGAAAATGTCCCACCGCCTGACGGCGAGCCTGTTGCTGCCTGCGTTCGACAATCCGGCCCTGGCCATGCTCGATGACGGCGCCACGCTTTGTTTGGCCGGTGGCCGCGTTGCCTTTTCCACGGATACCTATGTGGTGGACCCCATCTTTTTTCCCGGGGGCAGCATCGGCGACCTGGCCATCAATGGCACGGTCAACGACGTGGCCATGTGCGGCGCGACCCCCTTGTACCTGAGCGTGGGGATGATCATTGAAGAGGGCTTTCCTATGGCTGATCTGGAGCGGGTAGTGGTCCAGATGGGACTTGCCGCCCGGCTGGCCGGCGTCACCGTGGTCACCGGCGACACCAAAGTGGTGCCCAAAGGGGCGGCGGACAAGATTTTCATCAATACGTCCGGCATCGGCATCATCGACGAGAACGTCAATGTCTCCGGTGCCAATGGCCGACCCGGCGACGCAGTCATCCTCAGCGGCACCATGGCCGACCATGGCATGACCATTCTCACCCAACGCCAGGGTCTCGCTTTCGAATCGGACGTCAAGAGCGATTCGGCCCCGTTGAATCACATGGTGGCCGACATCCTTGGCACCGGTTGCGACATTCACGTCCTGCGTGACCCCACCCGGGGTGGCGTGGGCACGACCCTGAATGAAATTGCCGACCAATCAAAAGCAGGCATTCTCATATATGAGGACCGGCTGCCCGTCAGGCCTTCCGTTTCGGGCATCTGCGAACTGTTGGGCTTCGATCCCCTCTACGTGGCCAACGAGGGCAAGCTGCTGGCGTTTGTGCCGGCGGATCAGGCCGATCGGGTGCTGGCGGCGATTCAACAATCCCCCTACGGCAAGGATGCCTGCATCATCGGCGAGGTCATCGACGACCATCCCGGCCGCGTTTTCATGAGAACCCGCATCGGCGGCGAGCGCATCGTGGACATGCTTACCGGCGAGCAGCTGCCACGCATATGCTGATTTTTCTGCGACCCGGGGCCACCCGCGCGGGCCTTCTTATCCTTTGTCTGCTGACGGTATTGTTGTGTGCCGCCTGCCTGCCGAAAAAGGAACTGCGGCTGTCCGGAAAGACCATGGGTACCACCTATCACATCAAGGTGGTAACCGGATGGTTGACGTCCGGGGCCGATCTGCAGCGGATGGTCGACGATCGCCTGGCAGCCATCAACAAGAGTATGTCCACCTATGACCCGACCAGCGAGATCAGCCGGTTCAATGCCATCATCACGGTGAACGAACCCTTTTCCCCGTCCGCCGATCTGCTCGAGGTGGTGCAAGTGGCAGCCGAGCTGCACAGGCTTACCGATGGCGCCTGGGACGGCACTCTGAACCCCTTGGTCAACCTGTGGGGTTTCGGACGAAAAGGGGCGGTCAGCCAAGTCCCGGATGAGGGTGAAATCCAGCAGGCGCTGGCCCATGTGGGTTTCGAGCGCATTTTTCTGGACCCGTCGGGTACCCTCAGCAAGATGAATCCCGGCGTCACCTTGGATCTGGCGTCCATCGCCAAAGGATTCGGGGTGGATGCGATCGCCCGGTTGTTGGGTGACAATGGCTTTTCACACTTTTTGGTGGAGATTGGCGGTGAAGTATACGCCCGCGGCCGGCGAAAGGACGGGAACGCCTGGCAGGTGGGCATCAACCGACCGGACAGGAAGGCCGCATTCAGTGATGTCTACCGGGCGGTGCCTCTCACGGACCGGGCCATGGCCACCAGTGGCGACTACCGTATTTTTTTCCAGGTCGACAATCAAACTTACGCGCACGTCCTCGATCCGCGCACGGGAAGGCCGGTGACCAACGGGGTGGTGAGTGCCACGGTGGTGGCGGCCAACTGCACGGTGGCCGACGGTCTGGCCACCGCGCTGATGGTGATGGGGCCGGAAAAGGGGGTGGCACTGGTCAACCGCCTGGCCTCTGTGGAGTGCCTCATTGTTGTCCGACTGCCGGACGGATCGCTAGCCGATCATCCGTCCGATGGGTTTGTGACCGGGCGATAGCCCGTACCTTCAAAAAGTGATCTGACAGATGATTTCCCGTTGACAACCCGGCCCTAGTTATATAATTGACTCTGAAGTCATAACAATTCTCATAATATTGATAGGTTATATTCTCATCACAAACTGATATAAGTAAAATATACAGGGTCCTTAACCCATAAAACGGTGGGGTTGGCCCCAAAAGGAAGGTGAAACGTGGAAATTGCCGTGCTGCTCAAACAGGTTCCGGCCACCGAGTCCATGATCGAGATCAGCGACGACGGAACCGCCATCAAGACCGAAGGCATCAACTGGGTGATGAACCCCTACGACGAAATGGCTGTGGAGGAGGCGCTTCAGATTCGCGCCGATGCCGGCGGGACGGTCACCGTTTTTTCACTGGGACCGGAAAAGGCAGCGGAGGCGCTTCGCACCGCCCTGGCCATGGGCGCCGACACGGCTGTCCGCATTGACCCGGAAGGAAAATCATTGGATGGTCTGGCCACCGCCAAGGTGCTGGCCGGAGAGCTGAAAAAAGGTGCCTTCGACCTGATCGTCGGCGGCCACCGGGCCGTGGATGACGATAATTTTCAGGTCGGTCCGGCGGTTGCCGAACTCATGGGCATCCCCCTTATATCCATGGTCATCAAGCAGGACGTGGCCGACGGCAAGATCCGCTGTACCCGGACCATCGATGGCGGCACCCTGGTTCTGGAAACGAGCCTGCCGGCACTGATCACTACCCAGCGCGGTCTCAACGAGCCCCGTTATGCCAGTCTGCCGGGAATTATGAAAGCTAAGAAGAAACCCATTGACACGCGCCCCCTGTCGGAAACCGGCACCGATCCGGGAGCGTCCATGGTTCAGATCCTTGCCATGCGGCTGCCCCCGCAACGAAAGGGTGGCCGGATCATGGAGGGCGACAGCGCCAGCGACAAGGTGTCGGCGCTGGTCAAGGCGCTTCGCGAAGAGGCCAAGGTGATTTGAACGGACCACGCCGGCCACCATCTGTATGTTTTTATGTCGGCAGATAAATTATGAATTGCCAAGAAATAACAATCGCCAAAATCTAAATGACGAACAAATCACAATAACTAAAATTCAAATTCCAAACCTTATTTGAGATTTGGTGCTTGCAATTTGTTGTTTCCGGTTAATCCGGGTAAGGGAGAACGAACATGGCACAGGGAATACTGGCCATCACCGAACAGGTTGACGGCACATTTAAAAATATTTCATTCGAAATTATTTCTACCGGAAAAAAGCTTGTCGAAACAACCGGCGGCCCGCTGACCGCGGCTGTCCTGGGAGCCGGTGTCGACACCATGGCATCGCAAGCCGCTGAATATGGAGCGGATCGGATATTGGTGGTCGACGATGACGGCCTGAAGGACGGCCTGGCCGATGCCTGCATACAGGCCGTGGCCCAACTGGTGGCAGCGTCCGATCCGGCCGTGGTGTTGATCGGGGCAACGTCGCTGGGAAAGGACATCGCTGCCCGGCTTTCTGCCCGTTTGAACGCTCCCATGGCCATGGATTGCGTGGACGTTCGTGCCGACGGCGACCGGATTGTGGCCACCCGTCCCATGTACGGCGGCAAAGTTCTGGCAGACGTGAGCCTGAGCGGTTCTCCGGCCATCGTGGCCATCCGCCCCCGGGCCATGGAGTCAGTGGCTGCCCCGGGTGCCGGCGAGGTGGAAAAGGTGGCTGTCAGTTTGGACGAAACCACCTTGAGCCTGGTTGAAAAGCACATGGAAACCGGCAAGGTCGAACTGACCGAAGCGGATGTGGTCGTCACCGGTGGACGGGGCATGGGCGGGGACGATTTTGCTGTCGTGGAGGCCCTGGCCAAGGCGCTGGGCGGGGCCGTGGGCGCATCTCGCAGCGCCGTTGATGAGGGCTGGCGGCCGGTTTCCGATCAGGTGGGGCAGACCGGCAAAGTGGTGGCGCCCAACCTGTACATCGCCTGCGGGGTTTCCGGAGCCATTCAGCATCTGGCCGGCATGGCCTCCTCCCGTGTGGTGGTGGCCATCAACAAGGATCCCGAAGCGCCAATTTTCTCCAAATGCGATTTTGGTATCGTGGGCGATCTTTTCGAGGTTATCCCGGCCCTCACCGCTGAAATAGAAAAATTGAAAGCGTAGATGGGCCGTCTATACATTGAAAGTTTAGGTTGCGCCCGCAACCAAGTGGACAGTGAAAACATGGCCGGACAGCTTCGCCATGCCGGCTGGTCGCTGACCCGGGATCCGGCGGACGCCGTCGTTATTGTTGTCAACACCTGCAGCTTCGTGGAATCGGCCATCAATGAATCCATCGACACCATTCTCGAACTGGCCCGATTTAAAAAAACAGGGCGTTGCAACCGGCTGGTGGTGGCCGGTTGTTTGCCGGAACGTTTCCGCGAAGCCATTGCCGATGCCCTGCCCGAGGTTGACCAGTTTCTGGGCACCGGTGCCTTTTCCCGCATCGTCGAGGCCGCGACCGGCGAAGTGGGGCGAGGGACCTGCCTGCTGCCGGATCCGGACCGCATAACCATGGGTCAAGCCGTGGCCCGTGAACGGATATCGTCCCATACCGCCTACTTGAAAGTTGCCGAAGGGTGCAGCCGCCATTGCACTTACTGCATCATTCCCCGGCTGCGGGGGCACCAGAAAAGCCGGCCTACGGAGCATATTTTGGCCGAGGCCCGGGAACTGATTGGCAGCGGTGTCAAAGAGCTGAATCTGGTGGCCCAGGATACCACCTATTACGGCCACGACCTGACCGAACCGGTAGGCTTTGATACCTTGCTGCTCCGCCTTGCCGACCTGGCTGGGGAGACGTGGGTCCGATTTTTATATGGTCACCCGGAAAGCATTACCGACGGCGTGATTGAGGCTGTGGCCTCCTACCGCAATCTGTGTCCCTATTTTGATCTGCCCGTTCAGCATGCCGCTACCCGTGTATTGAAGAAAATGGGACGAAACTACAATAAGCAGCAGTTGCTGGACCTATTTCAACGCATTCGTTCGAGGGTGCCCGGGGCCGCCATCAGAACTACCCTGATCGTTGGCTTTCCCGGAGAAACAGACGCCGATTTTCAAGAATTGCTGGAATTCGTGGAAAAGGTCGGTTTCGACCATCTGGGGGTGTTCACCTATTCCGATGCCGAGGATTTGCCCTCCCATCGGCTGCCCGGGCACGTATCCAAAAAAGTGGCTCAGTACCGCCACGACACGCTGATGGCCCGGCAGTTGGAAATCTCGGCCAACAACCTGGCATCCATGATTGGCAACACCCTGCCGGTGCTGATCGAGGCTTCCACCGAGCCCCATCTCTACGAGGGTCGAACCATCTTTCAAGCACCCGAAGTAGACGGGATTACGTTTGTGAAGACGCAGCCGGACGGCCCCGCGGCAACGATCGGAGAGATTGCATCGGTTACGATAACGGATACGCTGGAATACGATCTGATCGGAAGCGTGCGATGACCGACCTGAAACAGAAAATCCTGGCCGCCGTGGGTGACGATCTTACGGCCATCGAACAGGCGCTGGCCGAGAACCTGAATCCTTATTTCGATCTGGTATCTCAAGTGGCCGGGCATATCCTGTTTGCCGGAGGAAAGCGATTGCGGCCCCTTTTGATGGTTCTGTGCGCCCGGCTCTGTGGATATTCAGGCAGTCACACGGCACGCTTCTCCGCCATTTTTGAATACCTGCATGCCGCCACCCTGCTGCATGACGATCTGATAGACGGTGCGGACATGCGGCGAGGCCGTCAGGTGGCCAACCAGCTATGGGACAATTCCACGGCGGTGCTCACCGGTGACTTCCTTTTGGCCCGCGGGCTCTCCATTGCCGCGGACACCGGCCTTTGCGAGGTGATCCAGACCATTGCCCGGATCACCGAAAACATGTCCCAGGGTGAAATCCGTCAGCTGGAGAAAAAAGGGGATATTGCCCTCAGCGAGGACGACTATTTAGAGGTGATTCGCTGCAAGACGGCCGTGCTTTTCGAGGGTGCCTGTCGGACCGGTGCCTTGGTTGCCGATGCAAAGCCGGCCGGAGTCCAGGCGCTGACCGACTACGGGTATCATCTGGGGCTGGCGTTTCAAATGGCCGATGACCTGCTCGATTACACCCAGGAATTTTCGTCTCTGGGTAAACATGCCGGGGCTGACTTGAGGGAGGGGAAGCTGACCCTGCCGCTGATCCATGCCTTGTCCCGGGCGCCCGAGGCGGATCGACAATTCATGGTTGCCATTCTCGAGAACCGTAATTTTACCCTGACCGAGTTTGCATCCCTGGTGGAGATGTTGAAACGCCATGGTGGCATCGCTTATACCGAAGCACAAGCGGCGGCCCACATCCAAAAAGCCAAGACGGCGCTTCTGCCGTTTGTGGATAGTCCGACGCGGGAAATTCTGATGGATATTGCCGACTATGCGCGGGTCCGAAAAAACTAAGGAGAAACCCATGTCTGATCGGAACACGATTAAAAAATGGATCCAGCGCAGCTGCCTGTTGGTTGTCCTGGTGCTGGCCTGCACCAGCAGCTACGGGGCGGAAAAGCGTGTGGTCAAGCAGTTGAACGTATTGGGATCGGCTGCAATCCACGAAAAAAACCTGGCCGATGGTAGGCAGAATGCGGTCAATGATGCCCTGGTCGCAGCCGTGGGGCAGGTGGTCATGGAGATGCTCACCGGTGAGACCGTGGTCCGGCGATTCCAGCAGATCAACGACAATATCCTGGCTGAACGGGATAACTATATCCAGAACTACCGGGTTCTCACCGAGTCCGTATCCGGAACCACGGTCAGGGCGCTGGTTCAGGTGGACATTGCCGTTGACCGGGTCAGCCGGGACCTGTCCCGCTTGGGCTTGGCGCTGGCCGGTGCGGTGTATCCGAGGATCCTTTTCATGGTGGCGGAAAGAAATGTGACCGACGCCGATTTTACTTATTGGTGGGGGGATCGCCGGCTACGCAGCCGGACCATCAGCGAAGGGGCTCTGGCAGCGACACTTCAGGCGACCGGGTTCGAGATTATCGACCCGCCCGATCTGACGTCACCGCTGTCGCTTCCCGTGAATGCACCTGAGGCGGATATGGTGGCCCTGGCAGGACGGCTGGGTGCGGATGTACTGGTCACCGGCTATGGCACCGTCGCGGCTGCACCCAATACCATGGGGGGTGCCGTCAACGCCTATGAGGCTGTCCTCGAGGCACGGGCGTTTGATGTCCGGACCGGGCAGCCGATCGGACGGACACGCCAGAAATCTGTGGTTTCCGGTCAGGATGAGGTCGTGGGCGGGCGCGAAGCCCTGTCCGGTGCAGGGGCGTTGGCCGGCGACGACTTGGCCCGTCAGGTTATGGCCGTCTGGCAGCAGGAGCAGGATCGCAGTGCCGTCATCGAGGTGGCGGTGGAGGGCACCGGCGGCCATATCGCGAGTTTTGTCCGCCTGCGCACGGCCATCTCTTCGCTGTCCGGGGTCAATGACCTGAAGATGAAAGAGATGACGGCCGACCGTGCCGACATGGCTGTCACCTACCAGGGCAGTGCGCGGTCCCTGGCCGATGCTCTGCTGCTGAAGACGTTCAGCGGTTTCGGTATCGACATTTTTGAGGTGACATCAGAGACGGTCCGCATCCGCCTGGTTCACCAATAAACCGAGGGGCAAGAGCACCGCATTTCGCTTGACAGCCGAATAGGCAGGTGGTATCTGGATTTTTCCCTGTAGGCGCGTAGCTCAGGGGGAGAGCGCTTCCCTGACACGGAAGAGGTCGTTGGTTCAAATCCAATCGCGCCTACCATCTACGAAAAAAAAAGACCGACCATACGTGCTTTTGTATGGTCGGTCTTTTTTGTGTGCCAGGCATGGCGTAAATCTTGAGGGGAGTTCAGGGTCCGTCCATCAATATATAATTTCAAGGAAATAAAGGATGAGGCTGATGAGATATTTATGAATGAATAGAGAATCTTTGTGCCACCTTGTGTCCCATTAAAACCTTCCCCTTTCCGTTGGCCGGTGGTATGCCGCGGCGGAAGGGTTGCATTTCTAACTGCATGACTCACCGAAGCCGAAAAAGGTTGCACCACACCTCGGTGCTTAATAAAAACAGTAATCGAAGGGAGGATCCCCTTTTTGCGGAAATCAACAGGCCAATGGCATCAGTCCAGATGTCCGGACCGGTCGATGGATGTCAAAGTCAGGTTCTGCTGGAAGCACCGGTCCGGAACTGAACCCGGAGCGGTTGATCCGAGCATTAAAGATCCAAGGGGATTGCCTCGCGGCCTGTCCGGACCCTGTCTCAAGACGGCATCAATGTGTTTGATCCCTCGAGCCGTTACTGCCAGTCCAGCAATTGAAACAATTTCATGGCCCGAGCATTGCACTTTAATCGAACGTGAAATGCAGCTTTTTGTCTCATTCGGCATCAAGCCGTGCAACGCCGCCCGCTTTCGTGAATAAACCGTCAACACCAGGAGTACATATGAAGACAGTAGTCACGCTTTTTTGTACGTTTGTGCTCATTTCATACACTGGACACGCTTCTGGATCCGCACTATCCATCGCCGAAATGGTCGACTCAGGCAGTTTGGAGACGCGCACCCGGTTTCAGGTTTTTAATGATCGCCTGGAAAAGACCGTTGAACTGCTAATTGATGGCGTTATGCCGCGCTTGTCACCAGATAAAAGACGGATTGCCTATGCGGGTGGTAACCCGCCGGTACCGCGACTCGCCTTGATTGACCTGTCGGGCAATCATTTGACCTATCCGCCGTTCTTTTTGGAAAAGCACATAAGGGGATGGGAAATCGCCGGCCTCGAGTGGTCGCCGGACAGCAGGCAAATTGCCCTTGTCGTGTCGGGGCCTCGGTTTACTCCCGATGGCCACCCGGTTCGCATATTGGTATACGATCTTGAAACCTATCACTTTGAAGAATGCTATCGGAGCACTGCACAACTTTCCGAAGGCGCCCACTTCCAGTTCGCAGTAAAATGGTTTCCCGACAACCGGAGGATACTTGTTCAAGACAATCTGAAATCGGGAAAGGAAAGAGTTGTCATTGTTGATTCGGCGACTGGCAGCCAGGATCCTGTATACGAGGGAACAACGGTATCTTCGAGCCTGACTCACAATGGGGCGGATATACTCATCGTGGCTCAGGAAGGCAGGCAGCGGATCTCGTTTGGTGGGGATATGACGGATGCGAAACACACCATCACTATGTTCAATGTCGACAAAACACAGTCATACGAAATAGCACACCTGTCTATTCCACGCCACCATTTGAGCCGTCATGTCATCGGCATGAAGAATTCCAACCATCTCATTCTTCAGGGGAGCAATTCCGACGGCAGCACCCTCATCCTCGTGAATAGTCAAAACAGGGAAATCGAGACCGCCAAACTTGATGGCAATCCCTTTTTTCCTCAAGCCGTCTCACCGAACGACCCTCATCGGTTATGCGGCCTAACTGAAACCGGATATGCACTGTTCGATATGAATACCCGTGAAACTCAACCCATCCGTTCCTACAGCAGCAACGCACCGACTGGCGAAGGTTCATGGGGAGCGATGCTATTCCTGAACCGCATTGACTGGCTTGAGTAATTATGAGAGAAATATGTGGTCGGAGCTTATTATTAAGGTTTCGACTCTCCAGATGCCCGTCAATATTTGATAATTAAGATACGGCATCGCATGTGTCCCTGCCTTTTTTCTGTTTTAGTCCTCCCAAAGGAGCAACAAATGAACTATTGGTTGATGAAATCCGAACCGTCGGCGTTCAGCATCGATGATCTGAAGACCATGCCGGACCAGACGGAACACTGGGACGGCGTGCGCAATTACCAGGCACGCAACATGATGCGCGACCAGATGATGGTCGGCGACTGCGCCTTCTTTTATCACTCCAACTGCAAAGTGCCGGGGATCGTCGGGCTGATGGAAGTCGTGCGCGAAGGCTACCCGGACCATACGGCCTTTGACCCCAACAGCAAGTATTTCGACGAGAAAAGCGATCCGGACAACCCGCGCTGGTTTATGGTCGACGTCAAATACACCCGCCACACGAAGCGAGTCATCCCCCTGGCCGAACTGAAGGCACATGCGGCACTTGAAAACATGCCGCTGGTGCGCAAGGGGAATCGACTCTCGATCATGCCGGTTTCCGAGACCGAGTGGTACTTTATTCTGTCTATCGAGAATCGGCCGGTGCGGTAAATCGACATCGCTGAGGGAAGACAGGCTCGCATCTTAATCCAATAACCACCAACGCTTTGTCCGTTTACAAGTGGCTGACGGTCTGGTTTTTCCGGATTATTCACCAGACAACACTTCATGGGTGGCGATTCAACGCTACCAGGCCGCTGATTGGGATGACTTGCTATCGCTGTGGCAACATTTCAATCCTCATCTGGCACGAGTCATCCGGAGCGTCGATGTACAATGAATCGACCACATATGGGTAATCGATGAAGACACGACGATTATGCTTGGTGAACTGATGACAGATTACCTGAGACATTTGAAAGGCCACCTGCAGCATATTGAGAATCTGATTGGCAATATGACATAACCCATTCTTGCATTGAATCGTAAATAAAGCGCCCGCTGATGAGCTGCCTTAGCGACAAGGACGTGCCCACGGAATTATCCAAAGTGCGCAAAAATGGTCAGGGCCTCCTGATTTTTCCCTCAGCCTGTTCCCAAAACATTCCGACAATTACCTAACCTTTAGAAATAGAGGTGTAATATTTTTTGGTACACCAAATGCTTACCTGTTCAGACAAATTCAATCCATAGTGACAAACCCTGGGGGAGGACGGTATCATGATGGTTCTAAACGTGCGTAACCAGAACGACGACCGTGTTCCGATGGAAAACACCCAGCCCAATCGTAAAATACGACTTGTCGACCCTGAAGTGGGGGTGGATCCAACCCGAAGGCATGATTGTTCTCGTGATTGTCCAAGGGAGGGAAGCTTGCCTGAATACGATCACGTCAATGGGTTTTTCAAGGGCCTGCTTATCATGCTGCCCTGTTCGATCCTGTTGTGGGTCATCGCTATTTGGGGCATTCAATCAATGGTTTATTGAAGGTGTGAAAAAAACGGAGCCGCTTTACAGTGGGTTTTTAAGTCTGCCAAGTTTACGTTATAATTGCTGAGGCCAATGGCGGGTCACCCCATCGATACGCTACAGGCACTTACGTTCAATTTGCGGGCTTTCCTTGTGAAGAAAAAAGCGGGACGCACTCTCTCATGTGTGCGTCCCGCTTTTGAGTTTACTGTCAGCAGAGGTTGGTGAATTAATTGCCGGTGGCTGCCTTGTGGGTCTTGATCTCAACTTTGTCGGTGACACCTTCGTAATACTTGCGCAGGATGGCGACAACTTCGTCACGACCGAAGTGATCGGGCAGGTTGCCGCCTTCGGAAAGCATCTTACGCAGCATGGTGCCGGAGAGCAACACGCGGTCTTCCTTGCCGTGGGGGCAGGTTCTCAGGGAAGCCATGCCGTCGCACTTGTAACAGTAGAAGGTCCAGTCGATTTTGAGGGGCTGGCAGAGCAGGCCCTTGCCGTCGGCCGGGGTTGGGATCTTGTCGAAGATGGTCTGGGCTTCGAACATGCCGTAGAAGTCGCCCACGCCGGCGTGGTCACGGCCGATGATCATCTTGGAGCAGCCATAGTTCTGGCGGAAGGCGGCGTGCAACAGACCTTCGCGGGGACCGGCGTAACGCATATCCAGGGGGTAGCCGCCCTGGACCACATTCTTGTCTACAAAGTAATTTTTTACCAGGGCATCGATGCATTCAACACGCACGGATGCGGGAATATCGCCGGGTTTCAGGTTGCCCACCAGCGAGTGGATGTAAACGCCGTCGCACACTTCCACGGCGATCTTGCACAGGTATTCGTGGGAACGATGCATGGGGTTTCGGAGCTGCAGGGCAGCCACGTCGCTCCAGCCGCGATCATCGAAAATCTTGCGGGATTCGGACGGACGATGGTAAACGCCTTTGTAACGGGTGGGGTACTCACCTTCGCTGAGGACCTTGACCGGGCCGGCCAGGTTGAAGGCCTTCTGATCCATGACCATCTGGACGCCGGGGTGATCTTCTTTGGCGATCTTCCAGAACTCTTCGGCCGTCGGGGTGCCTTCTCCCATGAAGACTTTTTCGCATTCCCATTTTTTATCGGCATCGGTCAGTTCGTACTTCTCGCTGACCTTCATGGTGGCCATGATCTCTTTTCCTTCGGGATCGTACAGGGCCACTTCGTCACCGACGGCGATGGCATCGGCGTTCTCCTTGGTCACGTCCAGGCACACCGGAACCGGCCAAAAGGTTCCATCTGCGGTCAGAAAGTTGTCACAAACGCCTTTCCAGTCTGCCTTGGTCATGAATCCGGTAAGCGGGCTGAATCCGCCGATGCCGATCATGATCAGGTCGCCTTTGACGCGCGGGGAAATTTCAACCTGCTTGAGGCCTGCGGCTTTTTTCAGTTCGGCTTCCTTTTCAGCGCCTTCGAGCAGACAGACGGTGAGGCCTTTGCCACCATGGGGGGGAATAAGATTGGACATGTGTTCTTTCTCCTTTCGATAATGTGATTTTCGCAATCTGTATACACAGATGATTAGCCTGGAGGGAAATAAAATACCAAGTAGAAGTAATTATGCGGGAACGGTTTTTTTGTCAAGAATATTTCGGTCGTGAGTGGCGGATCGAAGGCGATTAACAACCCGAGGCCGGAGTTTTGCACATAAGAACGGAAAATTCACAAGATTCCGATCAGCATTCGGGTGGCCACCACCAAAAGCAGGACGGCAAAGATGCGTTTGAGCCGGTCGACGGGCAGGCTGTGGGCCAGGCGAACCCCCAGGGGGGCCGTCAGGACACTGGTGATAACTATTCCCAAAAGAGCCGGTAGGTAGATATATCCAATTGAAAATTCAGGTAAAACATGGACCGACAGGCCATTGTACAGGTAACCGATGGTACCGGCAATAGCAATGGGAAAGCCGATGGCTGCAGAGGTGCCGATGGCATGGTGAACGGACAAGTTGCACCAGATCATAAACGGTACGGAAAGGGTTCCGCCGCCGATGCCCACCAGGCTTGACACGATGCCGATGACGTTACCGACGCCGAACATGGCACCGTGCCGGGGTATCTGCCGAGAGGGTTTGGGCTTCTTGTTGGACAGCATCTGAATGGCCACGTAGTACAAAAAAACGACAAAGAAGCCTTTTAGAAAACGGGTAGAGAGCTGGGCGGCGATGCAGCTGCCAAGGAACGTGCCCGTAAAAATACCGATGACAATTTTTCGTACCACATCCCAATGGACAGCGCCGCGCTTATTGTGGGCCCGGAAACTGGACACGGCGGTAAACATGATGCTGGCCAGAGATGTACCCAGGGCCAGGTGCATGATCACGGCATTGGGAATTCCCTGGCGGACAAAACAGAACACCAGCATGGGCACGATAACCAGTCCGCCGCCGATGCCCAGCAGGCCGGCCAAGATCCCGGCTACGGCTCCGACCAGAACATACATGAATACAATTGTCGTCATATTGGCGCCTCGCAAATCGCTTGGTGTTCTATTATTGAAATTGGTTGACGAATCGACCGGTCCCGTTATCATGTTTGCCTGGGACCCACAAGGTCAATCCCGTAATTAACACGCGCGTCATGAGGGAGTGAAATATGAAAATTCACTGGCTGCAGCATGTTGCATTTAAGGGTTTGGGAAGCATTGCCGGCATGAACTGGTGAAGGCGCAGCATGTTCAGACCGAATCCGAAATACAATCTCAACCCAAGCGTTTTTGGGCGCTGAACCGTGAAATGGACAGGCTGCTCGACTATTTTTTTTTATTCACCGGACCCCGATAGTGACCGAATAAAAGCGGAACGTCAGTGTGCGTTGGTTTTTGTGGTCAGTTCGGCCGGCAGGGGAAGCGGGTTGCCGGTGGGGTAGCCCCGCTCTTGGGCCAGATCTTCCAAGTGGCTGATGCGGCGACGATTTTCCGGGTGGGATGCGAAATAGTGGCCGAAGCGGCCCGGATCCCCGTCTTCAGGGATTTTATTGAAAAAGGAGGTGGCGTCTGCCACGTGACCGTAATGGCAGAACAATGTTTCCAGAGCGAATTCGTCGGCCTGGCTTTCCTGTTTGCGTGAAAAACTCAGTTCGGTGAGAACCATTCCCTGCCCGATCATGCTGTTGACGCTGTTGTCCGCCCCCAGCAGAATGGTGGATGCCGTCATCAGCACCAGGGCCCGCCCCAGGCCCCGAAGGTGGTCCCTGTTAGCAAAATGGCCCAATTCGTGGGCCAGGACAAAGGCCAGCTCGTTCTCCGAGGTCATTTCCGCCAGCAGACCGGTAAAGACTACCATGTGCCCACCGGGCAGCGCCGCCGCATTGACGGCATCGGACTCGGTGACATGGACGGTGATGATATAGGGCAGCGGGGCGCACTCGATCCTGGAGACGATCCACCAGGGACTGGAGGGATCGGGTGGTGGATCGGCGACCTCTTCCTTTTCCACGAGCCGCCCGACAAAGGCACCGGCCAGCTTTTTTTCCAGATCCATGGAGAGCCGGGGGACAATCAGGTCGACCGCCAGGCCGAGGGCCAGATAAACGCCGACCACGATGGCCAGCAGGCCGCCGGCCAGTATGGCGAACTCTTTGAGCGGATGGGTGGGTGAGACGTTGACGTTGATTCCGGGCTGCCGGGCCGTAAATTTCACCTACTCCTCCACGGTAAGTGCCGTCCCGTAAGCCATGGCCTCCAGGCAGCCGATGTTCTTCCGCTTGGACTGTTTGCCGATGGCCGACGTCTCAATGCGCACATTGACGATGACCGTGGCATTCCCGGCCATCTCTTTCATACGCAGCAAGGCCTCGCGCCGTGCCCGGTCGAGAAGGCTCTCATAGGATTTCACCTTCCCCCCGAAAACATTGCGCAGGCTGGCCAGAATCCTCTTGAAATAATCCACGGAAATCACGGCGCTGCCATAGACCAGCCTGGCCGACCGGATTTTATGCTCGGGAATAGCCACGGATTTCAAGGTGACGACCGGCAGGTTGATCGCTGCATTTTCCCGCTCGGCAATCGAGCGGTAGTGCCGCTTTTCTGCCCAGGTCCCCGCACCGTATCCCAGGGCCAGCAATGACAAAAAGATAATCAGGTCAATCATCGACAGCCTCCTAATCCACGCGGACGGCGGTCCCGTACGCGTAAAGTTCCGCCGCGCCCTGAGCCACGGAAGATGTGGAAAAACGGACGTTGACAATGGCATTGGCGCCCATCAGGCGGGCCTCTTCGATCATCCTGTCCATGGCCTGCTGTCGGGATTCCTGGAGCAGTTGCGTGTAGCCCTTGAGTTCCCCGCCAACGAGATTTTTCAGACTGGCCATGAGATCGCGGCCGATGTGCTTGGCCCGGATGGTACTGCCGGAAACCAGTCCGAAATGCTCTGCCACGGTTTTGCCGGGAACCGTTTCGATATTCGTGATTATCATTTTGCCTCCATCAGATGTCGTAATATAGTGAACCTTGACTTGAGAAACCAACGGATGAGGCGGCGGTGCGGGCGATCGCGATTCGTTGGAAGCGTCGTCAACCGCTGCCGAATCGCCGGAAGGTGGCATCGGCGCCTGAGCCTCGGGTTCACCGTCCTTGCGGATATCGCAGAAGGCACCGGCGGCGGCGAACACCTGCTTGTACTTTTCGGCTGTCGCCAGGTCCGTGTGCTTACGGACGGCTACGGGGCTGCCGACGAACAATTTCGCGATTCCTTGATCATCGGTTTTGAGTGCAGATTTCAATCGATCTCTGACCATTCCCGCACTTTTCCCGGGCATGATCCTGCCTTCGAAGATAACGGTGTATCGATCACTCATGGGTCGCTTTCTCCTCATCAGGGGATTGATGATTAACCGCCGAACCGATCCGCGAATGGAACCCAATGGAAATGCTTCGACTTGCCTATACGTCATCGATGGTTATCGGGCAACCCCCGATGAAACATGAGAGAAAAAACGGCAGCGACCCACTCAACCCTTTGGCTGTGCCTGTGCGTAATGGTTGTAGGGCTTGCAGTCGGATAAAGCCACTGTGAGGCAGCTTTTGGTGCATTACGCACGGGTTAACGATGAGCTAACCCACAGATGGCAACAGGAAGGCTGCCATGCCTTGCTCCATCACCTGTATAGATCCTGCATAACGATGAAAACGCCCCTTCCGGATCATTTCGGAAGGGGCGCTGGGTGGGCATGGTCATGATGAACCGCGATAGCGAGCGCATTCCCCGCCGCTTGCCGCGGGGAGGGTTCAATTGCGGATCAGTTTGGCTGCTTGCCCGGCAGAACCAGGTTGAGTACGACCCCCAAAATTCCGGAAAGGCCGATGCCCCCTAAAGTGAATTTGCCAAAAGGAAGCACCATGCCACCGATGCCGCAGACCAGGATCAGGGCCACAATTGTCAGATTGCGGGGTTCCGTGAGATCCTCTCCGGCCTTTACCAAGGTGTTGAGGCCGATAACGGTGATGGCGCCGAAAAGCAGCAGCATGATCCCGCCCATGACCGGTACCGGAATGGTCTGGAGCAGGGCGCCCATCTTGCCGATAAAGGCCAGGGCAATTGCGAAGATAGCCGCCCAGGTCATGATGCCGGGATTGAACATTCGCGTGAGGGTGACCGCACCGGTTACCTCGCTGTAGGTGGTGTTGGGCGGCCCTCCTAAAAGAGACGCAAAAGAAGTGGCGATGCCGTCACCCATCATGGTGCGGTGGATACCCGGCTTCTTGACGAAATCCTTGCCGGTGACGCTGCCGATGGCCAGAATATCGCCGAAATGTTCGATGGCCGGAGCAATGGCCACCGGTACGATGAAAATGATAGCCTGAAGGTTCCACTCGGGGAATACAAAATCGGGTACGGCAAACCAGGGTGCGTCTATCAGCGGCTTAAAACTGACCAGGGCGGGGCCGGTAAAGTTCTTCAAGGTGCCGGGATCGAAACCGGCCTGAATGGAACCGGAAATACCGATAAGATCGAGAATCAACGCCGCCACGTAGCCGGCCCCGACGCCGATGAGAATCGGGACCAGGCGAAGCCAGCCTTTGCCCAGCAGCGAGGTGAGGATAGTTACCAGAAGGGCCACACCAGCCACGATCATGGCCGTGCTCTGGGGCACCAGCCATGCCGAACCGTCGCCGGTACGGCCCATGGCCATGTGAACGGCCACCGGTGCCAGTACCAGCCCGATGACCATGATCACCGGCCCCACTACTACCGGCGGCAGCAGCTTGTGCAGAAAACCGGCACCGAAGGCTTTGATGCACAGGCTCAGCACCACGTAAAGCAGTCCGGCAGCCACCAGGCCGCACATGGTGCCGGGGATACCCCAGGTATTCACCCCATAGATGATCGGTGCGATAAACGCAAAAGAGGAGGCCAGGAAAATAGGTACCATGCGCTTGGTGATGAACTGGAAAATCAGGGTGCCCACACCGGCGGTGAACAGGGCGACGTTAGGATTCAGGCCGGTAAGCAGAGGAACCAGCACCAGGGCGCCGAAGGCAACAAACAGCATCTGGGCGCCCACCAGGCTGTCTTTAGGGCGGAATACGTAATCGGTGGCCGACTGTTGCGCGGACATAACACCTCCTTTGGGAAATTGGGATACCGTGAGGTAGAAGAGAAAGTTGAACCGGTCTATATGCGGAAACCAAGGATGTGTCAAGCACTGTGCCGTCGCCGCAACCGCATCTTTTTTTCTTGCCATAAGGAAGAAAAAACTTTACAAATCCACAAGTTGTGCCGATACCACCGTAAATAAAATGAGGATGAAGGCCGCTGCCTTCCCTGTGGCGGCAGAGAGCTCATGCGAAAATCGATTCGACACAATCCGATCTTGAAGCCCGGCACCTGGATGGCTGTCGTTCTGATGGTGTTGCTGGCGCTGCCGGCCGCGGCCGATATTTATATGTATATCGACAGTCAAGGTGTCATGCACTTCACCAATGTCCCCACCACCAGCGATTATCGAATTTATATCAAGGAGCGCCCCAAACGCCAGGGAACCCTGATGGACGCCAACCGGTTCGACCGTTATATCGACGAGGCCGCCGGTCTTCACGGGGTGGATTTTCCCTTGCTCAAGGCGGTGATTCGCGCCGAATCGGCTTTTGACCCCAAGGCGGTATCCAGAAAGGGGGCGCTGGGGCTCATGCAGATCATGCCGGCGAACCTGGAGGCCTTCAGGGTATATGACCCGTTCGATCCCTGGCAGAACATCATGGGCGGCGCCCGCTATTTGAAGGCCCTGATTCAGACGGTTTGACGGGCAGGTGCCGCTGGCCCTGGCCGCATACAATGCCGGCCCTCGGGCCGTGGACACCCACCGTGGCATCCCGCCCATTGCGGAAACCGAGGCGTACGTTAAAAAAGTGATGAAATTCTTTTACTTGTACAAGAATGGATGAACAAACACTGCGGCTATCGCCGCCCCATATAAACCAACGCCAACCCTACCACCATCATCACCAATCCAAACCGACGAAGGGATCCAGGTGCCATTTCCATTATTTTGGCCATCCACCCTTTCATCTGATTCGGTGCCGCAAAATAGGGGACCCCTTCGATGATCATCACCATGCCTATCACGCAGAGAAAATAATCCATTTTTTACCAGTTTTTCGATTTTAGGCAGGTTAATCCGAAAACGATTCGAGTTTAGGGGCCGTCTTTGATGAGCAGCTTTATTTCTTGGAATCGATTAAGGGTCAAGGGAGTCTGCCGCATTGCTACTGAGAGAAGCCTGACGCACGATGCCGCCATCTTGGGGTTGGCGTGTTTCCAGCGCGCCGCGAACGATACTGGCACGAAAGCCTATGATGCGCAAGCTTAACCCGTTGTCCTCAAGCCGGGCGCAAAGGCCTGGCATTCGTCGTCGACGCCAACCGTTATCGAGTGCCCGCCATATCCACGGTGATTGTGCTTGCCCTATCCTGGCCTTGGCGTGTTGCAGGGATTGGATCAGCTTTCGTCATCCGGTTAACGCGAAACCACCAGGATTGACAAACCCGTGAAAAACGCTCCGCAACATGCTATGAAGACCATTAACCCATGCGTATATATTTGGGTTGCCCGGTGTTCGTCTTCCAAACTGGGCAATCTGCGATGACCCTGCATGGTTGCAACCAAACCGGACTTGATGTTTTCTAAACGGTTGATCGTAATTATTCCCATGAGGAGACCACGATGAAAAAACTGGTTCAAAGCCTGTTTATCCTGCTGATGGTGTTGGCAACCACCATCGCCTGGTCAGCCGATCTGGAGATGGTGCTGGCACCGCCTCTAATACCGGCCCAGGGTGGGGACGTGGTGGTGCTGGACCTGTATCTGCACAACCACACAGACGTCACCATTACCCGCGACCTTCCGCCAACATTGACCTGCCGAATCGACACCGACCGGTCAACGGTCTCCGTCAACGCCGATCTGGTGGGCCGGGAAGGAGAATCTAATGTGGCAATTCCCGGTCGGGGCTTTAGCAAGCGGCAGTATTCCGTTACCCTTCCTGTTTACGCCACGGGTCCGGTCCGGATCATGTTGGAGGCACTGGACACGAATCCGCTTGTCATCATGGTGGAAAAAGCGCCGCCGGAAGCCTGGGGCGCCCAGCAGGTGCCCCTGGATGAGGGGTCCACCATGATCCAGTCCTTTCTGGAGGATCTGTCTGTTTATGAACCCATGTATTTTCTGCTGGGTGTGGATCCGGGCCTGGACCAAAGCAAATTCCAGTTCAGCTTCAAGTATCGCCTGTTCAACCCCAAGGGCTACCTGGCGGAAATTGCCCCCTGGGTGACCGGATTTCATCTCGGGTATACCCAGCGGTCTATCTGGGACCTGAAAGGCGACTCCAAGCCATTTGACGACACCAGCTACATGCCGGAAGCCTTTTATTTGCTCCCGAAGCTCGAGCTGAACCTGGCGCGCATCTCCGCTTTCGGAATCCAGGGCGGCTTCCAGCATGAATCCAACGGCCGGGCCGGCGTGGACTCCCGCAGCACCAACTATCTTTATATCAAGCCGATCATGGGGGTTCACCTGGCCGGCCCGTACCATATGAAAATCGCCCCCAAAATATATACCTATGTGAAAAATGAGGATCAAAACAACGGGGATCTTGCGGACTATCGGGGGTATGTCGATCTGGAAGTGGGCATCATGGATCCGGAAGGGGTCGCCTTGAGCTCGCACCTGTGGTGGGCCAGAAAAGGGCCATCGGTGCAGCTGGACCTGACCTACTCCATGACGCGACTGCTGGGCAAAAGCCTGAATTTCTACCTGCAGGCCCAATATTTCAGCGGTTACGCCGAAACCCTGATCCGCTACGACGAGCGCAGTGACGCCTTCCGGTTGGGTTTTTCCATCGTTCGATAACCCGGTGGCCGGGTTGACCGTGATGGCGAGCGCATTTCCCGCCGCTTGCGACGGTGTTCGCGAGCGATCTGAAAATCGATTCTTATCCTTACCGTGCGGTGTCGCCATTTTTTCAACCCCCCATTGGTAATTATGCAATTGGAATATGAAATGAATATCTGTTGTCCCCAATGCCGTTCCACGTTCTCCTTTAGTCCCGATGAGGCCAGTGCTGAAACCAGCGAGGTTCGGTGCCCGGCCTGCGGTCATACCTACCAGTTGGCCCTTTCAGTTCATGAGGAAGAATTGCCACCTGAGAGGCACCCCGGCCAAGCGGGAATGCCGGAACCGATGGTTGAAGCGCGGAACGACAGACCATCCAACCGATCAATCTCGCAAAGCGAAGCCAATCCCGAATCCATCCTCAACCGGGTGTTCGGTTACCCCTCCTTTCGGGAAAATCAGAAAGCGATCATTGACATGCTGCTGGCCGGCCGTGACGTTTTCGCCCTCATGCCTACCGGCAGTGGCAAATCTCTGTGTTTTCAGATTCCAGCCATCATTCGGTCCGGCGTCGGTGTGGTGGTTTCTCCGCTGATCGCCCTGATGCAGGACCAGGTGACAGACTTACGCCATTCCGGGGTCCAGGCGCATTTTCTCAATTCCAGTCTCTCAGCAGAGGATGCCGCCCGGGTGGAAGCCATCGCCGCCGCCGGTGAGTGCGACCTACTGTATGTGGCACCGGAACGGTTGCTCACCGATCGATTCCAGCGTCTGCTGGCCAACATGGAACTGGCCCTGTTCGCCATCGACGAGGCGCATTGCGTCTCCCAGTGGGGACACGATTTCAGGCCCGAATACCTGCAGATCGCCGATGTCACCCGACGTTTCCCGGCAGTGCCGCGAATGGCCCTGACCGCCACTGCCGATCCGGCCACCCGCCGGGAGATTGTGGCCAAACTCCACCTGGCTGATGCCGCCCGGTTTGTGGCCAGTTTCGACCGTCCCAACATCTTCTACCGCGTCCAGATCAAGCAGAACGATAAACGGCAGTTGCTTACCGTACTGCGGGAGCGACACGAGGGACACGCGGGGATTGTATATGTGCGAACACGCAAGCGGGCCGATGCCACCGCCCGCTGGCTCGAAGAAAAAGGCATTTCGGCCTTGCCTTACCATGCCGGGCTGGATGCAGATATTCGCCGTCGCAACCAGCGGCGGTTTTTAATGGAAGAGGGCCTGGTGATGGTGGCCACCGTGGCTTTTGGCATGGGCATCGACAAGCCGGACATACGCGTTGTCATTCACCTTGACCTGCCGTCGAGTATGGAAGCCTACTACCAGGAGACGGGTCGCGCCGGCCGAGACGGGCAGCCGGCTGAGGCCTGGCTGTTTTACTCGATGTCCGATGTGGTGGCCATGCGCAACCTGCAGAATCTTTCCAACGCAAGCGAGGCATTCAAATCGGTCCAACAGCGTAAGCTTTCAGCTTTTCTGGGCTTCTGCGAAAGCCCCGAATGCAGGCGAAAAGGGCTTATGGGTTATTTCGGCGAGTCGTATGCTCCCCCGTGCAACTGCTGCGACAATTGCGCCGAGCCGGTTGACATCTGGGACGGCACCGTTGCCGCACAAAAGGCCCTGTCCTGCGTTTACCGCACCGGTCAGCGTTTCGGCGCGGTCTATCTCATCGATGTGCTGACGGGCAAGACCACCGCACGCATGGAACGATTGGGTCACCATCGCATCAAGACTTTCGGTGTGGGTCAGGAACTGGAACCGAAGCAATGGCACTCGGTGTTTCGTCAACTGCTGGCTGCGGGTTGTCTGGATACGGACTTGGCTGCCAGAAGCGGGCTTCGCCTGAATGAAAACAGCTGGGGAATTCTTAAGAACGAGGCGACGGTGGATTTCCGCAAGGATCCGGAACCGGTCAGCGCGGCAGCCAGGCAAAAAACCGCGAGAGCGGCGGGTGTCCCGTTTAGTGATGCCGTGTCCCAGGCACTATGGGAAAAGCTGAGGCAGCTTCGGCTGGATCTTTCCAGGGAGTTGAGTATCCCTCCGTATGTGATTTTCCATGACAAGACCCTCAAGGAGATGGCGGTCCGCCGCCCCATTACCCCAGATGACCTGCTGGACATTTCAGGTGTCGGCCAGAGCAAGCTGGAGCGGTTTGGAGCGCAGTTTCTGGAGGTTATCAAGCAATGGGTCAATCAATGAAATGCACTATCGCGCATACCGTTTTTAGAGGGATTTGAAGGCATCGCTTTTCTCGATCGTGGCAATCGTATTCCAAATTTTATCGGAGAGATCAGGATCCTGGGAAACCAAAGCGTGGCAGAATATCAGGTGCATGTTGACGAAGGAATTTCCGTCTTTATTCAGTCGGTGCCAAAAAAAAGCCGGACCTGCGGGTGGTTGGACACCCGCAGGTCCGGCTTGAATGGCGTACAAGGCTTTCAGAAATCAACGGTTATGCTTTTTTATCCTCTTCCAGCTTTTCCGGCGTCTCACTTTCTGCTTCCTTGGAGGAATTTTTAAAATTGCGGATGGCTTTTCCCATGCCGCCTCCGATTTCCGGCAGTTTGCCCACTCCGAAGATGATAAGAATGATGACCAGGATAATAATTAATTCCGGCATTCCGATTCCAAACATAAGTTCCTCCTGTGGTAAACCACATTCAAACGTAATTTTCCCGGTCCGGCCTGCTGCTGAGCTGGGGGACGGTGCCCAATCAGGTCTGGTTCGGTTTCAATTCGTTGATCAGTCGCTCGAACTCTTTTGACTTCAAATAGCTGTCAACGGCGCCCTGGTGCTCGATCCAGGAGGACCACACCTTCATCCAGGCATCGTTGTGCCAATAAAAATCCTCGTCTTTCTTGCCTTTGAGGGTTTCGATATACTCAACGTACTCTTCCGAACAGCTGTCGCAAAAATTATAGGGGACTCTGTATTCCGGCACGCTTGGATTGTTTTCCGTCGATATCTGAACACCGCATTTTTCGCATTTGGACACGCAGTGCGTGCACCGGAAAATTTTCCTAACGGCCAACAGCTTTCTTTTCCGGATGATGGCGTCCTGTTTTTGTTGGGTGCATTTAAGTTTTTCGTCAAGGGAGATAATGTTTCCCATGGCCTGCCCGCCTGAAGTATGTAATTTGAGGCCAGACAATATCATTGTGGCCCATGGGTGTCAATCCGAGGCTCATGAAAAGGTGCCGATTGAAATGGAGCAACAACGCGGGCATTCATTGACCCCCCATGACCCTTGCCATAGGCGATTTTGTCCTCAACCGTCCGGATAATCAGGAAAGGGGTAATACCGGTTGCCGATACTCGGCGAGATATTCGCCGCATCCTTGTTAAACCGCCGCTGCCATGGTAGAAAGCGACGCATGACTAAGTCCGTGAAAGGAATAACCAATGCTTCACACGTTAATACCCGGTTGCCTGCCTCTGCTGATTGGCAGTTTTCCCATGAACGACCACCTGGCGGCTTCCCGCCTGATCATGGACTACACGCCGGCCATTCCGCTTTGGATACAGCTGCCGGTTTTCCCGGAAGAGGGCATGGTGCCGCAATTTCTGCCGGGAATGCCGGGCGTGGTCAGCCAGGGCGGCAAAATCTTCATCGACACCGCCGCCGATTCCTTTGACGACGACCTGCTTTTATTTTTCGAGGATTACATGGCAACCCATGAGGATCCAGACCGGCTGCCCGCTTCCCGTTTTGCGCTGACGGAGACCACCGGCAAGGGCGTGGCGGCCCTGCTGGATACATTGGGCCGGATGGAGACGCAACCCATGGCGGTCAAAGGGCAGGTTACCGGCCCTGTTACCTTCTGCACCGGTGTAAAGGACCAGGCCGGACGGGCGATATTCTACAATGAAACCCTGCGTGAGGCGGCGGTCAACCATCTGGCCCTCAACGCCCGCTGGCAGATTCGCACCCTTTCCGGACCGGGATGCCCGGTAATCATCTTTATCGATGAGCCGGCGCTGGCCGGTTTCGGTTCGTCTGAACTGATCAGCATTTCCAAAGAATCGATCCTCGGCTGTCTCAAGGAGGTGGTCGACGCCATCCACGCCGACGGCGGACTGGCCGGCATCCACGTTTGTGCCAATACGGACTGGTCCTTGGTGCTGGAATCCGGTGCGGATATCGTCAACTTTGACGCCTACGCCTATTTCGACCGATTTGTGCTCTACGGCTCCCAGATTCGCGAGTTTCTGGCAGCCGGACGGTTTCTCGCCTGGGGCATCGTTCCCACATTGAAACCCGAGGTGATTGAACGGGAGACCGTCGACTCCCTGCATGCCGCGATGATGGAGCGATTCCGTCAGATCGAATCTCTGGGCATCGCTCCGGCGGACTTGCGTGCCCAGTCCTTTATCACGCCCAGCTGCGGTCTCGGCTCCCTGAGTCTGGACCTGGCCAATCGGGTACTGGGGCTGACCCGGGATCTGTCGGCAACCGTTCGCGAAACGTTCTATAGGCTTTAAGATAAAGGTTTTGGGTGCGTTATCGGTCGTTGGGGTATTGCAATTCAGCCTTCTCCCTCTGGCCTTCCCCAAAACATTATCTTAAAGTCTATAATTCAGGTTACCTTTTATTCTTGAGAGAGGTGTTCATGACCGTACAACCATCAGATGCGTCCTTTGCCGGGGCGACCCGGTACGTGTTGGATGAAGAACTGGCCCAGATCGTCAATATTTCCATGTCGCTGGAAATGCCCTTGCTGCTCAAGGGCGAGCCCGGCACAGGCAAAACCATGCTGGCCCACGCCATCGCCGAGAGCCTCAACATGCCGCTCATTGTGCTCAACGTCAAATCCAGCATGAAGCTGGTGGAGGCGTTGTACCAGTATGACACGCTCACGCGGCTCAACGACAGCCGATTCGGCGACAGCCGGCGGGATGTGAGCAGCATTGAAGCGTATATCAAGATGGGTAAAATCGGTCAGGCGTTCGTGGCCGACCACCGGACGGTGCTGCTCATTGACGAAATCGATAAGGCGGACACCGACTTTCAGGACGACATGCTGGATGTGCTTGATCAAATGGAATTTGACATCATCGAGATCGACAAAACCATGTCAGCCCGACACCGGCCGGTAATCATCATCACCTCCAATGCCAAAAAAGACCTCTCCGACCCCTTTCTGGGCCGCTGCAACTTCCACCACATCGCCTTTCCGGACCCCAAGATGATGCGCAAAATCATCGGTGTGCATTTTCCCGACATCCACGATGATCTGGTGGACAATGCCATCGCTGCCTTTTACCACATGCGGGAGCTGGAAGCCGTGGAAAAACGGCCGGCCACCCGGGAGCTGATCAACTGGATTCGTGCCCTGAACGCCGATCCCGATTTCAAGCCCAAACGCTTGGCCAAGGGTGACGTGCCTTTTCTCGGCGTATTGTTCAAAAAAAGCGGCGATTACGAACGGGCCAGCGCCTTTGTCAACCGCCGAAAGATGTTCTGATTATGTTTCTGGCCTTTTTTTACAAGCTGAAGGAGATGGGGGTGCCGGTCAGTCCCACGGCTTTTTTGACCCTGCACCGGGCTCTGGCCAACCACCTCATTTCCTCACTGGACGAGTTCTATACCGCTTCGCGGACCATTCTGGTCAAAAGCGAGCGTTACTTCGACCTTTTCGACCAGGTGTTTGCCCACCATTTTCAGGGAACCGAGTTGCCCGACGTGGAGGGGTTGGCGGTCGACGAAATGGCCCGGGCCCTGCTGGAGCAGTGGCTCAAGGACCCCAAGGCCATGGCCGATGCCCTGGGCATGGATGAAGATCAGCTGAGCCGCATGACCCCGGAAGAGCTCATCGCCTACTTCAAAGAACGCCTCAAGGACCAGGATGGACGCCACGACGGGGGCAGCAAATGGATCGGCACCGGCGGCACTTCGCCTGTGGGACACTCCGGCATCCATCCTGGGGGCATGCGTGTGGGGGGGGTGTCGCGCAATAAGTCGGCCGTCAAGGTGGCCCTGGAGCGTCGCTACAAGGACTATTCTCTGTCCGGCCCTTTGACCCAAGCCATGGTGGGCGAAGCGCTCAAGCGGCTGCGCAACTTGGTGCCCGCCGGCCCCAGGGACCAGTTGAACATCGATGAAAGCATCTACCGCACCATGAAAAACGGCGGAGAGATAGAGATCGCTTTCGACCGCCGCATGAAGGACCGGCTCAAGGTGATCCTGGCGATCGATAACGGCGGGTGGTCCATGGACCCTTATGTGTCCGTGGTGCAGACGCTATTCGACTACGCCCGTGCCCAGTTCAAGGAGGTCAAGACCTTCTTCTTCCACAACACCATCTACGACACCCTCTGGCAGGATGCGGCCCGCTACCGCAAGCCCGTCCGGATGGCCGAGCTGTTCCGCATGGATCCGGAAACCCGGCTCATCGTGGTGGGAGATGCCAGCATGGCACCCTACGAACTGATGTCCCGGGATGGATCCATTTACGTCCAGGACCGCAGCGGACAGCCCAGCATCGAGTGCCTGCGCCTGCTCGTGCACACCTTTCCCCACAGCGTCTGGTTCAACCCGGTATCCGCCGCCATGTGGAACTACACCCGCACCATTATGATGATCCGCCAGATTTTTCCCATGTTCGAACTGTCCATCGACGGTCTGGAGAAGGCCGTGCAACACCTCATGGCCGCCTAAAAGCAACCGCTCAGAGGTTCAAGGAAAACAAACCCAGAACGGTGAACGCTGAACCGGTGAACACCTACAGTGACGGATCGATGCGAAATAGCCGGCAGGTGTTTTCCCAGATTTGTTCCGCCAGACCTGCCGGCTCTTCCTTACGAACCTCGGCGACCTTGAATAGAACCTCACGAACAAATGCCGGTTCGTTGCGCCGATACTTGTTGCGCTGGGGGGTGGGCGTTAAATAGGGTGCATCGGTCTCGATCAAAAGCCGATCCGCCGGAATGGACGGAATCATTTGCCTCAGGGGATTTCCCCGTTTGCTGACAGTGACGATTCCCGTGATCCCGATATAAAACCCCATTTCCAGGTACCGGCCCAGCTCCGCCCCTGTCCCGCTGAAACAATGGACCACCGAGGGTCGACTCTTGCTGGCGGTGGTCTCGAGGATCTCCAGCAAACGCCCGTGGCTGTCCCGCTCGTGGAAAATCAACGGCAGATCCAGTGTCTCGGCTATCTCCAGTTGACGGATCAGCCACCGTTCCTGGTCCTTTCGCGAGGAATGCATACGGTTGAAATCCAGGCCAATTTCCCCCCAGGCCACCACTTTCGGATCGGAAGCCAGGGCAGTGAGATGGGTCAGGGTTTCTTCGCTGCAGGACTGGGCATCATGGGGATGGATCCCCACCGATGCAAAAAGACCCGGATGCCTGTTGGCCAGCGTCACGGCCCGGCCCGCGGTGCGCCGATCGATACCAACCACCAGCATCCGACGGACATCTGCCGCTGCGGCACGATGCAGCACATCCTGAAAATCAGGCTCAAATGATCGGTCGTCCAAGTGGCAGTGGCTGTCAAAAATATCCATAGTTTATTCTATCGCTGTCAATAGTTATAATATATATAGATGGTTACATAAAAACCAGGCTAAAATACATTGGCCTGGTGTTTTGAGCTTGATTTCAAAACTCGGGGATGTATATTAGCCTCGTTCAGCCGATTAATAAAGAATATGTTCTGCGGCAGGACGGCCGCAACAAAAAACGAAATAATCTGGAGGACGCACATGTTCAAGATTGTAAAACGGGAAGAGATGGCCGAAGGGACCGTGATTTTAAATGAGATCGAGGCCCCATTGATTGCACGGAAAGCAAAGCCCGGACAATTTGTGATCCTGAAGGCCAATGAGGACGGGGAGCGGATCCCCTTGACCATGGCTGACACGGATCCGGACAAAGGCACCCTCACTATCATTTATATGGTCGTGGGAAAATCGACAGCCCTGTTCAAGACGCTCAGGGTCGGCGATACCTTCCAGGATGTCATCGGCCCGCTGGGCAAGCCCACCCATTTGAAAAAACTGGGCAAGGTGGTGTGCGTGGGCGGTGGCACCGGTGTGGCTGTGCTTCACCCCATTACCCGCGCCCTGAAACAGATCGGCAACGATGTCACCTGCATCATCGGTGCGCGGACCAAAGACTTGCTGATTCTCGAATCACAGATGAAAACGGCGTCCAGCGACCTGCGGGTCTGCACCGATGACGGTACCTACGGGCATCACGGTTTTGTTACCGATGTCCTCAAGGAGGTGCTGGAGGCCGGAGACGTCAAGCTGGTGGTCGGCATCGGTCCGGTTCCCATGATGCGGGCCGTGGCCAACCTCACTCGACCTTACCAAGTCAAAACCCTGGTGAGCCTTAATCCCATCATGATCGACGGCACCGGCATGTGTGGAGGCTGCCGCGTATCCGTTGGCGGTGAAACCAAATTTGCCTGTGTGGATGGCCCGGAATTCGATGGCCACCTGGTCAATTTCGATGAGTTAATGTTGCGCCTGCAAGCTTATAGTGAGGATGAGAAGGCCTGCTACGAGGAGTTCTGCACTCTTCGTGATGCTTCCTGAGCAGCCAACTGAGAAAAAGATCGCTTAACCCCTATTGGGAAAACCTGAGATTTCGATGAAAGACCGGCGGGCAAAGCAGTGCCCGGCGATTGTTTAGACGGAGGAGATCTATGACGGAAAAAGCGGCTAAAAAAGAAAAGGCATCCCGGGTGGCGATGCCTGAACAAAAACCGGAGATCAGAAGACGGAATTTCGATGAAGTGCCTACCGGCTATACGGTCGCCATGGCCCAGGAAGAGGCCTCCCGGTGCCTTCAGTGTAAAAAACCCGGTTGTGTGGACGGTTGTCCGGTGAGTGTGGACATCCCTGGCTTTATCGACCTGATCACCCAGGGTGACTTCACCGCTGCCATTCGGCACGTCTGGACCAAAAACGCCCTGCCCGCCGTATGCGGCCGGGTCTGTCCCCAGGAGATCCAGTGTGAGGGAAAGTGCATCGTGGGCAAACGGGGTGTACCCGTTGCCATTGGTAACCTGGAGCGTTTCGTGGCCGACTGGGAGCGGGAAAACGGTACGGGCGCCCTGCCTCCCCAAGCGCCCCCTACCGGTAAAAAAGTGGCTGTGGTGGGTTCCGGTCCCTCCGGCCTCACCGTGGCCGGCGACCTGATTCAAAAAGGGTACGATGTTACTGTTCTGGAGGCCTTTCACAAGCCCGGCGGCGTGCTGGTTTACGGTATCCCCGAATTTCGTCTGCCCAAGGCAATCGTGGCCCAGGAGATCAATTTCCTGGAACGTCAGGGGGTCAACGTTGAAGTGAACGCCGTGGTCGGCCGCACCGTCAGCCTTGACGAACTGCTTGAAGACGGATACGAAGCTCTCTATTTAGGTGTGGGGGCGGGGCTGCCGCGGTTCATGAACCTGCCCGGTGAGAATCTTATCGGCATCCTTTCTGCCAACGAATACCTCACCCGGGCCAATCTCATGAAAGCGTATCGCTATCCGGATGTGGATACCCCGATTCCCAAGGGTAAAAATGTGGTGGTCTTGGGTGCCGGCAACGTGGCTATGGACTCGGCCCGGACCGCCATGCGGTTGGGTGCGGACAACGTCAAGATCGTCTATCGCCGATCCCGGGATGAAATGCCGGCCAGGGCCGCTGAAATTCACCATGCCGAGGAGGAGGGCATTGAATTCTTCCTCCTGACCAACCCCACCCAGTTCAAAGGTGACGAGAAGGGCCGGCTCACCGGCATGGAATGCCTGAAAATGGAGCTTGGTGAACCCGACGACTCCGGCCGTCGTCGCCCCATCGCCATCAAAGGCTCTGGGTTTCACATGGACACCGACCTGGTCATCGTTGCGGTGGGCTCCGGGGCCAACCCTCTGCTGACCCAATCCACACCGGACATGGAGTTGAACAAGTGGGGCTACATCGTGGCCGACCCGGAAACGGGAAAAACAACCAAGAAAGGCGTCTGGGCCGGTGGTGACATTGTGACCGGCGCCGCTACGGTGATCCTGGCCATGGGTGCCGGCCGCAAGGCGGCCGACGCCATCCACCAGTACCTGACCTGGGGGTGGTAAGCGACTGATCGGTGTGCAAGATGAAAGCCCGCCGGGGATTGGATTCCCGTCCGGGTTTCTTTGATGACGGCTTATACCAGGCCAGGTAAAATGAAGGCGCTTTTATCAGACACATTGCTGATTGTGTGGCTGCAACAGTTCAGTCCGACACTCGACCTGCCATTCAAACTCATCACCTCCTTGGGCAACGAATCGTTTTTTCTACTGTTCCTCCCCTTCGTGTACTGGTGCATCCATCGTCGTATTGGTTCCGGACTGGCGATCCTTTTTCTGATTTCCGCATCGGTAAACGCCATTGTCAAAGCGTTGATCGGCATGCCCCGACCTTTTATGGTGGATCCGTCGGTGATGCAACTGGCAGCTGCCGGCGGTAACGGATTTCCCAGTGGCCATACCCAAGGCGCCATGGTGGTCTGGAGCTACCTGGCCGTCCGATTCAAGAAAACATGGCTGTGTTGGACGGCCGGTGGATTGATTTTTTTAATCCCTCTATCGCGCCTATACCTCGGCGTTCATTACCCTGCGGACCTGGCCGGGGGATACGTGATTGGCGGATTGCTTGTACGTACCTTTTTCAAAACAGAGCGCCCGGTCGCTGAAAAGATCGAAAAGCATTCACCAGTGAAATCGGTCCCTGTTTTAAGTGCAGCTACTGTTTTGACCGCTTTTTTGGTGAAAGACCAAGGCCCATATGTGATCAGCACGGCTGCCGCACTGATGGGAGCCAGTTTGGGCATTGTCCTGGAGCGCTGCTGGATCGGGTTTAAAATCAATTCCGGCCTGGCAAATCGTTCAGCGCGTTACCTGGCGGGTATCGGCGGCCTGTTGGTTATCTATACTGGGTTGAAGATGGGCTGCGCGGGGATGGAACCCGCATGGCTGTTTCGATTCGCTCGTTATAGCCTGGTGGGGTTGTGGATCGCTGCCGGTGCACCGTTTCTATTTCATCGGTTCATTAGATAGTGTCCATCATGGCGCTGCCTATCACTGCCGTTACCGGCAGAAGATTCCCCGCGGCAAGCCGCGGAGTGGGTTCAATCAGCTTTCGTGAGCGTTAGTGCATACTGAATGGCCGTTGCTGCTGTCAGGTGAACAGATCGACCGCTTTCTGCATCGCCTGATTGGAAATGGAGGCGTTGGTCTGCGACAGCTGCTCGGCGGCATGTTGGGCCACCTGGGCGGCATCTTCCTCGGAAAGGTCGGTATTTTCGGTACGCTGACCGGGTGCTTGAGAGCGGGGCAGTTCGGTAATGGCCTTTTTAGACGTATCGGACAAGCTGATCCGATAATCCGGGCTTTCCTCGGTCTGGGCTGTCTGCTGGCCTGGGGCGTCTTCTTTTTCCCGCTTGACGTCACTGACTTTTTGCGCGCTGTATAGCCCCTGGACCTGATTGGTTGTATCGATTTCCATGATGGCTCTCCTTTTTAATCATGTCTGACGGTAACCCATGTGCTTATTTCCCGGCCAGTTCCCATTGGTTGACGTGGGTCTGCCGTTACAGCCGGAAGGGTTGTAGAAGTCTCGAATTGTTTATCGGCACGCGGCAGGGATAACTTTAGCCTTTTTTGTTAATTTTTTTTCCGAAGGAGTCGTTTAATGGTTTTCGGTTGAACAGGAATGGGCATGCCTTTACCCTGAGTTGACAATACTCAACCACGCATTAATATAACCGCTAATGCCTGATGCTATGCATTGGATGAACCCCTTGACTGAATCTTTTGAACTAACCTGATGGAGACCTGTAAATGGCTTTTGAAACCAAAGAAGAAGTTCTTGAAAAAATAATGGGCATGGAGCGGCCTGCCTGCCCTCACTGCAATGCCCAGATGAGCATCTGGGAGGTGCCGTCCATCAACGTAGGTGACGGGTTAGGCTGGGGAACACCCTACCTGTTCATGTGTTTTAACGACGAGTGCTCCCTTTACACCCAGGGATGGGATAACATGATGGAAAACTATGCCCATCACGCTTCCTACCGATGCATGAATTATCCCGGTACCGAGCAGTTTGAACTGATGCCTGTGTTCAGCCCTGTTGGGGCAACCGGCCAGGTGATCGATGCTCAGGTACTCGCCGAGGAAGAAGTCCTGAAGCAGAACATTAAAAAAGGATTCTCGATTCTGGCAGACTGCTACGTGAACCAGGACGGTGTATCGATCCTGAGGCTGCTCATGGATTCGGCTGAACCGGTGCGGGTTCGTATGAAGGCCGCGGAAATGATCGGCGATATCGGTGAATTGGAGGCCATCGAGCCCATCCGTAATCTCAAATTCGGCAACCAGCTCCTGCAGGAACAGGTGGATACTGCCATAAACAAAATCCATGAACGCTTCTACACCCGCGAATGCCCCTTTTGTGCGGAAATCATCAAAAAACGCGCCAAGGTCTGCAAACATTGTGCTAAAGAGGTGGCCGGTCTTTAGGACCCAGCCTTACTGAATGCAACCCGAAGCGCCGTTTCCTTACTTTGCAGGCGGACGGCGCGGTCTTGCCTTTCCCTGTCTCTCCCGCTACAATCATTTATCCATTCATTGGCCAATCTGAAATCTCTTTCTAACTGCGAGGCATGGTGGAAAACGACCATCATCTGGCAACAATGCTGTCCGCCATCGAGCGGATTAGAACAGATCTGAAAGCCTACCACCCCAAAGCGCTGCTGTTGTTCGGTTCAATGGCCCGACACCTGGCCGGTGACCCTGGTGACCATCTTCCCAACGACGTGGACCTGCTGGTGGTCACCAACAATACCCCGTTTCTGGTCATGAGAAAGGAATACGGATGTGCAATGGAGTTGCACAGCTTCACGGTGGCAAGAATCGTGAAAATTGCCAAGAGCCTGCGGTACGACAGCCGCCCGGTCGCCCTTTCCAAGCTTTATAGCCGGGTGCTGGCTAAAGAGCACGCCATCGACGTGATCGCTGCTGCCATGATGCTGGGCACGGCTTACGGAGATTTCGGCATCGAACAGATCGAGGTCAATGGCATTATCGACACCCGGGATTATTCGATCCATCAGGCCCTTATGGGAAGCGGGTGGTGGGAACGGCTATGCCGCTATGCGGTTGAACGACGTGGCCCGTTGATGCGGTTTACCGACAAGATCGTGCGTAATTATGTTTTTGAGGGGTGAGCCAATTTCAAAACGCTCCATTTCGGCCAATATCGGCGTTGGGCGACGGTTTCAATCCTCGTAATACTCCATACATTCCTTCAGTTGAAAGGATCCTCCGCCTTGATCTTGAACGAACTTTAGCGATTTGAAACAGGCTCGGTGTGATTCAAAATACGATCATCAACTGCGACGTCGACGCACGTTCACATTCATGGAATCATAGGACCGAAATACCAACCGCTCCCTGGCCAGCCGGTCCGGTACTATCGGGTTCAGCGGATCTGCCTGTGATAGGATAACTGCCTCGTTTCTGGTGGGAATGGCCGCCAGCCCGTCCCCTGTTTTCTTTCCGGTCGCCGCATCCAGAACAGTTGCCCCGGATCCGTTTGACACCACCGCCAGTGGTAACGGAGACGTGCCGTAAAGTCTTGCCGCGGAAACGATTTCCCGCTCTCTTGATCCCAGCGAACCGGCCGCACATTTAACGGCCATTAACGGCCTGCTCCCGATTTGAATGATCAGGTCCACCGCTGATCGATACACCTCACCATCGATCTCCACATCGATCGGGGCATCCACGATTACATCTTCTCGCCGGTAGCCTTTGACTTCAATCAGATATCGTTCCACCTGCTGACGGTTGGCTTCAGCCCCCACATTGGGCATCCGTTCTCCGGTAATAAAATCGGTGATGACGTCCGGATTGGTATCTTCTTTCAAAAGCCACTCCAAAAGTAATGGAATCGTTAACTCCGTTGGTGCATTTCACAATCCTCGACCGTTGTCAAACCACCGCCCGCCGAACCATGGCCAATAGGGTGGCCATCAAAATTACAGCGCCTCCGGCAAGGGTGTGGGTCGACGGTATTTCGTGCAGCAGAAAAAAGGCAAAGACGATTCCATACACGGGCTCGAGACAGGCGATCACGGATGCCAGTTGGGCGCGGACAAAAGTCAGCCCGCGAATAAACAAGGCGTGGGAAAGGGCCGTACAGACCACACCCAAAAGGGCCAGCATTCCCAATTGACCGGTATCGATGTGCACAGTTCCCCATGCCATCATCGGCAACAGCAGCAGGGTCACCCCGGCGTTCTGGTAGAAGGCGATGACCACCGGCGGGTATTCCCTGACCCATTTGCGGTTTAACAGAGAGAGGATGGCAAATGTGAACCCGGAGATCGATCCCCATAAAACACCGGAAAATACCGTTCCGCCGAAAGATGACGGGTAGACCATGATGCACAACCCCAACACGACCAGCAGGGTTGTGACCATATCCATCGGGCGGCGTTTTTCCCTGAACCACCAAGGCTCCAAGCATGTGATGAACACCGGAAAGGTGGAAAAGGCCAGCAGGCCTACCGCCACGCTGGAAACTTGGATGGCATGAAAAAAGGTGATCCAGTGAACGGCCAGGATCAACCCCAGTAAGCCAAACAACCCGATGGTCTTGGCATCGTTGGGCTGTTTATTCGGCCGGGTCAGCAACAGGACCACACCCAAAGCGATTGCGGCGAATCCGGTACGGCCCAGAACGATGAACCACGCAGGCAGCGCCAGAAATTTACCGAACAGTCCGGCAAGGCCGAAGAGCAATACGGCCACATGGATGTCGATCAGTCCGGAGGTGTGAATCTTCTTCAATTTCAAACCTTTCTGGAAAGGAGGGAAAGATTCGGACTTGTACACTGAACCGCGCGGATTGATCAATGTTATAATGGTTTTCTTGAATTGTCCCCGCCGTCGTGAGAATATACCCGGACAAAAAATAACCGATTCGTTGATGGAGAGAACATGCAAAGCAGCATCAAGGTGGTATTGGATGCATTTGATGCCATCTGACGCCTTCTTTTCAAAATTTCGCCGGCGTCGCCGGCCTGTTGGCACCATGTCAGATGCACCGGCCAAACCAGTTGACAATAAAACGAAAACCATAGTATGCAAGACCTTCATTTCATTTTATATCTAATGGTTAGACGATATCTCGAAAGGGTGACAACCTCGGTTGTCCGTTGGGTTTAACGGCTGGCCGGAGCGACAGAATTACGGAAATACGCACAGGACAGACATCGCAAGGAACAGTGGGGTAAGGTCTTTTCGTGTGTCCTTGTAGATAAATAGCAGATCTGAGCAATGGTTTAACAAGCTGGCTGACCCTGCCTTGGGTTTTCCTATCGGTTCAGTCGGCGATCTCCTTTTTTATATCGACACGGGCCAATCGTTGCGTTGGCCCTGTTTCTCAACGGGGAGGCCAGACCGCCCATGAGCACATCCTGCAGACGGTTGATCATTCTCACGCTTTGGTTCGTCGCCCTTTTTCTTGCCCTGACTGTCCAGGCACCGATGGTGCATGCCTCCGAACCGCAACACCCGCCTGGCAGCCATCTCGAAGGCAATCCGGCAACTGCCGAAACATCGTCCGCCGAGCATTCTACGGAAGAGGGCCACCCGGCGACAGACCAGGGAGGCCACCACGGTCATAAGGACCTGGGCCCGGTCCTGCCGCTGTGGAGCTGCATCCCCTTTGCCTGCATGCTGTTATCCATCGCCTTGTTTCCGCTTATGGCCCCGGAGTTCTGGCACCACCACTTCGGCAAGGTGTCAGCCTTCTGGGCGGTGGCATTGGCCGGCCCGTTCCTATACGTGTACACGGGCACCGCCCTGTATGAAATCATCCACATTATCCTGGCGGATTATGTGCCCTTCATTATTCTGCTGTGGTCCCTGTATACCGTTTCGGGCGGCATCCTTTTAAAGGGATCGCTGCGGGGAACACCGGTGGTCAATGTGCTCATCCTGACCATAGGCACCCTGCTGGCTTCCTGGATGGGCACCACCGGAGCAGCCATGCTCCTGATCCGGCCATTTCTTCGGGCCAATAATTACCGTAAAAACCGAACGTTTATGGTGGTCTTTTTCATTTTTCTGGTGGCCAACATCGGCGGGTCGCTGACACCGCTGGGAGATCCACCGCTCTTTCTGGGGTTTTTACATGGCGTTTCATTTTTCTGGACATTTGCCATTATGCCCCACATGCTGACCGTCGCCGGTTTGCTGCTGGTGGTTTATTTTTTTCTGGACCTTTACCATTACCGGAAGGAAACCGGGCGCGTCCCCGCAGACGAAGCCGAGAAAACACCATTGAAGCTGGTTGGGGTTCACAATTTTATCTTTCTGGCCGGCATTATCGGCGCCGTGCTGATGAGCGGCATGGTCGACTGGGGGCATGTCAATTTTCTGGGCGTTCACCGGGGGATTCAGGACTGGGTCAGGGACGGCCTGCTGATCGTCATGGGCCTTCTCTCCATGGCCACCACCGCCCTGGAAATCAGGGAAGACAACGACTTCACCTGGTTTCCCATCATCGAGGTGGCCTACCTGTTCGTGGGCATCTTTATTACCATGATCCCCTGTCTGCTGATCCTAAAGGCCGGCGCCAACGGCCAGCTGGCCTTTCTGATCACTGCCGTGAAGGAACCGGTACACTACTTCTGGGTCACCGGTGCCCTGTCTGGTTTTCTGGACAATGCACCCACCTATCTGACCTTTTTCAACACGGCCCTTGGCAGCCACTTCCCAGGAATGGCCGAAGCCCAGGCGGTTCCGCTGCTGATGACGGACAAGGCCCTATATTTGAAGGCCATCTCCGCCGGGGCCGTTTTTTTCGGGGCCTGCAGCTACATCGGCAACGCGCCCAACTTCATGGTTCGTTCCATCTCCGAAGAGGCCGGCACGCCCATGCCCAGCTTCTTCGGGTATATTCTGAAATATACGCTGGTATTCCTGCTGCCGGTATTCGCGGTGGTATCCTTTATCTTTTTTTAGGAACGGGAGGCCGACGATGGCATTCAAAACCCTACTCTATCATACCCGTTTCCGGGAACTGGCTTTCAACTCACTGAAGAGCCTTCTCGAATTGAAGGCGGTTGGACTCCAAAAGGTGGTTCTGGCCCATGTGATCCCGCGGGAAGATGTGGCCTTCGTACCCTATGGTGGCACGTTGAAAGATGACGAGAACCGCATTCGCGAGGAAGCCCGCTTGAAATTCGATGACTGGATCCAGACCATCGGCGACCCGCTGCTTGAATTTCACCAGCGGATCGAAGTGGGGGCACCCAATGCCGCGATCCTGGACATGGCCGAAACGGAAAAGGCCGACCTGATCGTTGTGGGCCGCAAGAAACGCACGGCCTTGGAAAAAGTGTATGTGGGCACCCATGTCCTGGACATTCTGCGCCGCAGCAACGTCCCGGTGCTCATGAGCAAGTACATGGTGCAGTATGAATGGCAGGGAGAGTCCCTGATGCGCACCAACGAAAAGATCTGGAAACGGCCGCTGCTGGCTTCGGATTGGTCGGAACCCTCCCGGCGTGCGTTGGAAGCAACGCTGGCTCTGAAAGGGCTGGTCGAAAAACTAATCGTCACCCACGTGCTGGGGGCCCGGCGGATCAAGAACCTGGAACCGCCGGCCCTAAAGCGTATCGAAGATGAAAGTGAAAAACGTCTTCAAGCCTATTGCCGTCAGGTTGACGAAGCCGGTATTCAGAGCGAATCTCACCTGGCGGTTGGCCGTACGGTCGAGGAAATTATCAAGATGTCTAGAGATTTTGGTGCAACCATGATCGTCATGGGGCGAACCGGAAAAGACTGGTTTCATGAGTACTGGCTGGGGGGCGTTTCCCACCAGATCGCCGAATTGAGTGAGTTGCCGGTGCTGCTGATTCCATAAGTGCCAATTTTAAAACGCGTCATGTCGGCCAATCCGCCGAAGGCAGACAGGTATCGGCGTTGAGCGACGGTTTCAATCCTAAACATCCTCGGCTGGATGGTTGCCTGCGGTTGAACAAGTTGTCCACCATGATTAGTTAGGACCGAGCGGCAACATCTTGTAAACGGCCTGTCAGATTATAAAACAAAAGGGGTAAGAGACCAGGTCCCATGATCCGTAAAATCGAAAATGCCAAAATTGCCATTGTCGGCGGGGGCAGGTTCTGCGACAAGCTGCTGCGACACCTATTCGGGGACCCTTTTAAAGGCCGGCGTCCACAGGTTCTGGGTGTCGCCGATCTCAACGAAAATGCGGTGGGCATGGTCTACGCCCGTTCCATGGGTATTTATACCTGCAGCGACTACCGCGAGATTTGTCGACTCGAGGGGCTGGAAACCATCATCGAAGTCACCTGGGATCTTGAACTGGCCCGCACCATCGCGCGCGTCAAACCGGCGGCGGTAGAACTGATCGACCACCAGGATTCGCGCTTTCTTTGGGATCTGCTACAGCTGGAAACCATCCGGCAGGAGGCCTTGGACGCCCTGAACGCCGGTACGTTTACCATCGAAGCCGTCGAGACGAGAATTCACCAATGCTTTCGAAAAACCGCGGACATCGTGATGCAGCGCAACCGCCGTTTCAAGCAGATCGAAACCGAACTCTACGAAAAGGAAAAATCGCTTTCCCAGATCATCCAGGGCAGCACCATTCCCACCTTCGTCATCAACCGTGACCACGTGGTCACCCACTGGAATCATGCGCTTGAAGTACTCACCGGCCACAGCGCTGACATGATGGTGGGCACCCGGAATCACTGGAAGCCCTTCCGCAAGCAAGAACGGCCGATCATGGCCGACGTGATTCTCGATCAGTTGGAGACAGGTGAGATCGACCACTACTACGGATCCAAGTGGCAACCCTCCTCGCTGGTGGAAGGAGGCTTCGAGGCGGAAGAATACTTCGATCACCTGGGCGACGGCGGCTGCTGGCTTTTTTTTACCGCCGCTCCGATCAAGGCGTCCGACGGCACCATTATCGGGGCCATCGAAACCCTCTGGGACAACACCGACAATCAGCGGGCCGAGGTTGAGCGGCGCAACTACACCCGCCGCATCGAAGAGAGCGAGCGGACCCTGTCTCAGATCATTCGGGGCAGCACCATTCCCACCTTCGTTCTCGACCGTGATCATGTAATCACCCATTGGAACCTTGCCCTGGAAAAGCTGACCGGCTATCCCGCCGCCAGGATGATCGGCACCCGGCACCAGTGGGAGCCCTTTTGGGAAAGCGAACGGCCCTGCATGGCTGACGTGATCATGGAGCAGCACAGTGAACAGGAACTCCACGCGCTATACGGCGAGCGCTGGCGAAAATCCAAGCTCATCGAAGACGCCTACGAGGCTGAAGTTTATTTTCCCAGGCTGGGAAAAGGTGGCCGGTGGTGCTGGTTTACCGCCACACCTTTAAAAACGTCTGACGGCACCGTCGTGGGGGCCATCGAGACATTTTGGGATACCACGGAAAACAAGCGGACAGACAATGAATGCCGGCGACAGGTCAAGGAGTTGGAGGAAAAAGAGCAGGCGCTGCATCAGATCATACAGGGCAGCACCACCCCAACCTTTGTCATCAATCGGAACCACATCGTGACCCACTGGAACCGGGCCCTGGAAAAGCTGACCGGTTTTGCCGCCAATGAAATCGTCGGGACCAGCCACCACTGGAAACCATTTCGCAAAAAAGCGCGCCCCATCATGGCGGACGTGATCCTCGATCAGTTGGAATCCGGTGAAATCAGCCAGTATTACGGGGCCAAATGGCGACCGTCCGCCCTGGTCGAAGGGGCTTATGAAGCCGAGGAGTTTTTCGAACAGCTGGGCGAAAACGGTCGCTGGCTCATCTTCACCGCCGCCCCGATCAAGGCTTCGGACGGTACCCTGATGGGGGCTATCGAAACCTTGTGGGACACCACGGAGAAAAAGCGTGTCGACGCCGAGCACCGCCGGGACATCATCCGCATCGAAGAGAGTGAGAACCGGCTCACCCAGATCATCCAGGGCAGCACCATCCCTACATTTGTCCTGAACCAGGATCATGTCGTTACCCACTGGAACCATTCCCTGGAACGGTTAAGCGGCTATTCGTCAACGAAGATGGTGGGCACCCGCCACCAGTGGGTGCCCTTCTGGGATAAAGAGCGGCCCACCATGGCCGACATCATTCTGGATCAGCGCAGCGAGCGGGAAATCTGGGAACTCTACGGCGGCAAGTGGAAAAAATCGGAACTGATCGAGGGCGCCTATGAGGCGGAGGTCTTTTTCCCTAAATTGGGCCAGGGGGGCAAATGGCTCTTTTTCACCGCTGCACCCATCCGGGCCGCCGACGGCAGTGTCATCGGTGCCATCGAAACCTTCTGGGACACCACGGAGAAAAAGGAGTCCGAGGCCCAGCGAACCCGTCACAACCGCGACCTTGAAGAAAGCCGGCGGACGCTCTCCCAGATTATTCAGGGCAGCACCATTCCCACCTTCGTTCTCAATGAAGACCATGTGATTACCTATTGGAACCGGGCCCTGGAGAAGTTGACCGGCTATCCGGCGTCCCAGATGGTGGGCACCAACCACCAGTGGGTGCCCTTCTGGGACAGTGAGCGCCCGGCAATGGCCGATGTTATCCTGGACCAGAAGAGCGACCAGGAGATCTGGGATCTTTATGGCGGCAAATGGAAAAAATCCGAATTGATCGAAGGTGCCTACGAAGCGGAGGTCTTTTTCTCAAAGCTGGGCAACGGCGGAAAGTGGTGCTGGTTTACCGCGGCCCCGATCAAGGCCGCCGACGGCAGTGTCATCGGGGCCATTGAAACCTTGTGGGACAACACCGACAAAAAACGGGCCGAGGCCGACCGGCGCCAATACACCCGCAAGCTGGAGGAGAACCAGCGCGCGCTGTCGCAAATCATTCAGGGCAGCACCATTCCCACCTTTGTTTTGGACCGGGACCACACCATTACCCACTGGAACCAGGCCCTGGAAAAACTCACCGGCCACCCCTCACTGGAGATGGTGGGCACCAACCGCCAGTGGGCACCTTTTTGGGACAATGAGCGTCCGTCCATGGCCGATGCCATTCTGGATCAGAAGAGCGATCAGGAGATCTGGGACCTCTACGGCGGCAAGTGGCAGAAATCCACCCTCATCGATGGGGGATACGAGGCCGAGGTTTTTTTTCCGAAGTTGGGCAACGGCGGCAGATGGTGCTGGTTCACCGCCGCCCCGATCAAGGCCGCCGACGGCACCGTGGTGGGGGCCATCGAGACCCTGTGGGACACCACCGCGGCCAAACGGGCAGAAGAGGAGCAGCGCCGCCGCAATCGGGAGCTGTCCATTCTGTGCTCCATTTACACCGCCCTCAATGCGCCGCTGCCGCTGCAAGATCGTATCGAAGGGGCGGTGCTGGAGATCCGCGACTTTATGAAAGCGGAGAGTGTTTGCCTTTACATGTCCGGCGAGGGGGGGCGGTTTGACCTGCGTTATTTCAACGCCTGCTATGCCGACCCGGGTTACGGCCAGGCCGGACCGGATTCGCAAACGGAGATTATGGACAAGGTGTCCCGCACCGATAAACCCATCGTCTACAACACCGGGGATCATCATGGAGGCTTTTCAACTGATACGGAGTCAACGGCTGCCACCTTTGCCTATATCCCCATCAGCGCCAAGGAGACCAAGGGACTCGGTGTCATGCGCATCGAAAGGGAGACCGAACGGTTTTCGTCGGAGGAACTGCACCTGTTGGACTTGATGGGCAATCGCATCGGGGCCACCATCGAAAATGCCTTGCTGCAGGAAGAGATCGTCCGTAAATCCAACTTTCAAGCCAAACTGATCAAAAGTGCCAATGACGGCATTATCGCCACGGACGACAAATGGGAAACCGTAATTTTCAACCCAGCCGCCGAGCGGATCTTCGGCTATACCGCCGCTGAGGTGGTGGCCACCAAAGATGCCCGGGACTATCTGCCGCAATGGGTGCAGGAGACCCTCACCCGAACCGGCTTGGGAGCCGATGTCAATGAGCGTTCACCCTGGACGGAAAGCGAAATCAAGGCCAGTACGGGTGAGTCCATCCCGGTGCGATTTTCAGGCACGGTCCTGCGGGAAAAGAAAAAAATGATGGGCACCGTGGCCTTCTTTCAAGATCTGCGCGAAATCAAGCAATTGGAGCGGGAACTGGTGAACAGCGAGCGGCTGGCGGCCGTCGGCCAGACCGTCGCCGGCATGGCCCACTGCATCAAGAACATCCTGCACGGGTTCAAGGGCGGCAGCTACCTGATGGATGTGGGACTGGGGCGGGACAACACCGAAAAAATGCGCAGCGGTTGGGAAATGATCCAGCGTAACATCACCCGCACCTCGGACCTGGTGATGGATCTGCTCTCCTACTCCAAGGAACGCGAGCCCGAGTATGAACCCTGCCACCCCAATGAAATTGCCGAGGACGTATGTGAATTGCTGGGTGGCGTGGCCCTGGATCATGACGTGGCCATGCTCCGGCAATTTTCCGACCAGGTGGTACCCGTGGTCATGGACCCGCGTACGGTGCACCGGTGTTTGATGAATCTGGTGACAAATGCCATCGATGCATGTATCTTTGACCCTGATGTCGACAAGGACCATCAGGTGACGGTGGCTACCGAACGGGAGGATACCGGGACCATTCGCTTCGACGTGACGGACAACGGTTGCGGTATGTCCGAGGAAGTCAGGGCCAAGCTCTTTTCATCCTTTTTCAGCACAAAGGGTGTGAAGGGAACCGGACTCGGTCTGCTGGTTACAGCCAAACTGGTGGAAGAACACAAGGGCACCATCGATGTGACATCCACCGAGGGGGAAGGCACCACTTTCAGCATACGATTTCCGGCCCAGGCGCCGGAACCCGTCAGCCTGAACTGACCGCCGGTTCAACGGTTTAGCGGTTCGACGGTTCAGGGCTCATCGTAATCCTTGGCCATGGTCAACGAATGAGAGTAAACCCAGAACCTCAGAACGCCTACAATATCGATGTTAACCTTTAAGGAGGGCTCGAGATGAGCAAAAAAGTATTGATTGTGGACGACGATCCCGATGTAAGATTGTTTAATGCTACTGTCGTGGAAGAGAGCGGCTATACGCCCGTCGAAGCGGCCAACGGGGAAGAGGGACTGAAAATCGTCAAAAAGGATCGGCCGGATCTGGTGATCCTGGATGTACTGATGCCCAAGCAGAGCGGCATTCGCCTCTATCGTGAGCTGAAGACGGATAAGGCGCTGATCGGTATTCCCGTGATCATGCTTTCCGGAGTGGCCAAACGCACCTTTCTGCGTTCCCAGAAGGCGCTCACGGAGTTCGGGGACAAGCCGGTGCCCGAGCCGGATAACTACCTGGAAAAACCCGTCGAGCCTGAAGAGCTGGCCCGTGAAATCAAGAAACTTTTAGGATAGTATCCCGGCAAGCGGGATCCGCAATGATCGTTACAGCCGGCAAGGATGAGATGACATGGAGATAAAAAAACTGTTGTTTGTCACCCGTTTTGACAACCTTCGGTTCGATGCGCTGCAGTCCCTGATGGACTTGAAGAAAGCTGCGCTCAACCACGTGGTGTTCCTGAATGTCATCGAGCGTGACAAGGTGGCCATGCGGCGGGGCAAAGGCTACGAAAAGAGCACTGAAATCAGGCTTCGGGAAAAGGCCAACATCCGGTTTATCGACTGGGCGGAAACGCTTTTCGAACAGGGCATGGAGGTGGGCGTTTATATCGTCGTCGGCAGTTTCGCCGGCCAGGTGATCCAGGCGGCCGAGAAGGAGTCCGTGGATTTGATCGTTCTGAGCCCTGAAAAAAAGGGGCGCCTTGAGCAGCTCTATTCCGGATCCGACATCACCGAAATCGTTCATCGTTCCGCCACCCCCGTGCTGGTCTATAAGTATCTCGCCCAGAAGGGGCCCTTGGCCGAGAATCCATTTGAAAAACCCCTGCTGGCCACCAATTGGTCCGCGGCCAGCCAGCGGGCCATCGACTACCTGAAATCTCTCAAAACGGTGATCCGCGAAGTCGACGTGGTCCATGTGGCCAGCGAAAAAGACCTGAAGGAAACCTCGGCCATGGGCATCCAGAAGACCCGTAAGGAGAGCCGCCAAAAACTGGATGCCCTGTGCGACGAATTGGAAGATTTCGGCATAACGGCTAAACCCCACGTCTATATCGGGGGTACCGTCGCGGAGATCGACAAAGCCGCCCGAGAGTGCCAGTCTTCCATGATTATTGCCGGTTCTCCGCACAAACGCCTGTGGAAAGACCGGTGGGGAACAAGCATCAGCAAAGGACTGGCTGAGCAGTCAATTTTTCCGATCCTGCTCATTCCTCCCAGAGAGGGGTAGTGGCCGGCACGGCAGTGGAAACGATCCTAACCCGCAACGAGATTGAGGAGGCACCCATGGCGGTCATCACCATTTCGAGGCAGTTCGGCGCAGGCGGCATCACCATTGGCAAAATGATTGCCGATTCCCTGGGCTACACTTTTGCCGACAATGATATTCTTCAGCGCGTGGCCAAAGAGGCTAATGTTTCTACCCATTGGATTGAATCCTTTGAAAAAGAGGCCGGCAGCAAGCTTTCCAGATTGATTTCCAGCATGGTTTCCAAGCGCTGGCTGGACCGGGTGCTCGCCGATGAGCGAGGTTATCTGGACGAACAGATTTATCTGGACTACCTGGTCCTGATCATTGCCCAGTTCGCCGATGAGGGCGACGTGGTGATCCTTGGCCGGGGGAGCCAGTACATTCTCAACGACCACCCCGATGCCGTCCACATCCTGCTGGTGAATGAATTTGAAAACCGCGTCAAGTTCATGATGGACAGCTACGACATGTCCCGCAAGAAGGCCGAGCGCACGGTGGTCAACGAAGATAGGCGACGGGTGAGCCTATACAAACGGCTGGGTAAAAGCGACTATGAAAACCCGCAATTATACCACATGGTTTTAAACATGGGGCGGCTGGATCTCGAAACGGCTCGCGACATGGTCTGCAAGCTGGTGGAGCGCAAGCTGGCATTGAACCCGGCATGATCAGTCTCGACGTCTGATCTGGCGAAACCACCGCACGGTGAATGCCAACCGGCGTCCCGGGTCATCGTCCTCACCAAGCAAAGCTGGTAAACGGCTTTGCTTTTCGTTTTTAAGGTAACGTCATTATTGACATTTATGAACGATTACACTACTGCTGGCCTACCCAAACGCCAGCGGTCACATTATGTCGAAAGGCCGGACGCCAAAAAGGAAACAGCATCAATGCTAAGCGTTGGTTAGCCGGAAAAAAGGAGTTTGCCATTCATATCTTTCACGCCCGGGCCATTTCGACGGTGTCGCCACAGTGGTCACCAAGCTGCTGGGCATTGTCAGACCGCACCTGGCCGTCTTCGGGGAAAAGGACTTTCAGCAGCTGGTAATCATCCGGCAGATGGTCAAGGATTTGGAGATGGACATCGACATCGTCGGGGCACCCATCGTCCGGGAAGTCGACGGCCTTGCCATGAGTTCCAGAAATAGGTATCTTACGAGCGACCAACGGCAGCAGGCCACCTGCCTTATGCTTTCACCGTGATTCATAGCGGAATATTTATTTTGAACAAAGGAGACCATGTATGACCAACAAATTTCTATTCACCTCCGAATCGGTAACCGAAGGCCATCCGGACAAAGTGGCCGATGCCATATCCGACGCGATACTCGATGCCATCATGGCCCAGGACAAAGGCTGCCGGGTGGCCTGCGAAACCCTAGTCACCACCGGTCTGGCCTTTATCGCCGGCGAAATTACCACCGAGTGTTACGTGGATATGCCCCAGATCGTCCGGGACACCATCAAGGATATCGGCTACCACTCCTCTCAGATGGGTTTCGACTGGCGCACCTGCTCGGTCATCACCAGTATCGACCACCAGAGCCCGGATATCGCCCAGGGTGTGAACCAGGGCGTAGGCCTCTACAAGGACCAGGGCGCCGGTGATCAGGGGCTGATGTTCGGGTTTGCAGCGGACGAGACCCCGGAGTTGATGCCCATGCCAATCATGTATGCCCACAAGCTGACCCGCCGCCTGACCCAGGTCAGGAAAAACGGGGCGCTGGACTTTCTGAGGCCGGACGGAAAATCCCAGGTTACCATCGAATATCACGACGGCCAGCCCAGGCGGGTGGACACCATCGTGGTCTCCAGCCAGCACAAACCGGACGTCACCCATGAAGACCTGCGTGAAGCCATCATCGAGGAGGTGATTAAAAAGGTCATTCCGGCCGGGATGATCGACGGGGACACCCGTTATTTCATCAACCCTACCGGACGGTTCGTGGTGGGTGGTCCCATGGGTGACTGCGGGCTCACGGGGCGCAAGATCATCGTAGACACCTATGGCGGCCAGGGCAGCCACGGCGGCGGATGTTTTTCGGGCAAAGACCCCTCCAAGGTGGACCGCAGTGCCTCCTACATGGGGCGTCACGTGGCCAAGAACATCGTGGCCGCTGGCCTGGCTAAAAAATGCGAAGTCCAGATCGCCTACGCCATCGGCGTGGCCGAACCGGTGTCGGTGATGATCGACCTCATGCACACGGGCAAGGTGCCCAAGGAACGGGTGGAGGAGATTGTCAGGGAGGTCTTTGACCTGCGCCCCGCGGCCATCATCGAGTACCTCGATCTGCTGCGGCCCATCTATCGCAAAACCGCTGCGTATGGCCACTTCGGAAGGACCGAGCCTGAATTTTCCTGGGAACAGACCAACAAGGCGGAGATTATCCGAGAAAAGGCCGGCTTGTAATCGGCGAAACGACGATTATTGTAGTAAGGTAAGATAAAGGGGGCCAAGGGCCCTCATCATTTATGGAGGAATACGCATGACACTTGCCGAAAACGTGGTGGCGATCGATGGCCCGCCGGCCTACGATCCGTCACTGCCCTATAAAATCGCCGACCTGGCCCATGCCGACTTCGGTGACAAGGAGATGCAACTGGCCGAAAACGAAATGCCCGGGCTCATGGCCGTTCGTGAAAAATACGGCCCACAGCAGCCGCTCAAAGGCCTGAAGGTTACCGGCAGCCTGCACATGACCATCCAGACCGCCATGCTCATCGACACCCTGAAGATTCTCGGCGCCGACATCCGCTGGGCTTCCTGCAACATTTTTTCCACCCAGGACCATGCGGCTGCGGCCATCGCCCGCAGGGGGTCGGCATCCGTTTTCGCCTGGAAAGGCGAAAACCTGGAAGATTACTGGTGGTGCACCGAACAGGCGCTGGTATGGCCGGACGGCAGTGGACCGGACCTGATCGTGGACGACGGCGGCGACGCCACCATGTTCGTCCACCAGGGGGTGGCGGTGGAAAAGGATCCGTCCCTGCTGGACAAAGCATACGACTCGGATGATATGCGGTTGTTGATGGCCCGACTGAAAGCCGGCTATGCCAATGATTCCGGTTTCTGGACCCGCATTGCCGCATCGATCAAGGGGGTTTCCGAAGAGACCACCACCGGTGTCCATCGGCTCTACCAGCTGGCCCAGCGCGGCGAGCTGCTCTTTCCGGCCTTCAACGTCAACGATTCGGTCACCAAGTCCAAATTCGACAACCTGTACGGTTGCCGCGAATCCCTGGCCGACGGCATCAAGCGTGCCACGGACGTCATGATGGCCGGTAAGGTGGTGGTGGTCTGCGGATACGGTGATGTGGGCAAGGGCTGCGCCCATTCCATGCGCGGCTACGGATCCCGCGTGCTGGTGACGGAGGTCGATCCCATCTGCGCCCTGCAGGCGGCCATGGAAGGCTTCGAAGTGACCACCATTGAAGACGCCGCGCCCCTGGGCGACATCTTCGTGACCGCCACCGGCTGCTACCAGGTGATTACCGGGGCGCATATGGAGCAGATGAAAAACGAGGCCATCGTCTGCAACATCGGCCACTTTGACAACGAGATCGAGATGGGCTACCTGGAAAAGCGCGCCGATTGTAAGAAAACGCCCATCAAGCCTCAGGTGGACAAGTGGACCCTTAAATCCGGGCGGTCCATCATCGTCCTTGCCGAAGGGCGGCTGGTGAATCTGGGATGCGGCACCGGCCACCCCAGCTTTGTCATGAGCAACAGCTTCACCAACCAGTGTCTGGCCCAGATCGAACTGGCCGCAGGCGGCTACGAAAGAAAAGTTTACACCCTGCCGAAGAAGCTGGACGAAGAGGTGGCCCGGCTCCACCTGGCCCGACTGGGGGCGAAACTGAGCACGCTCACCCCGGTTCAGGCCGACTATCTGGGTGTCCCCGTACAAGGTCCCTTCAAACCGGACCACTACCGCTACTGATAAAAAGGGGCAGGGGTAATATACCCCTGCCCCGTCGGTATGCCTAATCGATATGCATACGTTGTGGTCAATTTTGAGCGGTCGATCGCATCCCTTCCAGCGTCTCAAACCCACGTTCGACGCTTTTGGCTTCATCCGGCGTGGCCGCTATACCTCGGGCCTTGTTCAGCATCTCAACCCCCCCATCAATATCTCCCCGATGGCCCTGAACCAAAGCAAGCCCGACATAGGCCGGGGCATACCCATCGTCCAGGCTTTTTGCCCGAACAAACTCGGCATTGGCGGCATCGATTTTGCCGCGCGTTAAAAGGCTGTACCCATTTTTTACATGCTGTGCCGGCGTATCCAACGCCGGTCGGAGGAAAATGGTATCCGGACCGCAGGCCACAACAAGAACCAAAGAAAAAACCAACAGAGCAAGATAGTAGCGTCGGGCCATGGTGCCTCCTCATTCGCCGATTAGCGGCATTTCATAGATAGTGAAATCACGATTACTGACTATCCTCCGGATCCATGACGATGCTCACCCGGCAGGCTTTTAGAAAATTCAGGTGAACCACCGAACTTCGCAACCGTGCCCCATCGGCGCTGGAGACGACCAGGTCCGTCTCTCCCGTGGACCGGGTTCTGACTGCCTTGACAACCAGAGGCCGCGGTCCCACCCGTTTGTCGCTGCGGGCGGCAGCCAATGTCGTGGCAAAACCGCTCATTCCCCGGGAAACGGCAAATTCGCGGCTGACAAAGGCCGGTCCGTACACCACATCTTCCGACTCATCGACGACCAACGGCACCAGGGAAGGCTTTGCACCGATACCGGTGGCATCGATGATCAGCCCCGTATAAGCGCCGCCATCGCTTCCCTCAACCGTTTTCACAGGCTGATCCGCATCCGTTTCAGCCGCCGTCATGGTAACCACCGAGTCCACCTGGCGAATTTCTTCGGGCAGCACGAATTGGCTGAACCCGCCGGTCAGATTCATGGTTAATTCTATTTCCACGGTGCCGTCGGATAAATACTCCTGGCGGGTGAGGGACGCATTTCGGGCAAGTGAGATCAAGCCGTCTCGAAAGTCGGTGCTTTGGGCCATGCGGTCCGCTATCCGTGAAACGGAATTGATGGGAATGACGCTTGCGGATTCAATCAGGTTGGACTGAGCCGTCCGCCGGGCGGCATCGAGCATGTCCGATGGTAAATCCGGCGACTCGCCAACATGAATGGTGGCGGGGGCAGCAACTCCGTGCACCCTTATGGTTCCGGCACTCCAGTCTATGAAACCCGTGTTCGAGACTTGAACCAGTGGTCCGTCGGCCACACCGGGTGCGGCAACGGGCAACACGAGCAGCAAGGAGAGCGACAGGATGTGAAGAAAGGTAAATTTTACTTTCAATTCTTGATAGTTAACCCTATGCTATTGACCCACGTGAATTATATATTGTAAGAATTTGGATAAGTCAACCAATGACCCCTTTTGCGGGTATTCCATGCAGGGAAAGAGGATTTGAGGCCAAATGGAAAATTTCGTCGGCGCCTTGGGCAGAAAAACCATTCGATCCGCCAACCGGCTGATGGATCTGTGTGCGCTGACCTACCGGCTGACCGCCATCGCTTTCCCGCTGCCTCCCACCGGTCGAGCCCTGATCAAGCGGGTGATTGTGGAACAGGTCCACTTTACCGCGGTTCAGGCCCTCCCCGTGATCATTCCCGTGGCCTTGATCACCGGCAGCATGCTGATCGTTCAGTTTTCCCAGTTGTCGGGTCAGGTGGATCTGGGAAGACTGGTGGTGCTGCTGGTGTTGCGGGAAATGGGCCCCCTGGTTACCGCCATTATCGTGATCCTGCGTTCTGCGACCGCGGTTACCATCGAGATGTCTTATATGTGTGTCCTGCATGAAATTGACGCACTGGAAATGGCTGGTATCGACCCCCTTCACACCGTCTGCTTTCCGCGGCTGGTGGGTATCACCACAGCGATCGTCAGCCTGATTCTGGTTTTCGATCTGATGGCGATCATCGGCGGTTATGCCATCGTCAGTGGCACCACCACGCTGCCCGTGGAAGGATTTTTCCAGCAGATCGCAAAAGGGGTCGTCGGTGCCGATATTGCCGTTGGATTATTGAAGGGCCTCTTTTTCGGCGTCACGATCACCGTGACCTGCCTTTACCACGGACTCGCCCGTAAAAACCAGATCACTCAGGTGCCGGTGGCCACCTCCAGAGCTGCCGTGGACTGTTTTTTCTACTGTCTGGTGATCAATATTTTTATCTCATTTATTTTTTACGTATAAATGGAATCGACCTCGACACCGATCATTGACATCACGGACCTGGCACTGGTGTCGCCAGGTATGCCCGGGCACGATGACGCGCACCCGCTGACCGTTGCCCATGGTGACGTGATCACCGTCGTCACCGACTCGCCTGCGGAGGGTCGGCATCTGCTGCGTATTCTGGCCACACTGGATCGGCCGGTAAGGGGAGAATACCGTTTCAACGGAAAAATGGTGGATCTGAATGATTATCGGCAGTGTCTGGCCGTCAAACGACAGATTGGTTATGTGGCCCCCGACGCGGCCATGCTCAGCAACCGAACCCTCCGGGAAAACCTTCTTTTATGCAGGATGTACTCTGAAAACGACTTGACCATTGATATGGACACCACCATGGATTCCCTCTGCAGGGCTGCGGGTCTATCCCGGTTGCTCAACCGGCGGCCATCCGTATTAAGCGACAGGGAGTTGCTGACGGCCATCGCCATCCGGGAAATGTGCAAAGCACCGGCGGTGATGCTGATCGACAGACCTGAAAATTTCATGGAAATTTCTGAAAATAATAGCATTTTGAACCACCTTAGAAATATGGTAGGCTCCGGAACAGGGGTGGTTTTTGTATCCCACAATTCTGAAATGAACGGATTTGCGAACCGACAGCTGACTGTGGCCGGTGGAGAGATACGGACAACGTTCGATTAACGATTATAGAAAGGCCACCGTCAGACAGGTGACGATCTGATGCAAACCAGCTATTCAAGCGCCGAAAAGAGCGTCGGTCTCTTTGTCATCGGCATCACGTTGCTGTCGTTGACCACCGTGGTTATTCTCGGCCGGGGAAAGGACTGGTTTGCCGATGAAGTGACCTTTCACACCAGCTTCAAGGAGAGCTATAACCTGCAGGTCAACGCGGCAGTGAAACTTTTCAAAGCCGATATCGGCAAGGTGAAACGAATTTCGCTGGGAGAGGACAATGTCAATGTCCAATTGGCCATTCTAACCAAATACGCATCACGCATCCGGCAAGACTCAGTCGCCGTGGTGGACAGCCCGACGCTCATCGGCTCGGAATATATCTCCATTGTCCCCGGCGCACCGAACACCCCGAAAATCCCTGTCGGCGGCATGATTCCGTCCATCGAAAAAAAGTCCATTTCCGATATTCTCAAGGAGTTCGAAGTGGAAAAAACGGCCATGCTGGCCGTCCGGACGATCCAGGAAATCGCTGACCTGATGATCCTGATCAAAGACCCGCATGGCCCTGTGATGACTACGTTGGCCAACATCGAAAAAACCTCCACCCATCTGGTACAGATCACCGGCAGCATCGGTCAGGGCCAGGGGTCGTTGGGATCTTTGGTGGCTTCCCGGGATTTGGTTGACGGGGTTCTGTCAAACCTGGAAAAGGTGAACGGCCTGCTGGATGATATGCGCGCAACCTCTACCAGGGGGCCGCTTATTATGGATCAGGTCAGCGACAATCTGGCCACGATCCAGACGGCCGGCACCGGGGTGGTGGAGAATGTGCAGGCGCTGAAAGGCATTTTGGAAGAGGCCCGGGGATCCCTTGAAACCATTCAGGTGATTCTGGAAAACCTGAAACAGGGCAGCCAAGACATCCCCCGGGTAACGATAACTGCCAGGGAAGGCATCCGGGAAATCCGTGAGGGTGTGGCGGATATCGACCGGGTGGTGCAGAGTCTGCAGCGCAATATTATCATTCGCTCCAACCTGCCTGACGAACCTCTGTCGATGGACACCGATGCCGGAATCCGGCCCTGAGCGACCATGCCGGGAACCACTATAACTGGTCTAAGAGGGCGCCGATCCGTTGGCTCGCGGTCATCCCGGTTTGCCACGCCTCGGGAATGGCCACCATTCCGTGGGCGGCGCCCAGAACCATACCCGCCAACATTCCCCGTGCCGACGAATCCCCGCCGGCCATCACATTTTCCACCATGGCCGTCTTGAAATCGTCGGCATAGCGGGAGATCAGGTGAATCGCTCCGGGAAGGCCGGCCTCCACGCTGCACATTTGACCGAATTCGGCGATGGTTTCCCGGGTGTCGCGATCGCGGCTCTCCAATCCCATGGTGATCAACGATGCAATGGCGCTGTCGGAAAAGTGCGTGTCCAGGGTGGCCTGCATGGCTGCCATGGGAGTCTGTCCGTCGAGTACGGCAAAGACGGTGCGGGCAAAAAAATCCGCACTTGAAAGCCCCCGGTCATTGTTGTGGGTGATGCGGGTCTGTGCAAGGGCAGCACCGACCAACTGCTCCAGGTTGTCATGATAGACAGGCACCAGCGCTGCCAGGCGTGAGGCCCCCGCCAGGTCGTCCGAATCCGAGGCGCTGTCGGTCAGGTCTTTGCCGGCATTCATATTCTCCAGGGTCGTTTTGGTGGCCTGGTCGAAATAACCGCCGTAGTCGGCAAAAAAGGTGCGCCACATGTCAGCGAACCGATGGGCATCGAATCCGCCGCCGCTGCTCACCGATTCCAGCAGCACCAGCGTCTGGTCCCCATAGTGAGTGAAATCGCCGGCGCTTTTGCCCTTGTGGTAGGAGGTCAACGGATCGTAATAGTGCTCCACCCGACCCAGTTTTTTATCGATTACACCCGTGTTGTACACCCAGTGCACGCCCAGGGAGAGCGCATCGGCCACAAACGCACCGATGACCGCTGCTTTGATTCGATTGTCTGTCATCTGTTCCTCCGCTTCTCGCTTGGCTTTGGTTTAGGCCATACTATAACCCACGCATCGCTGGTTTTCAAATCAGAAGTCCGAAAGCGCCGGCGGTGGCAGCCAGGGCTGCGGCATATCCGTGCGAGAGACAGGCGTCATAAACGATTCTGTCTCGAAATGCCCAGCACCTCCCGGCAGTAGCGGACGCTGCGCCGAATGGCCCCGATTTCCATGTCCAGGGCCCTCTGCATGTCGCCCAACGGCGTTTCCAGCTCGGTTTCGATGTTGATCCGGTCCATGGAAGAGCGATCCCGGAACAGCTCGTAGGCCCGGCGCATGTCGATGTCTCCCTCTCCCACGGCCGTGCCCACCAGCTTGAACCCCCAGCGTTGGAATTCGATGCGGTCATCCCGAAAATGGTTGGTAAATGCCCGGGGCGTCAGGCGTTCGATGGCGGCCATGGGGTCTTCGGTGACATGCAGGCCGTTGACCGTATCGATGCAGGCGCCCACCACCGGGCTGTCCACCCGGTCCAGCAGCCAGAGGATTTCTTCGGAAAAGCAGTCGCAATGGTTCTCCACGGCCAGACGGATGCTATGGTCGGCCGCCAGCGGCGCCGCATCCCGGAGCAGGTCGGCAACGGCCTCCATCTGTTCGATGACCTTTGGATGAAACCGGCTGGCGGCCACGGGCCGGGGCCGGCGCAGGTCCATGCCCACTTTGACGATATCGGCTCCCAGGTTCCGGGCTGTCTCGATAGCTGCTGTAAGGTCATGCTGGATGCCGATGCCGAACCTGCCACGGTCCATGGAGAAATTGTACTCCAGATAAAGTCCGGCGTCCCTGGCGGCCGCCCCCACTTCTTTCAGATATCCCGCATCCAGATATTCAAGAACCCCGTCATCCAGGTGAACTCCCTCCAGGTCCAGATCCACCAGCAGGTTAAATAGCTGGAAGGTTGAGAGTTGCCGGGGCCAGGGGCAGGTGAAGCCTGCCCAGGCCTGGCCGATGCCGTGCAGATTCAGGCTGTAGGTGTGGAGGCCAAGCTTCATTTTCTCCTCAATGGTCTTGTTTCAAGGGCGGTAAATCGGGTTGCTGGCAGCATTTCTACCGCATTGCCTGGCAGATCGCAACCGTGGTTTAACCTGCAGTAATTCTTATTGGAAAAACGAGGCGGAGCAACAATCGCTACTTTATGTCAAAAGAGCCCTTAATTGACAAAGCCGGCTCTTTTGACTATGGTGCCCTGTATATCATAATTCAAAAAGGCTTTTATTCTCACCCCCCCGTTTTGTATATTGGCCATACGGTATTTGCCCATCACGCTGCCTTCAATGGGCACGCAATCTGGGACATAACAGATGACGCCCCATGGCGAATCTGTTTTTCTGGGGCAGGGATTGCCACTTCTTTACAATCTCACCATTAATACCAGCCTGTTTTGATGAATAGGGCGTTTATTGATCTTACCTACAAAGGAGGAGAATGACATGAATCAAAAGGAGAAAATCCATCCAGTGATTACGGAATTCAAAGACCAGATGGACAAGGGAAAACTATCCCGTCGAGAATTTATTCGGTACAGTGCACTTCTTGGCCTCAGCGTGACTGCCGCCGGCCAGCTTGCCGGCCTGGTGATGCCGGAAAAGGCGGTCGCCGCTGGGCAAAAAATGGGCGGGGTTCTGAAATATGCTATGCAGGTGCAGGAAATGGCTGATCCAGCCACCTATTCATGGACTCAGAAATCTATCGTTTCCAGGCATATTGTCGAATATCTGGTGATAACCGGGCCGGATAATATCACCAGACCCGGTCTGGCGGAGAGCTGGGAAGCATCTGATGATCTGAAAACCTGGACCTTTCATCTTCGTAAAGGGGTCAAATGGTCCAACGGTGACGACTTTATTGCAGATGATGTTGTATTTAACTTTACCCGTTGGCTTGACCCCAAGACCGGATCTTCCAACATGGGACTGTTTAACGCCATGGTAGAAGAGACCGGTGAGAAAGATTCAAAAGGCAACCCAGTCAAGCGCATGATCAAAAATGCGGTCGAAAAAGTAGACGATCATACGGTAAGGCTGAATCTGAAATCACCGGTTCTGTCGATTCCTGAAAATCTTTACAATTATCCCACCGGCATTGTCCACCGCAATTTTGAAAAAGAGGGTGGGGATCTGACTAAAAACCCGGTAGGTACCGGACCCTACACGCTTTCTGAGTTCAAAGTCGGAGAGGTCGCTGTATTGAAAAAGCGCAAAGAACCCTATTGGGGCGGAGACGTCTTTCTCGATGAAATTCGTATCATTGACCTGGGTGAAGATGCTGGTGCTTATCTTGCTGCAATCGCTTCGAAGCAGGTGGATGTAATCTACAACCTTGATTTGACAACCCTTGAAGCGGCCAAGAATATTCCAGGAATAAATGTTGTTTCAATTCCATCTACCCAAACCGGCGTTATCCGCATGAAGGTCACTGAAAAACCCTTTGACGACATTCGTGTGCGCAAGGCGGTTCAGAAATGCTGCGATGCCAAAAGAAACCTTGACATTGCCCACCAGGGTTTAGGAATTGTTGCCGAACACCATCATGTCGCCAGCATCCATCCTGAGTATTTTAAACTTCCGCCGGTTAAGCAGGACATTGCAGGCGCAAAAAAACTGCTTGCCGAAGCAGGGTATCCCGATGGCATTGAATTAACCTGCAACGTGGGAAACACCGATGGTGTCTGGGAACAGAATTCCGTTGCAGTACTCAAAGAAGATGCCGCTAAAGCCGGGATCAACATTATAATGAATGTAATGCCGATGGCACAATATTGGGATGTCTGGACAAAGGCACCCTTGAGCCTCACCTCCTGGACCCACCGCCCTTTGGCTGTTATGGTACTCGGCCTGGCCTACCGTGCAGGTGTGCCCTGGAATGAATCCAGCTATAATAATCCTGCCTTTGATGCCGCTCTGGACGAAGCAGAAGCAACATTGAATGTTGAAACGCGTCGGGTCAAGATGGAAAAAGTTGAGAAAATCCTGCAGGATGACGCTGTCATGGTACAACCTTTCTTCCGGTCTGTTTTCACGGCGATTTCAGACAACGTGGTTGGCTTTGAGATGGACCCGGTCAGATACTATCGCTTTCACAAGGTCTCTCTGGCTTGATTGAAACCAGTGCAATGTCTGGTAAGGGCCGTTTTTCTCCCTTACCAGACACAAAAGCCAAGTCGCAGAATTAAGGAGTCAAAATGATCTTGCTGCTTTTAAAGCGGATCGGTTTCATGCTTTTTACCATGGTTGTCGTATCGATAATTCTCTTCCTTCTTCTGGAAACAGGTCTTACCGGTGACCCTGCCACCCGTGTCCTGGGTAATTTTGCCAGTGATGAACAAAAAGAGATGTGGCGGGACCAGCATGGGTATAACCAGCCGACGGTGGTGCGCTATGCAAAATGGCTGGGGAACTTTGCCACGGGCAACCTCGGCGAGTCCATACGCTACAAAGGCCCGGTAAAAGAAGTGCTCTTGCCGCGGTTATGGAATACCGCAATCTTAGGCTTCTGGACCTTTGCCATCATGATCCCTTTATCATTAATCCTAGGTGTCTTGTCAGGAATGAAGGAGGGTTCCATGCTGGATCGTACCATATCCGTTTTTGGCATTTTAACCACATCTGTACCGGAGTTTGCCAGCGCTGTATTTTTTTCAGCCCTTTTTGTTTTTGGTTTAAAGTGGTTGCCGGGAACCAGCAGCATGGCAGGCGGGTTTGAATTCCAACAACTGATCCTTCCCGCCTTGGTACTGGTGGTTTATGATTTTGGCTATGTGGCCCGTATGACCCGGGCATCAATGGCCGAGGTGATGACCTCCCAGTATATCCGAACGGCGGTGCTCAAGGGGCTGCCCTACAAGCAGGTAATTTTGAAACATGCCTTGCGCAACGCCCTGATCGCCCCATTTACCGTCATCATGCTGCAGATCAACTGGCTGTTGTCCGGCGTTATTGTTGTTGAATTTTTCTTTGCCTATAAAGGTTTTGGGGCACTGCTCCTGGAAGCTTCTTTGAATAATGATATCGCACTTCTGGAAGCCTGTGCAATGGTGGCGGTCGTTGTGGCTGTCAGCTCACAGACCATCGCTGATATCGGCTATACGTTTCTTAATCCGCGCATACGATTCAGTTAAGAGACCAAGGATAAACTAATAATGACCACTCAATCCATAACTGAAATGCCCTCTGTGGGCTATGGCGCAGCGATTTTACGTGCAATAAAATCTTTTGGGCTCCTGCGTGAAAGCTGGGTCGGCATGATCGGCGTTTTTCTGGTTCTCTTCTGGGTGCTCGTCGCTATTTTTGCCCCATTGATAGCCCAATTTGACCCCAACGCATCTATTCAACCCTTTGCCAAACCAGGGGTGGTGGCCGCTTCGGGCAGTACGTTCTGGCTGGGCACTGACCATATGGGTCGAGATATCCTGTCCCGTATTGTCTGGGGGTCGCGCACGGTACTGGTCTATGCGCCCCTGGCCACTCTTTCGGCCTACACCGTGGGCATCCTGATGGGGCTGATGGCCGGATACCGCGGGGGTCTGGTGGATGACGTCCTGTCCCGTATTTCAGATATTATTTTATCATTTCCTGTGCTGGTGCTCTACATCATCGTCATTGCAACCATTGGTGCGTCAGGATTTAACATTGTCATTGCGATTACCTTTGCGTCCTCTCCTGGAATTATGCGTATTGTGCGTGGACTGGTACTGGACCTTCGCAATCGTGACTATGTGGCTGCCGCGCAGACCCGAGGTGAAACGGACTGGAGAATCATGTTGTTTGAGATATTGCCCAACGCCAGGGGACCGCTTATTGTGGATGCCTGCCTGCGTCTTGGCTACGTGATCATTACCATTGGTGTGCTTGGTTTCTTAGGCCTCGGGCTGCCGCCACCAGATCCTGACTGGGGAGGGATGGTCAATGAAACACGGCAGATGGCCATGGTTTTTCCCCATATGACCCTGTTTCCATGTATAGCAATATCTTCACTGATCTTAGGTTTTAATTTGCTGGCGGATGGGCTGCGTGAAATCTCACTGCGTGATTAAAAGGTAAAAAATTGTGAATGACAACCAAGAACCTATACTGGTCTGTAAAGATCTTTGCATTTCATACTATACCCGGGCAGGAGAGATACCTGCCGTCGTCGATTTTTCCCT
>CAVONY010000014.1:0-152510 GCA_963697405.1 uncultured delta proteobacterium | reverse complement strand
TAATTTGGAATTTATTTGAGATTTGTAGTTTGTTATTTAAGATTTGGTGCCTGTGATGGGTTGTTTTTGGTCTCTGGTTTCAACCCTGAACCCACGGCGGTTCCCGGTTCAGCGTTCTCCGTTCAACGGTTGAAGGACAAAAGAAGGTTCCGGGTTCAACGTTCTCCGTTCAACGGTTGAAGGATAGAATCCTTAACTCCCTGAAACCCCTGAACCCTGAACCATCACTCTTTGGTCCCCGTATAGGTGCCGGCCTTTTTCAGGGCCGCCACCATCTGGTCGCGGGTAATCACGGCAGGGTCGTACGTCACCGTGTTGATCTCGCGAAATCCGCTGAAACCACTGGTTACCGATTTCACGCCGTCCAGCCCATCCAGGGCTGATTTCCCCACGCCATATCATTGCACATAAAAGACGGCCTGCTCGACCGCCGAATCATCGGCCCAAGCCGATCCAGCGAAAATAACCCCGCTGACGATGATTGCCGTCAGGATAAGGGATATGTTTTTTTCCATGGCAGACCTCCCCGGTGCGTGCTGCAACCGTTAGACTTTTCCCCCGCTCTGACCCGCCTTCCAGAAGGGCCGCGTAAACGGAGGGGATACGGTACATGCGTTTACATGGCCCGGCCTATTTTTCGAACAGGCTGCGGTAGCTGCCATACCCCTCTTTTTCAAGCTCGCCGGCGGGGATGAACCTCAAAGACGCTGAATTGATACAGTACCTCAATCCCGTGGGTTTGGGCCCGTCTTCGAACAGATGCCCCAGGTGGGAGTCGGCCTGTTTGCTGCGTACCTCGGTGCGAACCATTAGCCAGCTCATGTCCTTTTTTTCGACCACGTTTTCCGCTTTGAGCGGGCGGGTGAAACTGGGCCAGCCGGTTCCCGAGTCGAACTTGTCCGTGGAACTGAACAGGGGTTCGCCGGACACCACATCCACATAGATGCCCGCCTCGTGATTGTCCCAGTATTCATTGTTGAAGGGCGGTTCGGTGGCGTCTTCACGGGCGACCCGATACTGCAGCGGCGTGAGCGTCTTTTTGAGCGCTTCATCCGTGGGGACCTCGACCGCCATTTCCTTTTTATCGCCATCCATCATCTTGGCAGCGGTTTTTTCCATTTTTATCTCCTCACCGGCCCAGGCCGTCTCCAAAAACTGGTCCCGGCCGGAACCGGAACGGTACCATTTATAACGAATTGAATTCTTTTTGTAATAGTCCTGGTGGTAGTCTTCGGCCTCATAAAAGGCACCCAGGGGGAGGATGTCGGTTACGATCGGCCGGTCGAAGCGGCCGGAGGCGGAAAGCGCTTTTTTCGAGGCTTCGGCCATCTGCCGCTCCTCATCGGTGGCATAGAAAATGGCACTGCGGTACTGATCGCCCCGATCCACGAACTGGCCGCCGGCATCGGTGGGGTCGATGTGCCGCCAGAGTATGTCCAACAGCTGGCTGTAAGAGATCTTGGCCGGATCGTAGACGACCTTGATGGCTTCTATGTGGCCGGTGCCGCCGGCAGAGACCTGCTTGTAAGTGGGGTTTTCCATGCGCCCGCCGGTATAACCCGACACGGCCTCAATCACACCATCCATTTTTTCAAAATCCGATTCCGTGCACCAGAAGCAGCCGCCGGCAAATACGGCCGATCGTGCATTCTCAACCATTTTATCCATGGGTTTCTCCATTTTATCGTCCATGCTCCTGACCTGCTGGTAGCCGAAAAAGACCGCGATCAGAACCAATGCCGCAATCGTTGCATGTTTCATTTCACACCTCCTGTTGATCCGTCCGTTTCAATGCGTTTATGGACAGACAATAAGACACCCGGTTAAGGGATGTGTAATGGTAATGTAAAGATTCGGTAAAGATTTTCAAGGGGAGGGGAGTGGGGGGACTTTGGGATTTAGGGATCGGGGTATTGGGGACGTGGTGTATGATCTGGCTATCGTGTTTTTGAAGCTCAAGACTCAACCTGATGGAACCTATTCTTGAGGTCGAGGCTATCGCCAAAGAAAAACACTGGCCTTTTTCCCTATAATTTCTAATTCAAAAAAATCACTGCAAGCGCATTTGGCAACACCATAACACACATGCAGCGGCAATAAATGCTCTTCTCTGGGGTGGCTAAATCTGGCCGATGGCGCTTTTTCCCAATTTACCAATCGACGGGTTCTTTCATTCTCTTCGAGGTTTGGATTTGAACATGTGTCATTCAACCACTGTATAAATTCCTCGTTCATCATTTCCATCTCGGCTGTTCTGGGAGCAAAAAAGGCGTTCATGTTGTGGAACGAAAACCCGGAGCCGATTACAAGCAAATTTTCATATTCCAATCCCGATAATGAATTGCCAATGTTAATGTGTTCTTTCGGATCCAAACGATTCACTAACGACAATTGAATGCAAGGCACATCAGCCTCCGGGTACATTATTTTCAGCGGCACAAACAAGCCATGATCGAACCCCCGTTTATCATCAAGAATGGATTTTGTGCCCTGGTCACGCAGAACCGAAAAAACGGTGTGCGCAAGGTCGGGTTCTCCAGGTGCGGGGTACTGGATTGCATAGGCTTGCTCAGGAAATCCATAGTAATCATAGAGCAGGGGGGGATTTACGGCCTGCGTAATGGTCGGTATCGGCTCCTCCCAGTGGGCGCTGATAAGAATAATAGCAGAAGGTTTTGAAATTTCAGCAGCAATCATTTCCAAGTTATCGACCATCTGTTCATGCCCATCATCACCCAGCAAGGGCATTGGCCCGGCGCCATGTGAGAGATACAAAACGGTATGACGAGACTTTTTGTTAATTCTATCCATGATACTTACTTTTACCTATCCATTATCGCTAATGCCCAATCAACGTGTTGTTTGCCGAGCAAGTTCCGTGGCCATTTTTCGAAGGTTATCTACGTTTTCCAGGCCGTCGAGGAAGCGGTGCGGAATTCCCGACAGCCCCACTTGGGCTCCAGTTAAAGCTCCTGTTAAAATGGCCCTCACCTGGTTTTGACCGCCGCCGTTGGTGGCATGGAGCACAGCTGATTCAAAATCATTGTGAAAACGTGCAGATAAATAGTAAGCCGCCGGGAGCATGTGGTAGATGGCGCACGGCATCCCATACACAATGGAAACTTTCCAGGCAGGTTCAATCTGAATCCCCGGATCAACTGCTGCTGAAGCCATGTAAGATGGCGAAAGCAATGCATCCGGAGAGGCGAAACGACCTGCTCTGGGGGGCTCGGGATCACCGGGGCGCGGCGGCTTCAAATCATCTCTGGTCACGGCGTGGAAAGGCAACTCTCCGCTTTTCACGAGGCGCATCAGTTTCCCCGATAAATCTGCGTCCAGAGAATGGCCTTGCACCAGAAGGCCAAGTACCGCACCAAAAGCGACTGTCATGGAAACGACCGTGTCATCAGTCTGGGTCAACAGCGTATTTGCCGTTATTGCAGCGGCGAGTTGGCTGGGCTGCAGTGCATAACGAACCGCAATGGCCAGGGTGCGCTCGATAGCCTCGGTTGTATCGGCATGGCCTCCAGTTTGTCCCCAGTCAAGTCCTTGCTTTACGCGACGGCGCCAGGCTTCTCTAATTGATTGGCTGGTGTATCGCCCCGGTCCGCTATCCGGTGTACCATCCAGAAGGGGAAAGAGTTCCCGGTCCATACGGCGGCAAAAATCCATTTCATCGTAGACACCGCGCTCGATCAATGAGCGAACCATGAGTTTGAGGATAAATCCGGACTGGGACAGCTGTCCAGCCTTCATACCGTCGTGGTAGCGGCCTGGTTTCGGATCGGTATAACGGTCAATCCAATCTCCATAGTCTCGGTGGAGTTCTTCCAAACTATAATACCAATGTGGACCCAGGCCCAGTGCATCCCCTATCCAGGCACCCAATAGGGCACCTTCCGCTCGATCTTGAATAGGATTAGTAGACATAATTAATTTCCTTGAACCGCGATAGCGAGCGCATTCCCCGTCGCTTGCGGCGGGGTTAGCGAGCGAACTGAAAATCGATTTTTTATCCTTACGGTGAAGATTCCCCGCGGCTTGCCGCGGGGAGGGTTCAATTGTATGCTAACTTTACCTCACTATGTTGGAGATTCTGATAATACCATGCATAAAGTGATGGAGCTGCCAAAGTCTTGTCACCACTAAATATGGGGGCGGCTGAATTTCCAGTCCATTGCAGATTACATTGGGAAAAAGAATCTATCATAGAGATGTGGCGACCTGAGATTTATTAAGAGATTCTCAGTTTTCAACTCGCCAGAATTATAATTGATATGCTTTGGTTTTCTCCACTGATGCCAAACAACCCTTCCATCGATGACAATTTAATTCATGATTGTAATCATCTAAGGTACTCACTCATCCACATAACGAGGATACGTTCCTTTCGCCTGTACGGAATCTGAAAGATCAATTTCAAGGGTTAAAAAAGGCTGTATAGCTGAGGTAGTTCCTAAAACCTTACCTTGATCAGGTTCGATTATCCAGCCGTGGCCACCCCATGCATGACCCCGTGCGTCTATACCGCTACGATTAGAAGACAGGCAAAACGCACCACTCATAACGGCCGCTGCTCGGCCACCCAGTATCCATTTTTCGGTGGTTGCGGCCTCTGTAGAACGGGGACAAATAATCAACTGCGCTCCCTGACGGCCATAGGTGCGGGCATGCTCGGTAAACCACAGTTCGGTACAGATTAAAAAACCCATTGTACCGTGTACGGTTTCGGTTGCCTCAAAACGCTTTTCCCCCCGTTCATACCACGTTGCCTCCCAAAAATCCGGTTCATCTGGCAGGTAATATTTATAATGCGTTGCCTGATAACCACGTTCAGCTTGCCATGTAAACGCTTCATTCAGACTCCGCTCATCCCTTGTTACCGGCCGTGAGCCCAATACCGTTGCTCTACCAAGCTCTGCCAGTCGAAGTAACCATTCATCGTGCAAAGCGACCGCACTGGCCCACACCGCCGGGTCAAAATCACGAATCGCCGCCACCCAAGGCGCAAAGGGCATTTCCGGTAACACCACCACATCACTTTGATGCTTGCCCACATGCGTCACAAGCGTTTGCCACGCAGCCATGAATGGTTCAAGCGCATCTGGTAATTCACATACGGTCGCTATGATTTTTTCTTTTTTCATAACCCTATCTGAACTTGATATATTTGATGTTTCATTTTGGTTTTATATCCTCAGGCTCGATAAGCTTTCAATTGATTCGATAATGGTGGATGCGGCACGATACCTGTTACCTGCCTTAGGTTTGACCGGCTTTCGTATCCTCTGCCAGGGGCAGGGTAAAGCCGATGTGAATGGTGCCATCTGTCAGGTCGGCATGAACCTTTCCCCCATGGGCTTCCACGAGTTCTTTCACGATGGACAGGCCGATGCCGGCGCCGCCGTGACGACGGGAACGGGATTTTTCTCCGCGGTAAAAGCGTTCGAAAAGATAGGGCAGGTCCTCGGGGAGAACGTCGTCGGCGACGTTGGAAAAATCTATTTTAACCGTTCCGGCATCGTCCCCGATCGTGATGTCCACAACCGTTCCCTGAGGTGCATATTGAATGGCATTGTCGGTCAGGTTTCGCAGGACACGCGCCAGGCGGTCCCGGTCGGCACTGAATGATTGGAGCCGAGGAGGGGGCATGCAGGCGCATGGTCAGTGATCTGCCGGTTAAAGCCGGAGCAAAGGTGGCCACGGTGTTATCCACCATCGCTTTCAGATCGACGGCGGTCAATTGAAGCTGGCTGCCGGCGGCATCGGCACGGGCCAGGGCCAGTACGTCTTCCACCAGTTGGACCAGCCGCAGGGTTTCGTCCTGGAGCAGCGAGAGGGTTTCGGGTGCCGGCGGCAGCACGCCGTCGTTGAGTGCCTCCAGGTATCCCCGAATATTGGTCAGCGGGGTGCGCAGCTCATGGGCGACATCGATCATCAGAGAGCGTCGCAGGTGTTCGATCTTTTCCAGGTTTTCCGCCATGCGGTTGAAGGCCCGGGCCAGCCGTCCGACTTCGTCCGCAGTGGCCACGGGCACCCGGGCCGAAAACTCACCGGCAGCAATTTCACCGGTGATGGTGGTCATGCGGGTCAGTGGGCCCAGAATTCGCCGATTCATCACATAGCTGAGCACGATAGCCAGAAAGATAGCCCCCGCAAAGGCCCAGATCAGGTAGCGGTGAATGGAATCCACAAACATGGCGTGAGCGGGTCCGGGGGAGATGTGGTATTTTTCCATGAGGGTGACGAAGTAGCCGGCGGCCAGGGTGTCAATAGCCAGCCAGACGACCACCACGGCAAATCCCACGACGATGAGGTTGACCGCAATCAGCTTGATGATCAAGAATCGTTTCACCGTGCTTTTTTTCCTTATTGCGTCTGCCGGTCCGCGAACCGATATCCGATGCCGCGGACGGTGATGATGTACTGCGGCTCGGCGGGTATCGGTTCGATTTTCTGGCGAAGTTTGCCGATGTGTACGTCCACCACCCGGTCGATGACTACCGCCTCGCCCATGGGGTAGAGGCGGTCCAGCAGTTCGTCCCGATTGAAGGTGCGCCCCGGGGAAGCCATGAGTGCCACCATCAGTGCATACTCATGGGGCGTGAGGGAAACCGGTTGATTGTTTACGGAAAGCCGACGCTTTTCCAGGTCCAGGCAAATCGATCCATGGATCAGCATTCGCTCCGTTTCGCCTGGGGCAGGCGACGTGCGTCGCAGCACCGCCTTGACCCGGGCCACCAGTTCCCGCGGGCTGAAAGGTTTGACCACATAGTCGTCGGCGCCTAATGTGAGTCCGGCCACCCGGTCGATCTCTTCCCCCCGGGCCGTAAGCATGATAACCGGCACCTCGGAATTTTTGCGCAGTCGGCGGCACACCTCCCAGCCATCCACCTTCGGAATCATCAGATCGAGAATCACCAGGTCGGGGTGGTGCTTGCCGGCCAGGGCCAGGGCCGTTTCCCCGTCGTCGGCAGTTACCGGCGAAAAGCCTTCCCGCTCGAGATACAGGGCGATCAGCGATGACGTGTTTTCGTCATCTTCGACGATCAGGATGGTTTTATTGTCAGTTGGGTTCATGCGGTCTCTTTATCATCCTGAAGCAGGTTGCGATGTAACCTTATTCCCGTGCCCCTAACTCCCTGTGCCGAAAGCAGGTCACCAGGTGGTCGTTGACCACTCCAGCGGCCTGCAAAAAAGAGTAGCAGATGGTGCTGCCCACAAAGGTGAAGCCCTGCTGCTTGAGTGCCCGGCTGACTGTGTCGGACAAGTCGGTTTTGGCCGGTATCGCTTCGAGTCTATTCCAGCGATTATGGATCACCCGCTTACCGGTGAAGGCCCAGATGTAATCGTCGAAGCTGCCATGGGTTTCCTGGAGGCGCAAAAATGCCTGGGCATTCTTGACGGCGGCCCGGATCTTGAGCCGGTTGCGGATGATGGCCGGGTTGGCCATGGCCTCGGCCATGGCTTTTTCAGACATCCCGGCCACCTGCAACGGGTCGAAACCATAAAAAACCTGGTGGAAGGCATCCCGCTTGTGCAGTACCGTTTTCCACGACAGGCCGGCCTGAAAGGCATCCAGGAGGATGAATTCAAACCACTTGCGGTCATCGTGGACAGGCACGCCCCACTCTTCGTCGTGGTAGCGCACCATCGGCGCGTCGTCGCCGGGCCACCCGCAGCGTTGGCGTTCGTTATTTACCATGCAACACCTGTTTTTGTCATGGGTTATCGCGGCGGCACATCCAGTGGCCGCCACAAGATAAGATCGGTCTGCCGGTCATTGCCCAACACAAAGGGCTGGGTTCCCATCTGCACAAATCCCCATTGGTTGTAAAACCGGATGGCCCGGGTATTTTTACCCCAGACGCCCAGCCAGATGCCCTCGCATTGTCGTCTGGTCGCTTCAACGATGCATGCGGTCATCAACGCTGCCCCCACACCACTGCCGATCCACCGTTTGCAGGCATACAAGCGCGACAGTTGGATGGGCTTTTTTGCATTGATACAGGGCGGTGTCGATGCTTCAACCAGCCGGGCATACCCCACCGGCTTCCCCCCGGCTTCGGCAATCAGGAACCGTGAAGACGGCTCAGCCAATTCCGTTGCCTGGATGCGCGGGCTGAATGCTTTTTCCAGGTAGGCGGCCATGTTCTCCGGGTGGTTGTCAGCGGCGAAGCTGTCGACAAAGGTCTCCCTGGCCAGTGATGAAAGGCGTTCATGATCTTCGACCCCTGCCTGTCGGATAGTAATTTGCATTCGCTTCATGGTCACCGTTCTCGGGTGTGAAATGATGTTGGCGTTCATCGGCCTTCCATTGTGGGGTGCCATTTTTTTCTTTTTCATTGGGGCGGCCAAATTCGGCATTTAATATTGTATATCACACTCAAGTTTCAGGGAAAACGGTCGAACTAAAGTTTGACCCTGAACCCTGTGAGGTAAAGAAATGATTTTTAATGGAGATTTGAGTAAATATCATCCGGCCGACGCCATCATGTTTCTATCTCAGTTGAGCCTGAACGGGATTCTTTCCGTTGCCGAAAACCAACGCCTGATTACACTCAGTTTCAAAAACGGTTTCATTATCGATGCCCATTCTGCCAGTGGGGATGCGAAAATACTCCAGAGCTTGATTTTCAATCGCCGGGTTACTGCCGATGATGTCAAGCGAATCCGCCAGATCCGGACGGAAACGGCGATGCCGATTCGGTCCATTCTTACGCAGATCGACCTGTTCCCCCTTTCGACGGTGGAGGAAATCCTGCTGACCGGCATGAAAGAGGTGCTGCTGGAGATGTTTCTGCTCGATGAGGGGTCCTTTAATTTCACGGATACACCGGTTGAAGACGATGGTGCTGAAACCAAACTGGATGCCCGAATGCTGGCTCTTTCCATTGCCGTCCAGTCCGATGAGTACCGTGATTTCATCAAGGGAATCATTTCCCTCGACCGTGAATTCTCAGCTTCCGCCAAAGCGGTTCAGACCGAAACGCTGACCACTGAGGAGCAGGTGGTTTTTCGATTGATGTCCACCTGCCGGACCATTCGACAGGTTCTCGAAAAAGCGCCTTTCGAGAGCAGTACCGTGATAGCGATCATCAAGGACTGCATGGAAAAGGGAACGGTTACGCTCCTGCCCGCCGAAGCGACAGATCAGCCGGCCTCATCGGAATCCAGCGGGGACCCCCTGTTCGGCGCGTTTCGTCAGGCCCTAAAAAAGTTGATGCTGAGCGACGACCCATTGAAGCGCATCGAGGCCCTGGTGGCCTTCTGCAAGGGTTTTTACAACGGCATACTGATTCTGACCGCCAAAGACGGCCAAGTGGTGCACTGCAAAAAGCTGCGCAGGGTCGACGGACACGGCCTCGATCAGACGTCCGCCAAGGGTCTTTTAGGTGCACTGGACGACGACCTTGTTTTGTCTGCCGTTCATCGTTCCGGCGTCGCTTTTTTCGGAAACCGGTTTCCATCGAATCTGTTGGACAGGCTGTCCGGTGCAGCTGCATCCGGCGAATGTGCACTGATTCCGGTTGTCAACAAGGGGCAGGTGGCGGTCTTCATCTATGTGTTCAGCGAAAGCGGCTATGCGGGCCTGTCCCCCCAGCACTATCTGGAGCTGCTTTCCTGGATGGTCACACCCCGTAAAAAAAATATGGCCGCCCTGCCAGCGCAACCCACGTCAGCTGCCCAACCGGATACCGAAGGAAGGCCACCTTTGTCCGGTCAGTTCAGTTCGGCAGAGTTGGTGTCCAAGATTGACGAATTGCCGCCCCTTCCCACGCTGGTGACACGCGCACTCGACATGCTCTCGGATCCCGGCGTGGATATCAAAGCGGTCGAAAAAGTGATCGGCATGGATCAATCCCTCGTTTCCAAACTGATCAAAATCAGCAACTCGGCACTTTTCGGCGGGTTGAACCGCGTCGAGTCCCTTCAGCAGGCACTGACGCGGCTGGGTGCGAAGACCACCAAGGGCCTTGTCTTGTCGGCCTCCATGCAGACATACTTTTTAAAGAGCAATCCCGGCATGCAGACCTGGGGCCCGTTTTTATGGCAACACGCGGCCGAGTGCGGCCTGGCCGCCCGCCGAATTGCCGTTGCCGCCGGATACGACGATTCTGAAAAAGCCTTTGTGGGCGGGTTGCTGCATGATATCGGTAAACTGGTACTCCTGCTGGTGAGCGCGGACAGCTACCGGCAGATACAGAATCTCAAAAGGCGAGAGGCGCTTACCGACCATGAAGCCGAAAAGCAGCTCATTGGAACCGATCATACTGAGATCGGTGAGCGGCTCATGGAAAAATGGAAAATGCCGGCGTCGGCAAGGGTTTGCGTAAAATATCACCACCACATTGAAAATGCGGGCGAGGCCGCGCCTCTGGCCGCCATCACCGCTTATGCCAATCACTTGAGCCACCTTCACGGCACCCAGCTCCAATGGTTCGTCCCGGATCCAGAGGCCATCTCAGACGAGTTGGCCAGGACATTAAAGCTGTCCCATGACACCAACGAAGCGCTGGTCGAGTCGGTGGTCGCCGACTTTCAGCAGGCAGGCATGCTTTAACCGCTGCTAAGGGCCACGCCTCCTCGATCGACCCGTACCTTCAGTTCCAAGCGGGTTGATTGCACCCTTCGTCATGGGTTATGAAGGGGTCGAGGAGATTGCATGCCCGGCGCTTTTCAGACAACCAGACGGTCCCGTTGGTCCGTGTTCAGCCTGCTGTGGAAGACGGCTGCATTCATCGTCATCGTCACCGTGGCGATTGTCCTGCTGTTGCGATGGGTTCCCCCGCCTACGAGTGCCTTCATGCTGAAGCATCGCCTGTCCGGCGCTGTCGTCGACTACCGCTGGACACCCATAAACCGGATCTCACCCCATGCGGCCCTTGCGGTCATCGCTTCCGAGGATCAGAATTTTTTCGACCACTGGGGCCTTGACCTGAAGGCGATTGCCGATGCCATCCAGGACAACCGTACCCGCAGACGGCCACGAGGGGCAAGCACCATCAGCCAGCAGGTGGTCAAGAACCTGTTCCTGTGGTCGGGAAGAAGCTACCTGAGAAAGGGAATCGAGGTCTACTTCACCCTGCTCATGGAATTGCTCTGGCCCAAATCCCGGATCCTGGAAGTTTATCTCAACATTGCGGAGATGGGCAACGGTGTGTTCGGTGTGGAGGCGGCCGCTCAGCGGTTTTTTCAAAAACCGGCCGACCGGCTCAATCGGCGTGAAGCGGCTACCCTGGCGGCTGTCCTTCCCAGCCCCAGGCGCATGGCGGCCGAACGGCCGTCGGACTATGTGATCCGCCGAACCTGGCAGATCATCGAACAGATGCATGCGCTGGGCGGTACCGGATATCTGAAACAGAACGGCCGATAGAAGCGGTGTTCTGCTATCAACCGTTAATGACCGTGATCTGATCGTTCAGCGTCCAGAAATCGTAAAGATAACCCAGCCCGAAGATCCCGCCCGTCAGCAGATAAACGATGCCGATCAGCCATCTGCCCATGTACATGCGATGAATGCCCAACAATCCCAGGAAGGTGAGCAGTACCCAGGCCACCGTGTAGTCGACGGGGCCGCTGCGGAAGCGGATGCTTGCCTGCCGGTCCAGTGAGGGGATCAGAAAGAGGTCGATGAGCCAGCCAATGCCCAGCAGGCCCAGGGTGAAAAAGTAGATGGTTCCCGATATGGGCTTGCCGAAATAAAACCGGTGGGCGCCGGTAAATCCGAAAATCCATAGGATGTAACCGACTGATTTCAGATGGGTGTTGTTGTCGTTCATGGTATTTCCTTTCATCGATGCGATCGCGACTCAAGGCCGACTGTTGAGATACGACTGTATGATGGCCACGGCCTTGGCCGTGCTTTCGGGCGCCAATATGTCTCCGGCCAGCACGTGCCGGCCCAAATCCTTGTTGCCCCTGAATAGCACCAGCCGTTTTTGTGAAGACGGGAAGGTCAGGTAACGCATGATTGCCAGGGTGACGTTGATCACCCGGTCCCACGGGTTGACCATCATCAGCACCGGCATGGCGGCGTTTTTCAAATCGATCCGCCAGGACAAGCGAACCAGCTGCATCATGGTTGCGATGGCCTTGATCGGGTATCGCATGGTCCAGTATCTTGCCTGCGTGGCGTTGGAGACGATGAAGCACCGCCAGCTGCCGAAAAAGCTTTCGAAAAATCGCAGTGTGGGCGGCCAAAGCGCTGCGGCCGCCAGGGGGTTTTTGGGAAAAAAGTTGGGCGAGAGGAGGATCAGGCGATGAATCAGTGCGGCCACAGACGGCTGGGTCGCCAGCCAGGCCGCCAGGGTGCCGCCGGTGGATGTGCCTACCAGGATGACTTTTTTGCCCAGCCGTTGTCCGATGGCAACGGCTTCCATTCCGTCGTCCATCCAATCTTCAACCGTGGCCGTGGCCAGGGCATCGCCATCCTGCCCGTGGCCAGTCAGGCGGGTGTAGAACAAGTTGGCGCCCAGGGCCTCGGCCAGACGGTCGCACAGGGGCCAGGTCTCCATGCGGCTGGCCGAAAAGCCGTGGATGTATACGATGGCGCTGTCGCGCTGTCGGCGCTTGTTGTCGTACCAGACGATTTGTTTTTCACATCCATTCCTGATACCGGAAACCCGGGATTCCGATCTAGCAAGATAGCTGTCAAGGATATCCAATCGTTCAGGAATTTTGTTTTTTAGAAGAACGGACACAGCAGTGCATGGCCTCCTGGGAGGTTATCGGTAAAACCAAGACAATCGTTTACCAGAGAACAACGGGCAGGGTCAACGGTCGACGCGACGAGGCATGTTCCACAACCCGGATAAGGGAGGGTTTAAGAAGGCCACAATTGTCAACGGTGAGGGTGGATTTGTGGCACAATCTCGCGTATAAACTATTATTTTCATATTCACAGGCAAATGGGACGTTGCCTGATTATCTCGTTCGGGAGTGCGCGATGACGCAGATTCAAATCATTTATCTGACCGGTGGGGCCGCCGGTCTGCTGCTCGTCGCGGCCATCGCCCTGCTGGTGGTTCGATCTCGCTTGAAGGCCGATCTGGTCGCCATGGCGCGTCTGGCAGAGATGGAAAAGACGGCCCTGGAGGAGAAATTGCTATCGGTGCGGGAGCAACTCGATAGGGTTCGGGCCGATTTGGCATCGGTCGAGGCCCGGTTGGACCAGCGCCGCGATGCCATGGCCGAGATGGAAGCGCAAAAGGCCGCCCTGGCACAATCCGTCACGCGGATTCCCGTGCTGGAGGAGTCGTTGGAAAGGAGCCGGCATGGGCAGGAGCAACTGAATGCCGTGAACCTGTCATTAGAAAAAAGGCTGTCGGAACTGTCCACCCGGTTGGATGCCGAACGACGCCAGGCTGAAGAGAAAATGGTGCTGCTCAACGATGCCAGGGAGCGGCTTACCGTTGAGTTCAAGGTGCTGGCGGAGCGCATCCTGGAAGAGAAGGGCAAAACCTTTGCCGACCGCAACCGGGTCCAGATGGATGGGCTGATCGGCCCCTTGCGCGAACAGTTGGGTGACTTCAAGAAGCGGGTGGAGGATGTTTACGACAAGGAGTCCCGCGATCGTGCGGCCCTGTTCAACGAGATCGGCCACTTGAAGCATCTCAACGAACGAATCGGCAAGGATGCCCTGAACCTGACCAACGCCCTCAAGGGGGATGTGAAAACGTTGGGGGGGTGGGGAGAAGTGATCCTGGAGCGGATATTAGAGGCATCGGGATTGGAAAAGGGGCGGGCATACGAGACCCAGGTGAGCCTGACCGGAGGCAGCGGCAGCCGCTATCAGCCGGACGTTGTCGTCCGTTTGCCCGAGGGTCGGGATGTCATCGTGGATGCCAAGGTGTCGCTCAAGGATTATGAGCGCTACCACGCATCCAGCGATGAGACGGTTCGGGCCGCGGCCATCAAAGCGCACCTCGCCTCCCTGCGGGCCCACCTCAAAGGCCTGAGTGAAAAGCATTACGAAGATCTGGAAGGGATCCGAACCCTGGATTTCGTGCTCATGTTCGTGCCCATCGAGGCCGCCTTTTTTGCCGCCGTGGAGCATGACCGCAACCTGTTTACCGAGGCCTTCGAGAAGAACGTGATTCTGGTTTCACCGTCAACCCTTCTGGTGACCCTGAGAACCATCCACAACATATGGCGCTATGCGGACCAGAATGAAAACGCCCTGGAAATCGCCAGACAGGCCGGCGGACTCTACGATAAATTCATCGGCTTCATCGAGGCTATAGAAGAGGTGGGCCGGCAGTTGGACCGGGCCAGGGACGCCTACTGCATGGCCAGGGACCGGCTGTCCACGGGCAGGGGGAACCTGGTACGGCGTGCCGAACACCTCAAGGCATTAGGCGTGAAAGCCAATAAGGCCCTGCCGGAGTCCTACGTGCGCGAGCTGGAACCTGAGGTGAGCGAACCTATCGCGGAAGATGATTGATTCGAACATGAGGTGATGCCCGGCGACAGCTGGTGCATCGGTTCAGATGTTCCCCATGCCGCCCGGGCGCTGGAAGATTCGGTGGCCGTGGAGATATTCTCACCGGTGAGGGAGGATTATCTCAGATAGAAAGCAGGGTTCAAGGAATCCAGGATTCGAGGTTTGAACCCTCTCCGCGGCAAGCCGCGGTGAATGTTCTGCCTGTGACGGCAGTGCTGCGCAGCACCGGAAGGGTAAAAAAAACGATTTCCAGTTCGCTCGCTAACCCCGCCGCAAGCGGCGGGGAATGCGCTCGCTATCGCGGTTCAAGTGAAGGCCATTTGCGGTCTCAGGTGGTCTTGTCTTTTAACTCGAATCCTTGATTCCTTGGACCCTGTTTTTTCATTCCTTCCCTTCCACCACCCCACAGGTCTGGCGGGCGATTTCGAGTTCCTCGTTGGTGGGGATGACATAGGCCTTGATCGGGCTTGTGACGGCCGTGATTTCTCCGCGGTGCTCCTCCGGCTCACGATTTTTTAGCGGATCCAGGGTCAGGCCGACGGTTGCCATGCCCCTGCAGCAGGATTCGCGGATGGCCGCATCATTTTCTCCGACACCGGCGGTGAAAACCAGGGCATCCACCCGGCCGAGTTGAAAAAAATAAGCCCCGATATACTGTCGGCAGCGGTGAACGAACATGTCCAGCGCCAGCTGGGCCCGGGACATCTCCATTGTCGGCAGCCGCATGGATGTCGCGCAGGTCGTTCATCCCACAGATACCCTTCAGACCGCTTTCCTTTTGAAGAACGGCATTGATCTCCTTCAGGGACATGCCTTTACGCTCGGCGATATACAGGACGACCCCGGGGTCCAGGTTTCCGCCCCGGGTGCCCATGATCAGCCCGCCCAGCGGTGTCATACCCATGGAGGTGTCTACGCTGGCCCCTTTTTCGATGGCGCAGATGCTGGCGCCGCTGCCCAAATGGGCGGTGATCAGGTTCACTTCAGACGGCGGCAGGCCCAGCCGGGCCGCCGCCTCCCGGGCCACATACTGATGAGAAGTGCCGTGAAAGCCGTAACGGCGGACACCCAGCTGGTCATAATACGACCAGGGCAGGGCGTAGTGGTAAGCAAAGGCGGGGATGGTCTGGTGGAAGGCCGTGTCGAAAACCGCCACCTGGGGGGCATGGGGAAACAGCTCCCGGGCCACCTTGATGCCCATGAGGTTGGCGGGGTTGTGAAGCGGGGCCAGGGGAATCGTCTTTTCAATGGCTTCCAGCACCCTGCGATCCACCGGGGTGGGTTTTTGGAAATATTCTCCCCCGTGGACGACCCGATGGCCAACGGCCGCGATTTCACCCGGACCGGAGATAACTCCCGTGCCGGGCGCCGTGAGCTGGTCGACGGCTTCGTTCATGGCCGACCGATGGTCGCTGATGGGCTTTTCATAGACGATGCGCTGCCCTTTGGCGGCATCGGCTCGAATGTGATGGGACACCTTGCCTGTGGATTCGCCGATCCGCTCCACCAGGCCTGACGCCAGGGGCTGTTCGCCGAGCATCTCCAGCAGCTGGTACTTCAGGGAGGAACTGCCGCAATTGATGACCAGAATTTTCATTTAGTCTGCCTTTGTTTGCATGTTTTTATGCAACGTCAAGGCCTGGGCTTGAATCACGGTGATGGCCACGGTGTTGACGATGTCGGTTGCCGTGCAGCCCCGGCTCAGGTCGTTGACCGGCTGATTGAGCCCCTGGAGAACCGGTCCGACGGGAATGGCACCCGAAGAGCGTTGCACCGCCTTGTAAAGGTTGTTGCCCGTGTTGAGGTCCGGAAAAATGAAAACCGTGGCCTGTCCGGCCACCTCGCTGCCGGGCAGCTTTGTCCTGGCCACGCCGGCATCTACCGCTGCATCGTATTGGATGGGGCCTTCGATCTTCAATTGTGGAAAACGGGATTTGACGATATGCGTGGCCTCACGGACCTTGTCCACATCCCGACCGGCGCCCGATGTCCCCGTGGAATAGGAGCACATGGCGATGCGTGGTTCGATATTGAACATGACCGCCGTGTCGGCCGCGCTGATGGCAATGTCCGCCAACTGGGCTGCATCGGGGTTGGGGTTCACCGCACAATCCCCGTAGACCACGACGCGGTCCGGCAGGCACATGAGAAAAACACTGGAGACGATGGATACCCCCGGGCGGGTGCGGATTATCTGAAACACCGGCCGGATCGTATCGCCGGTGGTGTGGATGGCACCCGACACCATGCCGTCGGCCAGCCCCGCCTTGACCATGAGGGTGCCAAAGTAGCTCACGTCGGCCGTCATATCCCAGGCCATCTCCTTTGACAGGCCCTTTTCCCGGCGAAGGTCGTAATAGAGCTGGGCCAGGGCCTCCCGATGGGTCGAGCTGGGCGGATGAATGATATTCAGGCCTTTCCATTCCAGGCCGAGTGTTTTCGCCGTCTGCCGGATCTGCTCCGGGTCGCCCAATAGCGTGATATCGGCCACATCCCTGCGGACCAGTATCTCGGCGGCCCTCAGGACCCTCGGTTCTTCCCCCTCGGGCAGAACAATGTGCCGGCGGGCCGATTTGGCCCGTTCGATGAGTTCATATTCGAACATGATCGGGGTCACGCGGGTGGATCGGACCACATCGATGCGCGCTTCCAGGCGGGCTAGGTCCACATGGGCTTCGAAGAGACCCAGGGCGGCGGCGATTTTGCGCTCATCGCCGGGTTGAAGGCTGGCACGGACTTCGCTGGCATTCATGGCGCTGGTAAAGGTGTCTGTAGGCACGATGATGATGGGCAGTTGTGAGGTCAGCCTGAAGCCTTCCATCAGGCGCTTGACCGACGGTTCCGGTTTGAACCCACCGGTAAGCAACAGGCCCGCGATGGTAGGGTAATTGTCGGAGGCGACCGTTGCCAGACTCCCCAGAATGACATCCGTGCGGTCCCCCGGCGTGATCACCAGGTCCCCCTCCCGGATCAGATCCAGGAAATGAGGGATGTTCATGGCGGCCACCTTGTAGTCGTGGATCGACCGGCTCAGCGCTTCAGTTTCGCCCTGGAGCACCTCGGCACCCAGTTCTCTGGCGATGTCCGCAACGGTGGGTCTTCCCAGGGTGGGCATCTCCGGAAGTACGCCGACGGGGACGTCGCTGAGGATACTTTCGCCGACCACCGCGCGAAGGGCATCCAGTTCCGATTTGTCGACCCGGTTGACAATTACGGCAGCTACGTCACAGCCCCTGTGGATGAAGGCCTCGATCCCCATCTGTATGGTCTCGACGATCTCATCCGGGTCTTTGTCTCTGCCATTGACCAGCATCAGGATGGGGCTGCCCAGGTTGCTGGCCACATCGGCATTCATGTCGAATTCGAATGCCGATGAAACGCCTGTGTAATCCGTTCCCTCGCACAGGACGAAACGAAATTTTTGTTGAAGCTGACGGTATTTTTCCACGATCTGTTTCAATATGCCCTGGCTGCTGTTGCCGGTGGACATGGATTGGACGGCGTTGTGGGTAAAGGCAAAGGTCTCGTAGTAGGTCTGGTCAAGGCTGTAGCGCTGCAGAATGAGTTCGATATCGTTGTCCCGTTTCTGGGCCGTGGGAATGATGGGCCTGAAATATCCCACGCGGCCCACTCTTCGGGAGAGCATCTCCATGATGCCCAGCGCGACCACCGACTTGCCGCTTTCCGGCTCGATGCTGGCGATGTAAAGGCTGTTGGCCATTCGGTCCGTTCCTGTCTTTTTTTCGGTTATCGTCAAAAGGGCAACGGCAGTATTCTAACTTAAAATGCCTCGGGTAACAAACCAATTCTGAGGGTCACGCACCGCCTGTCGGCTCCGATTCGGTTTGCTTTTCCTGCGCCTACTTTGCCGGAGGTGGCACCTTTATGATTTACAAGTTCATGCCTAAAATGATGTGTCCTGCAACCATTGAACACGGTATGGACCTGCATTTGCATTGCCAAATTCTCATGGGTTGAAAACTATTTCGGATTCGGTGACTGGTTTGTACCCCCCTGCCCGATTTAGGGTTGTCGTCCAATCACCGTAGCCACACGATCAATCTATTGTATACCCGTTTTCCCGGAAAACGTTTACCGGGTGAGTGTTGATCAGCATCTATAAAAAGAGATAAAGGAGGTCTGAATGGGACTGAGAAGGTGGCGCGTTTCCTTGATGCTTTCCGTGGTTACACTTGTTTTATGCTTCATGACAACCTTTCCGGCATACGCGGCTGACAATGAGACACTGGATCGACTTGAGAAAATCATCAAACAGCAGCAGGCCCAGATCGAGGCCCAGCAGAAAACCCTCGAACAACTGCAGGGCGAGGTGGAGGTGCTGAAGGGCCAGACGGCTGCGGCCACGGTCAAGGCGGCCACGGACAGTCCGATGGCGGTCAAAGCCGGAAACCCCAAAGGCAGTGTCAAATTATACGGCCAGGTGAACAAGGCGGTACTTTACAGCAACGACGGGGACAACGGCGACGTTTACCTGGTGGACAACGACAACTCCTCCACCCGCGTGGGGTTGGAGGGTGCCATCAAACCCAATGAGAAATATACCATCGGCACCCGCATCGAAGTGGAATACCAGACCAACCCCAGCAACCTGGTCAACCAGGAAGACAAACGTGTGGAGGACATCGGTTTTCAAAAACGCCATCTGGACCTGTGGGTGGACGCCAACAAATACGGTAAATTCTCCCTGGGCTACGGTTCCACAGCCTCGGACGGCACCTCGGAGATGGATCTGTCCGGCACCGGCGTGGTGGGCTACTCTGCCATCGCCGACATGGCCGGTGGTCAGCTATTCTACGACAAAAACACGAACACCTTATCCGATACGCCGATTAACGCTGCGTTCTCCAATATGGACGGGCTGGGACGCGAAGAGCGCATCCGCTATGACAGCCCTTCGTTCAGCGGATTTGTTGGATCCGCATCGTACGTTGCCGAGGGCGGTGGGGACCTTGCCGTGCGCTACACGTCCAAGATGGATGCCTTCAAACTGGCCGCCGCCGTGGCCTACGCCAACCCCGGCAGTTCTTCTGATATCGTTGACGATCAACTGGCCGGATCGTTGTCCGTCCTGCATGACTCGGGCTTCAACGGCACCTTTGCCATGGGCACCCGCGATCAAAAAGGGGCCGGTGTAAGCGACGCCGGGTTTTTCTACACCAAGTTCGGCTACCGGGGCCGCTGGTGCCCGCTGGGGGTGACTTCCCTGTCGGCCGATTACGGCCGTTTTTCAGATTTCGATGCCAACGGCGACGATGCGGACACCTTTGGTCTTCAGATGGTGCAGGATCTACAGGAGTGGGGCAGCGAGGCCTACCTGGGCTATCGTTTCCACAAGCTGGACAGAAATGGCGTGGATTACGACAACATCAATGCGATCATGACCGGCATGCGGGTGAAATTCTAAATGAAGTCGAGATGGAAATGGATCTGTCTGGTATTGGCCGTCCTACTGGTGATCGGGATTGCCGGCTGCGCGTCGACACCCCAATCGTTTGAATACCACGACGACCGGGGCGAAAAGCCCGGCCCCGGCCTTTTCTCCGGTGAAGAGGGCGGCTTTGTCGTCTATGGCGAGTCTGCAGAGGAAAAGACTGAGGTAAAAAAAACGCCAGCGGAATGAACCTTCCCCGCGGCCCCAATGTCGAGATCAATGCTTCGCTCCGACATGCCGCGGAGAATCCTCACCGTAAGGATAAAAATCGATTTTCAGTTCGCTCGCTATCGCGGTTCAGATTCGAATTAAAAGAAGATCGCCAAACGATCAAGCGTTGCCGATGCACCAGCCTTTGTCGCGAGTGCCGGCAGCGCTTTTTCGTCTTGACGAATGAAGTCTGTGAGGTATTTTTTCCCAGAACCCAGAACCCAGAACCCAGAACCCAGAACCCAGAACCCAGAACCCAGAACCCAGAACCCAGAACCCAGAACCCAGAACCCAGAACCCAGAACCCAGAGCCAGAACCCAGAACCCAGAACCCAGAACCCAGAACCCAGAACCGTCAGTAAACTTTACGTTTGGAGAACCCCCTTCCCAGCACGTTGAAGGTATTTTCCGTGATGATGAAGGCCTCCGGGTCGATGGACAGGGCCGCCTCTTCCACCCGTTTCAGCTGGTAGTTGTGGACCACGGTCAGGATAACTTTTTTTTCCCTGCCCGTGTAGGCACCACTGCCGTTCAAAAAGGTCACCCCGCGGTCTAGCCGTGTGTGGACTTCCTTGGCAATTTTTTCATTGAGATCGGAAATGATAAATACCATTTTGCGCTGGTTGAAGGCGGTCAATACGTAATCCAGCGTCTGCGAGGTAATGAAACTCATAAACAGGGAATAGAGCACCAGGTCGGCTTCCAGAAAACCGAAACTGAAGGCGAACAGGATGATGTTGAAACTGAAGAAAAAGGTGCCCATGCTCAGGCTGAATTTCTGGTTCAAGATGATGCCCACAATGTCCAATCCGCCGCCCGACCCCAGGGAGTGAAGGATGATGCCGGTTCCGGCACCCATGAGCACGCCGCCGGCCAATACCGCCAGGATCGGTTCGTGGATGGGTAAGGAAAATCGGATTAGGTCGATCGACGCCGACAAGGCGGCCATGCCATAGAGGCTGTAAAGGAAGAAACGTCTGCTGACATGGATCCAGCCGATCAGAAAGATGGGAATGTTGACGATCAGGTACCACAAACCGGGTGACAGGAGACCACTGACATAGTAAAAGAGCAGGGTCAGGCCCGAGATCCCGCCAGTGATAAACTCGTGGGGAACGGCAATGGACTTCAGGCCGATGCCAAAGACGATGGAACCTGCCGAGATCAGGAGCAGGTTCCACAACACGGAGGAGATAAACCGGTGGTACAGGAGCTTTTTCATGGGGTAATACCTCTGTTCCGGAAGGCATGCTGACTGTGGCCAGCCGGACTAATTTTTTTCAATCATAATCGCCGCTATTTCCGTTGGGAAAAATTTAAAAATGACCATACTAACGCTGCATCGACTCGTGTCAAGCGGCAGGGCCTAAAAAAATGACGGACACCCAAAAAGAGCCTACCCTTCGTGAAGTGACCGCGACCATCGACCCTGAGCAATGCATCGGCTGCGGGATGTGCATACCGGTGTGCCCCAAGGAGACATTGGTCATTCAAGACGGCAAGGCCGTGGTCCGGGGCAGCGAGTCTCTCAATTGCGACCACTGTGCGGCGGCATGTCCGGTGGATGCCATCCGGGTGGTGGCGGTGGATCCCGGGCTGTCGCAATTCCAAACTTTTCCGGCCGATAATAAATGGCTTCCCCATGGCCAGTTCGACACCGCCAGCCTGGTCAATCTCATGGGTTCACGGCGCTCCTGTCGGAATTTTTTAGACCGTCAGGTCGATCAACCGCATTTAGAAGATCTGATCAAGGCGGGCATTGCCGCGCCGTCGGGATCCAACTGCCAACCCTGGACCTTTACCATCCTGCCGGACCGCCGGGCCGTCAACCGGCTGGGGCGTCGGGTGGGCGATTTCTTCAGGAAAACCAACCGGATGGCCGAAAAGCGGTGGCTGCGAACCTTATTGAAGCTGCTCGGCAAACCGGAGCTGGACGCCTACTTCCACCTGCATTATCCCACCGTGGAGATGGGGCTTTTGGAATGGGACAGGGGTGAACGCGACCTGTTGTTTCACGGTGCAACCGCCGTCATCGTGGTGGCCGCGGACAAGGATGCGTCCTGCCCGTCCGAAGATGCCCTGCTGGCAACCGGAAACATGTTGCTGGCTGCCCATGCCATGGGGCTTGGCACCTGCCTGGTCGGTTATGTCATCGAAGCCATGCGGCGGGACCGATCGATCGTCCGCATGCTGGGCATCCCCGACCATGAAACCCCCTATGCCGTGATCGCCATCGGCTGGCCCGATGAAACCTATTATCGGGTGGCCGGGCGGAAACCGGTCGTGATCCGCTATGCGGGTTCCCGAGATACTCACTAAATGGTTCAGATTAAAAACAATTTCGATAGGGCAACCGTTGCATTCAGTCGACAACGATGTCATATTGATGCAGCGTTCCGCCCGGTGCAGGTGACACCTGGCAAGGGCGGCAACTAATTAGTGTCGATCCACAAATGGCCAATTTGCCTGATATCTGCGTTATGCTCAAAATTTTATCCTCGGAATATCAACTATATGCACCCCAAGGGCACTTCCTTCGGGGCGCCTGCGGTAAAATTTTTCGCATGCCTTGATCTCAACCCAATTTGCCTATTTCTGGATGGACACTGAATAAGGGCCGATTTTTCATCGGCCTCAGGAAGGCGAATTTTATTGACCGTCACCCATCTGATCGCATTCACAGCAGGTCTTCTGCTGCTATACTATGGTGCCGGCTGGCTGGTCCGCGGCGCATCCACGCTGGCCCGCGGCATGGGGCTGACGCCGATGGTCATCGGGCTCACCGTGGTGGCATTCGGCACTTCCGCGCCCGAACTGGTGGTCAGCCTGGTCTCCGCCGCCAAGGGCAAGAGCATGATCGCTCTGGGAAACGTGGTGGGCAGCAATATCTGCAACATCGCCTTGGTGCTGGGACTTACTGCCGTGTTTCAGCCGGTGACGACCAGCCGTATTGTCATCACCCGGGATATTCCCCTCATGCTGGCCATCTCGGCCTTCCTGTTGCTGCTTTCGTTTAATTCGGTTATCGGCAGGCTCGAAGGGGTCATTCTTTTCTGCGGCATCATTGCCTATACCTGGTTCAATTACAAGGTGGCCGTGCGTGTCGATCGAACCATGCCCGATGCTGCGGGTGCGGCGCCACCGGCTGTCGGGCTGATGGAGAAACGGTGGAGCCAGTGTTTGATGATCGCCGGTGGAACGCTAGCGGTGGTCATCGGTGCGGATCTGCTTGTGGATGCGGCGGTGAGCGTCATGTCGGCTTTAGGGGTCAACGAAAAGTTCGTGGGGCTCACCGTGGTGGCTTTGGGCACCTCGGTACCGGAACTGGCCACCTCCGTTGTGGCGGCCTTGAAAAAGGAGATGGACATCTCCTTAGGGAACCTGGTGGGCAGCAACGTGTTCAACCTCCTCAGTGTCGTTGGCGCCACGGCCATGGTAAAACCCATTGTTGTCCCCGGCGGTTTCATCGGCAGCGGACTGGTGGTGGACTACCTGGTGATGATCGTTATCAGTGCACTGCCCTGGGTGCTGATGAAACGGGACTTGACAATTACCCGCAGAAAAGGTCTGATTCTGCTTGCATGCTACGTGACCTATGTGTCTTTCCTCATTATTAAGTCTTGAACCGCGAGCGAGCGCATTCCCCGCGGCCTGTCGGAGCGCTGCAGAGATCCCGATTATCGGGGCCGCGGGAAGGGGTCAATCCAAGGAGTTCGATGATATCCATAGCCACCCCTGATACGCCATCCCCCCTGGTCCTGGTGGTGGATGACGATGACGATATCCGTGATATCCTCTCCTACGGCATCGAGGCCTCGGGATGCCGGTGCCTCACCGCTGAGAGTGCGGAGTCGGCCTTGAGGATCTTAAATTCGGATCCGGTGGAAGTGGTCATTTCCGATGTCCAGATGAAGGGAATGAGCGGCCTCGACCTGTGCCGCCAGATCAAAGACCATTATGATGCCGATGTGATCATCATTACCGGCCTGGTGAATAATTTTGCCTATGAGGAGATCATCGCCCAGGGCGCCAGCGACTTTATCGAAAAGCCCATCCGACTGGCGGAGATCGTGGCCCGTCTCAAACGGGTGCTGCGTGAACGCCAGACCCGGGAGAAGCTCAAACAGACCGCCGAAGAGCTGCGAAGCAACGCGGTTCATTTCCAGAAAGCCATGGAGGGATCGGTACAGGCCATCGCACTGGCCGTCGAAATGCGCGATCCGTATACATCGGGCCACCAGAATCGGGTGGCCGACCTGGCCTGCGCCATTGGCCGGGAGATGGGACTTTCAAAGGATCGGATATATGGCCTGCAAATGGCCAGCGTCATCCACGACCTGGGAAAACTCACCATACCCGGGGAGATACTCTGCAAACCGGGGAGGCTCAGCCTCCCCGAGTACGCAATGATCAAGACCCACGTGCAGTCGGGATACGACATCCTGAAAAAGATTGATTTCCCGTGGCCCCTGGCGGATATCGTCCTCCAGCACCACGAACGGATGGACGGTTCAGGCTATCCCAACGGTCTTTCCGGGGAAGCGATCATGATCGAGGCCAGGATCCTCATCGTGTCCGATGTATTCGAAACCATCGGGTCCCACCGGCCCTACCGCCCCTCCTTGGGGTTGAAAAAAGCCATGGGAGAACTCGCCGGCAACAGCGGCACCCTTTACGATCCCCAAGTGGTTTCCGCCTGCCTCGACCTGGTGGAGGGCGAACGCTTTCATTTCAAGAGCCCTAAGATTGCCTCGGTGTTTGTCACCACGCAGATGCAGTCACTTTGAGTATCTGCATCTGGAGATCCTGTTCTTTCCCTCTTTCTTGCTCTGGAAAAGACATTGATCTGCCGCCATGAGGAGTTGTTTCTTGTCGCGGGCATCATCGGGGAACGTAGCCAGTCCAAAGGAGGCTGTGACGCCAAGATTGATTTGCTCCTGCCGAAGATAGGCGCTCGAGCTGATCCCCGTCTTTATCGCTTCCACTTTGGCAAGGGCTTCCTCACCGCCCTGATCTGGAAGGATGACGATATACTCGTCCCCTCCGTACCGAACGATACGATCCTCCGGCCCAAGATGCAAGTGGACGACCTCTGCGACTTCCTTCAAGACCTTCGCACCAAGCAAATGTCCGTGCTGGTCCACAACCTGCTTGAAGTTGTCCATATCAAAGAATACGAGGGTCAATTTGTCTATTGGAGCAGATGCTGGACTCAAGCACCGGTCTAAATACTGGTGCAGGAAGCGCGTGTTTTGAAAGCCCGTGACGTCGTCGGTAACGCTCAGTTTCTGTAACAGCAGATTCGTTTTTTCAAGCTTGTCCTGGTAGTCTTTCAGCCGCCGTTGGTTTTGTTCCTGCAGGCCGATCAGCCTGCGAAGCTCCATCTGTGCCATGGCCTGCCGGGATAAGGCGCGCAGGGCGTTGAGCTGCGCATCGTTGAGTTCGCGTTGGATTTGATCGATTACGCACAGCGTGCCCAATGCTTCGCCAGTTGGTGTGACCAGGGGTGCACCGGCATAAAAGCGTATCCCCGGTTCCCCATTGACCAGCGGATTGTCCGCGAACCGTTCATCGGCATGGACGTCGCTGACGACGGTAATATCGGGTTGAAGAATCGCGTGGGCACAGAACGCGACGTCCCGCGCCGTCTCTGAAACCGTAAGACCCACCTTGGACTTGAACCACTGCCGGGTGCTGTCGATCAAAGACATCGCGGCCATGGGGGTGCCGCAAATCTCGGAAGCCAACAAGGCGATGTCGTCGTAAGAGTCCTCCGGCATCGTGTCCAATATACGATAGTTTTGCAGTGCCTCGAGACGAGCAGCTTCGTTGTCAGGTAGTTCTGCCTTCATGGTAAGATCCTTTTAGGCGACCCAATGAAAAGCCTTATCTAATTGGGTACACCCATGCAAAGCAGCGGATGCCCCATTTTCGGTGTCATTGCGGATGACCGTGCAACCTCAAACTTGAGAATGCCATCCGACGCTGATACCATTTTGCTTGCGTCAGATAGTGTAAATATTTAAAATTATAAAAGAAATCCTGTTTTTTTGGAACGCTTTTTAGGACAAACTGAATGACGCTATGTTTGTCGATGAGGGCCGCGACGCTTCCTTGACCATACCGCTTCTTGATCGTTTTATCCGTGTCGGCAACCAGCGTGGAATGCGCTCGCCGTCGCGGTTCAGTCCTCCGCCCTCTGTTTTCCGCCCTCTGTTTTCCGATTCACCCCTGGAAACATGAGGATCAGAGGCACGGTGACAAGGGGGATGAAGGAGACGGCCCACAGCACGGTGGCTACCGAATAGATATCGGCCAGCTTCCCCACCACCGGTGCCACCGCCCCGCCCAGACCATAGGCCAGCCCCATCATCAGGCTGGAGACCATGGAACGCCCGCCCGGCGCCAGCTCCTGGGCCAGGGTCACCCCAAGGGGCAGGGTGGCCAGCACAAAAAAGCCTGCCATGAATACGCCGCCGTAGATCCATGAACCCGACAGGGAAAGCATCACCAGCAGGGCCGGTGTCATCAGCAGGTGGGAAACCAGGAAGATCGGCCTGGCCCCCGCCCGGTCGGTCAGATATCCGGCCAGCAGGCCGCTGGCGGTGCCGGCCAGGGTGAACACGGTGATCATGAGACCGCCGGAAACCAGGGAGTATCCCCGACTCACCAGACAGGACAGGCATGAAGGTCATGAACGACTGGCCGACCACCGCCCGCAGCACCATCACCAGCCAGATCAGAAATATTGATTTCCACACGCTGCCGAACTGTTTCTTCAGCGTGCCCAGCAATCCCAGGGATGCCATGCCTTCACTTTTGGGGGAGGGCACCGCCACCCACAGATAGACCATCACCACCAACCCGATGGCCATGGTGACCGGCATGGCGTCCAGGCCCCAGGCGGCCACGATGGCGGTGATGAAAAAGGGTCCCACGGCGAAAGCCAGCGTGCCGCCGGTGTTGAACACGGACATGGAAAAGCCTTTGCGATTTCCGGCATAGAGCGGAATCATGCCGGCCACGCAGGGGTGAAACAGTGAGGAGCCCACGGACCCCAGCGCGATGAACAGCATCAGCATCCCGTAGCTGCCGGCGATGCCGGACAGGGGAATGAAGACCACGGCCATGAGCAGGCCGCCGAGAATGATGGCGCGGCCCTGGTAACGGTCCGCCAGGTAACCGGCAATCGGCTGGACGATGAAAGAGAGAAACCGGTTGAGGCCGGCGATGAGCCCCACCTGCGCCAGGGTCAGGTTGAGTTTGTCCATGAACGCGGGAAACAGGGGCGTGGTGAAGGCACTGTAGAAATCGCCGGTGAAGTGGACCAGGGTCAGGGCGAAAAGGACTTTCAGGTTGGTTTGATTGTGGGGTTTCATGGGTTCGATTGGTTTCATTGGTTGATGGATTGGGGGCCGGTTATTATGCGGACTGACAATTAAGCATGCCCGCTTTAGAAAAAGCCGGCATGATAGGGAACCTTGGTGCGCGGGTCAAGTCTGAATGTATCGCCAGGCGTCTGCCAGAGAGACGCTCAAAAAATCGATGCCTCATCGAAAACTAATTGGACGCTAACATTAAGCTAACAATTGGCGCCTACGTTGCGCAGGACAGAAAACGCTGAGGTTTTAGGAATTACGCGCGTCCTAACCGAATGCAAACTTTAATCCAACGCGGTTTTTCAAGTGATTGATTTGAACGACATTCGACCAACGGGTAACACTTCAGCCCCTGCGACCGGCATCGTTGGCCTAACCAACGGCGTCGGCAAGCGGGAGCTTCGCCCACCATCTCAGATCATCCATTGGTACATATGAATCCACTTCATCTGCTAATCGTCTTGCTGCTGCTTTCCGCTGGGGGATATTACATCGGCCGCAAAAAGGCCTTTGCCGTGGCCGGAGGAGCTAAAGGCCTGCAAAAGCTGCACTCCAGGCCGGTTTACTACGGGGCACTGACCGCCATGTGGTGCGGCATTCCGGCCATCGTGGTGGTTGCCGCCTGGTTGGCTTTCGAACCGTCGATTATCACCGGAATGGTGCTAAACGGTCTCCCGGATGAAATTCGATCACTGCCGGACGGCCGGTTGAACCTGCTTGTTAACGATATTCGGAATTTAGTAGACGGCAATATCGTATCGGCGGCATCCGATCCGATGATTCAGCAGGCCGCCGACCGGTATGCGCATTTGAAACTGATTTCGCTTACCAGCCTGACCATCGCCTCGGTTTCACTGAGCCTGTTGGCCCTGATTTTCATACGATCCAGGATTGTGCCCAACCTGCGCGCACGCAATCAGGTGGAACGCATCGTGCGTTATCTGCTGGTTGCTTGTTCCATGATCGCCATCTTCACCACCATCGGTATCATTCTTTCGGTCTTGTATGAAGCCATCCGCTTTTTTCAGACCGTACCGGTGACCGACTTTCTTTTCGGACTGAAATGGAGCCCGCAGATGGCCATCCGTGCCGACCAGGTCGGTTCTTCGGGCGCCTTCGGGGCGATTCCGGTGCTTGCCGGCACGCTGATGATATCCATGATCTCCATGGCGGTTGCGGCGCCCATCGGCCTGATGTCCGCCATATATCTGTCTGAATACGCCAACCGGCGTATCCGGGACATGGTCAAACCGCTCATGGAAATTCTCGCCGGCATTCCGACCGTGGTCTACGGTTTCTTTGCCGCCCTGACCGTAGCGCCCTTTTTCCGCGACACCGGTGATTTTTTGGGTCTGACCATTTCGTCGGAAAGCGCCATGGCTGCCGGTCTGGTCATGGGCGTGATGATCATTCCCTTCGTCTCCTCCCTTTCCGACGATGTGATCAATGCGGTCCCTCAGGCCCTCAGAGATGGCGCCCTGGCCCTCGGCGCCACCCGCTCCGAAACCGTGCGGCACGTCGTCATTCCAGCCGCCTTTCCCGGGATCGTGGGCAGCCTGTTGCTGGCCGTGTCGCGAGCCATCGGCGAGACCATGATCGTCGTGATGGCCGCCGGGCTGTCAGCCAATCTGACGGCCAACCCATTTCAGGCGGTCACCACGGTAACGGTTCAAATCGTAACCTTGCTGGTGGGTGATCAGGAATTTGACAGTCCCAAGACCCTGGCGGCTTTTGCCCTGGGGTTGCTGCTGTTTTTGGTTACCCTGGCCTTGAACGTCATCGCCCTGGTGGTGGTCCGCAAATATCGGGAGCAATATGAATAAAATGCCCCAGCCAACCGAATCTTCCGTCGGGTCGGGCCGCAGTCGGACCATCGACATCGTCAACCGTGGCCTGAAGCGTCGCTACCGGGCCGAACGCCGGTTCAAGATATACGGCATCACTGCAATCGTTCTCAGTCTTGCATTTCTGGCGCTGCTGTTCATTACCATTGTGGGCAACGGCTACAGTGCCTTTCAGCAGACGGAAATCAAGCTCGACGTCTATTACGACCCGGCGGAATTTAAAGACAGACTGGCCGCCGACGCCAACTATTTGACCATCGTCAAGGACTCATTGCGCCAGCTGTTTCCCGACGTCTCAGGGCGACAGGACAAGCGTTCGCTCAATAGACTGGTGAGCACCGGGGCGGCTTTCCAGGTGCGCAGCATCCTGTTGAAGGATCGCGGCCTGATCGGAAAGCGCATCCCGGTCTGGGTGCCTGCGGATGATGACGTGGACATGCTTGTCAAAGGGCACATGGATCGGGGCCTGCCGGAGAGTGAGCGCCGCTTGAAGGACAAACAGCTGGCCTGGATCGATCAGCTCGCTGCAGATGGCCGGTTGCACAAGGCCTTCAATTCCAGTTTCTTTAACCATGGGGATTCGCGTGAGCCTGAATTGGCGGGGATCCGCGGGGCCCTGATGGGCAGCTTTTATACCCTGGTCGTTACCCTGCTGCTCTCTTTTCCGACTGGCGTGGCCGCCGCTGTCTACCTGGAGGAGTTTGCCCCCAAGAATCGATGGACCGACATCATCGAGGTCAACATCAACAACCTGGCCGCCGTCCCTTCCATCGTCTTCGGGCTGCTGGGCCTGGCCGTTTTCCTCAACTTTTTCGGCTTGCCGCGTTCGGCACCCCTCGTCGGAGGTTTGGTGCTGTCCCTGATGACCCTGCCAACCATTATTATCGCCAGTCGGGCCTCGCTCCTGTCGGTGCCGCCGTCCATCCGCGAAGCGGCGCTGGGCGTCGGTGCTTCCAAGAATCAGATGGTGTTTCATCATGTGCTTCCACTGGCGCTTCCGGGGATGCTGACGGGCACGATCATCGGCATGGCACGGGCGCTGGGAGAGTCCGCCCCGCTGCTGATGATCGGCATGGTTGCCTTCATCGTGGACATTCCGGGCGGACTCACCGACCCGTCGACGGTGCTGCCGGTGCAAATTTTCCTGTGGGCCGACAGTCCCGAGCGGGCTTTTGTCGAGCGTACATCCGCCGCCACCATGGTGCTGCTGGCTTTCTTGATCACCATGAACGCGCTGGCCGTTGTGCTGCGTAAACGTTTCGAAAAGCGGTGGTAAATATAAGGTGTTTAGGTCTTTAGATAGAAGGTTAACGTTAACAAAAGAAGAGGAGAGATTCATGAAGAAGGTATTCACTATTTTGAGTGCAGCGGCGCTGTTGGTCAGCGTGAACGCCATCGATGCCATGTCGGCAAGAGACTACATCAGTATCGTGGGCTCTTCCACGGTTTACCCCTTCGCCACCGTGGTCGCCGAACAATTCGGCAAAACGACCAAGTTCAAGACGCCGACCATCGAAGCCACCGGGTCCGGCGGTGGGCTCAAGCTCTTCTGCGCCGGCGTGGGCGTCAAACATCCGGACATCGCCAATGCATCGCGGGCCATCAAATCCTCCGAATGCAAAACCTGTTTCGATAACGGCGTCAAGGAGATCATCGAGGTCAAGATCGGCTATGACGGCATCGTTGTGGCCAACGCCAAATCGGCACCGATGATGAAACTTACCCGCAAGGACCTCTTCCTGGCCCTGGCCAAGGATGTGCCGGATCCCAAGGGTGGCGAAAACCTGATCCCCAACCCCTACCAGACCTGGAAAGATGTCAATTCCACGCTGCCCAACCAGAAAATTACGGTGCTGGGACCGCCGCCGACCTCGGGTACCCGCGATGCGTTCGTGGAACTGGCCATGGAGGCCGGCGCCAAGGAATTCGGCTTCATCAAGGCCTTGAAAAAATCGGATAAAAACCGGTACAAGGCCGTCTGTCACACCGTACGGGAAGATGGCGCCTATGTGGAAGCCGGTGAGAACGACAACCTGATCGTTCAGAAGCTGGAGAAGGATCCCAACGCACTGGGTATTTTCGGGTTCAGCTTCCTGGACCAGAATGCCGATAAAATCAAGGGCTCGTTTGTGGATGGCGTTGAACCCACGTTTGACAATATCGCCGATGGCCAATATCCTGTGTCCAGGCCGTTGTTCTTCTATGTCAAGAAGGCCCACATCGGCACGATCCCGGGCATCCAGGAGTACCTCAACGCCTTCAGTGCCGAGAAAGCTTGGGGCCCGGACGGATACCTGTCCGAAAAGGGCCTGATCCCCATGCCCGAAGCGGAACGTATGAAGTTTGCCACTGACATTGAAATGTTGACCCCGATGGAGTGCAAGTAAGTCAAGACGGCGGGCGGGCCGGATGGTCAGGCCGCCCGCCAATCTTTGTGAACCCACAGCGGCCCAACTTCTGATAAAATTTGCCTTACGCGTTAGCCAAGACCATGCTGTCGGTGTGACCCCAAGCGATCCCGCAGAATCCATGTCGCCGGTCGCACGTGACAGCCAACAGGAAAGCAATGAGCGATTCGGATACATTCGATCCGGCGGATCCCAAGAACCAGAAGACCGTCGGTAATATCCGCAGCGACAATCCGCGCATGACCTGCCGCGGTGTCGATGTCTTTTATGCAGACAAACAGGCCATTTTTAATATCTCCCTGGACATCGGGAAAAACGAAGTCATCGCCCTGATCGGTCCCTCAGGATGCGGCAAATCCACTTTCCTGCGTTGTCTGAATCGCATGAATGACACCATCGACATCTGTCGTGTCAGTGGGACGATCAAGCTCGATGAGATGGACATCTATGATCCGGCAATCGATGTGGTGCCTTTGCGGGCCCAGGTGGGCATGGTTTTCCAGAAACCCAATCCGTTTCCCAAGTCGATCTACGACAATATCGCATACGGCCCCAGGATTCACGGCATTGTCACCAACCGCACCGAAACCGATGAAATCGTCGAAATGTCGCTGCGCAAAGCCGGGTTGTGGAAAGAGGTCAAAGACCGATTGGATCAGCCGGGCACCGGGCTGTCCGGCGGCCAGCAGCAACGCTTGTGCATTGCCAGGACCATTGCGGTCAACCCGGAAGTCATCCTGATGGACGAACCCTGTTCCGCGCTTGACCCCATCGCCACGTCGATTATCGAAGAACTGATCCTCGGGCTGAGCACCCAATACACCATTGCCATCGTCACCCATTCGATGCAACAGGCCGCCCGGGTCAGTCAGCGAACCGCTTATTTTCATCTGGGCGTCCTGATCGAAGTGGGCCCAACGGACCAATTGTTTACCCGACCGCTTCACCATTTGACCCAGGACTACATCACCGGCCGATTTGGCTGATCGGCCCACGACAGGTGAAAAAGGCGCTGAAAGGTACCTTGACCTTAACTATCGCTACAAAGGAGAAACGCAGCAGTGAAGCACTTTCTTAGAGAACTCGACAAAATCAAAAAGATGATTCTGTCCCTGGGGGCACTCGTGGAACAGCGCGTCAACCGGATCAAACAAGCCATCGAAGACCGCGATGTCGTTTTCGCCAAGGAGATCATTCACCTCGATCACGAGATCGACGAGATGGAGGTGGAGATCGAAGAGGAGTGCCTGAAAATCATTGCCCTGCACCAGCCGGTGGCCACCGACCTGCGCTTTCTGATTGCCGTCATCAAGATCAACAACGACCTGGAGCGCATCGGCGACCAGGTGGTCAACATTGCCCAGCGCGTGGTGAGTATTGCCAAACATCCGGTGGCCCCCTATCAGTTCGATTACTCGGTGATGGCTGACAAGGCAGAAGGCATGTTGCGCATGAGTCTGGACAGCCTGGTGAACCAGGACCTCGACCTGGCGATCAAGGTGCTCCAACTGGATGACGAAGTCGATTCCATCAAGGACGAAGCCTATGACAACATCAAAAAGGCCATCGCCGATGGTGTGACCGAAGATATCGGTTATATGATCAACCTCCTGCTCATCTCCCGGCACATCGAGCGGCTGGCCGACCACGCCACCAACATCGCCGAAGAGGTGGTCTATATGATCGAAGGCGAAATCGTTCGTCATGGCAAGCTGGATTGATAGCCAGCGGACAGATGACTGAAGACCGATGTTCGAGGACTGGGAATGCCGGCAATTCAAAGGCCAATAAATAATGAGTAAAGAGAAGATACTGGTTGTCGACGATGAAGAGGATATCCTTGAGCTGGTGCGCTACAACCTGGCCCGTGAAGGATATTCGGTGTCCTGCGCCACATCGGGCGAAGAGGCCCTGAAAACATCGCTGTCTGAACCGGTTGATCTGATCATATTGGATCTGATGCTTCCGGGGATCGACGGCCTGGAAGTGGCTCGCCGGCTGAGAGAAAATTCCGCCACCCGGGAGACGCCGATTGTCATGCTCACCGCCAAAGGCGAGGAGGCGGACATTGTCACCGGTCTGGAATTAGGCGCCGACGACTATGTGACCAAGCCATTTTCCCCGCGCATCCTCATCGCCCGGGTGAAGGCGGTGATCCGCAGGCGCCAAGGCACCTCTGAAGCGGAGAGCGACGTATTGACCATTCGAGAGCTGTCCATCCATACCGGTCGCCGCCACGTGACCGCCAAGGGCCGGTCGTTGGATCTGACCTATACGGAATTCCAGGTGCTCTATTTTCTCGCCCGGCGACCCGGCTGGGTCTTTACCCGCTCTCAGATCGTGGATGCGGTGCGTGGTGACGGCTACCCGGTCACCGACCGCAGCGTGGATGTCCAGATCGTGGGCCTTAGAAAAAAGCTGGGTCCGCTGGGAAAATATATCGAGACCGTAAGAGGGGTGGGCTACCGATTCATGGAAAGTTGACGGTTTCACACAAAACCCTATATCGTCGGTACGCGAATCAATCGTCACTGCGGCGTACTTCATGTACAGCCTCTTTCCTCGTTCTTCGCAAGCCTTGATCTTGGGTTTTGTGTGAAACCTTTTGAAAGCTGGAACTGTGGGTTTCATAACGGTTGAAAGCCGTGTATTTAGGATTCCGATGAAAAAAAAGAAGCATTTGCTCTATAAACTGTTTCCATCTTATTTGCTGATCACCCTGGTTTCAGTGCTGGCGGTCAGCTGGTATGCCTTGAGTTTTACCCGCCAGTTTTTCCTGGAGCGTACCCAGGCAGATCTGGAAGTCAGCGGGCGGCTCCTCCAGGAGCAGGTGGTCCGCCTGCTCTCTCCGCTCGACGAAAAGGCGGTAGACTTGCTTTGCAAGGATGCCGCCGGTCAGACCGACACGCGGGTGACCGTGGTCCTGCCCGACGGCCGGGTGGTCGGCGACTCTGAAGAAGCGCCGGCCAACATGGACAATCACCGGGACCGAAACGAGATTCGCGAGGCTTATCGGGGCAAAATCGGTATGAGCATTCGCCACAGCGACACCATATCTCAGGACATGATGTATGTGGCCCTTCCGCTTTACACGGATCAGCAGTTGACCGGCGTGCTGAGGATGTCCCTGGCCGTTACCGCCATCGACGATCGCATCGGCACCATCCGTTGGCGTATCGCCTCCGGCGGGCTGCTGGTTGCCCTGCTGGCATCGGGAGTCAGCTGGCTGGTTTCCCGGCGGATCACCCAGCCGCTGGAAAAGATGCGCAGCGGTGCGCGACAGTTTGCCGATGGGGATCTTTTTCACCGCCTGCCCCTCTCCGACATCCGTGAATTCTCAGGGCTGGCGGAGACCATGAACCAGATGGCCGAGCAGCTTCAGCAGCGAATAGATGAGATCAACAGTCAGCGCAGCAAGACCCAGGCGGTATTGTCCAGCATGCGTGAAGGGGTCATCGCCACGGACTTAGAGCAGCGGGTAATCAACATCAACCCTACCGCCGCAAAAATGTTCGGTGTCCCCATGGCGTCCGCCCACGGTCGCAGCATTCTGGAAATCGTTCGCAACCACGCGTTCCAGGAACTGATGGACCGCAGCCTCTCCAGCGGGGAGAGCCTCGAGTCGGATATCGTCTATCACCAAAAGGGTGAGCAGATCTTCAACGTTCACTGCACGCCCCTGCTGGATGCCGTGCAAAAGCGTATGGGCGGGCTGGTCGTGATCAGCGATGTGACTCAACTGCGGCGGCTGGAGAACATGCGGCGCGATTTCGCCGCTTCCGTTTCCCACGAGATCAAGACCCCACTGACCGCCATCAAGGGTTTTGTGGAGACCCTGTGCACTGGCGATCTGGTTGATCGGGAGGAGACCCGGCGATTTTTGACCATCATCGACAAGCATGTCAACCGGCTGGCCACGATTATCGACGACCTGATGCAGCTGTCGCGCATCGAAAGCGACCTTGAAGTCCAGCAGATCGGCCTGGAGTGCTGCCGAATCGAGGATGTGCTCAACACCGCCATCGGCCTATGCAAAGAAAAAAGCAAGGAAAAGGGGATCGATGTCAAGCTCGCCTGCGAAGCAGATCTCAGCGGCAAGTACGATGCCACCTTACTGGAGCAGGCCGCGGTGAACCTGCTGGACAATGCGATCAAATACAGCCCGGCCAAAAGCACCATCCAGATCGGGGCGCTGACCGTGGACAATGCAATCCAGATCCGCTTCACGGACCAGGGCATGGGCATTGCCAAAAAACATCTTCCGCGCCTGTTTGAACGGTTTTACCGGGTGGACAAAGCGCGCAGCCGCCAACTCGGCGGTACCGGCCTGGGGTTGGCCATCGTCAAGCACATCGCCCAGGCCAACGGCGGCAGTGTGAGCGTGGAGAGCGAACTGGGAAAAGGCAGCACGTTTACCCTGCATCTGCCGCTCAGGCAGCAAACGTAATCGTTTCCGCAGCACAACTAGCTCATGCTCTATCAACGTCATCAATTTTGTTTGTATGCTCCACGAAAAGGTCGGTATGATCGATTTTGTCTAAATTTATCACGCTTTGACAGGATCCATTTCTCAATCCATTACTACTCAGGCAGAAGTTGAGATACGCTAGTGAAAGCACAACCTAAATGGCAACAAACCACCCTCCATCTTTCAGTAACCGCAAGGTTCGCAGTAATTGCTGCAGGTCGAGTCTATCTCAATGGCTGTACCCAAAATGGTACCTATTTTTCAGGCATCAATTCAATGTCCCGGACGTTAGCCGGTCGTCCAGGCTTTACAGTATAGGTCTTTATACTTGGCCGGAATCCTTTCGCGATGATTTTGACGTCATACTCTCCGGCCGGCAGCCCGAAAAAGTGAAAATAGCTTTTACTGCAATAATCGGTGCTTGAGAGAAAATAATCATAGTAATTTATATTCTCGTTAACCACGTAATGAAGCGTTCTCACAATGCCGGCTCCCTTTAAGATAACCGTTTTTATGTTCAGCTCCCGGTCCCTTGGCAAGTATTGTTCCGCCGGCATCCCGGCCGGGCGATCTTCAGCGCTGTGCGCCGTGGTCACATGCCCGTAGATCATGCCATCCGGCGTCAGCGAAAATTTTAGACTGCACGTGCCATTGCTCTCGATGGAGACCGGCACATGATGCTTGTCAGGCTTGACGGCGGCAGCCATGATGCTGGCGGTATAGTTGCCTGCCGGAAAAGGCCCGATGCGCCGGCCGCTGTCATCCGGGCTGAGATGGATCTCAGTTGCCGCAGCCCAAGGGTCATCCGGCAGCAGCACGAGGACTGGCCTGGGTCGGCTGCCGTTCAACGGATAGTCATAAGTAAAATCAATTTTGATATAACCGCCGGGAACCTGCTTTGCCCGCGAATCCCTGTCGAACGAATTGATGAGGGTATTGTACTGGGCCAGCACAGCCGGACTTTCCACTATGCTGGCGTGGTCCTCATTGAAGACATAGTTCATTTTGGCCTCGGCCTGTGGCCGCAAGTCCATCAGGCTGGCCAAAGCAATGGTGCCGTCATTGTTTGACCGGAACGGGTTGCGGCTGCCCCGGTGACCGGTGAACATATAGAAACATACGGTGTCAGGCAGCTTGTCCCGGTAGAGGGATTGAAGAAACTCTCCTTCCGGCTGAATATCGATCCAGCTGGGTATCACCGCCGGAGACTGCTTGACGCCATATTCGGCCATCTGGTCGCCGCCCCACGGTGTTGCCAGGGCAATAAAAAGTTTAACATATGGCGCGGAGCGGCCGTAATCCATAATGAAAGACCGTGCTACCAGGCCGCCCATGCTGTGGGCGGTTATATACAGCGTATCAAACTTGTATTTTATCTGGAGATTGTAGAGTTTCCATAACAGCAGATAGGACATGGATTTAAGACGGGCACCGGTCGGATAGTAAAACAGCCAGGGTTGAAAACGTTTCCGGTCCAGGTGGTTGATAAAATATTCCCATCCCTTAGGCGTTCCGGCAGCACCGTGAATAAATAGGATGGGGATTTTTTCTGGATCGTATTTTTCCAGAAAGAAAATATTGCCGCCGATTTCTTTATAGAATTCCATCCCCGCCCAGAATCCTTTGCTGCCATTTTCTTCTGAAAAGCGTTCATCATCCAGGGTCACTATAGCGCCGGCCTGGCGACTGAGAAGCTTGCTGGGTTTGTCCGGTGAGATTTCAAACCCCCGGGGCAAGTCAATATCGCCGCCCTTTTCCGGAATCCCGAAATTGATCTCGAGTACAACCCCTCCGGCCGGAGCGGCAACGAGCTTGGGCTTTCCGTACTGGCCGGCCGGCTCACCGGCATCATAGACCAGGTTACTGTTTTGGTCGTGATACGCGCAGACAAAATAGTTTCCCTCGGGAACCATGAGTTCAAAATCGCCGGCTTCGTGTAAAACCGTGTAATGGGCAATTTTTCTTTGGCCGCCTTTCAGCGAATAGGCCGCAACGACAATCACGCCTCTTTCCGGGGGCGCTGTCGCAATCTGTCCCACTAGACCTGTGGATGCCAGGCTTTCAGCCACGTCCTCTTTCAGCTTTGCCAGGGCGCAACCGGCGGTGATAACCGCAAAAAGCGACAGCAGAACCCCGAGGCACTTCAAATTTGATCCCAGACGAGCACTATGGTCAGACATCACCCTATTAAATCGCACTGTGAATTCTCCTTGGCGGCATTGAATATCGGTCTGACATCCCCACAATGATATCTGGTTCGCCCTAAAAGACGGGGTCTTAGACAAAATTGAAATTAGCTTGGGCCGGCAATTCTTGTCAATCCCTGAAATAGATCGTTTGCAGATCAAGTGCTGGAGGTTGAAACACCAAACAAGTACGTCCTGGCTATCCCACGAAAATTCCTCCCACCGAAACAAAATTGCTCTCCATAAACCTTTTCTAAACTCCACTTACAGGTTACCTGATAAAAGCCTGGCTACTGAATATTTTGATAGCAGTTGTGTTCCAGGATATCAGGAAAAGCCTATTCAGCGAGCCCTTGTTTTTACCCGCCCCTTTGATGTAGAAAGAGAAACGGTTTACTTCGCATATTCGATTCATTCCAGTTACCCCAGATTCAGGAACGAAGGCATGATACCAGCGGATTTTTTTCCACCACGCATTCAACTGGCCAACACCCCCACTCCCCTGCAGAAGATGGAACGGCTCAGCCGAAAAGCAGGGGTGGAGATCTTTTTCAAGCGGGACGACTTCACCGGCAGCGAGCTGTCCGGCAACAAGATCCGCAAGCTGGAATTTCTGCTGGCCGATGCCCTTGCCAAAGGCGCCGATACGGTGATCACCTGCGGCGGGGCCCAGTCCAACCACTGCCGGGCCGCGGCCCTGGCGGCGGTGCGGGTCGGTCTCTCCTCCCGGCTGATTTTACGCACCGGCGATCCGGCCAACCCGCCAGCGCTTTCCGGCAACATCCTGCTGGACCGTCTGGCGGGATCTGAAATTGTCTGGATTTCGCCGGAACAATACCGGGCGCGTGAAGAGATATTCGAACGGGAAGCCCGGCGATTGCGCAGCCAGGGGCGCAAGCCCTTCATCATCCCCGAAGGGGGGTCGACGGCGTTGGGTGCCTGGGGCTACGTGGCAGAAATGGAAGAGCTGGTGGCGGACCTCATGCGTCTGGATGGCGGCCAGGTGAAGCCCACTACCGTGGTCTGCGCCGCCGGCTCCGGTGGCACCACCGCCGGCCTGGCCTTGGGTGCCCGACTGACGGGTGCCGCCATCCGGGTGGTGGGGGTGAACGTATGCGATGACCGGGATTATTTCGTGGCCATCATCGACGCCATCTGTCGTCAGTTCAATCAGACCTGGCTGGCTATAAAAGGGAGCGGCATCCCGCCTTACGAGATCTTAGACGGCTATGTGGGGCGGGGTTACGCACTGTCGCAGCCAGAGGAGCTGACCGCCATCCGCGATCTGGTGCGCCTCGAAGGCGTGGTGCTGGACCCGGTTTACACGGGCAAGGCCTATTTCGGCATGATGGCGGAGCTGGCGAATAACCCCAAGATATTCGGTGACCGTATCGTCTTCATTCACACGGGCGGCCTTGTCGGGTTGTTTCCCGTTGCGGAGCAGTTCGCAGAACTCGTATAGCACACCCGGTTTTTTCAGCCGTCCGAAGGGTAGGCCTGTCCATTTTCGACTTCCTGGACCGGGGACCGATCCACCTGAAAGGGGATATTGGCGGTGCCGACATGGCCGTTAGGGTCCAGGACATAGACGAACAGGCGGTATTCGCCGGTCCTGTCCGGGGCCAGGAGACTCAGCTCAGGCAGGATCCCCTGCACGACGTCGCCCAGCGCACCGGGTCTATTCTCCTGCGCTCCGCCGATGCTTAATGTCAATGGCTCCTCCATCAACTCCCAGACATAGCTCAATCCGTCATTTTCAGGGTCTGCCGCCGCCACCCGCGCCAGGATAGGCTCGCCCGGGGCGAGCCTCACGCCGCCTGCTGCCTCAATCTCGTTGATGGTCACCCGGCCCACTTTCGGCGCACGGTTGGATGGCCAGTCGCCGGACCAGTTGAAACGCATCACGTCCACGGTGGGACAGGATGCACCGGGAACGTCCAGGCCGGGGAGTCCTTCGATGAACATGCTGTACCACGTGGGCGTTCGCTCCTGCTTCTGCCCCCAGAGGAATACATAGGACCCTAAGCATTTGTCGCCGTTGGCCAGGATGTTCTGCGCGTAACGTTGCAGGTGGGAGTCCGCCTTTTCATCGCTCGTGGGCTCGATGGGCCGTCCCCAGGTGGTTTTTTCGGCCTCCCAATGGCCATCGACGCCCCATTCGGTGATGATGTAGGGACCGTCATAGGCACTGCTGTCGATCATGGCGCGCACACCCGACAGGGCACCGTAGGCGTTAATTCCCACTGCGTCCAGGTCCGGGGCATGGCGGGCGATGTTGTTCAGGGTGATATCATCGTAAGCAATCACGGTGATTACCGGGTGATGGGGATCCTGATCTTTGATCATTCGAGACATCCGGTTGACAAACTGCCAGGCCTCAGGGATGTCCGTGTCCAGCAGATTGATTTCATTGCCCAGAGACCACATCAACAGGGCCGGGTGGTTTTTATGCTCGTCCAGCAGATGTTGGATATCCCGGGCTATGCGGCTTCTGTAGGCGTTGTCCAGGTAGTCCGAGGTTTCGTGGGAGAGCCAGATCCCGAGCATCACCGTCATCCCGCAGGCCTGGGCGCGATCCAGAAGCGGACCCGCATCGCCGGGTCCCCATGTACGGACCGAATTGGCACCTGCTTCGGCGGCACTTTCCATATATCGTCGCCCGCCCACGCCTTTGATAAAATAGGGCTGACCGCCGCGGTAAAGCTGAAAGCCGTCGTTCTGACGGGTGAGTTCAACAGGAATGGCGGCCGCATGTCCTGAAGCGGCGTCAAGGGAAATGTTAACGGGGATCTCCCGAGGCGGTTCATCAATGGATGACGAGTCCGATCCGATGCAAGGCGAGCAGACGCCGAACAAGAAAAGGGTTGCCATGCCGATAAAAATCAGCAGGTGTCGTCGATGTAAGCCAAGGCGATTTGAGATTTTCATCGATAGATCCTCGAATGTCAGATGGCCAAGCCGTGGTTTCCAAACAACCCGCAACTATGACCTCTATATCGCCCAGTTTGCCCCGGACTTGAGAGGTTTGAAAATTAGCATCCCCCTTTCATTTCGAGCCGGCGGTTGAAAATCGGCATTTGCTGACTGGCCCCGGCGACCGCTTTGCTGGTGCCGATCGGATCGCGGACCGTCAAAAGAACCTTTGCGCGTGACCCATCGATGGCGTGCTTAATGCCGGCAAGGTGAGTCAAATATTTGTTTTTGTTTATGTATATATTAAGAATGGAGCAGGCGAAGTGGGTTGGGCGGTCGATTGTTTGGAATCCCATACAATCCTCAAAATGGTTCAAAGAGTGAAGACACCATGGCATAAAATTATATTTTTTACAAGTATTTTCAGTTATGTATTGTCAGTTTAGGTTGTTTTTTAGAGGATCATAAAAAAACAATCCGTCCAATCAATTGCCGGAACAAGCGGGAATCAGCAGATTAGGCAACGGTCTCGACATGAGGGGGCCCCTGGCGAATCGTCAAATCCTTCGTGTCTCACGTGTCTTTATTGATACCCAAGCTGAGCGTTTCCCATTTTTGTTTTATAAAAAAATATTACAGAAATTATGGGTTATGTCACTTGGCGACTTCAAAATGGAAAACCCGTTGGGATTGCCGATCTTACCGCATCTACGGCGTCAGATGTCTTCCCGCATAGGCGACTATAGCGGAAAGACATCTTCCTTGTATCTGCGGCAAGCTCAACAATCGCTCAGCTTGGGTGATATTCTATCTTTTTTTTGTTGTTTAGTGGGCTTGAAAAAGTTTAAAATCATTTTTTTTGATGCCCACCAAACTCCTGATCCTCCGGGCAGGGGATCTTCAGGAGAAGAAATCTGTATGCCGATGTTTATTTACGGTTCCCGAGATCCGCGTGCATCCCAAAAAGATCGGGGAGCGTGGCATAGACCCGGGATTGGTCGAGTGGATTCAATATGAAAATCTCTAGTGTGGTTATTGCTGTGGCGATTGCGATCCTGGCCGTCAGTCTGTGGGCGCTGGCCAATCGTCCGGACGAAGAACCGCCCTGGCCGGATCGCATACAAGGGTTCTCCTTTTCACCTTTTCAATCCGGCCAGGACCCCCTGGCGCGAATCTACCCTTCTGAAAGTCAGATCGAGGTTGATCTGGCGCTGTTGCGGGGGAAAACCCATGCCATTCGAACCTACTCGGTAGAGGACGTGCTGGTTAAAATTCCCGAGTTGGCCCGGAAGCACGACATCAACGTGGCCTTCGGGGTCTGGATCGATGCTGACGTGGAACGGAACCAGGCTGACATGCAGCGCTTTTTGGAAACCACCGTCAAAAACACCAACATTGTGCGGGCTATGGTGGGCAACGAGGTGCTGCTGCGCGGTGACATTCCCATGAAGCAGCTTGTCGACTACCTGGACCGGGCAAGGCAGGAACTGGAGATACCCGTCAGCACGGCTGAACCCTGGCATGTCTGGGTCAAGCACCATGAGCTGGCCGAACACGTCGATTACCTGGCGGTTCACATGCTGCCCTATTGGGAAGGGGTTCACATCGACGTTGCCGTTGACTACGTGGTGGACAAGATCAACCTGCTCAAAACCCTTTTCCCCGACAAACCGATCGTCATCGCCGAAGTCGGCTGGCCCAGCAACGGCCGCACGCGACAGGCCGCCGCCGCCTCCCCGGCCAACCAGGCGATCTTTCTCAGGCGATTCCTGGAGCGGGCCGAGCAGGAAAATTACATTTACTATGTCATGGAGGCCTTCGACCAGCCGTGGAAACGGGCCTCCGAAGGTTCGGTGGGTGCCTACTGGGGTGTTTACAATGATGCTCGCCAGGAAAAATTCCCCTTCACCCAACCCATCGTTCCCATTGCCAACTGGTACCTGCTGGCCGGGGCCTCTGTGCTCATTGCCATCGTTACCTTCGCCATCCTGCTCATCGATAGTCATACCCTGGGCAACCGGGGGCGGGGATTTCTGGCCGTGCTGGTATTTTCCGCCGCTTCGGGGGCGGTATGGATCGTGTATGACTATATCCATCAGTATCTGACCGTGGCCACCGTTATTGTCGGACTGGTGATGATCAGCGGGATGATCGGGGTCATCGTGGTGCTGCTTACCGAAGCCCACGAATGGGCCGAGGCGCGCTGGATCATCCGCCTGCGACGGCCCTTCAACCCCGTTGTCGTCGACGATGACCAACTGCCGATGGTTTCCATTCACATGCCGGCCTACAACGAGCCGCCGGCCATGGTCATGGATACCCTGGATGCGCTGGCAGCCCTGGACTACCCCCGGTTCGAGGTTCTCGTGGTGGACAACAACACGCGGGACCCAAATGTCTGGGAGCCGGTTGAGGCCCATTGCAAACGTCTGGGGTCGCGATTCCGCTTCTTTCACGTGGCGCCGCTGGCCGGTTTCAAGGCCGGGGCATTGAACTTTGCCATCGCCCAGACGGATCCGACCGCGCAGGTCATTGCCGTGATCGACAGCGACTACCGTGTGGCTCCCCGCTGGCTGCGGGAGCTGGTCCCCCAGTTTGAGGATTTGCAGGTGAGTATCGTCCAGGCTCCCCAGGATTACCGGGACGGTGATGAAAATGCCTTCAAAGCCATGTGTTATGCTGAATACCGGGGGTTCTTCTTTATCGGCATGGTTACCCGTAACGAACGCAACGCCATTATCCAGCACGGGACCATGACGCTGATCCGTCGGTCGGTTCTGGAGAGCATCGGCGGGTGGAGCGAATGGTCCATCACCGAGGATGCCGAACTGGGGCTGCGTGTCTTCGAGAAGGGCTACGAGGCGGCCTACATCTCCCAATCCTACGGCCGTGGACTGATGCCCGACACCTTCCTTGATTACAAGAAGCAGCGATTTCGCTGGGCTTACGGTGCCATTCAGATTCTGCGACGGCACCTTCCGTTTCTGACGGCCAGACAAGAGAGCCGCCTGCGCAATGGACAGCGCTATCATTTTTTCGCCGGCTGGCTTCCTTGGCTGGCCGATGGGGCCAATCTGTTTTTCAACCTGGCCGCCTTGCTGTGGTCGCTGGCCATGATCCTCGACCCCCTGCACGTGGATCCGCCCCTGGTGGTCTTCTCGATCCTGCCGCTGTCCTTGTTTGCTTTCAAGATCAGCAAATTGTTCTACCTTTATCGAACGCGCGTGGATGCCACCCTGTCACAGACCCTGGCTGCCTCTGCGGCCGGTCTGGCCCTTTCGCATACCATCGCCAAGGCCGTGATCTCGGGACTCATCACCCGCGACAAGCCATTTTTCCGCACCCCCAAGATGGCCGGGGCCTCTGCACTGTTTCAAGCCCTGGCTTCTTCGCTGGAGGAGATACTCCTTCTTGCCGCCATGCTCAGCGCTGCTGCCGCCATCGGATTGATGCAGAAAATGGATACGCTGGACATGAACCTGTGGGTGATCGTGCTGGTGGTCCAGTCCCTGCCCTATGCCGCGACCTTGTTCGTGGCCCTGGTCAGCGGATTTCCCCGGTTGTCAAGCCGGCTGGTGGACTGGCGGTTCCGGCAAGAGGCATCTTGAGGCCTCAACCCCTATTCTTTTTTTAAGGGCAGCCCATAGCGGTTGACCAAGGAGGCAAAGCGATGCTCACACCGGCCAAGGACTACCAGGCACTGTGCGACACCTTCCAATGGGAGATCCCGGTCCATTACAATATCGGTGTGGACATCTGCGACAAGTGGGCCCACCAACCCGACCGCCTGGCATTAATCTACGAAGACGATGCGGGGCGGACCCGGCGATATACCTTCCTCGATTTAAAGCGCCGGTCCAACCGGCTGGCCAACGGCCTGAAGGCCATGGGCATCGGGATCGGCGACCGGGTGGGCATCCTTTTGCCCCAGCGGCCGGAGACCGCCATCAGCCATATCGGCCTCTACAAGCTCGGGGCCATTGCCATCCCGCTGTTCACCCTGTTCGGAACCGATGCCCTGGCCTATCGCCTGGAAAACAGCCAGGCCAGGGGAGTGATTACCGATGCGGCCAACCTGCCAAAAATACTCGCCATCCGCGACACCCTGCCGCATTTAGGGGTAATCATCGTCACCGATGGGGATGCGCCCGAAGGCGTTGCGGTCTTTCAGGATCTGCTGTCCCGGGGGAGCGATGCCTTCACACCGGTTCGGACCCGGGCTGACGACCCGGCCCTGATCATTTACACCTCGGGGACCACGGGTCCACCCAAGGGGGCGCTGCACGCCCACCGGGTGCTTCTCGGCCACCTGCCCGGGGTTGAATTTCCGCACAACTTCTTTCCATGCGAGGGCGACCGGTTCTGGACGCCGGCCGACTGGGCCTGGATCGGGGGGCTCATCGATGTGCTTTTACCAAGCTGGCACCACGGTATTGCCGTCGTTGCCCATCGAGCGAGAAAATTCGACCCTGAAGAGGCCTTCCACTTGCTGGCCAAACATCGCATCCGCAACGCCTTCATGCCGCCCACCGCCTTGAAGCTCATGCGCCAGGTGCCGGATCCGTCACTGCGCCACGATTTTAAAATGAGAACCATCGGCAGCGGGGGAGAGACACTGGGGGAAGGACTGCTGGCGTGGGGCCGACGGGTCATGGGCGTGACCATCAACGAGTTTTACGGTCAGACTGAATGCAACCTGGTGGTGGGCAATTGTTCCGAGGTGATGCCCATTCGACCCGGATCCATGGGCCGGGCTATACCCGGACACACGGTGGCGGTTGTGGATGAGGACGGTCATCCACTGCCGGCGGCCACTGTAGGTGAAATTGCCGTGCGCAGCCCCGACCCGGTGATGTTTCTCGAGTACTGGAAGAATCCGGAGGCCACCCGGAAAAAAATCGTCAACGACTGGAGCCTTACCGGCGACCTGGCGCGCATGGACGATGAGGGGTACCTGTGGTTCGTGGGCCGCAAAGACGACCTGATCACCAGTTCTGGCTACCGTATCGGACCGGCGGAAATCGAAGAGTGTATCATGAAGCATCCGGCCGTGGGCATGGTGGCTGTCATCGGTCGACCGGATCCGGTACGTACCGAGATCATCAAGGCATTCATCGTGCTCCGGGAACCCGGCAACGCATCGGCAGAAACGGCCCGGGAAATTCAGCAGTTCGTCAAGGATCGGCTGGCTGCCCACGAGTATCCCCGGGAGATCGAATTCACCGACAGTCTGCCCATGACCGCCACCGGAAAGATCATGCGCCGGGAACTAAAAGCCCGGGAGATAAAGTGAGAGGGGGTTGACATGCCCACGGTATTTCATACCAAGGAACTCAAATTCGAAGCCAAAAAATCCAGTCTGCCTGAATTTGCCTGGCAGACCAGCCCCCGGCTGGCCAAGCTGGCGGAGGCGCGGCAGCTGGATTTCGACATCCGCTCGCTGGATCCGGACCGTTTCTCGTTTCCCTATCATTTCCACCGGGCGGCCGAGGAGTTGTTCCTGATCCTCTCCGGCGAAGCCACCCTGCGTACACCCAAAGGGTTTCAAACGGTCGCCGCCGGGGATCTGGTGTTTTTCGAGCAGGGAGACACCGGTGCCCATCAATTATACAATCACAGCGACCTCCCTTGCGTTTATCTGGACATCCGAACCACGGTGGGCATCGACGTCTGCGAGTATCCCGACTCCGGCAAGATTTCCATCCTGCCCCTGCTGGAGGTGTTCGAGAGCAGTTCGCGGGTGCGCTACTTCCAGGGGGAGGAGAAGGTGAAAGAAAAATGGCCCGGAGAAATACTGCGGAAACCGCCAGAAGGATGACAACCGGTATCGGTTTTTTATGGTAATGTTTTCGAATTCCATCCGACAGGATACAAAAAAGGGTTCAAGGGGTCGAGGGGTCAAGGGTTCAAGCGGACTTCTCGGGAAGTGCTAAAACGTTTAGCGCCCGGCAACAATCAACGAATGAGGATCGCAGGTATTCGCAAGGTTGATGACGAACATATCCCTGACCCCCCGACCCCTTGGACCCTCGAACCCTTTTTTTAACCATGGAGGTATTGATGCAACCCAAGACCAAGGACAACATCTACAAAGCGTTCATCGGTGAGGCCAAGGCCTACTTTCGGCTGCTGGCTTATGCGGAAAAAGCAGACGAGGAAGATGTGCCGCAGGTCGCCCTGCTGTTTAGGGCCATCGCCGAAGCGGAGCGCGTGCACGCCACCCGGCAGATGAACCTGCTTAAAGATCTGGTTGTCAAAGATACGGATACGAACCTGGAAAAATCTTTCCAAAGAGAAAAATCGGTCAGTGAGAATGCCTATCCGGATTTTTTGAAAACGGCCGAGGAAGAGGGTGAAACGATGGCGGCATTGGCCTTCAGTCACGCCCGGGATGCGGAGGGCTTCCACGCCAAGCTATATGAACGGGCGATCATGAATGTGATCAAGGATACGGTAAAGGAATATTATGTGTGCCAGGTGTGCGGCTTCGTGACCGACAAGAAAATCCCCAAGAAGTGCCCGGTCTGTGGTGCCCCCGAAGAGAAATTCAAGACCATCGACGGCTGAACATGAACGGCCTCTTGCAATAAGGCGATTGATATGCTTTCATATTGCGAAATAGAATTTCGCTATGCAAAATTCCATCAAACAACGCTATTTCATCAATTCATTGGCACGCGGATTACTGCTACTCGAAAAAATGGCCGAGGCAGGGGGGCCGCTCACCTTGAGCGAGATTGCCAAAGCCATGGAGATGACGCTGCCGACAGCCTACCGGTTTCTTTACACTCTTCAAGCCATCGACCTGATTGAAAAAGAAGCGGACCGCAAGGCCTACCGGATTACGCCCAAAGTACTCAAACTCGGGTACGGTGTGTTTAAATCATCTGAATTGTGGAATACGGCCCATCCCCACCTGTTGCGGGCCAGCCAGAAATATGGTGAGACGTTCAACCTGGCGGTTCTGGAAAAAGATCAGATCCTCTATATCGACCGCGTGAAAACCCAGTCTATTCTGACCATCAATCTGGAGATCGGGTCGAAGCTGCCGGCTTACTGCACATCCATGGGCCGTGTACTCCTGGCGTGGCTGCCCGTGAAAGAGGCTCGCAAGCGTCTGCAGCTGAATCCCCGTGAAAAACACACTGGACGAACGGTGACCGATGTCGATAAACTCGAGGAGATATTGACCCATGTCCGCCGCCGCGGCTTTGCGGTTAACGACGGTGAACTGGCCCCGGAATTGTATTCAGCCGCAGCACCGGTGTTGAACCGCGAGGGAGAGGCGATTGCTGCCCTGAACATGGCGGTCAATGCAGCCCGGCATGACAAGGATTATCTATGCCGGGTCATGGTGCCGGCAGTTATGCAATGTGCCCACCGGATTTCATCCGCCATGGGTTTTTTCAGGAAGGAGAACTCACAGGCCAATCAAGGCACAGGAAGTGGATCTGCAAACGATAACGCAACCTGAACAAAGGAGGTGATGGAAAGCCCAGGTATTATCCTTTATTAATAACATCTCACAACACGGAGGAGGGTTAAGATGAAAAGAAAAAGGTTGATGATTTGGAGTGTCGTTATTGTCCTGGCTGTTGCCCTGGCCATCCCGGCGGGTACGCTCAACGCCGCTAAAAGACGCTATGTGTCCATTGCCGCCGGATGGGTGACCGGTGCCTACTTTCCCATGGCCGGCGCTATCTCGCGAATTGCCTGGAAACACCTCAAGGAGGACGGCATCAAGGTGACCGCTGAATCGTCGGGTGCATCCGTGGCCAACGCCAAACTCATCGGCGCCGGCGACACCGACTTCGCCATCCTGCAAAACGACATCGCATCCTATGCCTATCATGGTAAAGCAGGGATGTTCGACGAGCCCATCAAGAACCTTCTCGGTGTTTGTACGCTCTTTCCGGAACATGTCCAGCTGATCGCCCGCAAGGATTCCAATATCAAATCCGTCGCAGACTTGAAGGGCAAGAAAGTGGCTATCGGCCCGGTGGGTTCCGGCACGACCGAAAATGCCAAACAGATCCTCGAAGCCTGGGGCCTGGGCGTGGACGACCTGGCCAGGGCCGAGCAGCTGACCGCCTCCCAGTCGGCTGACTACATCAAGGACGGGCGCCTGGACGCCGCCTTCTTCACGGTCGCCCTCGGAGCCGCCGTGATCATGGATACGTCCCTGATCGTGGATATGAATATCGTGCCGATCAGCGGCGCCAATGTGGACAAGCTGATCGAGAGCTATCCTTTTTACGCCAAACAAGTGGTGCCTGCAGGCACCTACAAAGGCAACGACACGGACATTCCGACCGTATCGGTGATGGCCATGCTGTCGGCGCGGGCAGACCTGGAAGCGGATATCGTTTACAAGATTCTCAGTGCAGTGTACTCGGATCTGGAGCAATTGAAAAAAGCGCATGCCAAATTCAAGGACATCGAAATGGAAAAAGGTTTAGTCGGCATGGGCATTCCCCTGCATCCGGGTGCTGAGAAGTATTTCAAGGAGAAAGGGGTTAAGTAGTGCCCATCCAGAAACGATTTTTTTGCCCTTAAACTCGTAGCACCCACCGCCGCGGGTGGTCCTGCCCATCCCGCGGTGGTTTTCTCTGAATCAGGTCTGGCGAATATTGCATTGTGAGAACTTGGATTGTAATTTAGGAGGATTCGTTTTGGTGAAACAGGAGACTCAGGACATCGAAGCCAGCAAGGAGATGGCACTGGCCTCGGAGAGCGGCGCGCGCGTCTTGACGGGCATCGCGGGTTATATCGTTTTTACCATTGCCGTCTGTATGTCCCTGTTTCAGATCTATACCGGATTCTTCGGAGAACTACCCGGTTCCAGGCAGCTTTCCATTCACCTGACCTTTGCAATGGTACTGTGCTACCTTTGTAATCCCCGATCGAAAAAATCCCCCCGTCACCGCATCTCGGCATCTGATATCGTCCTGGCTGTATTGGGCGGTGCCTGCGCCCTCTACTTGTTTGTCAACTATGACCATGTGGTCACTTCTGTGGGTGATGCAGCCCTGTACGACCTGATCATCGGCGGCGTATTGATTGTGCTGGTGCTGGAGGCCACCCGCCGAAGCGTATCTCCCATGCTGCCCATCATCACGATCATCTTTTTGCTGTATGCTTTTCTGGGACCCTATCTTCCCGGCGATATGGGCCACCGGGGATTTCGTGTCAAACGGATTATCGACCATATCTTCATGACCGGAGAAGGTTTGTGGGGGGTGCCGCTGCGGGTATCGGCAACGTTTGTATTCCTGTTCGTGCTCTTCGGTGCCTTCCTGGACAAGATCGGTGCCGGCGAGTACCTGATCAACCTCTCCTTTGCCTTGATGGGTCGGTTTCGCGGCGGACCGGCCAAGGCGGCCGTTGTGGCCTCGTGCGCCATGGGATCCATATCGGGTTCCTCCATCGCCAACACGGTCACCACCGGTGCCATGACCATTCCCCTGATGAAAAAAGTGGGTTTTAAGCCCCATGTGGCCGGTGCCGTGGAAGTCGCCGCATCCACCAACGGTCAGCTCATGCCTCCCATTATGGGGGCTGCCGCTTTCATCATGGCCGAGATCATCGGCGTGCCCTATATCGAGATTGTCAAGGCGGCGTTTATCCCTGCGATCCTGTCTTATACGGCCATTTTCTCAATCGTTCACATAGAGGCGGTCAAGGAGAACATCCGGGGGCTGACCAAAGAGGAGTGCCCGCCCATGATCAAGACCTTCATATCAGGCCTGCACTTTCTCATCCCGCTGTTGCTATTGGTCTGGCTGCTGCTGGTGACCATGTGGACGCCCACCACGGCGGCTTCCTGGGGCATCCTTGCCGGTTGTGTGGTGGCCATCGGCAACAATATCTACCGCGGCTGGCGCCTTTTTCCCGGTTACGTCCGGCTGGGGGTTGAAAGCCAGGACCCGGCTTATGCCGCTTACCTCCAAGACAGCCGGGGGTTCGCCTTTAAAAAAAGCCGGCAGGAGATTCTGGGATCCCTTGAGACCGGTGCTCGCAACATGGCCGGTATCGCCGCTGCCTGTGCCTGCTGCGGAATCATTATCGGTGTCGTTACCCTGACCGGACTGGGCCTGAAAATGGCCACCTTGATTACCGAGGCGGCCGGCGGGTACCTCTTTCTGACCTTGATTTTTTCGGTATTTGCTTCCATCATTCTCGGCATGGGGCTGCCCACCACGGCCACCTACATTATCATGGCCGCCATGACCGCACCGGCGATCATGACAATCAGTGCGGATCTGTCCCTGGGGTTGCCGGTCGTCGCGGTTCACCTGTTTGTCTTCTACTACGGCATCGTCGCCGACGACACACCACCGGTGGGTCTGTGCGCCTATGCCGCCGCCGGGATCGCCGGTGCCGATCCCATCAAGACGGGCTGGAAGAGTTTTCGGCTGGACCTGGCCGCCTTCACGCTGCCGTTCATGTTCATCTACAATACGAAACTGCTCATGATCGATACCACCGTTATGGAAGTCCTGTACCTCATCCCGCTGTGCATCCTGGGCATGTTCTGCTGGTCGGTTTTTATTCAGGGGCACTGGAAGGTCAGGACGCCCCTTTTCGAACGGTTCCTTTTCCTCGGGCTGGCATTCCTGCTGGTCAATCCGAACCACCTGTCCATCGGCGAGATGATGATCAACAAACATCTGGTCAACGGCCTGGCCATCGCTGCGGTGACGGCGATCTATCTTTCGCAGCGTGCACGCGCCAACCGTGTTCTGGCACCTGCGGCGGCATAGGGATCGCTTTGGCCCTTACCAGGAAACGCCTGGCGGTGCTTGCAGCTGGTTTATGCCTGTTGTTGAGCCTGATGATTTTTTTCCGGGTGGACGCATTTACCGTGAGACTGCCCCGGGAAGGGAGTCCGCTTTTCGGGGCGGTTCATGTGGTGCCGGGCAGTGAAATTCAATTGAGCTACCGCCACTCGGTGGAAAAGACGATGGTGGAAGGCATTTTTAGCGTGGGTCCGGGGTCGGTCATCCAGGCCAAGGAAACGCGTATGACTTCCGTGGGGACCGGCCTTCCAAATACCTACACGGCAAGAACCCGGCGGGAAGGGCAGTGGATTGTGGTGGACGAGGGACTGAAAACGGTCCCGGGGTTTGATTTTTTCATTTCAGACGTCAACGCCACCCGGCTGGCTGTAGACGGAACCGCCATTGGGGTGCAAACCCTGGCCTCGGGCAGTCTGATTCATATCGATGTGGAACGGGTGCGTCTGTTGGACTGGATATTGTGGCGTTACGGCAACAAGGATTGGCGAAAGGATCGGCAATAATGAGCAATGCAAGCAACCGGCGTGAGGGGCATCTATTCCCCAGACGCCTGGACCCGCAGTTGCCGGTGGCGGTGAAAGCTGACGGGGTATGGATCGAGGACCAGGATGGCAACCGATATTTAGATGCCAGCGGTGGGGCCATCGTGGTCAATGCCGGCCACGGCAGAAAGGAAATTGCCCAGGCCGTCTACGATCAAATCCTGGCATACGACTACATTCATCCTACCATGTTTACCACGCCGGCCGCCGAAGGGTTGGCTGACGCCCTGGTTGCGCATGCACCTGAGGGCATCGACCGGTTCTACTTTTTGTCTGGCGGCGCCGAGGCCGTGGAGGCCGCCATTAAGCTGGCCCGTCAGATTCACCTGGCCAACAGTCGTCCCGAGAAGTTCCGCTTGATCTCGCGTTGGAAATCATACCATGGCCTGACCTTAGGCGCCCTGTCCGCCATGGGCAGGGCGGCCTTTCAGACCCCGTATGCCCCGATGCTGGCGCATGCCGTTCACATCCCGCCACCCTATTGTCTGCGTTGCTCATACGGGCTTACCTTTCCCGACTGCCGCCTGCGCTGTGCCCTGGCCCTGGAAGAGACCATTTTGAACATGGGCCCCGAAACGGTATCCGCTTTTCTGGCCGAAACCGTCAGCGGCGGGACCCTGGCTGCCTGCCCGCCGCCTCCGGGGTATTTTGAAGTCGTCCGCAAGATCTGCGATACTTACGATGTCCTCCTGATCCTGGACGAGGTGCTCTGCGGCATGGGGCGCACCGGTCGCTGGTTTGCCTGCCAGCACGATGACGTGGTGCCCGATCTGGTCACCTTGGGAAAAGGCCTTGCCGGCGGCACCGTGCCGCTTTCTGCGGTGGGTGTGAAGGGAATTCATTTCGACGCAGTGTGCGCCAATGGCGGGGGATTCACCCACGGTGGTACCTTTTCCCACCATCCTGTCGCTACTGCCGCCGGCCTTGCACTTGTGCACATACTTGAGCGTGAGCAGTTGGTGCAGCGGGTGTCAGAAGTCGGAGGCGTATTGGGCAATACACTCAAAAGCCACCTCAAAGATCTCCCCTGGGTGGCCGACGTGCGGGGGATCGGTTTCCTTTGGGGCCTCGAGCTGGTCAGGGACAAGGCCTCCAACACGCCGTTTCCGCGAAAACAAAAGGTCACCGAGAAGATCTGGCAGGCGCTTTTTGAAAGCGGCATCATCACCTACAAGTCGACCGGACTTGCCGGAATCGACGGAGATGCGATCATCGTCGCACCCCCGTTTGTTACAGATACTAGCGACTTCGAGGTGGTGGCCGAGAAATTAAAGGCTGCCATCGAACATGTGCTGTCTACCTGAGAAAAAATAGCGGATGTTATAGATCCTCGATAATTAAGGAATATGTGGAAAAGCCAAGAAGAGGTCGCATGGATAAACTAGTCATCACGGTGGCCGTTACCGGCTCACTGCCCACCAAACGGGTTACGCCCCATGTCCCTATCACCCCGGAGGAGATCGTCCGGGACGGCATCGCTTGCGAGTCCGCCGGTGCATCGGTGATTCACATTCACGCCAGGGATCCGCGGGATGAATCTCCGGCCACCGATTTGGGGCTTTTTGAAAAGATCTGCAGCGGTATCAAATCGGAAACCAACCTGATTACCCAGATTTCAACCGGTGGACGGGCCGGAATGGCCTATGAACAGCGCTGCGAGCGCCTGCAGCTCAAGCCCGAAATGGCCAGCTTGACCACCGGTTCGGTCAATTTTCCCAACTCGGTGTATGAAAACAGCCCCGATTTGATCGAGGCCCTGGCCGCCGACATGCAAAAATACGGCATCAAGCCGGAGATGGAAATCTTCGATCTCAGCATGATCAGCAATGCCACCGCGCTGGTGGAAAAGGGGCTGGTGTCTGCGCCGCTGCATTTCGATTTTGTCATGGGTCTGAAAGGGGCAATTCCGGCCACCGTGGAGAACCTGGTGCACATGCGCAACACGATTCCGTCCGGTGCCACCTGGACCGTTGCCGGTATCGGCAAAGCCCAGCTTGTCATGACCACTCATGCCATCCTGATGGGCGGTCATGTGCGTGTGGGGCTGGAAGATAACATCTATCTGCGTCGTGGTGAATTGGCCACCAATGCACAGCTGGTCGAACGTGTGGTGAGGCTGGCAGACATTCTCGGCCGCGAGGTTGCCACCCCGGATGAGGCCCGCCAGCTGTTGCGCCTGCCGATATTGCCTGTTTGAGTGCATTGACGAATCAGCGAAGGATAAACCCCATGTCCGCAAAACCCATCGCGATCTTTTACGAACACCCAGTTTGGTTCAAACCCCTGTTTGCCGAATTGGACAGCCGAAACATCGATTATGAGAAAATCCATATCAACGGCCACCACTTCGACCCGTGTGTGGACACGTCTCTCTATTCATTGGTCGTCAACCGGGTCAGTGCCTATCCTTCCACAACCAGCGAGCCCCAGGTGGTCCTTTACGTTAAACAATATCTGGCCTACCTGGAAAGCATCGGGGCACGGGTGATCAACGGCTGGCGGTCTTACGAGGTGGGTACCTCCAAAGCCATGCAAATGCAGATCTTCAAAGTACTGGGGCTCAACTCGCCCAAAAGCCGTGTGATCCACCATGCCGGGCAGGCGCTCGAGGCTGCCAAGGAACTCCAATTTCCGGTTCTCATCAAACCCAATGTGGGTGGCAGTGGTGCCGGCATCACCCTTTTCCAAACCCGCGAGGAACTGGTCGGTTCCGTCGATAAAGGCGAGATTGATCTTGGCATCGATCGAGTGGTCCTGGTTCAGGAATACCTCAAGCCAAAAGAGGACTGCATCTACCGGGTGGAGATAATGAACGATGCTTTCCTGTATGGCATCCGACTGCCTATTTTCCAGGAGAGTTTCAATTATTGCCCGGCCGACGGCTGCAATATCGAGCAGTTTGATCATTGCCCAGTGGGTGAATCGTCCGGCGGGGATGCCGATTCAGCTGGATCGGAAATTACGTCATTCGTTCCTGAGCCTGAGGTGATCGAAAAGGTGAGGCAGATAGTCGCTGCCGCCGGCGCCGACATCGGCGGTGTCGAATACCTGGTCAATGCCGCCGACGATCAGCTTTACTTCTATGACATCAATCCACTGTCAAATTTTGTTGCCAACGCCCCCCAGGTAGTGGGATTCGATCCGGTGCCACGATTTGTTGATTTTATACTACGGCAGGCCGGTGTATGAGAAGGTCTTTAACCAACCGCACCAATCTTAACCGAATTTTTTTGCAGCATTGAGATTCATTAACCCATAGGAATTGTCCGGAGACCAGCTCTCGCCAACATACCGGATTGTGGCGCATATTCCATTGTCCATCGTGATGGCATTTGATAGATTGGGGGGCGATTCCAATCCAATAAGAGGAGACACCCAATGAAAGTGGTCGCATTCAACGGCAGTCCCAGAAAAGACGGCAACACCTCCATTTTGATCCGGCACGTGCTGGATGCCCTTGAGAACCAGGGTATCGAGACCGAAACCGTTCAGGTGGGCGGCAAACCCATCCGCGGCTGTATCGCCTGCTACAAGTGCTTCGAGAACAAAGACCAGCACTGTGCGGTGAAAAAGGACATGCTCAACGACTGCATCGACCGGATGCTGGCGGCCGACGGCATCATTTTAGGGTCACCGGTCTATTTTGCATGTATGAGCCCGGAGACCAAGGCGCTGATCGACCGTGCGGGCATGGTCTCCATCGCCAACGACACCATGCTGCGGCGCAAGGTCGGGGCTGCCGTGGTGGCGGTTCGACGGGCCGGGGCGGTGCACACCTTCGACTCGATCAACCATTTTTTCACCATCAGAGAGATGATCATCCCCGGTTCCAGGTACTGGAACATGGGGTTCGGCAGGGAAAAGGGGGAGGTCAAAGACGACGCCGAGGGCCTTGAAATCATGAAAACCCTGGGGGAGAACATGGCCTGGCTACTAAAGAAAATCGTCGTATGAGGTGCCCTCCTGACCTATACTTGAATTGACAGAATTGAAAAATGAGTCAGAAAATCGCTTGACATAATGTTATCACAACATCTTCAAATCTCCCTACAACGTTGATGTGGAGAGATCAGCAAGATTGTGCCATCACTTTTAGCCTTTGATATCCTTTTCAAACCCAACTATTTATCAGAAACGACCAACCACCAGATGTAGGTGCGCCACGAGGGCGCAAGATACCAGCGGGTGCAAGTCCCGCCCGGGAAATTATCGGTTCATCCCGGTAGCTACCCAGACAGTGGGCTGGAGAGATCCACCTGCTGAAGCTCTGGGGACAGATGTAAGTCTTTAGGACTGCAGCAACCTGGCAGGCCGTAACGCGAGTGAACCCTGAGAAGGCCCCGAAAGGACAGTCGTGGATGCCGACCCGCCCAATATTCGGGGAAGGCCGCAGCGGAACAGGGCTGTAACCGATCCACCTGTTCCGGTCCACCGGGGTAATGGGGACAGCATGTCAGGAAGGTATCTTGGGTAACGTGGGAGACCCGTCCCGGACGCGGGGTCGCAACCCGTAACAGTACATTGGGTACTGATCCGGGCGGGAGTCGGAGAGGGTCGTACGACCGTTGATACCGGGTAATGCCGGTGGAGGAAAGGACCCTTGCTTCTGGTATGCTTTTGACCGAGACGAGATAGGGTGATTGGACATGGTCCTGAAAACGCCTGACAAGATTCAGAATCTCCAGAGAAAGCTTTACCTCAAGGCGAAGTCGGAACCGGAATATCGCTTCTATGTGCTGTATGACAAGGTCTATCGGGAGGATATTCTCATCCATGCCTATCGGTTGGCCAAAGCCAACGGTGGTTCAGCGGGCACGGACGGGGTGACCTTCGATCAGATCGCGTCTGAAGGCGTAACGAAGTGGTTGACCGGTATCAGAGAACAACTGCGGGCCAAGACGTATCGGCCGCAGTCGGTTAGACGGGTAATGATCCCGAAGCCGGGGGGCGGGGAGCGCCCATTGGGCATTCCCACCATACGTGACAGGGTGGTTCAAACGGCCACTAAACTGGTCGTTGAGCCAATCTTCGAGGCGGACCTGGAACCCAATGTCCACGGATATCGACCCAAGCGCAGTGCGTTAGACGCGATCCAACAGGTTCATAAACTGTTGAAACAGGGGTACACAGACGTTGTGGATGCGGACTTATCCAAATATTTTGATACGATCCCGCATCAGGCAATGATGCAGTGTGTTTCCCGTCGGATTGTGGACCGTAATGTGCTGCGACTGATCAAACTGTGGTTGAAAACACCGGTCGTGCACGATGACGGCAAGGGCAGAGGGGGAAAGATCACAGGCGGTCGTAAGAGCACCTGTGGCACGCCCCAAGGGGGTGTGATCAGTCCGCTTTTAAGAAAGACGGAACCTGTTACCTTGGCGCAAGCCCATCAAAGATCAGCGTAAGTCGCTTGAAGCACACAAGGTTGGTGCGGCTCTACGACCCAGTGAGAAGGGAGCATGGCCGGATGTAAGAGACCGGTTGAATTCAATTTTGCGGGGTTGGTGCACTTACTTTTGCTATGGCACGACGATGATTGCGTATCGTGCGGTGGAACGGAATGTATACAACCGCGTCAGACGTTTTCTGGTTGAACGGCATAAGGTGCGTTCGCGAGGCATCCGTCGGTATCCTTCGGAACGAGTGTTCGGAGAACTTGGTGTAATGCTGCCAAGGCCGATAAGACCTGCCGTCCAGCGTGTGTCTTGAGGAGAAGCCAGTCGGAAAGCCGGATGCGGTAGCTCCGCATGTCCGGTTTGATGAGCGGGGATGGGAAACGGGGCTTTATGCTACCGCGCCCATCCTCGACTCTACCGGTTGGTCTTTCTGATTTTTTGTCCACCAAATGATAAACCGTAATAGCAGCTACCTGCAGTCGAATGCGAAGTGTGTTTTGTAGTGGCAACATGATAATTGGCTCGCGCCGGATGTCTGAATAGGATATCAATCAACCAGAATACTTCTTTTCTGGTAACAGCCAACTGCAATATCTCCTTCATAGGGCTGATCTTTGTCGCGCTTATAGTTGTATCGTATGTATCCGTCGGTTGAGGTAATCTCGATTTTCTTTCCTGCCGCAATCTTTCCTTTCCAAATGATATCACCGCGATTTCCATCAACATCCGCATCATATACGATAACCCATACATCATCTTGCGGCGATGCCGTGAGCCAGCAGGAATTGTCTTCTGCATACAGATTTGGAACGTATGCAAGGCTCAGCATGAATAACAGGAATAAAATAGTCGATTTCATTTTGCATTCCCTTCGTTTGAGTAGACAGGAAAAAGATGGTCAGGTACTCACCTTTTTGACCATTTTTGCATGATGATTCAAATTCGTTTGCTTAAGTAACCGACCTCGTTAAATTGGGATTTATAAGTTTTTTCCAGGCAATCTGTGCCAGCCAGAAGCTGAGATCATGTCGCCGGGTAAAGTCAAGGCGTCATCGCCCGGTTGGCTCCGCGGTCTCTTCCTCATCCGGCAGAGGCGATAGGAATAATCGAATCAGTCCTCCTTCACTGAAGTGTCGCCGAACAACGCAAAGCATATTGTATCCCAGCAAAGCACCAGTCAGGCAGAGGGTGTTAGCCCACACATGGTAAACATCAGCCTGCTGAAACAGCTGCCGCAATGCCGGGCCCAAGCCGCCGTATTCATGACGGCTTTCGAATCCTTTTTCAATGGCCAGCACCACCGCCACACCCAGCGAATACAGAACTGTGCGCAGCGCAACATCCACCCATGCGGGCCGGTTTCGAACCCACGCTCCCAGCGAGACGTGCCCGAGGATCAGCACCACCTTGGAAAGAACCAATGCACCCACCACAGCCATGGACCAGTCGTGGAAGGCGATATGGTATTCGGCCAGGATCAGCGACTTTAGAAGCAACAATCCTGAAATCCAAGAACCGAAATAGAGCATGGCGATTCCGATGGATTTGATCTCGTCTTTCAATCTCTGTTTGATGTGCACCGTTTAATAACCCTATTCGCATTTTTTAATTCGGCAGTTTTCATCGACCCCCCTGTCAGATATTTTCCTCGTCTGCCGCTTTGTATGATTTCAGGTTTAATCTGACAGACACCTTCTTAAAAATCGGTAACTGTTAGATCAAATCTGAACTTCTACAGTTTATGCCTTTACTATTATGTACCAATTCAAATAGAGCGATAAGCTAATTTTCCACAATCACTCTACCGTAGGTGGGTTGAATCGGCCGGTTATTGGTTTCGCCCTCGGTGAAGTCCTCGATAAACTTGTCAATCTGTTCCTGGGAGGCCTCGACTGGTTCTTTCAGTACAAACCAGCGCACCCCTTGTGTACATCCGGGAGTCGTCATCGAGCCTTCGTAAATGTAATACGCCTTCTTGGCAGGAAGCAGATCACCTATGTTGACCTGAACCGGTTCGATCTTTTTCTTTTTTTCGCGCGGCAGTTGGCCCCAAAATTGGTCCAGCATTGCATTGGCTTTGCCAACATCGATGAAAACCCCCATGACAGCATTGTTGTGATTGCTGCCTTCCCTGCGCAGCACCATGTGGGCTTCCATGGGATGATGCTTGCCGTTCACCGTATGTTCACTTGGATGGTGGAAGTGAAACGCCTTGACCTCATAGCGGCCGTCATTGATCGTGATCCAGCTGCCGGGTTGATAGGGCACCGCAAATGTCGGACCGTCCAGGCCGAACTTCAGCGGCGTCGGTTTGATGTCAGCACTTAAGGGTGGTAGCGACGCCTTGAGCGCGTCCCGGATGTCGATGGGAGACTGGTAATGCCCGATACCGCACGCGACCCAAGTGGGCGAAAGCTCCCCCCATTTGTCGGGTCCGGTGTCTCCTGAATAGCTCCATGTTTCCATACCGCCGGAAAAGGCTGTTGCAGTGCTGATTATCGTTAGAACTACTATTAGAAGAATGCTTTTTTTCATGTCGTCCTCCTTTTCTTTCATGATACTTTGGTTAAATAAACGCTTTATTTAACCAATCCTACCGAAAATTAAACTGAATGGAAAATTGCAGGCGGACCGCATCACCGTCAGCACCATCCTTGTTCTCACGCATACCTTACATGATTTCAGGCTCCATGCTCAACAGACGGAAGGGGGACTATACGAGGTTCAAGTGAAACGAGCGGATCGCTTTAATGGCATCGTCGCTTTGGCTGTCGTCGTTGTCGATTCCGCGAAGGCCCCGGTGATGGTCGAATTGAACTGATCGTTCCAGTGGTGGGTGTCGGTAATTCATTTGAACCTGTGATTAGTTGGTGTACGTAGTCAAACTATTTTTTACTGGGATAACCCCAGGCAGATCTTACTTCCCTTCCTTCACCTCGACAGTGACCTTGTGAATCTTACCGGTAAAGCGAGTTTCCTCTGGGCCGTAGCCAATGCCTTCAGCAACTGGTGTTTGGTTGTCAAGTCCAAGGAAGTTGTAGGTAAATTCTGGTTTACCTTCCTTCATATAGAGTGACCAACCACCAAAACGACCACCTTGGGACAATATAGCACCATTGGCACCGTCATTGGGAATATCGAGCTCAGCCGTAATTGAAAATGACCTGTTCTTGATATTTATGAAAGTATTCTCCATCATACCTTCCATGCCTTCGTAGAGTGAAAGTGATGTTCTGTCACCCAACAGGTCAGGGCGTCCAGCAAGAGTTGCATTCGTTCTTTCAATGGTTCTGTCATCAATTGGCAACACGTGATATTTCTGTGCCTGCCACATAAACAGGCTTTCCATTTCCTTTAATTTCTCTGGATATTTTGCTGCCAGATTGTTGGTTAAACTAAAATCCTCTTTTATGTGGTATAGATCCCACACGTCTGTGTTTAGCGGTGGTAAATTGCTTGTCTGCCAAGGTGCCCTGTGAATAGTACGTGCAAACCAGCCATTATTATAGATTGCCCGGTTGCCAAACATTTCGAAATATTGAATGGTATGGCGTTCAGCAGCCTGGGCATCATTAAAAGTGTAAGCCAAGCTGGTACCTTCGATAGGTGTTTGAGGTACGCCATTAACAACCTTAGGTTCCGGTAGCCCAGCCACCTCTAAAATCGTAGGAGCGATATCAATGGCATGTGTGAACTGGGTACGAAGTCCACTTTTCTCTTTGATGCCTTTCGGATAATGTATAATCATGCCGTTGCGGGTGCCACCAAAATCTGAAGCAACCTGCTTGGTCCATTTGAAAGGCGCATCAAAAGCTACCGCCCAACCTGCTGCCATGTGTGGAAAGGTCGCCGGACCACCCCATTCGTCCATCAATGGAATGAGATCTTCGACTTTTTCTGTCACTCCATTGAAGTAGGTCATCTCATTGTACATCCCAACGAATCCACCCTCAGCGCTGCTACCATTATCACCGGCAATAAAGATAAACAGCGTGTTGTCCAATTCGTCAATTTCCTCAATGGCATCCAGAAGCCGTCCAACCTCGAAATCTGTCATCTGCATAAAACCGGCAAAAACTTCTGCCTGACGTGCAAAGAGCTTTCGATTATTCTCCGGCAATGCTTTCCAATCTTTAATATCTTCGGGTTTGGATGCCAGTTTGGTCTTTTCGGGGATAATCCCCATCTTTTTTTGATTGTTGACAGTCTCTTCTCTTACTGCATCCCATCCTTTGTCAAACTTGCCTTTATACTTATCAGACCACTCTTTAGAAACATGATGAGGGGCGTGTACCGCTCCTGTTGCAAAATAGACAAAGAAGGGTTTATCCGGAGTCATCGATTGCTGAGCCTTTACCCAGTTGATAGCCTGGTTGGTCATATCCGTTGTAAAATGATAATTCTCCGTCTTTGGTGGATTAACTTTTTTAAGACCATCATAAATGAGTGGAGCCCATTGATCGGTCTCACCACCAATAAAGCCATAGAATTTATCAAAACCCTGATGTGTTGGCCAGCGGTCGAAGGGTCCAGACACACTGGTTTCCCAAGCAGCAGTTTCATGCCACTTGCCAAATGCACCGGTACTATAACCGTTAAGTCTAAGCATCTCGGCTAATGGAGCTACGCTTTGCGGAAGCGATCCTGTATTACCAGGATACGCAGTGGCGGTCTCCATAATCGAACCCGTATTTGCAGTATGATGGTTTCTGCCGGTTTTAATCGCCATTCTTGTGGGAGAACAAAGCGCCGTAGTGTGGAAATTATTATAGCGCAAGCCATTCTTCGCAAGTTTATCCATCGTTGGGGTCTCGATAGGTCCACCGAACGTAGTGGTAGCGCCAAATCCCAGGTCGTCGATCAACACAATTACGACATTGGGAGCATCTTTAGGTGCTGTTACATTAAAAGGCTCAGGTGGTTTTGTGTTTCGAACATCCAATTCTGTGTAAGTTTGAGGTTCCTGTACTACCACAGGGAGTATCTCGCGATTAATTTTTTTCCTCTGCCGAAGCCACGACAACCGAACTGGCCACCAGGGCCACGGCCATCCAGAAGGCGTTGAACAGTGTTTTTTTCATCGATGCTCCATTCAAGTTTGTGCGTTTTCAGTTAACCAAGGATTTTATAGTCTTTTTCTTAGTTATTGTGGTTAAAATGCAACCTATATTATTCGTAAAAACACCCAGAAGTTATATTAAATTCAAATATTTAATAAAAATATATACGATTCCTGATTTGTCAAAACCTTTGTTAACATTTCTAAAAATTTGGATAGAGGCTAATTCCAAGCGCCGCTACATTTTGTGGTCGGACGACATTTCGGGTGGGTGGTGATTACACACCAATCACGAATATATCTGATAAATCGGTCGCGTGGTGATTCATTGAGATCATCATTGGTTTGATCAAATTTCAGATATCATAATTTTTACAATCGGTGAAAGATTTCAGATCAGTTGCATCCAAAAAATCATTGTCCAATTTTTCCATGTGATATCAAAATGAAAGGCAACTAATCATCCAAAATACCGAATATCAGATGTTGAGGCCGCTCATTTTTTCGTATGACGTTTTGTACATAGACAGATATCGGTTGTTGCGGTATTTAATACTCAAAACCACTTGTTGTAGATCCGGTGGTATTCTCCGCTGCCCTGCATTTCCAGAATAGCGATATTGAATATCTCCTTGTAGGGACTATTCCTGCCCTGGGGGAAAGCCACCCCGTATTTTTGCACATCGAACATCTCCCCCACCACTTTGATCTCAGGGTCCTTTTTGGCAATGTACATCAAGGCGGGTGCATCATACACAACGGCTTCGACGGTCTCGGCTTTCAAGCTCCGTATCAAATCGTCAAGCGTTTCAACCACCATGACGGTCACATCGTGATAGCGCAGGAACTTTTCACTGGTGGTCCCTTTTATCACGGCTACCTTCTTGGCATTGAGATCTGTCAGCCCCTTTATCTCCCCGAGCCCGATGCGGTTGATCGTCAATGAAGAGCTCAAAGAGGCGGTGAAGGCGGCAAACCAGATAATACCGATGATCATCCAGGCTGAGGCAATAATCCGGCCGAGGACTTTTTTCGGGCACTTGTCACCGTAACCGACCGTCGTCATGGTCACAATCGCCCACCAGTATGCATCTACAATGCCCTTTTTATAGTCAACCGGAAAACCTCTGGCACGGTCGTCGTTTCTTTCCAGAAACCAGATCGCATGCGCAACAACAGTGAGTCCAACCAGAAAAACAAGCAGGGAATAACCGATGACTTTCAGGATCTTCAGCACAAAATGCAGGGTCGCGTTTTCAGAAGTCGTTTTAACGGCAACGATCAGTCCCGAATCAAAGAAAGGGTGGGAAAAATCTACAAGTTTCTCCCTCCCGGCCGTAATGGTGGTGCCGGAAAAGTTAAGATCGCATTCACCGGTCTCCACGGCCTTGAGAACCGCCGGCACCGTATTGTAGTAGACAAATTCCGGTTTCAGACCATGCCGCTCACAGATGATCCTGGCCATGTCAATGCTGAAACCCCGCAGGTCCTTGAAGACAAACGGCGGGAACTCTTTTACAGCGATTCGTATCGGCTGGACAGTATCCCGAGCAAAGGTGGGTAAAACGATCAGACAGAAAATACAAATGGACAGTGCTATTATTTTCATCCGGTACCCCTATATGTTTTTAAACAGGAATACACTGGTTTAAATCGCCCCTGAGCAGACAGGGTAATACACGTCGGGTATCATGCCAGTCTTTGGGAAAAAGGCAAATCCTATGTATTGTTATATCTCGTGGTTGGACAAAAATTCAAGTGAGTTGTGATTACATAACAGGCGTTGAACATATCTGAAAAAGTTATTGCCTTTTTATTTGTTGAGATCATCGGTGTTCTGTGGACCATTAAAATTACAGTGATCAGTTGATACCAAACAGGGTAATATTTTACCTTTTACTTTTCACCTTGTCCACCATCTGGCGGACATCTTCTAAACATCATTTGCCCTTTGGATTTTTTATTCCGCATTGGCAATTACCAAATTTTTTTTCTGTTTGGATTTTTTCCATTATGGTGGATTTACCGTTATCTTGATAATCTTTTTGGACATCATAAACGGAGTATCCGAAACAGTGACAAATTAAATCGTTCACAATTTTTTCCCTTAACGTGTCATTTTTCAGCGTGGTGATTTATTGAGAGTATTTTACGATCTTGATCTTTGTCAAATCTGAGATCCCCATCAGAAATTTATAAAGAACGTTGGGTGGTGATGAGTTGGAGCAACCTGTAAATTGGAAAAACCTTGTTAAATTTGGGTCCTATCTTCTGTATTTTTTTTCCTTCAATACAGACTTAACAAATTTCCCGAACTTTTTATCTTTTCTCTTTTTTTCTAAATATGACATTTCATAAAAAGCAGATTCTTTATTTAATTTTGTAAAATTGTGATAACGGTCCTGTGAAATAACCCCGTCTTTTAACGCAGCCAATATTGCACAGCCTTGCTCTTGTGTATGGGAACAATCATTATAGTGGCATTGATTTGATAACTCTGCTATTTCGTCGAAGGTACCATGAATACCGGTATCAACCTCAAAATTTCCTAGTTCTCTCATACCTGGCGTATCTATGATCATTGCCTCATTTTTTAACATTATCAATTGACGGCGGGTTGTTATATGTTTCCCTTTTCCGTCTTTTTCTCTAACGTTATGGGTTTTAAGTCGCACTTCATTCAGAAGGTTATTTATTAAGGTAGATTTCCCAACCCCCGATGATCCAAGCAAACAATAAGTTTTCCGAGGATACAAAAACTCTTTGACATGTTTCAACTTAGTATTGTCTTCATTGCTAAAAGGCAATACGTGTATGTCAGGATTAAGATCATGAATTTCATCAACCTTTTTATCTATCTCACTAACTGGAAGTAGATCACTTTTACTCAATAATACAATCGGTTGTATATTGCTCTGATTTATCATAACCAGATAGCGTTCTAATCGTCTAAGATTATAATTGTTGTCAAGTGATTGAACGATCAAGCCAGTGTCTATGTTAGTGGCTATTAATTGAAACTCGATCTTCTTACCAGATGTTTTACGCTTTAAGATGGATTTTCTTGGAACAATCTCACTAATGATGGCAAAGGAATCATTATCAAAATACTGGGCAAGCACCCAATCTCCGGTGGCTGGATAATCTAATGGCGAATCAGCACTGAATATAAGCTTACCAGTTACTTCGGCTGATACTTCTCCCTTGCCGTTGTTAATGGTATAACTATCCTTATTTACAGTAGTGACTCTTGCAATTTGATGATCGATTAATTTTGTGGAATCAATTTCATCAAAAAACCACGTATTAAATCCTAATTGTTTTAAATTTATCGAAACATTTTTCATAAATTACCATCTAATTTGGAGGATAACTCTAAAGCTTAAAACCCTGACTTCAGAGATATTGAGATAAGAACCAGCTAGGTCATAATACAGATACCATAATCGGTGGATGTCAGGTCAAGTAGATCTTGCGATGCAATATAGTCAAGCGACCTTCATCTTTTGACGGATGAGGCACCCCCGGTGCCTGGGGCGAGGTCCTGCCGGCGAGAGCCTGCTGGCAACCGAAGTCCAATACTCAGCGGCGATTATCCCCAAAAGCAACCATGCCGATCCTGTTCGATGACCTCCAGGATCTTTTCCAGCGAGGCTGATGAAGGGACGGGCTGATAAGCGTGCCATTTCCCATCCGCTCGCATCCAATACAGTTTCCAGATTTTCCGGCTTTTTACGAAAGTTGCTTTGGCGATTGAACCCTCGATCTTTTTCGTCGGGTCATTCCATTGAGGCCTTATTTCAAAAATCTCAACGCTCTGGCCGGTCAACCTGAAAGAAATGTCCAATTGACTTCTGATGTCCCTGGCTGGACGCCTGCTTTCAACAAATCGCCCGACTATCTTTTCGATCCTTTTAATTTCGAATTCACTGATTGCCATCGCCCTTATCCCTGTGTCGTGGTTAACACCATACGCATACTTGTACAATCACCCGGCTTACAATGCTATTGGTACGTTTTGCCCTCATGCCTTAACCAGCCGCCAACATGCCGGCCACTGGGATCGTGGTGCGTCCAGTGGAGAACGCCACCTTTTTCATTCCACTCATATTCACCATAAAACGCGACATTATCCCCCCTGCTCAAACCGCTAATCGGGGAGGCAAGATCAATGTTATGCGCGATCAGCAATGTCTGGCCGCTACTGAGCTTCAGGAGGAACCGTTGATGTCTCGACCCCTTGTTATCATCAGGCAATATTTTGATTACCACGCCATCTCCTTGTACCTGAAGATCGCTTTGCCTGTTTTCATAGGCGTGTTGCAGAACGCGGTCAACGTTTGGTGTCGATGACGATCGTCCAGGTAATGAAACACCCCGCTCGTGAAGGGCCCCATAAGCCAATAAAGCGATCACCGCCAGGAAAATGTATTTCTTCATTGTTGGTTTACCAGTCAATTGGAAAATAGTCCTTTAAAAATTTCCCACACCAGTGCTTGCCGGTATTGATACCATTGAAAAAAGGATCACATACCCGCGCGGCACCATCGACGATATCCAGCGGCGGCTGGAAATCATGCAGCTCCTGCTTGCGTCTGGAAAGTTGGGCCGGATCTTCATCGGTTACCCAGCCGGTATCCACGGCGTTCATAAAAATACCCTGCCTGGCAAGCTCGCTGGCCGACGTATGGGTCAACATATTGAGTGCCGCTTTGGCCATATTGGTGTGGGGGTGACGCGCTCCTTTTTTAAAACGCATGAACTTGCCTTCCATCGCCGAGACATTCACGATATGTTTTTGGCCCGTGTTGTCCTTTTTCATCAACGGTGCCAGCTTGTTGCATAACACAAAGGGTGCGACCGCGTTTATCAGCTGTATTTCAAGCATTTCAGCGGTCTGGATTTCGCCGAGTTTAAGCCGCCAGCTGTTGGTGGTCCTTAAATCAACCTGCTGCAGGTCCACGTCCAATTCTCCCTTGGGAAAAGCGGTATCCGCAGACAAGGTGTGATCATACGCGTAGGGTATTTGAGATAGTTGTGCAGACGCTCTCAATCCGATTCCCGGCAGATTCCCATGCCAGGAGACAGGCAGGACCGGTTCCGATTCCAGATCGGGGACAGCCAGAGCGGTTAACTGGTCAGCACATCGTTGATGGTTCATCATCAGCCGTTGGGCATTTTCGGAAAGCTCATGCAGCGCCTTGGTCTCATTGTCCATCAAGTGGGCATAAAACCCTGGCGGACGGCGAACGGTCTGGGCGGCATTGTTGATTAAAATATTTAATCGTTCATAGGTGTGTTCAAGATGACTGCAAAAAAGCTCCACACTGGGGGTGTGTCTCAAATCCAGTCCATAGATGTGTAACCGGTCCCCCCATTCCTCAAAATCTTTTTCCCTGGAATACCTTAACGCTGCATCGACAGGAAAACGGGTGGTTGCAATAACCGTAGCCCCGGCCTTTAGCATCATCAATGTTGCCTGATAGCCAATTTTCAATCGTGATCCGGTTATCAGGGCAACCTGTCCCTTCAGATCCGCTGTCTGGAAGCGTTTCTGATAATTCAGTTCTGCGCAACTGGGACACATGCTGTCATAGAAGAAATGCAGTTGGGTAAACTCCGCCTTACAGACGTAACAATTTCGGGGCGACTGCAATACCAACTGCTCTTCTCTCGATTCGATGTGACCTGAGAGTTGTAAAGGCGCCGAAAATACAGCCTCCTGCCTGGCTATTCGAATCCCGGTTGCCGCCCTTGCCTTTCGTTCCGCTAAAGCCGTTTGTTTTCTTTTGATTTTACGAACGGCTTTATTGCGTTGTTTTAACTGGTGGCAGTCCGGTCTGGACAGTTGGCCTGCGATTTTTACTAGTTCGATTTGTTTTTCTCTTGGCAGTGCCACAAAATCTTCATCGTTATTAACCATATGCGTGAGTACACGAATACAATGGTCAATTTCTTTGGTTGCATAGCGCTGGTTATTTTCGATATCCACGTTTAGATCCTTGAAGTTAGTATCCTATTTTTGTCTGTGTCCAGCTTGGTTGCCTGCCCTTTATTTGGATCTTTCTCAATAGTATCTTGATCCGTGGACCCTACTTTATTTCAAAACTTTTTTCAATGATTGAAGTTAGTTACTGATTCCATTGTGTTTTTTAAACTTTTTGTGGAGGGCTGATCCATAGCCGGCAACAATCAGTATTTGTCCAGGGATGAGCCGCGATAACGAGCGTATTCTCCGCCGCTCTCGGCGGGGAAGCTTCAATTATCCTGCGCGATGCTGTCAAAACGGTCATTCCTGCGAACAGGCAACGCAGAGCGGGTATAGTATTGTTATATTTTGGGAAACGTTGGCATTTTTATTGCTTTTCCCAACAAAATGAATGTCGGCCTGCTGGACGATGGATGAGATTAGGGAAGAGGAGCTGACAGGCCAGCGCTTTCACGCTATAGCCAAACGCTGGATGATTCGTTCTGATTCGATGGTTTCCAATAATTATTGATCGAATATTCGAACCGAATAGTTGAGATTGTCTATGATTTCATTTTTCCGTTATAAAAGAAACGGCCTGCCATATGGCTTGATTACCGTCCATGAATTCCTGGTTCGCGACATCTTCAGTTATTTTGAAAAAAGCCGTTTTGTTCGAATAAAAACCCGAAATGCCCGCAAAGCCATCAAGGCCGCTCTGCGGTTTGCCAGGAAAAAGAAGACGTATCCCAGCAATAAAACGGCAAATGCACTGGATGCTTTAAGACAAATGCAGGATGAATTAGAATACACGCACAAGGTGATTTTGACGGCTTTTGAGGAAGCGGAAAACATTATTCAGATGATTAAGCAGGAAAAAGTAGGTGAAATGATCCCGTTAGTAGAAAAAGCAAGAGAACAATTCAAAAACCATGACCTTGAGGGTGGGATGGCGCTATTGAAAGAAGCTCAGGAAAAGCTGAAAAACAGGTTTCTCCCAATAAGCAGAAAAGAGGCTCTCGCAGGGCTTGACAGTAATATCAAGAAACTCAAGAATGAACTGATGGAAAGAAAAAACAGATAGTCAAAGAAAAAAACGGCCTTAAAAATTCCTTTAAAAACTGATTTTATAATATGCGTTCGTATTCTTGACAAAAGCCGATTGGCCCACCGTGCTCTTTCAGTCTTGAAACGCGTGGCTCAGATCGTTGATCAAATCGGCTGCATCCTCCACTCCCACCGAGAGTCGGATCAACGCATCGCTAATACCAAGTGCGGCCCGCGTTTCAGGCGGCACCGAGGCGTGGGTCATGATTCCAGGGTGTTCGATCAAACTTTCCACACCGCCTAAACTTTCGGCCAAGGCAAAGAGTCGGCAGCGTTCCAAGAATTGCCGCGCCGCCTCCAGACCGCCTTTGATGAAGAAGGTAACCATTCCGCCGAAACCCGGCATCTGCCGAACGGCCAGTTTGTGTTGGGGGTGGCTGGTTAGCCCCGGGTAGAGCACGTGGTCCACGCTGCGGTGCGTTTCCAGCCACCGGGCAATCTTATGCGCATTTTCGCAATGCCGCTGCATCCGCAAGGCAAGGGTTTTTAGGCCGCGCAACGCCAAAAAGCTGTCAAAAGGTCCCGCGATGGCCCCCACGGCGTTTTGAAGGTACCATAGCCGCTCGGCCAGTTCATTGTCGTCGACCACGACGGCGCCGCCGACAACATCTGAATGACCATTGAGGTATTTGGTTGCTGAATGCACCACGATATCGGCACCGTACTCCAGCGGTCGCTGCAGATAGGGCGAGGCAAAGGTGTTGTCCACCACAAAGAGCAGATTATTGGCCTTGGCCACGCGGGCCACTGCCGCCAAATCCACCAGGGTAAGCATCGGGTTGGTGGGCGACTCCACCCAGATCATGCGTGTTTCCGGTTTGATCAGAGGCGCAATTGCAGCCGGATCGGACAGGTCGGCGAAGGAAAAAGTCAGCCCGGCAGAGCGTTGGCGAACTTGATCGAACAGTCGGAAGCTGCCGCCATAGAGATCGTTCATGGCCAGTATGTGGCTTCCTGAGTCGATGAGTTCTAATACCGTGGCAATGGCGGACATGCCCGAGGCAAAGGCAAAACCACGGCTGCCGGATTCCAGGTCGGCCAGGCATCGCTCGTAAGCTTGGCGGGTCGGGTTCTGGCTTCGCGAGTATTCAAAACCCTGATGTACGCCCGGACTCCGCTGGACATAGGTGGATGTGGCATAGATGGGGGTCATGATGGCGCCGGTGCTGGGGTCCGGTGTTTGCCCTGCGTGAATGGCGCGGGTGGCGAAATCGAACGGTTGACCTTGTTTATTCATGATGATCCTTCCATTGAGTGATTATGAATGGCGGGAGACTCGTCGCGTAGTTGTTTGCGAAGATGATTGAGCACGTCGCTCCGGGTTATCAATCCCAGAAATTGTCTGCCGTCCATGACAGCCGTATATGGCACCGACTTAAGCCGGGAGACCAACTGGTCGATCGGCATGGCCTTGTCCACGCGATGCACCGAGGTCTGCATGGCGTCTTTGACAAGCGCCGTCATGCGATCAGGCGCACCATAAACGTATTGAATGATATCTTCTTCGGTCAACACGCCCACCAACCGGTCGTCGTCCATAACCGGCAGCTGAGAGAATCCGGCGTTGCGCAGGCGATTGTGGGCGGTGGTCAGAATATCCTCGGGACCCACGCACACGGTGGCGTGCAACTCATGCCGACGGCCGATCAAATCACGCAAGTCGTTGGCTGGTTTTCGTGAAAAAAATCCCTCATCTTCCATCCAGAAGTCGTTGAAGAGTTTGGACAAATATTTATTTCCGGTGTCACATGCAAAAGTCACCACGCGCTGTGGCGACGGCTGTTCGCGGCAGTACTTTAAAGCCGCGGCCAGGCACGTGCCGGAAGAAGATCCGACCAACAGCCCTTCCGCTTTCAAAAGCTGTCTTGCGGCGGCAAAAGAGTCGGCGTCGGTGATACTGTAGGCCTTGGTTGTGAAAGACAGGTCGCAGATCGAAGGAAGAAAATCTTCACCAATGCCTTCCACCAGCCAGGACCCCCCGGGGCTTCCCAGTTCGCCCGTGTTCACGTAATCGGCGAGGACGGAGCCCTCGGGGTCGGCCAGAATAAGGGACACATGCGGGGCCCTGCGCCGGAAAAATGCGCTTAACCCGGTAACGGTGCCCGAACTACCGACACCCAGGACCACGGCGTCGAGATCATGGTCCATCTGTTCCCAGATTTCAGGGGCAGTTGTCTCCTCGTGCGCCTTGGGATTATCAGGGTTGCCGAACTGGTTGATGTAATAAGCGCCCCGTTGCCTGGCAACATGTTCGGCCATATCCTGGTAGTACTCAGGATGCCCTTTTTCTACGTCCGAGCGGGTCAGTATCACCTCTGCACCCATGGCGCGCAGGTTGAAAATTTTTTCCTGGCTCATCTTGTCGGGAAGCACCAGAATGAGTTGGTATCCCTTTTGTGCGGCCGCCAGAGCCAAGCCAAGACCGGTGTTCCCCGCCGTGGCTTCGACAATGGTGTCCCCCGGTCTGATGTCCCCGCGATGTTCGGCCGCCGCGATCATGGAAATGCCGATGCGATCCTTGATGGAGCCGCCGGGGTTCATCAGCTCCAGTTTCAGAAAAAGGCGGCACGGGCCCGTGTCGATGTTGTTCACTTCCAGCATGGGCGTCTGGCCGACCATCTCGAGCACATTGGTGTAAATTTTCATGTTCCTGCCTTTCCTTCGTCTGCCGAGATAGCTGTCTCCTGCACATCAAAGGCGATTTCATTTCACTTCTCATTGTTTGCTAACAATCCACACCAATTGTCGATGATGGCCTATGGACAATAACCATCCCAGCGAAAGCGCATTGAAGGCTGCCGGAAAAATCAAATAACAAAAAGACTGGCGTAATTTATAACTGTCAGCACAACAGCAGCTGCCGACAGATCGAATAAGCACTTCTGAGCGCGCTTTTTAATCGCATATCTGCTATTGGCAATCCTACGGCTACAATGCGGACCGGGACGATCAGATGATTCTCTTCAAAGAGAAAATGGGCTCCTGTACCACCAAGCATGCCGTGATTGCCACCCTGGCTGAAGAACTGAAACTACCGGTCCAGAAAAATATCATTGAAAATCGGCATGAGCTGCACGGAACCGACATCAAGACCGTTCTGCAGGCCCGTCAGGTGGGGATCGCACTGCTTAGGGCCAACATCGAGAAGTGATACATACCGGCCGGTCCGGCATATCGGCCTCGGGCTAATCTTTCACATACGTAATGGCGCAAATCGTTCCGCCCTGTGGATCCTGAAGCACGCAGAACCGGCCAACCTCGGGGACGTCCATCGGGGGGCGGAGAATTTTTCCGCCCAGGGTCTCGACCTGCGCTGCCGTGGCATCCACATCGTCGACGGTGACATAGGCGCTCCAGGTTGGCGGCATGCCCGACGCTTCCGGGGGCATGGGCATGATCCCACCCACCGGTTCGCCGTCGACTTTGACCACCGTGTACTGCATCCCTTGCATGGGGTATGCCTCGGTCTCCCACCCGAAGAGAGACGAATAAAACGTCTTGGCGGCCTCGTGATCGGTTGTCATCAATTCTGTCCAACCGAATGCACCGTGTTTCATGCTGTCTTCTTTCATGGCGAGCTCCTCTCCATTTATTTTTTAGGGTTTTCTGCCGGGCTATGAAGGAAACGGCTTCCAATAATCCATAAGGTAAGGCGCTTGGACGGCGTTGCAATATCTTACGGATGCGGTTTCCATTTTCAGTGGCTTCAAAATTTCCTTTGCGGGAATTTTGATAGTATTCTCAATTATCACAAGCATGTAATACGGAAGGTAAGTTTGACGACCACTATTTCTTGTATGCTGGAAAATAAATATCCTCATCCAAATTTAACCATTGACCGGTAATCCATCGCATGGACACGATGAGGGTTGCGGGAATCTTGGACGTGTCGTTTAAAGCGTTCATTCCATTTCGTTCCCCGTCCCATTGCCAACATTCCCACCGCCGGCGTTGTTGAACCGTGATAGCGAGCGCATTCCCCGCCGCTTGCGGCGGGGTTAGCGAGCGAACTATAAATCGATTTTCATCCTTACGGTGCTGCGCAGCACTGCCGTTACCGGCAGAACATTCCCCGCGGCTTGCCGCGGGGAGGGTTCAATTGCGGTTCAACCCACGGTCCTGGCGGAACATCGACTAGGACAATCTGGCTTTCAGTTCATTTGATTTTCCTAATAACAAATCGCCCGATGGATGGTGATCATCCGCGATGTCTTGATAAGAGGGCCATGGGTGGTTAATGTCTCTCAATGTTTTTTGGATCTTAGCACCCTGGCCCTTCGTTTAAAGATTTATATTTGTAAAGGAGACACCCTCATGGATAAAAAACTGAAAAAGAAGTCACTGTGTAAATGGGACAAGGAAGACGCGAAAAAGAACTGGGGTGAGCTTTATGACCTATTGGGCAAATCAAAATTTGTTTGTGGGAAATGCCTTCGATCCTCCAAATTGAAAGGCACATTGTGCAAACCGGAAAAGCTTCCTCGAGCGAGCGGTTGACAGTCGTGCAGCATTTCATGATTATACGGTTTTTCAAGGAACGTTTTTTCGGTGCATCCCCATTCATCTTCGTTCTCTATGAAAGGATCCATCTATGCCAACTTTCCTGACCCTCGTAAAAGGCATCGGCCCGGCCACCGCAGAAAAATTGGCAACTGCAGGCCTGACCACCGCTGAAGACCTCGCCGCGACCACCCCTGAACAGCTGGGGGCTGTGCCCGGTTTCGGTGAATTCAGGGCCAAACAGGTCATCGCACATGCCCGCCAGCTGGCGAGTGAGGGGGTACCTGATTTGGTTGAGCGCAGCGATGCCAAACCTTCCTCCAGCAAAAAAGGTGTGGCAAAAAGTAAAAAAGGCAAGCCGTCAAAGAAGAGCGGCGCGAAAAATAAGGACAAGAAGAAAAAGGGGAAGAAGGGCAAGCTGAAAAAAGATAAAGGTAAAAAAACCGGTGCGAAAAATAAGGACAAGAAAAAGAAATAGCCCGACGGGTCCTATTTAATAAGTAACGCGTGGGGAAGCATTGCCGGCAGGATCGAATTAAAGATTTTCAGAATACGAATTTGCCGAATTTTTTTCGCTGATTTTGCATGATCTTAAGTTCCTGATCCCCCGATATCACTATTTCCGGATCAACTCGAAAATCGATCTTGCGGCGTCTTCCTTTATATCGCACTGAATTAAGAATAACCTTCATCGTTTCCCGTCGAGCCAGGTGTTTATCGTCTGACCGAATGATGTTCCAGGGTGACGTTTTCGTATGTGTCTTTTTTAAGAGCATGTACTTCTTTTCGGTAAACTTGTCCCACAATTCTTGGGCCTGCAGGTCAACTTCCGAAAGCTTCCACTTCCGCAACGGATCATTTTTTCTCCGCTCAAACCGTTTGAATTGTTCATTTTTGCTGACCGAAAAATATAGTTTGAGAAGAATGGTGTTTCCAGCGTCTTCGAGAAAATTCTTTTCATAGGTATTTACTTTTTTCATAAACCGATTGTATTGATTGAGCGTGCAAAACCCCATAACCGGCTCAACCATGGCCCGGTTATACCAACTTCGGTCAAACAGCACGATCTCGCCCGCCCTGGGGAAGTGTTCGATATACCGTTTGATGTGAAGTTCTGTTTTCTGCTGTTCACTCGGCTTGCCCAAAGCAACCACGCGGTATCTTTTTTCATTCATATAGCGGGTCACCCGGCGAATCGTCCCCCCTTTTCCCGAGGCGTCCCTGCCATCGAAAAGAATAACCATTTTTTTTCCTGAACGCTCCAAATGAAGCTGCATTTTGATCAGTTCCGCCTGGTAGGGTTTCAATTCTTCCGCATTATAGTATTTTTCCAAAGTAGTCAGGACCACTTTTACTTCTATCTTTTCTTTTGAGAACCGTCATGGCTTTAAGAATCATCCCATTGGGATCACCCGCTTCGACCTTCGTTTGGATTTGGGTGGCCACATCCTTCATTTGAGCAATTTCATCGCGGATATTAATGTCCTTTTTTTTACTTGTATTTTTGGGCATCTTTTTTCTCCCTTGAGCGTCAATAATTGTAAAAGCGTTCTTAAACGGGGAAGGGAAATGGTCAGTTTCAATCACTCGCAATCAAACCTCTAAACACAGGGAGGAAGACTATGAACTTGACACAATGACCTACCCTTTGTTGATTACCACACATCCCATTTGAAAAACAATACGCCAAGGTTCTATTTGCGTATCCATCGCTATATAGTTGGTTCCCAACCTGCCCCCATCTGGAAAGGTGAGGTAAAAGACGTCGCGTATTTACCCGTATCAAGCGCTAAATCCAGGAAGACAAGGATTGTTGCACATGATAAGCGATTGTAATATGGTGTTCGACAGCAAAGCACTTGGCCTTCTTGATGGAAAAGTACTTACTGTCAAGACACCGCGACATACGAATCGAATAGATGTTGGATGAATTTCTTTATCCGCTCTAAAAAGCGTTTTTTTAAACAGACCGCGAATCATTCGTAGGAGATTAGCATGGCAAAATTGATTGGTCTATTAACTGCTGGCGGTGACAGCCCCGGTCTAAATGCAGCGATCCGGGGTATCGGTAAATCAGCTCTGGGATTCTATGGAATGAGAGTCATCGGTTTTCGCGATGGGTTTCGGGGCTTGATGGAAAACCGGAGTGTTCAAATGAAAAGTGTCTCCTTTTCAGGTATTCTGACAAGAGGCGGCACGATATTGGGCACCAGCCGGGAGAAACCGCATCGTATGCCCGTGGGCAACAAGGTGATGGACATGACCAATGTGCTGATTGAAAATTACCATAAGAGTCGTTTGGATGCACTGATTTGTTTAGGGGGCGGAGGAACACAGAAAAACGCCTACCGCTTGATGGAACACGGATTGAATATCGTTACCCTTCCCAAAACCATTGACAACGATGTTTACGGAACAGATGTAACCTTTGGTTTTGATACCGCCCTCGGGATTGCAACCGAAGCCATCGATCGCCTGCACAGTACGGCTCATAGCCATCATCGAATTATCGTCGTGGAAACGATGGGGCACAAGACGGGCTGGCTTGCTCTGGGTGCCGGTATCGCCGGTGGGGCCGATGTCATCTTAATCCCTGAGATTCCATATAATATTGAAAAAATAGCGGAAGCCATACTTAGACGGAGACACGAAGGAAAAAACTTTAGCATCGTGGCCGTGGCTGAAGGCGCCAAATCCAAAGAAAATACGGCCGCGCTGCAAAAAATTGTCGAAAGAAAGAAGAAATCTAAAACCCAGAAAGAGAAACTAAAACTGACAGAAGAATTGAAAAAGGTCGAATCCCGGTATTCTGACAATACCATTCATCTTTCACGACAACTCGAAAAATTGACCGGCCTGGAATCCCGGGTCTCCATCTTGGGCTACGTGCAACGCGGCGGCACACCATCGGTAGCGGACCGTTTATTGGCGACCCGCTTGGGCACCGCTTGTGCCGATCTGATCAATAGCGGAGTATACGGCGTTATGGTGGCTTCAAAAGGCGACACGACTGAACCCGTTCCCTTGAAGAAAGTCGTCGGCAAACGCAAAAGCGTGCCGTTGGATCATCCCTGGATCGATTGTGCACGAAAGGTTGAGACAAACTTGGGGGACTAAAAGATCTGAAGCGATATGTCTAATCGGCGTTTAAGTGATTGATAATGCTTGGTTTATCAACATCATGATAAATGGTCGGGCAGTCTGAGAATCAGCGCTCCGAGGTCGGGATGCTTTACCTGGCCGGCGGCATGTCTGAAATCCATCCATGTTCGTTGCCGCTTAGAATCTTCCGGCCACTGATTCAGCACCCGGGTCACTTTCATTGCATAGACATCAACTTCACACCGGCCCCCCCATTTTTCAAAACCGTAAGTGCCGATCATTGGCTTCAACAAGCGGCCTTTGATGCCGGCTTCCTCATAGGCCTCGTTCAACGCGGTTTCAGTGGCGGAGAACCCGGGATCAATCAAACCCTTGGGGATCGTCAGGTGCTTTCCGCTGCTGGTGGAGATCAGCAGCACTTCCAGCATATCCTCCAAATGTCAGGCTTGTCAGGACTATTATTTTTTTGATGGCAAACAGTACCCCACCGACAAAGCACGTTACCCGGCGGTGCGCGTCTGCACTGAATCAATGCCTACGCCTTTTCCGGCGGAGATTTTTCGAATCACATATTCTGCCTGTTTATAGTGAATAAACAGATGCAGACCGAACATGCAGTGCCAGTTGTGGGCATTGAATCGGCCGAAGAACGGATGAGGTGCCCGCAAACTTCTCCGAAGTCTGCCAAGGCTTGGAATCATCATTAAATGATCTTCCACCGATGCGCGGAACAGCTGAATCTGCGCTTCTCCGGGATTGCGGGAAGGCAGTACGTCCTTTTTCATGTCAATGGCACCGGCACCTTCCGGTTCCTCACCTCGAACCAAACTCTGAATGATGGACGTGATACCTCGATTCACGATAGCGTTGTGCTCAAGGATCATGAAGAATGACCAGTTGCGCATCTCTTCATCGATTCCCAGCATGTGCGGAACCTCGACACGCACCACGCCCTGCTCACGCTTTATCTGCCGTGAGAGTGCCATGTAGGCGTCGAGCGATCTTCGAATCTGCAGGGATACTTTATTTCGGCTCGTCAGCGCAAAACGAGTCCTGACGGCCATCTTTATCAACAGATTGCGCATTCTCAGGCCTGGCTGTCATCACGACCCGATGCGGCGGAATGGTGAACGGGGGCTGAATAGGACTCTCTTCGGGAAGCGGTGACGGCGCGGTTGGCGATATCCTGAACTTTTTCGTAGGCCAGTTCACTCTTCTTGGAAAGATCTCCGATCTGGGCTGCCTGTGACGACACCGCCTTTTCAAGTGCCTCGATTTTTCCCAAAAGGACGTTCCTTTCACCTTCGAAGCGGGCTTCCATGAGGGCCTTGTCGCTTTTAAAATCCCTTGTGAGCCGGTCCGTGGTCTGGGCCACCGCCGTCTGGACGCTGGCTTCACTGCGTTTGGGAAAACTCTCCACCTCTTTTTGCAGGGCCGCCATCTCTTTTTCACGGCCGGCAATGGCATCTTCACGGGTATCGAGCTGGGCCGTTCGCTGCCGGACGTCATTCTCGAAATCGTTGCGCTTGACGGCGAGCTCCTTTTCAAGGGCCTGGAGTTCGTCTTCCAGGGTGTTTTTTCGCTGCGCATGTTCACGGGCAAAGGCATACTCGTGCTCTTCCTTTTCCCGCTGGCGTTGTTTGCCGAGCGCTTCCGCCTGCTCCTTAACCTGTCGATCGTGGTCGGCCTTTTCTCGCTGCCACTGGGTGCGCCTTTCCTGCATTTCTGCGTCAAACGCGGCCTTCTGCGCCTCCATATCCTGCACGAACTGCTCTTTTTTCACCCGTTGGGCATCGATCAGGGCTGCCAGGTCGGAAGCGGCCGTCTCCACTTCGTAGATGGTATCCAGCTCACCTTGCTTGGTTTCGATGGCGGACTTGATTTTGCGATAGGTCTCGATTTCGGTCTCGAACCGTTCAGCCAGGTCGGTTAATTCGCGGCTGATCGCCCCGCGCAGCTCGTGAAGCCGCGTGACGGGGTCCTGTGCCGCCTCGGAATCGGCGGTCGCTGCGGCCACCTTGTTTTCCAATCGTTTTCTGGCCTTTTCGGCATCCAGCAACTCTTTGCTTAGACTATCGAAGCGATTTTTGGCCGCTTCATAGGCCTCAAGCAGTTCCTTTTTGGTATTGGCCATGGAGACATTGGGGACGTCGGTTGGTTCAGTCATTGCAGTGTCCTGTCGATAGGCGGTTTTAGGTTATTATTGGCTCTAACGCGAGCCAGCCTGTGATCGATGATTGTGCGGCGCTTTTAGAACTGCCAGAAGGGCAGCTCTCTTTATCGGATCCATTCAGTCTTTTGTGTTTGGATTGGTGCAACTGATAACGCGGATAACCATGCCGTACCATGGACCATGTCCGCAGTCAATCGGGACTTTCACGTGATCGTCGAGGGTGTCGCGGAAGCATTTGTCCGCTTGGCAGCGTTGTAATGGAACACAAATCTACCATTTGTGGATGGACGCTTCGTCAATCATTGCATGGGATGTTTATCAGCACTCGATCCAGGGAGAATTACTATGAATGAAATCGCTTGATAATACGCATTGGTGCTCTGCTTTATCAGGCCGGAGCCCTTGCATTATTAAATGGATTGGATATCCTGGTACGGCAGCCCACGAAACGGCTAAAGGAGATGGCGGGGAGGACAGCAGGTTTAATAAAGTTGTCATAGAATCCAACCTATTCATTAGATTGATCTAAAAACGAGTTATAGGAGAGAAATCAAATGGTTGACTATCCCAAGGTCATGGTGGTCGCAATTGGACTGATTGGATTGGCCGCTGCCGCCTTTGCCGGTGATTTCGATGGCTCGACGCCATTGTCTGGAACCGTCGGTAAAGTTATTGAAATCAATCGATACAGAATTGCCGACGATGTTGATCCTGACACCGTCGGTCTTCCGAGAAAATTCCTGATTGATTTCAACGCCAAAGTCCTTCGCCCCTCAAATGACAGCCTGGTGAGAAGGATGATTTCATTTGATAGCGTTGTGTTTGTTGAGAACAAGACAATAATCCAAGGCGTTGATGAAGGGGTCGAGGGTGTAGAGGATGGTTTGGCCTGGAGCCTGGCAATCTCGAAAAAAGACGGCAGCGCCGTCCTCTCCGCATCCGGCCATGGCGTGGCTTATGTCGTGTTTGGTGCGTGCAGACCCGCCAAGCAAAATCAATAGCCAAAAAATGGAAACCGTGCGATCGGATCATTAAAAAAAATTATGCGATTTTTTTAAAAAGAAAACTATTCACTTGATATTTTTGTGAAGACAAAATTATAAGAGTATATAGTTTCTGTAAAAATAAGATTCAGATGGAGGTTTTTTTTGGATATAACAATGCTTGACGCCGTGGATAACGAAATCATTCGTCTGCTAACAGAGGATGGGCGCATGCCGATTGGTGAAATGGCCAAAAAGCTCAATGTTACCGCGCCGACCATTCGAAGCAGGATAAAAATTTTAAAAAAGACAGGTTTATTCAAAGTGTCAGGTTTTGTTGATCCCAGCCGCCACCAAGACATGATAACTGCTTTGGTCGCCATGAGCATCCAGTCAAAAGGACATCTGGATAAAATCTTGGACAAAATATCCCAGCTTCCAAATGTCGCATGGGCAGGTGTGGTCGCTGGACGCTACGATATCATTGCAGAGGTTGTCTGTGTTGGCGGGCAGGACGAATTGTATCAATTTACCACTGAAACAATCTTAAAGCTTGGCAATGTTGTCAGAAGTGAATCCTTTATCATTATGAAATCTAGGAAAAACTGGTTACGTCTTCCTGAAGGTGTGGGGAATTTATAAGTGAGTAATCGGGAAGGTAAATTTCAGTTTCAATTAAAAGCAATTTCTAATCATTCACTCAAAGAAATCAGGAGAATAACAACATGAACATTGCTGTATTGGGATCCGGAAACGGGGGCTGTGCCGTTGCCTTCGATTGTTCGGCCCACGGCCATCAGGTCAGTCTGTTTGATTTTCAACAATTCCCGGACACTATCAAGGCTGTCCAGAAAAACGGAGGCATTCATTGCGAGGGCATGCTTGAAGGATTTCAGCCGCTGGTTTATGCCGGACACGAGATCGAAAAAACGTTGGATGGGGCTGATATCATATACGCCGTCGGTCCGGCATACAGCACCAGACCCTTTGCCGAAGCCTGCAAGCCGCACCTCAAAAAAGGGCAGATCGTGATCGTGTGCCCGAGTTCGTGCGGGGGCGCCATCGAGTTCAAAAACGGGGCCGGCCTGGATCTTCGGGATGAAGGTATTGTCGTTGCAGAAACCTCGACACTGCCCTACGCCGTAAGACTGCTTGAGCCGGGCAAAGTCCGGATTTTTAACAAACTCAAAGGCGGATTGTTGCTGGCGGCGGTTCCGGCGCAGAAAACCGGCTATGTGTTGGAGCAGGTACATGATGTCTACCCGACGATGAGCGCGGCAAAGAATATACTCCAGACCAGCCTGCAAAACGGTAACCCGGTCATCCATCCTGCGATTACGCTTATGAATGTCGCGCTGATCGAACGCACCAAGGGCGATTTCGATTTTTACCACCAGGGCGTCACGCCTGCGGTCGGCAGGCTGGTCGAAGGGGTGGATAGAGAACGGATCGCCATCGGGAAAAAATTGGGTGTGGAGGTCATTCCCGATCCGGAATTGGGCGTCATCCAAGGCTATATGACAGAAGCCACGTATGACAACGGATTTAACACCGCGCCGGGATTCGCGGGGGTCAGAGCCCAGCCCAGTCTGGATTACCGGTATTTCAATGAAGATGTGGGATACGGTCTGGTGTTCCTCCAGAAACTGGGGGAACAGGTCGGGGTAGAGACACCGGTGATGTCGGCTGTGATCACACTGGCTTCGCTGTTGATGGAACGAGATTATGTGGGTGAAGCCCGGCGTACGATGAAAACGTTAGGACTCTCAAAACATTCTGCAGAAGAATTGGAGAAACTGTTGGCGTAAAAATTTCAGATTTCGCTAAAAAATTGTGCTTGCACAGGCTCGTAAACTGACCCTGACTTCGAGGGCGTTTCGAGACGATCAATAGAAAACATTTCCTGCCAGCCGACAAAAAAACCGCCTGCCTGATTCCGCTAGTGCGTGAGAATCTTACTGATGAACTGAGCTGCGCGGTCCGTCTGGGGATTGGCGAAAAAGTCGTGGGGGTTTCCGGACTCCACCAGAGAGCCCTCGTCCATGAAAATAACCCGGTGGGCCACCTGCCGGGCAAAACCCATCTCATGGGTGACCACACACATGGTCATGCCTTCGCTGGCCAGTTTGACCATCACATCCAGCACTTCGCCGATCATCTCGGGATCCAGGGCGCTGGTGGGTTCGTCGAAGAGCATAATCTTGGGCGACATGGCCAGCCCCCGGGCGATGGCCACGCGCTGCTGCTGCCCACCGGAAAGCTGGCTGGGATGAGAATCGGCCTTGTCCGCCAGGCCGACGCGGGCCAGTTTTTCCCGGCCCAGCTTTTCGGCGTCTCTGCGTTTCATCTTCCTCACGTTGATGGGCGCCAGGGTGACGTTTTCCAGGGCGGTCATATGGGGGTAGAGGTGAAATTGTTGAAAGACGAAACCGATCTCCGCCCGCAGTTTGGTCAAGTTGGTGGAATAGTCATGCAGCGGTGTGCCGTCTACGAAAAGCTCCCCTTTCTGGAACTTCTCCAAACGGTTGATGCAGCGGATGAGGGTGGACTTTCCCGATCCGCTGGGGCCGCACACCACCACCACTTCGCCGGAAGTTACATGCAGATCGATGTCCTTGAGGACATGAAGCTTGCCGAACCACTTGTTGACACCGTTGAATTTGATCATGTGTTTCTTTCCGATTGACTGTGATACTAACTGTTAAAGCATAACCTGTTGAGTGGCCATTTTCTTTTCGAGCCGGTTGGACAGTCGGATCAGCGGATAGGAGATGACAAAATAGAGGATCCCCACCAGTGAGAAGACCATCAACCCTTCCGGAATCCGATTCACGGTCACCCATCCTACCCGGGTTAGATCCATCACACCGATGACCGAGACGACCGATGAATCTTTGATCAGTAGCACATACTGGCCCACCAGGGGCGGCAGAATGGTCTGAAGGCTCTGGGGAACGATGACATAGCGAAGCTGCTGATACAGGTTGAGCCCCGACGAGGAGGCCGCTTCCCACTGGCCCCGAGGGACGGCCTTGATCCCGCCTGCCACGATCTCACAGATGAAGGCCGTGCCCAAGATGGTCAAGGCGAGGATCGCTGCCGGGAAGGCTTCCAGCTGGATGCCCCATTCCGGCAGGATGAAAAAAATGATAAAAATCTGCACCACGAATGGCGTTCCCCGGATGGCGGCCACGTAGGCACCGATGAGCCCGACCAACAGCTTGTTTTTCGAGGCGCGAGCAATGCCCAGCAGCAACCCAAAAATTGTTGCCATGATCAAACTGATTCCAGATACCACTGCGGTCATCCACAGCCCTTTCAGGAAAAATGGGAAAATCTCGATCAACCGCTGGAAGTAAAAGAGCATCATGGCTAGTAGGCCTCCCTGAAGATGAGCTTTTTCTGTGACCAGTCGGCCAGTGTTTTCAGCACGAAGTAGATACACAGGTAGAAGAAGGCCACGGTGAAAAAGGCTTCCGAGGGCATGAAACGCTCGGAGGTAAGCGTCTGTCCGACGCGGGTCAACTCCAAGACAGAAATCAAGGAGAGCAGGGCGGAATCCTTCACCAAAACGATGGCCTGCCCCAGCAGCGGCGGCACCGTTACCCCAAGGGCCTGGGGGAGGATGATGAAGCGCATGCGTTGAAAGTAATTCAGTCCCGACGAAATGCCCGCTTCGATCTGGCCGTTGGGCACCGAGGTCATCCCCGCCCGCACAATTTCGGCGATGTAGGCACCGCTGTTGAGCATCAGGGCAATGATGCCCGTCTGGAGCTCCGGTACCCGCAGGCCCAGGGTGGGCAGGCCGAAATATAAAAAGTAGATCTGAACCAGCAGGGGAGTGGAGCGAATGGATTCGATGTAAACGATGGCCAGGCCGCGAACGGGTTTCCACGGCGACAGCCGGCCGGCGCAGGCGGTAATTCCGGCGATCAGGGCCAGGAAGAGCGAGACGATGGATATCAGAAAGGTGTTGCGCAGCCCCTCCATGAAAAATGGCATGTACTCCCAGATTACTCTGAAATTAAAGCCTTCTAACATTATTTATCCTTTTTTTGCTGGGGGCCATGGGGAAAGGGCGGTATCCGCTTGCCGAGCAATGGGCAGGAGGGGAACCGACATCTCTCGCTGCTGACCAGCCGGCGTCCCTGCCGATTCCAGCAGGGACGCCTTCGTTCATATCACCGTGATCTCAGATCAATGATCCTTTTTCCAGTCGGTGGATTCCATCCAGTACTTGATGTTTTTGTCATAGCTGCCATCGCTGCGGGCAAACTTGAAGTACAGGTTGATCCACTGCCACAGGTTGACCGAGTCATGGCGCACGGCAAAAGCCAGGGGATCTTTGCCTTCACCCAGACGCCGTGGCAACACCTTCACCGATTTGGGCGGGAAATCCGGCAGCACGGTCAGTACGGCCAGGTCGTCATTGACGCCGGCATCCACGTGGCCGGCCAGCAGGGCCTGAACGATCATGCGGCCGCCGCCCTTGTATGTCTTGATCGTGGCGTTGGGCAGGTATTTCTTGGCGACGGTTTCTCCGGTGGAGCCCAGCAGTACGCCAACGGTTACCTCAGGCTTGTTCGCGTCTTCCGGCTTCATGAAGGTGGCATTAGTGGTTGTAAAGACGCAGGGCTGTACATAGTACCACGGGTCACAAAAGGAAATTTTGAGGTGGCGCTTGAGGGTGGGGGTCATGTCCGCGGCCAGTATGTCCGCTTTTCCCGAAAGCAGGGCCGGAATCAACCCGTCCCAGTCAAAGTCCAGAATCTTGAGCTTGACGCCCATGCGGTCGGCCATGTCCTTGGCAAAATCCACCATGGAGCCGGTGTGGTCGCCGTTTTTGTCCACGAAGGCGTAGGGGGCCGCGCCGGACTGAACGGCCACGCGCAACTCTCCGCGCTGGACGATGTCCGCCAGGGTGTTGGCCATTGCGGTTCCGGCCGTGATCATCATCAATGCCAGCAGTACTACCAAGATCCTTGTTTTCATCTGCTCCTCCTTTGTTGTGTGGTGTCCATCCGCAAACGGCATCTCACTGACCAACGCTGCGTTTTTGAATCATTGAAATTCTAAACGCAGCGCTGCTGCGCCTGTGGAGCATCCCGTGTTATGTACGGGGCGGATTCAATAATCCTGCGGCCTTAAATTGGACGAGAATCTACCGGTTATGAACGGACACGGTGTAATTTGACCATGTGCTGCACCATTTCTCAATTACGACAGCACCGTTTCCTCTTCTTCAACGATTATACCGCGGGTGCGTAACGCATCGATGAAAGCGGGGTAAGGAATATGCTTCATCGGCGATAGAACCCCTTTTTCTGCGATTTCTCCCTTGGCGATCATCTGGGCGGCGATGCTGGCCGGATAGCCCACCGCCTGAGCCATTGCCAGGAGCCCCGTTTTCAGGTCCCGTTCGATGAGCAGGCGGCTGGTCAGGCGAACCTGCCGATCACCCTTTTTGCCCTCGAATACGTTGAGCATGGCCACCAGATCTTTTTCATTTCGCTGGTACTGGATCTGGGGGCCTACCAGTTTGTCGATCATCTGGTAGGGTGATACCGGGCAGGGAAGGCCGGCCACGGGTGCCTCACTCAAAAAACCCAGCTGTTTCAACGGACGCCAGAAAGCGCTCCAACCGGGCCAGCGCAGGGTGTAGCGCCCGGTTTCACGAATGGTTGCCGTCACGCCAAGGGCGTCGGTAAAGAAGACCGCATTGCCGTTGGGGATGGCCTCCAACTGGCCAAGACCCGGGAAATCCACCGTTTGAACATTAGCTGGTTCGTGTTGGCGGTCGCTGGGGATGTCGATTACCGTACCCTCACGGATGATCCTGCTTTCTCTCTTGGTAGAGGCCAGCACCCCTTCAAAAACCCACGAGACTTTGTAGTTGAGGGGGTTGTCGCAGGCGGTGGGCTCCGGGAATCCACCGCAGTAGGAGTTGATCACATTGAGTGCGTCAAAGCGTCGCCGGGCTTCTCCGCAGATGACCAGGTCGATTCCCGGGTCCAGGCCGCATTCGGGCAGGATGGCCATGCCCGCGCGCTGTGCGCTTTCGTGCAGGTGCGCGATGGGGTGGGCGTAGTTGGTGTTGACCACGCTGATCCCGGTGCGAATGGCTGCCTGGCAGACCGTTTCCAGGAACTGCCGGGGGAGCAGGTCGATTGCCACATCGGCCTGACGGAAAAGGCGTTCCAGGCTCTCCGAATCGCCGGCGTCCAGTGACGCGGAGCGGACCTTGGTCTTGTCGATGAAATCCGATATATCCCTGAGTCCCTCGAGGCTGGCATCCGCGCAGATTACACGGTCAACGGCCGGGCTGCCGGACAGGTCCACAGTGGCGGCTTTCCCTTGGATCCCGCATCCACCTAATACCAGTACTCGCATTGTTTGTACACTCTTGTTTCTGCTTCAGTTGATGAATTTTCTCGTTCTGGCGACATTTCCGGATTTATACGCATTGTGGCGGACAGGATCGACGCGACCGCTTACCACTCCTTCAACCCATTGGGCGTTAACATCCATTTCCGGCTGGATCGCATCACCACGAATGTTTCGCAGTGGGTTACCCGGCCGATGGTGGGCAGATCGACGGAGGAAAATCGGTAGAGGCCCTCCGTCCCGTCCTTGACAATCACTTCAGCGATCACATCGAAGCGTCCGGTGACCACTGCCGCCCAATGAACGTCTTTCAGCGAGGTCAGTTTTTCCAGTTGAATATTCAACTGGCCCCGGGATTCGATGTTGATCCCAATCAGTGCCGTGGTCAGCTCAGGTGCGGTCGAGAGATTGACCAGACCGGCCACACGCAGCATGCCGGCCTCGATCAGCGCTCTCATGCGGGATCGAACGGTTGGCGTAGTGACTTCCAGCTTTTTGGCGATATTGGCCGTGCTCACACGACCATCCTGCTTGAGCAGTCGGATTAGATTCTTATCCAGATTGTCCAGATTGAGTATGGGCACCGACATTCCTTAGGTCAAACTGGAGAAAAGAAAAAATAGATACTTTAAATTAATCGTTATGGTAAATCTGTGTCAATAAAATTTTATAATTAGTTCTAAAGCGCGCAGAATTTTTTTTGATGGGCTTGTCTGAGGAGGGCATATTTACGGATGGATCTCCGCAACCTTGACGAACACATGGCGCTGGCTGGACTGCCGGCTGGAGCTGCGATCGATGAGATCGTTGTCTTTTCTTTTTGATTCTACGAGAATGCTCCCGATGTCGATCCATTCGTTCAATCGACCCTGAATCTGAGTTTGTATGCGATTGCTGCGGATCATGTCGGTGCTCTCGCCTGAAGGCCGGTCCTGTTGCGTTTCAATCTCCAGGGTGACCCGGTTCCCTGAGACGCGCGGGGTCAACTGGACGCCGGTGAGCATTTCCCGATATCCCTGGATCTGGTGGTAGCGCATGCCTTTGTGAGTGAGACCTTCCATGGCTACCGGTGCAGACAGGCCCACGTAAACGGTGGCCGTTGCGCCATTTTGAACGGAAATCCGCTGAATGTCGCTGCTGTAACTGGTTGGCTGTCTGTTTTGGGCATCGATGTCGATGGAATCGCGCGACTGACTCCTCTTCTCACCGACACCGGCAGTTACGCGGTCGCCGATAATGATGCTGCCGGAAATATCGATCGTACTCAACCGGTCGATGGCATTTTCGCCCTGGACCACCGTGATGGCCAGTTGTGGTAAGGCCTGATCCAGATGGTCGATGACCGATTGAATCCGAGCGAGGTTCTCCGGGGTGGTGCTCAAAAAAAGCAAGTTGTCCTGACCGCTGAGTGTATCCCCCGGACCGAGGAAAGGCGATATGACAGGGATGAGTTCGTCTGCCGGGCGGTTCTTGAGCTCGATGACTGCCAATTGTCCGCCGGAAGCGATGGCAAAGCTGATGAAAACCAGAGAGAAAATCGCCACGCCTGCTGGCAGTGGATGCTTATCCAGGAGACAACGCATTAGCTATCCTTCAGGCTTCAATGCCTTTTCCGATCAAAGACGGCTTTTCGATCGTGTCGATTGCCCCTATGCATCGGCATTCAGCGACGGTGTCACCCGTAGAGTCGCCCCAGAAAATAATTCATCTGCTTATACCACCATGGCCAGTCGTGGTTGACATCGTGGCCCCAGTAGTCGATCCAGGCATCAATTCCCTTTTCCCTGAAAATATGGTCCAGGGCACGGGTATCTTCAAGGGCTTCATCCTCCCAGGGACCCTGGCCCACAGCGATGATGATCGACCGCTCACGATAGCGATCCATATACCAGGGATCCGATAGTTCCGGCAGGTAGCTCACCGGTGAGTTGTAGTAGACGGAGGCCATGTCATCGGCAGCGTTGCCAAATTCCTGGCGGTCCAGCCGGTAGAGGCCGCTCAGGGCGATGGCACCGGCAAACAGGTCCGGATGCCGGAGAAAGAAATTGACGGCATGATAGGCGCCCATGCTGCATCCGTTGGTCATTATCATCAGGTGGTCATCGTTGCAGTGGCTGCGCACGAATGGGACCACTTCCGCAGTGACGTACTGGTCATATTGCTCGTGGCGGGAATTCCGTTCGGCCGGCGGCACCGAAAAATCGTACCAGGAGTGTGCGTCTATACTGTCCACGCAGAACAGCTTGATGCGGCCGTCGTCGATGAACGGGGCGATAGCGGCCACCATGCCCATGCCTTCATAGTCGAAATAGCGTCCACGGGAACTGGGAAAGACAATAAATGGCTGTCCAAAATGCCCGTAGATCTTTACCACCATATCGCGTTCGAGGTGGGGGCTGTGCCAGTGGTGTTCTTCGATATGCATGGGTGTTCCTCATTCAGTGCTGTGGATATAGCGGATGATCTCCTCGATCTGCTCTTGGTCAGGGGATCGGAAAATGTAGCCGAAGTCCCCCAGGGCGCTGCTGAAAACCCCCGGTACGCTGGCTGCCTGGACCATGAATGTGCCGAACCGGGCCATTATCGCCTCATGGCTGTTGGCGTAGGCGTACCGGTTTTTGCGGCTGGCGTAGCAGCAGTGATATTTGCGTTGGTATGTCAGCGGGGTCAGCTTCTTCATCATTACCTGCGCCCATAGGCGATAAACGTCGATATCGCAGGCAAAATTGAACATATCCGTGGTGAATCCCCCCGGCGGACGCATGTTGACTTCCAGGGCCACATATTTACCCGGGTCGGTTTCGAAAAACTCGATATGGAAGAAACGCTCCCTTACGTCGAAGGCCTTTACGCACTGACGCCCCACCTTCTCTAAGGCCTTTGGTATATCGCGCAGGGAGGTGTAGTGGATGTGCCGGGCCTGGTTCACGGTTTCCATGATGCCCTGGCTGAACCGGTGTCCGGTATAAAACACCAGGTCGCCGTTGGCATCGGCCAGGCCGTCGAAAGAGACAATGGTGCCTTGGACGAAGGCCTCCATGATGATGTCCAGTTCCGGCCTGGCGGAAAAGAATTCATCCAGATCGGCATCGCTGTCCAGACGGTACGTGTCCTGCGCCCCGACCCCGGCATCCGGTTTGGCTACCACCGGATATCCGACTATTTTGATCAGTCCACGGGCCTCTTGACGGGTGGAGACCACCCGGCCGGCTGCCACGGGGATCCCGGCGGACTGAAAGCGCCCTTTCATCAGGGATTTGCGTTTGATGACGTCGATGTCGCGGCCCCGTACACCGGTGATGTTAAAATCGTCGCGGATGCGCGCTTCGGTGGCCAGCCAGTATTCGTTGAGGGATTCAAATCGGTCGATTTTGCCGTAGCGATGGGTGTAGTACCCGCAGGCGCGCACCAGCTGGTCGTAGTCGTGCATGTCCGTCATCCGGTAGTACTCGGTGAGCGCGTCTTTCACCACCGGGTCAAGGTCTTCACTGGACGCGTCGCCGATGCCCAGCACGTTGGCACCCAGCTGCTTCAGGTTTTTGCAGAATTGATGGTAGTGGTGCGGAAAATGGGGGGACAGGTAAATCAGATTCATATTTAGCCCTTCAGATTAGTACCCTTATCCTTAATTTATTGAATACATGTTAAAAAATTCCAATATTCAAAAAACAAATGACAAATAAATCACAATGGCCAAATTCAAAAAACCAAACCTTGGAGTATTGAAGAAAGGATATTCCAATCTTCAATATTGGAGAAATTAAAATTACAATCGACTGTTGGTTTGTTATCCTCCGTTTGAGATTTGGATATTGTAGTTTGGAATTTATTTGTAGCTTGGTATTTGCAATTTGTTATTTCAGTTTTATCCGGGTCAGGTTTCAAGCTTGTGTCCGCTGGACGTCACCGGCCATCTTCAACAGCCGCTCCCGGTTTGGTGACCGGATGATGTAGCGATACCGGCTCATGGCTTCTTGAAAAATTTTCGGATTTTCGCCGAATTCGACCAGCGCATCCCCCAGGCGCTGCTGCAGCTGGCCATGGGTGAAGCGGTAATCCCGGTTTCGGCGGCCCACGTATGCACAGTAAAATCTTTTGTTGGCTGCCACGGTCACCCGCTCCGGTAAGGTGATCATGCGGGCATAGGCGGCATAAAGGTCACCATCGACGCTGTAGTTCATCATGTCAAGAATGGCCCCGCCTGGCGGGCGGCAATTGATTTCGATGGGCATGTATGTGCCGTCTACAAAAAAGAACTCGAAGTGGAAAAATTTGCGACGGATGTCGAAACTTTTCACCAGCTGCCGGCCGACCTTCATCAGCGGCTCAGGGATGTGGCGTTCCACATAAAAAAAGGTGTCCTTTCCGTGAACATAGTCCAGCACGCCGTCCCCGTAAGTCAGGGAGTTTTCGAACAGCAACCTGCCGTCACCGTCCACCAACCCGTCGTAGCTGACGATGGGGGCATCCACAAATGCCTCCATGAAGTAGTCCGGGCCCAGTGCGGGTAGCATATCTTCGAGATGGGCCGGATCGGTCACCTTGTGGATACGGCTGGCACCCACCCCTTCGTCGGGCTTCAAGATCAGCGGGAAACCGATTTCCCCGGCCAGTTCGAGGCCGTGAGCCGCGTCTTTCAATCGTTCTCCCCTGGCGGTGGTCAGGCCGCAGGCCGTGAACTGCCGCTTCATGGCCGACTTTTTTTTCAGTCGATCCAAATCCTCGGGGCGGATTCCCGGGATGTTCAGAATCCGGTTGATATGGGCCTCCAGGCCCAGCCAGATTTCGTTGTGGGACTCCACCACATCGAAACGACTTGGCGAACCCATGGCTGCTTTGGCGTAGAGGAGTTCCTCCAGTGCCCGTTCCACGGTTTCAGTTGAAGTCAGATCGGCTCGTACGTAATATCGAATGGCGTTTCGGAGGTGCTCCGGCATGTCATAGAAATCGGACTCTCCCAGTGCCCACACATTGGCCCCTTGCTTGTCCAGCTGCAAAATGAAATTGGCGAAGTTGGGAGGAAATTCCGGGGACAGGTAGAGAAATTCCATAATGGCCTCGTATGGGTATGGATGACTATTTTGTTGTCATTAAAGAAATAATGAACATGATAAGGCGGCCTGGCAAGCAAAAAAGCGATACGGTTCGGGTCTTTTCACATGGTACCGGACCGACCGGATCGGCATAATAGGGTTTGGCATCCAAGGCAGGTACACCGACCCGAATCCGTGCCAGGTGAAGGCTTTCATTCTCAGGTCCCATTGACATCGTTTTGTTGCTTGGGTTACCTTTTAAATACTTGAACATTGTTCCATTTTCCTTTATTCAAGCCGCCAAATAAAAACGAGACGGGGGGAAAATGCCCAATTCGAAAATCATATCCACCGGATGCTGTATCCCATCCGAGATCATACCCAATACCCACTTTCTTAAAAACGAGTTTTTCGGGTCGGACGGGGTGCGGCTGGAAAAGCCCAATCCGGAGATCATTGAGAAACTTTACAACATCACCGGCATCCGGGAGCGGCGCTATGTCAGCGACGCGCTGACCACTACCGACATCGCCTACGAGGCGTCCGTCCAGGCGCTGGAAGGCATCGACAGGGAGAGCCTGGATTACATTATCGTGGCTCAGAATTTCGGTGACGTCCGCTGCGGCAACCTGCGTACCGACATGGTGCCCACCATCGCCTCGCGGGTCAAACACCGGCTTAAAATCGAAAACCCCTATACCGTGGCCTACGACATTCCCTTCGGCTGTCCCGGCTGGCTCCAGGGCATGATCATGGCCGATTACTACATCCGTTCGGGAGATGCCCGACGGGTGCTGGTGGTCGGGGCCGAAATCCTCTCGCGGGTCTCGGATCACCACGATGTCGACTGCATGATTTTTGCCGATGGTGCGGGAGCCGCCGTTTTGGAAGCCTCGAACGAAAAAGGGGGCATCCTGTCCCACATCACCCGGACCGACACGCTTGAAAAGGTCTGGATGCTGCGGTTGGGCAAATCCTACCGCCCGGATCGAAAGGGCGATGAGCTTTACATCAAAATGGATGGGCACGACATATACAGGTATGCCCTTAAAACCGTTCCCCTTGTGGTGAAGCAGGCCCTGGACAAGGCCGGGCTGCTGCTTGGGGACGTCAGCAAGATCCTGATGCACCAGGCCAACGCCAAAATGGACGAAGCCATCCTCAAACGGCTGTTTCAGCTCTGCGGCGTCGAACCGGTCTCCGAAGGCGTCATGCCCATGATCATCGATTGGGCCGGCAACAGCTCCGTGGCCACCATCCCCACCCTGTTGGACCTGCTCCTGAAAGAGAAGCTGGAGGGCCATCGACTGGACTCAGGGGATGTGGTCGTCTTCGCTTCCGTGGGTGCGGGGATGAACATCAACGCCATGGTTTACCGCATGCCGTAAACCTGCCTCAGGGTGGCCATGTCCCCGACTTTTCCTTATCCCTGGATGCGGCAGCGGTGGAAATGGGTTCGCACCACCACCTCTGGATCCGGCTAATACTTGAGGGATTCGGTTGTGAACGGCTTTTTGGGCTTGGTCTTCAGTACGCGGCCCAGAATGTGGTTCATGGTTGCCGGATCATTGTCAAAACCCCCATGGCTGATGCTGGCCGTAGGAACCACGACACCCTCAGGCGGCTCACCCCGGCTGACAAAAACGGATGTGGCGGGCAGGTCCGTCGCATGGCCGGCATACCGCATCATTCCCAGTATGGGTTTGGGCCGCTTTTCTTCCTCAAATGCCCGGGAGACCAGATAAAGCAGTGATTTACGGTAGATCCCACCCACCTGGTCTTCCAGTTCCAGCGCCTCGCTGAGATTATAGACACAGAAGTCGTCTATCCCGAAGCCGGATCCGTTGAGCAGCGGTGCAAAGTGGGTCTGGTAGAGCTCCAGTGTTGCAGCCGGAGCCATCAGCGAGCAAGAGGCCACCCGAAAGGGGGCTTTGGCCCGTTTCAGTTCCCTGAGCAGCCAGGCCATCAGAATGGCTCCGGTGCTGTGGCCAACCACGTGCAATTGGCGGGGATAAGTCGTTTTCTTGATGACATCGATAAAGGCTTTGGCCACCTTGCGGCCGTCGCCCCCGGCACCAAACGGTTTTTTCGCCCCGAATTTCATCTCCCGCCACAGGGCCCGTCCGGGAACGCGGGTGGCTTTCTCGATGAGCCAGTCGGACACATCCGTGATGCCTTCGGCCCGATCCACGGTTTCGGTTTTGCGGCGCAGCACCACATCCTTGATCTCTTCCAGCAGGCCCGTATCGTACATGAAATGATAGGGATAGATGCCGTTTTCCTTGAATGTGTCCTTCATGGCGGCGATGCGCCGTGCAGCGGCACCGGTGCTGTTGAGCCCCCCGTGGGCGTAAAGCAGAATGTGCGTGTAGCGATCGATCTTCTTGAGATGCCCGGTGGTTTCCAGGGTGTCTGCCAGCGTAGATGCATATTTGCCGGTGGTGTTAAACCGGCCGTCATCCAGATGAACAAAATGCCCGGCGATTTGGGATCGGGTTGGATCCTTGCCGAACAGGGCATCTTTTTTCGGGGTGAGACCGATCCTGGCGACTCCCGGGAAAATAGACGGTGTGGGGCGGGCCAGGGTGACGACCCACGCATCCTGAACGTGGTGCTGCCAGTCCTCATAGCCCCATAACGCCAGCCCGTGATCGCCCCAGGTGTCACCCCAGGAATTCTGTACCCAGAACCCCTCATCGTTATAGCCCACCACCGCAAAGGCGTGACCGCCGATGATTGGGCCCTTAGGCTGGATCCGCCCCTTTTTCGGCGCCTGCCACCCCTTGTGCACACGGGCGGATACGTAGATGGCCCCGGCTTCGTTTAGCGCATAGTGATAATCCACAATATGGGGTCGCAGGCGATAGTAGGCACCGACCGTTGTTTCCCGCGCTTTCTTGGCGCGGGCAGGTGACAGGTGGTCCGGTTTTTTGGAGGAATATGCCCAGTTCTTCTCCAGGCACACACCGTTGTGATACCACCCCCGAATGGCCCCCCGGCAGCTGGATCCCGAGTAGTCCTCCCCTTCCCATTCATCGAACCGTTTGGCCATCTCGTAAAGCATTCGGGGACTGGCACCGCTTTGGGCATCGGGGGGACATTTCAGGTAGTTGATCACGGCTGCCAGGCCAAAGCCGGTGCAGGCGCCTTCCTGTCCCTGATTCCGGATAATCAATCCCTCGGGCGGATCGATCTGTCGCTTCAGGGGAATCAGCGCGGGATCGTAATATCGATCCCGAATATCCGGCACGTCCGGCACGGCGTTGAGCAGATAGTCACCCATCCGTTTGAAGATTTGGTTTGACATGGTCTCCTCCCATTTTTCCCCTTGTCGGTTAGCAAGGGGCTGAAAACACAATTGTTTCGGTTGACTTGTGCGGGCTGGTTTTTCTGAAGCGGTCGGCGGAACCCTTAAATGGGTTGTGGCTCAGAAACTCGGTGCTCGATGGGCCATGCGTCACCGAGGCAAGGCCTATTTTTTGAATTGAGACATCACCTGGGGGATAATCTTGTCCAGCAAGTCATTGTATTTGTCGGTACCCAACCGGGCCACGACCGCCGCTTTGATCTTCATGACCCGGTCGGTGGGGGCGGCAACGATGGTTGCCTGGGACGGGGACGGTTGCGCCGATGGCGCAGCGGTCGGGTTTAAACCTGCGCCGGCGGCGGGCGGGTTCGTTGTCCCGGTGGCAACGGCCATGCGGGGCAGCCCCGTCCCCTGGTGGCCATCGTTGGCTGGTTCAACCGGGTTCAGGTGCATGCCCAGAGCAATGGCTTTTTCACGGGCCACGTCGGTCAGGACCACGTCATCGTGGGTTTCAATGTCGACCACGCCGGCCGCATGCATATCTTCAATGTCCCGCACGGTGTAGAATTGTTTCATGCTTTGCTCCCGAGTGCCCATCCATAAATGGTTATTTTGCCCAACCTCTGCGTTGCGCGAAAAATTTTATCCTCGGAATATCAACTATATGCACCCCAAGGGCACTTCCTTCGGGGCGCCTCCGGTAAAATTTTTCGCACGCCTTGATCTCGACCAAAATCCCTCATTTCTGGACGGACACTCCCCATGAAATCGCCGGCAATTTAACCGTCCAGACGGTAAACGACGCTGCTTGCCTATCCTTTTCGTCCTTGGATGCCTTCGATGGCGGCAATGGCGGCCATTTTGGCGGTGACCATCTCGGACTCGGTGCCGCACATCCACATACGGCCGAAACGGCCGACGGATGAGATGTGAATCAATTTTATGTTGGCCCGCTTCTCCGCCTCGTTGGCGGCGATGTTGATATAGGCCGCCGGGGCCACCTCGAGCACCAGCAGGGTTTCACCGGCCACGAGCATGCTGCCCCGTCGGAAGCGGTTGAGCAGTTGTGCCTGGTAGGGATCCACGTTGGTAATGAGCTGAACCGACGCCACAAACGGTTTTACCCGGCCGGTTTCTTCCAGGTCCAGCCGAGCCAGCACCATGGCGCCGGCCTCGATCACGGCCTGCTGGGAGTGGGAGTGGATTTCGAACATGCCGAATTCCCGCTCCACGACCTGGGCGCCGGGACGGGCTTCGGTCGCCTTGACGGCGATGTCCACCAGGCGGAAGACCTCGTTGCCGGGGGCCACTTCGATATACAAAGAGGCCATGCCTTCGACCATCAGGTCGCCCTGGGTGACGGTGCCCACAAAGGAGGCGTATTGGGGTTGGGTTCGGTCCAGGTAACAATACACACGCAATTGAAATTCATCGGCCATAATTAACCTCTTCTTATTCTCATATATTGTACATTGCCGTGCCGAGTGGCGTTACAAACAGAGGGAAGCCGGGGATGACCGTCCGGATGCCGGTCACTTCTTCGACCACCTTGTCGATGCCGGGAAAACAGGCTGTGCCGCCGACCAGATAAATGGCCTCCACCGCATGCGCCGCCACGTGCCGGGCCACGATGGTCCCGACCTTCTCCATGACCGGCCGCACAAGCGGAAAGAGCCGCTGGTAATTGTCGGGCATTTTCTTGATTTTCTCCGCTTCTTCAAATTCAATTCCAAGGGCGCCGGCAACCACCAGGGAAAAGTGCGTGCCACCGGTCGGCTCGTCAGCCGTGTAAAGGACCTCACCGTCGCGAAAGATGGCGATGCCCGTGGTTCCACCGCCGACGTCGACGACTGCCCCGTTTCTCACTTGCAGCACCGCATTGGCCGCCGTGGGTTCGTCAATGGTCTGCTCGCAGTCGAAACCGGCCGCCCGGACAATATGCTGGGTGGCCCTGACCTCGTTGGGTGAGACCCCCGGCGGAAAGGTGGTCGCCGCCGAGGTCAGATCAAAGCCTATCCGCTGTTCGACGTTGCGCTTTAATTCCTGAAGCAGGCTGATCGCACCGTGATAATCGACCACCAGCCCATCGCGGACAATTTGCGCAAAGCGGTACTCACCTGCCAGCGGCTGAAGGTGTTCATCGAGTACGACCAGCACCGTGTATGCTGTGCCCAGGTCAACGCCAACGTGGACCCGGGGTGCCGATCCGTCGTCTCTGAACAGGTCTTTGTCGGTCCTGCTCCAATGGTGCGGCGAATCGCTGTCCGACGGGCGGACAGCCTGCATGGATGCGGTTGGACTTTTCGTGTGGTCACCCGTCGGTTGAACGGGGTCGCCTTGCATCACCGCATTGGCGTTGGCTAAAAAAGTGTCGAGTGCTGGGTTCACGCAGGTTGCTCCCATGCGCCTGCATCCGTGCAGGCGGCGTTTATCCGTGGCAAGGGTTTATTGCGTCGTCCAGTCGGCCGGAAACGTGACATAAAAGACCCTGGCAAAGCTGGGCGATCCGAAAAAGATGTCGCTGCCCCTGGGGGTGGCTAAGCCTTTCTGCCGAAGCCGCCCTTGGTTTCCTTGGGCAGGATGATCTCCACATCGCTGTGGGGACGGGGGATCACGTGGACTGAAATCAGTTCACCCACGCGCTTGGCTGCCGCGGCTCCGGCGTCGGTAGCTGCTTTGACCGCCCCCACATCGCCGCGCACCATGACGGTGACAAATCCGCCACCGATATATTCGCTGCCGATGAGATGAACGTTTGCGGCCTTGACCATGGCGTCCGCCGCCTCGATAGCGCCGACCAGACCCTTGGTTTCAACCATCCCCAGAGCAATCATTTGAATGTCAACCATCGTGAGCGTCTCCTTTTGTTTAGTGGCTTTGGTTATATTTTTTTTAGTCATGTCTACTCGCCATGCCTTACCAATTCTTCAATCACCGCACGGACAATGGCCGTTAAATCAGCCGAATCCAGATCATTGGCAGCGGATTGAACCGGCGCTGCGCCGACCATTGCCTGGGCCGGGGGGGATTTGATCGGGTAAGCCAGCCGTTTGATGTTGAGCAGGTGGGTGGTGGTAATGTTGTCGCCGCTGATGGCGCCGCCGATTCCTCCCGATCCCAGGGTCAGGGCAGGCATCAGGCCGGTGGTCATCCCCACCGATCCCAGGGTTCCCATGGTGTTCACCAGAAGGCGGAACACCGGTTTCTTGAGACCAAATTCCATGATCACGCCCTCATCGGCGGCATGGATCACCAGGCTGTGCCCCCGACCCCCGTAAAGGATCATCTCGATGCAGCGCTCACAGCCCGCCTGCCAGCCATCGACCTCGTACCAGCCGAGCACCGTGGTCAGTTTTTCACCGGAGAGCGGTTCGTCCTTACCCACCCGGGTTAACGGGGCGACCAGGATGCGTGCGCCTTCGGGGATGCGGATGTCGGCCATGCGGGCCAGCGTTTGCGGGGTCTGGCCCACACTTTTTGGATTGATGGCGCCGTTGGCAAAAAAAAGCACCCGGCTCAAGGCCGCTGCCTGGGTCGGGTTGACGAAATAGGCGCCCAGGCGCTCCATCTCGGCGCGCAAGGCGGACGCAATGGGCCTGTCGGCAACCACGGCCTGCTCCGTGGCGCAGATCACCGAATTGTCGAAGGATTTGCTGGATACGATCAAGGAAGCCGCCGATTTGACGTCGGCACTTCGATCGACGTAGCAGGGGACATTGCCGGGACCGACCCCGTAGGCCGGTTTGCCCATGCTGTGGGCCGCCCGGACCATATCCGATCCGCCCGTAGCCAGGATAACGGCGGTTTTTTCGTGCCGCATCAACTCCTGGGTGCCGGGCAGGGAAATGCTTGACATGCAACCGATCAGGCCCGAGGGCATGCCCGCCGCCTCACCGGCGTCCGCCATTACCCGTGCGGCTTCCAGGCAACATCGCCAGGACGACGGATGCGGGGCGTTGACAATGCCGTTGCGGGCCTTGACCGCAATCAGGGTGTTGTGGATCAGGGTGGACGTCGGGTTGGTGCTGGGGCTCAGCGCCGCCACCACGCCCATGGGCCAGCCGATTTCGACGACGCCGCTGGCCTTGTCGTCACGGATCACACCGACGGTTTTGACGGCTTTGATGGACTCCCATACGCCCCGGCTGGCCAATTGGTTTTTCAGGGTCTTGTGCCTGGGCACGCCGAAGGTGGTTTCTTCGGTTGCCATGCGGCCCAGCCGCTCGGCTGCCTGATAGGCCGCATCGGCCATGGCCTGGCAGATCCGATCGACCTGTTCCTGGCTGAAATCGATAAATTTCTCCTGCGCCGCAAAACTGCCTTCGATCAACCGGCGTGCTTCCTGGATCGATCTCAGGTCTTTATCGAAACCTTCAGTCATTCCTTCTCCTTGCTATTTACCTGAACACCTACAGCCCAATCGGGCTGTTGGCGACGTCTATCACTGCATCACGGAACGCCTCGCAGGCGGCTTTGCAGGCGCTCTGGCTGCCGGTTAGCAATCCACCGGAAAAGTTGGTTTCCGATGGCGGTTCGAACCAGACCTTCATTTCCACATCGGCGGCTTTCAGGGCCGCGTCAAGACCGACTGTCGCCTCCAGGGGGCAGGCGATCAGATAGCTCAACGACTCTCCCATGGGAACGCCGGCCAACTGGGACAGATAGGAGCCGGTGCGGGAGATCGTGTGGGCGAAAAACGCATTGGCCCCTGTTTCATCGGCGGCGTAAAACCAGGCTTCGTTTTCAGCAAAGGTCCGGGTTGCGGTCAGGGCCGCACGCACCTCGGCCGGATCCGGTCCGGCGAAAATGGCGATGATCTCGCCGGACAGCGGCCCGGAGGCATGGGCTGCACCGGCGTAGAACGATTTGGCATATACGACTTCCACGTCAGCCATTTTGGTGCCTTCGTCGATGGAAACGTACAGCGCGTCGTCGATGGTGCAGGTGATCAACCCCAAACTGCGCTGGTCTGAGCGCATTTTCAATTTCTGCGCCAAACCGCGGTCGACGTTGGGGATAATCCGGGTCGACAAAATCTGCGGTTTAATGGGATCCAGTATAGCCATAGATTTTCACGCCATCAATGCTTGCGTTGTTTCATTCAGTGTGTCTGCCCACAAATGGTGGATCTTGGTTCAGGTCAAGGCCGCAGGGCCTTTGAAACCGGAGGCGTAGCATCGCTACGTCGAGGATCTCAAAGGCCAGAGAACGACGGCCTGGGCCGAAAGATGCCCTTCTTGGATGGACACGTCATGCCAGTTTGAGTTCCACCCCGCTGGCCCTATCCCGGATCATTTTCTGGATGAGCTGGACGGCATGGGCACCGGCCTCCAGCGGGTTGAGTCCGCCCTCATAGATGTTGCAGATCGCGTCCCGGTTGGCGTCGGTCGAGTCCGGCCGGGGACGGAATCCCAAGTATATGCTCATGCTCTGGGCCCGGGCCAGGCCCGGTCGTTCTCCGATCAGAATGGCGCAAACCTTGGCGTCGACTATGCCGTTCACGTCGTTGAGCAGTCCGACCCGGGCGTTTTTAACGAAAAACGGGGTGCCCAGGGACAGCCCGGCGCTGTTCAGGCCCTGTTGAAGCACGGGCATGATCTGCCGCAGGTTGTGATCGATGGCCGCGCCGCTCAGCCCATCACCGACAAAAACCTGCACGTCGGGATTTTTGGTGCAGCGATCGCGCAGAACCGCCTTGGCCGCTTCGGTCAGCTTGCGGCCCAGGTCAGGCCGCTTCAGATAGGTCTGCCGGTCCGCAGCCATGCTCTCGACGGAAAAGAGTCCCAGTTCCTCCAACAGATCGGCGTCGACCTCGTGCATCAAGGCGTCCTGGGTGACGCCATGGTCAGCCAGAAAGAGCAGATTGGCCGCCGTTCGCGGTCGCGGTCCGCTGCGTCCCACCCCGATGCGGGCGGGTGTGGCCGCCATGAGGGCGCGCAGGCCATCCGGGTTGATCGGCCGTTCAATTCCGGGCCGTTGGCGGGCCGCCGGAAGGGTGGGATCGTCCAGATCGATCTGCGGGCCGTCTCCATCGGCTGCAGGGGCAGCCTGAGCGGTATCCACCGTTGCCCCCTCAGACGCTTGAAGTTCGGCCAACACGGTTTCTACGATGGCTTGGATGTCCGATTCTTGCATTGTTATTTATTTGTCATTTGGATTTTGATTATTGTGATTTAGGTACAAATTATCGGCTCAGAAAAAATGACGGATCACCGGCCTTGTCGGTAAGCACGCCGTTTTTTATGAGACCCAGGTCCTCCATCCACGCTTCAAACTCAGGCAATGGACGCAATCCCAATGTCTGCCGCAGCGATGGGGCGTCGTGAAAGCTGGTGCACTGGTAGGCCAGCATGGCATCGTCGCCCATGGGTACCCCCATGAAATAGTTGCAGCCGGCGGCAGTCAGCAGTACCGCCAGATTTTCAATGTCATTCTGGGTGGCGCGAGCGTGGTTGGTATAGCAGGCGTCGCAGCCCATGGGGATGCCGGTCAGCTTGCCCATAAAGTGATCCTCCAGGCCGGCACGGGTGATCTGGATGGCGTCGTACAGATATTCCGGGCCGATAAACCCCACAACGGTGTTGACCTGATAGGGCTTCCATCGTTTGGCCAATCCGTAAATCCGGGCTTCCAGGGTGAGCTGATCCCAGCCGTTGTGGGCATCGGCCGAAAGCGCGGAACCCTGGCCCGACTCAAAGTACATGTAGTTGGGACCCGTCGGCCAGCAGTATTTTTGAGCCAGTTCATAGGCTTCATCCATCATGCCCACATCGATGCCGAAGCTTTCGTTGCCCAATTGGGATCCGGACAGACTCTGAAACACCAGGCCGACCGGCGCCCCCTTTTTCATGGCCTGCATCTGAGTGGTGACGTGGGAAAGCAGGCAATTCTGGGTGGGGATCTGCCAGGTGCCGATGATGTCGTAGGTCATATCGAGCAACCGCGCCACGCTGCTCAGGCTGTCATCCACCGGGTTGATGCCGATGACGCTGTCACCGGAACCGTAGGAAAGGCCTTCGTAAATGGCCGCACGAATGCCTTCGGGGCTGTCTACGGGGTGGTTGGGCTGGCAGCGGCTGGCCAGGGTCCCGGGAAGCCCGGCTGTATTGACGCAGTGGGAGGTGACCCGGATCTTTTTAGCGGCGTAAATCAGGTCGAGATTGGACATGAGTTTGGTCACCGCCGCCACCATTTCACCGGTCAGGGCATTGCTCACCCGGCGGATCATGTCCGCCGTGGTCTTGTCCGCGAGCAGCCACTCCCTGAAATCGCCAACCGTCCAGCCTTTGATCTCATTGTAAATCGTTTCGTTGACGGCGTCGTCGATCACCCGCGTGACGTCGTCCTGATCATACGGCACCGCAGGGTTGGACCGCAAGGTCTCCAGGGTGACTTCGGCCAGCACGTACTTGGCGGCCACCCGCTCGGCGATCGATGTGGCTGCCAGACCGGCCAGTTCATCACCGGATTTCGGTTCGTTGGCCTTGCCCATCAGTTCGCGAACACTTTTAAATTCGAAGGCCTTGCCAAATAGTTTGGTCCGCAGCAGCATGAACGCGTTTCCTCGAGGGTGAACGGATTTGTTGTCGGGGACCGTGCATGACACCATCCCCCTCAACAGCTTAATGGTAAAATATCAACGTCTTGACACTCAACGGAACGGCACGGCCGTCCAGTACCGGGCGTCCGATATCGATATAATCGCCTTCTTCGAGACCGACCTGGTCGATGACGAGCAACGGGCGATCCGGTATCAGATTCTTCAATGTTTGACCCAGAACGCGGGCATAGTCGTGCTCGATGATAATGATCAGCGGCTGGCCGGTTGCCAGAAGGGCCGTCGTAAAATCCGCCAGCCCCCCGGCCAGCGCGGTCAAACACGCAAAATCGAGATTCCAGGACAACTCCAGGGCAATGGCAAACTGGGTGCCGGTCGGCTCGACGTCCCATCGGACCACCGCATCGCGGGCCGCCGCCGACACCTCCTGCCGAGACGGCGGGATCTGCGGCCATATCGGGTGAACCACCGGTACGTTCCGGATGGGCAGAATCTCGTCTTCGGCCCAGATGGTGCTGCCGCTCAGGGTAACGGTCTGGGAACTGGCTCCCATCACCGTGGCCTGCAGGGTCTCAGGCGGTCTGCGAATGTCGACTGTTTGCAGATCGGGATGCAGGCGGATCGATTCCGCCAGCAGGGGCCCGATATCGCCATGAACGGTCACATCGCCCGGGGAATTGATCGGAATCGGTTCATAGATATAGTGCCCGATGCCGCCCGAAAAAAACACGGTGGTGTCTTTTCCCGATTCCGGCGACGGGTCGGTCAGCATCAATGGCCTGGCCCACGGGCTGCAGCGGCCTTCAATCAATTCGACGGTCAGGTCGGCCATACCATCCGTAAGCATACGAAGCTGTGCCAGGTCCGGCTTGAATCCAATCGAAAATGGAAGCCCCAGATGATCGATCATGATCCTGGCCGGTTCGGCAATGTGCCGGATCTGTCCGCTGGACGGGTCCATTTCCAGAATGCGCCCGCCATAGTTCATTGCCGCGGCGCCAACCATGCGGCCCTGGCTAAAAATGGCGCTGTTGGCGGATCCGCCACCGATATCCACGTTGGTGACGGTGGTGAAGTGTTCCCGGGAGAAGGTCTCGGCCCCGGAGCCTTTTCCGGAGATCATCGATTCCAGATGCGGTCCGGCCACGGTGACCACAAAGTCTCCGGCCAGCGCCGAGAGTGCCTCCAGGATCACATCGGCGTTGCGCTTTTTGGCGGTTTCGCCGGTAATGATCACCGCGCCGGTCTCAACCTGTTCCGGTGAAATACCGGCCTGCCGATACTCATGGCGCAATATCTGTTCAAGGGCGGAAGCATCGATGACGTCCGGTCCGGCCAGGGGTGTCAAATGCATCCCACTGCGGTAAACCACCTTCTTATCGACGATACCGGTCATGCGCGACAGGTTGATCGGCGAGCGGGCCAGCGGCGTCGAACCGCCCAGGGTTCCCCCGGCCAGGGTCAATCGGGAAAAGACAACCTGCGTGGTTGTGGTCCCGACGTCTATTCCCACGCTGAGCATTTCGCGGTTGTCTTTGCCCATATTACCGACCCTTGCGAAAGGTCACCTTCCCATTGGACTGCAAGGTGTCGACGATGGCCATGATGACGTTGTCTACCGGCCGATCCAGGGTGATATCCGTCTGGCGGGCCCCGGACCCCTGAGCGACCAGCACGAGGTCACCTTCCCCGGCATCCACCGCGTCGACGGCAACCATGGGTTGGCCCACTGATTTTCCGGCCACGTCGGTTTCCTGAACAATCAAAAGCTTGCTGCCGACCAGCGATTCGTGCTTCATGGTCGCCACGACCAGTCCTGTTACCCGTGCGATGAGCATAACATGAATCCTTTTTATTTTCCAAAATACAAATTAGGCAGCCACAGGGCTATCTGGGGAAAAATGATGACAATGGTCAGACCGAGAATCATGACCAGCACAAAGGGTACGATCGAGTTGTAGATATCCATCAGGGTGATCTCCGGCGGTGCCATGGCTTTCATGAGAAACAGATTATAGCCGAAAGGCGGCGTCATGTAGGCGATCTGGCAGGTTATGGTGTAGAGGATTCCGTACCAGATCGGGTTGAAGCCGAGACTGATGACCAGCGGCACATACAGCGGCGCCACGATGATCAGCATGGCCGTGTCGTCCAGAAACATGCCCATCAGGATATAAGACAACTGCATCATCACGAGGACCCCGATCGGGCTGAGCCCCCACCGGTCAATAAACAGCGATTGTATGGCGTGTACAGCGCCTAGTCCGTCAAAAACAGCCCCAAAGCAAAGCGCCGCCAGAATAACCCACATGAACATGCAACTGACACTCAACGTGTTTTTTAAGGTCGTATCCAACACTTTCCGGTTCAGCCGGCCTTTGGCGAGCGCGGCCAGGGTCGTTGCCGTCGCACCGGCGGCGGAGCATTGCACGAGACTGGTGATGCCCATCAGGAAAAGGCCGGTCATGGAAAAAATAATGAGCAGTGGAATAATCCCGGCCCGCAGCAGTCGAAACTTCTGGGCCCAGGTAATCGAGTCCAGCTCTTCTTTGGGTATGGTGGGGCCCAGGTGGGGCTGCAACCGGCAGCGGATATAGATATAGGCCATAAATAAGACCGCCAGCAGGAGCCCCGGGAAAACACCGGCCAGCCATAACTGACCGACGGGTTGCCTGGCAATCATGCCGTAAAGGACCAGCACCACGCTGGGCGGGACCATGATGCCCAGCGAACTGCCGGCCTGGATAACGCCCGTGACCATGACCTTGTCGTACTTGCGTTTCAACATTTCCGGCATGGCCAGGCTCGCGCCTATGGCCATACCGGCCACACTCAACCCATTCATGGCCGATACGGCAACCATGAGTCCCATGGTGCCAATGGCCAATCCACCACTCGTGGATCCCATCCAGACATGGAACATTTTGTAGAGGTCACTCGCAATCCCTGATTCGGAAAACATATACCCCATATAGATGAATAGCGGCAGGGTCAAAAGCGGATACCAGTTAAGTAGCGCAAAGGCTGCGTTAAAGGGCATTTCCGCACCACCATCCCCCCACAGCAAAAGGGAGAATAGGGTCGCCACCCCGCCGATGGCACCGAAAACACGCTGGCCGGTGAGCAGCATGCCCATCATCGAGGAGAAAATCAGGATCGCAATCATTTCATGGCTCATGTTAACTCTTCTCCTCTGGCCTTAGCGATATCTTTGAAGAGTGTGGCAATGGACTGGAGAAGCATCAACAGGACGCCGACGCCCATGATAATCTTGATGGGCGCCATATACGGGGCCCAGGCCGATCGATTTTTCTGCCCATACATGACCGCGTATTCAATGCTGGAGTAAGAACCATAGAGGAGAAACACCAGATAGAAGATCAGGAAAAGCCCGGTAATGGCGTCGACCTTAGCCTTTTTCCTGTCCGACCAGCGCTCATAGAGCAGATCCATGCGAACATGTCCTTTTAAAATCATGGAGTAGCCACCCCCCAGGAGATAATAGGCAGCCATGGTAAACTGGGCCATCTCAACCGCCCAGATGCACGACTGATCGAAAAAGTTGCGGGCAATCGGTTCGTACAACAGGATCCCGATCATGAGAAAGACAAGATACATGGAAAACTTGCCCACCACTTTGTTGACGGCATCAACAGCGTGCACGAAGACTACTACGGCTTTAGGCATGGCCGTCCCTTTCGTTCCATATAAAGCTTGCGGCCTAAAAAATGAGGAACAGGATTCGCCTTACCCGGCTGGTCGGGCATATCAACCGGGAAAGGCAAACCGCTATTCCTCACCAACACCCGTCTACCGGTCTATCAATAGCGGTAGGGAGGACCGGCATCTCGCATGGTCTGGGCGTATTCTTTCAGTATCTTGACAACCTTGGCACTTCTGGGGCTTTTTTTGGCGGCCTCGTCCCAGAATTTGAGGGCCGCATCCTCCACGACCTTCCACTCCTCCGCGGGAATCGACGTGAGTTCCAGCTTCCCGCCCTTGGTGCGGTAATGCGCCTCCCCCCACCAGTACCAGTGCTGCCGGTAGTAGTGCGAACTGTCCATGGACAACCGGAACAGGGTTTTCAGGTGCTCCGGCAGAGCATCCCATGAGTCAGCGTTGGCATAGTACGATCCGGCCCAAGCCCCGGAGATGGGATTGGTCAGATAGTACTTGGTGACATCCGCCCAGCCCACCGTATAATCCTCAGTAATGCCGGACCAGGCTACGCCGTCCAGTTCACCGGTCTGGACCGCCATTTCAATATCTTCCCAGGGCAGCGCCACCGGGACCACACCGAATTGCTGCATAAATCTGCCGCCGGTGGGGAAGCTGAACACTTTGAGTCCCTTGAGGTCCGCCAGGGACCTGATGGGTTTGGTAGTCGCAAAATTACACGGGTCCCAGGCCCCTACACTCAGCCATTTTACACCCTTTACTTCCGAGAAGGCTTCCTCCCAGATTTCGTTCAGTCCATACCAGTTCCAGAGAACCGGGACGTCCAGCGAGTAGCGTGAGGCAAAGGGGAAGTAGGCCCCAAACACGGACACATCCACCGGTGCCGCAATGGAGTCGTCGTCACTCTGGACACAGTCGATGGTGCCTTTCTGCATGGCCCGAAACAACTCGCCCGTGGGCACCAGCTGATCCGCATTGTACAGTTCGATCACCATCTCGCCATTGGCGACTTTATTGAATGCATCGATGGCTGGTTTGCAGACATGCGCGGCCAGCGCTGGACCGGCATACGTCTGCATCCGCCACTTGATGGTCGTTTTCTTTGCCGCGTGCACAAAGGGCGCGTTTATCGCTGTGGCTGCAACGGCCGCGGTGCCGACTCCTGCCTTTTTAATAAAATCACGTCTTTTCATTCGGCCTGACTCCTTTCGTGGGGTTTGAGTTAACATCCTGCCAAATCAACAAAGGGATACCCGCCTGAGTGTTGGTGAAGTTTCCCTAGTTCAGCGGGCACCTCAAAGATTACCATGCGCAGATGCCAAATGGAGGTGTCAGATGGATCAGTAGAAACGAAAAACCTTACAAAAAAGAGCCTACAAATAAAATTCGTCTGATCAACTACTGAGGGCGTTGGGCCCACGTACAAAAGAGAACGATGCGCATTACATCTCGAAGGAACAGCAAGCAACGTGAAAAGGGCTAACGTTTGGTCGAATGCATCAGCTGGCAGTGATCGATCCGTGTTTCCGGTATATCGGTCGCCGTCGGCTGATTTAGGGCTTCCTGCCCCATATGGCCCGTCCGAAAAGATTGCCAGGCCGGGAGAGAAGGTAAGATGGACCTGCATTCATGGTCGGCGCTATTGATTGGGCAGGCACCAATCACAATAAAGGCTGTGTTGCTAATGTTGGATAAAAGAGTCACTAAAAACACGCGTTGAATACCCGCGCGTTTGTATATTTATAAATTCAGAGGTGTTTCAAGTCAATGTCTTTTTAGTAATAGGTTTATTCCCATCTGTTCATCCGCCAGCCGCCATCAGGAAAAAAACGAACCGTAAATTCTTATTTAACAAACCGGTATTTAATCTAATATTGACATTAACCGGGTTGCTGCATTCCTCATCCTGTCCAGCATGCCATGAGAAATTATAGCACCTGGAGGGTCAGGGTACCATTGGCGGCCACGAGCAGAGCGGGCTCCACGCTTGTGGAGCTGCTATCGATGACGGCCACCTGTTTTCCCAACATGGGGCTGTCTTTGAGCACCTGGCAGGCATTGGGGTTGCATGAAGAACGGTTTGATTTTCATCTGAAAGTCCGGCACGTCAACCGGTCGCTTTCCGGCTCCCAGATCATGACAAATCCTAAAGTCAGGGCGCCGCAGGTAACAATGCAGGGTCGGTGTTCAGCCAGTTCGATAATATGGCCTGCAGATATGGATAAGAAACGGATTCTCTTCCCCATGCGGTCGATTATTTCCGGCTTGTGGCTGTGTCCACGAAAAAGCAGCCCACGGGGATTTTCCCTGAAAAAGCCTTCGACTTCGCGGCTGCCCATCACGCCAATCATGGCCGACAGGCCCAGTTGCCGCACAAAGGGGCGCGAGTGGACCAGTTTCGCGCTGCCGACGGAAAGGCTAAGGGGAAGATTTTCCAAGAAGCTGATGGCGGCCGGCCGGATGCCGCCGTCCGACCGCCCCCGGGCATCGGCAGCCAAGGTGTGGTCGTTGTTGCCTTTGACGGCGACGATGCCATGATTTCTCACCTGCGCCACGCAGCTGTCGGCGGATTTCAGACAGGTGGAGTCGCAGATGTCGCCCAGGTGGTATAAGGCGGTGCAGCCTTTATCCTTCAGGTAGAGGGCTCCGTTGTCGATGGCCTCGGGATCGCCGTGACTGTCAGCCATGATGCCGATTTTTTCAGGTGTTTTTTCTGGCATGTGCGGACGGGTTCTATTTAATACCCCTCACCCCGGCCCTCTCCCCTCGAGGGGAGAGGGAGACGTATGGGGTTGCTTTCCCCTCGAGGGGAGAGGGAGACGTATGGGGTTGCCTTCCCCTCGAAGGGAGAGGGAGAGTTATGGGTTTGCCTTTCACTCAAGGGGCAAGGGAGACGTATGGGGTTGCCTTCCCCTCGAGGGGTGAGGGAGACGTATGAGGTCGCTTCTTCCTCAGGGAGTGACGCTGCGTTTTACGGGGAGGATCTCAGACAACTCCTTTTTCCCGCAGGGACTTGATCTTTGCTTTGTCGTAGCCCAGTTCTCCGAGGATCTGGTCTGTGTTTTCCCCGAAGGCCGCCGGCGCCGTGCGCACCGACCCCGGCGTTTCGCTCAGCTTCACCGGAACGCCCAAAGCGGGTGTCGGTTGATCCGTTTGGGTCACCATTTCACGCACGTTGAACAGTGGATCCTGCATGGCTTCGGCAACGGTTCGGATCGGCGACACGCAGACATCGAGACCGTCGAATTCGTGTTCCCATTCATCGAGCGGCTTTTGTCTGAATTGCTCTCGCATGCAGGCGATGATCTCCTCCCGGCGGCTTTCATCGTACTGCAGCGGCCCGTATTCAGGCTTTCCCAGGTGGCGGCAAAGGTTCTGCCAGAAGTGGTTTTCCACCGCCCCAATGGATATGTAGCGGCCGTCTGCCGTTTCGTAAGTGTTGTAGCAGGCGTAGCGATGGGAGAGAAAGGCTTCACTGCGTTTTTGTTCGGTGCCGAAAAGGGCCTGGAAAAATTGCACCGGAGGCAGCAGTGCCAGCATGCCGTCGGTCATGGAGATGTCGATATGCTGGCCTGTACCGGAGCGCTCCCGGTGGAACAGGGCCATGACGATGCCCAGGGCGCCGTTCATGCCGCCGCCCGCCAGGTCCGCCACCGGGATGCCGGGAATGGCCGGCGGTCGGTCTTTTTCACCCATCAGGTCCAGCAGGCCCGCACGGCTCAGGTAGTTGACGTCGTGGCCGGCGGCATGGCGAATGGGGCCGGTCTGGCCGTAGCCGGTGATTGAGCAATAGACGATCTTCGGGTTCACCCGGCACACAGCGGCGTAATCCACCCCCAGCCGGGTGACCACGCCCGGTCGAAAACCCTCCACTACCACGTCCGCATCCCCGACCAAGCGAAAGAAGATCTCTCGCCCGATCTCGGACTTCAGGTTCAGGGTCATGTGGGATTTATTGCGGTAGACGGGAAAGACGGTTTCGCCACGGTCCCGATAACGCGGGTCCTCCACGGCGATGACCCGTGCGCCGTGGTCGGCCAGGATCATGGTACAGTAGGGTCCCGGAAGCAGCCGGGACAGGTCGATGACGGTGATGCCTGACAGGGCTCCGGTTGGGTTCATAGTGGGTTTCCGTTTCTGGCTTATAAGCCCATGAACTTGGCGGCGATCCCCTTCATGATTTCGTTGGTCCCGGCGAAGATCGACATGACACGTACGTCCCGCCAGGCGCGCACCAGGGTGCAGGACTCGACGGTACCCGCATCACCCAGGATGCTCAGGGCACGATCCGCGGTGCGGTTGGCCAGGTCGGTGGTCCAGAACTTGGCCATGGCGGTCTCCACCACGATGTTCTTCTTCTCGATGTGGTCGGCCGCCAGTTTGTCAACGAAGGTGCGGCCAACCTTCACGTCGGCGGCCATCTCGACCAGTTCGAACTGGACCGCCTGGGAGGTTGACATCGGGCGGCCGCCGCGGTTCGTTTTGCGGCAGAAGTCAACGGTCCACGCCAGAATGCCTTCGGCCCCGCACACTGCCCCCACCGCACAGGTCAGGCGCTCCTGCTGGAGTTTTTCCATGAGCATGAGAAAGCCCATGCCTTTTTCTCCCAATCGTTGGCCTACGGGGATGCGGCAGTTGCTGAAAAACAGCTCGGCGGTGTCCTGGCTGTGCCAGCCCATCTTATCCAGCTTCCGTCCGCGGGTGAAACCCGGTGTGCCGTCTTCGACCACATACAGGGACATCGCCTCGTACTTGTTTTCCACGGCCGGATCCCTGGCGGCGAACACCAGCAGGTCGCAGTTGATGCCGTTGGATATGAAGGTCTTGGAGCCGTTGACAACCACGGTGTCGCCTTCCTCCACAGCCGTGGTCTTCATGCCGGCCAGGTCGCTGCCCGCGTCCGGTTCGGTCATGCCGATCGCCGTGATGCAATCGCCGGAGACGCAGCGCGGAAGGTACCGCCGCTTCACCGCTTCACTGCCGTAGGTATCGATGTAGGGAACCACCACGTCACTGTGCAGACCCGCAGCAAGGCCCGTGTGGGCGGTGCGGGCGAGCTCTTCGGCCACGATTACCGAGTAGCGGAAGTCGCCGCCCAGACCCCCGTACGCCGGGTCCACGGCCGGGCACAGGAAACCGCCTTGACCCATTTTATGCCAGATAGACTTGGGAACGATACCGTCGGCCTCCCACTGGTCGACATGGGGGGTGACTTCGGTCTCACAAAAAACCCTCAGGCGCTGCCTGAAATCGTCGTGTTCCGGGGTATAGGTCAGAATGTCCATGTGACTCCTTAATCCCCATACCTGCCGATGATGGCGATGCTGCAGATGTTCTGGAAGGGGAACCCTCCCAGGTTGTGGGTGAGCCCTAAGCGCGGGGCCTTGAGCTGCCGTTCGCCGGCTCGGCCCAGCAGCTGCAGGTACATCTCGTAGAGCATGCGCAGGCCCGACGCGCCGATGGGGTGGCCGAAGCACTTCAGGCCCCCGTCCACCTGGCAGGGCACGCCGCCGTCAAGGTCGTAGAAGCCGTCCATCACATCGCGCACGGCATTGCCCCGGGCCGACATGTGCAGGTCCTCGTAGGTCACCAGTTCGGTGATGGAGAAGCAGTCGTGGACTTCCATCATGCTGATTTCTTCGCGGGGGTTGGTGATGCCCGCCTCGGCGTAGGCCTTTTTACTGCACGCGGTGGTGGTCATGAAATGGTCGCCGTCCCAGTCGTTGTAGCCCATCTCCTCACCGGAGCTCAGGGCCAGCTGCAGGGCCTTGACCGAAATAATCTCCGCCTTGCCCAAACGCCTGGCAATCTCAGGCGTGGTGACGATGGCGCAGGCCGATCCGTCGCTGACCCCGCAGCAGTCGAAGAGGCCTAACGGGTGGGCGATGATGGGGGCGGCCATGACCTGCTCCTCGCTGATCTTTTTTCTCAGATGAGCCTTGGGGTTGAGCAGGCCGTTGTCGTGGCTTTTGACCGACACATGGGCCATGGCCCGCTTCAGGTCGAGATCCTTGACCCGGTGCTTGGCCGCATAAGCGCTGGCCAGCTGGGCAAAAGCGCCCGGGGCCGTCAGGTTGGGCCACCACTGCCAGAGCAGCGTGCCGGCGCTGGAACCGAAGTTGGGCAGCCCGCCGTAGCCGGTGTCCTTGAGCTTTTCCACGCCCAATGCCAGGCAGATGTCGTAGGCCCCGGATGCCACGCCGTAAACCGCACCCCTGAAGGCCTCGGTGCCCGTTGCACAGTAGTTCTCCACGCGGGTCACCGGGATCATGGGCAGCCGCAGGGTGGTGGACAAGGGCATGGCGGTCTTGCCCACGTTGATCTCTTCCAGGCACGATCCGAACCAGGCGGCATCGATCTCCTTTTTTTCGATACCCGCATCGGCCAGGCACGCTTCGAAGGCCTCCACCATCAGCTCCTCGGCGCCCATGTCCCAACGCTCGCCGAAGCGGGTGCAGCCCATGCCGATGATCGCCACTTTGTCCTTGATTCCGGTAGCCATGGTTCCTCCTTTATGGGGCAGGGGTCATCAGGTCCATGAGGGCGGAAGTCAAGTCCGGAAATGGCTTGGCATTCTCCATGGCGTTGATGCGGTCCCAGTTCTCGTGGATCTGTTCGGGGGTGGGCGGGTGTGCCAGGTCGCCGATGGCGGCCCCCGGACCGGTCATGACGGACGCCCGGTTCACGTAGCCCATGCCCGTATTGAAGATGGTGCCGGTCTCGCTGCAGCGATCGCTGCACAGGTAGACCACCAGGGGCGCCACCAGTTCCGGCTTCATACTCTGGAACATGTCTGGCGGCAGAATGTCTTCGGTGAGCCGCGAAGCGGCCAGGGGCGCCACGGTGTTGACCCTGACATCATATTTGGAACCCTCCAGTTTCAAGGTGTTCATCAAGCCCACCAGCGCCATCTTGGCTGCCGCATAGTTGGTCTGGCCGAAGTTGCCATACAGTCCGGCCGCCGAGGTGGTCATGACGATGCGTCCGTATCCTTTTTCCTTCATCACCGCAAAGGCCGGCCGGGTGACGTGGTAGGCGCCGTCCAGGTGAACTGCCATGACGGCGTCCCAGGCGTCCGGTTCCATTTTGGTGAAGCTCTTGTCGCGCAGGATGCCGGCGTTGTTGACCAGGATGTCCAGGCTGCCGAAGGCGTCCAATGCGCTCTGGACGATGTTCCCGCCTCCCTCGACGGTGGCCACGTTGTCGTAGTTGGCCACGGCTTCGCCGCCCATCCTTATGATCTCATCCACCACCCGGTCCGCCGGCGAACGGTCACCGCTTCCCGCACCGTCGCGGGTGCCGCCGAAGTCATTGACCACCACGCGGGCGCCCCGACCAGCCAGCGCCAGGGCGTAGGCGCGACCCAGCCCGCCGCCGGCACCGGTGACGACGGCGACCTGGCCGTCGAAGTGGATCCGGTTCATCCGTTCCCGGGCGCCGGGTATCGGTGTGGCCTTCCAGAAGTAGTTGACGAAGCCGCCCTCCTGGTCCTGGCTGCGTTTGCGGAAGACCATGCGCATGGGCAGGCCCACCTCGAGGTCTTCCATGGCACAGTCGGTGAAATCAGCCATGAACCGGCCGCCGCCGTCGAACTGGATCATGCCGTAGCAGTGTGGCGGGTCCACGGAGACGGCCAGCAGGTCCGCGGTGAAGGTCTTGATGGTTGCCGGAACATCGGCGAATTCGTAATCCTGCTGCGTCCGCAGCGCCCCGCATCCCGGGTTGACGCAGATCTCCATTTTGGGGAACTGGGCGGTGCCGCAAGCCTCGCAGCGTCCGCCCACCAGCCCCAACAGCATCTGGCGCTTGCGCCACAGGGCGGTCATGGCCGTCCGGGCGGGGGCTTCGGCGCGAAGGCCCATTTCAGTCTGGATCAGATTTCGGAACGTGAGAAACTTCGGGTAATTGTCGATGGTCTTCCTGTTCTCCAGGCACCCCTTGACGCCGTCGCGTTCCTTCAGGTCGAGAATATTTTCGGTCACCTTGAAATACAGGGCGCTGCATCCCTGGCCGAAACCGGCCACCAGGATCCGGTCTCCGGGCTTGGCCGTCTCGAGGGCTTTGGTGAGCATGAGCAGGCTGTGGGCCGTTCCGGTTTCTCCGCAGACATCGTGCAGGTTGTCGGCCAGCTTGTCTTTTCCGGCCCCCAGCGTCGCGGCAATTTTGCGGTGTTCGGCCTTGAAGAAGCAGGGAAACACCAGCTGGTCGACGTCGTCCATGGTGATGCCCAGCTTGTCCATCAGTCCGTTGACGGCTTCCGGGATGATCTTGGCATAGCCTTCGTCGCGGGCCCAGCGCTCTTCCCACATGGCGTCGTATTTTTCTCCGGCGGCCCGGTAATGGTCCACGAAGTCATAGGATACCGAGTGGCTGCCCAGAAATTCGGCGATGACGTGTTCGTCACCCACGCACAGGGCGGCCGCGCCGTCACCGAACCACATTTCGTAAAAGTAGGCCGTTTTGGTCTCGCGGCGGTCGGCGGCGGCCACCAGGACCTGGTGGCGTTCACCGCCTTTCACGGCGTCCAGGGCGGTGATCAGGGCGCCGGCCCCCGCCTTCTGGGAGGCGGTGAAATCCGCGGTGAGGATAGCGCTTCTCAGATTCAGGGCCGTGGCCACGATGCCGGCATTCTGGCGGTCGGCAAAGGGCAGGGTGGTGGAAGCCAGGTAAAGGCCGTCGATCTGCGATCTGACCACGCCGATCAGGCAGTCTCTGGCGGCGGCAACGGCCATGGTCAGGCTGTCTTCGTCCCAGTTGCACATGGATCGCTCGCCCTGGGCCACCAGGACAACCGCCGGGGCAAACCAGCCCATGCTCCGGAAAATGGACATCCGGTCCAGCCGGAGTCGGGGAATGTAGGCGCCAAAGGAAGTGATGCCAACCATAATTACTCCTTTATGGCGGCTTCGCCTAACGGCCAATATCAGCGTTGCGCCGCATCGCCAAATCGCTGCGACGACCCAACCGGTCGCCTCACGATTGTCGATTTGCGCGCCTTGATCTCGACCGTTACGCAAAGCCTCGTCATTGAGTCCTAATTACGTAGTCATTTGAGTTGGAACAATTTCTCGATCAGTTGGGATTTCATGATATCCCCTTCTATCTTCAGTTTGCCCGAGGTGTAAGCCTGCATGGGCGGCAGCTGGCCGTTCATCATCTTGAGAAAATCCGTGTCCGCCATTTTCAGGATGCACGTCGGGCTGTCGTGGACGCCGGCGGCCACAGTGCAGGAACCGTCCTCGATGGCGCAGTGCCACTCCCCGGCGCCGGCGATGACATACTGGAATACCGCGTCCACATCGGCGGCCGCATCGGCCACGAAGGCGCCGGGCATGGCGTCGAACACGGCCGAGACCGAAGAAAAACCTTGCGATTCACCCGGCGGTGCCGTTGCTGCCGGTTTTTGGAAGGCCATCAAGGCGTCGCTCACCTGGGCGTTGAGGTCGGGGTAGACCTTGGCACCAGTCAGGTCCGAGATGGCCTTCAGGTTGGCCATGACCGATTCGGGGGTGGGTATTTGATCGTCTTTGGCCAGCACCTTGCCCGGGCCGGTGATTATCGCCGCCCGGTTGAAGACGCCCATGCCGGCGTTGTAGATGTTGCCGCTGACCGGGCATCGATCGGAGCACAGGTAGAGCACCAGGGGAGAGACGAATTCGGGTTTGGACCGGGCAACCAATTCCGGTGGCATCACGTCTTCGGTCAGTCGGGAGGCGGCGATGGGGGCCACCGTGTTGACTTTGATGCCGTATTTTTCTCCCTCCAGCTTCAAGGTGTTCATCAATCCCACCAGGCCCATCTTGGCCGCCGCATAGTTGGCCTGGCCGAAGTTGCCGTAGAGTCCGGCCGCCGATGTGGTCATGATAATGCGGCCGTAGCCCCTTTCCTTCATGATGGCAAATGCGGGCCGGGTGACGTTGTAGGCCCCCTTCAGATGGACGTTCAGCACCGCCTGCCAGGCTTTCGGCGCCATTTTCACGAAACTCTTGTCGCGCAGGATGCCGGCGTTGTTAATCAGGATGTCCACGCTGCCGAAGGCGTCCAGGGCCGCTTGGACGACGTTGGCGCCCCCGTCGGCAGTGGCCACGTTGTCATAGCTGGCCACGGCTTCCCCGCCGGCAGTCCGGATCTCTTCGACGACGCGATCGGCCGGTGAGGATGAGCCACCGCCTGCCCCGTCCCGGCTGCCTCCCAGATCGTTGACCACGACCCGGGCGCCCCGCCGGGCCAACTCCAGGGCATAGACCCGTCCCAGGCCCGCGCCGGCGCCGGTGACAATGGCCACCCGGTCGTCGAAGCGGATCTCGTCTTTGGGGATGTCGCCGTATTCGAATTCACCGTTGTCGATGACGGTCTGGCCGTTTTCGGCATTGATGGTGCGCCAGACCGCCCTGCCGTCAGCCGTATTCCAGACGAGGGTCTTGATGGGAACGCCCGGATAGAGGGTTTTTGAAAAACGGCAGGCCAGTCGGCGAACCAATTCGGGACGCCCCGGCACCAGGGAGGCGATCAGAGCACGGCAGGCAAACCCGTGGGTGCACAGCCCGTGCATGATGGGCATGTCGAATCCGGACATCCTGGCAAATTCGGGATCCACGTGAAGGTGAAAAATATCTCCCGAAAGCCGGTAGAGCAGCGGCTGATCCTGGGTCGGAGACGCGTCCACCACGAAATCGGGCTCGCGGTCGGGAAATTCCACGGGGGACTGTTGGCGGTCTTTGCCGCCGAAGCCGCCGTCCAGTCGACCGAAAATGGTGATGGTGCTGGTGAAGAGTTTTTGCCCGTCGGCGAGGACAGTATCACTTTGGGCCACGACCAGCGCGCCCTTGTCCGCCCCCTTGTCGTAGTGGTCCACGATCCTGCCCGTGGTGATCAGGGTTCCTTGGGTAGGGATGGGGTTGTGGAAGATCAATTCCTGCTCCCCGTGGAGGATACCCGCCAGGTTTATGCCCGAAGCGGTGGCCGTCTTGAAGAAAAAATCGAAGATCATGGCAATGGCGAAGCTGGGGATGACCTTCAGGTCTTTTTCATAGCAGTAGTCCAGTTCGGAAAACCCCGCACCGACCCCCAGCGCATACAGGACTGCATCTTTCCACGTGTAGTCCCGAGTCATGGGGCCGATGGGTTTACCGATGGCATCCGTGTTCAGCGCCATGGTGGTCCCTCCTTGCCTGTAAAGTAATTGGATCCGTCAGGTTTTATGCAGCCTGTTAATGGCCCGTCTGGCAATGAGCGCCGCCGCTCATTGTTTTACCGGTTTTCGGGTAGTTTTGACCCATTGTCGCCAGATCTGCCTGTAAAGGCTGGAATCAGCAGAAACTTGAGCGTTTCCTTAACCACATCCAGGTAGGCGGTTTTGTCCACCCCCAGGATAGGGCGGAAGAAGCTCTCTCCGGAAATAAAGTTGAGCACGGCGTTCCACAGGGTCATGATGCGCGCCTTGGCCTGGGGGGTTACGTGCTGCTTGTCGGTGGCCAGGCCCATGGCGATGGCGATGTTGGCGATGTGGCCGGCCACCTTTTCGTCCAGGCTGACTTCTGTTTTTGATTTGCTGAAATAGCCCAGCAGCAGCAGGTTCGACACGTCCGGGGTGTCGTGAAGGTAGTCGCACATGACATCGATGGCGATGTCGAGGCGATCGGCCAGGCTTCTTCCCTTGGCCTGTCGCTCGATGATTTTGAACTGCGCTTCGATTCCCTCGTTGAGATCGATGATCACCGCCTCATAGAGGTCGGCCTTCTCTCCCCAGTGATAGTACAAGGTGGAGATGTCGATGCCCACTGCCTTGGCGATCATGCGGGTCGTGGTGCCCTGGAATCCGTATTCGCCGAACAGCCGGCGGGCGGCAGACAATATCCTGGCCTTGTTGGAGTCCGGGTATTTTCTGGCTTTTTCGAGGGGGGATGGCATGGGACGATCAGGCTCCCGGGCGTTTGGAAGCGCCCAAAAAAAGTATCCCAGCTAATGTTTCAATCATTTGATGGATTATCAAGCAGGGCGTCATGAAATGTCAACGACTTATTCTTTTCAAAAATGAAACTTGACGGCGAAGTGCTTTACTTTTCTTCCAAGGGGCTTATAATGCAACCATCTTAAATCGATGAAGGAGAGATAAATGATCGACCAAATCGACCTCCCCAAGGATCTGATGGGTTCTTTCAAGCGCGTTTCGCGGCGGATTCCTGTAGATCTGAGAAAAGATGAGACGCTGGTTAAAACGGTAGTGGACTACCTCCAACTGGGTGGAGAGAAACTTGCCCGCCAGGCGGTTGAAGCCGCCAAACAGACCTATGAGCTGGAAGTGGCGCAAAGAAGAAAAATAGCCCGGGAAGAGGCGCTTATTCGCGCTGCCGAGGCACGGCTGGCCGCAATCGATGAAGCCTCCGGTAAAAAATCGGATGACTTTGATGATGATGACGACGATGACGACAACGATGATGACGACGATGACAATATATAAGACCGTTGACCCGCGAGACTGATAGCGGCCTGCGTAGCAATCGTAAGCCGTCGCGCCACCCGCCACGTTTAAGATTTAAAAAACCACAACCCCTGTTCCGTCAGGATGCCCGCCTGATGCGCATCGGCTTTACCTTCAGCCGCAGCCTTTAACCTGTGGGGCATAATTTTTCCAGGTCGCCGATGGTCACCGTATTTAATTCACTCAACCAGGAACAGGCGAATGCCTTCAGCCTGGTCCTGAATTCGTCGGGAATTGGCAATCGGGTGACCCGCTCAAACGATGGGTTCCGCATCGATGTACCGCAACCCTATGCCGAAGCCGCCCGGGATGTCATCTATCGTTATCAGACTGAAAACCCGAACGCCGAAGATGATGGTTCGGTTTCCCGCAGCCACCCGGCACACAAAAACCTTTCCGGGATTGCCGTAGCGCTTCTGCTGCTTTCTATCCACCTGGCTGTCTCGGCCAGTTCCGCGCCTGAAGATTATATTGCCGTTTTCGGTGCCAATGCCAGCCGCATTTTGGGCGGTGAGATGTACCGCTGTACCACTGCGCTCCTGCTGCATGCCGATGCCGCACACATTGCCGGAAACATGGCTGGCATGGTGCTTTTCGGAGGTGCCGTATGTGTGGTTACCGGCTCTGGTGTCGGGTGGCTGATGATCCTGGCCAGCGGCATTTTCGGCAACCTGATGAACGCATTGGCCTATGAAACCGGGCACATGTCCGTGGGCGCATCGACTGCTGTCTTCGGTGCAGTGGGCATCCTGTGTGCGTTTCAGGCGGTGAACACCGCACGAACGGGTAGGGGGTGGAAACGAACGGCCCTGGTTTTTGCGAGCGGTCTGGCACTGCTGGCGTTCCTGGGAACCAGTGCCCGAAGTGACGTGGGGGCTCACCTGTTCGGGTTTTTATGCGGTGTGCTGATGGGGGGCGCCTATCGATTGTGGATGGGGCAACCGCTGGGAATGAAAGGGCAGGTGTTTTGCGGCATCATCAGCGCATCTACCATACTATTATCCTGGATTCGGGGGGCGATGAACTAGCGTCCAACCAGAAATAGCATCTTGGGAACCCGTATCTGCTTTCTCGGAATAGTTCGGGGCTACAGCGGGTAAGGGGTGAGGCTTTCAACGCCAGATTCGGTGACCAGCAGTGTCTGTTCAAACTGGGCTGAGAGGGATCCGTCTTTGGTAACCGCCGTCCAGCCATCGTCAAGGACAACCAGTTCTTTTTTGCCCAGGTTAATCATCGGTTCGATGGTGAACACCATGCCTGGCACCAGCCGCACGCCTGACCCAGGTTTGCCGTAATGGGGGATCTGGGGGGCTTCGTGAAAATCGACGCCCACGCCATGGCCGACAAACTCGCGGACCACCGAACACCCTTGCGCCTCAGCGTAAGACTGAATTGCATATCCGATGTCGCCAACGGTGTTGCCCGGCTTTACCACGGCCATGCCTTCGGCCAGGCACTGCCGGGAGACATCGACGATTTTTTGGGCATCTGCACCGGGGGTGCCCACAAAAAAAGTCTTGCTGGCATCAGCGTAATAGCTGTTCAAAATGGATGTGACATCCACATTGACGATATCGCCATCCTTGAATGGTCGATCTCCGGGGATCCCATGGCAGATCACTTCGTTGATGCTGATACACACACTCTTGGGGAAGCCACGATAATTCAACGGAGCGGGAATCGCACCGTGCCGGATGGTGAAATCGTATACCATTGTATTGATTTCATCGGTGGTCATGCCCGGCCGGATGTGGGGTGCCACCAGATCCAGGGTTTCGATAACCAAGCGGCCCGCCCGCCGTATGCCTTCGACCTGTTCGGGCGTTTTAATCCGGATCCGGTGCTTTTTTGCGTATTGCAGATCCGATGGCTTCGTCGACGGGGGATTGTTGAGACAGCAATGCTTGTATTTTTTCCCGCTGCCGCAGGGGCAAGGGGCGTTTCGGCTGATTTTTCCGGTATCACTTCTATTTTTCACGACTGGAGGCCTCTCAGGGCCTCGGAAAAAATAAATTGCACCATCTTGCTTGTCTGTCGGCCCGGCTGCGACGTTGCGCCAATGGCCCCATACAAACAAGTATGAAACCATTAACGCGCCTTGCAGCCGAACCAACATCCGGCGCAATATCAGTTCAGTTTATTTTTTCCGAGGCCCTTATTTTCCGCTGGTGGCGGGATTTATGGATTGGCGCCATTTCGTATAAATATGTATCGGAATCGATCAGTGGCTGTCAAACCATAATGTCGATAAAAAAGGCGGCCGATTTGGCCGCCTTTTTCAATGAAGAGGAGCGGAGAGGAGTCAAGCGCACCCGTTTCTTTGCGCTTGATTATCATATCGGCCGTGGTGATAAATACTTGAGTTTTTTTTATGGTCAGCGGTGTTTGCCTGTTTGAGAACCAGTGACGCTTGTGGTATGAACCGCCAATGCGGTGATTTGCCCGGCTGCCTGCGCTGGGGCCCGGGCTAACCGAAGAATAGAACCTATCTCAAAAATAAGGATCAGGGTTCAGGGCAAGGCATGCAACGGCGAAAAAGCGGAGCATACATGTAGTATGTGAGCATTTTTAGTCGTTTCATAACGCCGCCATGGGCACTCAGACTATTTTTGAGATAGGTTCTAAACCCTTGCGGCAAAACTTTGTAGCCATGCAAAAGTTTATCGCCCTCAAACCAGTTTGCTTGTGACAGGAGGCGGATGATGGCCAAGTCGGACAGTGAATGGGATCAACGCGTTTTGTGCAGTGATGGTAACTGCATCGGCATTATCGGTGCCGACGGCCGTTGCCGGGAGTGCGGCACGCCCTATGACGGCGAGGTGCCTTCGCCTGCGGTTGAGACCCATACGGATGATGATGGCGTGGACAGCATACCTGCGGACCAGCAGATGACAGTGGAAGACGCGCCTGCCGATGATTATGCGGCGGCTGGCGAGGAGGGGGCCGATGAATCCTGGGAAAATCGAACCCTGTGTGCCGATGAGAGCTGCATCGGCGTCATCGGTCCCGACGATCGCTGCAAGGAATGCGGGAAACCCTACCCGGGATAAGATCCATGGCACGCAACCAGACAAACGATCTCGTCTTGACCGACGCGTTGGACACCGTTTCAGACTTCATCCGGCAGGTGACCGGCGTCGAACCGACCCCGGCGGAGATTGCCGATGCCCTGACCCGCTATTTCGTGATGATGGAAATCAAGGACCACATATTGATGCTGCGTGAAGACGCTGAACCGCGATAGCGAGCGCATTCCCCGCGGCTTGCCGCGGGGAGGGGTCAATGATACCTGAACGTCGCAATTACTCCCAGCGGTTTCCACCTTTATGCTTCAGATCGATATATTGAACCGTTCCCCGTTCGCTGATAAATGAGGTGAGCAGCCAGCTGACGGCACTGATGAAAAGTGCGCCCAGCAGGGCAGAGCCGAAGCCGTCCACATCGAAACCGCGGATGACGCCGGATGCCATCATCAACAGCATGGCATTGATGGCAAAGGTGAACAGGCCCAAGGTAAGAATGTTCAGGGGGAGGGTCAGCAGCAACAGGATGGGGCGAAAGAAGGCATTTAAAACCCCTAGTACGGCGGCGGCCAGAACGGCTGAAGGAAAGCCGGACACACGGATGCCATCGATCATATATGCTGCCAGGAAGATGGCAACCGTCAAAAACAGCCACCTGATGACGATGCCTTTCATGGCGTTTCTTTCACAAAGGGGATTGGCATGTCGAAGACAACTGCAATCAGTTGATCTTGTCGCGCAATTTTCCTGAACATTTAAAGGTGACCACCCGTCGCTCGTCCAGCATCATTTCATCACCCGTAGCCGGATTTCTGCCCTTGCGCTGCTTTTTTTCCTTTACGCAGAATTTCCCGAAGCCACTGACCAGAACGTTTTCTCCGGAAGACAGGGAAGCTTTGATGATTTCGAGAAGGGTCTCAACGGTCTCGGTCGCTTTGATTTTGGTGAGTCCGGTTTGATCTTGAATGTTTTCTACAATCTGCGCTTTTGTCAGACTCATGCTGCGTGCTCCCCTCTAATTTTGTGTTGCCCATTCCCGGTTCAATCGATTGATGCTGCATCCGGCAGCGGCTGTTGAACGCTATTGTCCATCCAGAAATAGGCAAATTTGGTTGAGATCAAGGCATGCGAAAAATTTTACCGCAGGCATATAGTTAATATTCCGAGGATTAAATTTTGAGCATAACGCAGATATCAGGCAAATTGGCCATTTGTGGATCGACACTCGCTAACCATTTAAATTGTAAATAATAATCGCTGTTCTCAGAGTTAACTTGATGTCAGGAGTTCGCCCATTTGTCAAGAAAATATAGAAAATTAAGTACTTGTGGCTAATCGGACCCAATATGCAATTCCGTGGAAAATAACTTAACTATAAGAAAACATTATAATAAGTTATAGTCCAAGAAAAAAATGGCACGGCAGTGTAACCTTTGAGCCGATCGATCGTTAACTAGAAGTGGAATCCTACGAAGCTTTTTACACGCAAAACAGAGGCCGGGTGTTCGCCTACCTGCTCCGCCTGACCGGGAACTATCATCTTTCCAGCGATCTGACGCAGGAAAGCTTCACCCGATACCTTTCCCGATATGGCCATAAGGGCAACAATGGTGCACTGCTTTACACCATTGCCAGGAACGCCGCCCTGGATACCATGCGCAAACGCCGGGAGGAAACCTTACATGGAGATGACGAGGTGTCACCGGCCGGTGACCCGGAACGCCAGCTCATCCAGAAACAGGCGTATGACCGGATGATTGCCGCTATCCAGCAACTCAACCCGGTTGACCGGGAATTGGTCTCTCTGTTGGCGACCGAAGTGTTTTCATACAAGGAAATCGGGAAAATGCTGCATATCAACGAAACCAACGTGAAGGTGAAGGTTCACCGGGCGCGTCTCAGGTTGAGAGCGATCCTTAAAGACGGAGGCCAGTGATGGACTATCTCTCCAGCATGTATATCGACAATGAGATGGACCTGGACGAGAAGAAACAATTCGTTGAAAACGTCCGGTCTGATCAAGTATTCTACTCGCAAACCCTGGAGCTGCTGGAACAGGAAAAGCTGCTTCGGAAACAGCCGTTTTTGCCTGATTTGGCACCTGAACAAAGCTGGCAGCCACCGGTCTGGGACGGCCTGAAGCGCTTTTTCAGGCCCCTGGGGTTTGCCACGGCCGGGTTCACCGCCGCCGTGCTGATCTTCCTCGGCGTTTTCCAGGCTCCGGTTTCGCCATTGTGCAGCAATCGGTTTGTCCTGTATGAGCCCGCCGCCGGCCAGGTTGAACTGGCCGGGTCGTTCACCGGGTGGCAACGGATTTCCATGCAGCGGATCGGCAGCAGCGGATACTGGGAAGTCAATCTTCAGCTTCCTGCCGGAGAGCACCGATTCGCCTACATCCTGGACGGCGATCGCCGCATATCCGACCCCACCCTGCCCGCCAGCGAGAAAGATGACTTCGGCGGGGAAAACTCCATTTTGAGTGTGGAGGAACGCATATGACACGCTTAATTCTGATCGTCGGTGTATTGGTTTTTTTTGCAGGCTGTGCCACCCATTACTACCAGGTTCAAGATGACACACTGATCCTTTATCTGGACCAACCGGATGTGCAAGAGGTGATACTGTCCTGCAGCCTGGATGACTTTGAGCCCCATGAAGCCAGGCGTGTGGATGGTCGATGGGTGGTGTCTCTGCCGTCGGGTTACCCGTTCCGATACTACTATGTGCTGGACGGGGAGATGTTCCTTCCCCCCTGCCGGATGAAAGAAAATGACGATTTTGGCTCTGCGAACTGCATTTTCGATCCGCATTTGTAACCTTTCCCGTTCGACGTCGTTATACAGATAAAGATCACGTTTAATCCACAAGGAGGGGTTATGAAAAAAATTAGCCTAATTATTTCGATCCTGTTTTGCCTGACATCGCTGGCCTTTGCAGACGAACCTGAGGGTCTGTCCCAGCAGGCCATGGAAAGCGTTGAGCAGCAGACCCGCGAAATGAGTGAACTGGGTATACCCAAAGCACAATCACAGAAGATGTTGACCCTGATGAATCAGAATCGCTTTGAAAAACAGAACATCATCCGGGCTCAGCAGGTGGTCATCAATACGGCCAAAGCAGAACTTCCTACCGAGCCGGTGATGAGCAAGGCCATTGAGGGCATGGCCAAGCAGGCCAAGGAACAGCAGGTCATCGCGGCCATGGAGATCGTGCGCAGCCGTTACGCCCATGCCAACCGGCTGGCCAAATCCCTGTCCGACGATAAAAAAAGCATCGACACCATGACCAAGGCCGCTGCCGACAGTCTGGCGGCGGGAATGAAAACCGAGGACATGGAGGCGGTGGTGGCCCAATTACAAGTTCAGACCCGGACTCGCCAGCAGACGCGCAATAAGACGGAAGACGATAAGTTGGCCATACAGACCATGCAGACCACCCGCACCATGGCGAGGTTGGGTGTCCACTCTTCCGAGGTGTCCGACACCCTATGCCAGGCCCTGCAGAATCGATACACCCACCAGGAAATGAAGCAACTGCGACACCAGATCGCCAAACAGGCCCACCAGGCGTCAGCCCAGCAGATTGCCAGTCGACATGCCGGTTCAATCGGCAAAGGCGGAAATACGGGCCCGGGTAATTCAAGCTCAGGCGGTTCGGGCAGCGGCGGCAGTGGTTCGGGCAGCGGCGGCAGTGGTTCGGGCAGCGGCGGCAGTGGTTCGGGCAGCGGCGGCGGCGGCTCGGGCAGCGGTGGCGGCGGCTCGGGCAGCGGCGGTGGCGGCTCGGGCAGCGGTGGCGGCGGCTCGGGCAGCGGTGGCGGCGGCTCGGGCAGCGGCGGCAGTGGTTCGGGCAGCGGCGGCGGTGGTTCCAAATAGAAACCGGCTCGTCTGCTCATTCGGATCAAGCCTGATGCTCACAAGATTGCCGGCTAAGTAAAAGATAGCGAGTCTCATCGCCGTTGCCCCTATTAAACCTTCAGGATGGGAATGACAACCGGTTGTGCGGCCGTTCAGCGTGGGTTCGATCGGTGGCTACAGCACCAGGTCCTTGATAAACGCGGAGAGCTGGTTCAGGCTGCGGCATGGCCAGACCTCATTGCAGATGGACTGATAGGTTCGCATCTCGCTGTCGCCCGTGTACCAGAACTGTTCCGTTTCCGGGTTGAGCCAGACCAGGCGGCGGCAGCGCTCGCGGATCGCTTCCATTATCCGGCCCTCGGGGTTGGCGTAGTTGGACCGGCCGTCGCCGATGACGATGACCGTGGTCTTCTTGTTGACGGCGTCCATGTGATGCCGGCGAAACCGGCGCAGGGTCAACCCGTAATCCGTGGATGCCCCATAGTTGATGCCGGCTTCGGTGAGCACTTTTTCAATGGCCCGGTCAACGCCGTGGTTTTCGAAAAACCGGGTCACCTCGGCCACCTCGGCCACAAAGACGAAGCTTCTCACCCGGTCAAAGCACGCCTGCAGCGAGTAGAGGATGTTGAGCATGAACCGGGCCGACGACCAGACCGATCCGGAAATGTCGCACAACACCACGAGCCGCGCTTTGCGCGGGGGCTTTTTTTTAAAGATGATCTCCACCGGCACCCCTTGATACCGGGCGGCACGGCGCAGGGTTCTTTTCACATCCAGCATGCCCCTGCTTCTGGCGGCATCGCGCAGGCCCACCGTATCCTTGAGCTTTCTCACCAGCCTGTTGATGGCCTCGCGCAGCCGGATGACCTCGGACGGCGAGAGGGCGTTGAAGGCAAGATCCCCCAGCTCTTTTTTATGGTCGTCACCGGTCGCATGCCTGCGGATGGTGGGCGTTTCCGTGACCGCTTCACGGGTGAGCAGGTCGCGGGCGATCGCGATTCGCCGTTTCAGATGCCTCTGGATCTGCCGGCGGGTTTCCCAGTGAATCTCATCCCGGTGATCGGCCAAAAACCGATCCACCAGCTCGGCTGCGCGGTCCAAGGCACGAAGCACCGGAAACCGGCGCACCAGTGCGCCAAGGTTGCTTCCCGGGCCCTGGCGCCGGCTGTCACCTTCGGTCTGGATCTCCTGGAGCAGCTGCAGATAAGTCGCCGGCTCGCCGGCAATGAAATCGGAAATTACCGCCAGTTCAAGGTGGTCGCCGGCAACCGCCTTTAGGCTGTCTCGGATGGTGTCGCTGTGCTCCGCCAGGGAGCCGGCGTCAGCCGCGTCCGGATGGACCTGCAGTTCATGAAAAAAGAGATGGTAAAGGTGGTCGAACCGGCGCTGTTCTCGGCGGCTTTTGGCGAAATTGGCCCGCAGGACGGCGTAAACCTGTTTTTCGTCGAGCATGTCCACCAGGCGGATTTGGGCCAGGCAATCCATCACTTCGGCGGTTGAGACCCGCAACTCGGCGGCCCGGGCACAGGCAATGAATTGTAGAATCAAGTTAACCATTGTTGACGGATTCGTAAAAAGCCCGATATCTGCGTTACGCTTCATCCCTCGTCACTGCGGAACGAATTGTAGAATCACGTTTACCATTCAACTGACGTTGGCGACCTGCCTGGCCTGATCCCGGACCTGGCGGGCGTCCTCTCTATGTTTGCAGATGACGTTCAGCGTGTCAGCCACCACCCGGGGGGAGAGGGTTTCCACCTGAAGGGCAACCAGGGCGTGCGCCCAATCCAGGGTTTCAGAAATGCTGGGGATTTTCTTGAGATCCAGCCGGCGGATCCGGGTCATGGCGTCCACCATTTGGCGGGCCAGGCCGTCGGCAATAACGGGTACTTTCCTGCGGACGATGGCCAACTCCGTCGGCGCATCCGGGTAGTCGATGTAAAGGTGCAGACAACGGCGCTTGAGCGCGTCGCTCATGTCCCGGTAGCTGTTGGAGGTGAGCACCACGAAGGGAATGTGGACGGCCTTCAGGGTGCCCAGTTCGGGAATGGTGACCTGGTGGTCGCTGAGCATTTCCAGCAAAAAGGCCTCGAACTCCGGATCGGATTTGTCGACTTCGTCGACCAGCAGCACCACCGGTGCATCGGACCGGATGGCTTTCAGCAGGGGGCGGGGCAGCATGAACCGTTCGGAGAAAAAGGCGTCCTCCTGGCCGGCGATGCGGTCGATCGCGTCGGGGAGGCTGGCTGCGCCGGTCACCACTTCGCCGATTTTGTCTTTGACGATCTGGGTATAGAGCAGCTGCTTGGCGTATTCCCATTCATACAGGGCCTTGGCTTCGTCCAATCCCTCGTAGCACTGGAGGCGAATCATCTCCCGGTGGAGGCTCCGGGACACGGCCTTGGCCAGTTCGGTCTTTCCCACCCCGGCAGGCCCTTCAACCAGAATCGGCTTTTGCGTGCGGCCGGCCAGAAAAACGACCGTGGCAATTTCACGGGTGCAGATGTAGCCGGCTGTTTCCAGCATGCTGCGGGTGTCGGCGACACTGGAAAATGACATGGGTTGCCTGCTCCTCAGTTTACCCCAATGTTGCATAAACAGTATGGATAAAGATAGCTAAATAAAGGGATCTGCCGCAGGCGGTTGCAGGTGTCAGGATGAGGCCGCCGGGCGCCTTTTGACCTTATAGAGTACGTCAACGCGGTTTCTGACGCCTTCTTCCAGCTTCAGCGATGAGGGCTGGAGCACCAAACTCACCGATGCGCTGCCGCCGGTGACGATGCCTTCGAGAGGGATTTTTTCGGTGTATATGGTCTGAATGCCCTTGAGCATCAGGCTGCCGCCCACCACCTTGACGTTGTCCGGGACCACGCGGACATCTTCCATGATCAGTCCCGCGGCCAGCTTGCCGGTCCAGTTCACCTGAACAGGAAGGGTTTTTTCAACCGGCAGATCCAGGGTGACTTCCAGGGCCTGGGGGTCAACCTTTTTGAGCTGAATCCCCGGCGGCAGGGTGATGCTGTCCCTGGCGATGGGTACCTGATTGCTTCCGGCTACCGCATTGGCCAGGTTGAGTTTTACTTTTACCTGGTCGGGACGCACGGATTTGATCAGCGTCCCCGAGCCGCTGAGCTGAAGCCTGACGCTGCTGGCCGATGCGGCAAAAATCTCCATCTGGGGGTCCCGATTCATGAATTCGACGGGAACCTCCAGCGTCACCAGTGTCTCGAGACCACGGGCAAAACTGAACCAGATGCCCGTGATGCTGGCCAGACAGATCATGGCCGCGATACCCAGTTCCACGGTGTGCCTTTTCAGCCCGTTGGAGGTGGTTACCTCGCCGGTGTGTTCACGCAAGACCATGCTCAGTTCGAGATTATCTTTGATGTGGATGATCGATTCATCCTTGAACACCGTGACCTGGCCCCGTTCTTCGGAGACCACGATCACCACGGCATCGGTCTGCTCGGTCAGTCCGGCGGCGGCGCGATGCCGGGTGCCGAAATAGGCGGGCAGATCGGTGCTTTTGGAGAGGGGCAGAATGGTGGCCACTTCCACGATCTGGTCCCCCTGCACGATCGTGGCTCCGTCGTGCACCGGTGTGCCATGCCAGAAGATGCTGAGCAGCATTTCCCGAGAGAGCTTGCCCTGCCAGGGAATGCCACTTTGCACCACCGTTTCGATGCTTTTTTGCAGCGGCAGGACGATCAGTGCGCCCAGCTTCCGGCGGGCCAGTTCGTAAACGCTCTCCACGATGATGTCCACCGGGGTCTGGACCTGACGCTGGGGAAATCCCCAGAAAAATGATTTAAAATCGCGGGTTTGCAACACGCTGGCAATTTCGTTGCGAAAAACGATGATGACGATCAGGGCGGCGGCGGCGATGATGCCCTGCATGGCCCAACTGGTGACAATCAGGCCCATGTTGACCGCCAGGCGCTCGATCATCCAGAGCATGGCTATGGCCATGATCATCCGGATCACATTGGTGCCCCGGAAAAGCACATAGAGCCTGAAAAGGATATAGCTGTTGAGCAGGATATCAACGATGTCCTGCCAGCGCAGCGCGGTATGAAATGGAATCAACGGGTCCATGGGGGTCAATCCGTTATGCTGAAGCGCAGGGTGCGCATGAGTTTGTCGTTTTCATCGGTAACCTCAACCCGCCAGGGACCCTTGTCTGATTCCCTGAGCTGCACGCTGGTGAACGAAGACCAGCGGGGCGGGTTGATGGTCAACCGTTTTTCTGTGACCAGGCTGTCATTCTGATACCATTTATGATGAATGGTGGTTTTTTCGGGCACCGGGTCGAATTCCGTGAAGCACGACACCCGGCCCAGGTCGATGGAAAAAACAACGGCGGGGTGGGCGGGTGCGTATTCCTGAATGGTTTCGCACATCACCGCTCTGAAAAGCGTCAGTTTGGCCGAAGCCTTTGCGTCCTGGCTCCATACTGCCTTTGGCGGGGCAATCACCACGGCTATGAATAGAATCCAGCCTAATATTCGAAATGTATTTTTCATGTTGTCCACAGTAGCGCAATCACTTTTTTTTTCAAGAGGAAAACAAGATCAGGCGATGATTGCACGACAACCCCCATCCGCTCCCTGAAGCAGATGCGACGGACTAACGGTCATGAGAAAACCTGTGGGGGTGTCAAGGGAAATGACTTAACCTCCGATAAGGCGGCAACACGTTTTGGTGATGCTGAAGGAAATGGATCCGGAAGCCGAAAGGCGGGCCTTGCTTTACATGGGTTCTCTTTTGCGGAGCAGATCAGCCAGAGACCGCTGGATAAGTATCTGCTGGATAGATTCCTTATCGCGCATTTTTCGAAGGGTCTCTACATCAACCAACCACCCGAAACCCAGCTCGTCGAAAAAGACGATCTCCTTTTTTTTATCCATGGCCAGCGCTCCTTTGATTGGTGACAGCGAGTCGGTATATGTGCACGATGGGTGAATTTTTCTTCGCGACCATTGTGGTTCGTTGATTCTGGTATCGCCGGTTTTCGGATTTCCTTTAGGAAAGAATTATAGCAAGGGCGATGGTGTCGGGAGCAGCGGGTCAGGTGTGGAGATAGGATCGGATGCGGTAGCGGTCAATGCCGGCATGATGGCATTGACGATGGTTTCGATGTCGTCGTCGATCTGTTGATACTGGATATCGTCGACGTCCAGGTAGATCCGTTTTTCGTGGGGATAAATATCGTTCTCAGGATCAATATAGATGGCGCGATACACATTTTTACCTAATAAAATCAATGTAAAATCCGCTTTCGGACAAACATCTTCAATAACCCGACCGGCGTTTCCCGGGTGGATGGCCATTGGCCTGTCCGGCGTGAAAAAAACAGGGCGTTGTTCAATAGGCACACTCTGGCCGGATTCCAGTTGTTTTCGAGCCAGTCCGTCCAATATGGTCTTCTTGAGATGCGCCAATATGATTTCGTAGTCACGGGAGGGGGTTACCGCACCGGCCGGTCCGGGCGATGCATCGAACATCGGATTCATGGACGGCAGAATGGCAATGGTCACCGGTGATGGCTGCAGTGGTTTGCCCGGTGGGCATGCCCACCGGCGGTAATTGGCGGACTGGTCAGCCGACAGGGTGAAGGCGTCCTGTTCGACCACACCGATTCTCCGCAAGGTGCTGACAACAAACGGATGCTCCATATACCGCAAAAAGGCCGGTTCCGATTGAAATACCGCCTTGAGGAAGCCAAATTCCATGTCGCTGAGGTTCATGGCGGCCAGTTCCGCCTCCCGGGGATCACGACTGCCCGGGGTAAACAGCGCTTTGCAGCGGATCATGGCTGCCAGGCCGACCTTCTCATCCAGGTTAAGTTTATGGACCAGAAACAGGCGGGTGGCCATGAGTTCCGCGCAGGGGTAGAGGCTGTCGTTTTCTCTTTCCCCCTTGAAGAGATTCAGGCGGCGGTCGTAGTGATACAGCACCTCGGAAAGGCCCAATATGTTGGTATCCAGCACCATCAGTTCTGCACGCAGGGGCACCGGACCGTACATGCGTTTAGAAACCAGGTCGAAATCCAGGGGAAGATTGAGCCCCCGGGTGGCCCAGGCCGAGCGTACTGCCGGGTTACCTGCCCGACCCAGTACCACTTCCATGAGATATGCCATGGTGTCACCGGCAATCTGTTCGGCATCGGTCAATGGCGCCTTTTGGGGCGGCGGGGGCACAAACCGGTGGTGGGCCAACTGACTGCAGGCGACGACGATCAGGGCGCTGATGACCAGCAAAAGCACCGGCAGCCTGAAAAGACGGGGCATCATCCGGTCGCGCACTCCTCCAGCAGGACAACGGCCCGCGAATGTCTGCCGTCGCATTTGAGAACCAGGGGCTGCTGCAGCCGAACATGGCACAGATGTGGGTTGGATAACACGCTCGACAAGGCCTGCAGCGAGTCCCAACGAATGAAATCGCCGTTTCCTTCGGAGACAGTCAGGTAGGGGATCCCGTTGGCGGTGATATGTTGAAAAAAGTGGGATCCGTGGGATGGGTCGGCTTTCAGCGTGTCGTTGCGAATTTCCACCATTGCACCCACCCCATTGATGTCGTGCCATTTTACCGGGATACCCAGCCACCGGTCAAAGGATCCCCAGCGTCCGGGCCCCATCAGCAGGTAGGGTCGTTTCTGGTCGAGCAGCGTCTGGTTGACGGCGGCGATGGACTGGGCGATGGCCACTGTGTTGGCGGGGTCGAAGGTGTCGGGCCTGACGAAGACGATGTCGGCCATGGTCTGTTTGCGGCCATGGCCAAGGGCCTGGGTGGTGTAGCACAGGGCATTGGCTGCATCCTCATCCGTCACCTCAACGTCATGCAGATCCTCTCCGGCGGACATGGGCCGCATCTGGAGGATATTGAACGTCCCCTTATGATCGCTGTCGCCGGTCAGGTTGACTGAGAATTCGAACTCCACCGCGCAGCCCATTCCGTCACGGCCCATGACCAGCAGGTCTTTGAGCAGTCCGGGAAGGGGGAAGCTGTCGTATTTGAGTACCGGCGCGAAGGTGAGCACCCGGATGCCGGGGATATGCACGGTGTCCCGGATACGGTTCTCTGCCGGAACGTACGTCCCGGCCAATCGCAGTACCGGTTCTTCGGCCTCGGCATCGTCCACGTGACGTTTTTCCATATTGACGCCCCGTTCGAAGTAAAGGCCGTCAGGAACCCCTTCCATGCCCAGGGCCCAGAACTGGCGCTGGGCGTTGGCCAGGATGTCTTCCACCTTGGAAAACTGGGGCAGCACCTGGGGATATGCCGGAGAAAAACGAAGCGACGGTTCTCCTTCCGGGATGCCCCGGCCAAAGCCCATGACCATGCGGGCGACGCCGTCTTCCGCTTTCAAGGGCGCCACCGGATAGAAATTGTTGGATTGGGCGATGCCGGAGATGTCCGGGTAGAAAAACGTGCCGTGCCGGCTGCCGACCAGCTGCTGGATGATCACGGCCATCTGGTCTCTGCGGATCCGGTATGCGGTGCCGCTTAAAAAACGCCTTGGATCCTGGAACCAGGTGGAGGCGTATACCAGCTTCACGGCGGTGACCAGCTGGTTGAAACGGATGGAAAAATCCGGGTGGTTATTGGGCACCATGTAGGTTTTATACAGGCCGGTGAACGGGTGGTTGTGAACATCCTCGAGAAGCCCCGAGCTCCTGATTGACAGGGGCTGGTGAACGGCTTCCAGGAATCGGCCCAATTGCTCCGCCAGCCAGGGGGGCATTTCTCCCCCGAGAAACGCCTGGGCAATCTTGTCGTCCGGGTCGTGCACCATGGCCGAGGGTTCCAGCCCGTTGTGGGAGATATAGGCGTCGAATCCCTCTGTGGTGATGACCAGGGTTTGAGGCACCTGAATGATGACATCCGGGTAGCGTTCCTGCAGGTGGGATGACCGGCGCAGCAGGTTGGACACGAAGGCCAGCCCCCTGGCCTTTCCGCCCAGGGAGCCCTTGCCGATTTTCACGAAATCGGAGATGTCGGGGTCGTAGTCCCTGGAATTGAAATGCACCACGACGCCTTTTTGGCGCCATTTGCGAAGCGCGTGGATGTGGCTGATGATATACTGACGGATGTCGTCTGCGCCGGAAAAATCGGCTGCTTTGGCCTTTCTCAGGCGCGAGGCCATGGCGATTTCACCGCGGGCCATGATCCAGTTGGAAAAACGGTTCCGGGTGGCATGGTAGAGCAGGGATTCATCGTGTACGGTCGGCAGGATCTCCTCGAGGGCTTTGAGATTGGCGGCGCGGGCGATTTCGCTGCCGTTGGGCCGCCTGAAGACGAAATCACCGAATCCCAGGGCATCCAAAAAGAACTGGTGGATTTCGGCCAGCAGATCGTCACTGTTCTTGTCCAGAAAGGCAGCTGGCACCCGTGCGGCCAGATCCTTGTTCTGGGGCTCATTGCTGATGAGCAGGAGGGGCAGGTCGGGGATCGCCTTGCGGACCTCGCAAAGGAAGGTATAGCCTGCATCGGCCGTGATTGTGCCGCCCTTGGGGTACCGGGTGTCGGAGATGATGCCGAACAGATAGTCACCGTACCGCTGATACAGGGACATGGCCTGGTCATAGTTTTCAGCCACGAGAATCTTGGGCCGGGCGCGCATTTTGAGCAGGCGGTGCTCCTGGTTCAAGCTCTCCTCAAGCACCTCCTGGGTCTGGTTGACAACCTCTTTGTAGATCAGCGGCAGGAAGTATGAGGTGTACAGGGGAGAGTCCTCCACCAGAATCAGGACCCGCACCATGGCTTTCTGGGTGTCGGCGGCCACGTTGAGCCGGTCTTCCATGCTCTTGACGATCGCCAGCAGCAGGTCCGAATCACCGGACCAGATGAAGGTCTGGTCGATGCCGGAGATGTCTTTCCCCTCCGGCGCCGGGTAGATCCCCTTGACGCTGTGGGCCAGGAGCACCACCGGCAAGTCGGTGTGGGCGCGTTTGACCTGGAGACCCAGGTCGAAGACGTCCATGTCGTCCAGGTGGGGCATGGCGATAACCAGGTGGAACGGCTTTTGGGCCAGCATTTCCATGGCCTGGGCGGCAGTGGCCGCCTGGGTGATCCGCGGCGGGCGGCTTAAGTTCAGCCCACGGTATTCATTGATGATCTTGGACGCCAGGCTGCCGTCTTCCTCCAGGATATAGGCGTCGTAAGGGCTGGCCACCAGCAGGATCTCAAACACCTTGTTTGACATCAACTCGTGGAATACCTTAAAGTGCGTGTCAAAATCCTCATTTGGGAAGAATACCGGCAGTTTTACGGCGTCGCTGTTCATATCCATCCGAATAAACCGTTTCAGGAGGGGGTTCGGAGCATTGGGCTGCCCCTCAAGGATACGGTTGACGGCCCCTTTTTTCAAGTGAAAATGAGCAACGTCGGTCCAAGGAGCACGATTGTGATCAAATCTCGAAGAAAGGCCGTATGGGGCTGGGCCATGTATGACTGGGCCAATTCCGCCTTTGCCACCACGGTGATGTCCGGATTTTTCCCCGTTTTTTTCAAGCAGTACTGGAGTGCCGGCGTCGACGTCAATCTCAGCACGGCCCGCTTGGGACTGGGTAATGCCGCCGCCGGTTTGCTGGTGGCCCTGGCCGCACCGATACTAGGTGCCGTGGCCGACCGGGGTTCTGCCCGCAAGCGGTTTCTGGCCCTGTTCGCCTACCTGGGGGTGCTGATGACCGCCGCCCTCTATTTTGTGGGCCAGGGACAATGGGCTTTTGCCTTAGTGGTTTATGCCATGGGCGTGATCGGCTTTTCCGGCGCCAATATCTTCTACGATGCCCTGATGCCGGAGGTGACCAACGAAAAAGACGTGGATTTCGTGTCGGGCTTCGGTTTTTCCATGGGCTACCTGGGCGGGGGGCTGCTCTTTCTGATCAATGTGCTGATGGTGACCATGCCCCATCGGTTTGGTCTGGCCGATGCCGGCCAGGCGGTGCGGATCGGCTTTTTAACCGTGGCCGTGTGGTGGGGCTTTTTTACCTTGTTCATCCTGTTCTGGGTGCCCGAAGCGCCAAGGGCTGCGACGCGGACCACCACCGGCATCTGGTCCGGCGGTTTTGCTCAGATCAGGCACACATTCAGCCGAATCCGGCACATGAAGACCGTCCTGCTCTTCTTGTGTGCCTACTGGCTGTACATCGACGGTGTAGACACGATTATCCGCATGGCGGTGGATTACGGCATGAGCCTGGGCTTTGCCGCCAATGACCTTCTTCTGGCCCTTCTGGTAACCCAGTTCGTGGGCTTTCCGGCGGCCCTGGCATTCGGCCGGCTGGGCCAGCGGCTGGGGCCGCGAAAAGGCATATATATCGCCATCGGCGTATACGTGGCGGCCACTTTCTGGGGGATTACCATGACCCGCAAGGAAGAATTCTATGTGCTGGCGGTGGTCATCGGTCTGGTTCAGGGAGGGATCCAGGCCCTTTCCCGTTCCTATTACTCCCGCCTGATACCGGCGGACAAACCGGCGGAGTTTTTCGGCTTTTATAACATGCTGGGCAAGTTTGCCGCCATCATCGGCCCGGTACTGGTGGGCGGGGTGGGACTGCTCATGCGCCGGATACTCATGCCGGCCGATCCCACGGCCGCAGATCTGGTCCAGGTGGGCGCCCTGGCCGCCCGCTGGAGCCTGGCCTCGGTGCTGATCCTCTTTGCCGCCGGTGCCATTTTGCTCTATTTCGTCGATGAGGAGAAGGGTAGGGCACAAGCGGCAATGCTTTAAGCAGAAAAATAACAAAAACCAAAAATCAAATCACAAATAAATCACAATATCTCAAATCCCAAACGCCAACCTTTATCTATCTTAGATACATGGACGCTCCAAATATCGATGTGTGATACCCGCATGACAATCGACCGCTGGTTTCGCCCTTATTTGGGACATTGGGATTTGGGATTTATTTGGAATTTGATCATTGTTATTTGTGATTTCCAGTTGAGGAGTAGATTTCAGCGGCGGTCGGTCAACAGACTTTCGCTCTTCCAGCATCAGGCTCGCCTGCATATGGCCTGCATCTCCGCCGCCCGGTTGGAAAATACCCAATCCACGCCGCGGGCGACCTCCCGAAACAGGCAGCGCCGGGAATCGGCAAAGCCGGTCCCGATGCCCTGACCCAGTCGATGATGGCGGGTTAACAATCCATTGGTTGCCAGCAGGTAGTGGCCGGCAATGCCACCCCATCCATTCGATGCCGCCATGCGACTGAAACGGTCGATTCGTATCCGGGCGATGGGCACAAAGGCCCTGGACGGCAGAAAGCCGAAATAACCGAACAGGGCAGGATGCAGGCCCATCAGGTGGAAATCCTTCCCGGGAGAAAGGACCCTGAGCTGTTTTTGCATGCGGCGGGACTGCACTGCAGGCGCCGTGTAGGGTTCGTTCTTAATTTCCATCATCAGGTGCAGCCGGCCGCCGTATCGGTCGATCACTTCCGACAGGGTCGGGATCAAGGGAAATCTTTGCTTGATGGTGGCCAGCGCCATGTGGCCGATCCTGGCATCTTCATTGAACAGGCGGCGGGTGTCCGGGTCGTGAAACACCACCGGCACCCGGTCACGGGTCCAGCGCAGGTCCAGTTCGATGCCCCAGACCCCGGCATCGACCGCCGCGTCAAACGCAGCCAGGGTGTTTTCGAACCGGCTGCGGTTGTCGTGTTCGCCGCGGTGGGAGATGATGCGGCAGGATCTGAGAAGGTGGGGCGGGGGGGTCGGACGGGGCCATCGACGATAGACCTCGTTGACCAGCCGGTGAAAAATCCTTTCTACGCGTTCTGCCATGCTTACTTTTCGATCCAGGCCGTGTTCCATGACGGAATCAAAAAAACCTTTGCCTAGGCGGTGGTTTGGGTTATAGGGACGGTTTGTTGTTTTTTTGCCAGATTACCATATCCAAACTCAAAAAAACAGTCGACCGGTGACGCAACATAACCCTTGCCGGGGCGACCGGAAGGAATTCGCGAAGTGTCGCGGTGGTGTTAACCTGTAAAGGTGGAAGGTGGAAGGCGGAAGGCGGAACCCAGAACCCAGAACCCAAAACCCAGAACCCAGAACCCAGAACCCAGAACCCAGAACCCAGAACCCAGAACCCAGAACCCATGACCCAGCCCTATCGTATCGACGCTGTTCTTTTTGACTTTGACGGCACGCTGACCCGGCCCGGGTCCCTTGACTTTTCCGTAATCAAGCAGGCCATCGGTTGCCCGGATGACGTTCCCGTTCTGGAATTTATGGCCGGAATCGACGATCATGCGTTGCGGCTGGATATGGCCCGGCAGTTGGATCGGTTCGAACTGGACGGGGCGGCCGCATCGCAGCCCAATGTCGGTGCCGAGCAACTCGTCGATTCCATTAAAGCGGCCGGCCTGCCGGTGGGCATCCTGACCCGCAACAGCCGGGCGTCGGTAGCCAGGGCCCTGGAAAACTTCTCCACCCTTTGTATGGTGGATATCGACATCGTGGTCACCCGCGAAGACCCGGTGAAAATCAAACCGTCCGGGGAAGGGGTGCTGCTGGCAGCCCGGAAAATGGGGGTGGATCCCGCCCACGTGCTGGTGGTGGGCGATTTCAGCTTCGACATGCAGGCGGGGCGCAAGGCCGGGGCATTGACGGCCTATCTCACCAACGGCAGTCCGGCTCCCGCGGAGCTTGACTGCCGGTTTGTCGTCGAGACGCTTATGGGTCTGGAACCAATTCTCACCGATGGTGTTTCGCTTCCGGCCGGCAAACTGCCCAATGCCTTTCTCGGAACACTCCTGGACAGCTATCGCATCCAAGACCCGTCGGTGATTGTGGGGCCGTCGGTGGGCGAGGATGCGGCTGCCGTGGATATCGACGGCAGGGAAGTGCTGGTGCTCAAATCCGATCCGATCACCTTCGCCACCGAATCCATCGGCCGATATGCCGTTTTGGTCAATGCCAACGACATGGCCACCGCCGGCGCCGACGCCCGCTGGATGCTGGCCACCCTGCTGCTTCCCTGCGGATTCTCCCGGGACCAGGTGCGACGGATCTTTGCCGACCTCAATGCTGCCTGCACGGACTGCGGCATCACCCTGTGCGGGGGGCACACGGAAATCACCGATGCCGTCTGCCGTCCGGTGGTGAGCGGCATGATGGCCGGCACGATCGCCCGCAAGGACCTGATCCAGAAGCGACGGATGGCTCCCGGCGACCGCGTGCTGGTGACCAAGGGCGTCGCCGTGGAAGGCACTGCCATCATTGCTGCAGAGTTCAGGGATCTGCTTCTGGAAAAGGGAATGACTGCCGCCGAGATCGATGCCTGCAGCCGCTTTCAGTCCATGATCAGCGTCCTGCCGGAAGCAAGGATTGCCTGGGCCGTCGGCGGGGTCTCCGCGCTTCACGATGTGACCGAGGGTGGTATCGCCACGGCCCTGACGGAGTTGAGCCAGGCCGGTGGGCGGGGAATCCGCATCCAGCGCGATGCGCTGCCGGTTTATCCCCAGACACGACGAATGGGGGAGGTGTTGGGCATCGATCCATTGGGACTGATTGGATCCGGCAGCCTGCTCCTCTGCTGCCGGCCGGACCGTGTCGACCGGTTGCTGTCCGAATTGAAGCAAGCCGCTATCATGGCCACGGATATCGGGGTCGTCACAGAGGCCGTGCCCGGTATCGATGCCGTGGAAAAAGAGACCTCGGTCGGTTGGCCGCATTTTGATGTGGACGAGATCACGCGGCTGTTCGGTTAATCCGATCCCAGCTCGGTTTTCACGGCCATGCCGATGGTCTCTATTGTATAGGGCTTTTTCACATACGTGGAGGCGCCAAGGCGATGGGCTTCCCGGACGCGGTCGTTTTCGGAAAAGCCGCTGGAGATGATTGTCTTCTGGCCCGGGTGGTTTTTGAGAATTTCTCGGTAGGTATCCAGACCGTCCATGCCCGGATCCATGATCATATCCAGAATCAGCAGGTCTGCCCGTCCGGTCTTCATGTATTCGACGGCTGCCTCACCGCTGGGGACCGATGCCACGGTATAGCCAAGGCGGGTCAGGATGCGCGTGGCAATTTCCCGCTGATCCGGCATGTCATCCACGACCAGAATGGTTTCGCCGCAGCCTCGCAGCCCGTGCATGGAACGGTCTTCGATGTCGGCGTGGCGGGCTTCGCGGGTTGCCGGAAAATAGAGCGTGAACGTGGTTCCCCGGCCCTGGGCGCTCACTACATCGATATAACCGTTGTGGTCCTTCACCGTTCCCCACACCACCGCCATGCCCAGGCCTGTGCCGCTCCTTCCCATGACCTTCTTCGAGTAAAAGGGTTCGAAAATCCGTTTCAGGTCCTCGGGGGCGATGCCGCTGCCTTCATCGGTTACGGTCAGTACGGCATAGTCGCCTTCCTTGACCTCGTCGTAGCCCCGGATAGGGCGGTCCACGTACTGGTTACGGGTGGACAGGGATATGAATCCTTTGGCAGGCTCAGCCGCTTCGGCGGCATTGGAGACCAGGTTCATCACCGTTTTGGATATGTGGACGGGAGATCCTTTAACATCCATAAGGCGATCGCCCAGATCCAGATTGAAGGTGACGTTGGGGTGGTATTTTTTCAGCTTCTCATGTTCCGGGGATTGCAGGTAGTCGCTGACGACTCGGTTGAGGTTGGTCACCCGGGACACAGCCACCCCCCGCCGGGCCAGGGTCAGCAGATCCTGGACGATTGCCGCTGCCCGTTTGCCCGAGTTTTCGATGGTTCGGATGGGGCCACGAAGGGGGCTCTCATCGGGAAGATCCATCAGGAGCAGTTGCGGGTAGCTGACCAGCCCGCTGAGAATGTTGTTCAGGTCATGGGCCACCCCGCCGGCCAGCAGGCCGAGGGCCTCCATCTTTTCCGAGCGGTGGAGCCGGTTTACCAGCGCCTGGTGTTCAACCGCCGTGGCACGACGGGCGGTCACGTCGGTGAAGAATCCCAGATTGCAGCTGACACCGTCCAAGGTGACCGGGGTTGCCTTGATATCGAGATAAATAATCGAACCATCGCTGCACACGAATGGGATGTCCGATAATATTGATTCCCCGCTACCCTTGGCCTGTTTTTCGAAAATGGCCAATCCCCGGCTCAGGCTTTTTTGGGGGTGGATATCCTCGACGGACATGGACGTGAGCGCCGCTTCCGAATAGCCCAGCATGCGGCAGATGGCCGGGTTGGCGTAGCGGAACCGTTTGGTGGCGACCTCGGCCACCAGGATGCCTTCACCAGCGCCATCGAAAAGATCGCGATAACGCTTTTCGGAATCCTTCAGGGCTTTGATGAGATCCGACACTTCCCTTTTTTTTCGTTCCAGGCCGGTCACCATGCTGTTGAATGTATCCACCACCTGGCCGATTTCATCCCTGCGTGAATTGGACAGGACAGAGTAGTCTCCCTTTGCCACCTGGCGGGTGGCGTTGGCCAGTCGCCTGAGCGGCGAACTGATCAGGTTGTTGACGACCACCAGCAGAACCAGCCAGATGGCTGCCAGCAGCCCGAATGTTCCGGTGTAGATAACGCGTCGTGCCATGGCCAGGGGGGCCTGGTAGTCCTCCTCATGAATATAGCCGACCACATACCAATCCCAGAAGGGGAAGTATAAATAATGGGTCCGGACCGGATTGCCCCAGAAGGAGAGGTTGCGGATATCCGCCTGTTTTTGTTTGATCAAAGGGAGATGGGGATCGGCCTGCTCCAGACGTTCGGACGTCTCCAGGATGCGGCCATTTCCGCTGACCACCATCATGTCAATGTCTTTAAAACGGCTGTTCACCCCCTTGATTTCCTTGGCGGCCTCCATTTTCAGGGCGGCGTTCATCTCCCGGTCATCTTCCAGCCGTAGATCCAGCAGATAGTTGAGATGGGTTTCACAAATCTGGAGGGCCAGGTTGGATGCGTGTTTCAACTCCGAATCGATCCGCGTTTGGATAACGTCGAGGATGGGAGGGGTGATCAAACGGATGGAAACCATGCAGAATAAGACACCCACGGCCAGGACCGGAAGCAGAATGGAGAGCAGAATTCGTTTTTGAAAGGGCAAGGTCGTATCTTTTTTCACGGCACCGGTTCCGGATGTGGCTAAAACCGCGGGCGGGCGGTCTGCATTTTGGTGGGATAGACGATTTCTTTCCTGCCGTTCTGCCATTGTACTAAAATGGGGTTGTGCCCCACCTGTCTGCCCTGGTGGTCTACCTTGAACCGGCCGATGACAGTGACGGTGTCCAGTGAACTGAGGTAATCTCTGATCCGGGCGTGATTGATCTCCTGGAGGTCGGTGATGGCCCGTTCCAGAATCTGGCAGCCGGCATAGGCCGATCCCGCGTGATAGGAAGGCAGCTTGTCGTAGGCCGCCTGGAAATCCCCGATAAATTTAGTGGTCCCGGGGAAGGGGATGCGTTCATCGGGCTCCCACTGGGACGGACCGAAGATGCCCTCGGCAACGGGCCCGGCCTTGCGGAAGAAATCCGGATGGATGGGGGCGATGGTTATGCCTATCGCCTGGGGTCGCCAGCCGACCGCCTGCATCAGTTCCAGCGCACGATATCCTTCGGGCGGGTAGCCGGACAGGATCAGCCCGGCAGCGTTTTTCTCGACCGCGTCGTTCAGCAGCGTGCGCAATTGTCCCGACCCGGGCGCAAAGGACTTTTTCAGGACCACGGCGACGCCGAATCGGTTGGCCCACGTTTCCGCGCCGTCGGCGACATCGATGTTAAAGGGATTATCTTCGTACAGGATGGATACGGTATCGTGACCCTGCCTGGCCATCAGGTCCAGCATGCCGATAAAATAGCGGTCAGCAAGGGCATACATGCCGAACACATGACGGTAGCCGCGATTCCAGATGGACTTGCCTGAGGCCGCACAGGCCAGCATCACCATCTGTCGGGCCTCGCTGACCTGGGATGCCTGCAGGGTCAAAGGGGTCCCGTAGGGTGAGAGAACCAGATCGACCCGGTCGCGGTGGATCAGTTTCTGATATAGCTTATATACGGTTTCGGGATCGCTGCGGTCATCGTAGACGACCAATTCCACCGGGCGGCCCATCAGACCGCCATGCTGGTTGACCTGCTTTTCCCAGAGCCGGTAACCGTCCCGCACCATGGCTGAGGGTTCACTGAATTTGCCGGACAAGGAGACCGTGGCGCCGATCCGTATCGGTTTCGACGCGTCTCCGTAAGCGGCCAGTGGCAGGAGCAGGATCAGCATCGTCAGGCCCAGGATCTGCCGAAAAATAATCCAGGTATGCATAATGGACGCTTCCATAACAGGCGTTTGGTAAAGATTGATGAACGCGTAAAAAGTCGCATTTCCGACGGATTCGTAAAAAGCACGAGATCAAGGCTTGCGGGCCGCGAAAGCGAGCTTTGGCGAGCGAACGGCAAATCGATCAAGATCATTACGGCGAACATTTATGTTCCATCCTGAGGAATGAGGCGTACATAAGGTACACCGCAGTGACGAAGGATGAAGCGTAACGCAGATATCGGGTTTTTTACGAATCCGTCAATATTGACACTCTTTCATTGCTGTACCAATTCGTCAAGTGTGCACGGCAAGGCAACTCATGCCTGATACGGATCTGAACCGCGAAAACGAGCGCATTCTCCGCCGCTTGCGGCGGGGTCAGCAAGCGAACCGGACAATCGATTGTTATCCCTACGGGGAGGGCTCAATCAGTCGGATTTCTCGTGGAGGCAGTTGGGTGTCGATGGGGTAGTTGATTATCTACGATTGTGACATATTTTTCCTATTAAACGGTTGTCTCGTCTCCCTTTCCAGACACAGAAAATATAGAAAGTATATTAATTCAGGAAGGTTAGTTTAAAACTGGGTTTTTTGCATGCAAATTGCGTATTAACTATATCAGAATGGAAATCAGAAGATGGACCGTCCAATGACCCCTGAAGACCACCGGAAACAGTCGATCTCGTTGCATCGCGCATATATATTGGTCGGGGTGGTGGGGGTGGTCATGCTGTTTTTCATCATAAGCAACTACATCAATGCCCGGCGTCTGAACGAACTGACGTCGCCACTGTGGACCGCTGTCAGAGAGGTCAAGCTTGAAACCACATCGGTCCAGCATGAAGTCAAGGATCTGCTGCGCGGGGAAATTAACCATGATCCTGATATCTTATGGTTCTACCTTGACCAGTCCATCTGGCATCTCACCAATTTATTGAAGTCTTACCAGCAGAGCAGCCGGACCTGGTGGTTCACTGAAAAATTGGACGTCGGTGGTCGGGTAGAGACGATAACCGATTATTTGGTGCAAATGAAGGCATTTCTCAATTTGCCCAAGGGTCAAGTCAAACCGCCGGAAGCCCTTGCCGACATGATTGCGCAATTCGACGAGCGTATTGCCGGTTTCCGATTCCATCTGGATGAACTGGAATCGGACATCTCCGGCCTGATGCTCAAGAAGCAGCTGCAGCAGCGCTTCTCCTATGCGGTACTGGTGGTGTTCTGCGTGACCATGATTGCCCTTGTGGCCTATCAGATCCGCCGGTATGAACGCTATCGAAAAGAAAGTTACGAAACGGTGAGCGCGGCCAACCGCCAACTGTCCAGGCAGATCGAGGAACGCCAGCGGGCCGAGCAAAACTTGCGCGTCTCCTATGAGTTCATGAAGATTGCCAATGACAACCGGAAAATCAAGCAGATGCTCAGTCAATTTACGGCGAGCATTCAGTCTCATACCGGCTGCAGTACATGTAGCTTTCGCCTGTTGAGCGACGATGGCGAGATTCGGGATGATCCATCAATCGCTTTTGATCCCAACGCCACAGGTTGTGAGTTGAACGTCAGCTTGCTGAAATCCAACCGCAGCATGTGTTCGCGGGTATTGAACAATGATGTCGATCCCCGTTTTCCCTGGTTCACGCCCTTTGGATCCTATTTCCTTGATCGTACCCCGATGGGTGGTGGTTCGGCGGACGCAGCTCCGGAAACCTGTGAGCAAATCCGGTGCGCCCGAAAGGGGTATCGTTCCCTGGCGCTGGTGCCCATCAAGGTCGGCAAGCAGGTTCTCGGTTTGATACTGGTGGCCGATACTGCAGGTGGGCTGCTCAGCCGGGTGATGGTTGAACGCATTGAAACGGCTGCCATGCATGTGGGGACGGCCATTCGGCGTCTGCGTGCGGAGGAGGGGTTGGAGACCGCCTACCATGAGTTGGAAGTCCGGGTGTCCGAGCGCACCCAGGCGCTGTCCGACATGAACCGCGAACTGCAAACCGAAATCGTAGAGCGGCGGCTGGTCGAGGATCGATTGCGTAAAAACCGCAACACGCTTCAGACCGTAATCGACGGGATCAGCGACTCACTGATTCTGGTGGATATGGACATGAAGATCCGGATGCTCAACCGGGTGGCCGCAAAAGCCTACCAGGTCGGTTCACTGGACAGTGTTATCGGCAAATTGTGCTACAAGGAGATCGGCTCGGCCGCTTCTTGTGACGACTGCGCCATCCCGCTCGCGGTGCAGCGGCGAGAGAACCTGACCTTTGAGCGACAGGGGGTGGTCGATGAAGAGCGCCTGGAACGGATTACCATTTTTCCTGTAAAGGAGGCGGATGATGGGTCCGGCGGCGCCATCATCCGCATCTGCGACATCACCGAGGAGAAACGCTTCGAGCAGCAGCTGATTCAAAGCGAGAAAATGGCCTCACTGGGCATCCTGGTGTCCAGCATCGGCCACGAAATCAACAATCCGAATAACTTTGTTACCTTTAACATTCCCATCCTGCGCGAGTATCTTGAAGCGCTGACCCGGATTTCGGATCAGTATGCACAAACGCAACCGGATTTCGAGCTGTTTCACATGAGTTATGATGAATTTCGCAATGACGTTTTTAAACTGGTGGACAATATCGAACACGGCGCCAGTCGGATCAGTAATTTCGTGTCGAACCTGCGCGATTTTTCCCAGAGCAACAGCAATCGCGAAAAAGTCTGGCTGGAACTGCCTGCGCTGATCGACAAGGTCCTCTCCATCTGCCGCAGCCAGATCAAGAAGCGGGTGCGGGATTTCCGGATCGAGATCCCCGCCGATCAGCCCCGGATCTATGCAGACGAGTATTCCATGGAGCAGGTACTTTTTAATCTGATCGTCAATGCCGTGCAGGCTGCTGACAAATCAGATTCCGTGGTAAAACTATTGGCATCCACAGGAGAAACCTGGGCGGATGCTACCATCATCATGGTTTCCGATAATGGCTGTGGCATTGAACCAAAGAAGCTGGATAAAATTTTCAATCCCTTCTTTACCACCAAATCGGCCAGTGAAGGCACCGGGTTGGGGTTATATGTGTGCCACAACCTGGTGCAGCGCCTGGGTGGGCGGATTGAGGTGGAGAGCAGGCAGGGGCAGGGCAGCACGTTTACGATTTTTTTGCCGGACAAGGAACGGCGTGTGAAAGCCAGAGACTGAAGATATGACCGACGATGACAACTGTATAATGGGATGAGGCAGTCGAATGAAGAACAGAATTCTTGTGGTTGACGATGAAATAGACTTTCTCGAAAGCGTTCGCCGCGGATTGATTACATCCGGATTCAAGGGCATTCAGATCGAGTCGGACCCGCATCATGCGGCTGCCGCTGTCGAAAACGGTGCCGCCTTCGAGGTTGCGCTGATCGATATTACCATGCCCGGCATGGACGGCGTTCAATTACTGGAGATAATAAAAAAAAGCCAGCCGCAAATTGAGTGCATCATGATTACGGCCTTGGACGAAGCCCGCACGGCAGTCAACTGTCTGAAGAGAGGTGCTTATGATTATCTGGTCAAGCCGGTATCCAAAGAGGATCTGATCTCATCCATCCAACGGGCCCTGGAGAGAAAACGGCTGGTGGATATTTTGACTATCGGTAAGCAAAAGTCCATTCCCGAATTGAAAAGCCCGACGGCGTTCGCCCCGATCATCACCCGTAACGATCAGATGATACGCATCCTCAAGATTGCCGAACTGCATGCCGCCAGCGACTCGCCCGTCCTCATTACCGGCGAAACCGGCACCGGCAAGGAGCTTTTATCGCAGGCTATTCATGCCGCCAGTGATCGCAGGGATCGCCAATTTACCGCCATAAACATGGATGCCATCACCGACAGTCTTTTCGATGCCGAGTTTTTCGGGCATACCAAAGGCGCCTTTACCGGTGCCGAGAAGGACCGGACCGGTTACCTGGAGAGCACGCACAAGGGTACCCTTTTCCTGGACGAGATCGGCAATCTGGCGCCGAGCCTGCAGGGAAAACTCCTGCGCGTCCTGCAAAGCGGCGAATTCATTAAGATTGGCACCAACACATCCCGCAAGGTGGACCTGAGGATCATTGCGGCCACCAACCAGGACCTGGACAAGATGATGGCCACCCATCGCTTTCGAAAAGACCTGTACTACCGCTTGAGCGGCAGCTGGCTGCATCTGCCGTCGTTGAGGGAGAGGATGGACGATATTCCCCTGCTGATCGGATTCTTCCTCAAGGCGATCAGCGGGCCCGAAAGCCCGGAAATGGGAGAAGCGGTCATGGATGTGCTCATGGCCTACGATTACCCTGGCAACGTCCGTGAATTGAAATCGATTGTCAGATCGGCGGTGAACCTGGCCCAGGGAGAACCGATCAACATCAATTGCCTGCCCGCCCACATCCGGCAGAAGGCCAAAAAATACGTTCAACAGGCGCAGGTTCAGCCGGTTCCCACGCTGGCCGAACTGGAAAAAACCCACATCATCAACGTCTACGACATGCAGGAGAACAACAAGGCCGAGAGTGCGCGCGTTCTGGGGATTGGCATCAACACCCTGCGGCGAAGGCTGAAAGCGTATGGCGTCAAATAGGCTCTATCCGCCGGCAATGGGCACATTCATCCCTCCTTTACACCCTTCAGTCCACCCCTCACCCCGGCCCTCTCCCCTCAAGGGGCGAGGGAGGTGTAAAATGCCGCGTTGTGCCAAAAGGGATGACCAGAGGTGATGTCAACGTCCCCTCGCCCCTTTGGGGAGAGGGTCAGGGTGAGGGGGGACGTTTACATTCCGACCAGTCACCCCATTGTAACAGTGTCGGCGGCGGCCTCAAGATTCCAGGCATGAACCGCGATAGCGAGCGCAAGCCCGTCGCTTGTCGGAGCGAAGCAGGCATCCCGTTCATCGGGCCCGCGGGGAGGGTTCAACCCAAACTGAGCGTATGGCGTTAAATAAGCTCTATCCGTCGGCAATGGGCACATTCATCTTTCCTTTACAAGCTTTAGCCCACCCCTCACCCCGGCCCTCTCCCCTCAAGGGGCGAGGGAGGCGTAAAATGCTGCACTGTGCCAAAAAAAATGACCAGAGGTCATGTCAACGTCCCCTCGCCCCTCTGGGGAGAGGGACAGGGTGAGGGGTGTAAGCTTTAATTTTGATTAATCAACGAATAGTAACAGAGCGGCGGAGGTCTAAAGATTCCATACATTATGATTTTCAAAACGATTCCATTGATTCCCGCGTTTTTCCATTTCAGGTGCCCCCTATACCAAATTTGTTCCCTCCCAAAATGGGATGAATGTCGATAACAGTCAGCAATCGTTATCATTCTTCCCACCACCCCTCCCAAAATGGGTGGTTGGACCATCCGAACGCCTATCGTTTTGACTGATCAATTTATCCGAATTTTCATTTACCTATTGGAATTATTATCAAAATTTATATGGCACATCTATTGCTCTGTACCCTTGCCAGAGAGATTTGATTCTTGGCCTCCACAATTGATCCTGACCAGACGACTCGCTCACGGCAGAGGAATCTACAAACACAGCATGGCGGAAGGAAGTGGACAGCCATGAAAACCGAGCGGCGCAAACATCCTCGACGTCTGATGGCGGGAAAAGATGTATTTGTTTTGGATCAGTGCTCGGGAAAGGTGGGCATGCTTCGCGATCTCAGTGTCAGCGGGATGCAGCTGAGTTATCCACCGGATAAATCCACCTGCAATCAGTGGACCTTGACCGACATCTTCACCGCCCCCCAAAAGCAGGCGCTGCTTTCGGGCCTGGCCTGCAAGATGGTCTACGATGTGGCCAGCCTGATTGAAAACGGCAAATTCAGTGGTACGGATGTTCGGCTCTGCGGGGTCTGTTTCAACGGATTGACGGATGCCCAGAAAGAAACCCTGAACAAGATGTTAGCCGATGACACCGCCGATTGAGCGGCGGGCCATCGGCAACGCACAATACTTTAGACCAGTTAACATGAAAGTTCATTCTTCGCACCTTAACACCTAGATCGTGCAATCAACCCAACTTTGGCCCGCACGAAAGGAGGACCAGAATGCAAACGAATACAGCATTAACACTTAAAGGGATCCGCAAGGCGCGCATCGCCCTGATCATCCCGATCTTACTTGCATTCATGTGCGTCAATGCACAGGCGTTTATACCTTACGGTGACTGGGTTCGGACGGTGGATTGGTAAGCGCCTACCGCTGGATGGTGGAAGAGGACACCACAACCATCACCATACCCGGCCATCAGGTGCCCAACGCTGACCCGAACGACAAGAGCATCAGCATTGACATTCACAACAGCTATGCCCCGGTGCTGGCCAAAGGACACAGCACGAGCGCCACGGTGACCATCGACCTGCCCACCGGCACGCCGTATTTCGTGACCGTCATGCCTGACGCATTTGGAGACACCGGTGTCTCTCAATACGCCTTGAGCGGCACCACTGTGGAGGCGGAGGGTCCAAGATCTACTGCGGTTACGGTAACGGTGAACCGCATGCCCTTCCCTACGGCCCAGATTTACCTGATCGCCTTTCTGGATCACAACCCCATCAGCAATGCCAAGGATGAACGCGAAGACGGCATTGGTGGTTGCAGCATCTATATCGACGATTTTGCCGGCAACCGGCTGGCCGTGGATACATTCGGCCATCCTCTGGGTACCATCTACCAGACCGATATTTTTGGAGAACCGCTGCTCGGCCCGGACGGTGCGCCAATCGTCGAGACATTGGGCGATGGGGCGCTGACCACCTTGAGCCAGGACGATATCGACGCCGGAAAAAACCCCTACAACCTGAAACTCGGCGAAGCCTTGATCAAGTACCTGGCCCCTGGAAAATACGGCGTCCGCCTGGTGCCCCCCCAGGGTGACGATTCCGGGCAAGCCTGCTCCAATGGGTTCAGACCGCCACCATCGAGGGAACGCCCACCATCGATGCCTGGGTCCAGGCCCGCGAGCCCAAGCTGTATGTGGAAGGTTTCGGTACCGGCGTCTGGCACGCCATGTTCGGCTTCGTCAATTACACCCCTCCACCACCGCCGATCCCGGTCCCTGGATCGTCAAGGGCCAGACTGGTAACCGGCCTGCAGGGCAACTTGCTCAACGAAACCGGCGCCCCTGCCGGCACCGCAAGCATCACCGGCACCGTGCGATTCAACCACTTCGACCGGCCGCCCAATGTTCAGGGGCAGTACCCCGGCCCCATCGTGGACCAGTGCTGGGTGGGCCTCAACGATGCCATCCTGATTGCTGAAACCGAGCTGGTGCCCATTGCCGCCGGACGCCTGAACCTCCACCGACGCCCTCAACGCCCAGCGCCGGTCTTTACGCCGTGCCCTGCGACGGAAATGGCAACTTTATTTTTGAGGACATCCCAGCCGGAGACTACCAGATGGTCACCTGGGACACCCCGTTGGATGCGCTTTTCGGCACCAACTCAGTGACTGTTCCCGGGTGCCTCCGGTACCACGGATGACGTGTGGGTGATGTGCTCTCCTTTCGATGGTTCGGCACCCTCGAGGGTACGGTTTTCTACGATTCCAATCAAAATGGCAGACGCGATCCCGGCGAGCTGGGCATGATGGATCAGGCCGTCAACCTGCGTTTCGAGACGGCAGCATCTACCAGGCCACCGGCAGCGGTGCCGACGGCAGCTATTCGTTGAGCGAGGTGTTCCCCTTCTTCAAATGGCTGGTGCCCGAGGTGGATTTTGCCCGCTTCAAGGCCACCGGCATGACCACGGCCATCGACTACGGCGGACCCATCGCCGATCTGCCAGCCCGGTGTGGCCTGCCAACGGCAACAAGAGCCTGCAGCCGCAGGTGGCCGACCCGGAATTGAACGTATTCGGCACAACCGATTACCGCACCGAGCAGGGGCCGGTGCTGACCACGGCCATGCACCTGCTGCTCAACCAGACCAACCTGATCGACTGGGGCAAGGTCGATTACGGCCGCCAACGAGAACGGCGGCATATCCGGTGTGGTCTTCTACGACACCACCCGGGCCGAAGACGATCCCAAGTACAACGGTGGCGAACCCTGGCAGCCAGGTATTCCCCGGGTCCAGTTGAACCTCTACCGTGACAGGGCCGAAATCAACGTAGTGCCGCCGGGCTTCCCGCCCGGGGACGGCATCATCAACGATGTTCGATCGCATCGGTGATCGGATGGTTTTTTCAATGGCGATCCGACCAAGCACGATTACCCCTCCCGATGTGGACAACTATCCCTTCGATTGGACCGAAGGTGGTGGCAGTCCGGGTCCCGAAGACGTGGACGACCGCTTCACCGGCCCGGACCGGTGACGGTATTCGACTTCGGCGATGCCATCGAGGTCACCTGGACTGACAGCTGGGATGACAACAAGCCCAGCGGTTGCGTCCAGGACCTGCCCGCGCCCCGTGGGTTCCCGATTCCCGAGTGCGCCGACGGCTACGGCACCTGGAACCAGGTTCGCCCGGGTGTTTTTGACGGCGGCTATGCTTTCGGGCCTGAAATCGACTGTCCCGGCGGCGTCCTGTGCGGATTGGGTCACGCTGACCGATCCCGCCAACGACAATCGGCTATCTGAAACCCGGCGACTACATCGTGGAGGCCGTACCCCCGCCCCACTATAATATTGTCAAATCCCATGACAAGAATGTGGATTTCGGCGAACTGTTTATTCCCAGCCCCTTGCTGCTGCCGCCCGAGTGCGTGGGCGACCCCTACGTGGTGGATGATGAACTGACTCTGTTCCCGGGTATCCCGGCCAACCTGGCCGGCCAGACCCTCAACAACTGCGATCGCAAGCTGATCAATCTGTCCTCCGGCGAGAACTCGGCCGGTGACTTCTTCATGTTTACCGAAGTGCCCAAGGCAGCCCGTGTGTTCGGTTTTGCCAACAACGATCTAGGCGCGGAATTCAACCAGGCCAGCCCGATCTTCGGTGAAAAGCTGGCCGTGCCATGGATTCCCGTGGCCTTCAGGGATTGGGCCGGCCAGGAGCTGTTCCGCG
>CAVONY010000013.1:0-218429 GCA_963697405.1 uncultured delta proteobacterium | reverse complement strand
ACGCCTTGCGCAGGATATCCAGCGCCGCCATGGCAAATATTTTCTTGTTCATCAGGCGCTTTCCGAAAGGGAAGTAAAGCTGACGGCCGAAGGACCGATCCGGCCCGGCGTATCCGACACACACGGTTCCCACCGGTTTGTCTTCGGTTCCACCGTCAGGGCCGGCAATGCCGCTGGTGGAAAGCCCGTAGGTGCTGCCGGCTACCCGCCGGGCCCCTTCGGCCATCTCCCGGGCCGTTTCTTCGTGAACCGCGCCATGTCTTTCCAGCGTTTCGGGCTTGACCCCCAGCACATCGATCTTGGCCTGATTTGAATAAGTGACCCCGGAAAAGAGAAAATAGTCCGAACTACCGGCCATGTTGGTCAGCCAGTTGGCCAGCAGCCCGCCGGTGCAGCTTTCCGCTAGGCCGATGGAGGCCGATCGTTCCAACAGCAGTCTCCCCACCACGGCTTCCATCCGTTCGCCGTTTTCAGATATCACGTTTTGTCCCAACCGTTGCAGCGCCCAGTGCCCCGCCTGGCCCAAGCGTTGATCCAGCAGGGCCGGATCCGTGTCCCGCCCGTAAAGCTTGACCTGGATCTGCGGAAAATTGGCACGAAGGCCCAGCTTGATGCCCGGAAAATCGGCTTCCACACCGGCCACTTTTTCACCGGCCAGCGATTCAGGCAACCCGAAGGTGGTAATGGTCTTCACCCGGCTGTGCATGGCCGCATCGCCCTGCAGGGTAAGCATTTCAGGAATCACATGCTCAGTCAGCATGCGTCTCATCTCATAGGGCACCCCCGGAAGAAAGAAAAACCGACACTTCTCCATGGTCAGGGAAAACCCGGGTGCTGTACCCACCGGATTGTACAATAGGTTACTGCCGTCGGGAAGCAGTGCCTGCTTGCGGTTGGATTCAGTCATGGGGCGGTTGAACGTTTTAAAAAAACTCTCGACGTTTTCAAAGGCGGTCTGATTAAATCTCAGTTCAACACCGGCGCGCTCTGGCTGCCGCTTCAGCAGTGAGATCATCGGTGGTGGGCCCCAACCCACCGGTGACCACCGCCAGATCCACACGGTCGCCAATCTCACGAAGGGTGGAGACCAACAGGGGCAGATCGTCCCCCACGCAGGTGTGTCGCACCACCTCGATACCGTTTTCCTCCAACTTTTCCGAAATATACGCCGAGTTGCTGTCCACCAGGGCGCCGGATCGGATCTCATCTCCCGTTGCCAGAATTTCCGCTTTCATTTGACCGCTTCCTTATATGTTCTGATATCTCGAATAGGATCATCGAATTGGACCATAGCGACACCAGGACGAATGTGTCAACGAAACATTCGCCGCAAAGGAACAGACCTTTTGCTTTTTCAAGGAACCTGGGATATGAATTGCCGCTAAACCAAAATTTTTAACCCTAATTTTAATCCAACCAAACCCATGCACCTGTTTTCCATTCTTCATGTTTTCGGCACCCTGTTCATGGTCACGGGCATCTCCATGCTGTTGCCCCTGGTCTGTTCACTGATCTACCGTGAAGGGGATTTTGTCGCGCTGCTTGTCTCAGCCGCATTGATCCTCTTGTTGGGTTTGCCGTTATGGTGGCTTTTCAGGAAGCACCTTGACCTGAGCATCAAAGACGGCATATTCATCGCCGCTTTCGGCTGGGTCGTCGTTTCTGCACTGAGTGCCATTCCCTTCATGATCCACGGGTCCATCCCGTCTTTCACCGATGCCTTTTTCGAAATGATGTCCGGTTACACCACAACCGGCGCCACCATCCTGACCGACATCGAGGTGGTGCCCCACGGGCTGTTGTTCTGGCGCAGCCAGACGCATCTGTTGGGCGGGATGGGGTTTTTGACCCTGACGGTCATCTTCCTGCCCCACGGCATGGGCGGGCTGCGCATCTTCCGGGCCGAGTCATCGCCGGGCCAGGTCCTTACCAAAGAGAAATTCCATGCCCGCAACCGGGACACCATGGTCCGCCTGTGGATCATCTACATGGTGTTGAATCTGGCCGAGACCCTTCTGCTCTGCTTCGGAGGCATGTCCCTGTTCGATTCACTGTGCCACGCTTTCGGCACGGTATCCACCTCCGGCTACTCCCCTTACAATGCCAGCATCGGGCATTACAACAGTGCTTATTTCGATTGGGTGATCGTTCTATTTATGTTTCTTGGCGGTATGACGTTTGTGCTTTTCTACCAGATCGTCCGAGGAGATTGGCGGGCGGTGGGCATTAACACGGAGTTTCGCTGGTACGTAGGGCTCATGCTCTTTTTCTGCGGCATGGTCTCCTGGATACTGTGGAAGGAGAACACCTACGGCCTGATGGATGCCATCCGCTACGGGACTTTTCAGGTGACCAGTCTGTTGACCACCACCGGTTTTACCACCGCCGACTACGAAGGCTGGCCCCAGGCCTCGCAGATGTTCTTGTATGCCGTGTGCTTTATCGGCGCCTGTGCCGGATCGACTACCAGCGGCATCAAGATTGTTCACTATGTGGTCCTGTGCAAATTCATGTCGGCCGCCATCAAAAAAATATTTTTCCAACCCATGTCCGTCATCTCCGTGCGCCTGAACCAACGCCCGGTGGATGATACCATCATTCACCTGTCCATCTGCTATTTTATCGTGAATATTTTTATGGTCTTGGCCGGCGGGTGTGTGATGGTGCTCACCGACGATATGGATTATACGACCGCCATGAGTTCGGTCATCGCCGCCCTCATGAACATTGGACCGGGTTTTGGTGCGATTGGGCCCTCGGAAAATTATGCCTTTATTTCCGATACGGGCAAGTGGTTTCTTTCCTGGAACATGCTTGTCGGGCGCCTGGAGATGTTCTCTGCGCTGGTGATCTTCTATCCTTCGTTCTGGAAAAGATAACTCCTATCCCAAGAAAAGCTTGTGCACATCTTTAAGGTGCAGCGATTTGCAGATCACGATCACGCGTTCATTGGGAAGGATGCGGGTATCACCCACGGCGATTTTCCATTGATCGTCCCGGTAAACACCGCCGACAAGAATTTTCCCGTGAAAATCCGGATCAATTTTAGAAAGCGGGATTCGCGTGATGGGTGAACCCGGTGCCGCCAGGATCTCCACCACTTCAGCGTCAAAACCGTGTAAGTGCGCGACCGACAGCAATTCCCCGCGTCGGATGAACTTCAAAATCTCGTTGGCTGCCAGCACTTTCTTGTTCAGGGCGATATCCGAACCACTGGTGGCGGCCAGTACGAGGTATTCCTCTTTATTCACCAGTGAAATGGTTTTGCGATCCTTGCTGCGAGCGCCGCCGTTACTCGTGTTCATCAGGTGCTTGGCCAGCATGCAGCTCATGATGTTGGTTTCATTCTCACCGGTCGCCGTGATAAAGGTGTCCATGTCTGTCAGACCGGCCTGCTCGAGGGCCTCGGCATCGGAGCCGTCGCCGTGAAGCACCTCGACATCCGTCAAGTGATGGCACAGATCGGCAGCCACGGCTTCGTCCTTTTCAACGATTTTCACCTGAACGTCTTTGCCCATCAGTTCAGCCACACGGCATCCCACCAGACCGCCACCCAAAATCATCACCCGGTGCCGCCGCTGCTGTTCAACCCCGGTCAAGGCCATCAATTGGGGAAGATCCTTCTTTGAGGCCATGATCAGCACCTGATCCTGGGGAAGGATTTCATGATCCCCGCCGGGAAGGATGGTGGTAATCCCCCTGGCAATGGCCACGACCCTGAACGGAAAGGTGTTGTATGTCATGGAAAGGGTTTTCAGTTTCTGGTGGGCCAGGGGCGAGTCATCGTTGACACGGGTGGCCATAACCTGAGTTTGCCCATCGGCAATATCGATGATCTCGTTGCCGGCCGTCCGTTTGACCAGCCGCACAATTTCCTGCGCGGCCAACTCTTCCGGGTGAATGATCAAATCGATTTTGAGGTCATCGGCGTTGAGCACTGAATCTATGTTATCGAAATCCATCGAACGGACCCGCGCAATCTTCAGTGGGATGCCGAACCGGTCGGCAATCATCGCCGATAACATGTTGACCGCATCGTTATCGGTGACGGCAATCAGCACGTCGATGTTTTGAGCCCTGGCTTCACGCCAGCAGCCGATACTCATGGCCGACCCTTGAATCAGCCGAGCGTCCAGTTGCCCATCGGTACGGCGGATCAACCGACCGTCCGGCTCTATGGCAGTAACGGCATAGCCTTCATGAACCAACCGTTTGGCCAGGTAGGTACCCACACCACCCAGACCCAATATCAGAATGTTTTCCGCCAACGATTTTTTTTTGCTAAGCATTAATGCAATCCTTTATTTGCCTGATGAAAATAGGTGCTGAATGCTTTTATATAAAGCACCGACCATTGTCAACGCGGCCGGGCCGTCATATCAAAACGTTTGTGAACGCTTAATTGACTTAATTTTATATTGGCATCTACCGCTTTTCGTTTTATATAGGGCTGCGGTGAAGATCGCCATTTTAGATCGCGGCGTTACAAATGCCAGCGGGTGCGAATGCATACCCTGCCGCCATATGGACATTCAACCCTATCCACATGAAAAGGAGAAGTTTCAATGAAGAAAACAGGTCTTGCCGTCTCATTGCTGTTAGTAATAACGCTGTTCATGACCGCCACCGTCTCGGCCGGTCCCGCTATGGATCGAATCGTCAAAACGGGAGAGCTGGTTATCGGCACCAGCGGCGCGCAACCGCCCTTGACGGCCGTCACCAAAAAGGGCGAAATTATCGGGCTCGACGCCGATATCGCGCGGGCAATGGCTGATGCTTTCGGGGTCAAGGTTAAATTCAAGATCCTGCCGTTTGCCGACCTGCTGCCGGCGCTGGAGGCCGGGCAGGTGGATATGATCCTTTCGAGTATGACCATCACCCCATCGCGCAATCGCAAAGTGGTTTTCGTGGGGCCTTACTTGGTTTCCGGCAAGGGAATTCTAACGTTGCTCGATCGGTATGCCGCCCTGCAGCAGGCCACGGGATTGAATGCGCCTGAAGTCAGCATTGCCGCGTTAAAAAATTCGACCAGTCAGCAGTACGCCGAGGCGCTTATGTCCAAGGCCAAGCTGATCACCACGGCTTCATATGATGAGGCCATTGACCTGTTATTGAAAAAAAAGGTTGACGTCGTTGTTGCCGACTACCCGTTCTGTGCACTGACCGCCTACCGACACCAGGATAAGGGGCTGTTGGCCGGAAAAGCGCCCCTCAGCTTCGAACCGCTGGGCATTGCCATGCCCGAAGATACCCTGCTGGTCAACTGGGTGCAGAATTTCTTGATATTGCTGCAAGGCAGTGGCGAGTTGCAGGAAATGCACAAGAAGTGGCTCAGCGGAGGCAAGTGGGTTGACGAATTGCCTTAGATCCCCCTATTCACTGCCACCATGAGGAAAATCGAAAAAAGGAACATGGCGGAAGGAGAAGAATCATGCGAATATCCATTGTTGTATTGACGATCATGGAGGTGCAGTGATGAGACCTTTTCCAAAAGGAATGCTGGTGCTGGCCGGTGCAGCCCTGCTGCTGATCGGCGGATGCACAACGACCGCGCCCCGATGGCCGGCCATCAGCGAATCGCCGACCGACGTTCATCTCCAGGGGCGCTGGGTGTGGGCGGATCTGATAACCGACAATGTCGACATTGAGAAGCGCTTTTACGGGGAAGTTTTCGGATGGCAATACGAAACCAACGGAACCGGCAAGGATGCCTACACCCTCATCCGTGCGGACGGGCGGCCCATCGCCGGGATCGTCCCCTATGCAAAACCTGCCGATGCCGATCGGTCCGCAAGATGGCTGGCGTTCATGTCCGTTCCCGACCCGGACCGCGCCGCCGATCAGGCAGCCGCTTCCGGCGGCATGGTGCTGGTGCCACCCAAGAAAATTGCAGGACGCGGTGCGTTTGCTGTGCTGCAGGACCGTGAGGGCGCGGTCTTCGGTGTAATCCACGCGACCGGTGGCGATCCGCCCGATGTCTTGCCATCATACAACACGTGGCTCTGGATCGAACTTTGGGCCAAGGAGAGCTCACTGATGGCGGATTTTTATCGTCCCATCGGCGCTTACACGATCGAACGGCAGGAAGATATCGGAGACCGGCCCGAAATACGCCTGGTGGCCGGTGGATTCCCGCGGGCCGCGGTGCTCGAGCTTGAACGCAAGGATCTGCCTTCCACGTGGCTTCCCTATGTCCGCGTGAAGGATTTGCAGCAAACCCTGGCACGTATCCAGCGAGCCGGCGGCAGGGTCGTGGTGCCCCCGAGCCCGACGGTTCGGAACGGAAAGGTAGCCGTATTTCTGGATCCTCTGGGTGCAGCGCTGGCCGTTGCACAATGGACGGATGAAAACAACGCGGAGAACAAGCCATGAAGCGATATGGTCACAAACACATGCCGTTTGTTTTGCTGGTGGTGGCGATGGCACTGCTGGCAACCGGCTGCGCCTTGGACAGTCCATACGACTACCAGCAAAACCAGGTCGTAGGCGGCGTTTACTACAGAGGCTACGGCGCGGGTTATTATCACCGCGATGTCATCGTCACCCCTTCCCCGCCCCGGCATGCATCGCAATTGCCTGCGCGTCCTGTGCCCAGACCGGCGCCCAGAAGATGATAAACATGGTTCGGCTGATTCATTTTCCATCGATGACGCAGAGATCCATGGGTGCATGCATTGCCATCCTGTCGCCCGTCCCTTGGTTCCGGTGGTTGACAACCGGCATGCGGGTTGCCTATTGTCAGTAGCAAACGTTTTGGCCCAAGAGGCAAAAGCGCTGCTTACCGGTCATGTCTACTATGGTCAAGGGTTGCTTCAGTGCCTTTTTTTAAGCGTGCGCCCAGTACTGACATCATCACCGTCGTCTTGATTGGAGCCAATCTTGCTCCCAAAATAAATTGTTGATCCCTTGCAGGAAGAACCGCCCGTTTCAGAGCCAGTTGCGGAAAAACTACGGTAGTCGTTTGAATAAAGAAATACCAAATCGGTTATCGTGGAAGATGTGGAAGTTGTTTTTTTCTAGTAAAATCGGCAGGCGGTCGGATCAACGTCATGCTTAACGTAGCCATCGCCCCTTAGGAGAGATGTGACTGGTGACACCGGGAACAGGACTTGATCGGTTTTGCTGTGGCGTGTATAACTCGTTCGGGCGGTCATGCCTTTGAAACCGTTTTGGATTTCAAAAAGGCAGCCGCCCGAATTTGATGATGAGAACTTAGCTGATGTCACACATCATTTGCACCCGACCGAATCTCAACGGACGCAGGCGGCGAAGTGGCATGAATTTCTATTGTTAGACGATGCAACCCTAAACCCAATACCAACAATTGAGGTAAAAAATGAGGTTTACGATGCCACAACAGACGTTAAAACGGATGGTCTGGCTGCTTTGCCTATGGGCTGCCCTGACGGCATGCAAAGATAAGGTTGAAATTACTGAAGCGGTTCGGCCGATCAAGACGATGACCGTCAGTGAGCAGGCGACCGGTCAGACACTCAAATTTTCCGGGCTGGCCGCCGCAGTGGATTCCTCTGACCTCAGTTTTCAAGTGGGCGGGCAGGTGGCGTCTGTGAATGTCGACATCGGCGATCGGGTAAAAAAAGGAGAGCTGCTCGCGGCCCTCGATCCGGAGCCCTATCAGTTGGAGGTGGATGCGATCCAGGCCGAGTTGGCAAAGGCTAAGGACCAGGTGAACGAATCCAGGTCGCAGTACGATCGCCAAAAGCGGATTTACGATCAGGGTGCAGGGGTAAAAAGTCATTTGGATATCGCCGACTATAATCTTAAAGCTGCTGAGAGTGCGATTGATTTTCAGGTGGCCAAACTGGATCAGGCCAAACGGAATCTGCGCAAAACGAAACTGCTCTCTCCATACGACGGCACCATCGCCTGGCGGTCGATGCAGCCCAACGAGGAGGTGAAAGTCGGGCAGAAGGTGTTTGAAATCGATGCCACAGGGGAAATGGAAGTACAACTGGCCGTTTCGGAAACAATCATCGACCGTCTGCACATCGATGACGCGGTGACAATCACCTTCCCCACGCTGCCGGGTGAATCCACAAAGGGCCGTATTGCCTTTATTGGTTCCGCCGCTGTACAGGCCAACGCCTTTCCGGTCAAAGTGGCGTTGGTGGACCCGAACGAAAAGGTTAGACCTGGCATGACTGCCGAGGCAAGTTTTACCATAAAGGCCGAAAACCGGGAAGCGGGATACACGATTCCAATTCAGGCCATCCTGCCTGCTCCGGATGTCAACCAGGGATATGCCTTTGTGTATGACCCCCAGACGTCGATGGTCAAGAAAACACCGATCCGCTTCCAAGGCACAGAACGAAAAAATCCCATCGTGACTGATGGTCTCTCGGCCGGGGACATCATTGCCGTGGCCGGGGTGAGCTTTTTAGCCGATGGGATGAAAGTCAAACAGATGCAACAGCAGGGGAATTGAAATGACAGGGATCACCGCATTTGCGCTGAATAATTCTCGAACCGTCGTCATGACGATATTGTTGGTGATCGTCGGGGGTGTCTATGCATTCATAGGCCTTCCGAAGCTGGAAGACCCCTTCATTACGATTCGCGAAGCAGTGGTGACGGCCAAATATCCCGGCATGCCGGTAAAGGAAGTCGAACGCCTGATCACCCGACCCATCGAAGAGAAAATCCGCAGCATGGGCGAGGTCGACAAGATCAAGAATTCGACATCCAAATACGGCGAATGCCTGATCCATGTCACCATCAGCGATGAAGTGCCTGCCGAACAGCTCCCGGCGACCTGGAAACTGCTGCGCAACCGGATGGACGATGTCAAACCCGAACTGCCGGAAGGCACCACCGGACCGATGGTCAACGATACCTTCGGCGATACGTCGGTGGCCACCATCGCTCTGTGGAGCGATGGGTTCGACATGGCGGAAATGCATGAAACCGCCCGCCAAATCCGGGAGCGCCTCAATCTGGTGGCGGGGACCCAGAAAATCGATCTCACCGGTGTGCAGGATCAGCGCATCTATCTGGAGGTGTCGAACGCCAAAATTGCCCAACTGGGCATCGACCCCGTCGATATCGGCAAAAAACTTAAGGAGCAGAACGTTCTTTTGCCCGGCGGCAGGATCGACATCAGTGATGTGGACATCATCGTGGAGACCCAGGGACGCTTTGTGTCCATTGCCGAGATCGGGGCGGTCCTCATTCCGATTCCCGGGTCCCAGGCCTCGATCCCGCTACGCGACATCGCCACCATCCGAAAAGCCTACGTGGAGCCGATCCACAACCCAGCCTACTACAATGGCCATCCGGCCATTGTATTGAGCGTCTTTATCGTCAAAGGGGTCGATGCCGTCGAGTACGGCGCTCGGTTGAAGCAGGCGGTCAAAGCCATCGAGCAGTCTCTGCCGTGGGGTTACGTGCTCGACTTCGCCACCTACCAGCCGGACCTGATCAAAAAATCCGTCAGCGGCATGGTAATCAACGTGATCGAAAGCATCGCCATCGTCCTGGTGGTGGTCATGCTGCTGCTGGGGCTGAGAACCGGTTTGATTGTGGGCTCGTTTATCCCTCTGGTCATGCTGTTCGGTCTTTTGATGATGCTTGCGCTGGGGATCGATCTGGAACGGATGTCGCTGGCCACGATGATCATCGCATTGGGCATGTTCGTGGATAACGCCATTGTGGTCTCCGATGACATCAAAGTGAATCTGGAAACGGGGATGTCACGCAAGGATGCCGTGTTGAAAACCGGCACCACCCTTTCGGTCCCCCTGCTCACCAGCACGCTGACCACGGTTTTCGCTTTCGGACCGATCCTGCTGCAAATCGGCATGGCCGGTGATTACACCGCCTCACTGGGATCGGTGATGATTATCCTGCTCATGGGCTCGTGGTTCTTCTCCATGTTTTCATCCACCAGCATGTGCTACTGGTTTTTAAAAGCACCCCCGGCCGGCGGCGCTGATCAATCGCCGAAGAGCGATCCGTACCAGGGAAAATTCTATCGGCTTTATCGTCGGGTGCTGACGTTTTCCCTGCAATATCGGATCCTGGTGCTGGCCGTAACGGGCGGCGCGTTTGCTGCCGCCATCTATGCGGCAACCTTTATACCGCAGGCCTTTTTTCCAGGCGGGGACAGAAATCAGTACCTGATCTATCTCGACCTTCCCGCCGGCACGCGCATCGAGGAGACCGACCGGGCCGTCAGGCAGCTCAGCGCCTGGCTACAGGACAAACAGGAAAACCCGGAAATCACCGGAACCATCGCCTATGTCGGCAACGGCGGACCGCGCTTTTTCCTGTCACTGTCACCGCTGGACCCGGACCCGTTCGTCGGGTTTTTGATCGTCAACACCCAGACCCACAAGCAGGTGGCGGAACTCGTCCAGCGCACCGACCGCTACCTGCAGTATCATTTCCCCAATGCTCGCGGACGGGTCAAATCCATGTGGCTGGGCGGCAGTGAATCCGGCCTGTTGGAAATCCGGCTCAGCGGTCCGGAATCCAATGTGCTGCTGGAACAGGCCGAGAAGGTGATGGCCGCGCTCCGAGAAATAGCCGGCACCATTCAAATCAAACAGGATTGGAACAACCGGGTGTTTACGGTCAAGGCGAATGTCGATCAGGCCCGGGCCCTGCGCGCCGGGGTGACATCCGAGGGTGTGGCCAGTACGTTGGATTTTTTTGTCAGCGGTAAGACAGCCACCACTTACCACGAGGGCAATGTCGAAATTCCCATCGTCGGGCGCGGGGTCAAGGCGGAGAGGGATTCCCCCGACAGCCTGCGCTCCCTCGGCATCATTTCGTCATCCGGCGGCAGCGTGCCGCTCAACCAGGTGGCCGATGTCTACGCTGTCGGTGAATTGGACCGCATCGTGCGCTACAACCAGGAGCGCACCATCACCGTCAGCGCCAAAAACCAAGTGCTCAAGGCTTCGGAAATGTTTGCCGCCTTAAAGCCCACGCTGGAAGCAATGACATTTCCGAAAAATCACTACTGGCATGTCGGCGCCGAACTCGAGGACTCCGCCACGGCCCAGCAAAACCTGGCAAAATGGTTGCTGCCATGTTTTGGCGGCATCGTCTTTCTGCTGGTATGGCAGTTCAACTCCATCCGGCGGGCAGCCATCATTCTTCTGACCATGCCACTGGTCATTGTCGGGTCGGTGGTCGGACTGCTGGTGATGCAGGCCGATTTCGGATTCATGGTCATCCTGGGGCTGCTGGCCCTGGCCGGATCCATTGTGAACAACGGCATCGTGATGATCGATAAAATCGAGGAGAACCGGCGCGACGGGCAGCCCCCTTATGATGCGGTGGTCAATTCGGCCGTCAGCCGATTCAGGCCGATCCTGCTTTCGGTGTCAACCACCATGCTGGGCTTCCTGCCATTGATCATCAATCATGATCCGCTTTTTTTCGGCATGGCCTCGGTCATGTTCTTTGGCCTGGGCATCGGTAGTTTATTCACGCTGAACTATGTGCCGGTACTCTACAGCATCTTTTTCCGTGTTAAACCAACAGCCGATCATGTGCCTGGCTAAGCCCAAATACGAACCCGTCATAAGGGCTTTGCGGAACTTACATATTACTCGGGATCGGATACGTCATGATAAGGGAGAGCGCTATGTATACGGGCAAAGGCAATGCGGTAACCGCTCAAACCAAAACAGGATGCTCCGCAAGATCGGTCAAGCCGTATAGGCATTGGGGGCTGGTGTGGGTCGCCATGGTGATGATCATGAGTGGCTGCACCATGGTTGGACCGGATTTTGTAAAGCCAGAGGCGCCGCTGCAGGATGACTGGACGGAGGTACAGGCGCCTGGCTTGCGTGCCGGTCAAACCGACTACAGCAACTGGTGGCAGGTGTTTGACGACCCGGTGCTCGACAACCTGGTCGAAAAAGCCTATCGGCAAAACCTTTCCCTGCAGATCGCCGGCATCCGTATTTATGAGGCGCGTGCGCAATTGGGGATTGCGGTCGGCCGCTTGTATCCTCAGCAGCAATCGGTTTCCGGATCGCTGGCAACCAACAAGCTCAGCACAAGTTCCGACACGCCGTATATCGACAACCATTTCAATTCATTGAGCCTCGGGTTCGATGCGGCATGGGAGTTGGACGTTTGGGGCAAGTATCGACGTTCGGTACAATCCGGAACCGCCAACCTGGAGGCCACCGTCGCCAGCTATGACAACGTTCTCGTATCCTTGACGGCCGAAGTCGCGCGCACGTACATCCTGATCCGCACGTTGGAGAAACGGTTGGCGATCGCCGAGGAAAATGTCAGGCTACAGGCGCAATCCCTGCGAATCGCCGACGTCCGATTCAAAGAGGGTGCCGTTTCGGAGCTGGATGTGGCCCAGGCCAAGATGTTGTTGACCGACACCCAAGCCCTGGTCCCCCAACTGGCATCCGGACTGCGTCAAGCCCAGAACGCGCTGGCTATCTTGCTGGGAGAGCTGCCGGGTGAACTGAAAGAGTTGCTAAGTGGGCCGATTGATATTCCGGTAGCCGCTGAGACAGTTATTGTTGACATTCCGAATAATCTTCTCAGGCGTCGACCCGACATCCGGTTGACCGAGTTGCAAATCGCCGCCCAAAGTCCTCAGATCGGAATCGCCAAAGCAAACCTGTACCCTCAATTTTATCTATTTGGAAGTATTGGATGGAATTCATCAGACGCAACGTCGGTATCCGGCCAGAATTCGCTGGGCGATCTATTCAGCTATAAGAGTTTGTTCTGGACCGCCGGACCGGGTTTCAATTGGGATATTCTTAATTACGGACGCATCCGAAACCGTGTGCGGGTAGAAGATGCACGCCTTCAACAGCTGGTGGTCTCATACAAAAATACGGTGTTAAACGCCCAACGGGAAGTCGAAGATGCCATGGTCGCCTTTACGCAGGCCAGGGAAGAGGAACGGTTTCTGAAAGAGAGCGTCAATGCGGCCCAACGATCGGTAACGATATCTTCACTGCAATACAAAGAGGGGCTCGTTGACTATCAACGCGTACTGGATTCTCAACGTTTTCTGGCCACCCAGGCCGATCGTTTGACTGAGGTCAGCGGCCAGGTGGGCACGAACCTCGTGGCCACCTACAAGGCCCTGGGAGGCGGTTGGCAAATCCGGGAAGGTGAAGAAATCCTTTCGACAGAAAACAGAGATGCGATGATCCAGCGCACCAGTTGGGGCGGATTGCTGGATCCGGAAGCGGTCGAATTGCCTGTTGACGACGAGGAGCGCCGGGATTGGCGACGGCCGGACTGGTAATGGAAAATACAACATTGTCTGCAACGCCCTCGGGTTGACACCGCTATACTATTATTTTGACGATTACGGTGAGAAGCTGTGAAGGCAATCAAATACCTATCCCTTTTTATACTGCTGATCGCCATGATCGCCTGGGGTAGCCTGGCGATCTATTTCTCCTATCTGCCGACCCCGCTGCGGTATGCAGGCGCCGGCTTTTTCGCAGCGGCCTCCGCCGGCCTGCTGCTGTTGCTTCGCCCAAGACGAAAAGCGGTCATGGCCTTTGTGGGCCTGTTTGCCGTGGTCCTGATCGGGTGGCTGTCCATGCAACCGTCCAACGATCGCAACTGGCAACCAAATGTGGCGGTGTTGCCTTACGCCACCGCCGATGGGGATGCGATCACGGTGCACAATATCCGCAATTTCGATTACCGGACGGAGACGGATTATACCATTGGCTATTATGACAAGACCTTCGACCTGGCCGGACTTCGCAGTTTCGATCTTTTCTTGAGCGACTGGGGCCTTGAAACCCTTGTGCATACGCTGGTCAGTTTTGGTTTCGATGATGGCAGCTACCTGTGCATCTCCATAGAGACCCGCATGGAGGTGGGTGAAGCGTACTCCACCATCAAGGGTTTTTTCAGGCAGTACGAACTCTTCTACGTGGTGGCAGACGAGCGTGATCTGATCCGCCTGAGGACCAACTACCGTCAGGGGGAGACCGTTTACCTGTATCGTCTGCAGGGCTCATCACTTGAGGTCGCCAGGCAGATTTTTATGGATTACATCCGCTACATCAACCGTTTGAAGGAAAAACCCGAATGGTACAACGCCTTGACCGGTAATTGTACGACCGAAATTCGCGGCCACACCCGGCCGTATGCCGGCGAGGTCTGGTGGGACTGGCGGATACTGGCCAACGGCTATATCGACGAACTGGCCTACGAAAAAGGGGTCGTAGACACATCCATGCCCTTCAACGAGCTCAAACAACGAAGCATCATCAACGAAAAGGCCCGGGCGGCGGATCAGGACCCCGCTTTTTCCAAGATAATCCGGCAAGGGCTTCCCGGCATGGATTCGCCATCATGATCCTGATGCAAAAAAAGGCCTGCACCGTGAAACTTCATCGCATAACCTGGAAACCTGAACCGGCCGTCGTCGGCAATAAGTGGCGGTATAGGCTCTTATCGTTCGCGTTGCTTGTGCTTTTCCTATCCGGTTGCGCCACACCCATCGGGACCCGCGCAGTGGGTGTCAGGCAGACCTATAAACAAATCAATCTGAACGCTATCAAGCAAGATGAGTACAGCCATGCCTCGGCACGCGTGCTGCATCGTTTTTTTCTTGAGGAACGGTTCAGTAAAGATCCCGACGGGACCATCGAGATCCTGCATGACAAGGCCAGTGAAGACGAGCGCCGCGATCTACTCTACGCCCTATCTGAACTAACATACCTGATCGCCAACAAGGCCCGCATAAGCGCCAACAAGGCCAGCAGCGGCACTGGCCCGGCCCACCTCCAGAGGGCCAAACAGTTCTACCTGGCTTCGGCGGTTTATGCCTATTATTATCTGCTGGGGGAACGGGGAGGAGAACTCCCGGGACCCTATGATCGCCGGTTTCGGGTGGCCTGTGACTTTTACAACACCGCCCTTTCCCAGGCCCTGGTCTTGCGAAAAGAGGGAAACAAGGCTCAAGTCGGTTTGCAGGAACTACCCGTGGGATCTATATTTCTCGAACTCCGGCACGACGGGTTCCCCTATGATCTGGAAAGCTTCGAAACATTCATTCCTGCCGATGCATTGTCCGTGCATGGACTTACTGTCAGGGATCGGCGCCCGGGACTCGGCGCGCCGGTGATCGCCGTGGGAAAGAAAACTCCCGACCGGCCGGTTGTCAAAACGGTTCCCGGGACTCTTTTCTTGCGGGTTGAGGGAGATATCAGGGATCTCAGGCAAGGGGTTCAGGGTCAGGTGGAACTATACTCATCCTATGAAAAAAGGGATGTGGTGGTCAATGACCAACGGGTTCCCTTGGAAAACGACCTGTCCGCCCAGCTGGCTTACGGCCTCAATCAGCCATTCTTCTGGGATATCGGTGAACTACAATTTCTCAAAGGGGCAGTGGTAAAGAGCGGCATTTATCCGGTGCAGCCCTACAGTCCTGGACGGATCCCGGTTGTTTTCGTCCACGGGACCTTCAGCAGCCCGGTCTGGTGGGCCGAAATGTTCAATACGCTTCGTTCGGACCCGGTGCTGTGGGAGAAATACCAATTCTGGGTTTACCTTTATGACAGCGGCAAACCGATCATTTTTTCCATGCGTGAATTCTGTGAATCGCTGTCCCGGATGGTGGAAACCCTCGATCCCGAAGGCCAAGAGACCGCCCTGAAGGAGATGGTGGTCGTCGGGCACAGCCAGGGGGGGCTTCTGACCAAGATGACGGCGGTGGAAACCGGGGACGCCATTGTCCGGGCGGCAACCCACAAAGGCTTGGACGAGCTCGACCTGGACGAGGCCGATCGGGCCATGGTCGAGCGTTTCCTGGTTTACTCACCACTCCCGTTTGTGAGCCGTGTCGTCTTCATCTCAACGCCCCACCGGGGCAGCTATCTCGCCGGCGGCTGGATCCGACGGATGGTCCAAAAGATCGTGTCGTTGCCCGTGGATGTGGTCAAGCAGGCGACTTCCCTTGTTCTTACAGCCAAAAAAATGGGTGTCGCCGGGTATGAGAAAAGGAGCGGCATACCGACCAGCCTTGACGGCATGTCCCCCGATAATCCCGGGTTGCTTGCCCTGGCGGAGATCCCCCTCGCCCAAGGAATAACAGGGCATTCCATCATTGCCATCGACGGTGATGAAAATCCGCCGGACGGCAAAGACGGGGTCGTCAAGTACACCAGTGCGCATGTCGATTACGTGGAATCGGAATTCATCGTCCGCAGCGGCCACTCCAGCCAGGAACACCCGCTGGTTATTGAAGAGGTCCGGCGTATCCTGCTGGAGCACCTGGACAGCCTTGACCGTTTGCAGTGAGATGGTAGAGAACACAACAACTTATTATAATTATTGTATTATTTGTCATTGACACACAAGCAACGGTTGACATATTTACTTGCGTTAAAAAAGCAAGTTCTTATCTTTGTTTACGTTTTATCATCTTTTCCCTAATGAAACGGCCTGCGCAATCCATCTGGAGTGTATTCGGTGGGGCACACAATTAACTGTCTGAGTGACATCGTGGGCCAACACCCTTGTGCTGACGTTTAATCGACGGAGACGAATCATGACCTTCCTGAGTTTTTCACGCGTGGCGCTGAGTCGAGCGACAAGGCAGCTGTTTTTTTTCATGGCCAGCCTGTTTTTTGTGTTGGCTGCGTCGGCTACTCATGCCGCTGATGAAGCAGCAACTTTCAGCAATGAGGAATTGGATCAGATGCTTGCACCTATCGCACTGTATCCGGACTCACTGCTGGCCCAGGTGCTGATGGCCGCTACTTATCCGGCCGATGTCGTCGAAGCGGCCAAGTGGTCCGAAGCGAATCCCGATCAGCAGGGCGATACAGCGGTCAATGCGGTGGCTGACCAATCTTGGGATCCGAGTGTAAAGTCGCTGGTGGCCTTTCCGCAGGTACTTGCCATGATGAGCGCCAAGCCAGATGATGTGCAACGACTGGGTGATGCCTTTCTCGCCCAGCCGTCCCAAGTCATGGATCGGGTGCAGTTTCTGCGCAATAAGGCACAAGAAGCAGGCAACCTTGAGACCAATGAACAGCAAACCGTCAGCACGCAGACTGATAGCGACCAGTCGGTGATCATCATCGAACCCGCCCAGCCGCAGACGGTGTATGTGCCGGTGTATCAGCCGACGGTGGTTTATGGCGCATGGTGGTATCCCGCCTATCCGCCTTATTACTGGGCCCCACCACGCTATTACTATCCGGGTGGCGCGTTTGTTGCCGGCGTTGTGTGGGGTGCGGCGATCGTTGGTATTCACAACGGCCTGTGGGGCGGCTGCAACTGGAGGCACGGCCACGGCAGCGTCAATATCAATGTCAACCGCTACAACAATATCAACGTCAACAATCGAATCAACAACGTGAATAAAGGCAACACCAACTGGAATCACAACGCGGCCAACCGCAAAGGGGTGCCGTATCGTGATGACAAGACACGCCAACAATACGACCGCAAGGTTGCAGGTGCTGAGAACCGGGCTGACTCCCGCGGCCGCGACACACAACGGGATGCCAGCCGTCAGCAGGCGGAGACAACCCTGAAGAATCGTGGTGTTGACCCGGCGGCGGGGCGCGACCAGCTGCGTAACGATCCGCAAACACGCGATCGTGCCAATCAGGCAACCCAAAATAAAGATCGCAACCAAACACGAAACCCATCGCAAAACATGGATCGCAGCCAGGAGCGCGCCAAGGCGCAGAATGCGGATCGCAGCCGGGCGAATCAATCGCGTTCGTCATCGAACAGGGGCAGTGAAAATGCGTTCAAGGGTGCGAGCAATACCTCGCAGAGTCGCCATCAGGTCAGTCGGGGTAGCGCCAGCCGCCAATCAGCCGGCAGCCACAGCCGGGGGGGCGGCCGTTCCGGCGGTGGGCGCTCGGGTGGAGGCGGAGGTAGACGCTAAGTGCTCCTATTCGCAAATATGGTAACGCACCGAGATTGTCGAGGCGACCGGATCGCAAGGCGCAAGAAGTGGGGGGAACGAACATGATGAGCAATAAAACACGTATGAAGTCGAATGGTTTGTTGGCGGCGGTTTTGGCTGGGATGGTGCTGTTCGCATCGATGCCAGTGGCTGCGCAACAGGCTTATCCCACAGCAGATGCCGCGGCCACAGCGCTGGTTGATGCGATTGCGAACAATGATCACGCTGCGCTACGCGTTGTATTGGGGGATGACTGGAAAAACTTCATCCCCACAGAGAACATTGAAGACAAAGATGTCGAGGCCTTCCTCAACGCCTGGGCCGAGGCCCACAAGATTGTGTCCAATTCAGCCCACACAGCACATCTGGCGGTGGGCACGCAGGAATGGGTGCTGCCCATTCCGCTGATCGAAAAGCAGGGTGCCTGGCGGTTTGACACGCTAGCTGCTGCAGACGAGATCCGGACACGCCGCATCGGCCGTAACGAGCTGGCGACAATGCAGGCCGTGCTGGCCTACTACGATGCGCAAAAGGAATATGCGCGCGTGGATCGCAACGGCGACGGTGCGCTCGAATATGCACAACAAATCATCAGCACACCCGGAAAGCAGAACGGGCTCTACTGGGCTGCGCTTGAAGGTGAGGTACCCAGCCCGTTGGGCCCGCTTTACGGTGAGGACAAGCAAGGCTATGACTACGAGGGATATCAGTACCGTATCCTCACCGCACAAGGTAATAGCGCGCCAGGAGGCGCCTACAATTACATCATTAATGGCCGTATGGTCGCCGGATTCGCATTGGTGGCCTGGCCAGCAGAATATGACGATAGCGGCGTGATGAGCTTCATCGTCAGCCATGACGGTGTCATTTACGAGAAAGATCTGGGAGCGGAAAGCGATGCTGCCGCAAGCGCCATGACCCTGTTCAATCCTGATAGCAGTTGGCACAAGGTGAATCCATGAAGCTGCGTCTGGCAGCCCTCGTATTGGTCGCCACGCTGCTTGGCGGTTGCACCTATCACCAGGCCGCACCCGGCGTTTATTCAACCACGCCGGTCAACAGCTTCGACCGTTCATGGGAGGCTGCGCAAGCCGCCTTCGCCGATCAGGGCGTGCCGATTACCCGCGAGGATCGTGCTGCGGGCATCATGGGTGGCACACGTAACGGCATCCATGTGACGGCGAATCTGCGTACCCAGGCAGACGGTAGCGTGCGTGTAGAATTCAATACCAGTGGCAGTACGTCCACAGACCCTGATCTCATCAATCGCATGCTCGGTGCATATAACCGTAACATGGGCCGCTAAAACCGCGATCCGAATCCTGAACCGCGATAGCGAGCGCATTCCTCGCCGCTTGCGGCGGGGTTAACGAACGAACTGAAAATTGACTTTCATCCATACGGTGAACCCTCTCCGCGGCTTGCCGCGGGGAGGGTTTAATTGTATCAAGCCCTGATATTCAATTGATTTTGTATTGTGACATTTAAAATTCATCACCAGAAGCGGGTATCGTCATGCGTGTATTTAAACCTCTGCGTTGGATCCTGTATATTGTCGGCGGCTTGATCGCATCTGTGCTCTTGATCCTAATCCTCTTGTCAATCATCCGTATTCCGATAGATTTGAGCAGCCAAAAAGGCATGGTGGAGTCGGCCGCATCATTGGCTCTTGGCCGCACGGTAAAGATTGACGATAAAATTGTAATTAGCACCTCCCTTCGGCCAGTTTTTTCGCTCGAGGGTTTGCGGATATCGAATCCCAAAGACTTTGAAAAAGGAGATTTCCTCAACATGAAAAGCGCCAAGATCCGCGTGCATGTGCTCCCGCTTCTCATGGGCAAGATCAAGGTAGCCAAATTCAGCGTCAAAGGGATTTCAATCACGCTCGTGGAAAACGAGAAAGGAGCGGTCAACTGGTCCTCGAAGCCCCCGGTTGAAGGCCAATCTGAAGCCCCGCCCGAGCCGAAACCCTCCACCAGAGAAAACCAGCTGACGCTGACATCCGATTCTTTGGTGCTGGCCAGGCTGGATCTGGCGGACATCGCGGTGGACTATCACCGACCAGGTATGGCGGAACCGATGCAGTTCAAAATTGACGAATGCACCGGGACCATGTTGCCCGGAAAGCCTTTCATCCTTTCAATGAAGGGCAAACTGCTAAATGAACCATACACGACCGAGATTGAAATCGGCTCCCTGCAGGAACTGATCGAAGAAAGCAGATCACGCATGGAGATTGATACCCAGATCGCCAAAACCCGCTTCAATTTTGCAGGCACTCTCGATCTGGCCAAGGCAACCAAAAACCTGCATTTAAAAGCATCAGCGGCTGGAGATCATTTGGACAACCTGAACGGATTGTTGGGATTAGACCTGCCGCCCTTGAAGTCCTACAAAGCCGCAGCCGAGCTTTCAATGCGTCGGGAACGGATTGAGCTAACTGATTTTTTGATCCAGGTCGGAAACAGCCAATTGACCGGAAAGATGACCGCCGAGAAATCCGGCGGCAAGCGGGAGGTGACCCTCGAACTGGAATCGCCATTGATTCAACTCAACGATTTTGATGTCGGTGAGTGGTCGCCGGAAAAAAGCGACTCGAAACAATCGGTAGCAGAGGAAAACCGAGAAAAAGCGTCTGAGGCGGTCGGAACCGGTGAACTGCTTAGTCCGGAGGTGTTGGCCAAATTCAACGTCCGGATGGATGTGAAGGCCGATAAGGTGATGTCCGGAAAGGATGAACTGGGTAGTGGTGTCTTGACGGTCACCCTGAAAGACGGACGTTTTACCGCAGACCCGGTGAGGCTCAACATTCCCGGAGGCTCATTCTTTATGGCGGCATCGCTCAAGCCGGAAAAAACGGCCCCGGAAGCGTCGGTGAGGGCGACAATAGAAAATTTCGACTTTGGTGTACCGGTGAGGCGAGTTAAGCCAGAGGCGGACATGGGCGGCATCATCAATCTCGATGTGGATCTGAAATCATCGGCCGACAGTTTTAACGATCTCATGGCTAACAGCAATGGATATTTTGATTTTTCCGGCCGCTTGGAAAACCTCAAGGCAGGTATCATCGACCTGTGGGCGGTGAATGTGATTGCAGCCGTCCTTTCCCGAGAAAAAGAGAACCAATCACAGATCAATTGCCTGGTAGGTCGCTGGACCATGAAAGACGGCGTCCTGAAACCAGACGTTTTTTTAATCGATACGACAAAAATCAGAATTTGCGGTCAAGGGCAGGTAAACTTTAACAATGAGCACATCAATCTGAAAATGGCCCCTACCCCCAAAAAGGCCGAATATTTCAGCCTGGCAACCCCCGTCGAAGTCAATGGCAAATTCAGTGATTTTGGCGTGGGCATTCAGCCAGGTGGCCTATTGGGGACCACCGTCAAATTCATAGCTAGTCCGGTAACGAGCACATTTAAGCGATTGTTCAGCCAAGAGCTGCCGGCAGACGGTAATGATGTCTGTGCCATTCCCATTGGACCTGAGAACAGATCAGCAACGCCTCCTGTGGGATGCAAGTAATACGTCGGGAACCGACCAATCAGCATGAAGGAAGCACGGCCCGGTTGTAATCCACCTGTCATCGCTTCACACAAAATGGCCGCTGACCTGAAAAGGCCAACCACGAAACCTTGTAGTTGGCCTTTTGAGTCAAATCATCCGTCTTGGTAGAAAACGGTAATCAGCGAATTTTAAAATTTTTTTAATCAATCACAGGTTTCACCCAGTGATTCACCAACCGTGCCGTTGTCTAATTATTTGGCTGTGAAACTGAACTTCTGACCACCGATGGCCGCCTCGTACATCAACCCACCTTTGGCTTGTGTAAAAACGACCATGCCTTTGTAATAGTTTGTTTCCGCCTGTGCGGCGGTGGCAGGCCCGGCACTGGCACTGGCCGTGGACCCTTCACTACCGGCCTTGCCCTGAACGCCGGCCGTGATGGCAACCGCGGAGGCCGTGCCGTCAAACTCAAAGCTTCCGCTGGTGAATTCATCATAGGCACGTTTGTCTTCAAAAAAGATCATCTGGCTGAATGCCTGACCGCCGGCCTGAAAACCGATGGACCCCTTGACTAAAGATGCTTCGCCCGTGACCTTGCCGCCCTGGTAGACTTGTCCTTTTCCATAGGAACCACCGACGACGAACCCACCCTTGCCGATAGTCGGGAAAACCGCATATCCGTATGCGTTCTTAAAAAAAGGCTGGACCGCGGGGGATTTTTTGTAGACCGCAATGGTATCCGTATAACTGTCTGCCATTGCTGGAATTGACATCGCCACGGCCAAGATAACCGTCAATGTTATAATCGGAAAACGATAGATTTTGATCATTGCTGTTCCTTTCCTTTTTTAGGTTACTATTATTTCAATCCGACCTCTTTCATTGCGTCCTTACACCGAGAACTTACTTTTTTGTCATTCTTTTCTATACAATCTAACAGCCGCCCCTCGCCAGCTGCTACACCGCTGCAATACTTATCGAGATCATCCGCGCACTCGTTGGCCACGTAACCCAAGGCAGCCACGGCCCGTTCCAGTTGCACGGAGGCGTCGTACAGCGCATACTCACATTTTCCAGAAAGCTTGTCGCCGTGGGCAAAGAGGCAGGCCAGGATTCGACCCTCTCCGGGAGTAACATCTTTGCAATACGATTCTAATTCTGTCTTACAACCATCAGCCACGACCTTCACGAGGTCCTGCCCGGCAAAAGCCGGCATAGCAACCAGAAACACAACACCCAAAACAAGCCCGACAAACCTTTTTGACATCATTTCATACTCCTTTTCTTTAGTTGAAATTTTTAATAATGGAAACAAACCCAATTGCATCGGTTGAGGCGATGAACGGCGGGACTCCCTTGGAGACACAAAATTAACCATCTATACGACTGATACACTAATCACGAAGTAATAACTGGCAAGTGCTCAAGGTGCCAATGATGTCAAAAAAATACTAACGTAACAGTTAGCATTTCAAATAACCAGGCATCAGAATTGGTTGCATGACGCTTACTGCAAAGAATTAAAGGCCATATCTGTTGGCCATGGCATAGGCCAGAAAAATAGGCTCCCCGGAGGAGACCCTATGGTGTTTTTCCCTCCACCTGTAGGGGGAAAATTTGGCGGGAATCGAACTTTCCAGCTTAAAAACAAAAAAGCCGCTTGTGCGGCAAGAAACCGCGCAAACGGCCAGTAAGTAGGGAATCACGTATATTTAAAAAGTGGCGTCCCCAAGGGGATTCGAACCCCTGTCGCCGGCGTGAAAGGCCGGTGTCCTGGGCCAGGCTAGACGATGGGGACGCAAACATTTTCCATTCTGGTGGGCCGTGTTGGGCTCGAACCAACGACTCTCTGCTTAAAAGGCAGATACTCTACCGACTGAGTTAACGGCCCGAAAAGAAAAACCGTTTCTACACGCCCATCTCAATTTTGTCAATATCAAAATGAATCAACTTCCGTGATTCCTTATTTTGGTGAAAAGCACTTTATTTGCGCCAGAATTCAGGTACGACGATGATAATAAGGGTGTAAATCTCCAATCGTCCTAAAAGCATGCACCAGGAGAGCAGCCACTTTCCCCAATAGGGAATCTGGGCAAAATTTTCGACCGGCCCCACCATGCCAAAACCCGGCCCGATATTTCCGATCGTCGCCGCCACAGCCCCAAGCGCGGTGACAAAATCAACCCCGGTGCCGGCCAGCAGTATGGTCGACACGGAAAACAGGGCCATATAGAGCGCCAGGAATCCAAGTACACTTCTCACGACCTCCTCAGGCACCGTTTTCCCGCCGATTTTGATGTGGTAGACGGCCCGCGGGTGGATCATGGAAAAGAGCTCTTTGTAGCAGTACTTGAAGCCAAGCATGATGCGAAGGCACTTCATACCGCCGCCGGTGGAACCTGCCGAGGCACCCACAAACATGCACAGAAAGATGATAATCTGCGACATGCCTGGCCACAATTCATAATCGGCCGTCGCGTATCCGGTGGTGGTCACGATGGAAACGACCTGAAAGGCCGCGTAACGCAGGGCCTGGCCGGCATCCGCATACACTGTGCGGTAAATGTCGGCCCCAACCACGAGGGTTAAAATCAGGCACATGGCCAGGTAGAACCGGCATTCTGAATCTTTCCAGAAGGCCAGTGGGCGGCCCTTTAATAGCTGGTAGTGAAGAGAGAAGTTGATACCGGCAAGCAGCATAAACACAGTAATGACGACATCGATATATACACTGTCAAAGTGGGCCACAGAAGCGTTTTTCGTTGAAAAGCCGCCGGTAGGCATGGTGGTGAAGGCATGGTTCAAGGCATCGAAAAAGGTCATGCCGCCGATCATCAGCAACAGCGTCTCGGCCACGGTGAACAGGGCGTATACTTTCCACAGAATCAATGCCGTATCACGAATGCGGGGCTTTAGCTTATCCGGAACGGGGCTGGGCACCTCGGCCTTGTATAGCTGCATGCCGCCGACACCCAAAAATGGAAGAATGGCGATGGACAGAACGATGATGCCCATCCCCCCCAGCCACTGAATGAAACTTCGCCAGACCAGCAGTCCCGGACTCAACCCTTCGATATTGGTCAGAATCGATGAACCGGTGGTGGTAAACCCGGAAACGGACTCGAAAATGGCATCCACAAAGATGAAGGACCCATCGGAAAAATAAAAGGGCAGCGCCCCGAACAGACCGATGGCTGTCCACCCCAGGGAGACGATAGCCATGCCCTCGCGCTGGCTCATGGTTTCCGTCTTTTCATGCCTGAACAGGGCCATCAAGGCGATGCCACAAACCAGTGTGATCCCCATGGCTTTAACCAGCGGCATCAGGCTGCGGTCCATGGCAACCAGGTCAAAGGCCAGTGGCAGCAGCATGGTCCCACCGAAAAACAGGGTCAAGACACCCACGGTGTTAAGGATATAGCGCCAACGCAATTAAATATACTCCAGTTTTACGGCCAGAATCTTCTCGACGCCCGGAATGGCCTTACGGGTGGCAAAAATGATAATCCGGTCCTCCGGTTCGATGACACTGTCGCCGCCGGGAATGATGATGGTCTCTTTGCGTATAATACCGGCCACCATGGATCCCTTCGGGAAGGCAATCTTTTTCAAGGGCTTGGATACGATGTCGGACGTGGGCAGCGCCAATGCCTCCATCACCTCCCCCTCTTCTCCTTTAATGGAGATCGCCGAGAGCACCTTTCCCCTGCGGATATGCTGCAGGATGGTGTTGATGGCAGACAGTCGGGGACTGACCACCTGTTCGATGCCGATAGCGGACATGAGTGAAAAATAGCTGAATTTATTGATCTGGGTAATGGTTTTCCTGGCGCCCAGCCGTTTGGCCAAAAGCGACGTTAAAATATTGGTCTCTTCTTCACCGGTCAGGGTTACCACCAGATCAATGTCATGAATATTCTCTTCCACCAGCAGGCTTTGGTCTGAACCGTCACCGTGGAGCACAACGGTCCGCTCCAGTCGATCGGCCAGATAATCGCACTGGCTGGCGCGCTTTTCAATAACTTTACAGGAGAGCGATTTGTCTTCAAGCGTTTTGGCCAGCCGATAGCCGATGCGGCCGCCGCCGACAATCAACACCCGCTTGACTGGCGTGGCGTGCTTGTCGAAGATGGAGAGATGTTTGAACAGGCTTTTCTCCTCGCTGATAAAGTAAACCAGGTCCCCGTCACGCAGGTGGTTGTCTCCTTTTGGGATGATCAGCTGGTCGTCACGAACAAGGGCTGCAATAAGGGGTCGGTCTTCTTTGAGAACGGTCGGCAGATCGGACAGGCGCACACCGGACAGTCGCGAACCGGGTTCCAGATAAACACCGACAAACTTGATGCGACCATCGGCAAATTCACCCACGTCCACGGCGCCCGGAACGCTCATCAGTCGCTCGATGGTCCGGACCACCTCGATGTCGGGGTTGATGACCGTATCGATATGGGGTGCGTTTACCTTGAAGGTGTCATGGTAGCGGTCAAAATCGGCTCCCCGCAGCCGTGCCAACTTCTTGGTGGTCGGCGACAGGGTATCGGCCATCAGGCAGGCCACCAGATTCACTTCGTCGGAGTCGGTGACGGCCAGTATGATTTCAGCCTCACGGATGCCGGCTTCTTCCAGGATGGCGGGACTGCTCCCGGATCCGGAGACGGTCTGGACGTCGATGCTTTCCGAAAGCCGTTTCAGGGCCTCCGGGTCATAATCGATGACGACCACCTCTTTGTTCTCCATCGCCAGACGACTGGCAATATGAAACCCCACTTCACCGGCACCCACAATGACGATTTTCAACGCAACACTCCTTAAATACAGACCAAATACCAGGCCCTTGTCATCGGCTTCATTTTTGCTGCTATGACTTACACCACCGCTTATACACTGTCAAACAAAGAGAGATGGATGCGTGGGCAAGGCTCCAGGAGGTCGGGAATTCGATGAACATGCCGCTGATCAAGTGGTTTGTTTATTGACATCCTCTCATGGAAGCAACACGGTCGAGGATATGAGAATCCCGACGCCGATAGCCAGGCCGTCACGCCAGGCAAAAGAGAGCTCGGGAAGGGTACGCTGCTCGCTGTAGCACCGGGCTTGCAGGGCCGCAGCCAGTTCATCAGCACTCAAAAAGACACGGCGGAACAAAGGTATCGTGAACCGCATGAGCCGGATCAGCGGATTTTTGCGTCTTTCGATTCCCCGGGCACGCTGGGCATCTGCTATTTCAGCCCCTTGAAAGAGAATCACCGGTAAAAAACGAACCACCAGCCCCACCATGGTGGCCGCCATTTTCTCATCAACAACGGGTATTGGCTTCAAATACCAGACCAGGGCGGCCCGGATATCGGCGGTCCGCGTGGTGGACATTAACAGCAACCCCATGATGACGACCAGCAGCAAGCGCCAGCACACGATCAACGCCTCTCCGGCAACATCTGCACGGAGGGTGGGCGTCCATCCGCCAGTAAATGCTATCGCTCTAACACCGAAGACAACGCAGAGAAAAAAGAGAAAATACCGGATTTCAAAAATCAGCCGACGAATGCGCAAACCGGCAGCGCTAGCGCAAAACATCATCACGACGGTGGAAAGCGCCAAAAAAGTCAGGTTTCCCCACATGCTCGCCACGCTGAGTCCCATGAGCAGCACCTGCTTGGTTCGGGGGTCCAGCCGGTGGAGCACCGACTGGCCGGGCCTGAAGCCGATGGCGGTCAGTTCACCCATGGCCGGATTCCTCGGCCGAGTTGCACGGAGCACGGCGACCGAATGCCGTATCGCTCGATGCCGCCGATCACCTCGGCCGGCATTCCGTCTTTTACGATACGTCCTTTTGCCATGACCACAAGCCGCTGGGCATGGGCGATAACCTTCTCCAGGTCGTGAGTGGTGATGATAATGGTGTGACCGTTTTTGTGAAGGTCTATAATAGTATTCAGCACCCGGCAGGTGGCCGGATAGTCAAGGTTGGAAAAAGGCTCGTCCATCATCAGCACGCGGGGGGCCATGGCCAGCACCCCGGCAATGGCCAGACGACGTTTTTCACCACCGGAAAGATGGTGGGGCATTTTATTTTCAAACCCGGAAAGATCGACGGCCGCCAGCGCCTGTTTTACCCGCTGGTTGATCTGCTGCCGCTCAAGTGAAAGATTTTCCGGACCAAATGCCACATCATCGTAAACGGTCTCACCGACAATCTGGCTGTCGGCATCCTGAAATACCATACCCACCTGTTTCCGAGCGGCAAAGGGATCCGCTTTCACCGACTTGCCGCATACGGTCACCGTCCCGGATTCGGAAAAAAGCAGACCGTTGATGTGGCGCAGCAGCGTCGTTTTGCCGGAGCCATTGGCACCGGTGACCACCGTAAATTCGCCCTCGTTAAAGGTAAGGGTGACGTCGTCGAGCCCCTGGGTGCCGTCGGCAAAGCGATGATAGAGGTGGGAGGTCTCAATGATGGACACGGTTTTAATCGGCAGCCCTTACGGCAGCGAAAGTGCCGTCCATCATTGGCCGGAGAGCCCTGGCGATGGGTATGGCAGCTGCAATTTTCAGGGCGTCGCCGATGAGAAAAGGCAACATGCCCACAGTTAATGCCTTTGAAAAACTGATTCCTGTGACCACCTTGAGCCATGAAACGCCGAACGCGTATATGATCAATGTGCCGGCAACCATGGCCAGCACATCGATGGTCACACGCCCCCGACCGCTTTCCGAAATGATGCCGATCAGATAGGCGGCGGCACCAAACCCCAGCAGGTATCCGCCGGTAGGCCCAACAAATTTTCCTACTCCGCCGGTACCGCCGGCAAATACCGGCAGTCCAACGGCGCCGGCCAGCAGGTAAACCGCTACGCTGATCAATCCCCACCGGCCGCCCAAAAGCAGACCAGCCAGCATGATGAACAGGTTTTGCAACACGATGGGCACCGGACCGAGAGGGATGGCAAGGTAAGCACCGGCGGCTGTCAGGGCCGCCATTAGGGCCGCATACACCATCCGTTTTAACTGTTGTGATGATGCATCCATATAAATTGTTTTCCTTTAAGGGTTGGTTGGGTTTATTGGCTTGATGGGTTGAAAACATTCAACCGATAAAAACAGCCTGTTAACGGTGAAAACAGTCGCCATGCATCACGGTTTGGCAGGTTCCATCGGCCAGCTGCAGTATCAGGCCGCCATGTGAATCCACATCCACGGCAGTCCCTTCAACCATGTCCTTGACGGTAACGACGCGGACCGGCCGGCCAAGGGTCACATTGTTTGATTTCCACTCGTCAATGACGGCATGGGGATCGAGGGTCGACACCCGCTTTTCAAAATCATTCAAAAAAGCGATAAGGATCTCCCGGCGCGGCACAGATCGACCCAGCACTGCCTTGAGGGAAATGGCCATGGGCGATTCGGTTTCCGGGGCGTTGTTGACGTTGAGACCGATGCCGATATTCATATGGGCCACCTGATCCCCTTCGGCGTCTATCTGGGACAAAACGCCGCAGAGCTTTTGTTGGTTCACCAGGATATCGTTGGGCCACTTCAAAGACGCGTCCACCTGGTACAGGGACCGCAGAAGATTGGCCATGTCGACGGCTGCCGCCAGATTCACCAGACCTGCCAGCACCATGGGGATATCCGGGCGAACGACCACGGTGAAATAAAGGCCGCCATCGGCAGACACCCAGGTCCGCTGCATACGCCCTCGACCGCAGGTCTGACGCTGGGCCACAACCACCGTAAAATCAGCACATCCTTTTCGCGCCATCACCATGGCCTCGTCCATGGTCGAACCGGTCTCCTGGAAATAATGGATGCGGTCTTGCCATGCCTCGAATGCCCACGGTACCAAGCTGTCCGGATCACGGGTCATGCAATAACCTTTGGGGGAGGAGACAATGGAAATGCCGGCCTGGACGAGTCCCTTGATATGTTTCCAGATGGACACCCTGCTGACACCCAATTCGGCGCTGAGGGTTTCACCGGAAATCACCCCATCGGCCCGATTCAGGATATTAAAGATTTTCTGTTTGGAATCCATCTGGTTAACCCATAAAGAGATAAAGGGTTAACCAGATTCCAGAGGGGATGTCAACACCATACTGGGGCGGTCAGGGAAAGCGATTGAAGCGGATTAGTAGGAAAACATTTGAGACAGCCGCTGCATCTCCGTCTCGGCATCGTTGACCAGTTCATCGAAGATGCCTTGAAGGGGCAGAATTTTATCAGCCAGGCCCACGCTCTGGCCGGCCATGAGGGACCCTTTTTTCATATCACCGTCAACGACGGCATTTTTTAACGCACCCATCCAGAAGCGTTCCACCTCGTACTGGGCCTCCACGCGATCAATAGTCTTATTTTCAAGCTTCTGAATCAGGTGCAGCTGCAGTTTCCCGAATTCATTCGTACCCACATTTTTCAACGCCCGCACCGGTATAACGGGAAGGCGGCTGTCAAACTGCGGAGTGGCCACCGCATCCCTGGCCTTGGCCCGCCGGAAGGTCTCTTTGAATTGGGGATGCACCGCACACTCTTCGGACATGACAAAGCGCGTGCCCATCTGGATACCGGCAGCCCCCATCATCAACAGGTGGGCCATCATCCTGCCGGTGGCAATTCCGCCGGCAACAAAAATGGGCACTGAATCTACATTGAACAAGATCTGCTGGATCAGCACCGTCAGAGATACGGGCCCGATGTGCCCACCGGCTTCCGAGCCTTCCAGGATCAGTGCATCGGTACCCATTTTGATCAGCTTTAAGGCCAGCTGATCGGTTGGCGCAAAACAGATGACACGCGCCCCGCTCTCCTTGGCACGCTGGATCTCATTTTCCTTGGGAATTGAACCGGCAAAAACAATCACGCGACATCGCATCTCGCATACCATTGCCAGCTGTTCCTGATACGCCGGTGCAATGGTTATCAGGTTTACGCCGAAAGGCTTGTCCGAGATGGACCGGGTCTCTTCGATCTCTGCCCGCAGCACATCGACGGGCGCATTGCCCCCGGCCAACAGGCCAAAACCACCGCAGCGCCCCATATGGCTGACCAACTTGGGATCGCTCACCCAGGTCATGGCACCGCACATGATGGGAACCTGGCAACCTAAAAACTGCCTGCCTTTTTCAAAGAATCGGTCAAGAAGCATCGTCTTTCCTCAAAAAATTACCAGCGCATCAATATGGCACCGTAGGTCAGTCCGGCGCCGAAGGAATCGAGCAGGATCAGCTGTCCTTTTTGAATTCTGCCATCCCTCACCGCTTCATCCAGGGCCGTGGGAATAGTGGCCGCGGATGTATTGCCATATCGGTCCACGTTGACCACCACCTTTTCCATGGGACAGTTCAGGCGTTTGGCCACGGCCTCGATAATCCGGTAATTGGCCTGGTGGGGAATAAACCAGTCAATGTCATCAATGGTGAATCCGTTGCTTTCAAGGGACCGCGTGGCAAATTCGGCAAGGGTGCGAACGGCGACTTTAAAGATCTCCTTGCCGTACATCCGAATTTTGTGCAGGTTCTTCGAAAACCGGCCGGGGGTGACCTCCTTGCATGAACCGCCGGCTGGAATATAGAGCAATTCCCAAAGATTGCCGTCAGATAGCAGGTGGCTGGACAGGATTCGCGCCGGTGCATCGGGGGCGGTACGTTCCACGACAGCGGCACCAGCGCCGTCACCGAAAATGATGCATGAGCCGCGGTCCTGCCAGTTGATGAACGGGTTGAGCACCTCGGCGCCCACGACCAGCGCCGTATGGGTCTGGCCGGACTGGATGAATTTATCCGCCGTGGCCAGTGCATAAATAAAGCCCGAGCAGGCGGCATTGATGTCCATGGCCCAGGCCTGGGGGGCACCTATTTTATGCTGAAGCCAGCAGGCCGTGGATGGCAGCAGGGTGTCCGGCGAACAGGTGGCATAGACGATCTGATCGATGTCACTGGGTGTCCGACCGGCCATGGCAAGCGCCTTTGTCGCCGCCGCCACGCCAAGGGATGAATTATGTTCGTCGCAGTTATCCAGATTGGAAAACCGCCGTTCACGAATGCCAGTGCGATCACGGATCCACTGGTCATTGGTGGTGATCTGGTTCTTTTCCAACCGATCGACGATGTCGTCATTGGTCACCCGGCGTTCAGGAAATCCACAGCCGGTTCCGATAATTGTGGAAGCATATCTCATGGATCGTTAGAACCCCCATGCAGCAAAATGAACAAGAATCGAAGTGAATTGTCTACCCAAACGGTTTTTAAGAGATTTAAACCGTTTTAATTACTTGTTTTTAAATAATATTCATTCTTATCAAATGCAAGATGCAAGTAATTTAAAGCAATGGCGTTGTCAAGGATTTTATAAATGGATGCGCAGTGAATCAGATTGGCCGGTGTGATGAGGGAAGGCTATATTTTGATTTAAATTGTTGTTATATTTTGGTTTAAAATATGTTCAAAAATGGCGAATGCAATCTTCGCAGGCTTCGGTTCCGCTTTCTATCGGGGACAGAGTAAACACTGTTAACCAATATTACTACCCTTAACAAGCGGGAAACTAGTTATTCAGAACCAACATTGATGCGTGAACTGCGACGGTGCGTTAACTTCCCATCCTATCGGTGGTTTGGCGAGCGAACTGGAAATCGACATTCATCCTTACGGTGAACCCGCAGACCCTACGGTTACTCCTCTTTTTCCAGGTCATCATCGGCACTGTGAATTTTAGGCGTCCATGTCGGCAGCCGGCTGACGTCATCGAGGATATCTTTGCGTAAAAATGAAAGATGCTGCGCCATTTTCCTATAATGCGCCAAGCAGTCTTTCGTGGATATTGTCGAACCCCCCGTTGGACATGATCAGGATCACATCGCCACCTACCGATGCGCGGGCCAGATCGTCAATGATGGATTCCGTATCCTCAAAATGGGCCGCATCCTTACCTCTTTGTTTCAAGTCGGCAACCAGCCGTTCACTGGAAAATCGTTCATCATCGGGAACTTTTTGAAGCATCGGTGGCTTTCTGACGCAAATTCGATCCGCCGGATCGAACACAGTTGCATAATCTTGCTGAAATACCCGGCGCATGCTCGAGTTTGTGCGCGGCTCGAAAACAGCAACGATCCTGTTTTTTGAAAAATGGGATCTGACCGCCCTGAGCGTCTCCTTAACGGCAGTGGGATGATGAGCAAAATCGTCCATAACAATGACGCCCCGCTTTTCACCGCGGATCTCCTGGCGCCGCCTCACTCCGGAAAAACTGTCCAGCGCCTCGGCGATTTTTTCTGGCGTTACACCCAGGTAATCGGCCACCGCTATGGCTGCCAGGGTATTTTTCAGGTTGTGCGCACCGATCATCCGGGTGCAGAACGATCCGTAGTCTTGTCCACTCTTGATAACCTGAAAACGGGTAATGGGCGGTTGGATGAAGGTTTTACCAAGTTGCCAGGGCGAATCCGCTTTCATGCCGTAGGATACCTGTTCACACGAGGCCAATCCTGTCAGACCGCTGACGTTGGGATCATCGTCAACGCTTACCAGAAGTGAATCCGGCTTGATTTTGGTGACAAACCGTTCAAATGCGGATAGAACATGGTCCAGATCCCGATAAATGTCGGCATGGTCAAATTCAACACTGGTCAAGATGGCGGCATCCGGGGTATAATGGAGGAACTTGGGGCCTTTATCGAAAAAAGCGGTATCGTATTCATCCGCTTCGATGACAATACAATCTCCAGTTCCGGTTCGGTAGTTGCTCATAAAATTGGGCAGGATGCCCCCGATAATAAATGAAGGATCCCGGCCAGCGGAAAAAAGGATCCAGGCGAGAATGGCCGACGTGGTTGTTTTCCCATGAGTCCCCGCCACCAGCACCTGACGCTTGCCGGCGGCGGCAAAGCGATTGACCGCCTGGGGCATGGAGCAGTAACACAGGCCCATTTTTGCGGTGGCGACCACTTCTGCATTTTCCCGCGAAACGGCGTTGCCGACCACAACCAGATCCGGTTGATGGGACAGGTGGGATCCATCAAACCCGGCCATGATAGAGACCCCCTTTTCATCGAGGAAGCGGCTCATCGGCGGGTAGATATTGTTGTCTGAACCGGTGACCTGGTACCCCTTGTCTTTGAGCATGCAGGCCAGAGCACCCATGGCCGTTCCGCAAACGGCAATCAGATGAACGGTTCTCACCTTTTTCGGGATTCGGTTATTTTCCGGCAGAATCATGGCGCCCGATTCCTTTTCAACTGTATTGGTTGTTTCAGCGGCAACACCCGGTGCACACAATGGGCCTATCTGTAGACGATTTATCGTCGAATCACAAGTGGTTCATCAGTCCATGTCCATCGGTGACAATTGACGCCATCGGGCAGATGGCGGCCACGCACAGGTCACTCTAACGATTCACTGGAAAGACAGATTACCGGCTGAGCCGCCTGGATTGGCATAGTAATGATAAACGACATTCGGTGTGAATACCATTGAACACAATATCGGCCGATCAATTGTTGACTGAAGTTATCCAGGGCAATGGGCGCATAACCGTTTTAACCGGCGCAGGCATATCGGCTGAAAGCGGCATTCCCACCTTCAGGGGACCGGAAGGATTCTGGACCATCGGCTCCAAAAACTATCATCCCCAGGAAATGGCAACGTTTGCCATGTTTTGCCGGCAGCCTGAAGCGATCTGGGTCTGGTATCTGTATCGCATGGGCCTATGTAAAAAGGCTCGGCCCAACGCCGGCCACCAGGTCCTGGCATCCATGGAATCCCATCTTAAAAACCGGTTTACGTTGATCACCCAAAACGTGGACAATCTGCATATCCGCGCCGGCAGCAGCCCTTCGCGAACCCTTCAGATTCATGGTAATATTTTCCAGGCTCGCTGTGCAGCGGCCTGCACGGATGAAATCTTCTCTCTGCCTGAAGGCCTGCCCCCAATGGCAAAAGGAAGCGTGTTGACCGACGCAGAGCGCCGGCAACTGACATGCGCGAAGTGTAACGGTTGGCTTCGACCGCACGTGCTTTGGTTCGACGAGACCTACAACGAACACCATTACCATTTTAACAGCGCGCTCGAGACAGCGAAGCGGACCCGCCTGCTGATCACCGTTGGCACCGCTGGGGCCACGTCGCTACCCAACCATATCGTCAACCTGGTGCTTCGCAACGGTGGTCTAATGTTTGACATCAATGTGGCCGATAACCCCTTTGCCGGTCTGGCCATGCGATCGGACCAAGGAATCTTTATCCAACGCCATAGCAGTGAAGCCCTGGTGGCGCTGTGGCGTACAATTGTTTCAGTGGAGTCTAATCTTTAATGATATCCATTATTTGATTTGACACCTGATTGCTGCATGGGCTAATATACGGCCGGGTTTGTAACCGTTTATTCCGGTCAGCGACTATCTTATTCCCAATCACCGCAAAGATCATCGATTATGAAAACAGACGCCTGCGAAGCCAACGCCCCCATTGACCAGTTGAAGGCCATTTCGTCCTGGGTTTCTTCTGTACAGGATTTGGACAAACTCCTCCAACTGATCATCGAATCGGCTACTGGCGTCGTGCGTGCAGAAGCCGCCTCACTGCTTCTGCTGGACCCTACCACCAACACGCTCTATTTCAAGGTAACCACCGGCGCCAAAGGCGAGGAGGTCAAAGAATTCAGGATAAAGATCGGCCAGGGAATCGCCGGGCACGTGGCCGAAACGGGCCAACCCCTGCTCATTGCTGATGCCCAGCAAGACAACCGGTGGATGCGCGAAATCAGCGATAGCATTGACTATGAAACCCGTTCTATGGCCTGCGTTCCCTTAAAAATAAAAAACAGCACCATCGGTGTCGTCCAGGTCATCAACAAAAAGGACAACACTCAGTTTACCCATGGGGACATGGCTGTTCTTGAAGAATTTTCCAGCCTTGCCGCCCTGGCCATCGGCAGTGCACGAAGCCTTGAGCAGGTTCGCCAGGAGAATCAGGACCTGAAAAAGGAACTGGGCGAAAAGCACCAGATTATCGGGAAAAGCGTTATCTTAAATAAAGTCTTGGAAGACGCCCAAAAACTATCCCGCACCAAGACCACTGCCCTGATTCAAGGCGAAAGTGGTACGGGTAAAGAACTGCTGGCACGCCTGATCCACCGCGAAAGCCCACGCGAGGAGAAACCGCTGGTGGTTCTGAACTGTGCCGCCTTACCCGAGCCCCTTTTGGAATCGGAACTTTTCGGCCATGAAAAAGGCTCTTTTACCGGTGCAGCGGGCCGCAAACTCGGAAAATTTGAAACCGCCCATGAAGGGACCTTATTTCTTGATGAGATCGGGGAGATGGCCCCGGGGATACAAGCCAAACTGCTCAGAGTGCTGCAGGAAGGCGTGTTTTACCGAGTCGGTGGAAACACCCCCATCACCGTGGATGTGCGCGTGCTATCGGCTACCAACAAAAATCTTAAGAAACAGGTGGAGGAGGGAAAGTTCAGGGAGGATCTGTTTTACCGGCTGAACGTCGTTCAACTCAATATCCCCCCACTCAGAGAACGCCTTGAAGACGTTACCTTTCTGGTCGACCATTTCCTTGACGTGTTTAAGAAGGAAACCGGCCTGCTGGGCCTGACCATATCTGAAGCGGCCATGGACAAGATGTCCCGCTACAACTGGCCCGGTAACATTCGTGAATTGAGGAATGCCATTGAACGCGCTGTGGTTATGGGAAACGGAAAAACAATCATGCCGGATGATCTGCCCATCTCCGCCTCTCTGCCAAAATTTGCCGGCCTGAAGGTCGGGCTCACTCTCGACGAAGCCCTCAATGAATTTAAAAAAGAATTTATCCTGCTCAACCTTAGACATACCGGTGGCAACAGAAGCAAAGCCGCCAAGGTCATGGATATCCAGCGAACCTACCTGTCAAGACTGATCACCCGATATGACATCCGGGATCTTGCCTGACCCTGCATTTTCCTTTCGATCTCAAGACTATTTCAAAACTACCGATACGTAATTGACGTCTGATGCATCACCCGATCGTTAAAGGCATTCCTGGCACCATATTTGCTAAGTGATTGCTTAGTTGCATTCAGCAATTGGTCCTAAGCAGACTACTGTATCCCGGAGGAATTGTTATGACAGCCATCGAAATGGACACCCGTACCGTCAGTAAATTTAAAAAATCATTGAAACCCGGTGGGTTTTACAGTGTCGAATTTGCTGTAGACGAACCTCATCCGATCTATCAATTCAAGATATGGCGCAGCGAATCCAGCCCCATGTTCGTTGTGGTCAAGCAAAATTCTGCCGTTCTTCCCAAACTCAAAGCCGGCAGCGTTCTGAACATGACCTATTACAGCAGCGACGCGCATTGCCCCAAAAAGCAGATCGAAACGCGTATAGGACATATTTGCAGTGAACGGCAAGGTCGTTTCCAGGGGCATTGCACAATTGACCTGGTTCCGGTTAACCAAGCAACCAATTAGAATTAAAGCCCATACAGGCCAACCCAATGATGGTAATGATGAAGAAAAAACTGACTTTATTGATATTTGACGCTACCGGTACCCCGGTCAAGCAGACAACCATTCCCAGAATGCTGCTTCCGATGGCCTTCATGTTTTTTATGGCTGGAGCAATTGCCCTGTACTTGGGCATCTCCGACTATCTACGTTTGAAAACTGAAGTGAAGGATGTCCATAGCCTTCGCGCATCCCTGCAAATGCAGGAAGAACGGGTTGTTCAGCACCAGAGTCAAATTGTCGCTTTTTCAAACAAAATAAATTCATTGAACACAAAATTGGCAGAACTTGACAATTTTGAGCAAAAAATCCGGATCATTGCCAATCTTGAACCCAATAATGAGGGGTCAAGTATCTTTGGTGTGGGTGGTTCGGATCCGGAAGACCTGGACTCCACAACGATGATAGAACAGGATTACCAGGAACTTGTCAGAGATATGCACGTCGAAATCAATGAGATCGATATGGCTTCCCATAACCAGCAAAATTCCTTTTCGTCGATCTTCAGCCAGCTGGAAGGAAAGCGGAACTTATTGGCCGCCACCCCCTCCATCCGCCCATTAAAAGGGTGGATATCATCGCGTTTCGGATACCGGGAGTCACCCTTTACCGGCCGCCGTGAATTTCATCGCGGGCTTGATATCGCAACGAAGGCAGGATCGCCGATCATTGCACCGGCGGACGGCCTGGTGACCTATTCCGGAAGAAAGGGGCTGATGGGCAATATGATAACCATTGAACACGGCTTCGGCATGGTAACCCGGTACGGTCATACCAAGAAACTACTCAAGAAAAAGGGTAACCGCGTAAAACGCGGTGAAACCATCGCCTTAGTGGGCAATACGGGTCGGAGTACCGGTCCTCACCTTCACTACGAAGTCCGTTTAAATGGTGTGGCCGTCAATCCCACGAATTATTTCTTTAATTGATGGCCAAAGCGGATTGCACAAAAATAGACAGATTATGGGTTCACCAAATACAAAAGGACACAGAAGAATCTGACATCACCGAACCGTGGGTAAAGAAAGAAGGCTATAAAAATGAAAAATACAGTTTTCTTGATCCTATCAACGATGGCAATCTTATTCTGTGGCTGCAGCACCGGATCCAGCTATGGTTTGCTTGGTACCACCGGCAATGCAATGATCAATTCGAATACACACCCCCCGTTCGAAATCGCTGATGGCCGCGGGGTCTGCCTGCCTATTTCCACCAAATCTTCAGTGAACATTGATGTCGAATGCATTCTCAATTATGTCCAGAGCGACGCCACCTTCGACCCGGCAGACGGGCGAATCGATCTGTTGGATCCATGGATCCGCTTGAATTATTCTTTTTGATCCGAGTCTGACAACCCTCAGCGAATAAAAACCCTTGCCGGGTAGTCCACTGGCAAGGGTTTTTGCTTTAATGCTCTTTTTTAAAGATGGGCAAACACGGTTTCAGCAGCAGAGAGGGTTTGTTGGATGGCCGCGTCATCGTGGGCAGCGGATAAAAAAAACGCTTCAAACTGCGAGGGTGCCAGATAAATACCGTTTTCCAGCATACCTTGGTAGTACGATGAAAATCGCTGTAGATTGGATTTTTTGGCGTCTGTAAAACTTTTCACCGGTTGATCGGTAAAAAATAGGCCCAGCATCGCGCCTGATCTAGCGCAGGAAACAGGAATATGGGCCCTTTCTGCCAGGGATGCCAACCCGGTGATCAACCTTTCTGCCTGCACATCCAAGCTTGCGAAAAAGCCGGGCGTTTTCAATTGTTTAAGTGTCGCAATGCCTGCGGCCATGGCCAACGGGTTGCCTGACAGGGTGCCGGCTTGATAAACGGACCCCCTGGGAGCGATGTGTTGCATAATTTCACGGCGTCCGCCGTATGCACCCACCGGCAGACCGCCGCCGATAATTTTGCCGAAGCAGGACAGGTCCGGGGTTATTCCATAACGTTCCTGGGCCCCGCCAAAAGCGACCCTGAAGCCGGTCATCACCTCATCGAAAATGAGCAAGGCACCGTATTTTTCAGTCGTTTCACGAAGGGTTTCAAGAAACTGGTCATCCGGCAGTACCAACCCCATGTTGCCAGCCACCGGTTCAACAATAATGCAGGCAACCTGGTCTCCCTTTTCCGCCATCACCTTTTTGACCGTATTGATGTCATTGTAGGGCAGCGATAAGGTATGCTCGACAAACGTGGCGGGGACTCCGGAACTGCCGGGAATTTGCAGGGTAGCGACACCGGAACCCGCTTCCACCAGCAGAGAATCGGCATGCCCGTGGTAGCAGCCGTCAAATTTGATAATCTTATCCCGGCCAGTGAAACCGCGTGCCAACCGGATGGCGCTCATGGTGGCTTCCGTACCCGAATTAACCATTCGCACCATCTCCACCGAGGGAATGGCAGCGACGATTAACTCTGCCAACTCAATTTCCAGTTCGGTGGGCGCCCCAAAACTGGTTCCCTTCTCCAGGGCGGACGAAATGGCAGCGATCACCGATGGATGCCGGTGGCCCAGGATCATCGGGCCCCATGATCCGATATAGTCAATATACGCGTTGCCATCGGCATCGAAGAGCCAACACCCGTCGGCACGGTCGATAAACAATGGATCCATTCCCACGGAACGGCAGGCCCTGACTGGGCTGTTCACGCCGCCGGGGATCAATTCCTGTGCCCTTTTGTATAATGCAGTGGATCGCTTCTTGTTCATGGATAGGTATCCTTTCTGATTGAACAGAATAAAACGGGTTGACTTTTAGGTTGCTGGATGCGGAAACTACCAAACACGGGCAGTCAGGTCAAGCCGGAGCGACACGGGGGAGAGATGGCGATAACCGGAGGGCTGAAAGCTGGCCGGCCATTTTCCATGAGAGCTAAGCTTTTTTGAACCCTCCCCGCCGCAAACGGCAAGGAATGCGCTCACTATCGCGGTTCAACTCCAACAGGCGCTTACGACGACCGATGAAACACCGCCAGGCCGTAGATAAACTTTCAAAATTGCTGGTATATATTCTTGGCCGGCAGCCTGATGAATTCGGCCTGTTTCCCGACGAAAATGGCTACGTGAAAATCAAAGACCTGATGAAGTCCCTGGGTGAAGAATCCGGCTGGCGCCATGTGCGATTGAATCAAATTCGTGAAGTGATCTATTCAACCGGTTCGCCAGCAGTTGAGATTGAGAACAACCTGATCCGGGCCACAGACCGAACCCGTCTCTTTTTACCGGAGATCCCGGAGTCCTTCCCCAAGCTGATCTATTACGCCGTTCGCCAACGCGCATACCCCGTATTGCTGGAAAAAGGCCTGCTCGCTGCCGCCTCCGGAAATCGGATCATCCTGGCCAGCGATATCGCCATGGCTCAACGGCTTGGCCGGCGGATCGATCCGTCCCCGGTAATTCTGACAGTAAACTCGGAGAAAGCCCGGAAAAACGGGGCCACGGTATGGCGTTTTGGCAAACGATTGTTCCTATCGGATGGTCTACCGCTTGGAAGTTTCAGCGGCCCACCACTTCCCAAAAAACGACCAGAGGCGAAGCAGGTGGAAATGCCCATATGGCAGGCAGTTCCAAAGACACCCGGAAGTTACTATCTGGACCTGACCATTGATTCAACCCATAAAGATCAGCCGAAAAAAAAATCGCGTCAACGCAAAAATGAATGGAAGCGGGATCGAAAACGAAGCAGTCGGAACAAGGTCAAAGGATGGCCGGATGATTAGCGGTCCGTCTATTTGGCCCGAACGGCAAAAAAACGCATTGACATCCACCGTTGTGGCTGTTACTAAACGCCCTTGTTTTGCGACACCAAAAGGGCCGTTAGCTCAACTAGGCAGAGCACCTGACTCTTAATCAGTAGGTTGAAGGTTCGATTCCTTCACGGCCCACCAACGTTTTTTCCAAGGGACGGTAATGCCGCCCCTTTTTTTATGGTGCACCGCAATAACTCACCGCCAGCGATGGAAACCTTGTTAGTTGTACTAAGCTCTTGACAGTTTTTTTCGGTTGATGATATTTGTATTAATTTTTGTTGATTCCGATGGAATCACTCATCCTTGCTCCGGTCCTTGGCCGGGGCTGTAAAGCCACAAGGAGGTTTTATGAAGCGGTACGAAACGATCGTTATTATTGACCCCGACCTCTCGAAGGATGCAGAAACGCCGATCTTCGAGCGTCTAAACGATCTGATTCCCCAATACAATGGGTTTCTGATCGAAACGGATGACTGGGGCACCAAGAAACTGGCCTACGATATCAAGAAAAAAAATCGGGGACACTATGTAAAATTGGATTATTGCGGTGACGGGGCATTGATTCAGGAGATGGAACGGTTCTTCAGAATTGACGACAAAGTCATGAAGTTCATGACAGTCCTGCTGGATGAAAATGCTGACCTCGACGCCATCAAAGCTGATCTGGCGGAGAAAGCGGCTGCGGCGGAACAGGCGGCAACGGCGGAACAGGCGGCTGCGGCAGAACAGGCGGCTGCGGCGGAGAAGGCGGCAACGGCAGAGAAGGCGGCAACGGCAGAGAAGGCGGCAGCAGACAAGGCTGACGTGGCCGTTGAAACTGAAGCACCAACCGAAAACAATGAACCTATCGAAGAAAAAAAAGAGGAGTAACCCATGGCCGTTTCAAAACCCCGCCCCCGAAGAAAAAAAAGAAGAATTTTCCACCGGCGCAAAGTCTGCCGATTCTGCGCAGACCAGAGCCTTATAATCGACTACAAAGATCCCCGAGCGCTGAAGTATTTCACCACCGAACGAGGAAAAATCATCCCTCGGAGAATTTCGGGCGCCTGCGCCAAACACCAGCGGGCCCTGACCCATGCCATTAAGCGCGCACGGACCATCGCCCTGCTGCCCTACGTTGGGAACTTTGACCTGTAGTCGGTCAAGCTTAGCCGGCACGACAAGAACGCCTATTACCAGGAGAAGCGGATGGCACCGTTGCCATTTCAAAGTGAAGTATCGAAAGATATCGCTACCGGCGTAATGGCCACCCTCGTCATCTTTTCCGTGTCGGTCTTTATGCCGGTGGTGGGCTTTGTCTTCTCGATGTTCATCCCCCTGCCGATTCTTTTTTACCGGGCTAAACTGGGCAGACGCCACGGCATGATTGTGCCGCTGGTGGCCATCGCGGTGATGGGCCTTGTCTTTGGTGGGTTAACGATGGATATCCTCTTTTTTTCAGGGCTCATGTTTTTAGGGTTTGCCATCAGCGAGATGTTCGAAAAAGAGCTGTCCGTGGAGATGACCGTCGTGGCCGCCTGCTGCATTGTGTTAGGCGCCGGCCTGGCAGGTATCCTGCTTTACAGCATGGTCGCTAACACAGGGATATACGCCTTGGTTTCGGCTTACGTGGCAACCAATCTGGCGCTGTCTCTCGACCTATATAAAGGCATTGGCATCCCGCAGGAAACCATTGATACCATTTCCGGCTCCCTTGACCAGATTCAATTCGTGCTGGTGCGGATTCTGCCCTCACTGGCCGCCGCGTCCACGCTGTTTGTGGCTTGGACAAATTTAATTGCCGCGCGGCCGATTATGGAGCGCCGGGGCCTTTCTTTTCCGGACTTCGGCCATCTCAACCAGTGGCGGGCTCCCGAACCGCTGATTTGGGGTGTCATCGGCTGCGGACTGATCCTATTTTTGCCCGCAACAGATATCCGGCTGATCGGTGTCAACGGCCTGTTGGTGCTGCTGACGATCTATTTCTTCCAGGGTATTGCCATCGTTTCGTTTTTCTTTGAAAAAAAGAAATTGCCACGGGCCATTCGGGTGGTCCTGTACATGATGATCGCCTTGCAACAGCTATTCCTGCTGGTAATCATCTGCATCGGGCTATTTGACATGTGGATCAATTTTCGAAAAATTGACACCAACAAGCATGAACCGGACCTACCCTCGTGAATTCCAGGCGGTCCTTTTTTTGGAGGTAAAGCATGAAAGTTATTTTGAAGGAAACCATCAGTTCGTTGGGCATCATCGGAAGCGAAGTCAATGTGGCGGACGGATATGCGCGCAATTACCTGCTCCCCCAACGAAAAGCCGTTCCGGCCACCCCGCAGCAACGCAAAATTCTCGAGCAGGAAAAGGCCAAATTCGACCTGCAGATTGCAAAAGAAAAAGAGTTCGCCCAAGAGATGGCCAACCGTCTTGAGGCCGTTATGGTGACCATTGCATCAAAGGTCCACGAAGCGGATAAGCTTTATGGTTCCGTAACCATCCGAGACATCATTGTCGCCCTGAAGAAACAGGATGTCGATGTGGAAAAACGGATGGTGCTGCTCAATGAACCGATTAAAAACATTGGCACATTCAAGGTCCCCATCCGCGTATACCAAGGCATCAAACCGGAAATCACCGTGGAAGTCGTCCCCGAGGAAGCCTAATTGATAACCGATTACCGGGAGTTCTTGAGCCAAGGCGGCAAAAGGCTCCCGGTAGTATAGCTATTGTGATATATTTATTATTTGCTTCTTGTAATTTATTTTTTGATAATCTTTTGTTTGCAGATAAAAGCCTCCGACACACTGTAAAATCAGGTGTTATTGTATGCCTAACACCCAACATCCGGCACCCAAAGACCCCGCACTCCATAGACTTCCGCCCCAAAGCATCGAGGCCGAAGAATCGATTCTCAGTGCCATTCTGATCGACAACAGCACACTCATCGATATTCTCGAGATCCTGTCTGCAGATGATTTCTACAAAACTGCCCACAAGATCACCTTTGCTGCCATAGAAACGCTCTATGCCAAGAGTGAACCGGTAGATCTGGTCACCTTGAGCAACATGCTTCGGGAAAAGGACGAGTTGGAAAAAATCGGCGGGGCCGCCTATTTGGCTCGACTGGTGGATGCCGTGCCCATGGCGGTCAATGCGCACCATTACGCGCGGATTATTCACGACAAAGCCATCTTAAGGCGTCTCATAGAACGTTCCAACACCATTTCCAATCGGTGTTTTGACGACCGTGGAGAGGTCGAAAGTGTCATCGAATTTGCCCAGAGCGCCATTTTTGAGCTCTCCGAAGGAAAGACCAAACAGGCTTTTTTTCCCATCAGCAAGATTATCGAATCCAACATCGACGCGTTAGAGGAGCGGCAGGGCAACCGGGCTCTGGTCACCGGCGTCACCACCGGTTTCTCAAAGCTGGACGCGCTCACCTCTGGATTTCAAAACTCCGATTTGATCATTATCGCCGGCCGCCCGGCCATGGGGAAAACAGCCTTAGCCCTGAATATGGCGCGCAATGCCGCCATCGAAGGCCAAGTGCCCGTGGCCATCTTCTCACTTGAAATGTCCAAAGAACAGCTCTCCTTGCGCATGCTCTGCGCCGAGGCCCGGGTGGACTCATCCCGCATCCGCAGTGGTTTTCTGAACAAGGAAGACTGGAACCGAATCACAGACGCAGCCGGTCGGCTGACCGAAGCCCCCCTGTTTATCGATGACTCACCGGATATTTCGACCACGTCCATCCGGACCAAATCCATGCGCATGAAAATGGACAAAGGCCTGGGCATGATCATCATCGACTATCTTCAGCTCATGCGGGGCAACGCCAATATCGAACGACGGGACCTTGAAATATCGGATATCTCCCGGTCGCTGAAAATGCTGGCCAAGGAACTGAACATACCTGTCATCGCCCTGTCCCAGCTCAACCGGAAACTGGAGGAGAGAAGCGACAAACGTCCCCAATTGTCAGACTTGAGGGAATCCGGTGCCTTGGAGCAGGACGCTGACCTGGTGGCATTCATCTACAGGGATGAAGTTTACAACCGTGACGAAAACAGTCCCCACCGGGGCACGGCGGAAATCATACTGTCGAAACAGAGAAACGGTCCCACCGGCATGGCCCCCCTGGCCTTCTTGAAATCTTACACGCGATTCGAAAACCTGGCCACTGAATGAAAGAGATCTTCGGCAACCTGTTGGGACTCAAGGCCAGCCAAATCAGGCGGTTGGAAAATCTAAGCCGACGACGCGTCCCCCCCCAGGCCATCGTCTCCCACGAATTGTGCCGAGACCTTTGCGCCCTTTCAGCTGAAACCAGCCGACAGATCGGCCTTCTCATCGACCGCAGCGGTAGGGTTGTTAAAATCTTGATGGGAGAAGTGGACCGCATTGTTATCCCGGATCTGAAGGATTACCGGTTGGCACCGGACCGTCTGCGGGGGCTCCGGTGCCTCCACACGCATCTGAACGAAACGCCCCTCACCCAGGACGACCTGACCGACCTGGCTCTCCTCCGACTAGATCTCATGGCAGTGGTCACCATGACTGGAACCGGTGAACCGGCATTGATCCACTGGGCCCATATTCTTCCGGGTGCAAACGAATCGAGCCCCTACCAGATCATGGATCCGATTCCGCCCTTCCGGCCGGGAATCGACTGCTTGAGCCTGATCCAGGCGCTCGAAGCCGAATTGGCCCGAAAAAAGCCTGACACCGGCGGCCAGGCGGGGGCCGAACGCGCGTTGCTGGTCAGCGTCTTTACCGGCCCCCGAAAAGATGCCGTCGATTCACTGGATGAGTTGGAGGAACTGACCCGGACGGCCAATATCAGCATTATCGACACGGTTCTGCAGCAGCGGAAAAAAGCCAATCCCCGTTTTCTCATGGGAAGCGGCAAACTGGACGAACTGTCCATCATGGCCCTTCACCGGGGTGCAACATTGATCATCTTCGACCAGGAGCTCAATCCATCCCAGATTCGCTCCATCGCCGACCGCACGGAAATTAAAGTGATCGACCGGACGCAATTGATCCTCGATATCTTCGCCCAGCGGGCCCAGACCCGGGAAGGTAAACTGCAGGTGGAGCTGGCCCAGTTGAAATATATCCTTCCCCGACTGGTTACGAAGGACACCGCCATGTCCCGGCTCACAGGCGGCATCGGTGGGCGCGGCCCGGGGGAAACCCGGCTCGAAATCAGCCGGAGACGGGCCAGAGACCGCATTCGGCGCCTTGAGCAGGCAGTCGCCACCGTTCAGAAAAACCGCAGCCAGCAGCGAAGCCGACGAAGCAAAAAGGGCCTGCCCATCATCTCCATCATCGGCTACACCAATGCGGGAAAATCGACCCTGCTCAACCAGTTGACCCACAGCCGGGTGCTGGCTGAAAACAAGCTGTTCGCCACCCTCGACCCGTCCAGCCGGCGACTTCGGTTTCCCAGGGACATCGAGGTAATCATTACCGATACCGTGGGATTTATCCGGGATCTGCCCAAGGAGTTGATGGCTGCTTTCCGGGCCACCCTGGAAGAGCTGGAAAATGCCGATCTGCTGCTGCACATCATCGACATCAGCAATCCACGCCACCCGGACCAGATCCGTTCTGTTGAAACGATCCTCGACGAGCTAAATCTGTGCAGCATCCCCATGATCCGGGTACTTAATAAAGTGGATCGGGTGAATCCGGAAATCCGTAAAGGCCTGATCCGGCGGCTGGATGGCATCGCGGTCAGTGCATTAAACCGGTCGACGCTCAAGCCCCTGTCGGAAAAAATGGAAGCTGCCGTGGAACACCTGCATGGGAACACCGCTTAAACCGGCAGAGAACGGAAATATTATTGTATATTGAAAGGTTAGCGTTATCCCGATAATTGAGTTGACAGGCTGTGCCAAATATTTGTAGATATTTTCTCTTATGGATATAGAACGGATCAAACGTGTGGGGATCGCTGCTGCCTGCAACGGCGGCAAGGTTCTGCGGGAGCATTTCGGCAAACTTCGATCAGTCCGTAAGAAAGGGGCTATCGATCTGGTCTCCGAAGCTGACATCCGATCCGAAGCGACAATCATCGACACCATCGCCAAGGCTTTTCCCGACCACGCTATTTTAGCAGAAGAGAGCGGGACACATGCGGGCAGCGGTGGCAGATGGATCATTGATCCGTTGGATGGTACGACCAATTTTGCCCACAACCTGCAGCTGTTCTGTGTCTCCATCGCCTTTGCGGTCGATGACCGCATCTTGGCCGGATTCGTCCTGGCCCCCCTTTTGGGCGAACTGTTCGTGGGGGTCAAGGACCAGGGGGCCCAACTCAACGGAACACCCATTTTCGTATCCAACACCCCCACACTTGCCGACAGCCTGCTGGTCACCGGTTTCCCCTACGATCACCAGACCATATTCGAGCCATTGATGGGGCGTTTTGGCAGTTGCCTGACGGCAACACAAGGGGTCCGTCGACTGGGATCGGCAGCCCTGGATTTATGCTATGTGGCCAGCGGTCGCTTTGACGGCTTCTGGGAACAGCATCTCAAACCCTGGGATACCGCCGCCGGTTTTTTAGTGGCCGCAGAAGCCGGTGCCCGAACTACGGTTTTTTCGGGTGCCCCCTACGCCATCGACAAGGATGAAATTGTAAGCACCAACGGCCTCATCCATGATGAACTTCTCAACTTACTGGAGTAACCGGATTTGCAGACACCATCAGAGCAGAAAATGGAACTTTCGTTTGATCAGTACTTGGGCTGTTTCGGCAGATATCGGAGAAACGATCCGATATGTCGCCAACGGTGTGCCCTGAACCTGCGCTGCGCCATTGAGAACGATCAGAATGAGCGGTTTGAGATGTTGGAAGAGCTGGTTTCAGCCAGCAGCATGGTTATAAAAGCCAATTAAATACCGCGCCCACCCGGTTGCCACAGGGGACCTTTCGTGGCTCCCCCCCGCCTACGCGATCGACTCGGGGAATATCTTCCCAGGGTTCAACAATCCCAACGGATCGAATCAGATCTTTCCTTTTTCCAACCGCTCGGACAAAAACTCGACGTGTTTCTGAAAGGGACCTTTTTCCTTGACGCCCTTTTCCACAGCCTTCAGGGCATGCAGGGTCGTTGCATGATATCGGTTGAAACTCTTGCCGATGGTTTGAAGAGAATGGTCGGTGTACTGCCGGGAGAGGTACATGGCAACCTGCCGCGGCCGGACGATGGATTGCCGCCGGGAGGGGGAAGTGAGGTCCGCAATGCTGACATTGTAATACTTACAGACCAACCGCTTGATAGAATCCAGAGTGATACCCTCTCGTGAGGTTACGATGTTTTTTACGACGCTGCGGGCAAGCGCTAAATCCACATCCGATCCGAGCAGCGATGCCTTGGCGGCGACACCGATAAATCCACTTTTCAACTGCCGCACATCATCGGTTAGTTCGGCTGCCAAATATTGCAGGACCGCTTCGGGAATGTCGTACCCACTGGATAAAGCCGTCTGTTTGAGTATTCGGAGACGGGTCTTGTAGTCAGGCGCATCGATTTTCGAAATCAGGCCGCAGGAGAGCCGCGATTTGAGTTTGTCATTCAGTTTGGGAATATCCGACGGCAGGTAGTTGCTGGAGTATATGATTTTTTTATTGGCATTCATCAATGACTCCAGCGTATTGGACAGTTCCTCCTGAGTCCCGCTTTTTCCGCTCAAAAAGTGAACGTCCTCCAGCAGCAGGACGTCGCAGTTCTGGCGGTACTTTTCCTTGAATCGATGGATACTGCTGCTGCGATAGGAATCGGTCATCTCATTCATGAAGTCTTCAGCCGTGATATAATAGACCCTCTCAGTGGGAAATGTCTTAAAAATGTGGTGCCCCACCGCCTGGGAGAGGTGGCTTTTTCCAAGACCGGTTTTCGAATGCAGATAAAGGGCATTCTGGTTTCCCAGGTTGCGCGCTGCCAGTGACAGAGCGGCAGAGTAGGCAAAATCACTGTTCTTGCCGACGACGAACTGATCGAATGTATAGTCTTTTCTGAGCAGGCGGCCACCATTGGTCGGCAAATCGATGTCCGGCAGTTTCATCTGCCGGTCCTGTTTTATCTCTTTGTGTTCTGTGGCTTGGCTGGAAGCGACGGTCAGGCGGACCTTGAAGGCCATGCCCGCCGCTATAGAAACGGCATCTTCGATCATTTGACCATAATTGTCGGATATTCGCTTTTTTGAAAAAAGATTGGGGCAGGCCAGCACCATGGCGCCGTTTTCATTTTCGCTGAATGCGATGGGTTCAATCCACATTCGGTAGCTGTGGCCAGGAATTTTTTCCTTAAGCAGAGATTTCACTGACGTCCAGATATGGTCCATTTAGAAAATAAATTCCCTTCATCAGCATTTACAATTGACTGCACGCTTTGATGAAACAGCCGACTATAGGTTTAAAATATGGAGCTATTGGTTAATTATCTGCGGTTTTCAGAAAGGCAGTCGCAAGATCCGACGACTGGCGAGTTATTTACAAAATAGGATGTTCCAAGTCAACGTCAAAGACGGTCGGTTAATCATATTGCTATCACGCTGCGCATAAAGATTTTTTATTATAATTATTTATATAAGTTACCATGTTTTTACCAAGCAACTGCTTCGAAATACAAGGTTTTTCAAACCCGTGATTTTTCCATAAATATTTTAAGCAGATCGGGAGTTATCAACATTGTGTAAACAATCGGGTAAACTCTGATTTTCATCGTTTTATTCTGTTTTCCTTTTATTTACGTTTTTATATCTTTATTTCGATTCAAAATTGACAGGATGGAATCAATCATCAGCGATCCGACTGATAACCGTGTTCCCATACATGCAGGGATCGCCCTTTGTTAATCGCGACCATGACCGACATCAGGTATAGATTGGGCCGCAAACGGGTCAGATGTCGAGATAATGGAAATGAATTTACAAACCCGGATCGGCTAAGTATGATAACTGAATTTTTGAACCGCGAACCATCAACCCAACCGAATCCGTGACGACCATAAACGCAATTACCATTGAAGGGGCCAGGCAGCACAACCTGAAAAACATCAGCCTGCGTCTACCCCGCAACCAACTGGTGGTGATCACCGGCCTGTCCGGCTCCGGCAAATCCACCTTGGCCTTCGACACCCTGTATGCGGAAGGCCAGCGACGCTATGTGGAATCGCTTTCCACCTATGCCCGGCAGTTCCTGGAGCGTCTGGAAAAACCCGATGTGGATCTGATCGAGGGTCTCTCTCCGGCCATCGCCATCGAGCAGAAAACCGCCATTCACAACCCCCGCTCGACGGTGGGCACAGTAACCGAAATTTATGATTTTATCCGGCTGCTCTATGCCAGGGCGGGAATCGCCCACTGTTACCAGTGCGGCCAGCCTATCCTTGCCCAGACAATCGACGAGATGGTAGAAGCGGTCATGAGACGGCCCGAGGGTTCCCGGCTCATGGTTCTCGCACCGCTTGCCAAAGAGCCGGTGGGCGGTTTCGAAGACTTGTTAAAACGATTGAGAAAAGATGGATTCGCACGGGTCCGCATCGATGGGAAGATTCAAGCGCTGGACACGGCTGTCGATCTTTCAGACACCCTTTCCCCAATTATTGATGTGGTGGTTGACCGGCTGATTCTCAACCCAGGCATCCGCAACCGCCTGGCGGACTCGATGGAACTGGCCATTGCTCGATCCGACGGACAGGTGGAGGTAGCATTTGTCGGCAATCGCATGGAGGAGGTCAAAGAAGCACTGCACTTTAGTGAAAACGCAGCCTGCAAACGCTGTGGCGTCAGCTATCCGGAACTGTCGCCGGCCAGTTTTTCTTTCAACTCTCCCCACGGCGCCTGCCCGCATTGTGATGGGTTGGGCACGATTAAGCGCTTTTCGCCCCTGCAGGTCGTCCCCAACCCCGAACTCTCCATAAGAGAAGGAGCGCTCTCCGTCTGGGCCCATCGCCGTTCGGTAGCCTTTGGGGAGTTTCTGGAAGATCTCACCACCTTTTACGGCGTGGATATCTACACCGCCTACCGGGACCTTCCTGAGGCGTTCAGAACGGTGCTCATGTATGGTTCGGGGGACCAGCAGATCCTCTTTACCACCCATGAAAACGGTCGCATAAAAAAAGAATTAAAACCATTTAAAGGGATTATCCCGAATTTACAGCAGCAGTATGCCGAAGCGGTATCGTCTGCTGAAAAAAACACCCTGAGCGACTACATGGCCGAAACACCCTGCACCCATTGTAAGGGTTCTCGGTTGCGCAGAGAGAGTCGATATATAATGATTAATGGAGAGTCAGTCGGCGATATGACCGCTCGATCCATCACCGATCTGCAGACGTTTTTCAACGACTTCCGGCCCGATGGCAAACGCGGCCTGATTTCCGAAAAAATCATCAAGGAGATTTCCGCGCGCCTGGCCTTTCTGAATGATGTGGGCCTCTCCTATCTAACCTTAGACCGACCGGCCCACACCTTGTCCGGAGGAGAGAGCCAGCGGATCCGCCTGGCCACCCAGATCGGCGCCAAATTGACGGGCGTGCTCTATGTGTTGGACGAGCCCAGTATCGGTCTGCATCAACGGGACAACGAACGTCTGCTGGGCACGCTGATGAATATGCGAGACATGGGAAATTCCGTGCTGGTGGTTGAGCATGACGAAGATACGATCCTGGCCGCAGACCACGTCGTCGACATGGGGCCTGGTGCGGGCATCGACGGTGGCCATGTGGTCTTTCAAGGCACACCGGCCTTGATGCTGAAAGACGACCGGTCCCTGACGGGCAAATATCTTTCCGGCAGACTGCAAATCGATGTGCCGGCCAAGCGACGGCCCGCCGGCCAGGGCGAAATCCGTATTGTCGGGGCAACTCAGAACAACCTAAAAAATATCGACGTATCTTTCCCCACCGGTGTGTTCACCTGCGTCACCGGCGTCTCCGGTTCGGGAAAATCCACCCTGGTGCTGGAGACCCTTTACCGGGCAGCCATCCGCAGCCTTCAACAGCTCAACCTGCTGGCCGGCCACTATGAACGGATCATCGGTCTGGAGAGGATCAACAAGGTCATCGACATCGACCAATCCGCCATCGGCAAGACTCCCCGATCCAATCCAGGCACCTATACCGGCCTGTTTACCCCGATCAGGGATCTTTTCAGCCGAACCCCGGAAGCAAGAATGCGGGGCTACAAACCCGGTCGGTTCAGCTTCAACATTCGCGGCGGTCGTTGCGAAGCCTGCGAAGGGGACGGTATCATCCGCATCGAGATGCATTTTCTACCCGACATCTATGTTCCCTGCGATATCTGCAAGGGCAGACGATACAACCGCGAGACCCTGGAAATCCGCTATAAAGGCAAGAATATTGCGGAGGTGCTGGACATGACCGTCGACCAGTGCCTGACCATGTTTCAAAACATCGGTGCCATTCGATCAAAGCTTCAAACACTGGTGGATGTCGGACTCGGCTATGTCCCCATCGGCCAGTCCGCCACGACACTCTCCGGAGGTGAAGCCCAACGGATCAAACTGGCACGGGAACTGAGCAAGCGGGACACAGGCAAGACCCTTTATATTCTGGACGAACCCACCACTGGACTGCATCCCGACGACATCCGCAAACTGCTGGGGGTGTTGAACCGTCTGGTGGATGCGGGCAACACGGTGGTGGTCATCGAGCACAATCTGGATGTGATCAAAACCGCCGATTATGTCATCGATTTAGGACCCGAAGGCGGCGAGGCGGGCGGGGTTGTGGTGGCGGCAGGCGCACCGGAAACCATCTGTGAGGTGAAAGAATCCCACACGGGCCGATATCTTAAAAAGGTTCTGCGTTCCGGGTTCTGAGTTCAGCATTACCCGGTCCGCTGAACCCTGAACCCAAGCGTAAAAAGGGCCGCGGCAATCAAGCAGCGGCCCTTTTCATGTTTTGCTCTGGCAGGTACGGACTTATTTTGCGAACAGCGCGGCGATTGCGCCTGCCTGGGGATGTGCGTAGATCAGAATCAGGGACACGACGAGTGCGTAAATACACAGAGACTCGATCATGGCCAGACCGATCAGCATGGTTACGGTGACCTTACCGGAAGATTCGGGATTCCGGGCGATACCTTCAACGGCGGACTTGAGGCCCATGCCCTGTCCGATACCGCAACCAAAGGCGGCCACTGCAATACCAAAACCAGCTGCTGTCACACACGCGATGAAGAACTGCAATGCTTGAGCTTCCATATCCTACACTACCTCCTTTAAAAGATTGATAATTAGGGCTTCTTCCAGTTACCCCAAACCGATTGAAATCTAGCCGATTCGCCGATATTGGCTTGATCCGCACCAGCGAATCGACGGGCTACCCGTTAACGCTTCCCCATCAATGGGCGTGTTCCATGGCCCCGGAGAAGTAAATCACGGACAGGAGAAAGAAAACGAATCCCTGAACGAAGGCTACGAAGATCCCCAGGGCCATGATCGGCAGCGGAGCAAAGAAAGCACCGGCCAGACCGAAGAGAATGGCCAGAACAATCTCGTGGCCCATCATGTTTCCGAATAGACGGAAAGAGAGTGACAGGATTCGTGCCAGATGTCCGATGATCTCGATGATAAAAATCAGCGGCGCCATCCACCAGACCGGACCCATAAAATGTTTGATGTAGCCCACGCCATGGTACTTGATGCCGATGACGTGAGTGAACACCACCACAACGAGGGCGCAGGACCCCGTGGTGTTGAGGTTGGCAGTGGGCGGAAGGAACCCGGGAATGATCCCGATCAGGTTTCCGATAAAGATATAGAGGAAAAGCGTGGCCGCCAGGGGAAAGAGCCATCGTGCCTCTTCACCGGCCGTTTCCACCATGAACTCTTCGATGCCCGAGACGATCACTTCAAACAGATTCTGAGCTTTTCCCGGTATCATGGAAATGGTTTTGGTTGCCAGGGCACCGGAAATGATCAGGATCGCCATGAGAACCCAGGAGTAGACCACATGGGGGTATGTGTGGGCGAAATGCCCCAGCCCGATCGCTTCAAAAATCTTCACGAAAAATAGATAGGGATGCTCCATCCTTAGACCGCCTCCTTGAAAAATAGTTTTTTTAACTCAACCATGGTGGCCAAGGTGATGCTGGCAACCACGACGGAAAGACCGATGAACAGACCGATGGGGTTCACCACCTGCTGGCTGATGAGGAAAAAGATAACCACGCCGCTGATGATGAATCGAATGTAGTATTTGATCAGGACCACGTTGGGAGAAGTCAGCCGCTTTGGGCGAAGGGCCTTGTTCAGGGTATGGGCCAGCAGGTGAAAGTTGATCGTGACGATGAGTCCGCCGAAAATGATGCCCCGGGCGAATGCCGGGCTTGCCGCCAGCAGTCCCAGTAGGCTGACCGCAGCCAGAAGCACCCAGTTGGATCGCGTAACGAAAGTGAGTATGCGCTGTTGAATATTCACTATTAGCAATTTTTCACTGCTACGGGTCACAGTTTCCGGCTTTTTTTGATTGCCAGACCGATGTTTCGGTATCCGGCGGCGATGCCGAACCCCAAGAAGACAAGCGTCAACCACGGTGTCGTGTCAAAACGTTTGTCCAGGTACACCCCGATCCCAAGTCCGATAAAAATGGAGAGTGACACCGAGAAACCAAGGCTCGAATAATAAGCCAGGTCTCGTATCCACGTTCGCGATTCTTTTTTCATGGGATTCGACCCTTCTCCGACCGCAGAGTGGCGTCAGATCAGGCCTTGATCGGAATGTTTGCGTCTAACACAGCCCGGGATTCAAGTCAATCTCAAAGTGGATCCCAAGCGCCGAAAACCATCACCACGCGAGCCGGTGGGCCTCGAAAACCGGGCCGTCCACACAGACGTGCCGGTAGCGTGCGTTGTCGTCCCGCACTTTCACGGCACATCCCAGGCAGGCGCCCATCCCACAGGCCATCATGGCCTCGATGGAAACCTGACAGGGGATGCCGCGTTTGGCGGCAATGGCGGAAACCGCCTTGAGCATCCCAGGCGGGCCACAGGCGCAGATGAGATCCACCGGACCGGCATCCAGGGCCTTCTCCAGGCTGCGGGTCACCATCCCCTGATTCCCCTGACTGCCGTCATCGGTAGACACGTCCAGTAAAAAACCAGGAAGATCGAATTCGGTGATGCAGACCAGGTCGTCCTTGGTCCGGCCGCCGACGAATACCACGCACCGATTGAGACTGCCCTCCCGCTCGAGCATCGACTGGGCCAGAAAGCGGATGGGGGGCACACCGACCCCGCCGGCCACGAGGATCAGTTGCCGGCAGTTGTCGGGCACCAGAAAAGCGTTTCCCAGCGGCCCGATGATGGATAATCGGTCACCGTTCCGGCATCGGGACAAGCGTTCGGTTCCCTTTCCCACCACTTTATACAAGATTTCTACCCCCGTCACACGATCCGCGTCCCGGATCAGGCCCAGTAGGGAAAAGGGGCGGCGCAACAGGGGTGTGGCTCCAGTGCCGATGCGGACCATGATGAACTGGCCGGGTTTAGCGGTATCGAAACCGGCGGCGCAGGACAGCCCCATGCGGTAATAGCCCGGTGCTGCCGGCTGGTTCCTCAATACGATGGTGTCTTGTTCGATCATTCCTTCTCCGACTGCCGGATTCATAACCAGCCCGATATCTGCGTTAGGCTTCATCCCTCGTCACTGCGGAGTACTTTATGTACACCTCATTCCTCGGGATTCGCAACCCTTGATATCGGGCTGCTTATGAATCCATGTCTAACCCGATCAGGGCGGCAAAACGACCGGTTTCCCGCGACGACCGGTATGAAAAAAAAAGGTGGGGATTGCACCGGGTGCATATGCCGGGACTATGTACATTGCCTTCCACCAGGCCGGCCGCGGTCAGCTGATACCGGCTGATGCGCCAGAAATCAAAATGGTGGGCACCTACACGAAAGGGCCAGAATTGTCGCGGGATCTCCTTTTTATAGTTGACAAACTCGGCACAGCAGGGACCCAGGGACGGACCGATGGCAGCGGTCATCTGCCCTGGATCGCAACCGAATTCGGCAACCATCCGCAAGACGGTGTGGCCGATGATGTCGGCCACACTGCCCCGCCAGCCACAGTGGATGTTGGCCACCACGCGTTTTTTCGGATCGACAAGCATCACCGCCTGGCAGTCCGCCGTTTGGATCAACAGCCGGATACCCGGCACATCTGAAATCAGCGCATCGGCCGACACCGGTGCGGTTTGAATCGCCTCTCCGCGGTTAACTGCCGCCCGGGTGATGGTCCGGATGGATGTGCCGTGATTCTGACGGGTGTAAACGTGAATGCCGCCACCGGTCATTTTCCGCAACCGTTTCCGGTTGGCCGTGACTGCCGCCGGGTTGTCACCCACCCCATGGCCCAGGTTCATTCCGTCAAAGGGCGGCCGGCTGCCATCCCCCATTCGGCTCACAACAACATGGACCAGTCCCGGGATACGCAAAAGCGGCAGGAATTGAAACAGATAATTGTCCTTTTCCTTTAACAGCAACAACGATTTACCTCATGCTTGACACGTATTGCTATTTACCATTAGCCCTTAGAATGTATCTTAAAATGAGGATTTGGGTTCAAGATCAAGGCGGGATCGGGTTTCAAACCGCAGGCATACTCCAGTATGTCAAGGATTTGGAACGCGGTACCAACGCAGATATTGGATCAAAAGTCCGTTTTAAGAAAAATTCTACAGCGCCCGGGCCAACGTCAGCACATCCACCCGTTCGGCTCCGTCACGCATCAGGGCATTGGAACAGGCGTCGACCGTAGCACCCGTGGTCAACACGTCATCCACCAGCAGCACCCGTTTGCCTGCGGTCTGACAACGACGATTCACGCTGAATGCATTCCGGATGTTGATCCGCCGCTGCTGACGGTCCAATCCGGTCTGAGGGGCCGTAGCCCGGGTGCGCACCAGCAGGTCACGAATGATGACGGTCTCTTCGGGCAGCGCCCACCGTCTCACCAGCAGGTAGACTTGGTTGAATCCCCGCTGGCGGAATCGTTGCCGGTGAAGGGGAACCGGTGCCACCACATCGATCTCGCCGACCGTCCAATAATGCCGGAAGGTATCGAAAAGCACACTTCCCAACGGATTGGCCAGGCTCACCATGTCCTTGAACTTCAACGCATGGATTGCTGCTTTCAGGGTGTTATCATAGATACCGGCGGCACGGGCCCGGGTGAAGGCACCGGGTCGGTCCAGGCATCGGCCGCAAAGGTGATCCTCCCCCTCGCGACTGCTAAATACCAGTCCGCACCGGGAACACAACGGGGAAGCCACCGCTGTCCACCGGTCTCGGCAACGCAGACAAAAATGAGGGGTTATTGCAGCGGAAAAACCAATTGGATTAGCCGTTGGCGGCGTTTCACGGTCATGCTGAAAAAGCCGGCCACAACCCAGGCATTTTGCCGGAAAAAGGGCATCACCCATGCCGTGCAACAGCCGCTGAAGCACCCCAGGCAACATCGTTCGGCTCAGCATGCCGATGCTCTATTTGATCTGTGCGACGATAGCCGCGGCAAACTCAGAGCATTTCACTTCCTGAGCGCCCGCGATCTGCCGCGCCAAATCGTAGGTCACCCGGCGGGCCTTGATGGCCGCCTGAACGGCGTCGCGAACAGCGGTACCTGCTTCTTTCCACCCCATGTAATCGAGCATCATGGCGCCGGACAGAATCAGGGAGCCGGGATTCACCTTATCCAGCCCGGTATATTTCGGGGCGGTGCCGTGGGTGGCTTCGAACACGGCGCAGACGTCGCCGATATTGGCCCCCGGCGCCATACCCAGCCCGCCCACCTGGGCGGCCAGGGCATCGGATATATAGTCGCCATTAAGGTTGGGCGTGGCGATGACGCTGTATTCATCGGGTCGCAAAAGCACCTGCTGAAACAGCATGTCCGCAATCCGGTCCTTGACCACCACCTTTCCTTCGGGTGCCTTTCCGTCATACTTGTCATAGCATTCCGCCTCGGTGATCGTCCGGTCGGCAAAGCGCTCCTTGGCCACTTCGTAGCCCCACCGGGCAAAGGCACCTTCGGTGAACTTCATGATATTGCCCTTATGCATAAGCGTGACACTTGGAAAACCGTTCTCCAGTGCGTGAACAATGGCACTGGCAACCAGCCGTTTGGTATTGGCCGGGCTGATGGGCTTGATTCCGATGCCGGCGGCGGGCGGCAGGTCGACCCCCATTTTCGTTTTGAAAAAATCAGCCACCATGTTGGCCTCATCGGTTCCCGAGGCCCACTCGATTCCCGCATAAAGATCCTCGGTGTTTTCGCGGAACACCACCATGTTGATCTTTTCCGGGTGTTTCATGGGGCTGGGAACCGTTTCGATATAACGCACCGGGCGAACGCAGGCATACAGATCCAACTTCTGCCGGATGGCCACATTGAGGCTCCGTATCCCCTTGCCAATGGGCGTGGTCAACGGCCCTTTGATGGCCACCACGTTGGATTCAATGGCATCGAGGGCCTCTTGGGGCAGGTAGTTGCCGGTTTTCTCGTACCCCTTTTCCCCAACGGGCAACTCCAGCCAGGATATGTGTCGATTTCCGACGTAGGTTTTTTCAACCGCTGCGTCGATGACCAACCGGGTCGCCCGCCAAATATCAGGCCCGATGCCGTCGCCTTCGATGAATGGAATGACAGGATGGTCCGGAACGTTCAGACTGCCGTCACTGTTTTTTTTAATCTTTTCTGCATCTGACATGAGGCGCTCCTCCTGGGTTAAAACCCAATCATAAATTCTACATTTTTTAATTTTGAATTAAGGGTTTTTTGCCGTTTTAATAATGGCTCCATCCACCATTCAGCATTAAAAATTCATCATTCAAAATTATATCGTCACCCCGCCAGCTCGCGCTGTCGGAAGGCTTCGTAGAGTACGACTGCGGCAGCAGCCGATGCATTGAGCGAATCCACGAGGCCTCTCAGCGGAATCGAGACCAGGAAATCACAATGCTGCCGGACCAGTGGACGGAGGCCCTTTGCCTCTCCCCCCACCACCAGGGCCAGGGGACCTTTCAGGTCGGCCTGAAAAACAGTCTGATCCGCTTGCATGGAAAGACCGGCAACCCAGACGCCCTTTTTTTTCAGCCATTGAATGGTCCCGACCAGATTGGTCACCCGGCACAGCCGCGTGTGTTCCAAGGCACCGGCGGAGGCTTTGGATACCGCCGGCGTCGCCCCAACGGCGCGATCTTTGGGAACCACGAGTGCATCGGCGCCCACGCAGTGCGCCGTGCGTACAATGGCGCCCAGATTGTTCGGATCCACAATACTGTCCAGCAGCACCAGCAGGCAGGTGCCATCCTTCCGGGCGGATTCGGAAACGATCGATTCAATGGAATCGGCAGGCAGGCGGGCCACGGCGGCGGCAACACCCTGGTGCTCGTCGCTGCTGCAGGCCGCGCGAATCTGTTCAGGCGTCAGCATCTGACAGGAAATCCCTCGCTTTTCCGCCAGTTCAACAACCCGGGTCTGACGGTCGGAAAGGGCCGTCCGGTCCACCATCAATGTATACATGGTTCGCCGTCCGGCGGTCAATGCCTCCATGACCGGGTGAAATCCGTAAAGCACCTCCCGGCTGTCCGCCGCCGGCCTTCGTTTTTTGGTTATTCCGGCCATGTCAAGCGGCCCCGCCTTTTAGTATTGACACAAATCGGGCGATGGCCGCGTCCAGATCATCATTGACGACCACGTGCCGGTACATCCCCCGGCAGGCAATTTCGGCTTCGGCGTTCTTCATCCGCTTGTCGATCACCGCGCCGCTGTCAAGTCCTCTGGCGGTGATGCGCTGGCGAAGGATTTCCATGGACGGTGCCATGATGAAGATGGTAACCGCATCCGGGTAGCGTCGCAAGATCTGCGCGGCACCCTGGACGTCAATATCCATAAGAACATCCCGACCGGCATCTAGATGATCCTCGATGAACCGGGCGGACGTGCCGTAATAGTTGTCATGGACCCTGGCCCATTCAGCCCATTGCCCGGTGTCGATTCCCTTGCGGAACTGCGCTTCGGTGACAAAAAAATAGTCCCTGCCCTCCTGCTCCCCGTCGCGGGGCGCACGCGTGGTCGAACTGACCGAATAGACCAGATCATAAAGGTGCCGGCGGGCCGCCTCACACAGCGTGGTTTTGCCGGCCCCCGATGGCGCGGAAACCACAAAGAGCCTGCCGCCGTGTCCGCCCCCGTCAATCTTATTTTTATGAAATTTATCGGTCTTCATCTATCACTTATCCATCGTCAGGTCTTCAAAGCGCTGTGAGATGGTTTCGAACTGGATCGCGGACAGGACGATGTGGTTGCTGTCCATGATGATAATGGCCCGGGTGCGGCGCCCCTGGGTGGCGTCAACCAGGCGCCTTTCATTGCGGGCTTCATCTTTCAGCCGCTTCATGGGCGACGAACTGGGCGAAACAATGGACACCACCCGTTCGGCCACGACCGTATTGCCGAAGCCGATGTTCAGCAGTTTTTTTTCCATTCCCCTTCCCCTCTCAATCTCAGGCTACTCCACGTTCTGGATCTGCTCGCGCAGTTTCTCGAGCTCTGATTTCACCGCCACGATAGTGTGGGACATGGTGGCCTTACCCGACTTCGATCCCATGGTGTTGAACTCCCGATTGAACTCCTGGAGCAGAAAATTCAATGGCCTGCCGGCCGGTGTATCGTCTTCCATCAGTGCCCTGAACTGCTGGATGTGACTGTTGGCCCGCACGATTTCTTCGGAGATATCACTCCGATCGGCCAACAGGGCCGCCTCCTGGGCAATGCGCGTCTGATCGATCTCTACGACACCGTGGGTCAGTGCCTCGATGCGCTCTTTCAGCCGCTGCCGAACCATTTCCGGCAATAATGCGGCATGGTCACCGATCTCCTCCAGCATGGTCTCGATGGCGTCCAGACGCTGCCGGAAGTCCCGGGCCATGTTGTTCCCTTCCACCCGTCGCATGGCATCCAGATCGATCATGGCCGACCTCAGACACGGTTCCAATTGCGGCCACACGGTGTCCATGTCTTTTTCCACCTCCACCGCATGAATCATGCTGCCGGCCGAAAGGACCGTCTCAATACTGGTCTGGCCGGTCAGGTCCAATGCCTGGTTCAGTTGGGTCAATGCCTCGTAATAGGCCCGGGCACGCGGCAGATTGACCTCAAAGGCGATACCCCCCTCCGACGCATCGTGGATCTGCACCCGAATATCCACCCGTCCACGGGCCACGGTTTCGGCGATGATGCCTTTTATACGCTCCTCCAGTGATTCGAAACCATGGGTGAGCTTTAAGGCCACATCCAGATGCCGGCTATTGAATGAACGCACCTCCACACGAACCGTGTAGGAAGCGGTCTGATTTTCCGCCCGGGCATAGGCGGTCATGCTCTTGATCATGGTTTCTGCCTTTGTTTTAAATCCAACATATATTTTTTCCGGACCAGGGTTAGAAAGTCAATCAGGTGCTTGTCGGCATAGTCGGGGTAGGTCCACGGCAGCGTGCGAAAGGCCCCTTTCTGAAAGATCAGCGTCAGGTCCGCATAGATGCCCTGGCCAATGTAAATGCGATGGGTAAAGTTCTTTCCGGTGGCCAGAACGAACCGTTCGGGCAGCAGATATCCCGGATCGATATTGATCCTGCGCTGCCCCTGCCGCTTGTATGTTTGTTCCAACGCATTGGTCATCCGCTTGATGGCGGCCAGTTCGGTCTGTTCGACAAGCGTTTTAAAAACGACCAACCGGCGACTAAGCGGAGCGCCCATCTCCTTTCTATAATAAGTCGTGAAATCAAAATCAAACCACCCACTGATCATGTCAACAGGGCCCAACCGGTCCTGCAATTCTTTGGCAACACCCGTGGCAAGGGCCTTGTCCTTGACGAAAAAACCCACAATCAGTTTGGCTGGCGAGGGGGGCTGGGGCAGACTCATGAGTTAAACGGCTTGGCCTCTTCGATCAGCATGATGGGGATGTCATCCCGAATTTCGTAAATCAGCCGGCACGCTTCACAGATCAGACCGTCTTGTGCGTCGTTGAGGCGGATGTCCCCTTTACATTGGGGGCAGGCAAGGATGTCAAGCAGTTCCTGGTTGATGGCCATGACGATCTCCTTTTTTTATTTAACCATTGCCGGACAATTTGTTTGCAATGGCGGTGGTACTGTGGCCCTCGAGGATATCTACCAGGCGGACCTGGCCGCCATAGGACTCGACGATCGATTTGCCGACCACGTCCGCAACCCGATAATCCGCACCTTTGACCAGGATGTCCGGCTTGAGTTGGCCGATGAGGTTCAATGGGGTGTCTTCATCGAAAAAAACCACCATGTCGACGTCCTCGAGCGCACTGAGGATGGCCGCCCGGTCTTTTCCTGGGAGTATGGGGCGCTGCTCCCCTTTGAGCCGCCTGATGGATGCGTCCGTATTCAATCCCACAATCAGCCGGTCCCCCAGATGCCGGGCCTGGTGAAGCAGGCTGACATGGCCGGGATGCAACAGATCGAAACAGCCGTTGGTAAAGACAATGCGCTGCTCCGCCTGCCGCCACCGGGAGAGCCGTGCCGAAGCCTCCTCGACGTCGGCCACTTTCCACAGCGTCGACGCCGGCTTCTTTTCCGTTTCAACCATCAGCGCGTCCGCCAGCTCGGACCAGCGCACCGCCCACGTACCCAGTTTCCCCACGACAATGCCGGCAGCTGTGTTAGCCACGGATGCCGCTTCGACAAGGGGCAAGCCTGTGGCTGCGCAAGCCGCCAGGGTGGCGATCACCGTGTCCCCGGCACCGGATACGTCGAACACTTCCCTGGCCCGGGCGGCAATCATCACCGGTGATGCATCCTCACCGAACAGGGCCATCCCCCTGGGCCCCCGGGTGACCAGCAGCCAGTCCAGGGTCAACCGCCGTCGAAGATCCCGGGCGATCGGGATCAAATCGTTTTCCCCATTGACTTCGCTGCCGGTGGCCAGCTCCAGTTCCGCTGTGTTGGGGGTGACGCAGGTGGCACCGGCATAGCGATTCCAATCCCTGCCCTTGGGGTCGATGAAGACGGGAACATCCATCCGCCGGCAGGACTGGATGATCGCCTGGGTGAATTCAATCGAATCAAACATGCCCTTGCCATAGTCGGACAGAATCAGAGCATCAAGGGAAGGCAGCATCGCTTCGACCGCCTTGAGCATTCGGTCTGCCGTCTGGGCGCCGATGCCGCTGCCGTCCTCTTCATCAAGCCGAACCACCTGCTGCTTGCTGGCCATGATCCGTGTTTTGGTGGTCGTGGGGCGATTGGCATCGACCAGGCAATGATCCCGTATGGTAGAGGCGGCCAGCAGGTCTTTTAGCTGGATCGATGCCGCATCCTGTCCGATCAGCCCGATTACGGCAGCCGTGCATCCCAAACCGGAGAGATTGGCGGCGACATTCCCCGCACCACCCAGTCGAAAGGTTTTCTGGTTGACGTTTACCTTGACCACCGGCACCGGCGCTTCCGGAGAAATCCGGCGGACATCGCCCCAGTAATAGCAGTCCAGCATCAGATCTCCGACCACGAGGACCGTGGCGCGGGCCAGTTGACCGGCCAGATGGTTATAGGAGGAAATGGCGCTCACACATGATCTCCGGGGAGTTGGGGCAGACCGCTTTCTATCTGCCAGGCCCAATAGTGCAGAATAAAGATATGCGTCTCCTGAATGCGGGCCGTGGTGTCGCTCTCCACCACGATCGGCTGATCCACCATGCGTTTAAGGGCGCCGCCATCCTTTCCCAACAGCCCCACAGTCTGCATGCCCATGGATTTGCCCTGCTTGACGGCCCGGATCACGTTTTCCGAGCCGCCGGAAGTGGAAATGCCCAGCAGCACGTCACCCGGCCGGCCGAGGCCTTCCACCTGACGTGCAAACACTTCATCGTAACCGTAGTCATTACCCACGGCAGTGAGAATAGACGTATCCGTAGACAGTGCCATGGCCGGATAGGCGCGCCGTTCTTTCTCGAACCGGCCCACGATCTCGGCGGCAAAGTGCTGGGCGTCACTGGCGCTTCCGCCGTTGCCGCAGATCATTATCTTACGGCCGCCGAGCAGGCACCGCAAAAGCATATCACCCACCATATTCAAGGCCGGTTGGATGGTTTTCAGGTTTTGCAGGCATTGGACATGCGCGTCGATCATGATGTTCAGCATGGTTTACTCACGCTCCTCAAAAACGGCGATCAATGGGGGTTACCGATCCCAAAGATACCGAAAGATGAAATTTAATACCATACACACGCATGATTTGCAGCTATTTTGTAATGGTTTCCGCGTATTCATAAATCGCCGCGGCAAGCAGGGGAATCATGATTTCGTGGTGACCGGTAATGGAAAAACCGCGGCCACCGGCGAGCACAGGCCGCTGGACCACATTGACACGGGGACGGTAGTGCTGAATCATGTCAAAATTGGCCGTGGTAAAATTCTTGACCGGATATCCCAGGTTGCGGGCCACGGCCAGGGCCTTTAAAAAGACCTCCGGCATAATGACCGCGCTGCCCAGGTTGACGACCACACCGCCGCCACCCAACTTGGCGACCGTCGATGCAAAAATGCGGAAATCCCTCAGCGAGGCCTCGCCGATGGCAGCGCCGCTGGCCGTCGGGTGCTGGTGGACGATGTCGGTACCCACGGCCACGTGAAGGGTGTAGGGAATCTTCAAGTGATGGGCGCGGGCAATCAAGGCGCGCTGGACGTACGGTGCGTTCTCTTCGAGCAGCATCGCTCCCACCGCCTCACCAAACCCTTCCTGGCCGTCGGCAGCCCGTTTGGCCGCCTGGTTGACCAAAAGGGCCGTGTCCGACGCCATGCCGAAGGAGCCGTCTTCCAACTGCGCGGCCACATCCTCTGACGTGTGGCCCAACCGGGCCAGTTCCGTATCGTGAATGGCAGCCGCGCCATTGGAGGCCAGATGGGTGATGAAGCCGTCGGCAGCCAGGCCGGCAAGCACGGGTGCGCAGCCGGTTTTGATGACATGGCCACCAAACATGACCAGTATCGGTTTTCCCAAGCGCACGGCACCCACGACGGCTCGGGCAAGGGCCTTGAATTCATCCGCTTTCAAGACGGCAGGCAGACTCTCTAAAAACGCTGACATGCGCATGCCACGCCGCAGGGGGCTGCCTTCAAGCGCCGTCGTTACCTTCGAGGCCCGCTCCGAGGCCGGGTAGGTCTTGATTGCAGAAATGTCAATCTCTTGATAGGGCATGATTGTGTTTCCAAAGCTGAAAGTTGAAAGCGCAAGGCTCAAAGATGAAAGCTCGAAGCTGAAAGGTGAGCGGTCAGCTTCCACCTATGAGCTTCAAGCTTTTATATAACGCCGGTTTAGTCTTGGCAATGGCTATCCAGGATGCCGATTCTTATTTTCTGCCACGTTGAAGGTCAACGAGACCGCTTTCAACCGCATCGTTTACAAAAGAGACCCCATGGGTTAAATACCGGGCACATTGGATTAGCGCATGATAAATGATCACAGCGCAAAAAGGGAAACAACGGTGAAACATTTCTTAACAATCGAATTGAGGGACCGGCACCGGCGGATCTTGTCGCTGATCAAGAAAAACAGCGCACGCCTGGTTCTGGCCGCAGGCTCCAGCTTGATGATATCAGGCGCCACCACCGCGATGGGGTATATGATCAAACCGGTGATCGACGACATCTTCGTTAACAATGATACCACTGGCCTGGTGGTGCTGCCCCTGTTGGTGATTGCCGTTTTTCTGGTCAACGGATTGGGTCGGTACGGCCAGGAATATTTCATGAATTTTGTCGGCGAAGACATCATTCGCCGGTTGCGCAACCAGCTCTACGACCGGATTCAGGATCTGCCGCTGGCCTTTTTTCAAAAAGAGCGCACCGGCACCCTCATGTCGCGCATTACCAATGATGTCAATATTCTCAAATCGATGGTATCCACCGCCGTTACCGGTTCCCTGCGTGACGCCGCCACCATTGTCGGCCTGACGGCAGTCATTTTCTATCAGAACTGGCGCATGGCGATCTTTGCTTTTTTTATTCTGCCGGTGGCCTTCTGGCCGATCTTCATCCTGGGGAGAAAAGTTCGGCGGGTGAGCACCGGCTGCCAGCAGGCCATGGCCGAATTGAGTGCCTTCCTGCACGAAACCTTCGCCGGCAACAAGATCGTCAAGGCCTTCGGCATGGAACAGCACGAAAAAAAGCGCTTCTTCGACCAGACCCGGCAGCTCTTCAGCTTAGAGATTAAAGGGGTCAAGGTTCGCGCGCTGTCTTCACCCATTATGGAATTTTTCGGTGGTCTGGGCATTGCCTTCGTCATCTGGTATGGCGGATCGGAGGTGATTGCCGGCAAGACAACGCCGGGCACGTTCATGAGCTTTCTGGCATGTGTCCTGCTCCTATATGATCCGGTCAGGAAATTGAGCCACCTGAACAACACCATTCAGCAGGGATTGGCCGCCGCCGATCGGGTTTTCGATATCATCGAGACCCCGTCCGATATCCAGGACCCGGTTTCACCCGTCCCGATCATACCTGGCCCCCATGAAATAGGACTCGAAGGTGTTCATTTCAGCTACGGTGAAAAAGATGTACTCAAGAACATCGATCTGAAGATAGACAGAGGGCAAGTGCTGGCGTTGGTGGGCATGAGCGGCGGCGGCAAGAGCACCATTGCGAACCTGATCCCCCGTTTTTTCGATGTCACCGGCGGCCATATCCGCATCGACGGAATCGACGTTCGCGACATTGCCGTGGCCGACCTTCGCCGCCAGATCGCCATCGTGACCCAGGAGCCGATCCTGTTCAATGAAACGGTGCGTGACAACATCGCCTATGGCAGGCCCGAGGCCACGGCGGATCAGATCGTTGCCGCAGCGAAGGCGGCCTTTGCCCACGATTTCATCCTGCGATTTCCCAATGGATACGACACCATGATCGGCGAGCTGGGGGGAAGGCTTTCCGGTGGCGAGAAACAGCGTCTGTGCATCGCCCGGGCACTGATCAAAGACGCGCCCATCCTGATTCTGGATGAAGCCACCTCAGCCCTGGATTCCGAGGCGGAGGCCGTCGTTCAAAAGGCACTGGAGAACCTGATGCACGGGCGTACGACTGTGGTGATCGCCCACCGGCTCTCCACCATTGCCAGTGCCGATCGCATTGCCGTTATCGTCAGCGGCAGGATCGTGGAAGAAGGCACGCATGCGTCGCTCCTGTCCCGCAAAGGCGAGTACGAAAAGCTCTATCGGATGCAGTATGCTGGCGATGCGGGGATCGGTGCAGGGACTGGAGAGGAGCATCGCTGAGTGCCCCCTCCCTGCCGCTAACTACGGGGATTGCACTCGCTATCGCGGTTCAGGTCAGCGCTGCCGAAGCGGTGATCTCATGGACTTTGGGAAAAGACCCTGTCGTAAAGATCGAGGGTCCGTTTGCCCATGACATCGATGGTGTGGCTCTTCGAAACGAATTGAAACGCACGTTCTGCTCTTCTTCCGGCCTTCTCCGGGAAATTCAACGTCTCTGCAATGGCTGCCGCCAAAGCTGGTGAACTCGCCGGCGCGACGATCATGCCGGTAATGCCATCTTCGACGATATCCGGCATGCCGCCCACACGGGTACCGATCACCGGACATCCGGCATACATGGCCTGAAGCAGCACCTGGGGGATGCCTTCATTTTTTGTACTGGCAAGGACGTTGAGGTCAAAGGCACGGAAACAGGGCCAAGGATCGTCCCTGAAGCCTGTAAAATGGATTCTGTGCGTCAATCCATGACGTTGTCGCTGCGCCTTTAGTGCATTTATCTCATCACCATCACCCACGATCACCAGGTGATGATCAGGAAACTGCTCACTGATGGCGGCAAATCCATCCAGAAGAAAGCGATGGCCTTTCCAATCCCGCAACATGGCCACACTGCCGACAAACCGAACGTTTCGGTCCAGATCGAACTCCTCTTGAAGACGACCGATAGCATCTGTCCGTTCGATCATCACTCCGGGCGGAGTAATACCGCTGGCGACGGTGACCACCTTTGACGGCACCACCGCCAGGTCCCGTGAAATTTGGTCTGTAACACGCTGTGCGGTTGTGAACACGTAATGGCTGAGCGTTTGATACATCCATTTATTGAAGGCTGTGGGAGACACCGGGTGGCTGTGGTGCCGGGATCGGATCACACAGGGTATCCCCAGGCCGCGGGCAGCCATCAACCCCACTTTGGCATCCATATTGCCGTGTGTGTTGAACACGTCCGGAGTATTTTTTTTTAGCAATCCCCTGAGCCGGAAGCAGTCAACCACCGCCGTCAGATTGGAAAAGGACATGGGGAATACGTTCAGGTCGGCTGACTTGGCTCTGGCGTAGATTTGCGATCTTCTGGGCGCCACCAGCAAGGACTGGTGGCCCTGTTGCTTCATCCAGAGGCACTCGTTGAGAACGCGTGATTCCTGCCCGCCCCAACTGCGGTGACTCTCCGTGTGCCATATTTTTAGGGCTGATTTCATCGGCTGAACGATCTCCGGAACGGATCCGTTTTTAGGTGTTATTATCGTGCCGTGGCTCTGTGCGGTAGCAGATTTCCCTTAACTTCGCGTATTTAAAAAAAGATCCCCCCGCATTGAGCAGTGAGATGATCAGCCCGTCAAATCCTTCCATCACGCCCAACTCCAGGCAATAGGTACGGATAAACATCCATAGGCCGTGAAGCGGCGGTGTCCACCAATGGGCAGATTTACCCTCGGTTTTCAATTGCATCGCATACAGGGTCGAGTAGTTCTGCATTTTATCTATCAGGTCGGCATAATTGCGAAAACTGCGATGCTCGATCACCATGCTGAGATCTTTAACCGTGCCGTCTGCCTGCCAATGCTCGTGAACCCAGTGGTCGCTGAAGCGGCCTTTTTTCGGGTTTACCAATCGAACCACACGATCCGGCCACCATCCGCACCTGCGGATCCATCGCCCATGGAAAAAATTTTTCCTCAGTATGCCATAGGCGGCGACACCGGGGTCCGGTGCAGCGAGCAAGCGTTTGATGCCTTCGGCGGTTTGCTCGGGGACGCGTTCATCGGCATCCAGAATCAGCACCCACTCATTTTTAGTCAAATCGACTGCATACTGCTTCTGTTTGGCAAAGCCCGACCACTCCTTTGAGACCGTACGGCATCCATAGGATCGTGCAATGTCAAATGTCTCATCTTTACTTCTCGAATCGACGACAACAATGACTTCATCTGCGAAAGTAAGGCTTTGAAGGCAGGCTTCAATTCGGTCCGCCTCATTTCCGGCTACAATGGCAACAGAAAGAAGGGCGGGGGCACCATCAGCCATTTTTATTTCTCCGCACAAAGGACTCCTGAAAACCGATGGCCAGGGATATGAGAAAAGCGGTTCCGACATCCAGCATCTGCGTATTAAAAAGCCCCGTGGTAATCATTACCAGGAAAACGCACAGCACAAAATATCCTTCAGCGGTATTTCTTTGCCACCAGCCGTTTGAAAGCCCCACGACCAAAAACCAGAAAAAAACAGCCGCGCCTATGGTGCCAAAACTTGCCGCCATATAAAGAAAGTCGTTATGCGGATGGGCCATCAAAGGCACATTGGGGTCGCTATCAATCTTATTGAGCGCGGTCTGGTACCCCCCCGTACCCACACCGACCCACGGGTTCTGTTTGATAATTCTCAAGGCCCCTTTCCACAGGTAAAGTCGTTCTTCATGAGCGAAATACTTGTTGCCCCACGCTGAATCGTCGGTGGCGTAAAAATGATGGTTGAATTGGTCAACGGTCGTCGCGACACGGTCACGCACGATGGGGGAAAGCATCATCAGACACGGTATCAGCAAACAGACGCCAGCGGTTTTAAGCAGCTTTTTGCGTTTGAAGAACGTGTAGCCGATAAATGGCGCCAGAAGAACGAAGGCCGCATAACTGGCCCGGCTCTGAAGGATCACGAAATGGAAGAAATATAACCCGATAAGCCCCACGAGGGCCATTCGGAATTTGGCCCGACGCTCCCGGTTCAAAAAGAATACAGCCATCATGATGCCGACGATGAGGTAGGCGGACAACGTGCTGTAGTCCGGCCCGAGGCCCCGGTGTTGATTGTTTTTATCCGGCAACTGGAAGACGATCTGGGCAATGGCCGCGAATACATTGATCCCCAACCCCAGCATGAACGCCTGAACCAGTCGGGTTGGGTTAAACCGGTGATAGGAGATCGCCGCCACCGACAGCCCGAACAGCCAGTAATAGGTCTTTTCGGCATATTCCATGCCGATGCCGGTGGTGTCGTGCGTGTAGAGTATTCCCATCCAATATAAAATGATAAGCGCAAATACCGGCCACCAGTAGGACGCCGCGTAAATGCGGCGCCGTTTCAGGGCAATGCCCGAAAACAGCCAGATGCCGGCGGCCAGAGCGCCGGCGATGGTTGACGGGGCGGTGCCCAGTGAAAGGCAGAAAAAGGTCAGCGCCGCAGCTGCATATAGGGCTTTTTCTTTGGCAGTGGTTTCAGGATCCCTTAGCCAGGTACCGAAGAATGTAGCAGTCATTGGATGCGGAAGCCTTTCTTAAATTTTTACTATTCTGTATTGTGATAAAAGATCTTGGAAATAGGCAATTGTCTTTCTCAGTCCAGTATCTAAATCAACAGTAGGTTGCCAATCTAAGACATCCTGAGCAGTGGAGATGTCCGGTTTACGACGTTTTGGGTCATCAATTGGCAACGGGTTATAAATAAGTTTCGAAGCCGATCCTGTGATTTCAATTATTTTTTCGGCAAGCTCCAAGATGGAAAATTCGTCAGGGTTACCTAAATTGATAGGACCCGTTACCTCTTTTCCCGTATTCATCATTCGGACAAAACCTTCGATGAGATCATCAACATAGGCAAAAGATCGTGTCTGGGATCCGTCGCCATAAATGGTTATGGGCTTATTTTGAAGCGCTTGTACAATAAAGTTGGACACCACGCGGCCATCGTTGGGGTGCATTCTTGGACCATATGTATTGAAGATTCTGGCAATTTTAATTTGCAGCCGATGTTGGCGCCAATAATCGAAAAACAATGTCTCGGCACAGCGTTTTCCCTCGTCGTAGCATGATCGAGGGCCAATGGGGTTTACACTGCCCACATAGTTTTCTGGTTGAGGGTGCACATCCGGATCTCCATATACCTCAGACGTGGATGCCTGAAATATCTTCACGCGAAGTCGTTTTGCCAATCCAAGCATGTTTATGGCACCATGAACATTCACCTTGGTTGTAGCCACTGGATCATTTTGATAATGAACCGGCGAGGCAGGACACGCGAGGTTATAAATTTCATCAACTTCGACATACATCGGGAATGTAATGTCATGGCGCATGAATTCAAAATTTTGATTTCTCAAAAGATGAGTGATATGACGCTTGCTGCCCGTGTAGAGGTTGTCAGCACAAAGAACCTCATGACCTTCAGCCAGAAGGCGTTCACAAAGGTGTGAACCAAGAAAACCGGCACCACCGGTGACCAGAACGCGTTTATTGAAATTCATACGAAAACTTTTATTATTATAAAATTATAGCAACTGTTTATAGTCAAATCGCACCTAATACTCAATGCGTATCAGGCCCACTACAGACGCTTCAGGGGCAGAGAAAGTGTGAAAACTACCCTCTTCCAACCAAATCAACTATCCATTAACGTTCTGCATTCAATCGGATTCTCTGGTGTTCTTTATCCAGCCCTTCTCTTTTTCATTTTCAGCATTGTCCCTACCGATGCCGGTAGTGTCGTGCGCCTAAAGCATATCGATCCATGGTAGAAAGATCAGAGCCAATGCCGGCAACTGTATAATGCCGCTCAGATGCAATGGCGTTTCATAGCAACACCATAAATAAGCCAGATGCCTGCTACAGCACGGGCAAAGACTTCAGGATTTCTTAACCAGTCCCTGATGGGCGAAATAGTCTTTAGATTTCGACACCTTTTCCAATAATTTATCGTTTCTACTAAGGTGATCCCGACTGTTTTCCTCATGCCAGAGGTGAAAGCATATCGCCATGAACGGATGTACACTTCTTTTGAGTCCATACATATAAAGCCTGGCGACCAGCTCCGAATCCTCACGACCCCATCCTACAAAGGCTTCATTGAAGCCATTAACGGCATAAAGATCGGATCTGAAGACACCCATGTTGCAGCTACGCGTGCCTGAAAGGCCCGGTGAAGTCATTGCAGGATACCACGACCAGCGGACAAGGTGATGTAGATTTCCGATGCCTCCGGAAAACATAAGTCTCAGCAGGCGTCGAGGGGAATTAGCTTGCTTCGAGTCAAAAACCATAGATTGCGGCTTCTCCACCAATACCCGTTTTCCCTGTAAGAATCGTCCCCGCTTAGCTAGCCGGATATGGTCTTTCACGAAATGTCGGTTGGGGATGCAATCGCCATCCAACAGCACAAGGTAATCACCGGTCGACTTTTTGATAGCTTCGTTTCTGATCTTTGCAGCTCTAAATCCCTGATCTTCATGCCAGACGTGCAAAAGGGGATAGGCTACAGTGGCGCTGAGTTTTTTGATTACCATTGCCGTTTCCTGCCCCGAGCCGTCGTCAGCAACAATAACCTCATTTGCGATACGCGACTGATAATTCAGGCCATGCAGGACTTTTTCAAGAGAATTCGGCTGATTATATGTGGTTACGATTATAGACACCTTCATCTGTGGCAAACCTTTTATTGATTGCGTTAAGCACATCATCAACGCTTAAATCATTCATGCACCTCCATCTAAAATGGGTACAGGGTTTTTTGCGATAGCAAGGTGAACAGTCCATCTTCTTTTGAATCACGGTGTGGAACGTCCCATAGGGTCCGGTGCGTATCGGATTGGCTGGCCCGAATATGGCGAACACAGGAATATTCAACGCTGCTGCAATATGCATGGGACCCGTATCATTACAAACAAAAAAGGTGGCTTTGGCAATCAGGGCGATCAGATCTTTCAAACCGGTTCGACCGGCAATGGATATGGCCTTTCCATCTGAATGCGCAACGACTAGATTGGCAATCCGTGTCTCCGCGTTGCTGGCAATGACTATCGTCGGAAGACTCAATTTTGATGCAACTCTGCCGAATTTTTCGGCATGCCAACGGTTTGCCGGCTTCCCGGCCGAAGGGCTCATAACAACGTATTCTGATGGCAATTCATTTAAGATCGGTGGATTCGGGTCATACCGAGGAAGCGCATATTCAATTTTATTAATTTTACAACCCATGAATTTGGCAATTTCCAAGTATCGGTCAATGGCATGTATGTTCATGCTCCCATGAATCTTATGGGTATAAAAAAGTGGGCTTCCTTCATCAGCGGCTTTAAAGCCAAGTTTTATCCTCGCTTTTGAAAACCAGGTAATGATTCCGGATCGTAACAATCCCGATAGATCAATCGCAACATCATAATTTCGGGCTTTTAGTGCATTTTTTAGCTCACGGATCTCAGCAAATGTGGATGGCAGACGGCTCAGCTTTTTCCAGCGGTCTTTTTGGATAACCCACAACTGGTTGATCATGGGATGCCCTTCAAGAAAGGTATGCAGGCCATGAGCAACCACCCAGTCAATTTCTGCACCGGGGAATTGTTTTTTAACTGCACATAAAAAGGGCAGTGAATGCACGATATCGCCCAGTGCACTGGGTTTAATAATCAATATCTTCTTTATACTACCCAACAGATGATCCTTTTCTCGCAGTAAAAACGATTTTTGGTCAGACCGCTCTGATTGTTTACAAACGTTCATCGAATATCCACTTCTCAACCAGTAAAATAATCTGGACCTTCCGACAATTCTGATGATCGAAGTTTAGGGCCGGTAGGGCCTGGATCACGTCGCCGATGGCGCTGAGCTTGATGATGAGAATTTTCACAGCATCCCCTGCAGGGCGTCGAACACCATGTCCACGGATACCCATTTCATACAGTTGTGGTGGCCCAGCGGGCATACCGGCTGCAGGCAGGGGCTGCATTCGATGGGTACCCGCACGATCCGGCTGGATTGGCTGTATGGGCTGGTGGTGGTTGAATCGGTGGGGCCGAAAATGGCCACCAGAGGGGTGTCCAGCGCCGCCGCCACGTGCATGAGACCCGAATCGTTGGTGACGAAGGCGCTGCATCGATCGATCAGGGCCATGGCCTCGCCCAGGCTGGTTCGGCCGCTCAGATCGATTGCCGGCGCCGCCATCAGCCGGGAGATGTCCCGTCCCAGCTCCCGGTCCGACGGCCCGCCGAATAGTAAAATGGTGGCATTCAGATCAATGCTCAGGCGGTCACCCAGGGCGGCATACCGGTCTGGAAACCACTGTTTGGCCGGACCGAAGGTGGCGCTGGGGTTGAGTCCGACAACCCGGCGGTCGGACGTGACGCCATTCGCCGAAAGGATCCGTCCCGCCTGCTGCCGGTCCTCGATCCCTAATCTCAGGTCAAGCTGTTGGTCTCCGCCAACCAGTCCAGCCCCTTCTATCATCTTGAGATAGTAGCCGGTCTGATGGATGGCCTTGATCGCCTTGGTGCACCGAACCGGGTGGGTCAACAGCATCCGCCGGGCGTCGGTGTCAAAGCCGATTCGATTGGGAATGCCGGCCATAAAGGCAATCAGGGCAGCCTCGATGGCATTTTGAAGCAGAATGGCCGCGTCAAACCGGTGGGCCCTCAGGTCCCTGGCCAGGCGGATGGTTCCGCCGATTCCCCGGTGCCGCCCGTTGGCTTGGTAGATGATGATTTCATCCACCTGTGGGCTGTGGGCAAACACCGGTGCCACCCAGGGTTTAGCCAGCATGCTGATGTGGGCTGCCGGAAAATTGCTGCGGATGGCCCGCACCGCCGGGGTAGTCATCACTGCATCGCCGACCCAATTGGTGGACCGAATCAGCAGACGCTTGATATTTTTTCTCTCTTTCAAATTCATGGGACGGGCTGTGCCGTTGAATAGAAAGTCATGACGCTACCGACTTAAATGCAACACGTTAACGTTCATCAATTCTGGGCCACAGGCAATAGGGCCGATTTTTCCATCGTCGGTGAACCCAAAACCACTGCTCGGGATGCCTTCGGATGGCTTTTTCGATGGCCCTGCTGTAGTTCAGGGTATTCTTTTCGATATCCTTGGTTTTATCTCCAGTCACTTCCAGCGGAATTTCTTCGCCAAAAACAGCTCTGAAACCGGAGGCCTCGCGATATAAAAAAACCGGTATCACCGGTGACCGGCTTTTCAGTGCAATCAGCGCCATGCCATTGCTTGTGCAGGTCCGGCGGCCGAAAAAGTCCACCCATACGCCATCGTACCAATCGACGCTCTGGTCCATGAGGATGGAAACGACCTCTTTCTTTTTAAGCGCCCTCACAATTCGGATCATGGCATGGCTGGTGGGAATCAAACGGGCGCCAAATCGGGTGCGCAGCTTTTCAAAAAAAATATTCAGCGGCATGAAGTCCAACGGCCGGTAGAGAACATTAATGGGAATATCTGCTCTGTCGGCAACAATGGGCAATAGTTCCCAGTTACCCATGTGACCGGTGGCGACCAGAACGCCTCTGCCCTTCTCGTAAGCAGCACGGTAGTTGTCCAGCCCATCAATCTGAATACAACGGTTTAACTCGGCGGAAGACGCTGTCAGGGACCAACCGACTTCAAACACTATCTGCCCCAGGTTGCGGTAGATGGCTCTTGCCATATCCCACCGCTGCTGCGGATTCAATTCAGCACCCATGGCAAACTTGAGATTGTCCAGCGTAATTTCCCGGTGTCTACGATCCAGCCAAAAGGCCAGGTCGCCAAGAAAATTCCCTATCTTGCGGGCCATGGGCCGCGGAATATGCCCCAAGGTGACCATCAACCGGAGAATGATGGCGAAAATTTTCAGATCGACGGCAGTCGGGTGTCTTTTTTTTCTCATTTTACAAGTAAATCGTTGGCAGATCACCGGCCACAGAATTAACGATTACCATAGACAAAATTACAGGCAAGGACCGGTGTCCCCGGGGCACGATGAACCTCAGCAGCGGAAATAGGCAACGGCATTCTCAAAGATCCGGATCCCGGCCCCCGTCCTCTCCCCGCCGACAATCCCGGCCCTTTTGTTCTTTTCCATCTGGCGTGTCCAATCCGGGTGGTTGGTGGCATGGTTGTAGGCTTCCGGGTGTGGCATCAGGCCAAAGACGCGTCCGCTGGCGTCGCAGATGCCGGCAATGTCAGCCAGAGAGCCGTTGGGGTTGTGAGGAAAGGCACCGTTGGCCGCCCGGCCGTCCGGAAGGGCGTATTGCATGACGATCTGGCCGTTATCCACCAGCGTGCTCAGGGTGTCACCTTCCGCATAGAACTTGCCCTCACCGTGCCTGACCGGCAGTTCGATGGTCTGCATATCCTTGGTAAACACGCACGCCGAGTCAGGATCGATCTTCAGGCGCACCCATTGATCACGAAAATTGCCGCAGTCGTTGTAGGTCAGGGCCACGCTGCGCCGGGTGTAATCCCCATCGATCCCCGGCAGCAGACCCAGGTTGACCAGGGTCTGAAACCCGTTGCAGATGCCGATGACCAGCTTCTGGGCGTCCACAAAATCGAGCAGCTTATCGCCGATGTTGGTCTTCAGGCGCAGGGCCTGAATTACCCCGGCGCCATGATCGTCTCCCCAGCTGAAGCCGCCGCCAAAGGCCAGGATCTGAAAATCATCCAGGCGCACGTCACCGGCAATCAGGGCGTTGATGTGCGCCCGCTTGACCACGGCCCCGGCAAGCTCGAAGGCATAAGCCGTTTCATGGTCACAATTGAGGCCGAAACCCGTCAGCACCAGTACGTTCGGTTTTGTGCTCATATCAGATCACCAAAAGGCCCTTTCCAGGCCGACTTCATCCGTTCAACAGTCAAGGCTGCCAGGCACCGACCATCGATGCCGATGACTTTCAATTGCGGTGCCTCGGTCACCTCGCCCACGCAGGCTGCCGGATGCCCGGCAAACATCCGTTCAAAGGCATCCTGGTTGTCAGGTGCCACGGTAACGATAAACCGGCCGGCACTTTCCGAAAACAGCAAGGTGTCGTCCCGGTCGACGCCTTCGGACGGCACCTGGCTCAGGTCCACCGTCAGGCCCAACTCCCCCCCCATGGCCACCAGACCCAGATGAACGGCCAATCCGCCTCTGTAGATACCGTGGCAGGAGGCCAGAAGCTTTTTCTCGACCGCTTTTGCCATGCTGCGGTAACCGGCGGCAAACTTCTCAGGATCGACGACGGGGGCGTTCAAACCCACATGGCCCAGGTGTTCATAGTACTCCGAGCCGCCCAGTTCGTTTTTGGTGACCCCGACGACCCAGACCCGGTCCCCGGGGACTTTGGCATCCATGGTCAGGCATCGGTCCACGTCCTGGATCACACCGGTAACCGAGAATTGCAGCGTCTCCAGCGCCGAGACCTTGTGGGTTTCACCATAGCGGCCCGGCAGATGCCCATCCACGTACATGGAGTCCTTGCCGGACAGCAGCGGGATGCCATAGGCCATACACATCGCTTTGAGTGCCTTGCACGAACGCACCAGTTGGGCGGCTTTGTGCTTACCGTCGGGATTTTTCAGCGGATCGTATTGGATGGTGGGCCAGCAAAAATTATCCACGCCGCCCAGATGGTCCGGGTCACCGCCCACGGCGATGGCCCGGCGCACGGCCTCGTCAATGGTGCAGGCGGTCATGTGATAGGCATCGATGGCCGAGATCATGGGGATCAAGGCCTGTGAGAAAACCAATCCTTTCTGCGAGGTCAGCACCGGGCGAATGACGGCCGCATCGGAGGGAATGTCCCGTCCGGCGCCGATCAGGGGTTTGATCACACTGGTGCCCTGCACCTCATGGTCGTACTGGCGGCACACCCATTCCTTGGAACAGATGTTGGGCCGCCCCAGCATATCCAGAATCAGGGACTCGCAATCTTCCGGAACGCCCAGGACCGGCTCGGTCAGACCGCGCAGGACCGGCGGTCGCCAGACGGCCTCGAACTCCCACTGGGGAAAGGCGGATGTGAGCAGATCCAGATCGATATAGGCACAGGTGGCCCCGTTGTAGGTGATATGAAGTTTCCCGGTATCGGTGTAGGTGCCGATCACGCTGCTTTCGACGGCATGCTGACGACTCAGCGCCATGAAACGATCCAGATGCGCGGGATCGATGGCCACGGTCATGCGCTCCTGGGATTCGGAGATCCAGATCTCCCATTGGTCCAAACCGTCATATTTCAGGGGCACCTTTTCCAGCTGGATGTCGCACCCATTGGAAAAAAGCGCGCTCTCGCCGATGGAGGAGGAGAGGCCGCCGCCGCCGTTGTCGGTGATAAAACGGATCAGCCCTTCGTCACGGGCGTCCAGCAGAAAATCGTGCATCTTCTTCTGGGTGTAGGGGTCGCCGATCTGGACGTGCCCGGCCGGCGTGTGTTCGGAAAAGGAAGCAGACGAGGCCGTCACACCGTGAATGCCGTCCTTGCCCACCCGACCGCCTAACATAATGGCCAGGTCGCCGGGCAAAATGGTCTTCTGGTCCGAGGGTTCGCCGTTGATCGCAGCCGGCATGATACCCAGGGCCGTCACGAAAACCAGGCATTTTCCCAGGTATCCCGGGTGAAACATCACCTGCCCGAAGGGTGTGGGAATACCACTTTTATTGCCGCCGTCGCGCACCCCTTCGATGACACCGTCCAGCAGGCGCCGGGGGTGCAGCCGAGGTTTGAGATCGCCTGCGTAATCACGCGGCCCGACGCAGTAGCCGTAGCTGCCCATGATCAGTTTGGAGCCTCTGCCGGTGCCCATGGGGTCCCGGTAAATACCGACGATGCCGGTGATGGCACCGCCGTATGCTTCCATGTTGGAAGGTGAGTTGTGGGTTTCACCGGTAATCACGTAGTGGTGATCCGCGTCAAAACGCCCAACCCCGGCATTGTCCCACAGCACGGAAACGACCCACGGCTTTTGCGCCTTTAAGGCCAGCGTGGGGCCTTCGATAAACGTTTTGAACAGGCTGTCGATGGTCTCCGTTTTTCCGGTCTCCAGGTCCCGGTAGTGAAACCGGCCGCCGAAGGTGTTGTGGTTGCAGTGATCACTGCGGGCCTGGGAGATGTATTCCAGCTCCACATCCGTGGGGTCTGACAAGGATACCTGACGGCGTTGACGCTGCACGTCCGGCTTCAGAAAATAGGACCGGATGGTGGGGATGTCCCTGGGGTTTAGGGAAAGGCTGCGCTGGTCGCTGAGCCGGGTCAGCGTCTCGTCACTGTCGATGGACAGCGTGGCCACCTCGGGCTGGTGGTCGAGCATCACCTTGGGGATGACGAACCCGATGCCGATGGCGGGGTCCCACTGGCTGGGGTCAAACACCGCCCACTGCTGAATGATGTCGTTGGCCAGCAACTCGCCGGCAATTTTTTCGGCATCCTGGCGGCTGACGCCGTTGCCCTTCAGACAATACCGTTTTGACGTATAGACCGCCTGGCCGGGTTTCAGCCTCAGATGCAACAGGTCTTCCACTGCTTCAACGGCGGTGGCACCGGGATTGTCCCGGACACCGGGACGGAACCCGACCCAAAGGATCCAGTCGAAATCCACATCCAGCGGCTGCAGGGACGACACCTGGGTCACCGGGTTGGTGAATATCTCCGTGCGGGCCCGCTCGACCTGATCGGTGCTCAGATCCGCATCGATGGTCACAATATGGATGGTGCGCACCTGGTGCAGATCGATGTCAAAATAGTTCTTGGCTTTGAGGCGAAGGGATTGCCCTTCGGCATCCAGAAGCTGCTCCTTTAAAGTGATTTCGATTCGTTGCGGCATGGTTATAAATCCTCAGCTTGAAAAGATGCGCATGATATCATTGTAGAACACAAAAATCATCAGCAGGATCAGGATAAAAATACCGGCCTGCTGGGCGATTTCACGCATGCGGATATTAATGGGGCGCCGAATGGCCGCCTCGATGAAAAAAAACATCAGGTGGCCACCATCGAGAACCGGAATGGGCAGAAAATTGAGCACGGCCAGGTTGATGCTCAGTACGGCAATGAAAAAGATCAGGTTGGAAAACCCCGCTTTGGCCTGCTGCCCGGCCATTTCAGCGATCATGATCGGACCGCCCAATGTTTTGGTGGATACCGTCCCCTTGATCAGCTTGCCGATGCTCAAAAGGGTCAACCGGGAGATCTGGTAGGTCTGATCGACACCCTCCAGAACCGCATCAATGGGCCCCCGTTTGATGGTGATGCGATCAGCCTCGGGGATATCGATGCCCGGCGTGGAGATGCCGATGCGGTAGCTGTCCACCTTTTCCCCGAGCACGTTTTCCTCACTGAACAGAACCGGCACGATATCGACCGTGAGGGCTTCCTCGCCACGGGCAATCCGCAGCGTCATCGGCTCGCCATTGCTCTGGGAGATAATCGCTTTCATCGTGTTCCAGCTGTCTACCGGTTGATCGTCGATGGCGACGATCAGATCCCCTGATTGCATGCCGGCCTTTTTGGCCGGGTAGCCGTCGGCAACTTCTCCGACCACGGCCTTTAAGGGCGCCAATCCGGAAAAACCGATATCGTAGTAAGGGGCATCGTCCCCTAAAATATCCTTGGCAACCTTGGTCTGAGGGATGACCGAGACATCGAAAAAGGAATCCTCACGTCTGGCGCTGATGCTTACGGAACGGCCCTGCCCATCGGCGATCAGCCGGTTGATGTCGCCCCAGGAGGCCACCGTCGACCCGTCGATGGCCACAACCACATCACCGGTCTGCAGACCCGCCTGGGCCGCCGGGCTCTCCTTGGCCACATGGTTGACGACCGGTCGGATATCCTCGGTACCGATAAAGGTGAAAAAGCCGGCATAGATGATGACCGCCAACAACAGGTTGAAAAACGGGCCGGCCGCCACAATCATGATCTTCTTGAACACGTGCTTGTGGGTGAACGAATAGGGTATCATCTCCGGTGCAAGCTCAGCATCGGGCTCATCGCCCACCATCTTGACGTAGCCCCCCAGCGGAATGGCGGAAATTCGGTAATCGGTCATCCCCACGGTCCGGCCGAAAAGGCGCGGTCCGAAGCCCAACGAGAATTTCTCCACACCCACGCCAAACAGCCTGGCAACGAGAAAGTGGCCCAGCTCGTGGAAGGAAATGAGAATGCCGAGAACGACGACAAAGGCAAAAATATTAGTGGTCATAGGCGATACGTTAACGCTCCTGCCGGCGGATCAGCGCAAGGGCCGTCTCTCTGGCCCATCGGTCCGCCTCGATAAGCTGGTCAAGGTCCGGGCCAGTTTTTGCGGAATGAAGGTTGAGGGTCTGGTCAATGATCGGGTAAATTCCCAAAAAAGGCAGCCGGTTGTTCAGAAACGCGGCCACGGTCACTTCATTGGCGGCATTGAGCACGGCAGGCAGGGTCCCCCCCTGTTCTCCGGCACGATACGCCAGGTTCAGGCAAGGAAACCGCTCCAGGTCCGGCGCTTCGAAAGTCAGCTGACCGATATGGGCAAAATCGGGTGATGGTACATCCAGCGGCAACCGCCGGGGATGAGAAAGGCCGTAGGCAATGGCCCCTTTCATGTCCGGCACACCCATCTGGGCCATCACCGCACCATCATGGTAGGAAACCATCGAGTGAACGATGCTCTGGGGATGGACCACGACCTTGATCCGGGAAAAGTCGATGTCAAAAAGCCATCGGGCTTCGATCACTTCCAGGCCCTTGTTCATCAAGGTCGCCGAGTCGATGGTAATTTTGTTGCCCATGGACCAGTTGGGGTGCCGCAGGGCATCCTGAGGGGTGATGGACGTGAATTCCACAGCCGGTCGTTTCAAAAACGGGCCGCCGGACGCGGTCAGCAGGATCTCACGGATCCCATTGTGTCCATGACCGGCCATGCTTTGGAAAATGGCACTGTGCTCACTGTCCACGGGCATCAGTTTGACGCCGCGGCTGGCGATTTTCTCCATCACGATGGCGCCGGCCATGACCAGGGTTTCCTTGTTGGCCAGGGCAATATCCTTACCGGCGTCGATGGCGGCCAGGGTCGGCACCAAACCGGCCGACCCAACCATGGCACCCAGCACCATGTCGGTTTCCTGGCAGGTGGCGGCCTCAACATACCCTGCTTCGCCAAAGACAATCTCCACGTCCATGGTCGGCGGCAGCAGCGCCCTCAATTGCCTGGCATGATCGGCGTCGACCACGGCGGCCAACCGGGGGGTGAATTCGACAATCTGCCGGGCCAGCTTTACCACCTGGGTCTTCGCCGTAAGCGCGCTCACCGTGAATCGATCTGGGAATTCTCTTATTATTTCAAGGGCATTGGAGCCAATAGAGCCGGTTGCACCCAGTATGGAAAGTGATTTCATGGTCCGATTCTCGTTAGAATATACTGATTTTCAACAGATAGGCAAGCGGCGAGGCAAACAGAAGGGCATCCAGCCGGTCGAGAAACCCCCCGTGGCCAGGAAGCAGCGTGCCGGAGTCTTTGATGCCGGCCGATCGTTTGAATTCTGATGCAAACAGATCCCCCACCTGTCCGGCAATGCCGATCACCAATGCAAAGACAATGCATGGCAGGACCGCCAGCGAAGGAAGCAGGATCATTTTAAACAGCAGGGCGACCGCGACATTGGCGGCCAGCCCACCCATGCTGCCCTCGATGGTTTTTTTGGGGCTGACCCAGGGGCAAAGCTTGTGGCGCCCCAGGTAGGTGCCTGAATAAAAGGCCCCTGTGTCACCGGCGGCAACGATACAAAGTATCCAGAAAATCCAGCCGTCGCCGTTCTCGCCGAAGCGGATGAGGACCAAAAAAGATAGAAAAACTGGAATATAGACCAGCCCCAACACCTGCTTGGCCACCAGGTAAGGGGCCTCGGTATCGTTTTTGAAAAGGGGCAGGGTCAACCCGGCCACAACGATCAGATCCACGGCAAGAATCAACGGCGCATGGATCATTGTGCCCCGGTATACCGACCAGACGATAACCGGAGAGAGGCACAGCCCGAGCAGTGGGATCAGTCGCATGGGACCATCGGCGCCTGGTTTGAAAACCGCCCGGTAATACTCCCACAGGGTCACCAGGCTGACGGTCGCAATCAACAGGGCGAAGACCATGCCACCCGCCGAAACCAGCAGGTAGATGATCGGCAGGGCGACAATTCCGGTGATCCAGCGTTTCAGGTGCATGGGGGTGCTTTATCCTAACCCGGATAAACCGGTGCTGTTGAAAAGGCGTAGGCCGTAATCAAAAAATTGCGAGCACCAAATCTTGAATAAATAACAAACTACAAATCTCAAATTTCAAATAAACACCAAATTACAATATCAAAATCTCAAACTCGAATAAGGTCCATAACCAATACAATTGCCCTATCCTCATAATAATCATAGGGTTTGGAATTTTGAAATTTAGTTATTGTGATTTATTTGTCATTTGGATTTTGGCTATTGTGATTTTTTTATGTTTTCTGACCTGGAAAACATGATTTTCATGGATAAGCGACTAAACCCTAACTGTTGGGTACCGCGCCAAAACGACGTTCCCGATGCTGGTAATCCTTGAGGATCGTCACGAATTCATCCTCACCAAAATCGGGCCATAGGGTCGGCGTAAAAAAGATTTCCGAATAGGCGATCTGCCAAAGGAGGAAATTACTGATGCGCATCTCACCGCTGGTCCGGATCAACAGGTCCACGTCCGGCATCCCCCGGGTATACAGGTGGTCGGCAATGGTCTCGGAGGTTATCTCAGCAGGATCGAGGGCATCCTGCCGGGCTTTGGAAGCGATCTGTTTGACCATCTCGACGATTTCCGTGCGGGCCCCGTAGCTGAGGGCCAGGTTCAAGACCATCTTCTTATTGTTTGCGGTGGCATCCATGACCGCCTTGAGGTTGTCGCGGACCGCTTTGGGCAGGCGTTCAATCTGACCGATGGTGTTGAGCCGGATCTCATTGTCGATCATAGTCTGGCGTTCAGACACTAAAAAACGCCGGAGCAACAGCATGAGCCCGGAGATCTCAGGCTGGGGTCGCTGCCAGTTTTCGGTGGAGAAGGCATAGAGGGTAAGCGCAGCGATATTGAGCTTGCGGGCGGTTTGCACGATGGTACGCACGGCCTCCGCCCCTTTTTCGTGCCCGTTGATACGGTTCAGCAAGCGTTTTCTGGCCCAGCGGCCATTGCCGTCCATGATAATGGCAACGTGTTTGGGCATCCGGTCGGGGTCGAGTTCATTCCGCGTTGAAGGGGAAGAACTAGAATTCAAGGATCTCTTTCTCTTTGTTTTTGTATATCTCGTCTATGCGGTTGATATACTCATCGGTGACTTTCTGGACACTGTCCTGGGCTTTGAAGGCATCGTCTTCCGATATATCGCCGTCTTTTTTAAAGCCCTTGAGCAGCTCGTTGGAATCCCGACGGATGTTACGTGTGGCGATCTTGTGTTCTTCACACATCTTGCTGACCACCTTGACCAGTTCTTTGCGGCGCTCCTCGGTCAGGGGCGGGATGGAAATACGGATCAGTTTGCCGTCACTGGACGGGGTCAGACCAAGATCGGATTTTAAAATGGCCTTCTCGATCTCCTTGATGGCGGAAACATCCCATGGCTGAATGACGATCAGGCGGCTTTCGGGCACCGATAGTGAAGCCATCTGGTTCAGTTGGGTCTGCGTGCCGTAGTAATCCACCCGGATACCGTCCAGGAGAGACAGCGACGCCCGTCCGGTCCTTACCCGCTTGAGCTCGTTTTTAAGATCGGTGATGGTTTTGCCCATCCGGTCTTTGGTTTCCTGAAGTGTTTCTTCGATCATGATTTCAGCACCTCGTTGGAACGGGATTATCACTCCGTCAAGCAAAGCTACCAGCCGCGTCATGCCGGACTTGATCCGGCATCCAGTCTATTTCTGGATTCCGGCTTTCGCCGGAATGACAAATATTAGTATGTTTAATTGACACATGAGTAGTATGCGGACCAATCGGATTCAGCCGGCGGCAAGACTACCCGCCGATAAGGGTTCCGACCTCATCTCCGCTGACCACCTTTTGAATGTTTCCCTTTTCTTTCAGGTTGAACACCATCAGGGGCAGATGATTGTCCATGGCCAGGGAAATGGCCGTCATATCCATGACTCGCAGTTGTCGTTCAAGCACTTCCATGTAACTGATGGTTTTGATGAACCGGGCATCGGTATTGCGTTCGGGATCGGAGTCGTACAGACCGTTGACCTTGGTGGCTTTGAGCAAAATCTCCGCATGAATTTCCTTGGCACGCAGAACCGCAGCCGTGTCGGTAGTGAAATAGGGATTTCCGGAACCGGCGGCAAAGATGACAACCCGCCCTTTTTCCAAGTGACGCAATGCCCGGCGGAGGATATACGGTTCGGCCACCTCATGCATGGAAATAGCCGTCTGCACCCGTGTCTGAATGCCCCGTTTCTCTAACGCATCCTGCAGGGCCAGACTGTTAAGTACCGTGGCCAGCATGCCCATGTGGTCGGCCGATGTCCGCTCCATGCCAAAAGAACCGGCCGCCACGCCGCGAAAAATATTACCACCGCCGACCACAATGGCCAATTGCACATCCAGGTCCACAATGGTGCGGACTTCCTCCGCCACGTAGGCGAGCATGGTGGGGCAGATGCCGAAGCCCTGATCACCCATCAGGGCTTCACCGCTTAGCTTGAGCAGGATCCGTTTGAATTTGGCTGCCACCGCTATTCCGTTCCGATTTGAAATCTGGCAAATCGTTTAATGGTGATTTTCTCACCGGTTCTGGCGATCACTTCGTTGAGGTAATCGGCGATGGTCTTGTCCGGTTCCTTAACGTACTGCTGGTTCATCAGGCAGCTGTCCTTGAAGAACTTGTTCAGCTTGCCCTCGGCAATCTTCTCGACCATCTGCTCGGGCTTGCCCATTTCAAGAACCTGCGCCTTGTAGATTTCCCGTTCGCGGTCGACCACCGACTGGGGGACATCTTCGGGAACGATGCCCACCGGATTGGTGGCGGCGATATGCATGGCGAGGTTTTTGGCGAATTCGTTAAAATCATCCGTCTTGGCCACAAAATCGGTTTCGCAGTTCACTTCCACCATGACGCCGATCTTGCCGCCCATATGAATGTATGACTGTACGGTGCCCTCGGAGGTGGCCCGGCCGGCCCGTTTGGCTGCGGTGGCTATTCCTTTTTTTCTCAGGAAATCGATGGCCTTTTCAAGGTCACCGTCACACTCGCCCAGGGCTGTTTTACAATCCATAATACCGGCGCCGGACTTCTCCCGGAGTTCTTTGACCATTGCTGCACTGATACCTGACATGTGAATTATTCTCCCGTCGATTCTTCTTTTGTGGGTGTGGCTTTTGTGGGTGCGGCTTCTGTGGGCGCGGCTTCTGTGGGCGCGGCTTCTGTGGGCGCGGCTTCTGTGGGCGCGGCTTCTGTGGGTGCGGCTTCTGTGGGCGCGGCTTCTGTGGGCGCGGCTTCTGTGGGCGCGGCTTCTGTGGGCGCGGCTTTTGTGGGCGCGGCTTCCTCTGTAGGTTCAATATTTTCGGCAGGGGCAGTGCCTTTGCGGATAATTTCGACCACCGGCCCGTCGGTGCCATCGGAGATCACCTTGCGTTCACCGGGCTTGAGTTCCGCCGCGGCAGCCTCCAGTTCGGTTTCTTCTTCACCCTTGTCTGCTTTTGCCTGCTGGCGTTCATTGTACCGATCCTTGCCCTCGATACAGGCGTCGGCCATTTTCGAGGTAACCAGACGAATGGCCCGAATGGCGTCGTCATTTCCGGGAATCACGTGATCGATCAAGTCGGGGTCGCAGTTGGTGTCCACGATGGCCACGATGGGGATGCCCAGGCGGCGCCCCTCACGCACGGCAATGGCTTCATTTCCCGGATCGATGATGACGATGGCACCGGGCAGTTTGGTCATGGTGCGGATACCACCTAGCGTGCTGTCCAGTTTCGTGCGTTCCTTGCCCAGTTTCAGGCGTTCTTTTTTAGGGAACAGACTGATGGATCCATCGTTTTCGATGGTGTTGAGGTAATTCAGGCGGTCAACGCTTTTCTTGATGGTCTGAAAATTAGTCAGCATACCACCCAGCCAGCGGTTTTGAACATAAAACATTTCGGCCCGGTTGGCCTCTTCGTAAATGGATTCACGGGCCTGTTTCTTTGTGCCCACGAACAGGACCGACTTCCCGGATGCTGCCGTGTCTACGATGAAGTCATAGGCATCCCTGAACATTCTCACGGTTTTTTGCAGATCGATGATGTAGATGCCGTTTCTGGCCCCGAAAATGTAAGGTTTCATCTTGGGGTTCCAGCGTTTGGTCTGGTGACCGAAATGGACACCGGCTTCCAGCAGTTCTTTCATTGTTACGTAAGCCATTGCTTTCTCCTTTGTGGGTTGGTTTTTCCTTCGCCCGCTTCACCCCTGAATCCGACTTTCCGAAGAAAGCACCGGGATCAGGTCCACGAGCGTGTGGTTTTAAAACGAGTTTAAATAACAAAATTAGTATGCAGCCGCAAGCCTTTTTTAACCATCAGCGCGACGCGATCATGTCCGCTGTAATCCCTGACGATGCGAGGGGATTCGTAATGACCGGATTTTCCGGCAATAGCCAGGACATCCTTTTTCTGGTCAGCCCCCATCTCCAGCACGACCAGACCGCCGGTTCTCAGGTACCGGTGGGCCGATTCGATGATGTGTCGAATGCAGCTCAGGCCGTCGCCGTCTCCATCCAGGGCCATCCGGGGCTCGTGGTTGCGGATTTCCGGCTGAAGGCCGTTGATATCGCGGCTGCGGATATAGGGCGGATTGGAAACGATCAGGTCGAACGTCTCGCGGTTGGGCACCAGCGCCGCATCCCAGTCTCCGCAGAACCAGTCTACTAGATGGTCCACCTGGTGCATCCGGGCATTTTGCCGGGCCGTTTGCACGGCAGCCTCGGATCGGTCCATGGCCGCGTAACGGTGCTCGGGATGCTCGTGGGCCAGGGCAATGATGATGGCACCGGATCCGGCCCCCATCTCCAACACCCGCTTCATCGATCCGTCGTGACCGTCGAGGAGAGGCAGCACCGCCTCCACCAGGCATTCGGTTTCCGGCCGGGGAATCAGCACCGATGGATTGACCGCCAGTGCCAGGGACCAGAATTCCCGGGTACCGGTAATATACGCCACGGGTTCACCGTTCACCCGTCTTTTGATCAGGGATTTGAACCGCTTGAGTTCTTCTTCACACAGGGGCTGGTCGTGGTTCAGATAAAGGTCGATGCGCCGGGTCTTCAAGGTATGGGCCAGAAGGATTTCCGCCTCGCTGCGGGCGTTTTCAATCTGGTGGTCCTTGAAATACCCGGCCGTCCATTTAACCAGGTCCAGGGCGGTCCAGGGTGACGGCTTATCCGTCGACGCGTTCGGCATGCTGGAGTGCCTGACTCTGGTAGTAGGTGATCAGGGGGTCGATGACCTCGTCCACATCGCCCTGGAGAATGGATTCCAGCCGATACAGGGTCAACCCGATGCGGTGGTCGGTGACCCGGCCCTGGGGGAAATTGTAGGTCCTTATCCGCTCGCTGCGGTCGCCGCTGCCCACCTGACTTCTGCGATTCTGGGAGCGCTCCTCGTCCTGTTCCCTGACCATCTGGTCCAGCAGCCGGGAACGCAGCACTTTCATCGCTTTGGCTTTGTTCTTGTGCTGGGATTTTTCGTCCTGGCAGGTCACCACCAGGCCGGACGGCAGGTGGGTGATGCGCACCGCCGAATCGGTGGTGTTGACCGACTGGCCGCCGGGTCCGGAGGATCGAAATACATCCACCTTCAGTTCATTGGCATCGATGTTGACTTCGATCTCCTCCGCCTCGGGAAGCACGGCCACGGTCACGGCGGAGGTATGAATCCGCCCCTGGGTCTCGGTGGTGGGCACCCGTTGAACCCGATGGGTGCCGCTTTCGAACTTCAGACGACTGTAGGCCCCTTTGCCGTTGACGTTGGCAATGATCTCTTTGAGCCCCCCCACACCGGTGGTATGATGGTCCATCACATCCACCTTCCATCCGCGGGCGTCGGCATATCGCTGATACATCTTGAACAGGTCACCGGCAAAAAGCCCGGCCTCATCGCCGCCGGTACCGGCACGGATCTCCAGGATCACATTCTTGTCGTCCAGCGGGTCCTTGGGAACCAGAAGGATTTTGAGTTCTTCCTGCAGCCGCTCCTTTTCCCGCTCCAGCCGGTCAACCTCATCGCCGGCCATCTTTTTCATTTCGGGATCTTCATCGTGCATCAATTCGAGGCTGTCATCCAGCTCCCGGTCCACCCGCTTGAACTCCCTGAAGGCGGCCACGACGGATGAAATTTCAGCGTGCTCCCGAATATACTTTTGATAGGCGTCTCTGTCCTGAACGACCTTCGGATCGGACAACAGCCGCTCCAGCTCATGGGAACGATCTTCAACACCTTTTAGTTTATCGAACATGTCGCACCACCCATTCATGACGGAATGCCACCGCATCCATTCAACGGTTTCTTTAAGGGGGGCGTTTCCGTTTGGTGATATAAAACAAGGGTACTGGAATGGTCAGGGCCGGCAGGTCCCGGTGTCGGCTTAATCAGCCGGGCACCGGACGAAGCCTGTGGGAAGACAGAGCGGAAGCGCTACTGGTTCTGAAATTTTTCGTATTTTTTTCTGAACCGTTCGATGCGGCCGGCCGTATCGATCAGCTTCTGCTTGCCGGTAAAAAACGGGTGACATTTGGAGCAGATCTCCACGCGTATGTCTTGTTTGGTAGAACCCACCTCAACCGTGTTGCCGCAGGCACACTGGATGGTTGTTTCCGAATAATCCGGATGGATGCTGGCTTTCATTGTAATCTCAACCCCCTATAGATATTTTAAGCGTTCATTGAATCCAAGAAATCTGCATTATCCTTTGTTCCGTTCATTTTTTCAAGTAAAAACTCGAGGCTGTCCGACGGATTTAAGGAGGCGAACAGTTTTCTGAGAATCCAGACGCGGTTCAGGGTTTTCGCGTCGAGGAGCAGTTCCTCCTTGCGGGTACCGGATTTCTTGATGTCGATGGCCGGGAAGATGCGCTTGTCAGCCAGACGGCGATCCAGCTGAATTTCCATATTGCCGGTGCCTTTGAACTCCTCGAAGATGACTTCGTCCATGCGAGAACCGGTATCCACCAGGGCAGTGGCGATGATGGTCAGGCTGCCCCCCTCCTCGATGTTTCGGGCGGCACCGAAAAAGCGTTTGGGCCGCTGCAGGGCGTTTGAGTCCACACCACCGGAAAGGATCTTGCCGCTGGGGGGCATGACGGAGTTGTAGGCGCGGGCCAGACGGGTAATGCTGTCCAGCAGGATCACCACGTTTTTTTTGTGCTCCGTCAGCCGTTTGGCCTTTTCGATGACCATCTCGGCCACCTGAACATGGCGCTCGGCCGGTTCGTCGAAGGTCGAACTGATCACCTCCCCTCTCACCGACCGCTGCATGTCCGTGACCTCTTCCGGGCGTTCGTCGATGAGCAGGACAAAGAGCACGATATCCTTGTGGTTTTTCACGATGCAGTTGGCGATGCATTGGAGCAGCATGGTTTTACCGGAACGGGGCGGTGAAACGATCAGCCCGCGCTGGCCGAATCCGATGGGCGTCAACAGGTCCATGATCCGGGCGGAATAGTTCTCCGGCTCGTTCTCCAGGTTGACCTTGTCTTCCGGATACAGGGGCGTCAGGTTGTCGAAAAGGATCTTTTCCCGGGCCACTTCCGGATCTTCGTAGTTGACGGCCTCCACCTTCAGCAGGGCAAAATAGCGTTCGGATTCCTTGGGCTGACGAATCTGGCCGGAAACGGTGTCGCCGGTTCTCAGGTTGAACCGCCTGATCTGCGACGGTGAAACATAGATGTCGTCGGGGCCGGGCAGGTAATTGTAGTTGGGTGCTCGCAAAAAGCCGAATCCGTCGGGCAGGATCTCCAGCGTTCCCTCTCCGAAAATGAGGCCGTCTTTTTCAATCTGGGCCTGGAGCAGGGAAAAGATCAGTTCCTGCTTGCGCATGCCGGCAGCACCCTCGATATTGAGCTGCTTGGCCAGTTTGGTCAGTTCGTTAATCTTCTTGTTTTTCAACTCTACGATGTTCATCAACACACCCCACTTTAGGATTGATTAGCGCGCATCACCTGCAAATGCTGCCCGGCAAAAGCAATTCACGTGAGCAGGCAAACAACAGCGACCCCGATTTCCGGTTACCATCAATGGCGACAAGGTTTTACACCCTTAGCCAGCATTTCGGATTTCACTTAACAACGGTGCCTTTCGGGTGAATTGGGTTGGACTGTTGGTTTTTTTTGGAGGATTATGCGTGTTTTTGTGATAGAAGTTATTCGAATTTACCCCACCAGACGGGTCTATCCGTGAGAATAAGTAAAATTTTTATACCATGAATCCGCTGGTGTCAAGGGAATTTGAGCCTGCCGGCACGCGCGTTGTCGTCACCGGTTGGCCGCCCGGCCGCACCAGCACTTACAGGGGTAATTATTGTGTAATAAATGGATGAGTTAGCCGAAATCAACCTCAATTTCCTACCCGACGATCCTGACGGCATCTACCTGGTAGGCGGAATCGTACGCGACCTCCTGGCGGGTCATCCCCCGGCAGACATCGACCTGGTGGTGGCCGGGAATATCGACCGTGCCGCACGACAGATCGCGGAAAAGACCGGCGGCAGCATCATCGATCTGGGGAAAAAAGGCTTTGACGTTTTAAGGGTCGCATCGCCGGAGACGACCATCGACATCACGCCCCTTGAGCACCCATCCATCGAATCCGATCTGCAACAACGGGATTTCACGATCAACGCCATGGCCTACGACGTCAAGTCGCAGCGTCTGGTGGACTGCACCGGCGGACGGGTGGATATGCAGCAGAAAAAGATCCGCATGGTTTCGCCGGCGGCCTTTGAGAAAGACCCGGCCAGACTGGTCCGGGCCTACCGCATGGCGGCGGTGCTGCATTATTCCATCGCCGCCGGGACCGAGGCGGCCATCGGCACGCATCGCCACCTTGTCGGCAGCGTACCCGGAGAACGGGTCTGGGCGGAACTGGTCAAGATATTCAGCACCGCCGATTCCTCATCCGTCATTATGCGAATGGCCGCCAGTGGACTGCTCACGGCGATTTTTCCGGAGCTGCAACCCGCCGTCGGTTGCGCCCAGAACCGCCATCACCCGTTCGATGTGTTCGATCACAGCCTCCGGGTGTATGACGCACTGGAAAACCTGTTGTCCGAAATTAGCACCCGTTTCCCACGGTTGGCAAGCATCGCTGGTAACGCACAACTGTCCGAACACGCGGCCATGTTGAAATATGCAGCCCTGTTGCATGATGTGGGAAAGCCGGCCACCCGGCAGGTCGACAGTGATGGGCGGGTCCGCTTTCGCGGTCACGCTGCAGAAAGTGCCACCATCGCCACGGCAATCAGCCGCCGCTTACGACTGTCCAACCGGCAGCGCCATGTTTCCGATTCCATAATCCGCCACCATATCCGGCCGCTGTTCCTTTACCTGGCATCAGAAAACGGCAGCCTCGGCCGCACGGGCACGGTCCGTTTTTTTAACCGATGCAACGACTTGACCCTGCCAATCATCGTGCATGCCATGGCCGATATCATGGCTAAAGGTGAGGCCATGCAGAAGAGGGACAGCGGCTTCCTCAATTTTTGCGATGGCCTGCTCAACGCCTACATCGACTACAAAGACCGCCAGGCCACCGTGCCGCCACTGATTAGCGGGGATGACCTCATTGCGGTTTTCGGCCTCTCCCCTTCTCCCCAATTCAAACACATACTGAACCGAGTGGATGAAGGCCGGCTATCCGGCAAATTGGCCACCCGCAATCAGGCCCTGAAATGGGTCGGCGCCTACCTGTCATCCGAATCCAGAGGACTGAAGCGTGAAGACTGAAAAAAACAATTGGAACCCATAACATAATAGCTGATAAGCTCATCAGCTGGTAAGCTGATGTGCTCAAAGGTCAAAGCCGAACCCATGAACCCTGAACCCCGAACCCCGAACCCCGAACCCTGAACCCTGAACCCAGAACCCAGAACCCAGAACCCGCCCCCCATGCCGATGCTTGACAAGTCCCCATCATTTCTGTACTAACGCGGATAGCTGGAGAAACCACACTTCGGTGCCAGCCCGCCTGAAAACAATCATTGACAGTGGATGCGGCCCTCAACCGCACACAACGAAAAAGAACGGCAACCGACGATTGCACGGAACTCCCAACCTCCGGTCCGAATGGGTGACCACCGGCATCGCGGTGTGATTGGTATTTTCAAAGACCCTGTGCAAGTGAACGGGAAACAGAAAGGAGAAGGTGAATGAACATCTTGTTTTTTGGCCCCAACGGCAGCGGCAAAGGTACACAAGGCGCAATCCTGAAAGACAAGTACAACACCCCTCACATCGAGTCTGGGGCGATTTTTCGTGAAAACATCGGCAAGGGAACCGAACTGGGTGCCAAGGCAAAAGCATACATCGACAAAGGCGACCTGGTCCCGGATGAGATCACCATTCCCATGATCCTCGACCGGCTGCAGCAGAGCGACTGCAAGGCCGGCTGGCTGCTGGATGGATTCCCCCGCAACAAAAACCAGGCCATCAAACTGGATGAAGCCCTTAAGAAAGCCGGCATTGCCCTGGACATTGTCGTCGAAATTTTGCTGGACCGCGAAATCGCCAAGAACCGCATCATGGGCCGTCGCCTGTGCGTGAATGACAACAATCACCCCAACAACATCTACATCGATGCCATCAAGCCCGACGGGGACAAGTGCAGGGTTTGCGGCGGCGACCTGAAGACCAGAGACGACGATCAGGACGAATCGGCCATCAACAAACGCCATAACATCTACTATGACACGACCGTAGGGACCCTGGCATCGGCCTATTACTTCAGGGATCTGGCCGCAAAGGGCGGATCCATGAAGTACATCACCTTAGACGGTGCCCCCAGCGTACAGGACGTGACCGCCGAGCTGGTCTCAAAACTGGACTAAGCGTATCCTCGGTGAAACGGTGAACGCCTCACCGTTTCAGTCCCTGCATCACCGCCGACGATCCCCCGATCCGATCAGCGGGCAACCGGCGAACGTCCATGTCTAAGAAATTTTTTTGTTGATAATAGAATTTATACCTGATATTAATTACGTTTTAAAAATTTCCGAAATAACCATCACGGTTGAGGGTGCAACGCCAACTTGTCTACGCGATGGGAAAAAAAGGGGGTTGAGCCAGTTTGAAAGCAATTGAAGTCAAAGTCTTCGACAACGATCTCGAAAAAGCCATGCGGATTCTGAAGAAAAAAATTCAGAACGATGGTCTGTTCAAACGCTTGAAGCTTAAAAAGAGCTACGAGAAACCGAGCGAGTTCCGTCGTCGCAAAGAACGTGAGGCCCTGCGCAGACAGCGCATCGCTGTTGCAAGAAGCAGGAGATACCGTTAGCGACACCCGTTTGACGACATGACCCGGCAGGGAGCGCCTCCCCGCCGGGTTTTTGTTTGGTAAGGAATCGCCGCCATGCCAACCAGCGCTTACACCGAATGCCTCGATGCCATGTACCGCATGAGACGATTCGGCATTATCCTTGGCCTGTCGACCATCACCGACATTCTCGACGGCCTGGGCAATCCCCAGCGCACCTTTTCGTCCATCCACATCGCCGGCACCAACGGCAAAGGATCGATCGCTTCCGCCTTGGCAACGATCCTGCACTTAGCCGGATATCGCGTCGGGCTCTACACCTCACCCCACCTGATCCGATTCAACGAAAGAATCTGTGTCGACGGCACTCCCATTTCCGACGATGCGGTGGTGGCATCCTGGGAGGCGGTCAAATCCGTCCACCAGGGCGATCGGGAACCCACCTTTTTCGAGTTTTCCACGGCCATGGCCTTTTATGAATTCGCTAGACGCAAGGTCGACTGCGCCGTTATCGAAACCGGAATGGGCGGACGGATGGATGCCACCAATGTCGTCTCCCCGACAGTGAGCATCATCACCAACATATCACTGGAACACAAAACCTACCTCGGCGGCACTATCGCAGCGATTACCGGAGAAAAGGCAGGCATCATCAAACCCGGCGTACCGGTGATCACCGGCGTGACCCAGAAAAGCGCCAAGGCTGTGATCGAGAAGATCGCCGCCGAGCGATCGGCACCGCTTTATATGAAAGGCCGCGATTTCCGTGTGCGGCGCAGCGGCGACGACCGCTTTTCCTATTTTGGCGTGGATCACCGCTGGACCGGCATGTGCACCGGTCTCATGGGTAGCCATCAGCTGGACAACGCATCGCTGACCCTGGCTGCCTGCGAACTGATCATGCGCGACCATGACCGCCTCGGCAAGGACCATATCCAATCCGGCCTGGCCCAAAACCGCTGGCCGGGCCGCCTGGAACTGGTTTCCCAGAAACCCTACGTGATTCTGGACGGGGCGCACAACCTCATGGCCGCCAGGCGTCTGGGGCGCTTTCTACAGGACACCCTTGCCGGACGGCGCATCACCATGGTTGCCGGCATCCTGGATGACAAGCCCTACGAGGCGATCATCAAGGATCTGGTTGCCCCCTGCACCCGCCTGATTATCACCCGGCCCAAAATCGACCGTTCGCTGCCGCCCGAAGCACTCGAAGCGGTGGCCAAGCCGCTGATTGCAGACATTCAGATCATTGCCGATGTGGGCGACGCCGTTCGCCATGCCATCGCCACCTCCAGACCCGAGGATGCCGTCTGCATCGCCGGCTCCCTGTATGTGGTGGGTGAAGCCAAAGCGGCACTTGAAAAATCGAAGACATCGTTGTTCCAGATCTAAAACGGCCTTGACTTGTTCAAGCTGATACTCTATTTTTCCCGACACATCGCGCCCGTAGCTCAGTGGATAGAGCACCAGCCTCCGGAGCTGGGGGTCGCAGGTTCGATACCTGCCGGGCGCGCCATAATGAAAACAGGGATTTACAACAAAATGTATCTCCCTTTTTTTGCCTTCATTTTTTAGTTTTCAACCCTATTTCCAACCCCTGGAAAAAAAATGCCCCCCCGGTTGCCCAGGAGCCTTAAGTTTCTGAAAATCCGCCCGATAATATCAGCGCGGGGGAACATGCAACACTGAGCCGATTTCATATATCTGCGTTGCGCTGAGCCGCGTTTCCTTATGCAGTGGGCAGGGCCGGTAACGAAAATCCGGCCCTGCCCGTCCACTTCTTGTCCCGTCCGGGCCTTTGACTTGGCAATGTTCTTGAATCGTTACCATTATCAAACCATATACTATCTTACATGGGATCGAATGATTTCATGATCCACCATGCACACTGAATACTTCCATTAAAGAAAAAATATTTAGTGCCGAAAACCAGGTTGGGCAAGATACAAATTTAATTACAATTGATTGCAATAAAGAGATAAAATGCAATGGTGCTTAGAGGCTGTGGCGGATGCAGGTAGGAAATGGCTGGTTACCATAGAGTCAGTTCCTTTTGTGATTGGCCGCGCTGACGACTGCGAACTTAAGCTAATCGATGATCGTATCTCCAGACATCACTGCGAGATCCGCATAAGCAGTAATCTGCTGTGGATTCGAGATCTTGAGAGCACAAATGGCACTTATGTCAATAAAAATAAAATCAAGCACGCCGAATTGCTCGAACCAGACGATATTATCTCAATTGAGAAATATAAATTTAAGGTAAAGCGCGTCCGTGCGTCAAACTTTAGGACAACACACGAGACCATACACTCAACGCTTTCTAAAGAAATCTTAGACTTGTCCTATTTTGAGCCAAAGTTGCAGATGTTGCTTCAGGATCGAAAGGTAATCCCTCATTTTCAACCGCTAACAAGATTTTCTGATTTGACTGAGGTAGGGTACGAGATTCTTGGACGTGTTGACGATGAAGACTTGCCATCGAACCCATCTGAACTATTAGACATGGCAGCGTGTTTTGGATTGGCCTCTGACCTGAGCTCCCTTTTCCGAGAAGTAGGGGTGGAGATTGGAAAAAATTTGCCTGGATCACCTTTGCTGTTCCTAAATACTACCCAGCTTGAAATCTACGAAATAGATGCCCTTCTTGCATCTCTGAAGAGGATTCGCGATATCGCCCCTTTAAACAAGATCGTGTTGGAAATAAATGAAAAAGCAGCCACCGATACAAATGAGTTCCCCCAGCTACGCGATGCTTTGGGGAAAATGGATATGGGATTGGCTTTCGATGATTTCGGTGTCGGACAAACTCGGTTGGTGGAACTTTCAAACATATCTCCGGATTATCTCAAGTTCGACATCTCCTTAATCCGCCAAATTCACCTCGCACCAAAGCGACTGCATCAGATGATTGCGACATTTATCAATGCATCCCATGATCTTGGCATACTCACCCTCGCAGAAGGTATTGAAAGCTCTGAAGAAGCAGAGGTATGCAAACAGCTTGGTTTTGATTTGGGACAGGGTTTTTTCTTTGGAAGGCCCGCACCGATCAATGCGATCGAAGTTAATCTAAATGTTACCCCGGGCGCTTGATTTAATGATCAGGCCTCATCCCCTAACACTGATCTTCCAGGCAAGGCATAAATATAGTTAAGGATTCCATAAATACAACCGGTTTGCGAGGTCCACACTTTCAACCCGCGGCCTATAGATATCCATCGGCCAGGAGAGCAGCGAAAACCTCCTGGGGAACCGGGTGTTTGAAAAGATAGCCCTGGCCTTCATCACAGCCCAGCTCCTTCATCAGCGCAAATTGTTCTTCGGTCTCAATGCCTTCGGCCACAATCGATTTGTCCATGCTGTGCCCCATGGCAATGATCGCTTTGATGATGATCAGATTCTTGGGTTCGGTTGTGCAACCCACCACAAACGAACGATCAATTTTGATGATATCGACCGGGAAAGATGTCAGGTAGCTCAAGGAGGAGTATCCAGTTCCGAAATCGTCCAGGGCGATCCTGATCCTCAGCGCTTTGATCTGCTGCAGCGTGGAAACCGTCTCTTGGGTGTCCTGCATGAGCACATTTTCGGTGATCTCGATTTCAAGGGTCTCGTTCTCACTGCCACGAGAGCCCAGCGCCTCTTTAATGGTCCGGATGATATTCTGACTGGAAAGCTTGTAGCCCGATAGGTTTACCGCGACATTGATGGGCGGCAACCCGGCCTCGATCCATTGCTTCTTCTGATTGCACGCGGTGTGCAATACCCAGCGATTGATATCGATGATCTGGCCGGATTCCTCGGCAATGTGAATGAATTTGTCCGGAGTGATCATTCCTTTGGTCGGGTGAATCCATCGGATCAGTGCCTCGGCACCCACGATCCTCCGTGAGGCAAGGTCGATTCGTGGCTGATATAACAGCACGAATTCCTCATTGACCAAGGCTTTTTTCAGATCCCGTTCAATGGAGAATCGTTCTATCGCCGCCCGGTTGAGGGATTCCTTGTAAAACTGGTAGCTGTTCCTGCCGTTGTTTTTGGCATGGTACATGGCGGAATCCGCATTCTTCAACAGCATATTGGCTTCCGTGCCGTCTTCCGGAAAGACGCTGATGCCGATGCTCGTGGTCATGGAGACTTCATACCCCTCCAGCTGATAGGTATCGGCAATCTCATTGATCAGCCGCATCGCCACCATGGCAGCCGATTCCGGCTCCTTGATAGCTGACAGCAAAACGGTGAATTCATCTCCGCCAAGCCTGGCGATGACCGAATCGATCGTGTCAATGCCGGCCACGGCTGCCGTGTCGCTGGCACGGATGTTGGCTTTGAGCCTGGCGGCCACCTGTTTTAAGAGCAGGTCACCGATGTGGTGCCCGAGGGTATCATTGATCAGCTTGAACTGATCGAGGTCCAGAAACAGCAAGGCAAATTTCTGACCCGTGCGACGGGCACCGGCAATGGCCTGTTCGAGTCGATCTATGAACAGGGATCGGTTGGCCTGATTGGAATAATAATCCAACAAATAACCAATGATTTCATTGACCACTCCGGTTTGGGATACAACTATCAATGGGAGGTCAAAAAGACTGTGGCAGAATCGATATGTTGTGGTAGGCCTGTGGTCCATTTAACCGAATAGTCAAATCCCCTTCAGTCTGTCTTTTTCTGATGTAAAATGATGAGACTAGAAAGGTTTTCGTGTACGTTGTCTGTTCAATTATTTTATTGCCCGCATAGCCTGCGGGGCGATTTATCCATTAATAATCGGCGCTGTATAATCTTTGACACGCTCGGCCACAACCGCTGTGATGTATATTATCCAGAAGATCAGGCCAATGTGAAGCACATCATTTTGAGAGAACCAGATCCCATCTCCTTTCGTCCACAGTTTTTGGGTGATATCCAGTTCGTCGTAGAGGCAATATGCAGCACTGATGAGAAGCAGCAGTATCCAGGTGCCAAGAAGCGCAAGATCCATAGGGTCCTTGAACATGTGGTAACGCCAGCCGTTTAAGATGACAAAAATCAGGAGAATTGGGGTCGAGACCCGAACCATCATATTGAAGGTGATAAGAGTTTTTACGGGAGCTATCCCACCGATGAGGGTGACAATGACATATACCACGGCATTCACCAACGCGTAGACCAACAGCACGCTCTGCAACAATCCAACAGTACAGGAATAGGCCACGGCTACCAGCATCGCGTCCATGCTCACTTGCTGGAACTGAAGGTAAATCACCTCCCACCAACTGGTCCAAGTGCATGAATGCCGTCCTGCACACTTAATCTGGTACCCAAACGCCTGGTAGCTGGTTCCAGCCAGAAGCGTACCAATGCCCCACAGCAATAGCGAAAAACCCCACCACAAACGAGATAGTTCACTTCCCCGGATCTTCAGAAAATAGAGGCCTGCACCTATGGTTAATAGTCCCAGGGCATAGACGAAGAACGTCGAGGTCGGCTGGGTCAGGAGGATCTCTCTCGATGCGAAACGAATCATTACGCACGGCTGTACTTCGCACCAGTTCGCGGGGGTAAGCTCTGAATCGGTATGCCGGATTGATTTCAGGCGGTTAAAGCAGGCCAACACAGCCTTTATTATCATCAATAGATATGAACGCCTCATGAAACCCTGTTGTCGTGTCGAAAGTCAAGATCAGTATAAAGGCATCAATGAGTATTGATCCCAAAATTAGCCATTGGTCATCATTTTTTTCACTTTACGTCAAATCGGCAAGGCATGTACACATCTTAGCCTCAGGGCTTGGTTCCGGATAATGCCGGATGTGAGTCACCCAGCGGAGGCGGAATCAAGACGAATTTGCCAAAATGTTTCTTCTCCATGAACTCACGCTGCGCGTCCGCAATCCGTTCAAGTGGGAACGTCTTTGCAAGGAGTGGCCGAATCTCACCATTTTCGATATAAGCGACCAGGCTTGGGAAAACAGGCTCATCCCATGCGGTGCAACCGATCATGGTCAGGTCCTTCAGATAAAAATCACGCATATCTAGTGTTACCAATGGTCCGCCAATGGCACCCGAAGATGCATATTTCCCTCCTCTTCTCAGAACCTTAAGCATGCTGCCAAACGCCGGGCCCGCAACGTTATCAACAACGACGTCAACAGATTTCTCACCAATGCAGGCAACGATATCGTCGCCACGGGCAATGACGCGATCTGGACCGATTGTGCTAACCTGGGCAAGCTTCTCCCGCCCTGCGATGGCTGTAACTGCAGCCCCGCGAAGCTTGGCCAACTGAACAACCGCCGACCCGACGCCGCCCGACGCTCCGGCAACTAGTACATGGTCGCCCCTGGACACCTTTGCCCTGTGGATCATGTTCTCAGCCGTACCGTAGGCACAAGGGATCGTGCCCAGTTCGGCATCACTCCAATCACAGTCCACAGGGAAAACCTCCCCGGCGGCCACTTTCACGAATTGTGCGAATGCGCCGTCGAAATCTGAGGCCATCCAGATATTTTCAAGGGAATTCCATCCCACGCTGCGAATGCATGGCCTTACCAGTACGCGCGAACCGATGGTGCTTTCATCCTCACCGGGAGCAACGGCAACAACGCGCCCACAACAGTCTGTGCCCTGGATAAAAGGAAATGGCGTTGCTTCGTTCCAACCACCGTCTGCCTTTTCTTTCGCTTTTTCTTTCTCGGCAGCTGTCAAATCTTCGGTACCGCTTGTGACAGTCGAAGAGTACCAGCCCAAACGGGTATTGATTTCAGTGTTGTTGACTCCGGCTGCGAGGACTTGTAGAAGGACTTCTCCTGGTTCAAGGACAGGAACCGGGACATCCCGGTACTCGAGCTTCTCATAACCACCGTTTCCTTTGGTGACCACAGCTTTCATGGTTGTTTTGCAGCCTTTGATATCAAAGCGGTTCTTTTTTGACTTCATTTCGCATGTGCTAATCATGTCGTACCTTTCTCCCCTGCTATTTGACCTCAATAAATAATTGTGTGAATCCGGGTATAATTACATTTTTAGTGTAATCCATCAATAAGGTGGTTGGTGTCGAGATTTCAAGAAGATATCACGCAGCGCGGTGGTCGCAAACATCCCACAATAGATTAATCTATCATAAATTATGAAATAGTGGTCATCGGGGCCTATTACTTATACAATCTGACAGATCAATACTTTACTTGACCGATAAAACCGGGCACGACGCTTTGAGAATGACATATTGGGCGGTGGAACCAAAGACCATTTTTCCGACTTTGGATCTTCGGCGAATGCCGATCACGATCTCATCGATTTCATAGTCGTTGGCAAATTGAACCAGATCTTCTCCCGGTGACTGGTAGCTGACGGTGGCGTGGGTCTCGCAGGCGATATTTTCATGTTCAGCTGACCGTTTAAGCTTTTCCAGTTTGCTGTCGGCCTTGTCGATATCCGCTTTACTCAACGTGGGACTTTGCAGCAAAGAGGTCATGATATTGAGTTCTGCGTTAAAAACCTTGGCATGCTTTTGAGCCAGCGCTAATGCATCTTCAGCAGCTTTCGATCCATCATACCCTACAAGAATCTTCATTTAGTGCTCCTTTCGTGGTTAAACTGTTGATGGTGATGTGGGCCCTGCCATTGGATGGGAAGGCATGGTCATTTTGCATGATGCGCCAAGACTGGAATCGTTACCGGTTTTTAAACTGACCGACGACGTCCTTGCCCGCTTCCTTGATGTCGAGCAGGGCAGGATACGCCCCGACCGGTAATTATGTTGCCGAACATTGCGCATCGCTTTCAAAAGATTTTTTGAAATTTATACCTCAGTTGCCCAAATCTTTCACGATCAAGTGCGTATTTATCGTCACTTTTTTATATTAATTGAATAACACTTTACCGGAGGATATCCACGAACCATTTTCTAAAATGTTCAAAAATATAGGCCCCGGCCGCAAAAAGGCATCGAGGTCGAAGATTTTTCAAAGCGTATGTTGTTCGCCCAGCGCGAGAGGCCGGACACCCGCGGCCATGGTTCGGTTGATGGCTCCAGTGGCGTGGAACCGACAAGTAAAAACAGCACCTCCGAAACCATCGGGAAGGATTCTTGCCTCCACCAAACAAAATACAGACGACCTCGACTTCCATCTGAGACGCTGCTTCGAGGCACCAATGATAGGCTGCATGGCTCTAATATTTTCAGGGACATGGAGCACAATCGGCGGCATTCAGATTGTGCTCCATTTTCTGCTTGTCTTTTCAGTTAACTTCATGGCATGTCCGGTGAGTATCATGGCGATGGTGCGCCCCGGAATTCTCCATTGTTGAAATCATCGACCAGAGAGGATGGCAAGGACACGATTTAACCCCTTGTCGAAAAATGCCACCCGAAATATCCCCTTGTCCGTCTTGCCGCAGACGGAATAAGTCGCTGGAGAAGCGCCAATGGAAACCATCCTGGATCGAATCCACCGATTGTCAATAGAGCTGCTCGCTTCAGTCGGTGTCCGTTTTCATTGCCCTGAAGTAGTGGAACGGTTGGCGATAAGCGGGGTTCATGTGGCTGGTGATCTGGTCAGGTTCACCGAAGCGCAGGTGATGGATTGCCTGTCAATGGCTCCTGAGGCGTTCACGATCAAAGCGCGCAACCCGGAAAAGGATGTGCGTATCGGTGGCGACAGCAAATGCCTGGCCCCAGCCTACGGCGCATCGCTGGTGGTGACTGAGGACAATCGTCGCCGCAATGCCACTCTGGCGGATTATCTCCGCATCGCCAAACTGGTTCATCGTACACCGTTGCTCAATTTAAATGGCGGCGTGCTGGTTCAGCCCGAGGATGTGAACGGTCAACTGTCCAGCCTGGTTATGATTTACACCGCCATGTGCCTTAGTGACAAGCCGTTAATGGGTATTCAGGATGGCGAGATCCAGGTACGTCGCTTGATGCAACTCGGCAGTATTTTATTTGGCGGCGAAAAAGCGTTCAAAAACTCACCCCATTTTCTCTTCCTGATCAATACATTGAGCCCTCTGCAAATGGATGCCCAGGCACTGGCCACGCTGAAAGTCTGTGCGGAGTATCATCAAGCGCTGCTGATCACCCCTGGTGTCATGTTCGGCACCACCTCACCCATAACCACGGTTGGCAGCATGATTCAGGCCAATTCGGAATTCCTGGCTACTTTCTGTACGGCACAATATCTGTCGCCGGGGCTGCCGGTCGTTTTCGGTTGTCTGGGGGCTCCCGCGGATATGCGCACCGGTAGTCTTTCTCTCGCGTCTCCAGCTCGGTTTACTTTTGCCGATTTGGCTGCCGGCTTAGCCGAGAGATACCATTTGCCCAACCGCGGCATTGGGTCCGTGACCGACGCGGGGCAGGTATCCGTACAAAGCGGATGTGAAGCGATGTTCACTTTGCAAAATGACTATAAAAGGCGAACCAGCCTGTCCATCCATGCAGCGGGTGTCTTAGCTGGTTTTTCCGCTTTCAGTTACGAGCAGTTCATTATTGACCTGGAAATCATCCGCATGGTCATCAGAAGCATCGAAGCCTCTGCGTTTACCGATGACGATTTCACTTTGGATGTAATTCGGGAAACGGGGCCAGGCGGGCAATACCTGACTAAAAAGCATACCCTGGCGCACTGTCGAACCGTTCCATTTTTATCGGGGCTGTCTCCGAACACCGCCGTCGACCCGAAAGACTATGCAAACAGGCTGACGGAAAACATCCGCAGGGCCCTGGCAGATATAGAGATGCAGTATCGGTGTCCACGTCTGCCTGACGAAGTCCTTAAACGGATCGATGCATATATGATCACACAAGGGGTGCCGGAGAAAGTTTTAGCGGCAGTCGCGAAGGCCAGCCACGCCGCGTAATTCGGCGACCAACGACTTTATACCGGAAGATGGAGGACAGAATATGTACTTTTCCAGAGATATTGGGGTTAGCCGGATCAAGGGCAGAAAAAAATATTGCTACGGAACTGGCTTGGGAATTGTGCTGTTGGATGAGACCTATCCCGGATTTCCAGGAGATGTACGCAATCCCAGTGCGTTTCCCTATCCCATACAATACGAAGTGGCCGAAGGCCTCGATATCCAAAAACTGGTTTTGGACGAGGATAAACATCAGCACCTTGAAACGATTTTGAAAGCGGCCGGAAAGCTTGAAAAAATGGGCTGCCGGGCGATTCTCGCCGAGTGCGGCTATTTTGCTTATTTCCAGAAAGAGATGGCAGCCCGGATGGAAGTCCCGGTTTTTATGTCCAGCCTGTTGCAGATCCCATGGGCGCAATCTTTGATTGGCCCCGGAAGGGTTGTCGGGATTCTCATGTCCGCCAAGGAGATGCTCCTGGACAAACACCTGACCGACGTCGGGGTAGCGCTTGGCAGCAATTACGTGATCGGTGGTGCAATGGATTCGGGTGAATGCCCCGAATTCGACAACCTATGGACCGAGGGGATTCGACCGGCAGTCCCCCATGCGGATTATCAACAATCGGAAAAAGCATTCGTGCGTGTAGGCATACGTTTTTTCAAAGATCATCCGAACATGGGAGCCATGGTACTTGAGTGCACGGGCTTTCCGCCTTTTGCAAGGGCCTTGCAGCGGGAAATTGGCATTCCGATTTTCAGTTGGGGAACGCTTATGGATTTTGCATATTCGATTACCGTACACCGTGATTATTACGGACATGTTTAGATAATCCCCATCCATGCTTCTCATTCAGCGCGGCGGCCAGATGATCGCAAAATCGGTAAGCAAGCGCGGTCGGCATGCCTGTCTGCCCCGTTTGGGGTTTCCTCAGCCGGGGTGACAGTTCAATGTGGTAGGCCAGCCAGCGCGGGTCGGTAATCGTCAGCGTCTTTGTCGCCTTGAAGTAAATGTCGGCAAAACGGCCGCAAACCGACACGGCCGCAAGGTCTTCATCCGCTGCGCGTCTGCAATTGATGGCAGTGGCCAAATCCTCGGAAAAGGTGCTGAACGTCGCTGACCCGCAGGAGATCTCGACATCGTATTTAGATCGGACCTTTCCGTGCCCGTGGATTTCGACCAGAACCCTGGGGTGCCATTTTACGATCTGCATCGTGTAGTCGCTGTGCAGGTGTTTGTTTGCATCGATGGTGTAGTTACCTGCGATGACACTGCAGCAGTCGAGCCGGTCGGCAAGATATCGACCCACAAAGCCGGTATTTTCGTCCGAATCGCCATGCTCCACACAAGGTAAGTGAGGTGTGCCTGCCGGGGCATGGTGGGGCACACCGACAACGATGTCATCCCGTTTGCGCGTCTCGATGATCAAGCGCGAGGGTTCAGTCGATTCGAGAATCGAATTCACATCCATTGCGTATGCCTCTGCTTGCTCCAGGTTACATTTTCGATCAGGCGGGTCAAAAGCCGGCGGCCGTGACCGTATAACCAATCCCCTCACCCTGTCCCTCTCCCCACAAGGGCGAGGGAACGTTGAAGCCCCCTTTGTTCAGCCGAGGGTAAGCCGTTACAGTCGACACTCCCGCCACGGCTGGACCAGCATGATCAGCCCTGCCGCCACCAGGTACATCAGGCCCAGGTAGGAAAACACCAGGGTGTAGTTGCCCTGGGTGACATCCAGAATATGGCCGCTGAGCCATGGACCGAGCGGCCCGGACACAAAGCCGTAAGCGGTGAACACCAGCCCGAAGATGGCCCCGAAGTGCGCCATACCGAAGCAGTCGCCGGCCAACGGGCCGGAGACCGCAAACAGGGTCCCGAAGGCAAAGCCAATGACCGCCGCCAGCGCGGCCCACAGCCACAGGCCAATCAGATGGGGCATGATCAGATAGGCGAGGCCTGCGCCGGCAAAGCTCATCGCCATGATCCGGGATCGGCCGATCCTGTCCGAAAAATAACCGCTGATCAACCGGCCGCAGCCGTTGGTCAGGTTGAACGCCGTGAGCAGGACGACGGCCTGGGCCAGATTCAGGCCGCGGTTTAAGCCAAACCCGGTGGCCAGAACGATCATGCTGGCCCCGGCGGCGCCGGCGAACACCCAGGTCAGCCAGAGGCACCAGAACTCGCGGCTTTTCAGGGCTTCTTTGACCGAGCGTCCGCTGGGTGCAAATGGCGTAATGGATGCCGGCGCCGACGGATCGTTCTCCGGAAACCGGATCAGGGCGGAAGCGGCCAGGCCGATGGTCAGCGCTGCACAGCCTGCAGTCAGGGTCAACGTTTCATATCCCCATTTCGACAAGAGGATGGAGAAAATCGGGGACATCACCGCCGCCGACAATCCGAAGGCCATATTGAAAATACCGGCAACCAGGCCGCGCCGTTCGGGATACCAGCGCTGGACCACCGTCAGTCCCGGGAGGTAGACAAAGGCCGACGCAGCGCCGACGGCAAACGCCCAGACGTTTACGTCGATCATGTTTCCGGCCTGACTCAGCCAGACGACGCTGCCGCCGCCCATCACGGATCCGAAAGCAGCCAGCCGCCCCGGACGGTATTGCTCCTGCAGGCGCCCACACAGGTACATGAAGCAGGTGGCACCGGTGAGAAGGAAAAACACCGTCCCGCCGATCGCCGCACCGTCGGCGTCGAATGCCTGCTGCCAATGCTGGCGCAGGACACCGGGGAGGCCGAAAATAAACGCGCCCGGCCAGAAAATGGCGCAGGCGCTGGCAATCAGGATTAATGGTCTGGGGGGTTTTACCGGCATGTGGACTCCTCAATCAATAAACCAACTGTATATTACCGTATCAGGGTGCAATGAAGCAAGACGGGGGACTTGATCAGGTCCTTTCTCATCATAGGTAATACCCATCCATAAATGATCAATTTGCCAATTTCTGGATGGACACGGATAGTTAGCGAGGTCGGCGTCGATACACGACAACTAATTGACATCACGTTTAAATTTAATTAGTATCATTTCTAAAATGGCCATAAACAACGATAGTTGCACCGCCTATTGCCGGAAAGGTTGCCGATGAAACGCACCCCCCAATGCCAACCGCCAGCTGATGCCGAGGCCCGCAGGGCGATCAACCCCGTGATCTGCTACCCGGTCGACACACTCCCCCCGCCGGACATGGCCGCCTATGCCGCCGCACGCCAAACGATGGAATTGACGGACGCGGTGGTTGTGCCGCCACGCGATGCCAGGACCTTTCGCGTTCCTGCAGGTCATTTTTTCCGCATCGTCAGCGTGGAGGGACCACAGGTGGGCGATCTGAATCTATGGGCGGCAAAGGATCTGTCGGAACGGTTTTACAGCGGCAAGACCCGCGCGCTGCATGGCACCCACCTGAGCACCGGAGACCGGATGTGGAGCGGTTTCCCCCATATGCGGCCGATGGCGACAGTCACCCATGACACACTCGATTGGTACGGCTTCGATGCGGATGGCGGCAGTGTGCATGACGTGATCGGCACCCGCTGCGATCCCTATACCAGCCGGCTGCTGAGCGGACAGGACTATCACCATTGCTGCCATTCGAACCTGACCCGTGCCCTGGCCGCCGAAACCGGTCTGCCGCTGCATCAGGCCGAGGCCCATGTGCATGATGTCCTCAACGTCTTCATGTGCACGGGTTTCACCCATGACACGCATCAGTATTTCATGAAGGCCAGCCCGGTGCGCCCCGGTGATTATCTCGAATGCTTCGCCGAGATCGACCTTCTGGGTGCGCTGTCGACCTGCCCTGGCGGTGATTGCAGCGCGGAGCATTCCAGTGATTCGGCGGCCTGTTACCCGCTGAAAATCGAGTTCCATCGCCCCGACCCCAACGCTTTGAAGGGCTGGGCGCCCCCCACACGGTCAGCCTATTCGCGCAGCCACGGGGTGTGAGGGTCTATAAGACGTTTTTCAACACCCTGTCTACTCACAAAACAGTATTTAACGGCAGTCGGTTGCGGGTCCCTCTCCTCATTTTCTGGGGAAGCCCAGGCACAGTTCACCAAAAAGAAAAGCCTGGAAAAGGTCTGCACCCATTTTCCAAGCTTCTTTTTAGAGGAGACGTTCATTTGTCCACAGGCAAACCCGTGGGATTCTGTCTTCAACCGCAAAAACGATCAAGGTTTCTTTTTTACCGTTGGCGCTTGGTCGTCATCAACCCTTAACGCGCTTTACGGTGCCATTTGCCAATAGCGATTGTAGCTGATTGAGAAGATTTTGTTCCTGGCGATCGATGTGTTGGTCTTCATTGGCAACCTTCATGATGGCATCGTATTCGGAGCTGGTTAATTCGCAGTCAGCAATTGCCTTATGGATCAAGTCTGCCAGCTTTTCCGATGATTTGCTTAATTTTTCTCCTGGCCTCATTTTCTCCTCCTGTGCGCGATGATGGTGATGAGATAAAAAATCACATTTTAGATGGATGAATATCTCAAATGGCCATTGGTTTGTCAAGACAGATAGAAAGCAACATGTTAATAATAATATCATTTACTTGTATCCTATCCGCCTGAATAACCTTCGTCGCCGGGCTTTACATCTATCCAGGCGTACTTAGGTTTCAACAAATACAACCCAGATCCAGGTCAAAAAGGAGGAGGCTTACCATGAACAAAGCCGTGAAATGGATTCTTGTTATTGCCGGTTCACTGGTGGCGTTGATCGTCATCGCCGTGATTGTCCTGCCGATGGTTATTGACGTCGAAAAATACAAGCCGCAGATCGAGCAGCAGGTCGCCAAGGCCACCGGACGAACCTTCAAGTTGGGCGGCGACCTGCAACCGTCCATTTTCCCTTGGATCGGTGTTCGCCTGTCGGACCTGCACCTGGGCAATCCTTCCGGTTTCAAAGAAAAAGATTTCGTTTCCGTGGAGTCTTTTGAGGTGCGGGTCAAGCTCCTGCCCCTGCTCTCGCGAAACATCGAAGTCAAACGGTTGGTGGTCGACAAACCGGTAATTGTGCTGGAAAAACGCAAAGACGGCAAAGGCGGTTGGGAAGGACTGGGTCAATCCGCGGAAAAACCGGTAGTGACGGCAACAGAAAAGTCGGCACCGTCGTCGACCGGTGAACTGCCCATCAAGGGATTGCTGGTGGGAGAATTTGCCATCACCAACGGCCTGATCGTATGGCTGGACCAGGCCGCTGGTGTGCGCAAAGAGGTCAAAGACATCGACCTCGTGTTAACGGACGTCTCCTTTGACAAGCCCATCGGGGTGGCTTTTTCGGCAGTGGCGGACCAGAAACCGCTTAAACTCGACGGCACCATCGGCCCGGTGGGGGCTCAACCCGGGAAAAGCCCCTTGCCAGTGGAATTGGCCCTTAAGCTGCTCAACGAACTGGACGTCACACTGAGCGGCCGTATCGACCCGTCCGCGGCGCCGATAAAATTCGATTTTGCCGTCAACGTGGCCGACTTTTCGCCCCGTAAAATAATGGACCAACTGGGCCAGAAACTGCCCGTTGAACCGGCTGACCCCAAGGTGCTTAACGCCGTTGCCGTGTCCCTCAAGCTCAAGGGTACCCCGGAAAACATCGTCGTGTCCGACGGCAAATTGAAACTGGACGACTCCCAGGCCACCTTTTCCGCCCAGGCCAGTGAGTTCGACAAACCCAATCTCAAGGCTGACCTGAATCTTGACAGCATCGATCTGGATCGCTACCTGCCGCCGCCAGCCAAGGACAAGGCCGACACGGATTCCGCCGATAAACCGGCGGCAGACCCGGCAGCGAAAAAAACCGATTACACCCCGCTGCGCCGCCTGGTGATGGATGCACGCTTCAAAGCCGGTGAATTGAAAGTCCAAAAAGCCCGCATGCAGAACCTCGAGGTCCGCGTCAGCGCCCGCAATGGCATCATCCGGTTGGATCCGCTCAAAATCGACCTTTACCAGGGCAACCTTGCCGGTACCGGCACGCTCAATGTTCAGAAGGACAAACCCACAACCGCCATGGATCTGGCGATTAAGGGCATCCAGGCCGGCCCGTTGATCAAGGATGTGATGGCTAAAGAAATCATCGAAGGCGCAATGGCCGCCGAAATCGGTTTGAATTTTACCGGTGATGCCCCCGATTTGATTCGTCAGACATTGGGTGGGAAAGGCGACCTGCGGTTCACCGACGGTGCTATTGTCGGCATCGACCTGGCGTCGATGGTGCGCAACGTGCAGACCGCCGTCGGTCTGGCCCAACAGCCATCGGAAAAACCACGCACCGACTTCGCGGAACTGCAGTTGCCATACACGATCACCAACGGGCTGTTTAAAACCGATGCCTCCAGGCTGGTCTCTCCTCTCTTGCGTGTGCTGGTGGCCGGCAAGGCCGATCTGGCCAAAGAAACCCTGGATTTTCGCGTTGAGCCTAAATTTGTGGCCACGATCCAGGGGCAGGGTGACACGGCCCAGCGCACAGGATTCCAGGTACCCGTGATGGTGTCGGGCAGTTTTGCGGCACCCACATTCACACCGGATCTCAAAGCCATCCTGGGGCAACAACTTGGCCAGCCCTTGCCGGACAAGGAAACCTTGAAAAAAATGGTGCCTTCGAAAGAAGAATCAAATAAGATGATGCAGGAAGGCGTGAAAGGCCTGTTGAAGGGGTTGGGTAACCAGTAAACGATCCGATTAACCCGAATCCGCCAACCAGATTGACGCATATCCGGACAACGCCGGGCGGGAAGCGGGACCCGGCTGTTGTCAGGTTCAGTTCAGGTGATCAGGGAAAAAATGATCAACGGCAGGGCATTGTAGTTGATCTTTAGAAAGGTCAACCCGGCGACGAAATAGAAAACTTTTTTCAGGTGCTTATCGTTGATCCGCTGCCAGATTTGTTCGGAAGCTTTGCGGGTGCAGAAGCGGATCACGCTCTTGCCAAAGCGGATATTCTTCTCCACCATGTCCGGGTAGTTATTGATGCTGTTTTTCAATTTGGCGCCGTTGGACTGGATTTTTTTCAACAGTTTCGACTCGGTCCCCATCACCTTGGCCTCTTTGCGGTTCACGGCGTCCAAAAAGGCTTTTCGATTGCGGGAACACGCGGCATAGGTGACCACACGACCCATTTCCTGGAGGCTGTGACCGTCGCTGCCGCCGGTAATGGCTCGGTTCAAGTTAAATCCCAGCAGGGCACTTTTCAGATTCCAGCGCTTCAGATTCTCTGAATTGATCACTTCCACACCATCGGCCATCCGGAGCAGACGATCCAGCTGCGCTTCGGAAAAGCTGTGGTTGCAGATGCCGGTGAAGGCGGCTGAGTATGGATGCGGGAAGATGACGACACTATTGTATTTCCTGGCACGCCGAACGATGGACTCCACATCCAGTTCGATCGATGACATGACCGTTGGTCCCATATAAGGTTTGACATCGGCGGCATAAAAGTCCTTGAGGTCATCGATACGATAAAAATAAACCAGCACGTGAGTCCCTTCAAGCGAGGTGACTTCGATGCCGGGAATGCTGAACACATCATCATGACCGTCGAGTTCGACGGCCCCTTCAATGGCATTGTGGTCGGTAATGGCAATACCGACCCCCAATTGCCGGGCCCGTTGGGCAATATCGTCCACGGTATCGGCACCGTCTGAAAAGTGGGAATGGAAATGAAGATCAACCACGGTATTGCAGCTGGACAGCGCAGTCAGATCGGGAGCCTCAAATTGAATTCGATTGAAATTTTCCATATATCCTGTTCGAGCAGCGATGTCTGCGTTAGGTGAATGTTCCGACCAGTAAAACTAATCTACCTGCATCCTGTGTCAACATTTATTTTCATTGTCAGGTTTAAACAGCGTTTTCGCCCGGCGCTGGCTGGCTTACCAACCAGACGTTAATATCGGTTGTTGATCAGAATTCTAAAGTAGAAATCAGCGTTGGGCAACTGTATTTCTATCAATGGTTTCCCCGTGCTTCCTTTCCCCTTGGACAAACTTGAATTTACCGGGCCAGGTGCTTATACTCCCCCATTGAGAGTGGCGGCTTCTATAGATCCCACTGTGAGTGATGGTCGGCTTGCCTTTTTCCTGCAACGGGGATCAGTTCTCTTCATTGCTGTAAAATGGTGTGCCTCGAACGTGAACTGCTTACCAAGCCGCCTGAACGTGAACCAAATACGAGTTGACCATGAGCGAATACAACGAAAAAATTCCCGACCCCAAAGAATTAGAGAAGGAGCTGGGTGATTTCCTGGCCAAAAAATTCGGTGGCAGCGTGAAACTGGCAACGCCCATCGTCATGCCCCAGGCTGCCAGCAGCGATGAAGGTGAGCCGCCACCGAAAAATCGTAAAACGATTCATTTCGATCTCAAGCCAAAGGATCTGGTCGCTTATCTGGACCAGTACATTGTCAAGCAGACGGCAGCCAAAGACACGCTGGCCACCAAAATCTGCACTCACTTCAACCGGATCAAGCATGTTCAAAGCGCCCCAGACGACTTTATCGACATGGTCGGCATTATCAAGAACAACGTGCTGATGCTCGGCCCCACCGGCGTGGGCAAGACCTACATGGTGCGGCTTATCGCCAAGAAGATCGGTGTGCCGTTTGTCAAAGGCGACGCCACTAAATTCAGCGAGACGGGATACGTCGGCGGTGATGTGGAGGATCTGGTTCGAGACCTGGTCAAAGAGGCCGACGGGGATATCGAGCTTGCCCAGCATGGAATCATCTATATTGATGAAATCGACAAAATCGCCTCCAGCCGCAATCTGATCGGTGCCGACGTTTCCCGCACCGGTGTCCAGCGGGCGCTTCTCAAGCCCATGGAGGAGACCGACGTGGATCTGAAAGTCCCCCACGATCCGGTATCGATGCTGCAGGAGATCGACCGGTTCAGAAAAACCGGTAAAAAAGAAAAAAGCAGCATCAACACCAAACACATTCTGTTTATCATGAGTGGCGCCTTTTCCGGCATCGACAAAATCATTTCCCGGCGCATCGCCGATCAGAAAATCGGTTTCGGGGCCACCTTTTCCGACCCGTCCCAGGAGGGTGACATCCTGACCCAGTTAAAATCGGAAGATCTCGTCGAGTACGGGTTTGAATCCGAGTTTGTCGGCCGGCTTCCCATACGCACGATATTCGAACGCCTGACGGAGTTGGATCTTCGCGACATCCTTGAAAATCCCAACAACCCCATCATTCTGGGTAAAAAGCTGGATTTTGCCGCTTACGGCATCGATATCAAGTTTCAGGCCGGTGCATTGGCAGAGTTGGCCCGACGTGCAAATGATGAAAACACCGGCGCACGCGGATTGGTCAGCGCCGTGGAGAGTGCCCTGTTGCCTTTTGAAAAAACCCTGCCCTCCACCACCATCACCCGGTTTGCCGCTACCCGCCAGGTGATCGATCGACCGCACGAGAGCCTCGATAAACTGCTTGAGCGGCCTGAAGACGAGGCATTCAGACAGGTGTTTAATCAACTGGCTGCAGAAGAGTGTCAACGCATTGTAGACTACGTAACGGCAAACCGGAAAACCTTTGGGGAAAAATACGGTATCCAACTGACCGATTCACGCATAGAACTGGCCGCCAAGGCATACTGCCGCCTGGTGACCGACATTGAAAAGGTGCTTAAAAAGATTAAATCCTACTACGAAGAGACCAAGACCATAGAACTTTACTTTATCAAAAATCATGGTATTAACATTGTCTTGGAAGAAGAGGCCATCGATCACATCATCGGACAATGCTTTGGTGCCCGAGGCACGCCGGAAGCCTATTACCGTAAGTTGACCGCTGATTTCGAACATGGTCTGAAGCTGGTTCGTGAAAAAACAGGACGGACTCGCTTTTTTATCACCCGGGAGGCGCTGGAAAAACCGGACATCTACATCGCTGGCCTTCTCAGACAAACCGGTGACGATCGTCTCCGACCCTCCCCGGAACCCGACAATCTGCTGAAAGGCTGACTCCTTATGATCGGAATATCCAAGCTGTACTGCGGAACCGTTGAGCCCTCTGATGCCCTGCGATATGGCCGCCATTCATCCACCCTGCCCTCCCACCTGCTGCAGTTTTCCAAGGATAAACGGCCGGTGGTCGTATGGAATGTGACCCGAAAATGCAATCTCAAATGTGTTCACTGCTATGCCCAGGCCACGGAAGAATCCTTGCCCAACGAGCTCTCCACCCACGAAGGGAAACTGCTGATCGATGATCTTTCCCAGTTCGGCGCCCCGGTGATGCTGTTCTCCGGCGGTGAACCCCTGGTCAGGAAAGATCTTCCCGAACTGGCCGCCTACGCCGTCGATAAAGGCATGCGCGCGGTGATTTCCACCAACGGCACCCTGATCACCCCCGGCCTGGCCAAAACGCTCAAATCCATCGGCCTTTCCTACGTGGGCATCAGCCTGGACGGCATGCAGGGGATCAACGACAAGTTCAGGGGCGTACCCGGTGCCTATGACAAGGCACTGGAAGGTATCCGCAACTGCCAGGACGCGGGCATCAAAGTGGGCTTGCGGTTCACCGTCAACAAGTTCAATGTGGGTGATATCCCGGCCATCTTCGATCTCTTGGAGGAGATGGACATCCCCCGGGTCTGCTTTTATCATCTGGTCTACGCCGGCAGGGGATCTAAAATGGTTGAAGAGGACCTCAGCCTGGAGGGCACCCGTCGGGCCGTCGACCTGATCATCGACCGGACCAAAGCCCTTCACGACAAGGGCATCGCCAAGGAGGTGCTCACGGTGGACAACCACGCCGACGGGCCCTACCTCTACCTGCGGCTGCTCAAGGAAGATCCCGAACGGGCTGCCGAGGTTCTCGAACTGCTGAAGATGAACGAGGGCAACAACTCCGGCCGCGGCATCGGCTGCGTCAGCTGGGACGGCGAGGTGTATGCCGATCAGTTCTGGCGACACCACAGCTTCGGCAATGTCCGCCAGCGCCCTTTTTCCCAGATCTGGACCCAGCCGGAAGATGACCTGTTGTTAAAACTCAAGGAAAAAAAGATCCACGTGAAGGGCCGCTGCTCCACCTGCGCGTGGCTGGATGTCTGCGGCGGCAACTTCCGGGTGCGTGCCGAGGCAATCCACGATGATGTGTGGGCACCGGACCCGGCCTGCTATCTCACCGATGAGGAGATTGCCCAAACCATATGACGATTTCCAGGAGTTGACATGCTCTTTCCCGATTATCGCCCCAGAAGGATGCGCCAGAGTGATGCATTTCGCAAAATGATCCGCGAGACCGCCCTTTCCGTCAACGATTTCATCCTGCCGCTGTTTGCCGTCGACGGAAAAGGGGTCAAAGACCCCATCGATGCCATGCCCGGCCAATACCATTTGTCTATCGACAACCTGGTCAAGGTTGCCGGACAGGCCTTCGACCTGGGCGTTCCCGCCATTATTCTTTTCGGCGTCCCGTCGAAAAAAGACCCTTTGGGCACCCAGGCTTACGCCAAAGACGGCATCGTCCAGCGGGCCACTCGCGCGGTCAAGAACAAATTGCCGGAACTGGCCGTGATCACCGATGTGTGCCTGTGCCAGTATACCGACCACGGCCACTGCGGCTTTGTGGACGGCCATACCGTGGACAATGACGCCTCCCTGGATCTTCTGGCAAAGACGGCCCTGTCCCATGCCCGGGCAGGTGCCGACATGGTTGCACCGTCCGACATGATGGACGGCCGGGTCGCCGAGATCCGAAACCTGCTGGACGAAAACGACTATTCCCAAATCCCCATCATGTCCTACGCCGCCAAGTACTGTTCGTCATATTACGGACCGTTTCGGCAGGCGGCCCACAGCACCCCCCAGTTCGGGGACCGGCGCACCTACCAGATGGACCCGGCCAATGCCAGAGAGGCCATCCGCGAAGCCACCATGGATGTGGCGGAAGGCGCCGACATCATCATGGTCAAACCGGCGCTGGCCTACCTGGATATCATTTGCCGAATCCGGGACGAGGTGGACCTGCCCGTTGCGGCATACAATGTCAGCGGCGAATATTCCATGATCAAGGCTGCTGAAAAAATGGGCTGGCTCGACGGCCAGAAGGTAATGATGGAAACACTTACCGCCATCAAACGGGCAGGCGCCGACATGATCCTGACCTATTTTGCCATGGATGCCGCCGCCCTGATCAACGGATGACGGCACTAAAAGGATAGATACGATCCATGAACCCCAATCCCCACACTGAAAAAGGAAATCCGCCCAGCGCTCACGGCAAGAGCAACACGCTTCGCCTGGTGGCCTGGGAGACGACCCGGAACTGCAACCTCTCCTGTGTTCACTGCAGGGCTGCAGCCACCAACGGTCCCTACAAGGGAGAACTGGATACCGACCAGGGATTCAAATTGCTGGATGAAATCGCCGAGGTGGGGAAACCCATCATCATCCTCACCGGCGGTGAACCCCTGCTCCGGGATGACATCTTCGACCTTGCCAAGCATGGAGACAGCCTGGGGCTGAGGATGGTGATGGCCCCCAACGGAACCCTGATCACCCCGGAAACCGCGGAAAAGATGGCGGCTTCCGGCATTCGGCGGATCAGTGCCAGCATTGACGGGGCCACCAAGGTATTCCACGACAAGTTCCGTGGTGTTGACGGTGCTTTCGATGCCGCCATCCGCGGCATCGAGTATGTAAAAGCCGCTGGAATCGAATTTCAGATCAACACCACCATCACCAAAAGCAATCTGGACCAGATCCCCAGGATTCTTGAACTGGCCGAACGGCTTGGCGCGGTAGCCCATCATATTTTTCTACTGGTCCCCACCGGCCGGGGAAAATATATCGTCGACCAGGCAATCGATGCCAAAGAGTATGAAGCCACGCTGGACTGGTTTTATGACCAGCGCGAAAAAACACCGCTGCAACTCAAGGCCACCTGTGCGCCCCACTACTACCGGATATTGCGTCAGCGGGCTAAAGCGGAAGGAAAGACGATCTCCTTTCAAACCCATGGGCTAGATGCCGTGACCCGGGGCTGCCTGGCTGGTACGGGATTCTGTTTCATTTCCCACACCGGTGTCGTGCAACCATGCGGCTATACGGATGTTAAATGTGGCGACGTCACCCAATCCACTTTCGGCGAGGTCTGGAACCTTTCGCCGGTTTTTCTGAAGCTTCGCGACTTCAAACAGCTGGAAGGGAAATGCGGTGCCTGCGAATACCGGGCGGTCTGCGGCGGATGCCGAGCCAGGGCCTTTGAGGCCAGCGGCAATTACATGGCTGAGGAGCCGCTATGCGCCTTTCAGCCGGAAAAGGCCTCTCCATCCCTGTGAGATACAACCCCGGGCGTATCAGGATGCCCGGTGCAAGGCCCCATGGTTTCGATTGGATCCTGATCCTGTTTGAGCCCTCCCTGCGGCAGGCGACCCATCATGCGCTCGCTGTTGCGGTTCAAGGCGAACCGTCACCTTCGACCACAATATTTTGCGGTTAACTCGATAAAGGTCCACAACGGGCCTTGACATCAGACCCTTTTTTTAATATTTTTCCCCACCAACGTCCACCCGGCGAACCAATTGCCTAATAATTGATCGGACGAGCGTCCGATCCCGACCACCCAGCGACACAGCGATGGCTAAGTTCAAAAAAGGGGTTGCGCTGAAAGCGACACCGCTGATGATCGTGTTCCTTGCCATGCTCCTTGCATCTGCCCTTCGGGTAGAAGCGACGGTTGTCAAGGACCTGCGGTTTGGCGATAACGAAGCATACGTGCGTATGGTGCTGGAATTTGACCAGCCGTTGAACCCGCCCCCGTCCTTTTCCATCCACGGTAACACGCTGCAGGTTGCCCTGACCGGGATCATCAACAACCTGTCTGACCTTCAAATCGGTGAATACCACGATGAGATCATCAGGCTCGATGTTTCCCAAACGTCAGACGTCACGCGTATTGATGCGGTCTTCTCCTTCAACCCAGCCGATGTCAAAACCTTCTCACTCACCAGTCCTCACCGTTTCATCATCGATGCGTATCTTCCCCTCTCTCCGGATACCGCCAACCCGCCCGTTGAAAAATCACCCCAAATTGCGTCGACTGAAGAAACCGTGTCTTTACCGGCACCTGGCGGCGAGTCGGAAAAACCACTACCGGCTGTAGAGTCGCGGTCCATGGATGAGGCATCGATCAAAGCCCACGGTTCCGCTTCTCCGGTTAGCGGCATCGATGACGATTTGCGCCGAAACCGGTTTCAGCAGCGATTGATCGCCGCCCTGATCGTGGTCACATCAATCATTGCTGTCCTGCTCTTTTTTCTGATATGGATGGGTAATAGTCAGAAACATCCTCTGGAGCCATCCTGGATACACGATCTGCCTCCAACCAAGGATCGGGATATTGACAGCATTGACTCGGTGATCAGCGGGCATCTTAAAAACAATGACCACCGATGAAAACGCAGGCCAGGTATCTTCATGTCCCAACAGAAAATAGATGCGTTCACTGTCGGCCTCTCGGAGGCCGAAAAGGACGATCTTGAAAAAATGATCGCCGATTTCCGCCGGGACCGCCCGGAGGATGCCCGTGGGGAAACCAGAGAATCGATCCAGGCCCAGATGGCCAGTCTCACCCGGAGACTGGCCGACCTAAGCGAAATGGTATTATCGACCGACCGCCAGATGGCCGCTCTGGTGGAAGTCATCCGCCTGTCACACCAAAAAAGCGAATTGTTGAACCAACGCCTGGACGCTGTCATTGCGGCACTAAAAAAAGGATGAATGCTCTGAACATGAATGGAATCGAACCGCACGCGAATCCGGACCAGGAGAGCGTCATCGAACAAATTCTCGATGACCAAATCGATATTAATTCGGCAGAGGAGTTTGAAAACCTTCTTGAGGTTTTTCCCGACAATGCGGATTTGTATCGCAAATTTGCAGACCTGTTGGCCGGCAGAAAGCGATTGGATGCGGCGCTGCTGGCTTACCATAAAGCAGCCACCCTCTACCTGGACGCCGGTTTGGTGCTCCAATCCATTGTAGCTAAAATTTTAGAGTGGAGTATCGTCAAACCTTCCCATCGCGAAGGACTCGATTTCCATGCGATGGTCCGGCGAAAGGGAGGCGGTGACATGCCCTCACAGGTCCTTTTTTCCCAACTGAATTATGAGGAGATGGTGGCCCTGATGCTTCGCCTGGCCCGTGTGCGCCTGTCACCTGGCGAGGCGGTTTACGACACCGGTCAGGAGTCCACGGACATATATTTCATTGTATCAGGCGAATTGACGGAAACACTGCCACAAATAGAGGGTGCTGAACCATCCACGGCCATTGCGCTGGCGGAAAACGACATTTTTGGGGACATTTTCCCCCTTGAAGAGGAATCGCTCTGCCTCGCCCGCGTCGCGGCCACCAGTGCCGTGGAACTGGTAAAAATCCCAAAACCGGTGCTCAAGGCCACCTGCTACCGCTTTCCGCGAATCCGCGAACTTCTCGAACGATTAAGCCGGATCCGGACGCCCCAAGGCGACCGGGCCTGGCAGACGGTTCGCAAGTCCTGCCGTTACTGCCTGCCTGCGGATATAAGAATCGAGTTTTTGTCGGACGACACCGGAGAAAAGCGGTTCGTCCACGGTACCACCAGAGACCTTTCAACCGGAGGCATTTGCGTGGTCCTGAAAAATGATACTTCCCGCTCCGACATTGACGCGTTGCTCAAACAAAAACCGACCCTGACGATCCTTGAAGGAAATCGAACGGTGATCGATGGGTTAATCGGCAATGTGGCCTGGCGGAAAACGGTCGGCCGGGGAACCCGTCCGACCCATATCGTCGGTATCACGTTCGATCCGATGGCTGATGAAACTGCAATCGCCCTTAATGCATTCTGTACCATATCCAACGACGAACAGGACATGATCTGGAATCTTTGGAATCATCTAGTGCGACACTGAATTGGAAGGGATAAAAACAGATGCAAAATCAGTACACTGAAAAAGAGCGAACACAATCCCCGCAAATCTGGGCGGTCGGTGGCGGTAAAGGAGGCATAGGCAAGAGCGTTATCAGCATATTGATTTCCTTGGCGCTGGCCGAGAAAGGCCAGGACACGGTGGTCATCGACGGGGATTTGGGCGGGGCCAACCTCCACACATTCATGGGCATCCGCACTCCCAGCAGAACCCTGAATGATTTTATCAGCCGCCAGTATGCGACCTTGGACGAGGTCTGCATGGGCACGGAGCAGAAGGGACTTCGAATCATCTGCGGTGCCAGCGAGGTGCTGACCCTGGCCAACCTTCAATATACCCAGAAGATAAAAATTCTTCAGGCTATCTCCAAGATCGAGGCCGACCATGTGATCCTGGACCTGGGAGCCGGCACCGGATTCAATACCCTTGACTTTTTTTTATCTGCCCACCGTCAGATTGTGGTGATGACACCCCAACCCGTTGCCATTCAAAATGCGTATGCATTCGTCAGAAACGCCGTTTATCGGACCTTGAGCCGGCTCACGAGCCGGCGGCCGTCTCTGGGTGGGTTGGTTAAAGCGGCAATGGACCCCAAAAACGACATGCGGGTGAGAACGGTGAGCACCCTGCTAGATCGGGTGGCCGAATATGGAGATCCGGCGGATGCGGTTGAAATGGCAGCGCACCTGAAGCGAATTCGCCCCACCCTGATCACCAATATGGCCAGAGAGCCACGGGACAAAAACGCCGGACAGATTATCCAGATGGTGTCGCAAAAGCATCTGACGATTCAAGCGGAGGTCGGGGGCGGCATCTATTTCGACCCTCAGATCAATGCTATGGTTTCAGCCATGGAACCACTCACGCGGGTAAACCGTGACAGCAATGCCATCCAATCCGCTTTGGCCATCGTCTCGCATCTGGAAAACACCGCGACGGGGTAAAGGTGAGCCATTGGGATCCGGCAGGTGGAGATAAAGCGTCTCCCGGGTCTCAAGGGTCAGCGAAGAGGCAGGGTGTCCCTGAACGTTTCGAAACAGTTTTTTATAGCCTCAGACGTTTTGGGAGCCAAATCTACAAAAAAGCACCCCACGCCCCTTTTGTTGACATTGGTGATTTTGGCCTTTAAAAGGACCGCTTTTTCTTCGGTGGGAAACTTGATCGCAAGGCTGACCAACCGCCCCGGATCAAGACCGGATTTATCCCTCACCTCCACAAACAGGCCGTTCAGGCTCAAATCAGTCACTTTGAGCACATCCTTCAGATGACCGAAAAGCGCCGTACAGCGAAATTCCAGCCTGGGGTATTGCCGTCGCTCACTACTGACATCAATATGCTGGCTTCGAACGTCAATCATGTCCAGTCAAGCTCCTTTGTTAACTCACTTAATCGTCACCCTCGGCATTAATATAGCACGGTGGGTTCCAAATTCAATGGTTCATCTACCGACTGAACCGGATAAAGGTAGCGCCATTGATTTGAGCCATCAGGCTGTTGGTGATTGTGTCGAAAACGCCTGGAGAGACAATTTTTCAGCCTATGCGGTATTGCGAACTGGCCTGACGCTGGAGGCGGTTAATCATATTTTTCATGATTTCCATCTGATATCCAGTCAGCGATTCGTATTGTATCCCGATGCCACCCTGCTCCAAACGGATCACGCGGCCTTTGATTTTGAGGGCCAGCTGGTCATCGGCCACCAAAAAGCAGATGGAGACAGACTGATTCATTGTAAATGACTCGCAGCTTTCCACAAACATCCCGCCGGCACTGATATCCATAGCGGAACAGTTGATGGCACGTCCATCAGCAGCCAGGTCCAGAGTGATATTGCAGGGAACCCGGGGAAATTCCCGAAGCATGGCAAACCGCTTCTGCTCGTAACGATTCATGAACTTCAGCAGATCCGCTTCGGACAATTGATTGATCAGAAGAAAAAAACGTGCGATGAGCAGTTGTCGGTCCCTGGCCGCAACAACGCCTTCCGAATGGGGTTTCGGTATTTTCAGAAGTTTATCTTTGTCCTTGAGGTTTAAATCCTTGAACAGATGCAACAGGGAGATCAACTGTTCGTCGGTCATTTTGTAGATGGCAATTGAAAGGCGGGTCAGAATTTTCTTTTTTTCCGCCTGCCAGGTGAGATCATGCATCAGTGTTGTCTCCTGCATATGTCGACCAACGGTTGCTCCGGATTCCGACAGGCATTGAACCCTCCCCGCGGCCCCGATGAGCGGGATCGTTGCTTCGCTCTCACGAGCCGCGGGGAATGTTATGCCGGTAACTGCCGTGCTGCGCAGCACCGTAATGATACAATCGATTCCCCGTTCGCTCGCTATTGCGTTTCAAAAGATTCCCGTCGAGGTTACTCGTATGGTCGCCCGGACACACCCACACATGTCCAGGGCATGCCTTAATTGGGCCACAGCAGGGAAAAACACACCCTGAAGTGACGCATGGCGACATTCGTTAGCGGCACTGTATCCCTTTTTGAATGGAAAAATCAAGTCTCTATTCACTGGGATGATGCTGAATAACAAACATTTACAGTATATTAGCAAATTATTGGACAAAGCTGCCGACAAGGGGCGCCTGTCCGGAATATAAGTGCCTGTATGGTCAACCGGTGTTGGCGATATTTCATCGAACCAGCCAATACGAAAAAAAAGTACTTAAAATCATAGAAAAAACTTGATAACCTAAAGCAAAAAAGGGTATTAATCGCACTTGAACCGGTAAAATCGTTTTCGAATGATTGAACCTGCAGTTGCCACCGGGGCAAAATTGCACTTCATACGCTCAAGGGGCAGCAGAATAGCCACCGTACCGGTGAACCAGCGCGTGAGCACCCGCAGCAGGCAGTTTCGGGAGTGGCCACGATGGCTGGCTGCCCGGGAAAGCGCTGATCTATCAAGGAGGAAGGGACATTGTCTTATATCCTGGATCAAGAACAACTGGACGGTTTGGAAGAGGCATTGACCACCGATCTGATGACGCTGGGCATACAGTCCGTGATCCTCATCGACATGGCCGGCAATGTCATCGTCAACCTCGATGACGGTAAGGTTCGCCACGATGTCTACTCGCTGGCAGCATTGGCCGCCGGGAATTTCGGAGCGGTGAGCGCCATGGCTTCCATCATCGGGGAAGAGGAGTTTTCGCTTCTGTTCCACAAAGGCAAGAGTGAGAACATCAATTTCACCAAAATCATGGATGACTTTCTGCTGGTGTCCATTTTCGGGAACGATGTATCACTGGGCTATCTCAGACTCAAGATCGATGAAGTGATTAAAAAAGTAAAAGCACTGATTGAACAGACCCGATCGACTTAAACTGTGGGTCTGGGCGTTAACGGCTTGGTCCACCCGAACTGAACAGCAAGCGGGACGGAAGCATGGCGTTTATCAATACCAAAACAAAAGAAGTTCAGGTCAAACTCGTTTTTGTCGGCCCCGGCAGAGGCGGGAAAACCACCAATCTGGAATATATTTTCAGCCGGATCCGGCACCGAATCGAAAGTGACATGGTCAGCATCAAGACCCAAGGCGATCGGACGTTGTTTTTCGATTTTCTGCCGTTCGAACTGGGGGCGATCAAAGGGTACAATGTTAAAACCCAACTCTACACGGTTCCCGGTCAGGTCAAGTACAACGCCACCCGCAAACTGGTACTCAAAGGTGTGGATGGTATTGTCTTTGTCGCTGACTCCATGGTCGACCGAAGGGAAAACAATATCACTGCCCTGAACAATCTATCGGAGAATCTTCATTTTTACGATATAGACATCGCCGACCTCCCCCTTGTGTTCCAATATAATAAGCGAGACTTGGCAACGGAGGGAATTCCCATTCTCGACGTTGAAACCATGGAAAAGGATCTCAACGCCCAACTCAAGGCTCCCAGTTTCACGGCCAGTGCACTAAAGGGAGACAATGTGATCCCCACTGTTAAAAAAGCCATCTCTACAACGATGGTGGCGATTCGGGAAAAGCTTTTATAAGGAGGTACCGCCGTGGATAAAAAAGCGAATGATACGTTCGCCTTTGATTTGGAAAACCGTCTCGATGATTTTTTCAGTGATGCATTGCCTTCCCAAGATGAGCCGCCTGCGGATACGCCTCCAGCACCAAAAACCGATCTTCCGTTAAAAGAATTAAAATCCACGATCCTGGCCATTGACTGGGAAATCACCGATGATGTTCTCGAAACGTTTATCGGTCAGTTAGACGGACTATTGGAGCAGTTCGAAGACGACAAGGTGATCCATACGCTGCTCAAACTTTTAAAATCACTGGGTAAATATGTACGCACGCACAAGTCCAAAGCCCATCCGGATACCATCAAGCGGGTTATGGCGGTGTACTCTGCCCTGGAGGAATCTGTCACCAACGATAATATGAGCCGGAACGAAAAAGAAAAAATGATGCTGGAAGAGGTCAGGCAGTTCCAGCGGTTGAAGGCATTGATCTTCGCATCTTCCCACCCGCATGTGTCCAGCGGCTCGCAGAAACCGATTAAACCAGAAGAAATGCCCGGCATTGATGCAGTTGTCAGCGCAATCGATGAACTGAAATCCATGATGGCGCGAGAACTGAGCGCTATCCGGGAAGAGCTTGGGCAGTTGCTCAAAAAGTAGGTTTCCTTTACTCTTCAGGCGGATGGCCGCGCTTCAGCATGATGCTGTCCAGGTCGTCGATGCCGTCAATGGACGCAGCCAAGGCAAAACGGTCGTCCACCAGGCCGGTGATGTCTGCTTGCCGAGCCAGATCATAGCGCACCATGAGATCTGCCAGGGTTTGGATTTCCGCTGTTTTAGGAACAAATCGATCATAAACCACCCGACCACGTGGCGTGGTCAAGGCATGGTGCACCAGCTCAACGGACTGGTTCCAGTAACCGGACGCGATCCGGGCAGCCTCATCGGGATGGCGGCCGGCCCATAGCCCGGATCTTGCCGCCGTCTCTACCAGTTTTCGCACAACGGAGGGGTAGGCGTCGATCCAGCTGCTTTTCACAAGCACGAGATTGCAGATAAAACCCGGCCACAGGGACTCCACATAATCCACGACATCGGCGTCACCACTGAGCACGGTCTGGGCGGCAAACGGTTCACCGACAAAATAGGCATCCAGAGCGCCAGAGGTCAGCGCAGACGCCATGTCCGGCGGGTTCATCTCGACTACGCTAATTTTTCCGCCCAGCCCCTTTTCCTCGATCATCTTCTGCAGGCAGAGGTTGTGTCCGGAATATCGCATCGGCACGGCAATCGTGCGGCCGGACAAATCTTCCAGCCGTTTCGCATTCAGGGATTTTCTCGCCACCAGGGTACTTTCATGCCGGTTGCCGATCAGTACCACCTTCACATCGACCCCTTGCTGACGAAGCACCACCGCCAGTGGTGCAATGATGAACGCCGCTTGTATACTGTCGTTTCTCAAGGCTTCGGCCATTTCGGCAAAGGAGGAAAACTTCACAGCTTCGAAATGGACACCGGCGCTGCGGCGGGAAAGATGGTCCAAAAGCGGTGCCGCCAAGTTCGTCACCACCGGCATATATCCCATACGGACGATTTTCTGGTTCACCGGTTGATTGTTTAACTGATAGTGGAGCCATGAGATGAACAGCAGCCAGAAGAGAAAAAAAAGGCATAGCTTCGTGGGTAGCGTCAGTGGTCGGGGACCGACCAGGAATTTAAGGCTAAACGGCATAGTTGACCCCCATCATGAGGAACAACTCACTTCTCAACATGCTTAATTCAGATGATTTTTCAAAATCGCGGGGACGGGGGAAGTCCAGCGTTCGATCCATGATCACCCGGGTGGGACTGTCCCCTAAAATAACGATCCGGTCCCCCATGATCAATGCGTCATCGATGTTATGGGTCACCAGCAGGATTGTCTTTTGAATGTACGCATGCATGTTGACCACTTCTTCACGCATTTTCATATGCGTGAGAAAGTCTAGCCCGCTGAAAGGCTCATCCATGATCAAGATATCCGGGTTCACGGCAAGGGCGCGGGCCAGTTCCGCACGGCGCTGCATGCCGCCGGACAGCTGCCGGGGATAGTGCTGCTCAAAGCCGTCTAGTTCCACTATCTCGATGAATTCCGATATCTGTTCATGCCTGTTCCGCCGGTTTTTCAGATGACGGAGCCCCAGGCCGACATTCTCGGCAACGGTCATCCATGGGAACAGGCCGCTGTGCTGAAACACAAATATGTGGTCGGCAGAAGGTCCCTCGACCGGTTTGTCGTTAATCTGCACACGACCATCGGAAGGCGACTCGAACCCGGCAATGATTCTAAGCAAGGTCGACTTTCCACATCCCGACGGCCCCAAGAAGCACACCATTTCACCATCCAGGATTTTCAGGTCGATATCGAAAAGAACGGTCACTCGGTCGCCTTGGCGCAGCGACGAGTCATCATCACTGCGGGGGTCTCTGCGGCGATTGGCGTATGTTTTGTTAAGTTTTTCGATGGTGATGCGGCCCAACACACTACTCCTTAATGAGTCATTTTACGCCAACGGGCGGCTTCTATATCACCCAGTTGGCGCATAAGGTAATCCAGCGTCAATCCCACCAGGCCAATGGCGATCATGCCATCCATGACGTAATCCATGCGGAGGGCATTTCTCGAATCCAAAATCAGAAACCCCAGGCCGGATTGCACCGCAATCATTTCTGCTGCCACAACTACCAGCCAGGAGATGGTCACCGTCATCCGCAGGGCCGTCACCACCTCCGGGATGATGGCGGGGATCACCAGTCGGGTAATGATTTCGGTCCGGGAGAAGTTGAAATTGGCCGCCACATGAAAATAGGTGGGATTGACACCATCTACAGCAATGGTGGTGGAAACCACCAGCGGGAAAAAACTAGACAAAAAAATCAAGAAGATGGCCGGTGGATCACCGATGCCGAACCATAGCATGGCCAGGGGTATCCAGGCCAGCGGCGATATGGGCCGTAAAAATTGAATCAGTGGGTTAATCAGGGATCTGGCGGTTTTCATCATGCCTAATGCGATACCCATGGGGATACCCAACCCGGCAGCCAGATAAAACCCCACGGTAACCCTGAACAGACTGGCCACCGTATGCCTGATCAGGGTGCCGTCGGCCAGCAGCTCTCCCATGCTCACCAGAACCACCACAGGCCCCGGAAATACCTCACGACTCCAGCCGCTGAAGCGGGCCAATACATCCCAAACCAGCAGCAGGGCCATGAAGCCCAAAAACGGCATCAGGTAGGCATAGGTTTTCTTCTCGCTTTTTTTTCGAACCGTGGTGCTCAAGCCAGGTCACCATCCTATTGGATTAATAACTGTTGTAGATCAGGTGAATGCCGATAAGCGTGAGCAGGAAGATAAAAACCTCCTTTAGCATTCTCTCGTTGATCTTCTCGGTAAACCACGGGCCAAGTTGTCCGCCGATGATCACGCCGGGCACCGCCCAGACCAAAGCCGTCAGATCGGCGGATGTCCCTAAAATCACATGGAAGGCGGAGCCGGCAATACAGGTACCGAAAATGGTGACGATACTGGTGGCGACAGCGACACGCATGCGCAGTTTCAGCCGGTTGCGCATGAGAGGAACCAGCCACTCGCCAATGCTCACGCTGAGCATGCCGCTGGCCACTGCCATGAGCGAAACCAGCCACCCGCAGCGACGGGCATGTTTCACCGCCACCCGGTCCTGCCCTGTATCGGTATATTTCTGGTTCGCCGACACGAAGATAAAGGCCGTGGTAAGGGTTAATATCCCCAGCGCCAACTCCAGGTTGGCCGAAGACAGCAATCGGGTCAGCAACGCCCCCAGACCGAGCCCGGGAAGCGCCAGCAGCAGAAAAAAGCAGGCCAGAGGAAGATCCGCAGTTCTCTTTTTTATATATGCAGCACTGCCCGATCCCATGCCAGCCGTCTGTACCAGCAGCGAGGTGACCACCGCGGTCTCCGGCGATAGCTTTAAAAAAATGATAAAAAAGGGCATCCACAGGATGCCGCCACCGATGCCGACCGCCGATGCCAGCGCAGCGATGATCATCCCTGCCGGGAATGCCAGAAGATTCAGCCCGGCCATGGCTGGTTGTCCACTGAATAGAGTTTGAAGAAATCAATGACCTGGCCCAGCATCACCAGTTCGGATTCCAGACGGGCGAGCTGCTGTTCCATTGCATCCGAGCCTCCGGGCGTCAATCGCTCTTTTCTCATCAAACCCATGGTGTTGGAAGTCACCCGGCCGGCTGAATCGCATACTGATCGCGAAAGCATGATGATCTCCTGCAGGTTGGTGGACATGTCGTCGATGGCGGCGGACAGTTGAGCGAGTTCGTTTTTGGATTCGACCCCCGTTGTCCGGCTCAAATCTCCGGCAGATATGGCCTTGGACACCTCCACCATGTGCTGCAGGGGTTCGGTGATGGTTTTAATGAACATAGTCAGCACGATGACCACTACCATCAGGATCACCCCCACCATCATCATGGCTTTGTTGCGAATTTTCACCAGTGGCTCGTAAACTTGGCCCTCAGCCAGCTCTCCGCTTGCATATCGCTGGTAATTTCGGCTCAGTTCCTGTTTCAGCGCCGTTGAATGGGTGTCCAACACAAATTCTGAGGTGACAAGCAGCGCGGCAAACCCGATTAAAAGAATGTAGATAATCATGGTGCGCTGGAGCGAATAACCGCTGGGGGGGTTCATGGCGCTGACTGCAGCGAGTCATCCAGGCTTGAAATGATCTCCTTGGCCAGTTCAATATACTGGGTGCCGGCCACACTTTTCTGGCTGTAGTGGATGGCCGGCATGCTCAGGATCTGGGCCTCTTTGAGGGCATTATCCATCTCGATGGCTGTTTTAAAGGTCTGCCCCTGGTAAAGATCTTTGATTTTAGAAAGAATCAGCCGGGATGAATGGCTGGCCTGGTCCAGCATGGTAAACAGGATGCGGGACTGAATCAGGGGATTGGCTTTTTTACGGATCACCCGAATCAGCTGCATCACCTGGTCCACGCCATGGGTGGACAGATAATCGCACTGGCAGGGAATCAGCACCCGGTTGGAGGCGGTAAGGGCATTTAACGTATAAAACTCGATGGAGGGTGGGGTATCGATCAGAATGAAATCAAATTGATCTTTGACCGGGTTGAGCCGGTCCTTGAGCATGTATTCAAAATGCTGGGCCCCGAAGTACAATTTGTTGAGCAGGACCATGTTCCGACCGGAGGGCAGTAGCCAGAGATGGGGATAGGCTGTCTCGATGATGAAATCGTCCAGCGGCTTGCCGAACGCTTTCTGAGCATCATAAAATGTGGGCTGGTGCTTTTGCCCCAGTGAAAGCGTCAGGTTGGCCTGGGCATCGAAATCCACAAGCAGCACCTTCTTGTTGTGCAGGGCCAGGGATACGCCGAGGTTCAGGCAGGTGGTAGTTTTGGCGACCCCCCCTTTGCGGTTGCTGATGCTCATCACGTGGTCGTTGGCGTGATCCTGGCGGGCATGGTCAAGATCGAGGAACGTGACCTCCTGAACACGGTTAGGCTTGTATGCGGAAAAAAGATGGTTGCATACCGTGCAACGAGCCACGAAGGACGATTTTTCAGTCGCATCGTCATCGAGATGAAACCGGGTCCTGCATTTCTGACATACAATGATCATTGTTTATTTTCCTCGGGTGACAAACCAGATTACGGTAGCACGGCAGCACGCCGGGTCAGTGTTTCAGGTCAAACCCGTTTAAAACGGTTTTTATCAGGTCGGCGGGATTCACCTCCTCATCGGCCAGACCGGCCTCAACCACCTGGTCGAGTGGCTCGGCAACCATGCCGGATGCCCGCATTCGCAGAATAATGCGCCCCCCGTTTTCATGCACGACCCTTAACCCCGATTGTTCGCCGGTATTGGCACCAGACAGCAAAATTACCGCCAGGCGTTGCTTGAAAACGGATGCGGCGGTTACCAGGAGCCGGTCCACCTGGACCAACCCTTTTTCAGGTGCGTGGGGGACGATGACCGGTCGTTGGTCATTCATCTTCACTGCGAGGGGACACCCGTGAATTCCCACATAACATTGCCCTGCAGAAAGTGACATTTCCTGGTCGATGGGTGATGCCTGGCATCCGCAACGGTCGAACAGATACCGGGCAAAAGCACTGCTAAAGGATGGCGGCAGACTCTGCAGGGCCACGACCGCACCATCTTCATCGCCCAATGCCGGTACCAGAACGGACAGCAGGCTCACCTGCTCCGGGTGTCCACCGGGCCCGGAGATCACAATGACCAGACGGCGGCATGCACGGTCCACCGACTTGCCGCCCGGGTTGCCTGTTTTTGCCCTGGGAATTCTTGCAATCCTGAAATTGCCGACCGCTGCCGTGGCGGCAACCCTTATCCGTTCGAATATCTTCTGCTGTTGAAAAAAGATATCCTGGTCCTTGGTGGGCTTGCTTATAAAGTCCACCGCGCCCAGCTCGAAAAAATCGAAAATGGTCTTCGAAGAGCCATGCCCGGGATTGGACATGATCACCACCGGGCAAGGCTTTTTAATCATGATGTGCTTGATGGTACTGATGCCGTCCATCACCGGCATATTCACGTCCAGCGTCACCAGATCCGGTCGCAGGTCGTCGATCATGGCGATCGCCTCTTTACCGTTGCCGGCCATGCCCACCACCTTGACCCGGTTGCCGGCGGTCAACATGCTGGCAAGAATTTTTCGCATCACGGGAGAGTCATCGACGATAAGCACCCGTATCCAATTACCGGCTGTGTCTTCGAAGGGGTAGGATCCTGCTTCGGACTGATCCGATTTAAATTGAGTCTTCTCATCGACACGCCGGGCCGCCTCCATAACCAGAAAATGGTAGTTTTTCTGGATGGTCCGTTGCGGAATCGTTCCCACTTCAAGGGACTCGAAGCTGCCGGTCTGCCAGCCCAAAATCCGATAGAACGCCTCTTCTCCCACGATGTCCTCGCAGGCGGCATGAACGATCTCGCCGTCGAGGATAAAGATCGTACCGATCCGGTTATCCTTGGTCACCCGCATACAAATACTGGAAGCGGACAGACAGCACATCTGGATCAGGTCGTTGAGCTGAATGTTCTTCAGCGTCCCGGCAAAACCACTGTCCGTGTCTGGCGGATGAGCTAAGGAAGAAGCGTCTTTGGTTCTCATATCCCAGCGTGTCAATCCATTTCTAATTGCCAAATTACATTTAAACTCGAATCCGTTTTTTTAAAGGCCATTGAGTCCACCCCGTCCCTCGGTATCCTCTGGAGGGTAAAATGATACTCATTTTTGTTGCCGGGTCACAGCACGGCAGCGGCCAGTCTCCTTTCAGATTCGCGTTCCTTGGCCATGACCACCAGTTCGTCCACATTGAGGATCAGTGAAATACTGCCGTCACCCAAAATGGTCGCCCCGGAAAACCCGCTGTTTTCCTGCAGATAGTCTTCCAACGGTTTGATCACCACCTCCTGTCGTCCCAGCAACTGATCCACGATAAAACCGGTCCGACCATTTGCGGCTCTGACCACCACAACGAAATACCGGCCGTCCGATTTGGCCGGTGCCAGGTCCGGCATGTTCAGCAGGTCGCTCAGCCTGACCAGCGACAAGGGTTCATCATGCAGATGCATCATCTCACTGCCGTCGACGGTAAAAATCTCTCCCCGGTCGAGGCGAAAGGTCTCCTGCACAGCGCTCATTGGCACCGTGATGTGACTGCCAGCGCACCGAATCATCATGGCCGGTATGATGGCCAGGGTCAGCGGGATTTTAATCCTGATGCGGGTGCCCACATCCTGTCGGGTATCGACGATCAGGGACCCATTTATTTTTTCGATGTTGCGCTTGACGACATCCATACCGACGCCGCGCCCGGAGGTATGAGTCACCTGATCCGTAGTTGAAAATCCGGGTAGCATGATCATGTCGATCAGCGCCTGTTGGTCCATCCGCTCCAGGGTCTCCCGGTCGGCCAGTTCCTTCTCCACGGCCTTTTGGCGGATGCGGGAAAGATCAATGCCTTTTCCGTCATCGGTTACTTCGATGATGACGTTGCTTCCTTCATGGTATGCCTCCAGCAGCAACACGCCACTTTCCGGTTTTCCTTTTCGCTTTCGGTCGTCACGGCTTTCGATGCCGTGATCCACGGCGTTACGAATAATATGGATCATGGGATCGGCCAGTTGTTCAATGACCATCCGGTCCAGCTCGGTTTCCTCGCCACGGAATTGAATCTGAATTTTTTTGTCCGAATCCCTGAGCAGGTCATGAACGAGTCGCGGATAACGGTTGAAAAGCCTCGATATCGGCAGCATGCGCACCTTCATGACTTGTTCCTGGAGCTCACTGGAAACCCGTCCGAGCACCGTTGTGGCGTCGTTTAGCCGCGTGCTGAAACTGGAAATCAGGCGCTGATCGGCTTTGTCCATGGGAAACCGGTGGTTTAGGTATTGGCTCATTTCCCGCATTTCAGCAAACAGCTGGGTAAATGAAGAGCGGTTGACCACCAGTTCTCCCACCTGGTTCATCAAGTCGTCAACCTTATCCGCATCGACGCGGATACTCTTTCTGATTGTGCTTCGGGCGCTGAAGGTTTCAGGCGCAGACTCGTCAGCGGCCGTCGTCTCAGATGTTGTCGGTGTTGAAAAATCAAGAGCCCGTATGGTTGTTTCGGACCCTGATTCAGGCATATCGGGCACCGGGAGGGAAACCGCCGTGGCCTCGGGCCACAGATCACCGTCTTCTTCACTGCCGACGGGCAGCCCAGCCATGTTTTTATCAACGTTTCTATCGGTCAAGGTTTTCGGGGCGTCGTTTCGATCCCTGCCAAAGTCGTCGAGGATGGCCAACCCCTCGTCCCGATCGCCCTCCCTCTCGGATGGCAAGGGCCGATAATCAGCAGCTTCCGTATCCGATGAGAACTGCATGGCAATAGGATCCCCGTCCGTTTGCGCATCACCGGCGTCATCGGCACCATTATCGCTTTTTAGCATGGACGAAAAGGTTTCATCCAGTGTTCTTGAAAGAAGGGATTCCCGTTCATCGTCATCCATCGCAGGCAGGCCAGCCAGCAGGTGGGCAATATCCGGGGAGGGCAGCGATTCCGGTTCAGATGGTGGGTTCAATGGCGCACTGCCAATGGGTGCCGCGGTCAAAAAAGTCACGTCAATGGCCGCCAGCGATTCAGCATTGGGGAAAAGATCCTGAATGCGGTCGACACTGGAGACGGCGACCGATTGCAACAATGCGTCAATGTCGTCCTCAACGGCTGGTTCCGACCGGGAAGAAAATGCCTCCAGCGCTGCCAGCATATCGTCATAAACCGCCGACAGGGCATCGTATCCCATATAATGGGCCGTGGCCGCCAACCGGTCCACCTGGTCGGCCATCCGGTCGGCCGCTTGGGTGACAGCCTCGCCCCGGGCCATCTGCCCGGCCGTTTCGACCAACTCTTTGATCCCCGCGGCCAGCTGTTCCATGAAAATGTCGAACAGCTCCGTATCGACCTCGCCGTCATAAACAGCAGCCGCTTCCGTCTCGTCGCCGGCCAGCGACGGGCCGGAGGCAATGGCATCCACCCGAACCAGCAGATCGTCAATTTCCGCAGACTCCTGGCCCGACGCCTCGACTTGGGAGATCAGATCGCCTATCCGATCCCGGGCATCGATCAACAGGTCCACCGCCACTTTGTCTGCACGCAGGCCACCGTCACGAAAAAGATCCAGAAGATTCTCCAGCCGATGGGTCAACCGGGCGATCCGTTCGAAACCCAGGTACTCGGATGCCCCCTTGATCGTATGCATCGACCGAAAAATCGTATTCAACAGCTCCCGGTCTGCCGAATCCGTCTCCAGACGCAGCAGGCTGCTCTCCAACACCTCCAGATGCTCACGGGTCTCATCCGCAAAATCCTCAAGCAGAGAATTATCTGTCTCCCGCGGGATTGGTGTTTTCGGAGATGCATCTTCTGGTTCCTGATCCAAATCATCATCCAGCGCTAGCGAGAGGTACGGGTTTCCTTCACTATCTTCGGTCAACACACTACCCGACTGTTTTTCTTCGTCGCGCCTCAGGTCATTTTTTTCGAGAGACGCTGATTCACCGTCTGGCACCTGAGCGGCCATCCGGGTATCGATCGCTATCAGCGATTCAGCATTGGGGAAAAGATCCTGAATGCGGCCGACACTGGAGACGACAACCGATTGCAACAATGCGTCGATGTCGTCCTCACCGGCTGGTTCCGACCGGGAAGAAAATGCCTCCAGCGCTGCCAGCATATCGTCATAAACCGCCGACAGGGCATCGTATCCCATATAATGGGCCGTGGCCGCCAACCGGTCCACCTGGTCGGCCATCCGGTCGGCTGCTTGGGTGACAGCCTCGCCCCGGGCCATCTGCCCGGCCGTTTCCATCAACTGTTTGATCCCCGTGGCCAGCTGTTCCATGAAAATGTCGAACAGCTCCGTATCGACCTCGCCGTCATGAACGGCTGCCGCTTCCGCATCACCGCCGGCCAGCGTCGGGCCGGAGGCAATGGTATCCACCCGAACCAGCAGATCGTCAATTTCCGCAGACTCCTGGCCCGACGCCTCGACTTGGGAAATCAGATCGCCAATTCGATCCCGGGCATCGATCAACAGGTCCACCGCCACTTTGTCTGCACGCAGTTCGCCGTCACGACATAGATCAAGAAGATTCTCCAGACGATGGGTCAACCGGGCGATCCGCTCGAAACCCAGGTACTCGGATGCCCCCTTGATCGTGTGCATCGACCGAAAAATCGTATTCAACAGCTCCCGGTCTGCCGAATCCGCCTCCAGGCGCAGCAGGCTGCTCTCCAACACCCCCAGATGCTCCCGGGTCTCATCCGCAAAATCCTCAAGCAGAGAATTATCTGTCATGGAACACTCCTTCTTCCCATCGGTGGATCATGGGGCAATCGTCATACGCCGTTACGAAGCGGCTTACAACCGATCGATCAACTCAAGAATCTCGGCAGTCTTATGCTTATTGATGTACCCTTTTGCCCCTATTTGAACGGCCTCTTTGCTAAACTTATCTTCATCCAGGTTGGAAAGCATGATGATTCTGGCGCCGGCGTCGAATGCCAGGATCGCTTTGGCAGCTGCAATTCCATCCATGCCGCGCATGGTGATATCCATGGTGACGAGTTCCGGATTCAGCCTCTGGTAAAGGACAACTGCCTCATCGCCGCTTTTGGCTTCACCGACGACGGTATGGCCGGCTCCGAGTAAGGTCTGCTTGATCATTTTTCGCATAATGGACGAATCGTCCACTACCAGAATCGTCTTTCCCATCCACCATTTTCCTTTTCAAATAATACCCAAGGAAACGCGTCCATGCCGCAGAGCCGAATTAAACGCTCGCCGGCACTTTTGATCGTTTCATGGATTTTAATTTCTTGATTTCATCAACCATAAGAATGCGGCTGAATTCAAGAAGGATTAAAAGCCGCTGATCCAGCTTGCACACCCCGTGGATGTACTGGCTCTTCAAACCGGCCACCACGATGTCGGGCGGCGGTTTGATGCTGCTTTCCGGGACATGCAACACCTTGGTGACACGATCCACGACAAACCCGGTGACACGACCTTCAACGGTGAGGATAATAATCCACACGTCCGGGTCGAGATGGGCCGGTTGGACGAGCTTCAGTCGTTTTCGAAGATCAATCACCGGAATGATGCTGCCTCTTAGGTTGATCACACCTTCAAGAAAGTCAGGTGCATCCGGGATCGGGGTGATCGGTGAATCGCGTATAATCTCCTGTACGGTGAGAATATCCACCCCGAACATCTCTTCACCGATGAAAAAGCCCACAAGCTGCTTGATTGCTGTTTCTTCGGTTGATTCTCGACTAGTTTGCGCAAACGGTTCATTCATCAGCGCTCTCTCCTTTTAGTGGCTGGTGTCCAGACAGTGCCTCTGGATTGCTTCGGCCATTATGGTCCCGGGGAGTACCGCAGACAGACCATATTGTTTAGCGGTCATGGCTGTGGTGTCATTGCAAAGACAGGTTCTCGGATCCTGTATGATGGCATTCCCGCCCCCTTTGAGAATGGCTCCAATACCCGCTATGCCATCTTCTCCAATGCCGGAAAGCAAGATTCCAGACGCACGGTCTTTCAGGGTGTCGGACAGGGAAGCCATCAGCGTGTCACAAGCTTGCCCGGGGCTGTCGGTATTTTTCGGCTGCAATTGAATCGCCAGTTTTCCCGATCCATTTTTTACCTTTACCTGTTCAAAAGCCGACGCCAGGTAGCAGGTACCCGATTGCAAGGGGTCTCCATCGACGGCGCGACGAACGGCCATAGGACTGTGCTGGTCCAAATAGGAAACAAAAGCGTCAACATGGGGTGCCGCCGCATAGAGTACCGATAAAAAAGCCGCCGGCAGCTGCGGTTTGATCTCGGGTATCAATCCCAGCAGTGATCCGTATCCCCCGTATGAGCTTCCAATGGCAAAAACGCGTTGGCATTCCTGCGTGCCGATCGCTTTCTTCTCACCCATCACTTTGGCCGGACGAAGGTAGCGAATGGTGTCGATTCCGGCGCGGGCGGCATTTTTCACCCGGCTGATAATCAGTTCGTTCTGGCTTTTCAGATCTTCTTTAAGCAAGCTGGAAGGTTTCTGCAAAAAATCAACGGCCCCGTATCGCAAGGATTCAAAGGTTTCCAATGAACCCTGGCCGGTGAGGGTGCTGAACATGACCACCGGCGTTGGACATTTGATCATGATGTGCTTGATGGTGGTCAGGCCATCCATTACCGGCATGTTAACATCAAGCGTCACCACATCGGGTTTGAGTTCGGGGATCATTTCCAGCGCCTTCAGACCGTGTTCCGCTTCGCCCACCACCCGCAATTGGTCGTCGGTGGAAAACATATCCTTGATAATCTTGCGTAGTAGTGTTGAGTCGTCCACGATCATCACAGAAATCGGCCTTCCCGGCAATTCGGACGGCCCGCAATCAAGCGCCATTTTGGCAAACGCATTGAGCCCGCCGTCTCCCATGGACGGTTTGGAAACCACCAGGCGTTGGCAGCACTCGGTGCATTCAAAGGTGTGCAGATAATCGCCAAGCTTATCCGAACTTAAATCGTTCCTGGCACCGCATTCTTCACAGAATATGATCATCTCTTCATTATACCTTTTCCTCGTCGATCCGGAACAGAGCAATCTGCCGGGTCAGGCTCGATGACAGCTGTCTTAATTCTTCGGTGATACCCACAACCTCGGTGGCACCGGCCACCGTCTGGGTGGCACGGGCTGCCGATGCCGTGGCGATTTCGATAAGGCTTTTGGACCGCTGGGACTGAAGGTCGGTAAGGCCTCTCATTTCCTCACTTCGCTCCACCACGCTGCGCATCTCCGTCCCCACATCGTCAGCACTCTTTTCAGCCTTCTTGACCAATTCCGAAATCGCCCTCGATTTGGCGGTCAAAGATTCCAGTGCAGCCTGGGCGGCCTCGCGGCGCTTACCCTGCCGGCCGGCCATACCGCCGATCTCCACGGCAAGAACGTTGAGGCCTTCCATCAGGGCAGTCACCTCTCGCGTCTGCTGGTTCAACGTTTGGGTCATTTCAGAAATGTTGTCGATGGCCTCTCGGTTGATCTCACCGCCTTTGGCTATTTTTTCCAGGGACTGTTCAGATCGCTCGGTCAGGCGGGTTCCCTCCTGAACACGGTTGGTTGACTCTTTGATCAGTTGACCGATCTCTTTGGCTGCTTCCGATGATCGTTGGGCCAGTTTACCCACTTCATCGGCAACCACGGCGAATCCTTTTCCATGAACACCGGCTCGGGCTGCCTCGATCGCCGCATTGAGCGCCAGCAGGTTGGTCTGTTCGGCGATATCTGTGATCACTGAGATGATATCGGATATTTTCTCTGAAGACTCGGCAATGGCCTGCATACCCAAAACCGTTTCCTTAACGGATCGAGAACCTTCCTGGGCCGCAGTCAAAACCTCCTGCCCGTGTTCGGTTGCCCGGTCGGAAGCACGCGTCATCTCCGTCACAATATTATCAATCTGCTTAACGGAATCGGTGACCTTGCTCACCTGCTCGCCCTGCTTGCCGGCGCTGGTCACAACCATCGCACCGGTTTCACCCATCACCGTCACACGTTCACTGGCGATATTGGCCTCCTGGATCTGCTCACCGGAAGCCTGCCCCATCTGGCGCATGTTCTCAATGAGGTTTTCCACCCGCCGGTAAGACAAGTTGGCCGCGTCACGCTGAGAGTGAGAGAACTGAGCCACTTCACCGGCGGTGGTGCCCATCTGGTTTACCGTCTCCTGGATAATACCCATCTGGCGCTCTTCCTCGGTGGCACGCTCCTTGTTGGCCGTTGCCCGTTTGGACACCTCGCCCGAAAATGAATCCACTTCCGTAGCCGCGACATCGGCGACCTTGAGTGACTCCCTTAGCGCACCGGTCATGTTGTTGAAGGCCTTGGCCATCAACCCGACCTCGTCACCGGTCTTGACCGGTGCTTGGAGTGTCAGGTCTCGATCGGTGGCCACCTTGTTGACCACGCCGGCAATCTCGACGACCGGCCGTGATATTCCGCCGGAAATCAGGTAGACGACGCCCAGTAAAATGAGCACAGCCACGTTTCCCAGGATCAAGGTGGTAGTAAATAGTTTACGCGGCTGCTTGAGTACCTCATCGATGGGAAGGTTGACGGCAAGACTCCATTTCTTTTTGGCCGACCCGATGGCAATGGGAGCCAGGATATAGTAGGTCTTGTTACCGGTAGTCTTTGATACTTTGTACTGACTGGTTTCGAGACCGGCCGTTACGTCTTGGACAACCTTTTTATCGAACGCAAAAAAGTCCATGTGCTTACCCACATTGGCCTGTTTGGTGGGATGAGCCACAAAGACACCGTCGTTGGCGATGAGAAATCCATAGCCGGTGTTAAAGAGCTTGATCTGCTGAACCAATGGCGTGAAGGCGGATACCGGGATGTCGATACCCACCACGGCAACGGTTTTTCCGTCAAACCGGACCGGAACCGAAAGCACGGTTTTCAACTGAGTTTGTTCACCAACGGTAAACTGAACCGGATCGGAAACCATCTCCTCTCCCGATGTCAAGGTTTGCAGATAGTAAGCCCCTTTTTCAGGATCGGTGTAGCCTGCCAGCGGTTCCACATCGATGTCCCCGGTCAGGCGGTTCCAATACGGTAGGAAACGGCCCGTTTCATCGTGGCCGAAGGCATCCGCAAAGTCGGAATCTTTTCCGTCTAGTGCGTTGGGTTCCCAGCAGGTCCAGACGGCGAGAAAGCTTGGATTATCTTCAAGAACCTGCTTCAAAATACCGTCCATCATATCGCGGGGCGGGACGCCCTGCTGCTTCATACCCTGAAAGGAATAGGCTACGGTTCGAGCAACGTCCATGGACCGCCCCAGTTCCGCCTTCACCAGGTTGGCATAGCGGTAAGCGGACTCGCGCGCCTTATCCAGCGCTTCCGCTTCAGCCATGTTTCTTGCATTGTAGCCGATGTAAGTGATCGCCACCGCAAAGGCGAGCCAGGCCGCCGAACAGATTGAAATCGCCATTTTTGTTCTGAGTTTAAGATTTTTGAATTTTTGAAACATGGAATCTGCCTCCTCACTGGATTAGCAAAAAAATGACGCCTTCAGCGGCGCGTTCCTATAATTTTAATCGTCAAGTAGCACATCGACCGATTTTTAATAAACTTTAGCGTCGGCAATCCCTTTTTAAGCCTATTGATAATTGGATTTAAGGACTCGAGCGACTTGGAAACGGGCAACATGTGAGCATTCAATTGGAAAGCGGTTTATTTTACCGAGCAACACTGCTATGGGTGTCCCAATGCGACCGCCACGGGCAAATTGACGGAAAACTGACTTGTCCGAATTTAAAACCATCAGGAACGGAACAATCATGACATTTACCCATGCCATTACCAGGCGACCAGGCAAAGAGATGGCTGCCGGCATCACCACATCAACGCTGGGCCCCCCGGACTGCACCAAAGCCCTGGACCAGTTCGATGCCTACGTCAGCACCTTGGACCATTGCGGGCTGTCGGTGACCGTACTCGATCCACTGGAAGGATATCCCGATGCCCATTTTGTGGAAGATGCGGCCGTGGTAACCCCGGATGTAGCGGTGATCACCAATCCGGGCGCCACAGCGCGCAAGGGGGAAGTGCCATCAATTGCGGCTGCCCTGCAGCATTTTCGCAAAACTGTCTGGGTCCAGCCACCCGGAACCATCGACGGGGGCGATGTGCTGATGGTCGGACGCCATTTTTTTATCGGCCTGTCCGAAAGGACCAACGAAAAGGGTGCCCGGCAGTTGGGCGAGGCCGTTACCGGGTTTGGCTGCACCTGGACACCCGTGCCCGTTGCCGCCGGCTTGCATTTCAAATCCAGTGTCAATGCGGTAAGCGAGGACACCCTGCTGCTCACCCGAGACTTTGCCGATCATCCGGCCCTGGCCGGCTTCCATCGGATCGTTATTTCGCCCCAGGAAGCGTATGCGGGGAACACCCTGCGGGTCAACGGCCGCCTGATCATGCCCGCCGGGTTCCCCGACACGCGGCAAAAGCTCCAGGCCATGGGCAGGCCGATCATCGAACTGGACGTCAGCGAATTCAGGAAAATGGACGGCGGCCTGACCTGCCTCTCCTTGAGGTTCTGATCCCATGCCAGAAGATACCGGCCGACACGCAGAAAGCGGCTATATCGTCCGGCAGCATGGCCGCTGGTGGTGGCTCGGACAATTGGTTCTCACCGGTATCGCCTGCTTTTTTGTTTTTTTCGGAATATCCCTGCTGGCGGCATCCTACAGGCTCGGGGACCCGTTTTCCTTCATCATGACGTTTTTTGCCGCCAGCCTGATCATTCTGATCAGTGCAGTGATGGTCATCGGGTTTGTATTTCGCATGAGGCGGGTGATGCTGATCGGCCGTTCCATGAGCGATCATGAGGTGGACGATGACGCATCTCAATAAGGCCAACCTTCAGCCGTCTTTTTTCCCCCCGGCCCGGTACATGCGCACCTGGGCCTTTTCCACCGTGACTATTCCTTCGGTAATCGCATGATCGATGGTCTGAAGGAAGGTTTCGATCTTCTCTTTGGTGTCAATGATCTCCACGACCACGGGCAGGTCTTCGGAAAGCCTTAGAATCTTGGTGGTGTGAATCAGGCTGTTTGCGCCAAACCCTTGAATCCCCCGCAGCACCGTGGCTCCGGCCATACCCTGGGACCGGGCCTGCTGAACGATCCATTCGTAAAGGGGCATACGCTTATGCTTGTTTGCTTCGCCGATGAATATGCGCAGCAGTTGCCCTGCGTCCTTGAATACAGTCATCCCCTCTTCCTTTTCATTTAGATTTAAAGCAGCCGGGATAACATGTGACCGGCCAAAACCGCCGCCAATCCCAGGACCAGACTGATTCCCACATTTCCAAAGGAGGCCAGCCATTGTCCCTCTTTGGCCAGGTTGAAGGTTTCCAGGCCAAAGGTGGAAAAAGTGGTGAAGCTACCAAGAATGCCCACAAAAAGAAACGCCCGCCATTCCGGGGAAAAAAGCTGACGATTCTCCATGAGACCGCCACCGATACCGATCAGCAGACAACCGGCAACATTGACCGTCATGGTCCCGATCGGAAAGGATTCAGTTCTGGCCAGCGTATGCACGCCCCCGGCAACGAGGTAGCGCAGGATAGCGCCAACGCACCCACCCAGGCCGATAACGACGAATTTCAGCATCACAGACTCCTGCGACTCGCATGGAATGTAAAAATTTCCCGGCCAGGGATTCGTTCAAACAGCCGGTATTGAATCTTCATTCATGAATAGAGAATAAGAATGAAGACTTCAATCTTTTTCTCCGGCCGCAAGATTGTTTTAAATTCTAATATATTCTAATTTTCAGAATAATATTCTTGACAACATCTTATTATAAGAATATTTTCGCTTTCAATAGGGAAATTTAAAGAATGATTGACGACATCAGTCTGAAAATTCTGAAGATTCTGCAGAAAAAAGCGCGTATTCCCAACGTGGAGGTCGCCCGACAGGTGGGAATGGCGCCTTCGGCGGTGCTGGAGCGCATCCGCAAACTGGAGAAAATGGGCCTCATCGATGGCTATGAAGTCCGACTCAACCCCGAACGCTTCGGAAAAAGCCAGGTGGCGTTCATCAATGTCCGCACCAGTGGCAAAGGGGATGAGCACGGTCTGGTGGAAACCCTGGCAGCCATCGCCCAGGTTCAGGAACTCCACTACGTGGCCGGCCGGGACAGCTATCTGCTCAAAGTTCGTGAAACCGACACCAAAACGCTGGGGCGCCTGGTGAGAGAGCGGATTACGCCGCTGAAGGGAGTAGTCTCCACCCGCACCACCATTGTCATGAACACATTCAAAGAGACGGCCAGGATTCCCATCGACGATCAGGATTTGATTCGATGAGCCGCCAACCCATCTCGCAGCACGCAAACGAGGTATTTTATGATTCGCATCAATGACAATTATTTGAAACTGAAGGCGTCCTATCTCTTTTCCAATATTGCCAAGCGGGTATCCGCCCACCAGCAGCGCCAACCCGACCGGGCCGTAATCCGGCTGGGCATCGGTGATGTGACCCGCGCGCTGCCCGAAGCCTGTATCTCCGCCTTTCACCAGGCCGTTGATGAAATGGCCGCCGACGGCAGCTTCCGCGGATACGGCCCCGAACAGGGTTATGACTTCTTGAGAAAAGCCATCGCCGAAAACGATTTTAGCGCCCGTGGAGCCGATATCAGTGCCGAGGAAATTTTCGTCAGCGACGGCGCGAAATGCGACACCGGCAATATTCAGGAAATCTTTGACGCCGGAACCCGGATCGCCATTCCCGATCCGGTCTACCCCGTATATCTGGACACCAATGTCATGGCCGGCCGCACGGGGCAATATCACAACGGGCGCTATGACGGCATCGTCTATCTGGACGGCCACGCGGAAAACGGTTTCATCCCCGGCCTGCCAGCTGAGCCAGTAGACCTGATTTATCTGTGTTTTCCCAACAACCCAACCGGCGCCACCATCACGGCAGATCAACTAAAAGCCTGGGTTGACTATGCGTTGGCCAACCAGGCCATCATCCTTTACGATGCCGCATACGAAGCCTTTATCCGGGACGACTCCCTGCCCCACTCCATTTACGAAATCGAGGGGGCCCGGCAGGTGGCCATCGAATTCAGAAGCTTTTCCAAGACAGCCGGTTTCACCGGCACCCGATGTGCGTATACGGTAGTGCCCACTACCCTGAAGGCGTTTTCCGCAACCGGTGAAGCCCATTCGGTTCACAGCCTGTGGAGTCGACGCCACAGCACCAAGTTCAACGGGGTTTCATACCCGGTTCAGCGTGCCGCAGAAGCGGTTTACAGCGAGGCCGGCCAACGACAGGTCGCTGAACTCATCGACGACTACATGGCCAATGCCCACCTAATCCGAAAAGAGATGCAAATGTTAGGCTATGCATGCATCGGCGGAGAGAATTCGCCATATATCTGGGTCTCGACGGGAAAAGATTCCTGGGCCTTTTTCGACATGCTGCTGGAGAAAGCCGGCGTGGTTTGCACACCGGGTGCCGGTTTCGGTACCTGCGGTGAAGGCTACATACGGATCAGTGCATTCAACAGCCATGAAAATGTAACCCTTGCCATGACCCGTATCCGTCAGGCCCTGGAATCCTGAGGAGCTGCCCCATGCCCATGTCTAAAGCATTTGAGAATCGACTTTACCCCCTGTTGGAAGAGATCGTCGCTCACTTCGGCACACCGTTTCACATCTACGATGAGGCCGGTATCCGAGAAACCGGATACCGGCTTAAACAATCATTTTGCGGCATCCCCGGCTTCAGGGAGTACTATGCGGTGAAAGCCCTGCCCAACCCCGCCATACTTGCCATTATGGCCGACATGGACTTCGGCTTCGACTGCAGTTCGGTGGCCGAACTGGAATTGAGCCGCCGGGCGGGCAGCAGCGGCGAAGACCTGATGTTCACCTCCAACAACACGACCCGCCAGGAGTTTGCCACCGCCATGTCCGACGGGGGCAGCATTATTAATCTGGATGACATCGCACTGGTCGACAAGCTCCCCGCCATGCCCGATCTGGTCAGTTTCCGCTACAACCCCGGCGACCGGCGAACGGGCAATGCCATCATCGGCACGCCGGTGGAAGCCAAATACGGGGTGAGCCACGAGCTGTTGATTCAGGCTTATGAAACGGCCCGAGACCGGGGAGCCAAACGATTTGGGTTACATACCATGCTGGCTTCGAACGAACGGGATCACACCTACATGGTACAGACGGCGGCCATGTTGCTGGAGCAGGCGGAACGAATCAGCGCGGCGCTGAACATTCGGTTCGAATTCATCAACATCGGCGGCGGCCTGGGCATCCCTTACCGACCCGCCGATACCCCGCTGGATTTAGAAACCATGGCCCGGGCCATCACCGCCGCGTTCAGTGCCTTTTCCCGGCAAAATGGCACTATGCCCAGGCTTTACATGGAAAGCGGTCGTTTTATGACCGGCCCGCACGGGGCACTGGTAGCCACCGCCATCAACCGCAAGGAGATCTACCGCACTTACGTGGGGCTGGACGCCAGCATGTCTGCATTGATGCGTCCGGGCATGTACAATGCCTACCACCACATCACCGTACCCGGCAAGGCCGCGGGTGAAACACAGGTCGTCGATGTGGTGGGGTCCTTATGTGAAAACAACGACAAGTTTGCCATCCAGCGGCCCCTGCCCCCCATCGCTGAAGGCGACCCGGTGGTGATTCACGACACCGGTGCCCACGGCCACGCCATGGGTTTCAACTATAATGGAAAACTCCGTCCCAAAGAACTGCTGCTCAAACTGGACGGCACGGTCGAGTTGATCCGCCGGGAGGAGCGCTTGGAAGATTATTTTGCAACCCTTTCGTTCACCCCTGACACGCTGCCAGAAAAAACGCGATCGGCTACCCACCAGCTGGCCAACTGACGGGGATTGTAACACCCGACCTTTACTTCACCGTTTTTTCCATATACTGTCTTGAAATGGCAAGGCCTGGTGCCACCCCTTTTCGGCAAACGGTCGAGGGGCTATTCCGATTTGCATTCAACATGATTCAACCGTTCAGCTAAAACATCGTTGACTAATTTTTACAGGGCTGGTTTATACCTAACAGTATAATAAAGGAGATCCCATGGATGATTTTTTGCACAATCTGAGAAGTGGAAAGCTGAAGCAACCGGACCGTGGCAGGGGTGGTTACACCGACTACAAGGGCCCCCAGCGACGCGGGGGAAACGAGCGACGGAAACCGGATTACTATGCCAAAGTGACCAGTGAGAATTTTGCCCTGGTCAAAAACAGCCTGGAAGTTCTGGCAGACCACCAGAAGCGCATGGCCGATACAATGGTGGCCAGAAAAAAAACAGACATGCGCATCGCCGACGCGCTGGAAACCATCGCGGCCATGATGGGGCGGCATTGGGGATATGAGAAAGCGTTGCCCCAGGACAACGAACCCATTGAAGTCGAACCGGAACCGAACGGAAATGCAGGGGACAGCATCGTCCCGGCTGAGGTCGTGGATAGATTTGCCGGCATCGGTGCAGGCCATCAGAAAATCAGTGATAAAGATAAACCCAGGCTGCTGGACGCCATCACTGCCATGCGGGCCGACGGCGGTAGCTGGGAGAAAATCGCCCGCCATATGGACGAGCGTGACATTCCCACCGTGTCGGGCAAAGGAAAATGGCGCGGACCGGCCGTAAAAAAGTTCTGGGAAGCCCAAAACGAAGCCACCTGATCCAGAATCCCGTCTACGCCCATCACGCCCGCTTTATAACGGATGGCATCCACTTGATCCCAATTCTGAACGACGGCGCACCTGGGGGCGCAAATCGTCCGTCCTGCCTGTCAGGGTTATGAGGGGTTCCGATACCAGTCCAGGGTATCGATCAACCCCTGGCGAAGCGCGATCTGGGGCCTGAAACCCAGAGATTGTCGAATGCGACCGATATCGGAGACGGACTCACGGATATCGCCTGCTCGAGGCGGATCGAAAACCGGATCCATCTTCACATTGGAAAGCCCACCGATCATTTTCCACAGATCGAGAATGCGGATTGCCACACCTGTGCCCACGTTAAAGACCCCACCGGCTGCCGTCGATTCGGTGGCGGCCATTAGATTGGCACGAACCACATCCTTGACGTAAATAAAATCCCTGGACTGGCCGCCGTCACCGTAAATGGTGGGTATTTCGCCGTCAGTTGCCTTATTCATGAAAATAGAGATCACCCCGGAATAAGGAGACGACGGATCCTGTCGGGGGCCGAACACATTAAAATATCTCAGGCAGACCGTTTCCAGCCCATACAGCCCCTTGAAAACCGAGGCGTATAACTCTCCGGTGAGTTTTTGCACTGCATAGGGACTCAAGGGCTTAGGTGCCATGTCTTCGGTTTTGGGCATACGGGGGTCGTCTCCGTAAACCGCACTGGAACTGGCCATGACCACCCGTTGCACACCATTTCGCCGGGAGGCATCCAGCACCCGGACCGTTCCCAGATCGTTGACCTCACAGGAATGAGAAGGATCCAAGACGGATTGGGAGACCGACACCACCGCTGCATGGTGAAAGACCACCTCACACCCCTTGACCACCTGATTCAACAATCCGGCGTCCCGGATATCCCCCTCGACGAAATCGATCCGATCTCCCAAATGATCGATATTGTGGCAATGGCCGGTGGACAGGTTGTCCAACACCGTCACCCGGCATCCGTTGGCCACCAGTTCATCAACCAGGTGAGAGCCAATGAACCCGGCGCCACCTGTCACCAGCGCCTGACTGATTTTTTTCATTTTAAAGCGATCCTTTCATTGACATGCGTTCACCGGAAAAAAGGCGCTTGCCATGATTCCGGCCCTTGGGCTAAGAAGGGAAGAAAACGTTCAACGGTCACAAGTTCAGGGTTCACCGAAAACCTAAGCCAATGTGGACACAAACGGTAAACGCTGATCCGAAAACGCTTACCTAAATCCATTGCCATGAAGACAAGCAAACCCATCGTCTGCCGAAAATGCAAATTTTATTACATCACCTGGGACACTCGCCGGCCCCACGGCTGCCGGGCCATGAGTTTCAAAAGCCGGCGTCCCCCCAGCCTCGTCGTCCGCCAGAACTCGGGTCAGGATTGCCTGCACTACACCCCCAAAGATGAGACGGACGGCAACAAACCCTGAATCGCGCTACCCCAATAAACGCCGAGTTGCGTTAAGAGATGAACGTTGGACATCGCACGTCCAACGTTGAACATTGAATAATGATGTCGCTATGCCCCATAGTTTAATTTGATTGGTTCTTGAAAATACGATGTCAAACCATCCCTGATTGCTTCTACAGTCGGGCGATGATGCCACAAGGCGATGTCAAAAGCAACGGGCGCCACACCATCGATGTCCATCTTGCGTTACTTGACGAAGCATTTGTTTTGTCTTAGATTTTATAACCTTATATATGAATCGAACCACTAACCATGGATGAGGCATCCCATGACACCGTCGCATATACAACTCAAGCTGTTCGCCGCCCTGACGCCCCTGTCGCCCAAAAACGCAGACCATGTGCCCATCGACCCGGGCATCTCCGTCAAAGAGATGCTGGACCGGTTGGATATTCCAACGGTCAAGGCCCATCTGATCTTCATCAATGGAGTCAAACGATCCCTTGAAACCCGGTTAAGCGGCGGAGAGCGCGTGGGCATCTTCCCGCCGGTGGCTGGCGGGTAATCCATGGAAAATACGCTTGCGCACCGTCTCGACACCCTGGCCCTGAACACCGCTCTGGCCGATGGCACCCCTTGCCGGACAATTGAAGCAGGGCAAGTCATTCACCTGGCAGGCGAGGCAGGCGTCACCGGGCGGACGGTTGAACTGGCAGCGTTAAAACAACACATCCTTCCGGATCGTTACCTGCGCAACATGAAAACCCTTTCCGAAGCCGATCAGATCCGGCTGCTCGAATCAACTGTCTGCATCGTGGGGTTGGGCGGTTTAGGGGGCACAGTCACGGAGACGTTGACCCGCATGGGAATCGGGCGGTTTTGCCTGGTCGACGGGGACGTGTTCGAAGGCCATAACCTCAACCGCCAGCTCTTCAGCAGCGTCGACCGCATCGGCATGCCGAAAGTGGACGCCGCCGTCATGCGCGTGAAAACGATCAACCCCGGCCTCGAGCTGGTTGCCACCTCCGCCTACCTGACGCCCGAAAATGCGGATACGCTGCTTGGATCATGCGACCTGGTGGTAGACTGCCTGGATAACATCCACTCCCGGTTCACCCTCGAGGCTGCGGCCAAACGTGCCGGCATCCCAATGGTTTCGGCTGCCGTCGCCGGCATTTCCGGACACGTGACCACCATCTTTCCCGAAGACAAAGGGCTTGAGATCATCTACGGTCCCGAAGATCATCTGAACATGACCAAGGGCGCGGAAACCCGGTTGGGTTGTCTGGCGCCGGGGGTCAATCTCATCGCCTCCCTGGAGTGCACCGAGGTCCTCAAAGTACTGCTTCAAAAGGATAAAACCCTCAGGAACAAATTGCTGGTTGTCGATCTGGCCGATTACACCGTTGAGACCCTCCAGCTTTCCTGAACCGCCACCCTTCCATCCACCTTTTTTATTCGTATCGATGAGACCGTCTTGAAAATCGGAACCCAAACTGAGCGATTCTCGAGCTTGCCGTAGTTACAAGGAAGATGTCTTTCCGCTATAGTCGCCTATGCGGGAAGATATCTGACGCCGTAGGTGCGGTAAGATCGGCAATCCCAACGGGTTTTCCATTTTGAAGTCGCCAAATGACATAACCCATACTTTTTGTAATATTTTTTTTATAAAACCAAAATGGGAAACGCTCAGCTTGGGTGGAAACATCACGTGGACGGTCGCTCATTTCTCATTCCTCAATCGTCCAGCAAAATAACTTTTTTGGGCTTTATTCCATGTTTGGTCATACGATATTGAAGGGTAGAGCGCGCGACCCCTAATAGGCGGGCGGCCCCTTTTTTACCACCAATAACCCCCTTGCACTTGATCAGGGCCTGTTCGATGGAACGGCGTTCAGACTGCGCCAGGGTGGGAAGACTATTTTCGTTCTCCGTGTCGGCCCGCTTTTTCGAGTCAATCATTTTTTCAACATCCTCGATGCTGATTTTTTTGCTGGGCTTGAGAATGATCATTCGTTTAACCAGATTTTTCAGCTCCCGGACATTCCCAGGCCAATCATAAGCGGTTAACAGGTCGAGCGCCGACTGGGTGTAGACCGGCGCAATTTGATGGATTTGGGCAGCTTCATTATGATTGATTTGTTCAACCAGCAGGGGGATATCTTTCTTTCGGTCGCGCAGTGCCGGCACATGAATACGAATGATATTAAGGCGGTAATACAGATCTTTTCTTAACTTACCTTCTTGTATGCTTTTTTCGGGATCACGGTTCGTGGCGGTAATCAGTCGAAAATCGACATCGATGGGCCGAGTGTCGCCAACGCGTTCAAAGCGCTTTTCTTGTATGACTTGCAACAGCTTGGCCTGCAGGCCGGCGGGCAGTTCGCCAATTTCATCAAGGAAAATCGTCCCCTTGTCACCCATTTCAAATCGTCCGACTCTTTGCAAATCGGCCCCGGTGAATGCGCCTTTGGCATGGCCAAACAACTCACTCTCAAACAGGGTCGAAGAGATGGCGGGGCAGTTGACTTTAATAAACATGTGGTTTTTACGGAGGCTGATGTGATGGATGTATCGCGCAATATAATCTTTGCCGGTTCCAGTTTCCCCGGTAATTAATACCGGAGCATCGATCTCTGCAACGCGATTGACCAAATTCATGATCTCGGACATTTCGGGTGAAATGTGGTAGAAGTTTTCCGGCTTATATTCTTCTAAAGAGCCAATCAAATACTGCTTTTCACTTTCCAGATGTTTTTTCTCATCCTTCAGCCTTTTATAGGCGATCAGATTGTCTACCGCAATGGCAACCTGTTTGGATACCTCGGCCAGCAATCGCGATAATTCTGACAGATTGGCGGGTCGGTCTTTAAAAGAAAAGTGAAGTGTTCCCAGTACGTTTTTGCGTACAATCAGCGGAAAGGCCATCGTTGAGGTCAAGCCGGCCTTCATCAGCTGTTTTATGATGGATAGGTTTGAGTACTTTCTCAGGTCATCGATGATAACCGGATTTTTTGATTGGATGGCCATATTGGCAATTGAACCCTTCAACGGCCGTTGCTCCATGTTCGAGATGATACCGGTACCAACGCCTTTAACTTTGGTGAAATATTGTAGTGTCTGGATTTTTTGATCAAAAAGATTGATACTCAGACGGTCGAAGGGAAAATGTTTGCTCAATTCCGCAGAAAGTGCATCGAAAAAGCCCTGGTTGGTTTTATTAAAGATAACGGCATTGGTAATTTCAAGTAGTATTTGGTGTCGTGTGGCTAAATCACATTTCATTTGACCTCCTGTGTGAAAACGCAGTCGTTCGGCTAACGGATCGTGTCGGTGGTTTGACAACCTGGCCCATCAATGTTTTAATTGGTTATCCTCACGGTGTAAAGACCAATATTGGGCACATCGATTATTATTCGGCACCATTTTTTCGGCGCAAAAGCAGGCAATAAAAAAAAGTTATTTAAAAATAAGCACTTATTTCAGCCTATTTATTTGGCACTCCCCTTGCTTTAAACGAAAACAAATTGAATGAGCTTGTGTTTTCAATCCAAGTGGAAGCGAAAGCATAAAGCAAAAAGGGGGTGGAATCGAGTTGTCGGCAAAAATATAAAAATCTTAATTTGTATATTCAAGAACCCCGTTTTTTATTTAAACATTTGGGAGGGATATAATGATACCCGATTTTTTAGTACATGAAGCCGTGGATGGCGTAGGTGTTGTGGTGGTTGAAGGTTTGAAAGCCAATCAGGAAATCACCGGATGGATCATGAAAGAAGATGACACCATTACAATAAAAATTCTAAGTGATATCCCAATCGGTCACAAAGTAGCTCTTAAGGATTTTGCGGAGGGTGACACCGTAATCAAATACAACACCGATATAGGCAAAGTTGTCGCTCCGATCAAGAAAGGCGATCATCTTCACGTACACAACGTTAAAACAAAAAGGTGGTAAGAAATGGAAACTAAATTTTTAGGCTATCGTCGTGAAAATGGTCGGGTTGGTGTTCGTAACCATGTAGTAATCCTTCCACTGGATGACCTTTCTAACTCTGCATGTGAAGCGGTTGCCAACAATGTAAAGGGCACCCTGGCACTTCCCCATGCCTATGGTCGCCTTCAGTTCGGTGCTGACCTCGATCTGCACTTTCGTACCCTCATTGGGGCCGGTTCAAACCCCAACGTTGCTGCGGTCATCGTTATCGGTATTGAGCCCCAGTGGACCAATAAAATTGTCGAAGGTATCGCTGAAACCGGCAAGCCGGTCATGGGTTTTTCAATTGAGAAAAATGGTGATTACAACACGATTTGTGCTGCCTCAAAAAAAGCCAAAGAATTCATGCATATAGCGAGTGAATATCCACGGACCGAGTGTGATGTCAGTGAGCTGTGGATCGCCACCAAGTGTGGTGAATCCGATACGACTTCAGGAATTGCAACCAACCCGACCGTTGGTAATGCCTACGACAAACTCTATGATAAAGGCAACACGCTTCTTTTTGGTGAAACAACTGAATTAACCGGTGGTGAGCACCTTGTGTTGGAGCGCTGTGCAAATGATGAAGTAAGAAAAGATTTTCAGTTCTACTTTGATCGTTATGCCAAACTTGTCGATGACAACAAGACCAATGATCTCTCAGACTCTCAACCGACAAAAGGCAACATTGAGGGCGGGTTGACTACCATTGAAGAAAAAGCACTTGGCAATATTCAGAAAATCGGCACCAAGGCACCCGTTGTCGGTTGTCTTGAAAAGGCGTTTGCGCCGACAGGTCCGGGCCTCTGGTTTCAGGACTCCTCTTCCGCAGCGGCTGAACAGGTTACGCTATGTGCCGCTTCCGGCTTTGTCATTCATTTTTTCCCCACGGGACAGGGCAACATTATAGGCAATCCAATCCTGCCTGTTATCAAGCTTTGCTCAAACCCGCGTACGCTCAGAACCATGGCAGAACATTTCGATGTTGACGTTTCCGGCTTGCTCCGTCGGGACATGAACCTGGATGAAGCAGGTGACAAGCTTCTTGAAATGATGATCCGTACCGCGAACGGTCGGCTGACTTCCGCGGAAGTACTCGGACATCGCGAATTTATTATGACCAAACTGTACGAGAGTGCATAACCATATTGGTCGGCTTCTTGTGTACGTATCGCTCTACACGACTGAAGAGTGATACGCAGCACATGGGAGCCTTATTTTTATTTAGCTTTTGCGGAAATGGGGTTTTAAATTAAGGTAACAAGAGCAAAAACTCATAAGGATGGCAAAAATGGAGTACATTAAAAAAGCAGACCTTTCAGCCGAAGAAAACAGCAGTCAAGCGCGCAAGGTAGTAGAAGGCATTCTTGCGGACATCCGTGCCAACGGCGAAGATGCGGTTCGCGCGATTGCAAAAAAGTTTGACAATTGGGATCAGGACTTCATTCTTTCTCCCGAGAAAAAAGCCCGTCTTATTGCCAGCGTTCCTGAAGACGTGAAAAAGGATATTCAGTTTGCAAACGAACAGATTACCGCGTTCGCCAAAGCACAGCGAGACAGTATTAAAGACTTTGATATGGTCACTCCGGCAGGCGTACGTGCCGGACAGCGGGTGGTCCCCATGGATGTGGCGGGATGCTACATTCCGGGTGGGCGTTTTGCGCACACCTGTTCCTCACTCATGAGTATTGCCACCGCCAGGGTTGCTGGCGTTCCTTTTATCGTGGCCGCCACGCCCCCACGCGGAGAAGCCATCGATGCATCCGTATGTTACGCCATGGATCTTGCCGGTGCCGACATCATTCTTGAGATGGGCGGCGTACAGGCAATCGCCTGCATGGCCTACGGCATATTTACCGACAAGCCGGCAAATATCATCGCCGGTCCGGGCAATGCCTTTGTTGCCGAGGCGAAAGCGATTCTTGCGAGTGAAGGCGTTTGCGGCATTGACCTCTTTGCGGGACCTTCCGAAATTGCGGTCATTGCCGATAACAACGCTGATCCCATGACGGTTGCCATTGACCTGCTTTCCCAAGGTGAGCACGGCACCAACTCTCCGGTATGGCTTTTTACCGAGTCCCGAGAACTCTGTGATAAAGTGATGGAACTGATGCCCAAACTTATCGCGGATATGCCGGATCCGGCCACGCCTGCTCAGTCATGGAAAGATTACGGCGAAATTATTCTTTGCGACAGCCCTGAAGAGGTGGTAGAGGTAAGCGACCAATATGCGCCTGAACACCTTGAAGTACTGGTTGACAATCCTGAATGGTGGCTTGATCACCTGAGTTCATACGGATCTCTTTTTATGGGTGAGGTCAGTACCGTTACCCACGGAGACAAATGTTCCGGCCCCAACCACGTCCTGCCGACGAAAAAAGCAGCCCATTTCAGTGGCGGCCTGAATGTACATAAATATCTAAAAATCCTGACATATCAGGAGCCCGTTGACAATAGCGTAAGCAGCCTGATCAGTGAATATTCTTCCCGCCTTTCCCGCATTGAAGGAATGGAAGGGCATGCGCGCGCCTGTGACTGGCGTCTGACCAAGTACAACCCGGGCAAAAAATGGGATTTCAAGGTGTATCAGCATCCAAAGTATTAACACAGTGACAGCGCCGGAGCCATAAATGGTGACAGTGCTCCTGTTCTACAGGAAGTCCTTGGGCATGAAGCGTACGTCCTGACCAAACGCTACGAGAGTGTCTAAATCAAGAAATCGTTACGGAAACATTGAAACGCAAAGGTCTTCACTCCGGTCCGGGCACCGATAGCGGCACCCGGGCCGGGGTGGAACCGATGGAAAACCGGGCTGTTTGGACCCGTATACGGCAAAAGGATGATAACGCCTTTTCGAGATATTCTGCAAGAGATCGTTAAACCAGTAAGCGTAACCCGGAGGTAAAATGCCATGGCGGCAGAACAAAACAACAAGACAAACGACAAGGGGGGAAAGGTTGCCCTGTTCGCCTTTTATTCTCTTTTCGCCTTATATTTTCTCAACGTGCTTGTTGGTAAGGCGATGGTTTCATATGGCCTGAACCTACCCCATTTGGGAAATTTGGCCGAGTTCCTCCTGCTGTCCGTAGCATGTGTGGCCTTGATCGTAGCGGCTTTAAAGAGAGAAGCTGCTGAAAATAAATCTTCAAATGAGATAAAAGGAGACGAAAAATGACCCAAGACAAACAGAAAGAGTCTGGCCCGAAAATGGTAGAGCGGCGTCGCTTCATGGAATTGACCACCAAGTTTGGATTTACGGCAGCCACGGTAGCGCTGTTCAGTGGCGTATTGGGCTCCAAAGAGGCCAGCGCGCAGGTCGCCAAGGAGGAGCAGACACGTCAAAAAACGGCCAAACACACAATGAATATCGCCACCGCCTATATACTGGGGGCCTCGCGCAGCTACCCCATCATGCAGTTGGACATGAAGGAGAATATCCAAAACTGCACCAATGGAGAAGTTTATGTCAAACTGGCGCCGGGCGGCCAACTGGGCGCTGGCTCTGCGCTGGTTCAAAAAGTTCAAGGCGGCACGATCCAGGCCGCCCAGCATTCCATTTCAAACTTCGCCCCTTTCGCGCCGGTGACCGATTTAATCAACATTCCCTATTGGGTGGGTACCAATCAAAAGTTTGTCAATCTGGTCACTTCCGACACCTGGCGCAATGAAGTGCATACCAAGGTGGCCGCCTCGGGCTTCAAGGTGCTTTGGTATGTCGTCATCGATCCGCGGGTGGTTGCGACGCGCAAAGGGGTTCCCGGTCCGATCAAGACGCCGGATCAGATGAAAGGGATCAAGTTTCGCGTGCCCGGATCCAAGATCCTGGCGCAGTTTTATCAGCTCTTGGGTGCCAACCCCACCCCCGTGGCCTGGGGTGAAACCTCTTCTGCCATCAAGCAGGGGGTGGCCGATGCCTTGGATCCTTCCGTGGAAGCGCTGCATGTGTTCGGTTTCAAAGACATTCTAGACTGGGTGACCTTCAATGGCGCCGTGCCCGACAGTCAGGTCTATTCTTGTAATAACAAATGGTTTGAAGGGTTGCCCAAGAAAATCCAGGAAGGCATCGATTTCGCCAGCGAAATCACCATGCAGCAGAATCTGGCCAAGGTGCCGGCTGCTCGCGCTTATTCCATGGCTGAACTGGCCGCAGCCGGTGTGAAATTTTACGTACCCACGGCGGATGAAAGGAAGATGTGGGTGGAGAAAGCCGGCGCTCAGCGTCCTGAATGGGACAGCTTCAAGAAAGAAATGGCCGGATCGTTGGAAACCTTTGATAAGTTCCTCCAAGCGGCCAATACGATGGGCAAATATTACGTGCACGATGTCGAGGCTTAACGCTTAATATACGGCGGCGCCGATCTCGAAGAAGGCGCCGCCGGTTCATTCATAAACGATAGCAGGGAAATAGGGATGTGACGCATGACGATTCGAAATATCCTCCACAACATTGATGAAAACGGCGAGCGATGGTTGCTGTTGCCGCTTTATGCCCTGATCGTAATCACCATTTTCATGGAAGTGTTCCGACGATTTGCACTCAGCTATTCCTCGATCTGGGCGGAAGAGATCGCGCGCTACGCCTTTATTTATGTGTCTTGGATTGGCGCATCGGCCGGCATTAAGGCCCGTGCCCACATCCGCATTGACGTCATCCTTCCATTTGTCGGCAACCGCGCACGGGCTCTGATCCTGATCCTGGGCGATCTGATTACGATTGTACTGGCTGTTCTCGCCTTCTGGTGGTCTTTAGAAAGTGTTCTGGTATCCATTGAATTCGGGTCGGTGACCCATGGCCTGCGCATCAGTCTGGCCTGGTTTTTGGCTGCCGTGCCGATCGGGTTCGCCATGATGCTAGTACGGCTGATTCAATCCATCATCCGAGACGTTTCCGACCTCAAGGCCGGTCGACCGGTATTCGAGGGCACGAAACTTTTCGATTAGGAGTAACCACATGCTTCAACAATACTTAATGCAGCAGGAAGAAATCATTCTCGGATGGGGCTTCTTTGGTCCATTGATAGCGATGGTCGTGCTGATTTTGCTGGCCGTGCGGATTTGGGTCGTCATCGGCGTCGGCTCGTTCGCCATGTTGTTGTTCACGGGCGTCCTTCCGCCGACACTGCTCGGTGAGGCGCTGTTCGACGGAATCGATTCCTTCGCCTTGATCGCGGTGCCATTGTTTATCCTTACTGGAGACATTCTGGTGCGAACCGGGTTGTCCGGCAAGCTGCTAGACGTGGCCGAAGCCACCTTGGGCTCAACGCGATCCGGATTGGGAACGTCCACCGTGCTGGGCTGCGGCTTTTTTGCCTGTATCAGCGGCTCTGATGCCGCCGACGCCGCGGCCATCGGCCGGATCACCATCGACCGGTTGGCGGCGAAGGGCTATCCCAAACCTTACGCCTGCGCGCTGGTGGCGGCCGGCGCCTGCACCGGGATTTTAATTCCGCCTTCGATATCGTACATCATTATCGGATTGGTGCTGGGCATCAGTGCATCAACCCTATTTCTGGCCGCGGCCATTCCTGGTGTGCTGATTCTGCTCTCGATCATGTTTTCCAATGCCGTGGTCAACCGTTTCAGAGGATACGAAAACAGCACCGCGGGGTTCAATTTTCAATACTGGCGAAAAACCGTATACGCGGGGCGCTTTGCGTTGCTCATTCCCTTCATCATTTTGGGCGGCATCTACTCGGGCATCTTTACCCCCACGGAAAGCGCGGCCGTGGCGGCGCTCACCGCAATCATCATCGGCTTTTTTCAGCAAACGTTGAAAATCGGTGATATTCCCAAGATTTTAGAGACCTCCGCAAAAGTAAGCGGTGTGATCGTACCCATCATCGCCATGAGCCTGCCGCTGGCCCAAACCTTAGCCAGCCTGCAGGTTCCTCAGGCGTTCGTCAGCTTCATGACCTCCCTGACCAGCAATCCCTATTTGATCATCATTATCATGGTCGTCATTTTGATGATTGCCGGCTGCGTCATGGAAACGACGCCGAATATCGTCATCCTGGCGCCGCTGCTGCTGCCGCTGGCCCTGGAAATCGGTATGAACGAAGTTCATTTTTGTATATTCATGATCACCTCCTTGGGCATTGGTTTTATTACCCCGCCCATGGGCTTGAACTTGTTCGTGGTTTCAGGCGTCACCGGGACACCGATCGTATCCATCTCCAGATACGTCTTTCCGTTTGTTTTTTGCATGCTGGCCATCGCGCTGTTGATCGGCTACGTCCCTTGGATTTCACTCTGGTTGATTAATTGATCTGTTGCGGGTGATAAAAACAACATTAATGGAAATTAAGACCTATGAAAATAATTGATCAATTGTTTGATATCAGCGGCCATGTCGCATTGGTTACCGGAGGCAGCTCCGGTATCGGCAGAGCCATTGCATTCTGTCTTGCTGAAGCAGGCGCATCAGTTGTTCATGCCGCCCTTGAACAAGAGGAAGACGCGTTAAGGGATGCGGTAAAGGATGTTGAAAAGATCGGTGGAAAAGCCGCCTACCTTACTTGCGATGTATCTGATCCTGACGAGCTGGCCAATATGGCCGAAAAGTCAGCCTCCTTTTTCGGGGCCCCGGACATCCTGGTCAATGCCGCCGGTGTAAACTTTCGTCAATCCTGGGAAGACATCAGTGATGCCACCTGGAACAAGCAGATTGATATCAATTTGAAAGCCCCCTTTTTCTTGGCCCGGCACCTGATTACCGGGATGCAGAAGAAAGGATGGGGCAAAATCATCAATATTGCCTCGCTTCAATCCGAACGTGCATTTCCAAACAGTGTGCCCTACGGCGCATCCAAAGGCGGTGTTATGCAGCTGACACGCGCCATGGCCGAAGCCTGGTCCGGGAATCAGAGCGGGATCACCTGTAATGCTATTGGTCCCGGGTTTTTTAAAACAGGGTTGACATCAGCCCTGTATGATCAAAAAGAAGTAATTGATGCCCTGGCCCGGCAGACCATCATCGGTCGGAACGGGGAGCTGGATGATCTAAAAGGTGTTACCATCTTTTTAGCCTCCCCGGCCTCCGATTATATTACCGGACAGACCATCTACCTGGATGGCGGCTGGACCGCTAAATAGCAACCTTCTTCGAAGATAGGTGCGGTTTTACGCTACGCGTGAGACGGGCGAAGATGTCAATCACAGAAATGGAGCAAATGGCTACACCGATTGACATCTTCACCGAACGCGTCCATCAATGGTAACGCTTCCAACGATGAACGTATTAAACCATTCATGCTGATTATCGTAACGATCGCTTACGACGTCAGGGACAACCACCGTTTGTGATCCACCATTCAATCACCGCAAGCCCAGCGATCTCTGGTTCGCGGGAAACAGGACATTAAGAATGAAAGCATTAGTGTACACGGCAACAAATGAAGTCGTCTACCGGGAAGAACCCGACCCGCTCCCCGGCTCCGGGGAATCGTTGGTGAAAGTGGAAGCGTCCGGTATTTGCGGTTCGGACATGCACGCCTATCACGGCAAGGACTCCCGCCGCGTGCCGCCGCTGATATTGGGCCACGAAGTGGCTGGATCCGTGGTGTCCGGCGATTCGGAAGGCAAACGGGTGGTCATCAACCCCTTGATCACCTGCGGCCGATGCCCGCTTTGCGATACGGGCCGATCGAACCTGTGCGCCAGCCGGGAACTGATCGGGATGCGACTGGCAGGTGCCTACGCCGAACTCGTCACCATTCCTGCGGTCAATTTGATATCCATTCCCGACGGCCTGGATGCGGTGCATGCGTCGCTTGCCGAACCGGCTGCGACGGCACTTCACGCCTTGAATCTGGCCATGCAAACGGCCCATCGCCCTCTGGCCGAACTCCGTACGCTGGTCATCGGTGGTGGGGGCGTGGGGCTTCTGGCCGCATTGCTCCTGAGGGGATACGGTTGCAGGCAGCTGGTGGTGGCGGAGACCCAGAGCATGCGTCGGGAATCGGTCTCCCGGTATGTTGGATGCCAGGTCCACGATCCGATCAACGATCCGGCATTGGAGACTGACGCCTTTGATTTGGTGGTCGACGCGGTGGGCGGTGGGGTGACCCGCAAAAGCGCCATGGCTGCGGTCAGTCCGGGAGGGATATTCATACACATCGGCCTGATGGATTCCGGTGGCGAACTGGACATTCGCAAAATGACCTTGTTCGAAGTTTCCATGATCGGCGTGTATTGTTACACGGCGGCTGACATGCGGGCGGCTGTTCAAGCCATCGCCAGCGGGATGCTGGGAGACCTGGGCTGGGTGGAAACACGCGCCTTGGCAGACGGCGCCCAGGCGTTCGACGACCTGCATCATGCGCGCAGCGCAGCAGCCAAGATTGTTCTTGTCCCCTGAAAGTAGAGTTGAAAACATGATCAACGTAATTGCATCGATAACCATTAAAGAAGGCCGGCTGGCCGAGTTCCTGGATATTTTCAAAGCCAACATTCCAAATGTGATCAAAGAGTCGGGTTGTATTGAATATGTGCCGACCATCGACGCCCCTTCGGGATTATCTGCCCAGGCGTGTGATGAACATGTGGTCTCGGTTATCGAAAAATGGAAGACCTTGGAGGATCTGAAAAAGCATATGTCGTCGCCCCATATGCTCGCATACCGAGAAAAAGTGAAGGATCAAGTGGAGCATGTATCGCTAAAGATACTCAAGGAAGCGTAATCTGCAGCCGGTCGGGCGGCGGGTTGAATTTCGTCTGCGTGATTCTTCACAATCACGTCTGCGGGCAGTGCTGCCGATCGTGCTGATTGGGCGAAGGCGGTTTTACTTGCCGATGGCGTAGGCCTGCCTGCGCGGGTCGGCGCCTGCCTTGAGCACTCCGTTTTCCCGGTCGATCATGATCACCTGCGAAGACCCCATGATAGGATCATAGCCTCCCACCACCTTGACATCATGTCCTTTTGCTTTGAGCGCCGCGATGGTCCTTTCCGGAAAGCGATTTTCCATCATTAGCGAGCCGTCCGGATTGGAGCGCCAGCGAGGCGCTTCATTGGCCTGCTGAGGATCGGCCTTGAAGTCGATCAAGTCCATCGCCACCTGCATGTTGGTCTGGGTCTGGCCGTCGGCACCCGGGGTTCCCAGTAAAATGACGGGACGGTCGTCTCTAAGAATCATGGCTGGGGCCAGCGTATGGTACGGCCGTTTGTTGGGCGCCAGCACGTTGGGATGGGAGGCATCCAGGCTAAATCCCCTGCCGCGGTTATGAAGCACCATGCCCGTTGCCGGCACCATCACGCAGGAACCAAACGCCTCGTAAAGCGACTGGATCAATACCACGGCGTTGCCGTCGGCGTCCACCACGGTCAGATAAATGGTGTCATCACCGCCCCGGGTGAAGTCCCGGGCTTCATAGCCTTTGGCCGCCCGATCAGGATCGATTGAATTGGCGCAATCCCTGGCCAGGGTTTCAGACAGCATCTTTGCTACCGGAACCGGGTGGGTGGCTGGATCGCAGACATAGGCGTCCCGATGGACAAACGCCAGTTTCTTTGCCTCGACCATCAGGTGAATCAACTCGGCCGAGTCCACGGCCATGGCCGCTAGATCATGGGTTGCCAGCATGTTGGCCTGCATGAGAAGGGCAATTCCCTGGGAGTTGGGGGGCTGGGTAGCAAGGGTGTAGCCGCGGTAATCGCTGGTGATCGGCGTTTCCCATTCCACCGTGTGTCGGGCCAGATCAGCCTCGCTGAAAAAGCCTCCAATGGCCTCTGAATGCGCAATCAGGGCCTCGCCCAAAGGTCCATGGTAAAAGGCGTCCGGTCCTTTTTCCATGAGTGTCCGGTAAGACTGGGCCAGCTTGGGCTGCACCATCAACTGACCCACCCGGGGGATTGCCCCACCCGGCAAAAAAGTCTCTCCGGCAGCTCCGGCGACCTGCAGAATAGCCTGCCGTTCGTTGAGGGCATTGACCAGGTCCGGGTAAACCGGAAATCCGTCTCGCGCATAGGGGATGGCTCTGGCCAGCAGGGTGTCCAAACCCAGAGACCCGTGTTTCTCCAGGGCCGCCTGCCAGCCGGCAATGGCACCCGGTACGGTACAGGTGTGAATGCCGGTCTCGGGCACACGCCGGTAACCGAGCCCCTGGTATGCCTCCAGGGTAGCTCCTGCCGGGGCCCGGCCCGAAGCGTTGAGGGCGTCGACGGTTCCCTTGGCGGCCATGTAAATAAGCATGAACAGGTCACCGCCGATGCCGCACATATGTGGCCTGACGATTGTCATCACCAGGTTGGCGGCGATGGCCGCATCCACGGCGTTGCCGCCTGATTCCAGCACGGCTGCGCCGGCTTGGACGGCTAAGGGATGATCGGCTGTGATCATCCAGTTGGTGCTCATCAGAAGGGGGCGATGGGTGGCAAAATGGTTCGACATGGTTTTAGAACTCCTTGTTTATACAACGGTCAACACCTCTGGGGTAGATGCATTTCCGTGGCGGCCAGGGCGTCGCTTGAACCGCCATAGCGAGCGAACTGGAAATCGCTTTTTTTATCCTTACGGTGCCGCGTAGCACTGCCGTTACAGGCAGAACATTCTCCGCGGCTTGTCCATCCCATCTCTCAAACCCAGACCCTTTCCCTGTAACGCCGAGTCGCCCTAAATGGTCAGCTTAGGATTCCTGCCAATATCTTGACAAGGCACCATCAAGATCATAATTTAAAAAATTAGGGAAATCGCTACTATAGATATCACCAAATCTTAAATGACATTCTGGTCACCCTTCTGAGAGACACCGTTCCTCTATCTCGGTTCACCAAATTCCCTATATCCTTTAGTCGAGCATCACGCGCTAAGCAACTTTTCCACCCAAAATTGAACGTTCGGCGCTTTGCCCCTATGTATGGCTATGACCAAAGAAAGTCGAGCATATTCGAGGAAAAGCTGTTTGGCGAGTTGAAAGGAGGTGCTGCCTGCCAAATGGAGGAGGGACCAAAGGCGATCGTAAATTTCACAGTAACATCAACCATTCACATAAGGAGATGGAAACATGCCGACTTACATCACATTAGTCAATTACACTCAAAAAGGTATTGAGAACATCAAAGAAAGCCCTGCGAGACTGGACAAAGTCAAACAAGCCATGAAAGCCGCTGGAGGTGAATTCAAGGCGTTTTATCTTACCATGGGCCATTATGACATGGTGGTTATCAGTGAAGCGCCTAATGACGCGGTATACGCCACCACCATGCTTGCCATTGGCGCCGCAGGAGCCGTCCGCTCTGAAACCCTTAAAGCATTTCCGGAAAAGGAATATAGAGAGATCATTGCCACGTTACCGTGAGCATCGTAAGTCACAGTAAAACCCTTTAACCTGTCTCAAAATAAGGATCAGGGTTCAGGGCAAGGCTTGAAATGGCGAAAAAGCGGAACTTACATGTAGTATGTGAGCATTTTTAGCCATTTCATTACGCTGCCATGGGCACTTAAACTATTTTTGAGACAGCTTCTAATCTGCGCTGCCTTCTCGCTTCGCATTTTAGGGCAAGACCTCCTGCTTAAGGTCTTGCCCTTTTTTTGTCCATCCTGCTGATCGTTTGGCAGTATCTCGGCAAGAAGAACACCAAAATTCGATTTACCGTTCGCGGGCATTCCCCGCCGCAAGCGCCCGGGAATGCGCGCGCTGTCGCGGTTCAATTCTGACCTATAGGAGGGTAGCGTATAAAAGGGGATGGTCTTTTGAAATTAATCTCGTATTGATGTTATTGTCAAGCAATACCGAACCCTTGACAATAATTTAGATTTCTGCGAACGTGTTGTCATCCTTCCTTTAATTCCATGATTTCCGAAACGGAGCGACACCTATGGCCCTGACAAAGAACGACGTCGTAGAAAAGATCCAATCCGGCCTTGGCTTTCCAAAAAATCAATCAGTACAGATCGTCGAAACCCTGCTTGAGATGATCAAGTCCACCCTGGCATCTGGTGATGATGTCCTGGTCTCCGGCTTCGGCAAATTTTGTGTAAAGGAAAAAGCAGAGCGGAAGGGACGAAATCCGGCCACCGATGAAGATTTGATGCTACCGGCAAGGCGGGTGGTGACGTTCAAGTGCTCTGGTAAGTTGCGGGATAAGGTGAATGAATGATGAATCGTATACCCAATAATCGCCAATATCCCCGCCGTTCGGCTTTCATCATTGCGGAATATAAACTTAAAGAGGGAACTTATCGAGATTTTATCAAAAACATAAGTGCTGACGGCTTATTCGTCAGAACATGGAGAAAATTTATGGCTGGAGAATCTATTGTCCTCAAATTCCCATTGTTTCAATTTGACAATACGATTCAGGTCTCCGGAAAAGTTGTTCGCAATGATCAGGACGGATTTGCAGTCACCTTCGATGAACCGATTGATGGCCTAATCTGCAAAGAAGGTCATCTCCCTGAGATTGTTCATGAAGATGATAGATAGACAGAGAAAGGAATCACAATCCAGCACATTCATCTTCCCCGATATTGAAATCGCCGACTTTGGCCTGCCGACCGGCTTTGCCGGATTGCCTTCAAGCCAGATATCGGCCCGGCGGTCAGTGGACAATTGAACCCTCCTCCCGGCCCCGATGAGCGGGATCTCTGCTTTGCTTTGACAAGCGACCGTGAATGCGCTCGCTATTGCAGTTCAAACCAACCTGGTGACCGTTAAAAGCTCTGGGAACTCACCGGTACCAGCCATCTGAAAACTAAAACACGGAAAGGATTTATTATGCAAACAGTGACCAAAGAATTTCAGGACCACATAGCAATATTAAGATTGAACAGTGGTCCTACTAACCCGATAAGTTCGAAATTGGTGGATGAATTATCAAAGGCCCTGGTTACAATAAAAGGAACTGCACGCGGAATGGCGCTTTGCGGTGGCGACCAGTTCTTCAGTGTAGGTTTCGATCTGCCAGAAGTGCTAAAATTTGACCGGCCTGAAATGGGAAATTTCTTGGAAAGATTTAACCAATTGTGTCTGGAACTCTTTACCGCCCCTTTTCCCACGGTATGTGCGCTTTCTGGCCATGCCGTAGCAGGTGGTAATATTCTCGCTCTGACCTGCGATTACAGATATGCGGTGTCCGAGGAAAAGAAAATCGGCCTGAACGAATTGAATCTTGGGCTTCCGGTCCCTTATCTGGCTGATATGATGCTCAGGCATACAATCGGAAACCGCTACGCGTCACAGATGATTTACAGCGGCGAGTTTATGTCTTTTACAGATGCCAAGATAATTGGGCTGATCGATGTAGTTGGTTCACCAGAAGAGCTCGAAGATTTTACCATAGAACGGCTTTCTCAAATCGCAAGTTTCCAAAGCCAGGCTTTCTCGGCTGTCAAAGCCAATAAAGTCGAAGAAATAAAAAGAAGATACGAGAAAAATTACCCGTCAAAAAATGAAGTGTTTCTCGATTGTTGGTTTAGCGATCCAGTTCAAAAGAACCTTCTGGAAGCATCCATGAAATTTTAACATTGGAGTTACTTGCCACGCTATAAAATCATTTATCAATCACCAGCCATTGAGTTCAATCTTTATATTTTCAATGAAGAGACAACCATGAGAAAATCTTATGTGCTGATGTTACTCCTCATTCCACTCCCTTTTCTCAATATTTGTGTAAAAAAGGTTATATTTTTCAACTTAATCCTCATAATAACCTAATTGTTCAATTCAATACACTCCTCTCAATCAAAATAACTTACCGTATTTGTTTACTATAATGTTTTTGGCATACGTATTGCTGTCTTGGAAAATAGACCAATGATTACATGGAGGAGACATCAAACAAGATGAACCTCATCAACAAATATGCAGATAGGATCATAGGATATCTACACTCTCAGTTCCCTAAAGATTAATGAGTGAGAAAAAAAACGGTATTTGTTGACCATGAAACCGAAGAAATAAATCTTCGTACGAAGGGGGTAAGATGAAAAAGATGAAATTTATTTCAGCGTGTATTGTGGGCGGTATTGGGGTTCTGATTGTCCTTGTTCTGAATAACTTCGAATGGGGGCGTAAATTAAACGGATGGGCTCTTAAAATCTAAGGGGGCCATACCGATGGGCAGTTCATCGGCTAATGGGAATCTTTTAAAGATTATCGCTTCGGCCAATTTTTAATGATTTGAAGGATCTCTCTGACATACGCACATTCGCATTCAGCCGGGCAAGGCCGCAGTTCCTCGTGGTGGAGGCAGTAACTTGGACATGCCTTACCACCTGTTGCTCGTTCCTTAAAAATTGGGCCGTCATAGAGATCTCCAAAAAGATACGCTTGAATTGCCAATGTTCCTTTGCATGAATGATTGAAATAGAATAACCCGGTGGTAAGCGCTTTGAAATTGGCTTGATACCCGATTATATGAAGGTTCGAATCAGCTAGAAAACTGCCTCGTGACGTCCACTTAAATCCGCAGTTTGAGCACTTTTTAAAGTATATGCTATCAACAGATACCGGCATTATTGAAACAAATCGTTTAAGTTATTATCCCTTTGACCAATAATCAGAGAAATGATTATTTTTTCCTTAGGAGGGATACATGTTTAAAGAAGACGCCAACAAAATATTACTTATTGTAGTTTTCATTATAACTACTACATATCTTGCTATACAAGATTTACATTTTTTCTATCCCCCCTTTTGACGTTCATTCCCTATGGCCGATAGCGACTACGCAACTTTAAAAGGGGGATCGTTTGCTTCTCGATTAGAGCCAGGCTTGAAAATGAAAAGCATCGGCTTGATTACCATCCTGTAATCTTGGAGTCATCTTTCTGAAAGGTTTGGGGGTTATTGTTCGACCATAAGACGGGTACTCTGATGGCCTCGCCATGGGGCCAGGGACCCGGTCGCTAAAATGATCTTTCCTCCTTACCTTCCTCCTTGGCGGGCTGCCTGATTGGTGGCCCGGTACCTTTTAAATCCGCGACATTAAAAAGGCAGAGCCCGGTTAGAGGCTCTGCCGTGTACCGCCATTTCAGCGGGTTTTATTCTTGATACTTTATTTTTGAAACTATGGTGTACTGGCTTACCAAATCAAGCCACATTATAGCGTCTAGTATAGGGTGTGGCATGAATAACCGTGTATGCAAATCGCCGGAACCGATCAACATGAACAATTCGCATGGAAAAATAAAATAACAATCGGTAGTAGAAAGTCGGCATGACGTGAACGTTTCGCATTTCGAACAACTCTTGCTCAGCCCAATAATACAGTTTCAATCGGTTCCAGCGATAAGCATAAATCCTTACCGGCAGCAATATGGCTTTCTTCAGACGTTTTATTCCAACTATCCCATTACATCGATGCCCAGATCACATCCCAGGTTCCTGTCAGGGTTTTCACAATTGAAATTGGCTTCACGGGTATCAACGTGTCCTTCTGTATCATCGTCAAAGTAGTCTTGAGAGTTATTCTCGGCCATGATGTCACCTCATTGGTTGATTGTTTAGCAGGTTGCTGTGTTCCGTTTTACTTGAAAATAAAATAAATCATCAAAGGTTTTAAGCAATGTGAGCCGGTTGGCTGAATGGTGGTAGGTGAAAGCTACTAACGTGTGGGGATACCTTGTAGTTTGGGGTGAAATACCATAATAAATTGGTATTGGTATCTGAATCATAATTTTCTGGCCGGCGGAAAGGGAGATCAACCGCCATATGCCTGCTTGATCAATAGAGGGTTACGGCATGGAAACATTCACCGAATTCAGGCCTATGGTCGTCGATCCCCGCTACCAAGATCGAAGGAGGCAATGCCTGGATGAACTGAACATCGATGAACTGGATGCCCCGATAGCCGGCCTGATCGACGATCTGTGCGAATTTCCTTTCTGTTTCACCATCCAATGCTGCTTTGGTCACTTTCTTTATCCTGGTCAGGAAGCTCCAAACAATATTCAACCACTGCCGTCGCCAGGTAAAATCCAATCCGTTGAATACAGAATCGCCTACATCGCGATATGTTTGGAATATAGCCAAGGAAAGATTTTTCGGCCAGCGGAAAAATTATGATCAGCCTATTCAACATAGACCCGATTGTCCGTGATATCCTGGCTGACATGCCCCTGAAGGAAAAGGCCATCATCGCCAACCTGGACCAGGACATAGATAAACTAAGCTTCCATTTTACGAAACTTTTTCGATCGTTTTTTCATGATATTGATCATCATAGTTCGTGGTAAAAACTTGGTAAGTGTATAGCTGATCTTTGAAGATCTGCCCGTTATGTTATAAGGGCCGTTGGTTTTGTGTGACTAACCATTTTAAGCACCCCTCGATTGGCTTTAGGTTATTGACTCACTGCTTTTTATTAAAACTTCGTATATAACCTGGCCTTTCTTTTTGGTTTAAGATTCATAGGTCACCTCACTATTTATGGATGATAGCATTCAATTATTTGCTTTTTCCCTCCATTCCTTGATCAATGGCCCATCCTCACGCCAGACCCAGCAGGTATTTTTTACCCGTCCAAAGGCCATTTCCAGATAAGTTTCTTGCGCAACAGGTTCTCGTATCACGGCACTCCAGGCCCCCTGGACGGCCGCAGGTGCCATTGCAGTCAACAATGACGACAAATGGCAGCATCCCTTCCTGCCGCCTATCAGCCTCTTTACCTTGGCTGTGAAGCCGGCAACGATAGGAATCCCTTTCAACTGATTGACTGTATCGAGGGTTTCAAGGCACGCTTCATACGGAATCGTCGGCATTTCAACATCAATGTCCTCGATAATCAGTTTCGGCCCCTTGATCTCCAGGCGTATGATCATGTGGTGAACGGTGCCGGGGGGATGCTTATCCCCGGTTGGACGAAATGTTTCAACCAAGCGTTCGTCATGAAGGATCCCCTCCACAATCACAGAATCGGAGGCTCCTTCGTATGTGGTGATATCAATCTTGCGGTTGTGGATTATTTGTCCTGTTTTTATCATGCAGTTTTCGCTTTCTCCCCGTTTGCCATGCTCTTAACTATCGCTCGAAAGATCTCAATGGTCTGGAGGATCTTGTCCTTGCCGTCAATTTTATAGTCTCCATAAGCTGATGCCTTGGCTATTACCAAATTATGGCCGGGATGGACATAGATTTACTGGCCCGCGGCACCGATAGCAATAAAGTCGCCTTCTGGCTTTTGTGGTAGCCACCACTGATAACCATACCATAGACATTTATTGCCTTGAACAAACTCATATCCGGCTCCCAAAGCGAATACAAGTTAGCCAGATTGACAACAGCGTCACATCCTTTCATCCCTTCAATCAGAGACTTCTTATCTGTGATGTCTCCAGTGACGAATTGACATCCAGTGTTTTCCAACACTTCTTTTTTGCTGGTACCACGAACTAAGCAGATACATTCATGCCCTGATTCAATAAGACGTCTAACTGTATTCTGACCGATGAAACCAGTTGCTCCTGTGACAAATACCTTCATTGATCAGCCTCCTTGCTCGGATTTACAATCATGGTTCTATCCATGTCGCCGCCAAAATATTTATAAGTTGGCTGGCAGTAGATTTATGGATCAAATTTATGGAGCGTATGGATAAATGAACTTTAGACAGGATGGTCTTTTAAAGCTAATCCAGTGTCCCACAAGTTGTCAACCGTCAACGATCTACCAACCCCTTGACACTAAATGAAATCTTTGCGAACGTGTATGTGTCTCGCCTACCCCCCGCACTCATAAACCAAAGGAATCAGTGTCCATGAAAGTCATTGTATATTTGTCCTGGATCAAAGGGTAGCCATGTTCCTATATTTTTTGGGCCTTGAAATCGAAGCCAAAGCTCACGATGCCCTTAATGACATCCTAAGGACAAAGACAAGCTACGCAGTGAGGTGTCAAGTGATTATATTGCGTGGCTATCTGGAACGGAGTTGGACGAACATATGGCGTATACGGTGACGACGCATTTGGGATTATCTGAATAATGACTACCTGCTTATGAAATGTGGAAATCCTTATATTTCAAAATGGAGGAGATCTTGAAGTTGGCAAACCGTAGTGGTGCAATATTTATTGTTCTCTATTTATTAGGTGTTTTCACACAATGCTATGCGGAAGGAATAAATCTCAATGTCTGCGAACAGGTTCGCGACGAACAGTTAGCAGCAATTTACCCGAAAAAGCTTTTCCCGACCGAGCAAGAACGTGGTTGCCAATGGAGCAATAAACCCGGCGGCATTCCATATCTCCAAATCGGTGTTATCGAAAGCCAGAAGATTCTTCGGGATTATTTCCACAAGGAGATACCACCAGATTTTGAACTGAAGAAAATTAAAGATCTTGGAGATAGAGGTCTAATGACTGTATCCGAAGGCTACCTTGCTATAATCGTTATTCGTGAAGGCGATTGGGTTCTAATTAGTACCGTAAGTTCTCTTTACATTAAACAAGGCAGTGAGAAACATAAATACCTATGGAACATATATTGCGGAATATTACAAAAGCTTCAGTGACTTAATCGACCATATTTCTGTGGCATCAAAAACTGGATGAACAAAAGCAGAAACTCCATAAAACAGGTTGTCCCTCTGTGCCAATATAAGTGAGACACTTATCCATTGAAAAAATAATGTAGGGTCATGGCTAAAAATGGACGGGCATGGCCAGCGTCCGTTGACTGGCCATGCCCTCTTTAAAAGAACGGGGCACGACTCAAGGCAATGCAGGTTGAGAGATCTGTGCTGTGGCGCGTGCCCATCGATAGAGATCGGCCGGTTTTGTCTGGACTTTAGAAAATTGTTTGGGGTGGTGGTTACTCTCTAATATCAACCCGATATCTGGCCATCGAAATGATCACAGTCAGTCCACTTCGGACTTTCTCAGACATATTTTCAGTGACGATTTTCATGGCTTCATCTTCGATGGCAGCTAGTGCCTTTTCATAACGTTCAATTTTTTCGATAAGATTCTCACCCATTCCCACAATCCTTTTGTCTATGGTTATTCGTGGATCCCTGCTTTACCATTTTTTCCAGCTTCTTTACAGTTTATTCGGAACTATCATGGGAATCCTGGGCACCGTTTTTCTCGGCAGGGGGTAAATAAAGGGGGAATCAAGAATTTAAGGTATAAAAAAAGGCACTCACAATTTCTTGTAAATGCCTGATTTAATTATGGTAGCGGGGAAAGGATGCGAACCTCTGACCGTCGGGTTGTGAGTACGATTAGTATATCATTACAATAAGTTGTAAAAATTCAAGCCCGTCAAGGCTTTGCCCGAACCACAACGCTTTCAGCCCAATTACTCGATATGAAATTAACGAAAGGAGCGAATTAAAATGCGAATGGAATGTACCAATTTTGTACCAGGCATAAAACCGAATCAGTGCCCTACCCTACTTCAATCATTCCCACCGTTCATCATCCCACCAAACATCGAGCATCCTATCTAAACCTTACAATCTGACCACCGATAAATAACAACGCGGAAACACTGATAGGATTGTCAACGTTTCCCATCCTCGGACATACCCACCGGCTTCAACTGCAAAATGTCCCAAAATGACACTGCTGAACGCCATCAAATACACCCGAAAAATGATCGGCCGGCCGGCGTAAATCATTACACGAGTGATATCGTATCTCTGCACCACCCGTAACTGTATTTTTACGTTACAGTAAAAAGTGTCACAAAACGCTGAAAAGTTTAATTTATGCGTAATTACAATAGGATAGTAATTACCGTTTGAGAATGGGTTTGTGAGTTTTTGTCCCAGTACCTGATGCAACAAATACCCATAAAACTATGGGAAACAGCATATTAAATCAGATAGATAGAATCGAAAAATAACAAAGTTTGGCCCCTAAAGGACACTGCCCGGTGCAGTGGCCTTAGACCTGGACAATAAGGTAGCAGGATGGAAAATGGGCTTTACGTTCAGCATTGCTATAATGCCACCCGAGTGTTTTGAGTTGGTAGATGGGTTGATTGTTCATTAATTCATTCGGAGAATTGCGTCCTGATCGTCCAAAACAACTTTCCGAATTTGTTCTTCTTTTGATTCCAAAAAATTAATAATAGAAGAGCTATTAGAATCGTCCCAACGTTTCTGCCCGATTTTTAAAAATATTCTGGAAGTCCCTGTTTTAATAACAAAGTCGTATGATTCTGTTACCGCGTTTTCGCGATAATCAACACGATATTCATCAAAGCCAATGTTAAAGTAGTCCAGAACAGTTTCTTTTTTTGTTGCAGCCATATCTTTTCACCCTTGTGTATATTTCGGTTGTTAACAATGAATATAACAGGTTCTTCTTATGTATCATTGAAAGACAATTAATTCAATAACCCTTTAGATATGCTCCATTAAAAGTGGCGGAGCCCCGTTCGAGGCTCTGCCGTGTACCGCCATGTCAGCGGATCTTATTTGTTGCCTTTGGTTTCGAAGCTCTGCCGTCAATCATACCCTTAGACCTTACAGGTGGCTCCTGATGTCCGGCCGGCTATGCATCTATTGATGAAGTAGCTCAGCACTATGAGCGTCAGTGTCAATCCTATCATAGGGCACCGTCCTTTCAGTTATCCCGCGACATCGATTCCCATGTCACATCCTAGGTTCTCATCTTTCTTTTCACACTCAAAATTGGCTTCACGGGTATCAACGTGTCCTTCGTTCTTGTCTTCAGTGTAGTCCTGCATTTTATTTTCGGCCATGGTATCACCTTTTTGGTTGATTGTTTTGTTGTCAGTTGTGTTTCTTCTTCTTTAATTTAAATATACGGCATACATGAATTTAGGCAATGTGAGCCGGTTGGCTGGGTGGTGGTAGGAGAATGCTATCAATAACTTGCTCGAAATTGGATTCGAACACATCGCTGCAGCATTCAATAAACGATTATTGCAGATAGTTTAGCTCTAAACCAAATAAATCCCTTCCATTAACAATTTTTTTTTAATGCCGATAAACCATTATGGGTTGAAAACGAATCTATCCAAACAGGTACGGGTATCGAACAATGAAAAAGACTGTTTTATTGTCATTTCTTGTCGGCTTACTTTTGGGTTCAGCGAGCGAGGCATTTGCGTGCGGTAGTTGCGTATACATCCATTTTGACAGAATGTTGATCAAACTTTTTGCAGACAGAAAAACTATGACGAACTCATCCGACATAGACCAAATCGTCAAAGACATCCTGGCCGACATACCCCTGAAGGAAAAGGCTGCTATAGCCAACCTGGACGAGGACAAGGTCCCCTACCTCCAATATGTAAATAATAAAATTGCTCCAAAGGTAGTGGTAGAAAAAAAAGGCAAGACCCAGGGTGCAGGTCTTGCCCGAAATCGAGATAGAGATTCAGAGCAGTTCAATTTTCAGAGTTTCCTGTATCAACTCAGTTCAGCTCAATGTGGTATTAATGCCTTTAGCTGTTTATTGAGCAGATTCTATGCCGACCGGCCAAAATTTAATTAAATGATTATAATTCGGTATGTTATATTATTAAACTGGTGTCAGACCTTGCCTGTTAGCCAATTCTTGTCAGGGTAATTGGCGATGACTGTCAGAAAGACAGTTCCCGCTGCGGCATGGTTTCTGGGTTTAGTCGACTAAACACCAAATTCCGGAAATTCGGCATCTCCGATCAGCAGTCCCTCAATCATTCATCTCGCTATTGGCCATTTCAAACAGCTGGGTTCTGAACTTGATCTGGCTTCTCATTTCATCAAGGGAAAACACCACCAACATTCTTCCCGGCTTGTTCGAATCTGGCATAAACAGGCCGAACTCCTGCCGGAATTTTTCCATCCGCTTCAGCATCTCCAGATAATCGTTACTCACATATTCGGGATTTTCAACCAGCAAGTGTTCCGGGTAAAATTGTATCTTCAAATCCATACGGTGATCGTTGAACAATAGCGGAGTATGAATTTGAGCCACATGGCCGCAGGGGGTGCAAGTAAGGACGTTTATTTCCCCAGTCATCAGCGTTTGCAACAATTCCGGGTTCTCCATGGCATTGATGGTCTGGTAAACATCAACTGCCTGTTTCTTTTGGCATGCCGGGCATGCGATGGTTTCTGTTTCGATCATTGTCATGGGGTGCCTGCTTTATCTGTTGATGGATTTGCCGGCTGGCAAAATGTGGATAGCTGTAAAATAGGATCTATGCATGAAAAGGAAAGCCCCTGCAGTGGTATGGACCACAGGGGCTAAGGGAGGAGTGGGTGGAATGGAGGTTTATGGCAATTCCACTGTGCAGGTTAAGAACCATCCTTTGGCAAGCGGTTACAAATTTCTTTCGGTTTTAGTTCCGCAAGCAAGTCTGTCTGGCTTTCCCAACAAATCCTTGAGGCCACTGCCTTTTTGAGAGATTATCCACATTGTTTTATTTCCGTGTCAAATCTAAGCTCTAAATAACATTTTAATTATCAGCGGCCGGAGGAAATTACGTATATTTCATCACCGCGACCAGCAACCTCTAAAGGGTTTATTTTCCGGTCACTATTCCTGTCTCTGCTCCTCATTATCCTTTCATCTGGCATCGTTCAGGCCGAAACTTATAAGGTCATCCGCGTTTACGACGGTGACACCATCACAGTTTTGAACGCCGGTAAGAAACAGTCAATCAGTCTGGTCGGTATCGACACACCGGAAAAATCGTGTAAAAAGAACGCACCTGGACAGCAATACCGCCAGAAGGCAACCAAATTCCTTTCAGGGCTGGTATTGAACAGAGAGGTGTCAATTGAGGTCTATGGGAAAGATCGATATGGCCGTGTCCTCGGTTTGGTCTATGCGGGCCAGACCAACGTGAACCTGGAACTGGTCAGGAATGGATACGCTGAAGTTTATCGTGGCAAGCCGGCTTCGGGATTCGATTCTGATCCATACTGGAAAGCCGAGGCACAGGCAGCCCTACCATCGTCCAGATCGTTCTAATCGCTATTCTATGATTCAGATTTCCGACCGGCCAGAAAAATGAAAAGCAGAGCGGTAGGTGCTCTGCTTCTATAACCATTAGGTCTGAATTGTGATTAAGGAATTTTCCAGGAAACTTTTCCTATCCCTATACCCTGATATGTTCCTTGTTTTGAGGCTTTCACTGCAGGGCGTGGCATAAATTCAATTCTGCCCTGAATACCACTGCAGGCCCCTGTTCCACCTATTAAATCTGCCCCTCCTTCGGTCGGCCCTGCTCCTAAAACACCATCTGCTGCAATGACAGCAAAAACCTGATCACCATTTGGACACGTGAAAACGAGTGAGCCGTAGCTTTTATATTTCCCATCAATCGAATGGAGAGTGCCAAGAGCCCGAAACGAAGCGTTAAAAAATGGGCTATTTTCAGGAGCGTCGACCATCGCTCCTTGTTCATCGTAATTCATTTGAAGGCGACCCTCTCCCAACTTAATGACTTCGAAAGTGCCACTTTTAGCCCCACGATACTCCCCGCTGCCTTCCTTTGCCATTTCAGCGAATATTGATGAGGCCGAAAATACCAATCCCAGTGCAATAATAAACAGTGTAATACTGAGTTTTTTCATTTTTCCCTCCCCCAATAGATTGCGTTGATACCGTTGGTTTCTATCTATTTGATGGGCACCACCTCCTTTGAAGCTCCGAGATTACCTTCACACGGAAGGCTCCCGGGCTTTGGCATATCAGTGGAGGTAATCGATAGAGGAGTGAAATGATCGAATAGCGGATAGCGGTACAAGATGGACCAACGATAAGAAAATGGAACGCACCGTATAACCAGATTAGAATTTCAGGCGTACATAGGATGCAAGAGGATTCGCATCAAAAATAAGGCGAGCGTGTTTTAAATACCCCACTAATAATTCAGAATAATGTAGTGAATTTTGGATGTCAATATCAGACTTTACCCGTTCTCAGAATGTTATTGCCCTGCACTGCAGTCTTCGTCATCATATTGATCCAGATATTCCCGGCCGGCCACAAAAGTGAAAAGCAGAGCGGTAGGTACTCTACTTCTGTAACCACTAAATCTGAATTGTAATTAAGGAATTTTCCAGTTTATCTTACCAAGCACTATTTGCTGGTAAGTCCCCTCTTTAGAATGCTTTGTTGGAGGACGAGGTGACGGAACGAGTTCACCCTCGATACCAGCACATGCGGGTCCACCGCCATTAGCCCAGTCAGGCACCAACATGTGAAAATATAATTTGGCTATGATCCAAATCAAAATTTTCTTGACCTCACATCCAAAAAAAATGGTATCTGTATTTGTACGGTGCTGGTAATTATCTCAATGTATCTGTAATCCAGTCATCTTTATTAATTCAGCTGGACGCAAAAAGATTCGCCCCCTAATGCTTAACGTTATGTTTCATTTAAAGGGATATGTTATACGAAAATGGATTACATGAATGTCTCACCCAGAGCTTTTAAGCGAATTATTAATTTATATCCTCCCTATCTTGGAGCGGGTGTAAAGGTTGAGTATGTAGCTGAGGATTGGAAAGAGCTTCGTGTGTCTATGGCGCTGCGTTGGTATAACCGGAACGTTGTTGGCGTACACTTCGGAGGCAGCCTTTATTCAATGATTGACCCTCACTTGATGCTTCTTTTGATGCAGTTGCTTGGGAAGGACTATCTGGTTTGGGACAAAACAGCCAAGATCGATTTTGTTAAAGCCAGTAAAAAAAAGTTATTGTCTGTGATAAAGGTCTCTGATGAGGATCTGGAAAAGATAAGGCGAAATACTGAAAAAGGAGATAAATATCTTTCAAGATTCTTCATAGAAATTAAGGATGAAGATAATGATTTAGTAGCCAATGTCGAGAAAGTGATCTATGTGCGAAAAAAGCTTCAGTAAATATAATATTAATTGACACATAGCTTTTTTCTTCAAATGTCTCGGAAACTTGCCGCTGAGAAAGGCGATAAAGGGTACGAAATACCCTATTCCAACTATTTATAGAAGAATCACAACGCGCCAAACCTTATCAGAAAATAGGCTCACGTGGTACTACGGGGATCACCATAAAATATCAGCAATATCCCCATAATTTACAATTTGCCAGGTGTTCGATAAGTATTTTATCTATCGTCCCGCCGTAGAACAGCCCGGTAACTACTCGCATTGCCACTAAACCGCAAAACTTATGTATGATGACGTTGACAGAGCGGGATGATTGATAAAATAAGAATGGTCGAAGCCGGATGGCTGAAGTTTCGGCACGATATTTTTATATGGGTTTTGTAATCGTGCGGTTCACTGCCATGCAAGCGCGCCTGGATTGAATTTGCAGGGACGGAATTAGGTTATCTGTAATCGAGTCTGGCTGGCAATTGTTGGAGTAAACACAGTATGCTGTTAGGCTTGTTTTCTTAGGTTAGCCACTGCCTACCTGTAGATTTCTATATATATCGAATGAGTTCAAAAAGAGATGGTAAGTTGTTATCCTTACGTTAATTTTTGCATTCTTCGCAGCCAATCATTAGACTTGACTATCAAAATATTTCTATTATACATTTTAAAATGTTAGCTTCCGCAATCGATTCATTATGTCATTTCTTTCAAGATGATAGCTACCTATCAAAACAATACGGTTTGAATATCATCAAGGGAGTGTATGTATGAAAGTGGGAATAGGCTATGCCAACGAATCAGATGCCTACGCTTCAGGTGTTAAGATCGCAAAAAATGCAATTGAAAATGGAAATATATCAAATCCGAATCTCATGATTGCATTCTGCCATGGCAATTTAGACCATGTTCAATTCTTTGCAGGACTCCAGTCTGAAGTTGGTGAAACGGTGCCGATCATAGGAGGATCAGCAATTGGAATTATCACGAACGAGGTACTTTCATATTCTGATTTTCCAGCCGGTGCTGTCATACTTTCATCAGACAACTGCACCTATAGCTGGGCATACGCCAACAACATAGACAAAGATGAAGCAAAAGCGACAAAAAAAATAGCCCAACAAATCATTCAGAGCCCTAATGATAAAGTGTTATTAATTTTTTATGACTCCATAAAAAAACCGGCGACACCACTGACACCACCTATCATGAATGCCTCCCCACTGATTATCAATGGAATTGAAGGGGGTTTAAAATCACAAGCACTAATTATTGGAGCAGGTATTATCGGTCACACGGATTTTGGATCGACTCAGCAGTTTTCCGGCGACCATGTCGGGACGCAGAACGTTGTTGCAACAATGATCGGGGGCGATTTTTCAGTTTATCATTGTATTATGCATGGGTGTAAACCCATGGATGGCGTTTACCATACAATTACTGACATTGAAGGTTCAACGATACGCAAGTTGGATGATAAACCGATCGTTTCGGTGATCAATTCGCTTTATGGTAATGAAGAATGGCAGAGACAAAGACCTCTAAAACGATTGGCCATCGGTGTAAACCATGGTGAGAAATACGGTTCTTTCATTGAAGAAGACTATGTGAATCGATTGATAATGGGTGTACTTCCGGATCGGGAGGGCATCATTATTTTCGAACCAGACCTGAAGGTCGGTACACAAATCCAGTTTATGTTCAGAGACGCTCAAAACATGAGCCGTTCCGTCCGGGAAAACACAACAGAACTGCTTTCTAAAATAGAAGCTTCAGGCAAAAAGCCATACTTTGGGTTTTATATCGATTGTGCCGGTCGATGCGCAGCCTTATCAGACACCCTAACTGAGGAGGCCGAGGAGGTTCAACGCATATTGAACCAGTCCAACACGCCTCTTTTTGGTTTTTATTCAGGTAGCGAAATCGCCCCAATACGGGGGAAAAGTCGAGGTCTTGATTGGACTGGCGTTCTCACCATCTTTGCTCTTTGAGGTTGCTATGGACGATAATAGCCTAAAAATGCTGACGAATAGGTTCGAGGAAACCAAGACACAAAGAAATTATTATAAAAACATTGCCAATGAAGCTGGGAAAACGCACCTTCAAGAAGCAGAACATCTCTCGTCAATTATTCAATCCTACAAACAAATCGTTTCGAATTTAGAGAAGCAAATTACTGATCGTAAATCTGCTGAGGATGCGGCAAAAGAATCCCACGAACAGCTGCTAACCATTCTTAACGGTATCGATGCGACCATTTATGTAGCGGACATGGATACGGGTCGAATCCTGTTTGCCAACAGTTATATGACCCAAACGTTTGGCAGGGATTTATTCGGTGAAAAATGTTTTAAAGTTTTCCGAGATAATTATTCACCTTGCGCCCATTGCAACAATAGACAATTGGTGGACGATCAGGGCAACCCAACTGGATTGATCGTATGGCAAGGGCAAAATTCAATAACCAAGAAATGGTATATGAATCATGATAGAGCAATAAAATGGCCTGATGGCAGAATCGTACGGATTCAGATTGCCACTGATATAAGCGATTTGAAGCGGCTGGAGGAAGAACGGCAACAGAATGAAGCTGCCCTAAGAAGGTCAAGGCAGTTAGAGTTGGTTGGTACTTTAGCGGGTGGTATTGCTCACGATTTCAACAATTTGCTGATGGGTATTCAAGGGTGGGTCTCACTGATATCGACTGATTTCGATGACTCACATCCTATCTTAGAAAAAATCAACACCATTGAGAAATACATTGATAGTGCCTCAGATCTGACGAAACAGCTTTTAGGCTTTGCCAGACAAGGTAAATATGAAGTTCGGCCAATCGATATCAATAAAATAGTGGTTGAAAGTTCTACGATGTTTGGGCGAACAGCAAAAGATGTCACGATACATAAAAGATTACACAATCCACCACCTGTAGTAACAGCGGATGAAAAACAAATCGAGCAAGTGATGTTGAACCTATACATCAACGCATTGCAGGCTATGCCACAAGGTGGTGAGCTTTACCTAAAAACCTCTATGGTCAGCTTGAACGATTCTTTCTGCAGACCCTACGCTGCTGCAACCGGGTGTTATGCCAACATCTCAGTTGCAGATACGGGCTTGGGTATTGACAAAGATGCGCTTGAGCGGATTTTTGACCCATTCTTCACGACAAAGGATAAAGGGCGTGGCACGGGTCTGGGTCTGGCATCTGTATACGGAATAGTTACGAATCACGATGGAATTGTCACAGTGGAGAGTGAGCCCGGTCTTGGGACGACATTCAACATCTATCTGCCCATATCAAATCAGGAAGTGAAGAGAACACCTCAAACCATAGGAGGGATTATTAGTGGATCAGAAACCATACTTTTGGTCGACGACGAAGATATGATTGTTGAGGTTGGAAAGGCCATGCTGGAAAAATTGGGTTATCGCGCAGTTGTCGCCAAAGATGGAGAAAAGGCTGTTGACATCGTCTATAAAGCTCATGGCAATATCGATCTGATCATCCTTGATTTGGTAATGCCGGGGTTGGACGGCGGTGCGACTTTTGACATCATTCGCAAAAAGTATCCTCATATCCCAGTCTTATTGTCCAGTGGCTACTCGATTGACGGTGCGGCAAGGGAAATCATGGGAAGAGGGTGCAACGGTTTTATTCAAAAACCATTTAAATTGTCTGATTTCTCTCAGAGAATTAGAATAATCCTTGATACGAGAAAGGCCAATGTCGAGGAAGACGCTTCTTTGAGCTAATGTGCTTCCCGTCCTATCAATAATGGATTTCTTAAAAACGGAATCTATCTTCTTAAATCAGTTTTTTTCACATTCTCGCCCAGAACAAACACCATCTATGCCGTACAGGCAAAAACTTTTTTAGTTTCAGTTGGGTTAACAGTGTCTAATCTGAGCATCGGTGTCATTTACACTTATTTGAGCTTGGGCGGACCATCGTTGTCAATTTCTGTGATATATGGAAATCGATTTCAGCAGTCGGATCTTAAACACACACCCAGATATGTAACGGGTATCTTATGAAAACAGATGGTTGAAAGACCTGCCATATCTCCAACGACCATGCAGATATCAGACATGGCAATTATCAACGATGTTCGATAAGTATTTTATCTATCGTCCCGCCGTAGAACAGCCCGGTAACTACTCGCATTGCCACTAAACCGCAAAACTTATGTATGATGACGTTGACAGAGCGGGATGATTGATAAAAAAATAAGAATGGTCGAAGCCGGATGGCTGACGTTTCGGCACGATATTTTTATATGGGTTTTGTAATCGTGCGGTTCACTGCCACAAGGCTGTATGGTGGTGTTTTTGGCAATGGGTCTCGGCGTTTAGGTAGGATCGCCGGGTGTGGTGGGAAAGGTTCTTCAGATCCATTTCCCTGATCATCTTTTGACGCAGTGGTGTCATGGTCTACCTCCTTGGTTTGGGGTTAAACAAACTCAAAAAGGTAGTTTACACGATCAGGTAATGGAGAGTGCGGATGTGGAGGGCTCGATGGAAAAGTAACTACGGTGGGTCAGGAGGGTGAGCTGCCGCGGAGCGGTTTCGTCCGATCTCAATGTATCTGTACCAGACATCTTTGGTATAAAATACTTATTAGCGTAATCCTTAGTTTTACATCTACTAATTGATCATTAATTAGGGTATTTTCAATTTCAGCCCAATGATAATGTTCGTAAAGTATCTATAAATGGAACTAAAAATAAACGTCTATTGAATGTTAATGTTGGGAGGCAAAATGAGTGACATAATAATTCCCATTTTTTTTGTCGCTACAATTGTTGGTTTGAAAAAGCCAATATACGGTTCTATAGCAGGCCTGGTGCTATCAATAGGATATTGCTATTTTAGAACCAAAATTGGTCTTTATTCATGGTTCTTAATTCCAATATTTGGCGCACTGTTCGGTTATTTGTTCCCTTTTTCAGCAAGATGGATGTTTTCGGGCCTAAAGGGTGGCAGAGGAAAGACCGAACCAGGCACAACCTATATCGGTGGTTTTGGCCTCAGAAGACTTGGTCAGTATTTTGGAAAAATGTCTCCTGGTATTATTCCCTCAGACAACGAAGAGACGGGATGGATTGAAGACGAGCAAGAGAGACGTGAGAGATGGGTGGGAATATTAATAAGATACATAGCACCAATTATCTTGATTCTATCAATCATTGGATTCAGTCTTTTGCACTGATAGACAGCTCACAACCATTTTTTTCACCTGACGGTTTTGAACAGCGAAACTTGACCACAGCATATGGCTGCTCATAAAAATATCCTGCAAAACTGCAAACTACTGGTATGAGTATTCAGAGCCTTGGTTGCAGATGACTCCAACCTAGTACAAATCAGTTCCAACTACAGAAATTTATTATTTCGGACAAAAATGATGCAATCAAGGAACCTGCTGAAATTCAAAATAATGGGAACGATTTGTGTATTAGTTGGTATTTTTCTTATTGCAAAATTCAAGTTTCATCTTGTAGGTTTGGTCCTCTTGTTTATTGGTTTTTATTTAGCAATGAAGAAGGGAATGAAACCACAATAATTTTCCAAGTCTTTCACATGAACAGGTAAGCCGCAGCGCTACTGATTCCAACTTATCACCAAGCGCCTTGGGGCAATCTGGGGCGTATTTTTAGCAAAAGGCAGGCTGTTAAAAGTGGACGGGCATGGCCAGGCTATCGATCCTGGTCCATGCCCATTTTTTTTGGGGGCACGATTCAGCTCAACTCAGATTTTAGAGATCTGGCCAGTGGCGCGTGCTCCCGGTTTCATATCGGTCGGTGTATCTGGGACTTGAGTTTTTCCGTGGTGGGTATAGTGGTGGGTACGGCATTTTTTAGACAAAAAAAGGCACCCACAATTTTTTGTAAGTGCCCGTTTTTATAAGTGGTAGCGGGGAGAGGATTCGAACCTCTGACCTTCGGGTTATGAGCCCGACGAGCTACCAGACTGCTCCACCCCGCATCAATTTTTTGAAAAGCAAATAATAAGAGAAATTTCCAGCGTTGTCAACAGCCGAATAAGCGAAATGATTAAAAAGATCATTGCCGCCATTGTTCCCCATCGATGGTCCACAATGAAGACCAAATGACGGACACTACGTTTTTGCCCAGGACATGATTACTTTTTTAATTGATTCCCGTTCCCCACCATCCTTCTGACAATGAACCAGAACCTGTTTGTTCCGCCCGGTGTGACCGGAGACGATCGCCACCGATGATTTGGCCACAGACAACAGCCCCGCCAGAAATACCCCGCAGGCTTTATTGGCGGCATTGTCCACGGGAGGTGCAGTGAGGTTGATCTTCAACGCATTGCCGTAAGCACCCACAACCTGGTTTTTGGACGACCGGGGCTGGACGCGCACTTTAAAGATCAAGCCGTCGGGTTTTTCCTGGATGGTGAAGGGCATGGTTCTGGGTTCTGGGTTCAAAGATGAAAAGCTGGATTCCCGTCAATCTGTCAATCCCTTAATCCCTCAATCCCTCAATCCCCGTAATTCTCAATCCTGCAGATTGTCCTTGATCAGGTCACGAATGAAGGTCGGCGGGCGGACCACCCGCCCCTGGCCATTGATGAACGCGTGCCGGGTGTATCCAGTGGTGTGGATGACGGCGCCGTCCTGACTGGTGATCGTGTAGTCGAACTGCATGCCGGCGCGAAACCCCGTATTAAGGGTCGCTTCGATCACGATCACGTCATCATAGCGCGCGGGAGTGAGATATTTGCATTTGACCTCGGATACCGGAAGCATGAGCCCCCGGGCTTCGATCTCACGGTAGGGCAATCCCAAGTGACGAAACAGTTCGGTTCGGCCAATCTCAAACCAGCGCAGATAATTGGCGTGGTAGACGATCCCCATGGTGTCCGTGTCGCCGTAGATCACCCGGTAGGAGGAGCTGTGGGAAAGGGTGTTGGGTTCTGGGTTCATGGTTCTGGGTTCTGGGTTCAGGGTTCTGGGTTCTGGGTTCAGGGTTCAGGGTTCAGGGTTCAGGGTTCAGGGTTCAGGGTTCAGGGTTCAAAGATGAAAGGCTGGATTCCCGTCAACCTGTCAATCCCTTAATTCCTCAATTCCGAATTTTTCAATCCCTTTTCAGTATCTTTCCAAAGATCTTCATTAGATCGTCGTAAGTTGTGGTTACGGGAAACTGAGGGAACTCATCGATCACATTCTGTGGGGGAGAAAACAGGATGCCCTGGTGGGCCTCTTTGAGCATGTTGACGTCATTGTAAGAGTCTCCCATGGCCAACACCTGGAAGTTCAAACTTTTAAAGGCTTGAACCACCTTGCGTTTGCCGTCGGTCTGCCGCAGGTTGTAACCGGCGATGGCGCCGCTGCCGTCGATGGTCAGCCCATGACACAACAACGTGGGCCAGCCCAACTTTTCCATCAGCGGCCGGGCAAATTCAACGAAGGTATCGGAAACAACGATCACCTGGGTGCGGGCCCGCAGCCAGTCGAGAAACTGCCGGGCACCCGGCAGCGGCTCCATGGTAGCGATAACGTCGGTGATGTCCTTCAGTTTGAGTCCGTTGGCGTCGAGTATGGACAGTCGCCGCTTCATCAGCACGTCATAATCGGAGATGTCCCGGGTGGTGAGACGCAGCTCATCGATGCCCGTGCGCTCGGCCACGTTGATCCAAATTTCCGGGACGAAGACACCTTCCAGGTCTGAACAGATTACATGCATGAAACTCCTCAACAATCCAGCTTGCCTGCTTTTGGTCGGCATCCAAAATGAATCGGTAAACGGCCAACCGCAGTGGCAACTAAATTTATTTTTTCTGCGGTCATTACCCTGTCGCTGCAGGGGCCGGAGCGCTTCAGAACCGCGGAGGAAAAGGTGAAGCTGTTGTCCTTCTACTGCGAATCCTTGACAACAAAGGATATGGAGCGCTCCGGCCCCTGCAACGTTTACTCCTGCCCGTTATCGTCTTCAATGCGAATCAGCATCGGGGTGCTGGCGACCACGTCCAGGGCGCTGATTTCAGATAATGCCCGGGTCACGTCCGCCTCCCGAGCATGGTGGGTCAGCATGACCACCGGCACCGAACCGTTTGTTTTTCTTCCCTTCTGGTGAACGAACTTAAGGCTGATGGCGTATTTGCCCAGGATACCGGCGATGGTGGCCAGCACCCCGGGCCGGTCCATGGCATCGAAGCGGAAGTAATAATTGGTGACAATGTCATCCATGGGCATCACGGAAATGGTCCGGATCTTATCAGGCTGAAAACCCATGACCGGCACCCGCCCGGCGCCGTCGGAAGCCAGATTTCTGGCGATGTCTGCCATGTCCGAGACCACGGCGCTGGCCGTGGGCATCATGCCCGCCCCGTGGCCGTAAAGCAGGATATCTCCCACCGCATCGGCAGATACACTGATGGCGTTCAATGTGCCATTGACATTGGATAGCATGTTGTCAAACGGAATCATGGTGGGGTGAACCCGGGCTTCCACGACCCGGCCGTCAAACTTGGTGATGGCCAACAGTTTGATACGATAGCCGAATTGGGCGGCAAACTCGATGTCCATGGGGGTGATTCGGGAGATTCCTTCGATGTAGACATCATCGAAATTGATCTTCATCCCAAAGGCCAGGGCTGAAAGAATGGCCAGTTTGTGGGCCGCATCCTGCCCCTCGACGTCAAGGGTCGGATCGGCCTCGGCATAACCCTTTGCCTGGGCCTCAGCCAGGGCGGCTTGAAAAACCACTCCCTCGTCGGTAATCTTGGAAAGGATGTAGTTGCAGGTGCCGTTGAGAATGCCGATCATGGCGTTGATCCGATTGCCCACGAGGGATTCCCTCACCGTCTTGATGATGGGCATGCAACCACCCACACTGGCCTCGTAAGCCAGGTCGACACCGTTCTCGGTAGCGGCGGCGATAATCGCATTGCCGTGCTTGGCCAGCAGGGCCTTGTTGGCGGTTACCACATGCTTGCCCTTGCCGATGGCATCGAGAATCAATTGTTTGGCAATGCCCTCACCACCGATGGTCTCCACAACGATATCGACCGTTGGATCGGCGATGGCCGAGGCCGCATCCGGAATCATCACTCCGGGTGGCAAGGTAAGGCCCCGGTCCTTGTCCATGTCGATATCAGCCACATATTTCAGATTGAGCGTGCACCCGATGCGGTCCCGGATGATATCCCCGTTTTCCAGCAGCAGACGGACCACACCCGTACCCACCGTGCCGCAGCCTAAAATGGCAATGTTGACCTGTCTCATCATTAATTGGTTCCTGTCTTACCTGGTGCGTGTTGGCGTTCGATAATCATCGCAAATGGTTAGCATTAATCCGGTAATCTCTTATGACCCCAACCTGAAAGTCAATAGAAAAAGGAACGTCATGCTTGATTGGTTCAATTCGTTCAATTGGTTTGATGGGTTCATCAAGCGGCTAGATCGATCGTAACGTTGCGCTTTCAGCCTTGAGATTTTAGCTTTGAGCATTGAGCTTACCAGCTCACTCAGCTTACCAACTCCTCTCTACTTCAACCGGCGGGCCAACCGCAAGGCCATGACGGCCACCACCAGCACACCGGCCAGCAGAACCGACCACAGCACTATCCGGCGCATCGGCAGCGGTTTCGGCAACGGAGACAGGCGCTGTGGACCGCCCAGAACCATTCGTGAGCCTTGCGGCATCACCCAGCGCTCAAGGCCATTATCACGATGCCGGCCGATGCCGTCGAAAAGGGCGGCCACGTTTACGTCCAGCGGCTCAACTGCAGCGCTGCCGAAAGCCAGGGTAAAGGGGCCGCTGCCCCGGGCAATAAAAAAGATGTCGTGGGGGCGGTAGCCGATCTCCAGCCGGGGAACGGCCCTGCCGATGGTGCTGTCGCTGGCGTCAACGGTCAGGCGCCAGTGGCGGTCAATGGAGATGGGCACGGCCTGAGGGGCGCTGGTCAGGGGGGTGTTGTCCACGTCGATGCGGTAAAACAGGCCCTTGCATCGCCGGGTCCAGGCCACCTTAGGATCATTGCGGGATTCGAGCACCGCTTCTGCCATACTGTTGGCCTGGTCGAAAATCAGATTGACCCGGTCCACCGGAAAAGCCCCGGTGCTGCTGTATTCGAAGACACCCGCTGATTCAGGGTCAGGCTGACCGTCGATCTTCAATAAAACACGAATGGCCGTTCGTCCCTCCGGCTGCACACGACCGTCGATGCGAACCAGGGAAAGCGCCGGGCCTGAATCCAGCTGGCGCAGGCGCAGATAGCGTTTCGTGCTCGGAATCAGGGCGATGGTATTGCTGAGCAGCCGGCGGCCACCGTGCCGAATGTCCGAGATTGCCGATCGCTGTTGAATCGTTGTCCAGGCAACCAGGTCGTCACTGGCATCCACGGCCAGGGTGGCCATCAGGTTGGTTTCACTCCGTCGCCATTCCAGCCGCAGCTGGGCCAGGCTGCGCCCGACGCGGCTCAAATCAATCAGAAATGTTCGCGCGGTCTCCACCGGCACGTTCGCCGGTCGGGGATCGACACGCACCACTGCCCCGTCCGGTCCGGTGCGAACATAAACCCGATAGCCGCCGGCTTCCGCTGTCGCTTCTTGCGGAAGCGGGAAAAATACAAGCGATCGCCAGGGCGCTTCAGTCGACTGTGTCTGCGCATATCGGATCAGATGAGGCACCGGCTCCCCATCGGCATTAAACACCCGAACGTCTCCCAGATCCCTTCGATAGGCATCTTCGTATACCTGCTCAGGCAGGCTCGTGGCGGCAACGGCCGAACCGGCAGGTACGTCGATCTGAATGCCGTATGCAAAGTCGTCCACGGTCAGGTCCGCCAACGACACGGATGGGTTGCAAACTACCATCAGCACCAGCCACAGCCACTTTCTCATTGGCGCTCTCCTTTCAATTCCACCGGAGGCAATGGGGTAAAAAAGCCTATCACCAGCATCAGTCCGCCCACCGCCAAAAATGAAACAATCCGGGAGACGGTGCCCGAGCCGGACAAGTCTACCACGAAAAGCTTAACGACCACCACCGCCAGCAGGCCGGTACCGGTGAACCACACCATCCGGTTTTTCAGGCGATTGGCGGCGATCATGCATCCTAACGCCAGAAGCCCCCACAGCACGGCTATGGCCGCGTGGAACAGGTCGGATCGAAACATGGCATCCCCGTCATAGCGCACGTGGGCCATGTGGTGGACGGTGCGGGCCACGACGGCGGTCAGCCAGAGGAAAATCCCTGCTACCGGTATCCCCCACAACACCGACACCGGCAGACCCTCAGCCGGGGAAACCGGCTCACGGTTCATCCACAGCACCCAGCTGATTGTCACCAGTAACACAACGACCTGCACCAGGTCCAACGGGTTAAGCAGCGGCAGGTAAGGCAGTGGCCTGGGATCACCGTTCATAGAGAGGCCCAGAACCGTCCATACCATCAACCCTGAGACCAGCAGAGACGGCAGCCATCCACGGTAGGCCTTCTGCCAGGGATCGAAGGGCCAGCCGATCCGGTTGCCTAACCGGATCAGCAACGCGACGAAGACGGCCGGAACACCCCCCCAGGCAATAAAAGCCCAGACGCGCCCACCGTCGGCCAGCTGATCCAGCAACCACCCGCTTTCCCAACTGACCAGCAGGGTGGCCAACAGTGCCCCCGCCACATGCCAGCACACTGATATTTTCTCATTCCAGACGCCTTCCATGCGTCGCAGGAGATAATAATGAACCGCAACGGTCAACGGCCAAACGACCATCCACCACCCCTGAAAAGGATGCTTGAGGCCATACTGATCGAAAAGCGCCGCCACCGCCAGGCCCATTGCGGGCAGAAATCCCAGGGCCGGCCAGCGCAGCCCCTTCCAGTCCAGCCGCCGAAAAAGGATCCCCATGGCCAATGCACTGAGGGAAATGAATGTCGTCGAGACGACCAGTTCATGGCGGCGACTCAGCCGGCGGTCAATCTCCTCCAGTCCGGTGCCGAACCACCAGAGCAGACCCCAGGCCATAATGGCTGCGGCAAAAGGCCGCTCCAGCCGATGCAGCTGCGACCCATGTCGCTCCAGAAAAAAAGCGGAAAACAGGCCCGCCGTGCCCAGCATCATGCCCCCCAGAAAGCGACTGTTGAAAACGGCCATTTCGCTGCCAACGCCATGGCTGCCGAGAAGGAACAGGGTTCCCGATCCGATTTGAAGCAGCAACCCAAAAGCCCGCGCCGTCCAGCGGTTCTGACGGGCACCCACCCAGACCAGTCCCGCACCTTCCAAACTCCATGCAACGGCCGTCCAACTGCCGGACAGCGCCAGCGGAATGGCCAGGCTGCCGAAGATCACCCCCAGGGCCAGAAACGCCTCCACCAAAACGCTTAGCCCTTGATCCCGTCGCCGCCACAAGGCGGTGGCCAGGCCGATATAGATCAGGCCCATGGCCACGGCGCTAAAGGCCAGTCCGTACTCGACATTCCTCACCAACCCGGCCTGCAGACCGATCACCACCAGGGGCATGCCGAAAACCAGGGTGCTGTCAACCAGCCCTTTCAGCCGGGGCGGTTGCCGCAAGGCAAAAAGCACGGAAATAGCCAGGTAAAAGGTGAAAAAGAGCATCAGAAACGGCTCGGTGGTGGGAAAATGATGCGGTCGGTAGTACTGCAACCCCCAGGCGGAGCCGATGCCAAAGGTAAAGATAAAGCCCAACAGGTTGAGCCACCGCCACGCCTTGAACCAGGCGATGCCGAAGATACCGGCATTGAGCAGGGCGTAGTAAGAGAAGAGCATCACGTGGCTGCCAGACCCCGTGGAAAGCAGCACCGGCGCCATGAATCCGCCGGCAGCCCCCAGAACGGCCATGGCGGCGGCATTTTGCAGCACCGCCAGGATGCCGGAAAAGACCACCAGGCCCACCATCACCCCGAAGGTGAGGGTCAACGGTACCATGTGAAAGAGCCGGGCAGAGGCAAACAGGGTCAGGTACATTATCCCGATGCCGCCACCCTGAAGGGCCACCGCATAGCCAAATCGATTGATGCGCAGCCGCCATCCCAAAAGCAGCAACCCGATGCCGGCGGCAAATGCGGCCGCCAGGCGGATTTCCAGCGGAACCAGATCACGGGCGGCAGCGTATTTCACCAGAAAGGCGAAACCGAACAGCAGCACCACCACCCCCACCCGAACCATGAGGTTGCCACCGAAGAAAAATTCTCTGATCTGATCGCCCAGGCCAGGTGAATGGGCTGACGGCCGGTCTGGTGCCGGTGGTTTGGGCGGCGGAGCAAGATCGGAGATGGCTGTGTCGGAAAGTTCCAGTTCAAGGGAAGGAATCTCGTCGGCCGATTCGGGGAAAGGGGTGGGGACCGGTGGTGTTTCAATTGCAGGAACACGGTCGGGCATTTTTCCCGGCACGGATGTGCGGCCTTTACCGCCGGGTCCGGGAGGGGCAGCATGCACCGCGTCGGTCGCTTCGGCGGATGGCGCCGGCCCGGCAGATTTCTCTCCGGAAAGCAGCCCGGAGATCTGTGTCTCCATGGCCGCCAGTCGCTTTTTCAACGCGAGGAGTCCGTTGCGCTGGTTAATGGCCGCCGCTGCCAGCAGGCCAATAATGCCGCCCAGCAGAAAGTCGCCCCGGCCATAGAGGTAGAAGCTGCCCATGACGGCCCCGATCAACCCCAGTACGATATATATCATTCACGCTCCCTTCTCTGCCGGGCGGTTCCCGGCCCCTCAATTATTGTTTCCGGCATTGCATGCCAGATATTTGATATGTGACGAAAAATGGTTGCACCGCTGGCACTGGCTTCTTAGTTCGGCCGGCAAGGGCGGCAACTCAAGAAAAAATGCAGCCGTGCCAGCGCTATTAAACAAAAGGAGGGGTGACTGGCAACTGCCCGGCCCGCGCATGCGGTTTTTTCAAGGCTCGATGAGCTTGCCGGGAAGGCTTAAATTAAAGACCGATAGTAAATAACCATTGCAATTCGCTCACCGGCCTTCCGCGGCGGCCGCCCCGGTTTGACATTGTCAAATCAGGCATCATTTTTATCCTATTATCCATTCACTAAATATAGGAGCATCATTATGGCCTACACATGCAAGAGCTGCGGCGCCATCGCCGATTCACCCGGGCATCTGTGCAATCCTTGCGGGGATAAAGAGAAATGCAGTTTCTGCGGTACAGCGGAAGTTGACCCCACGCACATCTGCAAGGACAAGCTGGCGGGAATGAAGTATGTATGCGATGGATGCGGGCGCGTGGCCATGGAAGAGAAGCATCTTTGCAGTCCAGCGCCCATCAAGTAATCTGAAGATGACGATCGAACCATTGGCACAAAGCGGTTCCAATTTGATTCATGAACGCTTCTGCGACTATGAGGACCGTTTTCGCCGCATTACGCTGCGCGCACCCGAACGATTCGTCAACCGCCAGTGGGAATTGGTCCAGGCCGACACCACCGAAAGGCTTAATCTATACGCAACGGTCGTCGACCAGACAGAAATCGACATCCGTGGCCTGCTCGAAGACCGGATCACTGAGGAAACGCTGTGGGCTGCCGCCAAGGCCGACTATACCACCCGCATCGCCGGAATGAATGACCGGAAGTTGGCCGAAACCTTTTTCAATTCGGTCACCCGCCGGATTTTCGGCACCGTCGGCGTGAATCGGCAGATCGAATTTGTCCACGATGACCACCAGCCAGCCTTGCCATGCCCAACGGAATCTATTTTCCACACCTATCCGTTGGCGGGAGCCATTGGACCGGTCATCCGACAGATCCTTTCCGATTACAGCGATCTCGAGATCGACCATGTGTCCCTGGAGAAAAGTGTTACCCGGATCGTGGAACACGTGGAAAAACGCCTGAGCACAATAAGCGACCGCACCCAGCCGGTTCATATCGAAATGATTCGTCACATCTTCTACCGCGGTCAGGGCGCTTATCTCATCGGACGCGTGGTGGCGGGAAAACAACTGATCCCGCTGGCTATGGCACTGCTAAATTCATCCGAAGGTGTGGTGGTGGACGCCCTGCTGCTGGATTCGGACGGGTTGAGCATCGTCTTTTCCTATACCCGCTCGGCCTTTCACGTAACGGTGGAAACGCTCTGCGAACTGGTCGGTTTTCTCAAGTCGATCATGCCTGCCAAACCCGAAGCCGAAATCTACTCTGCCATCGGCTATTTCAAACACGGCAAGACAGTGCTTTACCAGGATGTTTGCCGACATACGGCCGAATGCACGGACGGCCGGTTTCGCCTATCGCCGGGCAAGCGGGGTATGGTCATGGTGGTTTTTGACATGGCCGACCACGAAATGGTGGTCAAACTGATCAGGGACCGCTTCGACACCCCCAAGAAGACCACACGGCGCAAAGTCATCGAACAATATGACTTCGTGTTCAACCACTACCGGGTGGGACGGCTCATCGAGGCCCACACCTTCGAACATCTCTCTTTCGACCCTTGCTGGTTTTCCGACGATCTGATCGATCATCTCACTGCCGAGGCCGGTCAAACCGTTCACCTGGTAGACGATCGCGTGATCATCGACCATGCTTACCTGGAACGCCGGGTGACCCCGCTTGATATTTACCTGAAGGAGCAGACCAACCCGAAAACCGAAGCCGCGGTGGTGGACTTCGGTAATGCGATCAAGGATCTGGCTTTCGCCAACATCTTTCCCGGCGACTTGCTGCTCAAAAACTTCGGTGTGACCCGCCACGGACGCGTGGTCTTTTACGACTACGATGAAATTGTTCCGCTGACCACCTGCCGATTCAGAAATATACCCCAGGCCCGGTCATACATGGAAGAGATGGCCGACGAACCCTGGTACACCGTGGGAGAGGACGACGTCTTTCCCGAGGAGTTTTCCCGTTTCCTGGGACTCTCACCCGGACATCGGGAACTTTTTTTAAGCCAGCATGCCGATCTGCTGGCGCCTGCCTTTTGGATAAAGGCGCAGGATGAAATCCGTTCAGGGCACATCCGACACATCCGTCCCTATCACCCTCGATACCGACTGTAGGGGCGGCATTATCAATACACATAAGGAGGAATCAGATGAGTAACACCCACATTCCAGATGGCGTCACCATCAACGCACCGGTCACCGACGCGTTCGGCAGCATCTTGACACCCGAAGCCCTGAGCTTTGTGCGCACACTCGCACGTCGGTTCGACACCCGTCGGCGGGAACTGATCACCCGCCGGGAGACGGTTCAGGCCGATATCGACGCGGGACAACTGCCGGACTTTCTGCCGGATACCAAGCCTATCCGGGATGGAGACTGGACCGTGGCCCCGGTGCCCGCCGACCTTTCCGACCGCCGGGTGGAAATTACCGGTCCGGTGGACCGAAAAATGGTCATCAACGCACTCAATTCCGGGGCAAAGACCTACATGGCCGATTTCGAAGACAGCCACAGCCCCACCTGGACGAACACCATCGACGGCCAGATCAACCTTCGCGACGCCGTCAACCAGACCATCGAATTTGCCACCCCGGAAGGCAAAACCTACCGTTTGAATGACAAGACCGCCACACTCATCGTGCGCCCCCGTGGCTGGCATCTGGTAGAAAAGCATGTTCTCATCGACGGGCAGCCCGTTTCGGGAAGCCTCTTCGATTTCGGACTCTTCTTCTTTCACAACGCCAAGCGCCTTCTGGACCGGGGCAGCGGGCCCTACTTTTACCTGCCCAAGATGGAGAGCCACCTGGAAGCACGACTGTGGAACGACGTCTTCATCGTCGCCCAGGAGGCGCTGGACATCCCGACCGGCACCATCAAAGCAACAGTGCTCATCGAGACGATCATGGCCGCCTTCGAAATGGATGAAATCCTCTATGAGCTCAAGGACCACAGTGCCGGGCTGAACTGTGGGCGCTGGGATTACATTTTCAGCTTCATCAAACGATTCAAAAATGTTCCCGGCTATCTGTTCCCTGACCGTGCCCAGATCACGATGACCCGCCACTGCATGCGTTCTTACTCGCTGCTGGCGATCAAGACCTGCCACCGCCGCGGGGCCTATGCCGTCGGCGGCATGGCTGCACAGATTCCCATCAAAAGCGACCCGGAGAAAAACCTCGAGGCATTGGGAAAAGTCCGGGCGGACAAAACCCGTGAAGCCACCGACGGCCACGACGGCACCTGGGTGGCCCATCCGGGGCTGGTTTCCATCGCCATTGAGGAGTTCGACAAGGCCATGCCCGCACCCAACCAGATCGACCGGGTGCGACAAGACGTTCACGTCACGGCTGCAGACCTGCTGAAGGTACCTGCAGGAACCATCACCGAGCCGGGCATGCGCACCAACATCAGCGTGGGCATCCAATACATGGCCAACTGGCTCTCGGGTCTGGGGTGCGTGCCCCTGTACAACCTCATGGAAGACGCGGCCACCGCTGAAATTTCGCGGGCTCAGCTGTGGCAGTGGATCAACCATCCGGATGCGGCACTTGACGACGGGCGCAAGATTACGCTGGGCCTGTTTCGTTCGATGATGACAGAGGAGATCGAGAAGATCAAAGTCGAGGTGGGAGATATGCATTTCCAACAGGTCAAGTATGAACAGGCCGCAGCCCTGTTCGACGAAATCATCGCTGCCGACAGCTTGGCGGAGTTCTTGACGTTGAAGGCTTACGATCATCTGGATGGGTAATTTGCGCGCCGCATGGACGACTGACCATGACTCTTTTTTTGGTGATAGCGGCTTACAGCCGCGATAAGTTAATTTAAGGCGATTTTATATATCGCGTCTGGAAGCCGCTCCTGCGGCTCCAGCACGGAAATGAAATTTTACACAAGGAGAGGCAAGATGAAGACCATAGAAGAGAAAGCCGAAGAGATCTGCCAACGATTGACCTGTCACGAAGTGGTGGCCGACGAACGGGAAGAACTGGAAACCCACTGGGCCGATGATCCGCGCTGGAAAGGCATCGTCCGCCCCTATTCGGCCGAAGATGTACTGAAGCTGCGCGGCAACCTGACCATCGCTTACACCTTTGCGACCATTGGCGCCAAGCGACTCTGGTACCTGATCAACCATGAAGACTATGTGCCGGCGTTGGGGGCGCTGACGGGCAACCAGGCAGTTCAGCAGGTCGAGGCCGGCCTCAAGGCCATCTACCTGAGCGGCTGGCAGGTCGCTGCCGACGCCAACCTGGCCGGCGAGATGTACCCGGATCAAAGCCTGTATCCGTCCAACAGTGTGCCGGCGGTGGTCCAGCGCATCAACAACGCCCTGCGGCGGGCCGATCAGATTCAGGTGCTGGACGAAAGAAAGACCGGTCCTTACTGGTTCGCGCCCATCGTGGCCGATGCCGAAGCGGGATTTGGCGGTCCGCTCAACGCCTTCGAACTGATGAAGCAGATGATCCAGGCCGGCGCGGCCGGGGTGCATTTCGAAGACCAACTCTCTTCGGCCAAAAAATGCGGACACATGGGCGGCAAGGTGCTGGTCCCGACCCAGGAGGCGGTGGCCAAGCTCGTGGCAGCCCGATTGTCCGCCGACGTCTGCGGCGTTCCAACCATCCTCGTGGCACGAACGGATGCCGATGCCGCCAAGCTGGTCACCAGCGACATCGACGAGTGGGACCGGCCATTTATTCTCGACCAACCCCGCTCCAACGAAGGTTTCTTCTACGTAAAAAATGGCGTCGAATCCGCCATTGCCCGCGGCCTGGCCTACGCCCCTTACGCAGACATGGTCTGGTGCGAAACATCCAAGCCGGACCTTGATCAGGCCAGACGCTTTGCCGAAGGCATTCACGAGAAGTTTCCCGACAAGCTGCTGGCGTACAACTGCTCTCCATCGTTCAACTGGAAAGCCAACCTGGACGATGCCACCATCGCCACCTTTCAGCGCGAACTGGGGGCCATGGGCTACAAATTCCAGTTCGTCACCCTGGCCGGGTTCCATGCCCTGAACCTGGGTATGTTCGACTTGGCCATGAACTACCGCAAACACGGTATGCTGGCCTACTCCCGGTTCCAGGAAGAGGAGTTTCGCTTCGGCAATGAAGACGGCTACATGGCCACCACCCACCAGAAATTCGTCGGGGCCGGCTATTTTGACCGGTTAATTGACACGATCAGCAGTGGCGATTCCTCGGTGGGTGCCATGTCCGGCAGCACCGAAGAGGATCAATTCAAGTAAATCCAGAAACGGTGAGAAAGCGGCGTATATTTGCCTGATGAGAATATTTTAGGCCGGTTCGTGACACCGCCATGGACCCTTCATCGCTTTTTAAGATGCTATTAAAAGGTAGACAGCAAAAAAAGGCAGCGCGTCCCGGAAATCCAGGGCCCGCTGCCTTTTGGTCCATCTGTGGGTTGTCCGGTTCTCGGGCTTCAGGAGATTTTACACCCGCATGCGCATGGGTTGTTTTTCACCTGGCAAACCGATTCGTTACGATTGATTTATCGTTACATCAGCGTCTCCTTCAACGCTTTCATCTGTTCTTCAAACACATCGGCGTTAAAACAATACTGGATGTCTAAATATTGTTCTCGCAACCGGGACACCGCTTCCGTTACCAGGATATCATCCATAACGACATCCCGCACCAGTTGGGCCAGTTGTTGAAATCCCTGGGGCCCCATGCCGAAGCGGGTCATTTCGGACACGCCCATTCGCAGCATGCCAGAAGCGGAAAAGCTCTCGTCTTCGGGTCCCGCCTGATAGTTGCAGATGATGTTGTTGACTTCCAGGCGCCGGGCGATCTGCGGGCCCTTGGCATACCCGACATCCACGAGCACCTGGTGGGTTTCCGTGTAACCCTCGGCCGGATCGCCGGCAACGTGCAGTCCGCAATCGGCAAGTGCCCGTGCGAATGCCTTTGCGTTTGATATGACCGCAGACTGGTAGGCGTCCTTGAAATGATTCATTTCGTAGGCGGCCAGCAGGAGTCCCACCAGGGTCCCCAGGTGGTGGTTGGACACCGATCCGGGAAAGGTCCGCCGTTCGATGGCTTCCCAGAGGGCATAACGTTCATCGGCTTGAGCATAGCGACTGGCCACCACGCCCCGCTGCGTGCCGAAAAATGTCTTGTGCGTCGAACCGGTAACCAGGTCGGCACCCTCTTTGAACGGGTCCTGGAAGTGCGGTCCCACCAGTCCCAGCACATGGGCCATGTCGTACATCACCACCGCGTCGATGCCCTGCTGGTCCAAAAAGGCCCTGACTGGCGCGACCGGCTCCTTGCTGATGACCATGCTCTTGCCGAAGATAATCAACTCGGGCAGATGCTGGTCGATCAGCTTCAGCGTGGCCGGCACGTCGATGCGAAAGGGATTGTCCGCCAGAACCGGAAAGTTGACCACCGCCGGCCGTTCGGTGGCAGGATCTCGGGCCACGAAATCCCTGAGGGCGCCCATGGGTTGCGCGCTGAGGTGGCCGCCCTTGCCGATGTGGTTGTTCATCACCCTGCGCATGCGCCGGGGTTCACACTTGCGGTCGGCCCGGTTGATATAGTCCAGCATGGCACTGTAAACGGCCGTGTTGGCCATCTGCCCGCTGATCACCCGGGTCTCCACCTCGGCGCATCCGAAGTATCGCTTCATTTCCTTGACCAGCAGTGCTTCCACCTCATCGATGAAATCGCAGCCCTGGTAGTAGAACACCTCGGCATCGTAGTAGGCTTTTAGTTTGCGGTGCTCGGCATAACGGAAGGACGGATCCGTGATGGAGAGCATGCGCACCAGGGGTGAGGCGGTCATCTCCGAGGGGATCAGATTGATGCAGGCCTGCTGCCGCCAGCGGTGGTTGGCCGTGGCCATTTTCAGCAGGCGCAGGGCATCGGTCTGGGTGGTATCCGATTCAACGGCTTTTCGCGTACGACCGTGGTCATACAAAATGGGCCGGGTATACGGTGGCGATTCGCTGCGCATGTGATAGGGCACCGCCATGGCCGCCACCCGTTTCCCGCGGATTTCAACAGTCAGCGGCGCTTCGTCTAGGATATCGCTGTCAAGATAGGCCAGGCAGATGGAACGCCGCTGAGTTGTATCAGCCAGGCCGTCATGAACACTTAGGCCTTCTACTTCCCAATAGGGCACCATGGTGCCGCTGGTGATGGTCCCCACGAGCCTGTCACCGTCAAATACCCTGGCTCCCTGGCGGGCGATGCCGCGCCCGGCCAATACCAGCGGCCGGATCATCCGGGGCAGATCGGCCATGGCCGAGAAATCCCGGAAGAGGATTTTCCGGAACGCGTCGTGCTGGCGCGCCAGGGACCGGCGTCCCATAAAATCGCCTTTCAATGGAGAAAAACTGACGCCGAACTTGGCCAGCTGACAGGCAAAAATGGGTATTTCATGTCCGTCGGAATCCGTGCCCAGTTCATGACCGTAAAGGGGCAGCGCCGCTTCCAGCCGCAGGGTGTCCCGGGCGCCCAGGCCCACGGGCGTGGCGCCTTTTTCCACCAGCAGGTCCCATACGTCAGTCGCCGCATGGCTGGGGATGAACAACTCGAACCCCAAAGGCTCACCGGTGTAGCCAGTGCGCGCCAACAACACCGTGGCACCGGCGATCGTCACCTTGCTCAGCGCGTTTCTCGCGGGTTCCGGCAACCGCCCGGTCGCAATGATTGCCGACACCATGGAACGGGATGTCGGCCCCTGCACCGACACCATGGCCAGATCGTCACTGCGGTCGATGAGTTCTACCTGATCGAATGGCGCCAGCAGTTCCTGAAAATGCTGCCAGTCCTTGTCACGGTTGCCGGCATTGACCACCAGCATATATTCATCGTCTTCGAACCGGTAGAGGTAGGCATCGTCAACTGCCGTACCGGCTTCGGTAGGGATCAGTGTGTACTGGGCGCCCCTGTCGAGCGTATCGAGGGCCTCGGCGTTGTTGGTAAGCGCATATTGCAGAAATTCTAGCGCTCTTGAACCCCGAAACACAAACCGTCCCATGTGGGAGACATCGAACAGTCCGGCACCCTTGCGGGTGGCCAGGTGTTCGGCCAGAATTCCCCCGCCGTACATTACCGGCATGTCCCAGCCGCCGAACGGAACCATCTGGGCGCCGGATTTGACGTGGCAGTCATATAACATCGTGCGTTTAAGATCATTCATTCTTTTCTCCTTGGTGTAATCATTGGCATGGTTGGCAAAGATAACCAGAAAAGCGCGCTTTGGCAAATGCAGAAAACCGCCAACTCAGATTAAGCGTAAAGGTGAGGCGACGGGTATCACTTTGGGAATAGACGCGCATAAGAAAAATGAACCGCAGACGGTTTAGCATCCGCGCACAGATGTCGAAGCAAGCACAACCGCGAATCGTCGAGGATGTCAAAATAAGGAGAACACCGGCCTGGGCTGAAAGATGTCAATAGTGAAAGTTCTCAGTGTCTGTCCAGAAAGGGTAGATTTTGGTTCAGGCCAAGGCCACAGCCGATTTGAATCCACAGGCGTAGCAGCGCTACATCGAGGAATTCTAATCTGCGAGAACACGGGCCTGGGCCGAAAGATACCGTTTCTGGATAGATACTAGAGCTCTTCCGGTGTGAATGCAACCACCGCATCAATTGATGCCGCACCGGTAAAAAGCATCACCAGCCGGTCGAGTCCCAACGCATTTCCAGCAGCCGGCGGCATGCTTTCCAGGTCCTTGAGAAACGGTTCGGCAATGGGATAGACGGTTTTGCCGTTGGCCCCTCGGGCGCGGTTATCGGCGTCGAAACGGGCGCGCTGCTCCCATGGGTCGGTGAGCTCGCTGAAGGCGTTGCACAGTTCCATGCCGGCGATATAGAGTTCGAAACGCTCGGCCACCGACGTGTCGGCGGGCTTAAGCCGGGCCAGGGCGCCACAGCGGGCCGGATAGTCATAGAGAAACAGCGGCCGCTCAATTCCGAGTTGCGGTTCGATGTCGAGGCCCATGGTCTCGTCGAAGCATTCCCTGTCCAGTGCCTGTCGGACCGTCATCCCACCGAACCGCTCGAAAGCCTCGGCCACGGTCAACCGTTCCCAGGGTGGTGTCAGGTCAACCGTGTGCCCCTGATAGACGAGCCGGTGGCCCATGTCAATGCGGGCGGCCACAAAACCGATCAACGCCTCACACTGAGTCATCAGGTCCAGATAATTCAGGCCTGCCGCATACCACTCCAGCAGGGTCATTTCCGGCACGTGGCGGCCACCGCGCTCTCCCTTGCGGAAACACCGGCAGATCTGGAAGATCTTCTCATAGCCGGCGGCCAGGATCCGCTTCATGCAAAGCTCCGGTGAAGTCTGCAAAAACCAGTCCCCTGTTTCCTGGGCGTCGATATGGATCTCGGGCGCCGGTGCCGGAATGCGCACCGGTGTCTCGATTTCCAGAAATCCCGCTGAGGAAAAAAAGGCACGGACGGCATCGATTATCCGGGCGCGTCGTTCCAGGTTGGATCGAATGGCGGCTTGTCGGGAGTAAGACATGGGATCTCGTCGATGGGAAAAGGCGATGAACTTTAAATTACAATAGCCAAAACCCAAATGACAAATAAATTACAATAATCAAATTCAAAATCCCAAACCTTACGGTCTTGAAGAAAGGACATTCCAATCCTCAATATTGGTAAATTCAAGTGACAATCATCGGTCGGTTTTTGCCCTTTTGGGATTTGGACATTGTAATTTGGATATTATTTGAGATTTGTAATTTAGCATTTGTTATTTTAGATTATGTGTTTACGGCCTGCGCTTTTTCAACAGCACCGGTTTACCCGGGTTAGGTCGCCTGGCTTTTTTCTGTAATCACATCGCCGGAACGATCCTGGAGGTAAATCTTATCGTATCGGGTCGTGTCGGCCGAATCATACCACTGGTAACCCTGTTTGCGGCAACTCTCGCAGACGTTTCTCGGGATGTGCACCGCCAGGATATGTTTCATGCCCCGGGCGGCGGAATCGATTTTCAGGGCGCCCCCGCAGCTGTCGCAAACCCGGATGGTCTCCTGCTGGTGCTCATGGATATTGTCGGTATCGTAGTAGATATCGCGATCCCGGGTCATGAGTTGGCTATCCCCGCGATAGACCTCTGCCAGATGCCGCCGCTGGTGCCAGTTCTCCAGCACTTTGTCACAGGTTTTGTGCACCCAGCGGGTAACCTCCGGAGACTGACGGATCTTTACGGGGTCGAAATCGGGCTCTCGGAGATGGCTGTAATCCATGCCAGCCATGGCCAGAATGATGCCGGCATTCACATAAGGCAGCGCCCCCTCGATGGCATACCCACCCTCCAGAACGGCGATGTCGGGTTTGAGCAGGGTCGTCAGCTCTGCATACCCCTGGGCCGAGAAATTCATGTTGGTAATGGGGTCCGAATAGTGGTTGTCCTGTCCGGCAGAGTTGACGATAATTTCCGGCTGGAATTCCTTCAAAATGGGAAGCACCACCTCCCGAATGGCATGCAGGATCCCTTCCCCGGAGGTGTTGGGCGGCAGCGGAATATTCAGCGTGCTGCCCACGGCATTGGGCCCGCCCAGTTCGCTCAAAAATCCCGAGCCGGGATAGAGGGTGCGGCCATCCTGGTGGATGGAAATGAACAGGGTATCGGGGTCGTGCCAGTAGATATCCTGGGTGCCGTCGCCGTGGTGGCAGTCGGTGTCAACGATGGCCACCCGGTTGACCCCGTATGCCTTACGGATAAACTCGATCATGATGGCCTCGATGTTGACATTGCAGAACCCTCTGGCACCGTGGACCACCCGGTTGGCATGGTGCCCCGGCGGCCGTACCAGGGCGAACCCGCGCTCCACCTGCTTGTCCATCACCGCCATGGCAATGGTCTTGGCGCCGCCGGCGCTGATGAAATGGGACTCGGTCATCACGGCCCACAGGTCCGGCACGCAAAAGTGGACCCGCTGGACATCCTTTTTGGTAACCAGGTCGGGTTTATATTCGATGATGCCCTCGATGTCTAACAGGCCCTCTTCGAACACCTGGTCCTGGGTGTAGAGCAGCCGCTCTTCACGCTCCGGATGGGTGGGGCTGATGGCCCAGTCGAAAGCGGGGAAAAAAACCAGGCCGGTTTTATGTTTGGCGCGCAGCATGGCAGACTCCATTCGTATCCATGATCTTTTCCGCAATCGGGTCGTAGCCGTGGATCAGCCCGGGTTTGACCTGGGCCGTAACCCGTATGTTCCTGCCGGTGGTATAAAATCCGCGAACCATATTGAATGACATGGCCTCGGTGACTTCCAGCTCCAGGTGTTCGGGATTGGCGCCCCGGTCGATGGCCTTGCGGCGAAGCAGATCCAGGGTCGCGTCGACGGCGTCTTCCTTGGTGTAGGTCGACGGAATCACGGTTGTGAAATTCTCCTCCGGTGCGGTGGCGATTTCTCGCTCCGTATCGGCAAAAAAGGTCACCTCGCAGGTGGTGCGGGCCAGACCGGCACCGATGGCATTGGCAACCGTCCACCGGGGAACCACAGTCACCCGACTCTCACTCAAGCGTTCCAAACCCGTGGCAAACCAGGGAGCCGGGCCGCCCAGTACCAGAATCTGCCGGGGTTGCAGGCGATGTCCCTCCCACAACTCGTGGACCGTGTACACCGGTTTGGCGTTGATCCGCTCGACCATGGAACCGGCTTCATCCAGAATCGTCCGGCAGGCCTGCTCAAGAATCCGATTGGCCGCATCCTGAAGATCGGTACCCAGGGCTTGGGCCACCGACTGAATCGCCTCCCGGGCTTTTTGCGGATCGCCCCCATGGCCGATGCCCAGGAAAAAAATAGCGTCCGTAGGGGTGGGCACCGGTCCGCCGTAGGCCATGGCCATGCCCAGCCGGTCAGGGCCGATATGTATTTTTCCGTCCACCACCCGCACGGCGCTGTCTCCACCGACACCGATGGAAACCGTTTCCAGGGAGCGGATCAGCGTCTTGTGATCCCCAATGCTGATTCCCATCGGATCGAGCAGCGGCACGCCGTTGACCAGCACCGCCATGTCCGTGGTGGTGCCGCCGATGTCCAGTACCAGGCAGACTTCATCCTTGGGCGCAAAGGCCACGGAGCCCATAACGCTGGCCGCCGGCCCGGATAGGATGGTCTGGGCCGGATGGTCGATAGACGCATCGAAACGCATGTTCCCGCCGTCGGGTTTAAGGATGCGGATGGGCACGCTGAGTCCCTTTTTAGCCAGAGAATTGACCACGGCTTCGAAAAAATCCTTGTGAATGGGGTAGACCGAGGCATTCAGGAAAGTGGTGACAATGCGGCGCGGGAAGTTGAGGCGACCTGCAATCCGATGGCCCAGGAACACCTTTTCGAAGCGGTCGCCGAGAAGATCGCGGATCGTCACTTCGTGGGCAGGGTTTCTAACGGAAAATTTGGAGACCACCCCCACGTAGCGAATCCCTTTATCCTTCAGGCCATCGGCCACCCTAAGCACCTGCTCCTCATCGATGGGCGTGACCTCCCGCCCCCGATGATCGATGGCTCCGGCCACGGTGTGATAATGCGGGCCGGTTCGAAATAGCTCCGGGTCCATTCCTGGCCCGGCGGATACAATCATCCCCACTTCGGGGATCCGCCCCTGCACGATGCGGTTGGTGGCCAGGGTGGTGGACAACACCGCCCGGCTGATACGGGCAGGATCGATGCCTTCGGTGATCATTTCCAGGCCTGTGAGCACGGTGGCAAACAGGTCCGTTGGGTTGGTGGGGACCTTGATCTGTCTCACCAGCCCTTCCTGGCCTAAAAGGACCACATCCGTGTGGGTACCGCCTACATCCAACCCGATGATCATGGTGCCATCCTGATTGTTAGTTTTTGGCCGCTGTGGAAGAAAAATCACGGTATCCAAAATCAACATCCATGTCAACAATGCGAAATGGCTGCATCGCCTTTATTGCCGGTAATTTACAAAACGATAGCCATTTTCCGTGAGGGCTGCTAATCCGAGCCATCATTATCAAAATAATGTTGACTATCCGCGAATGCCTGGGATAGATGTTCAGGTTTACGTGTAAATGTTCGCTGGCACCCCCGGCAACCGTTAATCATGGGGTTGCCGGCTGACCGAAAGGTATTGCTTAACCAATGAGCCAACCAAACATACAACTGATCAGAGGATTCAAGGACATCCTGCCCGGTGAAACCGAGCTGTGGCAGCAAATCGAACGCACCGCCATCGCCCTTTTCGAAGATTTCGGCTACCGGGAAATCCGCATTCCCATCATGGAAAAGACCGAACTGTTCGCGCGAAGCATCGGTGAGGACACGGATATCGTGGAAAAGGAGATGTACACCTTTGCCGACCGCAAAGGGGATCAACTGACCCTGCGACCCGAGGCCACGGCATCCATATGCCGGTCATATATCCAGCACAAGATGTATGCCCAGGATCCCGTTCGCAAATTCTACACCATCGGCCCCATGTTCCGCCGGGAACGACCCCAGAAAGGCCGCTACCGCCAGTTCTACCAGATCGATGCGGAAATTTTCGGTGTGGCGGCGCCTTTCGCGGATGTGGAACTGATTTTTCTGTTGCGCACCCTGTTCGACCGCCTGAGCGTCACCGACACCACGGCCCACGTCAACTCGTTGGGCTGCCCCGTCTGCCGGCCCCGGTTCAAGGAAGCCCTGTCCACGTTGCTGGCCGAGGCGGCCTCATCCCTTTGCAGTGACTGTTTGCGCAGGAAAGACCGCAACCCCCTGCGGGTAATGGACTGCAAGGTTCCCGGCTGCAGGGAGGCCATGAAGGGTGCCCCGGCCATCATCGACTACCTGTGCGACGACTGCAGCAGCCACTTTTCGACGGTCACCGATATGCTGACCCAACTGGGCGTTCCATTCAACGTCGACAAACAGCTGGTGCGCGGACTGGATTACTATACCCGCACCGCCTTCGAGATCCAGACCGGCGCGCTGGGCGCCCAGAGTGCCATAGCGGGCGGTGGGCGCTACGACGGGCTGGTCGGTTCCCTGGGCGGGCCTGAGGTCCCGGCCATCGGCTTCGCCATTGGTTTCGACCGCCTGGCGGAAATCGTCGCTATGAACACCCCGTCAGCCATTCGAGCGCCTGACCTGTATATCGCCGCCCTGGGTAATCCGGCCAAGAAACTGGCCTTCGAATGGTCGACTGCCTTGGGGCTCAACGGCATCGGCGCCGTCATGGAATATGGGGACAAGAGCCTGAAAGCCCAGATGAAGCAAGCCAATCGCGCGGGTGTCGGTCGGGTACTCATCGTGGGAGAGAGTGAACTGGAATCGGGAACGGTGGTGCTGCGAAACATGGACACCAAAACCCAAAGAGAGATCCCCGTGGGTGTGATTGTGGACACCTTGATCGAAACATTTTCCAAAAAGGAGAATTCTATTGGCTGAGATCCTCGGCGACATGAGAAGAACCCATCACTGCAACGCCCTGAGTGCTCAAGATATGGGCAAAGAAGTCATCCTGATGGGCTGGGTCCTGCGACGGCGGGATCACGGCGGCGTGATTTTCATCGACCTTCGTGATCGGGAGGGAATTACCCAGGTCGTCTTCAACCCGGAGATCAATCCGGACATCCATGCCAAGGCGCACACGTTGCGCAGCGAATTCGTCCTTGGCATCCGCGGTCGGGTGGAGCCCCGGCCCGACGGCATGATCAACGCCAAGCTGCCCACCGGTGAGATCGAGGTACTGGTAGATGAGCTGAAAATTCTCAATCCAGCCAAGACCCCGCCATTTCTGATCGAGGACAACGTGGATGTCTCCGAACCCATTCGCCTTAAAAACCGGCATCTGGACCTGCGGCGCCCTCCGCTGCAGCGCAACCTCATCACCCGTCACAAGGCCGGCGCATCGGTGCGGCGCTTTTTGAACGACAACGGATTCCTGGACATCGAGACGCCGGTGCTAACCAGAAGCACCCCGGAAGGCGCCCGGGACTATCTGGTGCCAAGCCGTGTCAATGCCGGCCAGTTCTATGCCCTGCCCCAATCTCCCCAATTGTTCAAGCAGCTGCTGATGATATCCGGTTTCGACCGCTACTATCAGATCGTGCGCTGCTTCCGGGACGAGGATTTGCGGGCCGACCGCCAGCCGGAGTTCACCCAGATCGATATGGAAATGTCCTTTGTGGGCGAGGAAGACCTCATGGACGTCAGCGAAGGCATGATGGCCAGCCTGTTCAACGAGGTCATGGGCCAATCACTGCCCCGCCCTTTTCCCCGGCTGACTTACACCGAGGCCATGGAACGTTACGGCCTGGACAAGCCCGACACGCGCTTCGGCCTGGAACTCAAAGATGTTTCCGACATCGTTGAAGGCTCCGGTTTCAAGGTCTTCGCCAATGTGGTCAAAAAGGGAGGTATCGTCAAAGCCCTGAACGCCAAGGGATGCATCGACTTTTCACGCAAAGAGATCGATGACCTGACTGCATTCGTGGCCGTTTACCGGGCCAAGGGATTGGCGTGGATCAAGGTGCGCGAAGATGCCTGGCAGTCCCCCATCGCCAAATTCTTCACCGACGAGGAGAAGGCCCGTTTGGCCGAAAGGATTGACATGGCCCCCGGCGATCTGGTCTTTTTTGTGGCTGACCAGCCCAAAGTCACCAACGAGGCCCTGGGACACCTGCGCAACCACCTGGGCAAACAGCTGGGGCTAATCGACGACAACCGGTTTGACTTTGTGTGGGTCACCCACTTTCCCATGTTCGAATACGACGAGGTGGAAAAGCGCTACCAGGCCCTGCACCACCCCTTTACCGCTCCCCTGGAGGAAGACTACGACCAACTGGGAACCGACCCCCTGGCCGTTCGCTCACGGGCCTACGACCTGGTGCTCAACGGCTTCGAAGTGGGCGGCGGCAGCATTCGCATCCACGACATGGAGCTCCAGCAGCGGGTCTTTGCAGCGTTAGGCATGCAACCGGATGTCTACCAGGAGAAGTTCGGCTTTCTGCTTGATGCGTTAGCGTCCGGCGCCCCGCCCCACGGGGGCATCGCCTTCGGATTCGACCGCCTGGTGATGCTGCTTTGTGGCGAGCCTTCCATCCGCGACGTGATCGCCTTTCCCAAGACACAGCGCGCCGCCTGTCTGCTTACCAATGCCCCGTCGGAGGCGGCCAAGGCGCAGTTGGACGAACTGTCTCTCAGGATAAAGCTCACGGTTACGGAAACCCAAATCGAAAATCACAATAGCCAAAAACCAAATTATAAATAAATCACAATAGCCAAATTCAAGATTCCAAACCCAACAATTTTGAAGGAAGGACGTTCTAATCTCAGACTTTAGAGAAATCAAATTAACGATCAGCTGTTAGTTTGTATCATCTTTGAGATTTGGCTATTGTAATTTGGAATTTATTTGAGATTTGGGATTTGAAATTTGTTGTTTCCGGTCTGCCCAGATTAAATTCATATCAGAATTAAACCGATCATCGCTGCCCGAGGAGCTACTATGACCGCCCGAAACGAAGTAAAGCTGTCCGAGCTGCGCTGCCTGTGCCAGCCATCCATGTTCAATTTTGAAACCACTGCCGACATCGAGCCGTTGGACCAGGTAATCGGCCAGGAGCGTGCCGTGCGAGCGATCACCTTCGGGCTGGAGATGAAAAGCGCCGGATACCACATCTTCGTTACCGGTCCGGAAGGCACCGGCAAAACCACCATCGTGCAGGAGCTCATCCGAAAGGCAGCCAAAGCCTTGCCCACGCCTGCGGACTGGTGCATGGTCAACAATTTCAAGGATGAGTATCGGCCCAAGGCACTGCCGGTGCACCCCGGTCAGGCCGCCCGCTTTGCCAAAAGCCTCAACCGGCTGATCACTGACCTCAAAATTCGCCTGCCCAAAGCGTTCCAGACGGATCCGTTTCGTGAGAAGATCATCGAGATCCAGAAACAATACGGGCAGCAGATAAAAGACCACTTCGAGGTGTTGGATCGATCGGCCCTGGAAAAGCGCCTGAAGCTGGATAAAACGCCGTCAGGCTACCAGACCATCGCCTTGAACGGGGAAGCGCCCTATACCGAGGAGGAGTTCGAAAGCCTTTCCGATCAGGAGCGGGCCGATATCGAACAGACCGTTCAATCCTTCCAGGAAGAGATCCAGACAGCTATGCGGGAAGTCAACCGGATCAACAACACCCAACAAAAGGAGATCCAGCAATCGGCCGGAGAACTGGCCCGATTCGTGGTGAAAAACCGTTTGGACCTGGTCCGTGAGAATTACCAGGATCAACAGGAAATTCTACAATTCCTGGATGAACTGCAGGAAGACATGGTGGACAATGTAGCCCTCTTCCTGCCCCGGCAACAGGAAACAGAAGGCAGCGGCAACGCGCCTGAGGAGGCCAGGGAACTATCCTTGAATCGTTACCGGGTCAACGTGCTGCAAGACCGCTCCGGCATGGAGGGGGCACCGGTGGTGTTCGAAACCAACCCTACCTATCAGAACGTGTTTGGTCGCATCGAAAAAAAAGCCTTCATGGGCACCCTGATCACCGACTTCACCATGGTTCAGTCCGGGTCCCTGCTGCAGGCCAACGGTGGTTTTCTCATCCTGGAAGTGGAATCGGCACTTGCCCATCGCCAAGTGTGGGAATCGCTCAAACGCGCCCTGCAGAACAAGATGCTCTGCATTGAGGACATGGCCCACGACTTGGGCATGGGCACCGCCTCCCTGCGGCCGACACCGGTGGCCCTGGACGTAAAAGTGATTCTGCTGGGGGGTTACGAGCCTTTCCAGATTCTGCAGAACTATGATCCTAAATTCAATAAGATCTTCCGGGTACGGGCGGACTTCGACTATGAAGTGATCCGCACCGACGAGACCGTCAGGCTCTATGCTCAATTCATCGCACGGGTCTGCCGAGACGAAAACCTGCTGCCGTTTACCCCCGACGGGGTTTCGGCCGTGGTTGAGTATGGTGAAAAAGCCATCGACAGCAAAAACAAGCTCTCTTTGCGCTTCGGCTCCGTGGTGGGGGTGATCAAAGAGGCCGATTACTGGGCCAGAAAAGACAATGCCGACCGGGTGACATCCCTCTACGTGGTCAAGGCCTTCACGGAGTATCGCTTCCGCTATAATCTGTACGAAGAGAAAATCCACGAAAACTATGTGGAAGACACCATCATGATCGACGTGGCCGGGGAGGAAGTCGGCCAGGTCAATGCGCTGGCCGTCTACCAGATGGGTGAAATCGCCTTCGGCCGGCCGTCACGCATCACCGCCGAAACCTTCATGGGGAAATCCGGCGTCATCAACATCGAGCGTGAATCCAAGCTGTCCGGGAAAACGCATGACAAAGGCGTGCTGATCCTCTCCGGCTACCTGGGGCGCACCTTTGCCCAGCGCTACCCGTTGAGCCTGTCCATTAGCCTGACCTTCGAACAGAGCTACAGCGGCATCGACGGAGACAGCGCCTCGTCCACAGAGCTGTACGCCATCCTCTCCAGCCTGTCGGGCGTCCCCATCCGCCAAGGAATTGCCGTCACCGGTTCGGTGAACCAGAAGGGCCAGGTCCAGGCCATCGGCGGGGTGAACCAGAAGATCGAAGGATTCTTCGACGTCTGTTGCAGCAAGGGGCTTACCGGTAGGCAGGGCGTGATGATCCCGTCGGCCAACGTGAAAAACTTGATGCTGAAAAAAAGCGTTGTGGATGCGGTAAAACAAGGACAGTTCAAGATCTGGCAGGTCGCCACCATCGAGGCGGGCATCGAAATTCTCACCGGAACAGCTGCTGGAGCGCCCAACGCAGAAGGCAACTTCCCCCCTGAAACGCTTTACGGCCGGGTGCAACAGAAGCTGAAGGCCTATCTGAAGCAAAGCCTGAAATTAAAGAATACATACAGATCGAACAAATAACCAGTTTTAGAATATTGGCACAAATTATAGGATAGATAAAAACACAAGCTAACGTATGCAGGTATAAATCAAGACATATAGCAGCTATCAAAATATTTCCTACCTTCAAAGTTTGTTGAGCATATCACACGATGCATTGCATAAAACAGCGTGCTGATATCAGCGGCTCAACCAATAAAACAGGCCGGGCAGATCGGCGATGCCGATGGTCAAGAAGACGGTGTTACCCGCCTCGTTGATGATGTCCCGGGCACCCAGGCTGACACGCACCCGGTTCTTGATCAAATTGACATGCACGTCCAGGCCGAAAGTCGTCTGGTCGCTGTCTTCCGGATTTCTCCAGTTATGATAGACGGCCGGCGTGATGCCCCACCCCGAGAAAAACGCCGAGACCGTCATGATTGTCAATACAACAATTGCCATTCTCATGATCACGCTAATTCCAGAAAATCCATTTATTCGCAGATAGAATAAAAAAGAACGGGGCCGCTGCTCCGAAAATCTTGCTGCCTGTGGCGGATATCGTCATTTACGATGATAGGGACTCTACCGTCAGCAGCGGCAGGTGCAGTTCATAGAGTCCGTTGAGCACACCCGATAGAGCTGCCTGATCGCTCAGGTGGCCGACCAGGATGGTGATGGGCCGGCTGTCCGCCGTGAACGCACGGGTGATGACCATCCCGCCCAAATGATCCGACAGGCATTCATCGATGTGGCCCGTCACACGAATTCGATATGTGGCTGGTTTCTCAAATCTCAGATTCTTCCCGAACGGTTCGATTGACATGATGTTTCCCTCACACCCTGGTATCAAAGTGTCAAAATCGGCCTGTTATTCCGATCCCCGGGCCTTCGAAACTCAAATCTTCAATGAGTCCACCCTCATCCATATCGTAACTCAGGTAACGATAGTTGATGAAGATCTCGCCCCAATCAAACCCGTAGGACAATCCGAGCATACCCTGCCAGGTAAGGTCGGAATCCCCGGTCCCGATGTCCAGGTAATAGGGAAGGGCCCACCTGCTATCCCCAATCCGCACCCGGCCCCGCACGCCCACAATGGCGTCCCAGACATCCTCAGACTGCGAGATGCTGCCCGTCCGTTGAAATACCTGGCCCGGGTTCGGACCGGTGACGGTGGCGGTCAAACGCCAGTCGGTGGTCGCGTCAGCCGTGAGGTAGCGAAATCCACCGAGTGCCTTGAGGGTCACTGTCGGTCCTTCGACCAACCCGAGGCTTCCGGCAAGGGTCCATACCCAGGTTGTCAGCGACGATGACGTCCCGGCGTCTAAATCGCTGCTGGTCGGATTGACGGGACCGCCGAGGTTGAAGTCGACGGCCTTCACCCGGCTTTTCTCAGAGGAGAGATCGAAATAGATCACGTCGGTGAAGATCGACCACCTGCCCTTGCGCGCCTCTCCTGAGAGCATGAAACCAAAGTCGAGCATATCCAGGAGGTCATCGCTTTTGATCTCCACATGCGGGCTGCCACCGGCGACCGGACTGTATCTAGGTTTCCTTCGAAGTTAATTAGCCAGAAGTAAGGGGTGACCTCAAAGCGCCACTTGTCGTCGGTAGATGACTGGGCCCATGAAATCCTTGTGGGGCCTACAGCCGCAATGGCGGCAAACACCGCCAGCACCATCAGAATCCGCAACTTGAGCGAGTGTCCATGTTTTATTCTGCTTTTGGCCACATTTTTCAAAAAATAGCGTTGCATCAGTAATTCTCCTTAAAAAACACCCTCGTCAGGCACCCGAAGACATTTCAATTTTCAGGAGGCCGACGCCGGGATGAGTTCTGACTAACCCTGACGTCTCATTTATTGCCTGTCACGGACCATCGCACTTCCCGGGTATCATATCAGCATCAACTGCCGGCCTTGGGAGATCTGGACAGGTTCAGCAATGCCGGCCGTCACCAAATCATGCGCAGTTTGATCGTTTAGATTTGAGCCTTGGCGCTTGTTTTCCCTACGGTAGCGTTCCCTTTGCCGCAGGGTGCTCACCTGCACAATTTTAACTGTTTGACCATACGCTGCGCCTGCCTAACCGATCCGCACGCCTTCTGTCTCGAGCCCACCCCCCTGAGGAAGCTTGCTCCAGCTTTTTCTTTCCCATTCCTCCTTGAGCACTTCCATTACCGCCTGCTCCAGGAACTCTGGGCCGCCCACTCGTCCACATCGAAGTCGTTCTTGATGTAGCCGTGGCTGACCATGAAGTCCTTGCCGATCTTATACAGTGCAGATTCTGCGCACTCAGACTCGGCACCATATCGACATGCTTGATGCCCTGGTACGTATCCTCGGCATCCAGATAGAATGCCTGGCGGTTGAGAATTGCCGCCGCAGCGCGCTTGTGTTCGTTGGCCCAGCGCCCAACCTTGACCATGGCCTTCATGTAAGCAACGACCAGTTCGGGGTGCTCCTTAGCCATCACATCGGTGCAGGTAATCACGGCAGGGGTATTGGCAACCTGCACGGTCCAGTCCGGGTATCGGGTCAGGTCTTCGATCATCTTGATCTTGCCTGTGGCCTCCTGCAAGTGTTGGAAGACTTTGCTCTGGGTGTAGATGGCATCGACGGTGCCATCTAGAAGCGCCGTTTCCAACGGACGGAACGCCAGGTCGTGTTTGTGGTCTCGACGCATCCACAGCTCAGACGGGTTGTTCATCGGCGGGACCAGCATCTCGGGTTTATCATACCAGTCATCTGGGTAGGGGAACTCCACGAGTTCTATGTCGTCCATGGTCATGTCGTTCAGCATCAGCATGTTCACGATTCCCATGTGTTCCTGGATTCGCCACCAGTCGTTCTTGATGGTGTTCAGGCTCTTGGAGATGCCGATCTTCTTGCCTTTCAGATCCTTCATCCGGAAAAGCTTGTCGGTGGCACGCACCGCCATGCAGCCGCCTTCGTATACCCAGGTTGCTCCCAGAAGCCGGGTGCAGCGAATGTCGGCATGAACATGGATTGGAGGATACAGGCCACCGAAGCGAATGAGGTTGTCGAGGTTGTGGATGTAGTGCGGGTACCAATTGTTCTCGGGTGCGTGGCGGAAGTAGGCGTATTCAACACCGATCTTCTTGAACTCCTCGCGGCACCATCCCAGTTCCTGGTCAACGTTGTTGGCGGATACCATGGGGCAGTTGGTGAACCACACCTCTTTCCAGTTCAATGGTACTGTCGTAGAAACTCTTTCTGTAGGCATATCTTGTTCCTTTCTTAAAATTACTGGGTTTGCGTTTCTTGAGAGGCCTCCCGGAAAACATGCGATCGGATCTCTGCTGTTTTTATTCCGTCTCCCCCCCCCCTCGTCATCGGAGTTATTTGGCCACTGCGCTACTTTTTCGCTGTCTTTTCCGGCACTGCTTGCCTATTCTCCTTGCGAAAGGCCGCGATGGGCGCCATGGCGATTGGTCGGGTAAGCCGTTCTTCACCAATCAGTTCAAGTAGGTGATAACGCGATAGCAACGCAGCGGTCGTCTGATTGGCACGACTAAGAGCTACGGTCACGCCACGTTTGGATAGCGACATCAGGACCTGATGCAGTGTTTCCCCACCGGTGGTGTCAATATCCACCATCGCTTCCGCATCCAGCACAAACCATTTGACGGGTGCGGTGGATTGCGAGACCAGATCCTCGACCTTCTTCCTCAAAAAAAGTGGCGTTGGCAAAATAGAGGGGAGCGCCAAAGCGGTATATGATGATTCCGAGGATCAGGTACGGTCAATATCCCCAGGAATAAAATGACTGCCGTCCGGTGCTTCCTGCAGCACCCAGCGCCTGGCCGGGACGCCCGCCGAAGCAAATCGATCGTGGCCAGCAGAAAGGCAATGATGACTGCCTGTAATGGCCCGAATACCAAGACACTGAGCAGGCAGACGAGAGCAATCCAGAATTCAGACCGGCGCATGTGCCAGAATTCCCGAAGTTCCTCAACTTCAATCAGATTCAATACGGCACTGGCAACAACCCCGGCCAATGCGGCCGTGGGCAGGTACGCCAGCTCATCTGTGAAGAAAACCATGACCAGCGCGACCGTTGCTGCAGCCACCAGGCTGGAGAGTTGCGTGCGGGACCCGGACGCTTCCATTGCTGCGGTTCGCGAGGCACTGGGGCCCGATACCAGGGAACCGGTGAATCCGCTGACGATACTGGACATGCCATAGGCAAACAATACCTGGTTGCCATCCGCCTTGGTGTTGTGCTTGCGACTGCAACTGCGTACCAGCAGCAATGCCTCGCACAAAGTGATGCCAACCACCGCCATGGCACCGGGCAGCAAGCGCAGATAATCGGATAGCGGCAAGTTTGGCAGCGTCAGGGATGGTAGTCCCGAAGGCATTGCACCCAACACTTTAACCCCTTTTTGATCCAGACCGAACACGGCGACGATGATCGTCGTCAGGATCAGGGCAATCAAAGCCGCCGGTGCCTTGGGCGCATATCCTTTCATTAACCGCACGATGACAAAAGCCCCCAGCCCGATTGCGACTGAGTAAAGATTCGCATGCGGCATGGGACTCAAACAGGGCGACGAGCTCCACAAAATAACCCGTGGTATCAACGGACGTCGCCATCGAATCATGGAATTGGTGGGCTACTGCTGCCAATCCCGAGCCTTCTATGTGAGCAGAGCCAAGGATCCTTCTGACCTGGTTGGTCAGTACTTCGACCCCCAGGCCGGTGGATAAAACCGGCCAACACAGCCCGGGATAAAAAATTAGCGAAAAACGCCAATCGAAAAAACCAGAACACAAAGCAGGCCGCACATCAAGGCAAGGGCCAGGGCATATTGCACACGCAGCGGGTCTCCGATCGGAGCAAAGCCAATGAAGCATTGCTCCCAGGATCGCCGAAATGGGCGCGTCCGGGCTTCCCACGAGATGGGGCGAGCTGGTGAAGAGGGCAAACATGGCCAGGGGAATGATGCCCGCATAGAGGCCAAACACAGGAGGTAGCCCCGCCACTTGCGCGTATCCTATATTGAGGGGGATGATCAAGGCCGCCAAGGTAATCCCGGCTGAAATCTCGCGAGGAACATCCGCCCGGGTGATTCCCCCAAACCCGAAAACATAGTGGGCCATTGAACCTTGGGTGCTGTCGGCATGCAATCATACTCCTTTTATCGGTGCGTTTATCCGGTTTTGCGGCAGACCGACCGGCATCGTTTCCACAGCCCATCATTCATCATCGCCTCACACGGACGGCCGCGCTTACCCGTCTTGGGGACAGGTTCACTGGTCCTTGCTCTTTTTGAAAAACAGTGCCAAGACTTTACCCTCGCCACCCAGCACGCGAGCCACCTCCCTCAGGGCGAAAAAGGGGATGAACGCCGCGAAGATGACCAAACCCCCGGCGAGTACTTCGTAGGATCCCTTCCCAAGAAACGCCATGACACCTTCCATGGCCCCCTTGCCCTTTATCAAGCCCTTAATGGCATGTTCGATGAAGACAAATAGGCCGACAAAGAGAGTGAAAGCAGCCGTCTTCAGAAGGGTGGAAAAATCAAGGGCTTGTTTTCAAAGCCGCGACCGATGTGGATTGCATCTCCGATCATGATGACTTTTGCAAAGATAAAGGCTTGGATCAGGGCCACTCCGTATTCGGTATAGGTAATACCAACGTCTGCGAGAATGAGCCTTCGGTACCAGATGAATGATCCAAAAACCAAGGTTAGATAGACAACATAGACCCAAAACACTTTCATTTCATGGAGTAGTTTTTGCTTCAGGTTCCCTTTGCTTTCGTCAGGAATGCGCATTTTCTTTGCCTCCCACACAAGAGGGTTGCACTTTTAAGGGTAATCAGCGGTGTCATTGGTTGCCGCCGCGAAACACTTTTCAGTATATCAATTCGCCCAGAGCGTGCATCGCGCGTGACAGCATTCCGCCGGAGATGTTTCGGGCTTTGAACCCGTTCTGAACAAGGATGCGGGTCGCGTAGTAGGCGCGCTGGGCCGAACGGCAGATGACATGGATCTTGCGGTCGCGGGGAAGTTCGTCCAGGCGCGTGCGGAGCTGCCCCATGGGGATGTTGACCGCACCCGGCACGCTCTCCACGGTAAGTTCCACAGGCTCGCGTACATCGAGGAGGAATGCCCCGTCCAACGAATCCCAGTGGCTGAGCGGCATGTCACCACGAAGGGCATTGGCGGCAACCATACCGGCGAAGTTGACCGGATCCTTGGCGCTGCCAAACTGCGGCGCGTAGCATAGCTCGGCCTCTTCGAGGTCGTAGATTGTCGCACCCATCTGGATGGCCATCGCCAGGGCGCTGATACGCTTGTCCACCGCCGGGCCGTCCTGGCCCAGCGCCTGCGCGCCGAGGACTTTCCCGTTGGATTTCCGGAAAATGAGCTTCAAACCGAGCATCTTGGCGCCTGGGTAATAGCCGGCGTGCGAATTCGGAAACAACATGACCTTCTCGTAGTCCGTGCGCCGAGCAGCTTGAGCGTTTCTTCGCGACACCGGTCCAGGCGGCGGCACCCCCGAACAGCCCGATGATCGAGGTGCCTTGGGTGCCCCGGTAGCGGGAATCACGTCCTGCGATCACGTCCGCCGCTATCCGTCCCTGGCGGTTGGCCGGCCCGGCCAGCGCAATCAGGCTCCACTGATCGGTCCCGAAGTCCTTGACCTCAATGGCATCGCCCACGGCAAAGATGTCCGGGTCGCTCGTGCGCATATGGTCGTCCACGCGAATGCCGCCACGTTCACCGATCGTGAGCCCGGCTGTCTTGGCCAGGGTCGTGTCAGGCCGCACACCGATCGCGAGGATCACGATATCCGCCGGATAAGTCTTGCCGGAACGCGTCTGGACCTCGATTGCGCCGCCGTCCAACTGCTTGAAACCGACCACCCGTCGTTGGCGGCAACCTTTACGCCATGCCGTATGATATGTTCCTGGACCAGGACCGCGATCTCCGGGTCCAGCGGGGTCAGCACGTGATCGGGCTTCTGGATGAGGGTCACGTCGAATCCAATGTGAATCAGATTCTCCGCCGTTTCGAGGCCGATGAAACCGCCGCCCACCACCACCGCCCGCCTTACGGGTTTGACCATCCGGACGCTCTGATAACCTGGACATCCCGGCAAGATAGGTCGTGCCGCCCGCGACCCACTCTCGGATCGTACGCACGTCCGGCACGGTCCGTACATGAAATATCCCTGGCAGATCGATTCCTGGCAGAGGCGGATGGACCGAGGCCGCCCCGGGCGACAGCACGAGCTTGTCATAGGACTCGGTCATGACCTCGCCTGTCTCGGTGTTGCGAAGATCCACGGTCTTGTGCTTCGGCGAGATGGAAATCGCCTCACAGTTGGTTCGCACATCAATCCCAAACATCACGCGAAACATCTGTTCGGACGCCACCAGAAGAAGCTTCCGCCACTCTTTTTCAATAACGCCCCCACATGGTAGGGCAGCCCGCAGTTCGCGTAAGATACATACGGTCCGCGCTCTACCATAAGAATTTCTGCCTTTTGTCCAATCTGCGCAGCCTCGCCGCACATGATGCACCACCGGCCACACCACCAACAATAATAGTTTTCACTGCTTTTTCTTCCTTTCTTAAAACCAGAAAACGATTCCAGTGCGCCCTTCCAATACAAAACCAATCTATCGGAACATGAGAAATTCAATCCAAGGCCCATTTCAATGGAAAAGCGAAATTCATTTGTTCACTACTGGACAGTTCAGGAAATATTTCTGCAGAGTTTCTGATTGCTTATTATGCTACATCGGATCAGGTCACGTCATGCCCCAAAAGTGGTAAAAAAGTGGTATTTTTCAATCAAAACAGAGTTTTTTAACGGTGGGATTGGGAAAAGTGGGAGATGGAAAAGGGAATATTACAGAATCCCAATTGATTTAGCCTTGATGACAGCCTGGAAACGATTCTTTGCGCCCAGCTTGTGGTAAGTTGTATAAAGATGCTTTTTGACCGTTCCAGGTGAGATAAATAGGCTTTTGGCTATTTCTTTGTTGCTCATTCCTTTCGCCAACTCTCTCAACACTTCGATTTCCCGGTTGGTCATCGGTTCAATCAGCGGCTCACCAGGAAATAATGACAGAGATTGGCTTGGATCATCCGATGGATCACTGATTGATTCGGTCTTCCCGCTGTCGAAGGCTGCAAGGATTTTTCTGGCATATTGCAGAGTGGGATTCTGCTTTTTTAGACAGCTCAATAGATCAGCCATTTTAGACCCTTGATCCAGGAAAGGTCGAATAAAGCCGCCCGGTTCGGCCGAGGGATGCCTTCCACCAGCTTTTCGAGCGCCTGCGATTCGTTGCCCTGCGCCACATGGACCATGGCCTGCAAAACGAAAACATCGATCAACACGTGGGTGCTGTGGATCGACGCATAATAGTCATGCATTCGGGAAAGCAAGGCATCTGCTTCGCTCAGGCTTTTTGCCGTTTGTCTGGCCAGGAGCATCTTGGGCAGGGTTAATTGGGGAGTATAAAAACGGTATGCAGGTGCCAGCTGTATGGCAGGGGTTTTCCGGGCCCAGAGATCAGCTTCGGCAACATGTCCCTGACGCAGCGCCAGGTCGGCCCGAAACACATCGCAGAGTTCCATCAAATCGGCATTGCCGGTTTCCAGCATGTAACCGATGGCCGATTCGATGATCCGGATGGCCTTTTCGGTAAGGCCCATTGCCTGGTAGGTCAAAGAGAGGGCAAACGAACTTTGACAGTAAGTTACGACGGTCGGAACGATCAGTTTGCCGGTACCCGGGGTTCCGGTAACTGGAGCCAGAAAGCGCTCGGCCAGATCCAGGTCATTCCGCTGATAATGGAGGATACCGTTAAAAAAAACGGCCGATGGCGATGGTTTCCGGCAGATCGCACTTACGCCCGTGCTTCAGCAATTGGTCTGCCGTCTGTTTAAGGCTGTTTAAATCGGCGGCGATCCAGCTCGTATAACACAGAGCGGCAAGCAACGAGGTTTTATACACGGCGATCGATGCCTCTTCCTGCTGCAAGGACTCCAACACCACCCGCTGGGCTTGCTGAACTTCTCTGCATTTGAAGCGCTGCTGACAGAAAAACAAGAGCGGCTCCACGGACGCTGTGATACCGTGCAGGTAGACGGCTGAAGGCCTCCCGGGCCGCAGTTGCGGATAGTCCGCCCCTGGCGGTTGCGTAGTGCTGAAAACTTTTTAAGACCTGTACCTCCCCCCAAGGATATTCTGTCGTCGGTGGATTTTTTATTGCAGATGGATTCGGTAGCGTTGAGTCCGTCTAAATAGCGAACAGCTCAGAATAACGGGCCTGTCGCTGGTACGTCCACGCCTTGGCCAACAGCAAATCGGGGTGTCGCTGAATAAGATCGGGTGGAAATCGTTGCAGCCAGCGGTTCAACTGGTACCATTGCTCCCGGTTCATTAATATCGTGGCGATGGTGTTTTACCAGCCGTGCGGCGGTACTCTTTATCTCCGATCTCATGGGCATGCGACAGGGCCTCTTCGATATAGCCATTTTCGGCGAACCAGGCACTGGCCCGCTTGTGGAGCGCTAACTATCTTCCTCCACGTTGAGCCGTTGCTTGAGCTGGTGTTTCAGCAGAGCCTGAAACAGGTGGTGAAAGCGAAACCATTTCCGCTCTTCGTCCAGGGGGATAATAAACAGGTTGGCGTTTTCCAACAGTTTCACCAATCCGCGGCCATTCAGGCCGCTTCCGACCGAGTCCGTACCTGATCGACA
>CAVONY010000012.1:0-48431 GCA_963697405.1 uncultured delta proteobacterium | reverse complement strand
AGACACAGATGGTTAACGTGCATCATTCATCACGATGTTTTGAGCGGTATCGATGTTCGCTTGATCCGTATCCTGGTTTTCATCCGGAGCTATCGGAATCAGAATCTCGTTTCGCCTCAGAAACCACGGTGTAAACGGCGCATTGTATCGGGCCCATAGTGGATCGCCAGCAATCTTAAGCCCATTGTCGTTAATCCACGATTCAAGTTTCGATTTGTTCTCGATATAGCCCTTTTCGCTCCAGAAGCCGGAATAGCGCACGACAGCCATCCGTCGACTGGACACCTGGCGAAGGGTTACCCTGGGATTTTCCGGCTCGGGAAGTGTTTCAAGCGAATACGAGGCCGGCATCATAAAGCTAACGGCCCACTTGTCTTCCCTCCGCTGCTGGCCCACAGGTGCCGTCATCTTGATTTTCTCAGGATCTGCCTGTTGAGAAACGGGCGCGGTCATCTCAACTTTCTTACGCGATCGGTTTTCACCTGAGATGTAGCCAAACAGTATTTTAAATGCCTTACTTCCAGCTTCTTCGAGGCTTCCCACCACGAGGGTTTCGGCAACAATGTGGGGTGTATAGTCACGGATTTCAAAATTGTCGTCTTTTTTGACTACGGTGTATTTGGCTTCTTCGATCGCCATCGTCTCCGTTGCTCCAGTCAATATAGACGCAATGGCGAGTAAGATTCCGGCAGTCTTTTTCATTTACAGGTCTCCAATGTCTATTGCTGTGTTTAAAGTGAAATAGGGGCAACGTATAAATCCCAAGGCGCTCCAGACTTTCCGTAAGGGTAAAGCAGATGGCAAAATCAAACCGGTTCCTGAACATTACCACCAGTGATATCCAAATCATTGTGCATGGCCCGCTCTTGTTCAAGCCGTCGGGCGACCTGCCCGGGTGGCTGCGTTCTCCGGGAGAGCAGGCGGTAGGCCGCAGGCACGACAAACAGGGTGAACAGGGTGGCCGACAGCACACCGGCCAGAACGACGACGCCGATTACCATGCGGGTCTCCGCCCCGGCACCCGTGGAGAGAATCAGGGGGATCGCGCCGGCGGCGGTGGTAATGCCGGTCATGACGATTGGACGCAGGCGAACTTCGGATGCTTTGAGGATGGCATAATCAAATGATTTGCGCCGATCCCGGAGTTGGTTGGCAAACTCGACGATGAGAATGCCGTTTTTCGCCGCCAAGCCGACCAGCATGACCAAGCCGATCTGGCTGTATAGATTCAAGGTGCTTCCGGTAAGGTAAAGTCCCAGCAAACCGCCTGCAATCGCCAGTGGCACTGTCAGCATGATTACGAGCGGATTGATATAGCTTTCAAACTGGGCGGCCAGCACAAGGAAAACCACCAGGATCCCGAGCAGAAAAACGAAAATAATCGATTGGGTTGAGTATTTATAATCCCGGGATTGCCCCTTGTAATCGATGATCACGTTTTCTGGCAGATGGTCCTTGACCAGCCCTTCCAGGTAGGCCAGCGAATCACCTAATGCCAGGCCATCGGTAAGGTTGGCCTCCAAGGTGATGGCCCTGACGCGATTGTAACGGTTCAGGGCGGTTGAGTCGGCGAATTCCTCCAGCGTGACCAGATTGGACAGCGGAATCAGGTCCCCGCTGCGCGATGAGCGCACATAGATGTTCTGCAAATCGGTCGGCGTGCGCTGACGCTCGCGTTCGCCTTCCAGAATCACGTCATATTCTTCACCCGCATCGATATAGGTGGTCACGCGCCGGGAGCCCAGCATCGTTTCCAGGGTGCGGCCGACATTGCCGATGGTCACCCCCAGTTCGGCCGCGCGATCATAATCGATGTTCACCTGAAGTTGGGGTTTGGTCTCTTTGTAATCCCAGTCGATCCCGATCAGGCCCGGATTGTCGGCTTCTATCTGTGCCAGCAGCGTGTCGCGCCATTGGGCCAGTTCCGGGTAGGTCCCGCCGCCGATCACGAACTGCAATGGTTTTTGAATGGACGCGCCGAAACCCTGGCGCATGACGGGGAAGGCGCGCACCCCCGGAAGCCCGGCCAGTTTGGCCCGCACCTCATCCATCATGACCCAGGCGGATCGCCGCTGGTCCCAGTCGTTGAGCACAAAAATCACGATGCCGGTGTTGAAGTTCTCGTAATTCGAAAACGTGCGGGGCGCGCGGACCAATAGCCGGGTGGCCTCTTTGCTTTCGACAAAGGGCATCAACCGCCGCTCGATTTCATTCATATACTCCTCCATGTATGCATAGGAGGCGCCTTCAGGCCCGTTGACGATCACAAAAAACGCGCCGCGGTCTTCTTTGGGAGCATATTCGGTGGGTATATGCCCAAACAACCACACCATACCAGCGATCAGCCCCACAAAGAGGCCCACCACCAGCGCAGGACGTTTCATGGTGCGGCCCAGTAAACGACGGTATCGTTTGCGCGTGTATCCGAACAATCGGTCCATATAGGTCTGTCTGTCACGCTGACCGGTTTTACGTCTAAGGATTTTGGATGCCAGCATGGGAGAGAGGCTCAGTGCCACAATGCTGGAAAAGCAGACCGCCGCCGCCATCGTGATGGCAAACTCTGAAAACAGGCGACCCACATCCCCCTGAAGAAAGGCGATGGGCACGAACACCGCGACCAGCACCAGGGACGTGGCGATAACTGCGAAACCGACCTGGCGGGTGCCCGCGTACGCGGCGACCAGGGGGGATTCACCTTTTTCCGTCATGCGACGGTGGATATTTTCCAGAACCACTATCGCATCGTCCACGACCAGCCCGATCGCCAGGACCAGCGCCAGCAGCGTGAGCAGATTAACGGAGAAACCCAGCATATTTAAAACGATAAAGCTGGCGATAATCGAAACCGGAACCGTCACGGCCGGTATGATCGTCGCCCGAATACTGCCGAGAAACAGATAGATCACCAGGATGACCAGGCCGAGAGCGATCAGCAGGGTCTTATAGACCTCTTTTATGGCACCTTCGACAAAAACCGATGTGTCGTAGCTCTGCTTGATTTCCATCCCCTCGGGCAGGGTGGGGTTGAGGCGACGCATTTCCGCCTTTGCGGCGCGGGCCACATCGATCGTATTGGCGGTCGATTGTTTAATGATGCCCATGCCCACCATGGCCATGCCGTTGCCGCGAAAGAACGTCCGGTCCTCTTCGGTGCCGCGCTCGACGCGGGCAATGTCGCCCAGGCGAACCAGGTGGCCATCGGCACCGCGGGCCAACACCAGGCGACTGAAATCCTGTGCCGTTCGAAACGCACGCTTGACCCGCACCGTAAAGCTGCGTGTCCGGGACTCGATGCTTCCGGCCGGCAGCTCCAGGTTTTCTGCCCGCAGGGCGGTTTCGACATCGCTGACCACAAGCCCCCGCGCCGCCATGGCGCTGCGGTCGATCCAGATCCGCATGGCATAGTTTTGACCGCCGCCGATTCTTACCCGTGCAACCCCATCCAAAACCGAAAACCGGTCGACCAGATAGCGGTCGGCGTAATCCGTCAAAGCCGGCACGGTCATGCGATCGCTGGCTAAATTCAACCACATGATCACATCGTTGTTGGAATCGACTTTCTGGATTTCCGGCGGATCGGCTTCGTCCGGCAAATCCCCCAGGATCGCCGAGACCCGGTCCCGAACATCGTTGACCGCCCCGTCGACATCCCGCCCGGTATCGAATTCGACTGTCACCGTGGAAAGCCCGTCCTCGCTGGTCGAGGCAATGAACTGAATGCCCTCGACGCCTGCAATGCGCTCTTCGATGAGTTCGGTGATGCGTGTCTCAACCACATTGGCGGACGCGCCGGGATAGAGGGTTTCGATGGTCACCACAGGGGGGTCGATGTCCGGGTATTCACGCAGGGGCAGCCGGCCGAAGGAGACCAGGCCGAAGACGATCAACAGCAGCGAGATCACGGCGGCGAATACCGGCCGCTTGACGGAAACATCGGAAAGGATCATTGGCCCGCGCCTTTTTGTTCACGACTCAACAGGCGGGCCAGGGGTTCATCGCCGCTGTCCACGGCGATGACGGTCACCGGCTGTCCCGGTCTGGCGCGAAAGGTGCCGTCAACGACCACGAACTCACCGGTCTCAAGGCCGTCGATAATCTCGACTTCTCCCGGCCGGCGGCCGCCGGTGGTCACCTGACGACGCTGGGCGAGCGTGGGTTGGACGGATCGGTCCACGACCAGTACGTGGTTGTCACGCCCGGAGGGAATCAGTGCTTCCTCGGGAATCACCAACACGTCACGTGGATTTTTTAGCAACGCGACTTGCATCAGCAGACCCGGTTTAAGCAGACGTTCCGGATTGGGTAGAATCGCCCTGACAACGATCGCACGAGTGACCGGATTGATTCGGCTGTTGATGCTGGCAACGATGCCCTCGAATTGTTGCCCTGGGAATGCAGGCGATGTGGCTACCATGGGCAAACCGGTTTTAAGACTCGCCAAATGAATCGAGGGCACCGTGAAATCGAGCTTCATGACGCTGTCGTCGTCCAAGGTAGTGATGAGGTCTCCCGGCTCGATGAGTGCGCCCACGCTTATATTGCGCAGGCCGACAATGCCGGCAAACGGTGCGATGACCAGGCGATCCTGCAGCTTTGATTCGATTGCCCGGAGTCGGGCCTTGGCGGTTTCGTATTCCCGCCGTCGTTGGTCGAGCAGTGATATGGATGCCGCTCCCCGCTGGACCAGGGGCTGCAGCCGTTCATACTGTTTTTTGGCTTCGGCGACGGTCGAGCGTTCTTCTTCGATCAGGGCATGCTCCTCTTCGTTGGTCATTTCGACCAGTATACTGCCGGCTTTTACGCGCTGACCGTCTTCGAAATGGACGCCGGTCACGGTTTCGGAAACGGTCGCGGTCAGTTCAACGGTTTCGTTGGCGCGCAGCGTTCCGAGGGCTTCCACACGGTCGACGAAGCTATCGGTCGCCACAACTTTAACGATGACGGGCACGGCCTGCTGAGCGCTTGCCTGACCAACCCCAAGTATTCCAATCATCCCCGCCAGTACGATCCATAGCGGGACTTTCAAATACGTTTTATGGTTCATCATATCGAACCTCCACTTGAGGTTGCGTATACTTGTCCACCCAGTGCGCGGTGGAGCTGGATGCGAAAGCCAAGCAGCGCTCGCTCCTGTCGCACGATGATGCGCTCGATCCGCTGCAGCTCCTTGAGCGCATCCAGGACCGGCAGAAAATCCGTCAGGCCGTTGGTGTATCGGTCTCTTGTCTCTTCGACGGTGCGTTCCAGGAAACGACGGCGACGCTCTAGTCGGTCCAGAAACTCCCGCTGTTTGCGCTCCTGGTAAAGCGAGTTCTCAACATCCTCGATCGCCTGCAAATAGGCCTGGGAAAATATCGCCAGCCGTTCGACATACAGGGCACGGCTACGCTTGACTTCCGCCTTGCGGATGCCCCAGTCCAGCAGTGGCTGAACGATCGATCCGACCAGTATTCCTGCAGGTCCGGTAAAGCTCGAAGCGTCTCCGTAAAAAAGAGACCCATCCAGCGTGATCCGCGGCAGGCGTTCGGCAATGGCTTGCCCAATTTCGGCATCGGCTGCGATGAGTTCGTTTTTGAAGGCTCTCAGGTCCGGACGGTTTAGCAACAGGTCCGAGGGGACGCCGATAAACGGCAGGCCGCCGATGGCAATGAACCTATCGTCGTCATCCACGCGATCCACCGCGTCCGGTGCCTGCCCGATCAACACATCCAAGCGGTTTTCCGAAATCCGCAGCAATGCTTCGGTGGGGGGCACCAGGCTCTCTGTCTCGGCCAATACACTGCTCTGCTGCAGCACATCCACCGAGGCCGTCAGCCCCGCTTCAAAACGAAGTTCGGTCAATTCCAGCAAATCCCGGTCAACATCCATCTGTTGTTCGAGCAAGGCCAGTGCGCTGCGCTGCTCGACCGCATCGAAATAAGCATCGGTGACCCCAGCGGACAAGCTGAGCCGGATGGCTTGCAGATCTTCCACGCGTGCGGATCGCTCACTTTGGCGGGCCAGAGCGGCGGCCCCCAACCGATTGAACACATCCACTTCCCAGGCCAATGCGCCGCCGACCCGATCTAAACGATTGCGCGTGTCACCGTCGGCCCAATCCCTCAGGACGTTGGCCTCAAGGTCAATCTGCGGCAGGCGAGCCGCTCTGGCCTGGCGGGTGAGTGCATCGGCCTGATCGAGCCTGGCCAAGCCCTGCATAATGTCAAAATTGCTGTTCAATGCCTTGTTGATGAGTGCATCCAGCTTGGCATCCTTAAACGACGTCCACCAATTTTGATCGACTGGTGTTGAAGTCGGCGATGGGATGCTGTAAGCGACGCCTCCCTTTTGCAACGGTTCGGGCGATGGGTCGATGGTATGGGATTGACAGCCTAAGAGCAGCAGGCTGGCAACAATGATCAATAACATAAATCGATGCGGTTCGTAGCTTTGCCCGTTGCGCCCGGCCTCAAATCGTCTGTTAATGGTTGTCATATCACTACCATCAGTTGCTCATGACTGCCTGAATTCGCATGTACTCACCCAGATTATCCATGGTCACCAACCCCACGAGTCTACCGTTTTGCAACACCGGTAGCGTGTGACAATTGCAATCGTTGAGCTTGGCAAATGCGGATTCCAACATGTCCAGGTGACCTACCGTGGTATAATCTTTCTGGATGGCTGATTCGACAGTCGGATAGTTTTCCCGATCGGAAAGCGCTTTCAACAGATCGGTTTGCGTCAGAATGCCTTCCAGCGCCCCGTTATTGACCACCGGGAAATCCTTTTGGGACCCGGTCAGGGTCAGTTCGACAGCCCGATTCAGTCTATCGTTCAACTCAAGTGCCTTGAAATCGCTGATCATGGCCTGTTGAACCGGGATACCCCCTATGGCCGATTTAAATTGGGCCATGCTGGATTCCTGAGACGCACCGATCCACACAAACAGAGCGATAAAGAGCAAAAAAGGGTTGTAGAACAGTCCAATAAAGCCGAAGAGGACCGCAATGCCCTGCCCGATAGAGGCCGCGATTTGGGTTGCACGGCCATATTCCTTACGGGTGGCCAGCAAGGCGCGCAGCACGCGGCCGCCGTCCATGGGGAAGGCCGGTATCATGTTGAAAACGATCATGAACATATTGACTGCCATGATTCGCTCCAAAAATGGACCGGTGGTGATTGTCATGGTCTGCAGCGGCTCCAGTGACGCGGTGAGTCTCAGCCAAACGAACAGGGCGACACCAATGACGACGTTTACGGCAGGGCCGGCCAGGGCGACCCACAGCTCCTGTTTCGGATCGGTCGGCAGACTTTCCAACCGTGCCACACCACCGATCGGCAGAAGAATGATGTCACGCGTTTTGATACCGTAACGCCTGGCCATCAACGCATGACCAAACTCGTGAAGGACAACACACAAAAAGACTGCCAGGATAAAAAAAACCCCGGCCATAGCAGCGGATACGCTTTGCCCTTGACGCCAGTGGACCATTGCCACCCAGCTGATCAGCAAAATGAAGGTGAAATGCATAAAAACATCGATGCCGGCAAATCGGCCTATTTTAATTGACCATTTCATTGCTTGCCTCCTCCACGTTCACCGTTCTACCGATTAGTGCTTCTAGAATAGCCTTCATAAAAATGTTACCTAAACTTAATCAGCCACTGATGATACACGCAATGTGAGCCAGTTGATCGTATGGCGATAGGTCAAACCTACCAATTTGCGGGGTTTGACATATTGTTCGGGAAGAAATGGCTCGACAAGACGGGGATGTGTATAAGGGTAACCGTCACTTCGTGTGGGGCGTCCATGCAAACCAAACTGTTGACCCACCCATATTCGGTATTAGGGTTGTAGGCAAAAATTCACAGTTGGGTAAACCGTTACCCTCGCCTGCCGCGTTACCAACCGAAGCGCGCCAACAGCGATCTCGAAGAAATATTGCGTCGGGTTATCAAACCGTCTGAACCATGGAGGACATTCATGATAAAAAAATACACTCACATAGCAGCTGCTGTGATCGTCGGTTTATTGCTGACGGCATGCGCCACCAATCAGGGCAGCATCGTCGTCGATACTGAAAGCGTCTTGCCCGGCACCCAGGTGGCAAAAAAAGGTCAGAATCTGCCATTGACCGGCACGGCCATCGAAATCGGACAGCGGCTGCCGGAAACCAAACTGGTCGATATGAAAACGATGAACGCTATCGATCTGAATGATTATCGGGGCAGCGTCCTTTTTTTGAGTATCGTGCCTTCGATTGATACCAAAGTCTGCGAAGCCCAAACCCATTTTCTCGGGGAGGAAGGGGATGCATTGCCGGCGACAATCAAACGGATCACCATCAGTCGAGATACACCGTTTGCCCAGGCACGGTTTGCAAAGGAAGCAAAGCTGGAGGATATCCACTACCTGTCCGACTACAAAGAGGGGGCGTTTGGGCGGTCGACTGGATTGCTGATCGACGGCCCACGGCTGCTCGCCAGATCAGTCGTGCTGGTCGATAAGCAAGGCATTGTCCGCTACATCCAAGTCGTGCCAGATATCACCCATCTGCCAGACATGGATGAAGCCTTTGCCAGAGCCATCGAACTTGACAGCATTCCTTGAGGTGGACATCAGAGAGAATACTTCTCAACCGGAACATTTCAAGTTTAGTCGTCCCATGCCGTTCCATAGTCCCATGTATCTTTGATAATTTCCACAATCAGTGACGTCTCTACCGAATTGACGCCATCGATCTGGCTGATCCGTTCAAAAATGAGTGTTTTGAATTCAGACAGGGAGCCGGCAATGAATTCGATATCGATGTCGCTGCCGCCTGTGGTCAGTGCCACATAGTTCAAGGTGTCAATCTTTTTCAGGGCTTGGAGAATAGCATCTTTTTTCTTCAGGTCGATGCTCAGTTTAATGTTACCGATGATTTCAAAGCCGAGCCGGATCGGGTTGCTGACAGCGATCACCTTGATGACGTCTTCAGTGATCAGCCGCTTCAATCGGCTCCTGGCGGTGGTTTCTGAAATGCCGAGTTCCTTGGCGATGCTGACGATGGGCATACGGCCGTCTCTTTGAAGCAGGGAAACCATCTTCCTGTCGACGCGGTCCAGTTTTTGTACCCCGGAGGTGCTTGCTTTCACGTCTGGGACCCCCTTATCTTGTGATGATATCCTGTAAAAAAACGAATTCAATCAATAATTTTAAAAAAAATAGCGTAAACCGCTAATTTTGTCAAAAAATTTATTGTAAAAAATTTTTATATCCTCTATGTGAAGGCTGGGGGCAGTATTCGTCTCGGTCGACAGCGGCGCATCAGCGCCCGGCAATCAACCCAATCTGATGATAATCGCAACCATATAAAACAGATAAGCTGTTTGACGGGACCTGCACCCGAAGTTGGATTGCGTTGACGGCCAGTTCAGTTTTAAAGGAGAAAGCATGAAACGCATCATTGTGATCGGGGTCGGCGCCCAGGGAAGTACGATTGCCAAGCGATTGAATGAGCATCCGGGGGTGTCTGAAATCATCTGCGCGGATTATGACCGCAAAGCGGCGGAAGCGCTGAGCAGTTCCCTGAGCAAGGCCACGGCCCTTCAACTGGATGCCAGTGACGTCAACAACGTCATCCGGGCAGTCAAGGGTTGCGATCTGATTGTCAACGGCCTGCCGCTGGATTTCAACCTGCTTGTCATGGAAGCGGCCCTGGCGGTGAACGCCAGCTACTTTGACATGGCAGGCCCCATGGAAGATATTGGTTTCGTGGAGAGTTACAAACTGCTTTTTTCCGAATGGGATGAAAAATTCAAGGCCAGGGGGCTTACCGCCCTTGTCGGCGCCGGTTCATCACCCGGCCTGGCTAACATTATGGCCAGGGAAGCCGTCGAGAAAATGGACCGATGCGATACCATCAGTATTTATGTCTTCGAAAATGTTCTGACCAAGCGGTTTACCCCCTTCTGGTGGTCACCGGAAGTGGCCTTTTGGGATATGGCCTACAAGACCTTTCGCTTTGAAAACGGAAAGCACGTCATGGACAAACCCTTCAGCCGTCCCATCAGGATGAAACTGAGGGGCATCGATCGGGAAGTCCGCATGGTGGACCACGAACACGATGAACCGATTACCATGGGACTGCTGGCCGACAAGGTGCTCAAGGGTGTCAAAAATGTGGAGTTCAAATACGGTGGATTCGGTGTTAAGCTTTCCGAACTGTTCTACCGCATGGGGTTGCTTTCCGACGAACCGGTGGATGTCAACGGCACGAAAATCGTTCCCATGGACCTGATCCTCAAGCTGTGCCCGCCGGCACCCAAATATCCGGATGAACTTAAAGCCATCATCAATGACGGGGTTGTGGCCGAAGAAGGGGCCTTTTTGGTCCGCGTGGAAGGCTACAAGGATGACAATCCCATACAGATCGACAGCTACGCCATGGGGCCGGGCCTGGTGGAAGCCTTTGAAACCTCCGGCCTCAGCCATGAAGCCTATCTGACCGGTCAGTGTGCATCCGTCTTCGTAAAAATGCTGGTGGATGATGCCTTTACCGAAAAGGGGGTCTTCGTTCCGGAACAACTCGAGGCGGATGCCCGCGAATATTGCTTCCGCAACCTGGCTGACCTGGGGGTGACGATCGACGAAACCCAGCAGCAGAAAAGCCTGTACTCCCGTGATTGTCGCAAAAACGACGCTAAACGCCAGCAGGGTGCACGCACGCCGTCTTTTGTGTAAACGTGGAGAGCGCCGCCCACCCCGCGGGGCTCAAACTATATCCATTCTGTCGAAAAAGGAGGCCCAATGAAGTTTGTGCGCGTCGACATGTCGGCAAATACGGTAGTGGACCAGGCCGTTCCAGACGCCTACCGGGGAATCGGGGGGCGGGCGTTGACATCGTCGTACATCAACGACCATGTTCCCGCCACCTGTGATGCGCTGGGACCCGACAACGTCCTGATCTTCGCACCGGGCTATTTCAGCGGCACCCCGCTGGTTAATACCAGCCGTCTCTCTGTGGGCGCAAAAAGTCCCCTGACCGGCGGCATCAAGGAAAGTAATGTGGGGGGAACCGTCGCGGCGGCGCTGGCCAGTCACGGTATCACGGCCCTTATCGTCGATGGACGGGCCACTGCCGACGATTGCTGGATCCTTAGCATTGACGAAAGCGGTAGCGCAGGGCTTCTGGATGCCTCGGCCTACGAAGGTTTGAGAACCTATGCCCTGGTGGAAAAACTCAAGACCGTCTTTGGTGAGCGCAGCAGCATCACCTGCATCGGGCCGGCCGGAGAAATGCAGCTTGCCGCCGCTTCGATTCAAACCACCGATCTGGACGGACGCCCCTGCCGAGCGGCCGGCCGCGGCGGCCTGGGTGCGGTTATGGGCGCCAAAGGGCTCAAGGCGATAGTCGTCAGCCGGGGCGGCAAGTCTGCCGATGCGCTGGCAGACGCCGAGGCCTTCAAGGCCGCGGCAAAGGAATATGCCAAAGCCGTCAAGGCCGACGAGTTCAGTGGAGAGATTTTGCCGGCGCTGGGAACGGCCTGCCTGGTGGCGCCGATCAATGAAGCCGGTGCCCTGCCCACCCGCAATGCGCGCGAGGGACAGTTCGAGGGTGCCGAACAAATCAGCGGCGAAACCATGGCACGAATTATCCGCGAGCGAGGGGGCAAGAACGCCCACAAGGGGTGTGCACAATGCATCATCGACTGCTCCAACGAGTTTGTCGACCCGGATGGCCGGTACGTCACCTCCTCCCTCGAATACGAAACCATCTGGTCCATGGGCGCCATGATCGGCAACAGCGACCTGGATGCCATTGCCCGGCTGGACTTTCTATGCGATGACATCGGCCTGGATACCATCAGTACCGGTGTGGCGGTGGCCGTGGCCATGGACGCCGGGCACAAGCCCTTTGGCGATGCCGCCGCCGCCATCCGGATGGTCGAGGAGGTGGCTGAAGGGAGCGAATTCGGCCGACTGATCGGCAACGGACCGGCCGCCGTGGGCAATCATTTCAATCACCCCCGCGTGCCGGTGATGAAGAACCAGAGCATGGCCGCCTACGATCCGCGCGCCATCCAGGGCATGGCGGTGACCTATGCCACCTCGCCCATGGGGGGCGACCATACCGCCGGGTGGGTGGTGGACCAGAACCTGGAGGCGTTTGGGGGTACACTGGACCGCTTTTCGGCCGATGGTCAGGTGGAAGCCTCCCGCAATACGCAGATCCACATGGCGGCCGTGGATTCGGTGGGCATCTGCGACTTCGCCCAGACCGGACTGGCCACGCCTGAAGGGATCGCCACGGTCTATCGCATGGTCGCTGCAAAGTCCGGGAAATCCTTTAGCGAAAACGCGTGGCGGGAGTTGGGGCTGCGCGTGCTCAAGGCCGAGCGGGATTTTAATCGGCGGGCCGGATTTACCCCCGCTGACGATCGTCTGCCGCGCATGTTCTACGAGGAACCGCTGCCGCCGCACAACAAGGTGGTAATTATCAGTGACGCGGACATGGAAAAGACCTTTGACTTTTGACGGCAATGACCGTACAGCTTACCGTTAGGTTATACGGGACACTGGACCGGTGGGTCCCGGGATACGACCCTGAAACGGGGTGCGTGGTTCACATGGTGGCGCAGTCGACGGTTGCCGATCTTATCGTCCATCTGGGCTTTCCCCCCCGTTCGGTCGGTATCGTGTCGGTCAACGGCCGGGCGGCCAAAAAAGAGGACGTGTTGCCGGACCGGGCCCTGGTCAAAGTGTTTCATCCCATTTTTGGCGGTTGACTCTCGGTTTGACGGTCGATAAACTCGTTAACCGTCTAAAATCCTTCTTCGTTGCCATCCCCGCGCATGCGGGGATCCATCAAGTTACAAATAGTTGGATCACGCATCCGGATCTCCGAGACTATGAACCAGAACCAGAACTCCACGACGGACCAAGGCCTCACGGTAAAACATATCTGCAAGCAGTTCGGCGATGTAATCGCCCTGGACGATGTCACCCTGAACGTCGCGCCTGGCGAATTCTTTACGCTGCTGGGCCCGTCTGGATGCGGCAAGACCACCCTCCTGCGAATCATTGCCGGACTCGAGCTGGCTGATTCGGGCCAGGTCTTCAGCGGCGGCAAGGATATTACCCGCCTGCCGGCCATCAAACGCCAGGTGAACACAGTCTTCCAGAGCTATGCTCTTTTCCCACACCTGACCATTTATGAAAATATCGCTTTCGGACTGAGATCCCGAAAGTTTCCCGACGCCGAAATCAAAAAGCGGGTGAACCGCCGTCTGGAGATGCTGGATTTAAGTGCCATGGCCCAGCGCCACCCCCATCAACTCTCCGGCGGCCAGAAGCAGCGGGTTGCCCTTGCCCGGGCCCTGGTGAACGAACCCGACGTATTGCTGCTGGACGAGCCCATGAGTGCCCTGGATGCACGCCTGCGTGCCCAGGTGCAGGAAGATCTGCGCCGACTGCAGCGCAAGCTGGGGCGGACCTTCATTCTGGTCACCCACGATCAATCCGAAGCCCTGGTCTGCAGCGACCGGTTGGCCGTGATGCGCCAAGGCCGTGTGGTCCAGTGCGGGTCGCCTGAAGAGGTATACGACAACCCCACTGACAGCTTCGTGGCCAAATTCCTGGGGGCGGCCAACCTGATTCCCTGCACCAAAGCGCCGGGTGGTGTTCAGACGGCCTTCGGCTTCCTGGCCCTGGACAAAGAGCCCGTCTGGCAGGAGGGCACCGTGGCGATACGTCCGGAGTGGATCGGTATCGGCGACAAGGAGCCCGAACGCAACGGCATCCGTGCGCGTGTGACTGAAATCATTTACCGGGGAACCAATTTCGACCTGTGGTTGGAACCGGGGCCGCTAAGGGTGCGCACCAGTTCCTACCGGCGAATCGATCCCGGTCGGGAGGTCTGGCTGGAACTGGCTTCCAAGGAATTGGTGATTCTTGAAGATGAAGCGCGCTGATTCGATACTAACCTGGTACGGGGAATTGACCACCCGGCAGCAGTTGCTCAAACGCGGGTCACTGCTCCTGACGCCCGGGATGCTCTGGCTGATGCTGTTTCTGGTGCTGCCCAGCCTGGTGCTGGTGGTCGTGAGTGTGGTCACCCGGGGGGCCTATGGTCAGTTGGAGTGGACGTTCACCCTAGAAAATTACAAGCGGCTGGCCGGCTATACCCTCTTCGGCTGGACCCCGGACTACCTGATGATCCTCTGGCGGTCGGTGGTGGTGGCTTTTTTTACCACCCTGGTATCCGTCATCCTCTCCTATCCCCTGTGTTTTTTCATTGCCGGTCGTCCCGAGCGCAGCCGCTACTTGTGGCTGACCCTGGTCATCATCCCGTTCTGGACCAACATGGTCATCCGGGCCTACGCCTGGTTCCTGATCCTGTCACCGGAGTTGCCCTTTGCCCGGCTGGCGGCCGTTTTAGGCTTTATCCCGGACGGCGCGCCGTTGTACCCCAATGCCTTTGCGGTTTACCTGGGGATGGTGTCCATGTTTCTGCCCTTTGTCACCCTGCCGCTGTACGCCAGCGTCGAGCGGCTGGACTGGTCGCTGGTGGAAGCGGCCCAGGACCTGTATGCATCGCGAGTGCGGACCTTTACCCAGGCGATTTTGCCCCAGACCATGCCGGGTCTGTCGGTGGGGATCATTTTAACCTTCGTTCCCGCCATGGGCATGTTCGTTGTCCCCGATCTGCTCGGCGGGGCCAAATACATGCTGGTGGGCAATCTCATCCAGCAACAGTTCGGCACCAGCCGGGACTGGCCGTTCGGGGCGGCGATCAGCATGGGTTTGATGGTGCTGACCATGATCGGGCTGCAGATTTACCGCCGTAAGGGCAAGGAGATCGAGGTCATATGAGGCGCCAGCATCCCTTAATCATCACGATTTCCTATCTGACCATGGCCTTTCTCTACATGCCGCTGGCGGGCGTGGCGGTATTCTCCGTCAATGCCGCCCGTCGAGGTATGGTGTGGAAAGGGTTCACCTTGAAATGGTATCTCAAGCTTTTCGAAAACGAATGGATACTCGAAGCCGCCTGGAACACCCTGCTGCTGGCGGTCGTCTCCACCATCATTGCCACGATCCTCGGTACGATCCTGGCCATCGCCATGGATCGCTTTCCCTGGCGGTCCCGCACCAGCAATTTTCTGGACATCATCCTGCATATTCCCGTGATCATTCCTGACATCATCCTGGCCGCGTCCCTGGTGGTGGCCTTCGGCCTGCTGCGACTGGCATCGTCCATTTTTGAGCCCGGTCTGTTGAACATGATCATCGGCCACATCACTTTTCAGATTGCCTTTGTCGCCCTGGTGGTGCGCAGCCGCCTGGTGGCCATCGGCCGGGAGGTGGAGGAGGCGGCCAGGGATCTTTTTGCCACGAACTGGTACCTGCTCAGAAAGGTGTTGCTGCCGCTGCTGATGCCGGGCATTATCGCCGGTGCCATGCTGGCCTTCACGCTTTCCCTGGATGATTTCGTGATCAGTTTTTTCACGGCCGGTCCTGATTCGCAAACCCTGCCGCTGTTTATTTTTGCGGCCGTTCGAAGGGGCGTTACCCCGCAAATCCATGCCCTGTCGACCTTGATTATGCTGGTCACGGTGGTCCTGGTCGTTTTGACGGAACGCTTCACGCGCCACCGGTAAAAAACAGGTTCAGGGTTCGCGGTTCAGCGTTCCGGGTTTTAAAGATATTGAACCCCGAACCCCGAACCCCGAACCCTGAACCCAGAACCCAAAGAGGAGGAAAAAAATGCGCAAATTAGGTCTGTTCGTGCTGGTATTGGTGCTTTTTGGCGGGATGGCGGCCAGTGCCGAAGAATTGAGGGTCTACACATGGTCGGAGTATATGGACGAGGAAAAGATGCCGGCCGATTTCGAAGAGAAGTTCGGCATCAAGGTCCGTCTGGACATCTACGAGAACAACGAAGAGATGGTGGCCAAACTGCAGGCCGGTGGCGCCAGCCAGTATGACATCATCGTCCCCTCCGATTACATCATGCCGGTGTTGATCAACCAGCGGCTGATCCAGCCGCTGGATCACGCCAAGCTTCCCAACCTGAAGAACCTCAAGCCCCTATTCCGGGAAGCCAGTTATGACCCGGGCAATAAATATTCGGTTGCCTATCAATGGGGCACGGTGGGGCTCATGTACCGCAAGGACAAGATCAGTGACGCCGCCGCCCAATCCTGGTCGGTGCTGTTCGACGCCAACAAACAGGCCGGTGCGTTCTGGTTGATCGACTCCGTGCGCGAGATGATGGGCATCGCTCTGGTCTACCAGGGAAAGGATTTCAACAGCACCAACCCCGCCGATCTCAAGGCTGCTGCGGACCTGCTGGTGGCCGCCAAGCGGACGAAAAACTGCATGGGCTTCAAGCCGGGCGTGGGCGGCAAGAACGATGTCGTCGCCGGTACGGCGGTTGCGGCCATCGTCTACAACGGCGATGCCATTCAGTCGGTCACCGAAGAGCCGGACAAGCTGGGATTCGTCATCCCCAACGAGGGCAGTGAAATCTGGTATGATTCCATGTGTATCCCCAGCAAAGCGCCCAACCCGGACGCCGCGCACAAGTGGATCAACTGGATTCTGGAACCCGAAGTCGGCGCCGAGCTATCCAATTACAACCAGTATGCGACCCCCAACGCGGCGGCCGAGGCGTTCATCACGCCCGAAGACCTTCAAAATCCGGGAATCTACCCGACACCCGCAATCATGAAAAAACTGCATTTTACCAAGGATCTGGGCAAGGAAAACCGGATCATGGATGAAGCCTGGACGCGCGCCAAGTCCCATTGATGGCTTTATCGCCGCATTGTTGTCGTTGAAGACGACCCAAACAGCCTGATTTGCCGTCAAGCGCCATATGGCGCGGCCAATCAGGCTGTTTTTGGTTCTATTGTGGATCGAAGCCGGACTGCTTGCCGGTCATGGTGTCGATGGTCACCTTGATTACCATCGTCGCTTTGAGCTTTGGCTCGGTGAACGAATAGGGTCCCTTTGCATAGTGGGCGGTGATAATCTTAAGGGCCTGTCGCTTTTCCTCGACCGATTCAACCAGGCAAGCCCTGCCGAACCCGACCACGCTCTGGTAGCGCATGTCCCAGTCGCAGGGATCAAGGGCCGATATGGGTTCGGCCAGGATGTCGAATTCGAAACAGACCTTCGGGTGCTTTTGGATCAGTTTGTATTTCCGGCCCTTTATCGACCCGTGAAAATAAAGGGTGTCGTCCCGGTAGCCGAAGCATAGGGGAACGATATAAGGGGCGTCACCGTCGAGCATGCCCAGACGACACACGCTGGCTTTGCGGATGATGGCTTCGATATTCTCTTTATTCACGGTGGTGGTTCACTCCTTTTTGAAACAGTCTTCATCCAATTTAGAATGCACTCTTGACCACACCCCCATCAACGCGCAATGCCGCGCCCGTTGTCGCCGATGCCAGCGGGCTGGCGACGTAGGCCACCAAAGAAGCGACCTCCTCCGTCGAAGCAAATCGCTTGATCAGTGACGTCGGCCGAATGGTCGCGAAGAAATCTTTCTCGTACGCCTCGAATGTTTTCCCCTCTTTTTTGGCCAGTTCATTCACAAAATCGCCTACGCCCCGTGACTTCGTCGGCCCTGGCAGGACCGCGTTGACCGTAATGCCGGTCCCGGCAACATGTTCGGCCAGTCCTCGGGAAACGGCGATTTGAGCGGTTTTGGTCATTCCATAGTGAATCATTTCAACTGGAATCTGGATTGCGCTCTCGCTAGAAATGAAAATGATGCGTCCCCAGTTGCGTTTTTTCATCGAAGGAAGGTATTGCCGGCACAGGCGGATGCCGCTGAGCACGTTGACCTCGAAGAATCGGCGCCAATCCTCATCCGGTATTTCCTCGAAGGACACCGGTTCATAGATACCCAGATTGTTAACTAGAATTTCAACGTCAGGATACTGGCTCATCAGTTCGTTGGCCGCTTCAGCCGTTGACAGGTCTCCGGCAAACCCGAACAACGGTCCGTTTGCGGTTGCCTTCAATCCGGAAATGGCACTTTCGACTGACGCCCTGGAGCGTCCGTTGATGATCGTTCGGGCACCTTCCAAAGACAGTGCTTTTGCGATTGCCAGACCGATTCCAGCCGTGCTGCCAGTAACCAGTGCCAGTTTGTTTTTTATTTTCAGATCCATGAGGATTCTCCTTAAAATCTAATTTTGAAGATGGTCCGCGACCGATTTTTCGTTTGTGCGGGGCCTGGGTCGCCCATTGCCCAAAAGTAAGCATGGCTAATCGAATCGTAATCACGCATCTCTTTTAAAAAAGGTTTGGGCTTCATCGGTTTCGCTGTCTCTTGATCCGAAACCCTTATTTTCTGCCGCTGGGTCTGCCTGGTTTTGAAACTTGGGGGCGGCGCGATCGTGATCGGGAGGGCTTTTTAACGGCCTTATCTGTTTTTCTGCCAGACCGGGATTTCGATTCCGGTCCGCGGTTTTTGCCGGAACCGGCCGTTTTTGCCTTACGGGTTTGCGATTGCTTCTTAGACGCACTTCTTCTGGCGACGATCTCTTTGATCTCATCGTCGGCATTATTTTGGCTGGACGGGCTGTCAGGGCGAAAGAGAATATAGTCCGGAACGTCGCTATCCTCGGTATAGCCGTCAACCGTTTTCACCGGAATTTTCCGCTTCAGCAGCTTTTCAATGGCCTGAAGATAAGGCCTTTCTTCGGGACTGACCAGGGAGACGGCGATGCCAATTTCACCCGCACGGCCCGTGCGCCCGATGCGGTGAACATAATCTTCGGGGATGTTCGGCATGTCATAGTTGACCACATAGGGCAGATTGCTGATGTCCAGGCCCCTTGCGCCCACATCCGTTGCCACGAGGGTTCGGATCTCACCTTTTTTGAATGCTTCGAAGGATCGTGTCCGGAAGGACTGGCTCTTGTTGCCATGCATCACAGCAGCCCGGATCCCGCGTGCGGCGAGTTTCTCCGTGAGCCTGTCAGCCCCGTGTCGGGTGCGGGTGAAAACCAGTACCCGGCTCCAGTTCTCCTCGGTGATCAAATGGATCAGAAGCGCTCTTTTATTGGCCCGGTCAACCCGATAAACTTTCTGGATTACCGCTTCGGCCGCCGTATGGTGGGGCGTCACCTCGATATATTCGGGATCCTGCAGCATGCTTGCGGCAAGATCCCGGACCGGTTGGGTGTAGGTGGCGGAAAACAGCATGGTCCGGCGTTTGGTAGGTACGAGATCCAGGATCGCGGAAATCTCCTGGCTGAATCCCAGATCCAGCATTCTGTCCGCCTCGTCAAAAACGAGGAACTCGATCCGGAAAAGATTCAAATGCCGCTGGCCGGCAAGATCCAGCAGGCGGCCCGGCGTTGCCACCAGAATATCGATGCCGCGCCTCAGTCGATCGATCTGCGGATTGATGCGAACCCCGCCGTGAACCACGGTGCATCGCAGAGAGACCCGTCTCGCGTAGGCCTTGATGCGCTCTCCCACCTGAAGCGCCAGTTCCCGCGTGGGGGTTAACACAAGGGCACGCGGGTGTCGCCCGTTGCCGTTCTTGCGGCTCAGGATCTCGACCAACGGAATGGCGAAGGCATCGGTTTTTCCCGTTCCGGTCTGGGCGCGGGCAAGAATGTCCCGTCCGTTGAGGATAACGGGAATGGCCACGGCCTGAATGAGGGTGGGGGAGGTGTAACCCTCGTCCTGAACTGCTTTAAGCAGTTCGGCCCGAAGGCCAAGTTGATCAAATATCATCTGGTAATCCTGCCGTCAGCTGAAACTATCGCGTTATCCGTGCATTACTTTTCAAAAAACAGTTCATACAAGGCTGACGTTTCTTCTTTTTCAAGCAAAAAAGAATCATCTTCCGGGTAATACTTGGCTTTTTCAGGATGCTCCCCGGCAAATTTTTTTATTGCGTCCATGGAGTCCCACACGGTTACCAGCAGGAAATGGGCCGCGTCTTGGTCGATTCGCCGAAGGAAATAGAGATTCCTTAAGCCTTCAGTGGATCCATAATCGGGTGCGGCTCTCTCTTTCATAAATTCGGCATACGCATCGGCGTTGGATATATGTGTTCTTCCATGCCAAAGTCTGACGATCAATTCAGGACCACCCTTTTGATCTATACTCTGCACGGTCGTGTCCACGTTGACCCGTTTGAACGGATGAGGTCTGACCGCTTTGATCGTCAACCCGGCTGCAATGGTTTCCTTGAGCAGTTCTTCTGCTCCGGCCTCACCAATTCGTTTGCGCCATCGGGACATGCTGGACGGATTGATCGGCGGGTCATGCTCGAAAAATTGGATCCCGCTTAAATACTGCCAGTAGGGGTTTTCTACCCACCCGTAAACGACGTCATGGTCACTGAGGTGGTAGATGTACTTCAGGTATTGCAGCGACACCATCAACCGGGTGCTGATAGTCGGTCGGCCGCTGCCTGGGCAATACCGTTCAGTGAACTCTGCGTCTATGCGATTCCAGTCGACCGCCTTGGCTAGTTTGACCAGCCCATGCCGGTGATCGATAATTTTCGTTAGCTCAGTGCGGAACAGGTCCCTTTGCTTACTTTTGTGAACAGATTGCTTTGGTTTCATGGCTAAAATTCGCAAGAAATGAGTTGGTGGTTGGTCGAAATTGTGCAAATTATAATGATTGTTACCGATAAATACAATTGTATTTAGCCCCGACGATCGCAGTTCGCACGCAATCGGTGCAGAGGTGATCCTTTCTTTCAAATGCTGTTCTGTTTTATTTACATGCCGAACGCCAAGCTAAGGGGCCGGGAGCATCACCCTGACACACGGTTCCTAAGCCCCGTAATTTAAACAAATGATGAAATTCAGGAATGCACCGCTTCTCCCGGTCCCGTTGAGCGGCGGGTTGTGTTCCGATTGGACTTATTGGCTTAGTTTTGAACTGGCAATACGGTTAAGGCTGACACCTGATTCAGCAGCTTGGATGGCCAATTTTCGATGAATATCAGGCGGAATCCTGACCATAAACTTTCCACTATAATGCTTGGATGCGATAGGCTCAGGAATTTTTTCATCATTTTTATCCATATCAAAGATGACTTCCGAAACGACCTTTCGAATTCCACTTAATGCCGTCTCTGGCTTTTTCGCTAACCAACTCAAGCTAGGAAATTCAACGCACAATCCAACGTACTCATTATCGTCTTCAGACCAAGTAATTCTGTATGTATATTTATCATTTTTTTGAACCATGGTTTATCTCCAATTTTTCTATAGCCAAAAAAACCTGCTTAACTTGATAAACTTTGGCCTTCCCTTTTTAATTTTGGATGTTTACCCTCGGATCGCCCTGCCAAGGCGTTTTATAAATTCGGTGACTGCTTTTTTTCTGTCTCGGCTCCCCGAAAAAATAATCGCAGATTTTGCATAGTTCAGAAAAACGAGCATCCTTTGGATTCCGTTTTACTTTTATAAGCAAATCGTTAATTTTTTTCATGATCATATAGTATCAATAGTGATATTAATGTCAAGGCAATGTTTAGGTTGGATAGGGGGCACACAACAGTGGCAATACGTGGAAAACAAGCCCCAAATTTTTCCACTTTTTGATTTTAGGATATGACCATAGTGGAAACCAAAACGAAATTCACGCCAGATCCCGACCTGAAGCTAATGGATCAGGTCCGTCAGGTCCTGCGTTATTCGAACTCGCGGTAATTGTACCTACAGCTTCGCATCGAAATGCCTTGACCATTCACTTCTCCGTTTGATGCAGTAATCGGGATACGCCACCCACCTGCTCGAAAATGGCGTGAATATCCGGATCATCCAGGAACTGATGGGCCATGCGGATGTGAAAACCACCGAGATCTACACCCATGTCATGCAGAAAAACCTGGCGGCGGTGGCCAGCCCCCTGGATACCCTTCGTGCCGGGAGGCCGCTTTCCCCGTTGGATGTCTCGACGAAGACCTGAGCTGAGTCTTTTGGGGTTTTGGAAACGCAGGAATATAGGGCCGCCCATTAAAGGCGACCCGGATCCCGATTCGGTTCCTCACCGGATTCATCGGTGATCGTTATGCGGGCGCAGCCGGTTGAGCGATATACAGACAGCTGCCTGCCGCTTGGCCCATGCAAATGATTCGTTTGCCGGCCGGATAAAAGGCAGCCATGCTGGCCGCGACGACCTCCTGCAGGGCGACGGAGTCAAGGGTGTTGTGGAGGGCGCGACCTTTTTGAGAAATTCAATGATGCCGGGAAGGGGAAAGTCGTTTAAGTTAAATCTGCTTTACATCCCTGAACCCCGGATAGGGGAAAATCCGATCATAAGCCCAATTGTACACATAGGTGTACGCGACATAAAAAAGAGTAAACCCCAGGTCCATGGCCAATGCTTTTAAAAGGGAAAGAGACAGCCACCAGGCGATGGCCGGGACACTGACGATAATGAACCCCGCTTCAAATAAAAGAGCGTGGACGGCTCGAAGCCTGAAGCCGCGCTGCGCGGGGTTGCGTCCATTTTTCAAGAGCATGATATCGAAATAGTGATTGTAGATCATATTCCAGATCATGGCCAGGACGCTGAAAAAGATGCCCAGAACGCCCGTTTGTACCAGATCGGTTCCAAATCCCCATGCGGCCAGCGGCACGGCCAGGATCAGACCCACAATTTCATAGAACAGGGCATGCCGCATGCGGTCTTTTGTAGTTCTGAGGAGTTTGGCGGTCATTTTTTCATGACGGGCAATCGCCATCTAAGGTTAACAGCCTCGCATAGGCTTCGGGTCGCCTGTCCCGGAACAGTCCCCAGGCTGCCCGCTCGGCAGCATAGGACGACAGGTCCAGTTCAGCCGTAATGACGCCCGTGGACTGTCGATCACTTTGGGCAAGCAGCGCGCCCTTGTTGTCGGTGATGAAGGAGGACCCATAGAAGGTGAGGGTGGACCCGTCGATGGTTTCACACCCGATGCGATTCGAGGCGACAACCGGCATGATGTTGGCGGCGGCATGGCCCAGCATGCAGGTCTGCCAGTGGGGCTGGCTGTCGTAGGACGGGTTCAGGGGTTCAGACCCGATGGCGGTGGGGTAGAGAAGTATCTCGGCGCCCATCAGCGCCATGGATCTGGCGGCTTCGGGAAACCACTGGTCCCAGCAGATGCCCACGCCGATGGTGGCGTAGCGTGTTTTCCAGACTTTGAATCCGGTGTCGCCCGGGCTGAAGTAGTATTTCTCTTCGTACCCCGGGCCATCGGGGATGTGGGTTTTGCGGTAAATCCCCAAAACGGTGCCATCGGCATCGATCACCGCCAGGCTGTTGAAGAAGGATTGGCCTTTTTTTTCGAAAAAACTGATCGGCAAAACGACCTGCAGCTCTGCCGCGATGGCCGAAAAGCGCTTGACGGCCGGGTTCTCTTTGAGGGGGGTGGCCAGGCTAAAAAAATCGGGTTTTTCCACCTGGCAAAAGTACAGGGACTCGAACAGCTCCTGAAGCAGGACAATTTTTGCACCCTCGCCGGCTGCGGTTCGCACCAGCATCTCGGCGGCTGAAAGGTTCTCTTCCACACTGGAACTGCACGGCATCTGGGTCGCCGCCACTTTGATGAGGGCCATATTTTCCTCTTAAGTTTTACGAAGCCGCCTGAAATAAGGCTCTTTACGCATTAACCAAGTTGCATCCAATTTAACATCCGGCTTTACGGGTGGTTGATCCAGTAGGGTGCGTTCAGGGATGAGCTGCACGATGCGGGACTTGCTGGGTGATGCAGTGGATGTTTCCGCCCCCCAGAAGGATCTCACGGCTCCTGACGCCAACGACCTTTCGATTCGGAAAAAGCCGGGCGAGCAGGTCCATGGCCGCCCGATCGTGGGCGTCGTCGAAAAGCGGCATGATGATACCGCCGTTGGCGATATAGAAATTGACGTAGGAGGCAGCCAGGCGGTCACCGGCCAGGCGTGGCTTGGCCGTCTCGCCGGCGTCCAGGCCCTCGCATTCCGCTGCGGAGATCGCCATCGGATCAGGCTGATGGATCTTGTGGACAACCAGCGGCCGTCCACGTGCGTCCGTTGCGGCGGAAAGCGTCTCCAGGGCCTGCCTGGATATCTCGTACTGGGGATCGTCGGGCTCATCGGTCCAGGTGAGCAGCACTTCCCCGGGCTTTATAAAACAACATAGGTTGTCCACATGGCCGTCGGTCTCGTCCATGACCACGCCTTGATCCAGCCAGACCACCTTGTGCACATTCAGGTAGGCCTTCAACAAGGCCTCGATCTGTTCCTGGGCCAGACGGGGATTGCGGTTGCGGTTGAGCAGGCATTCCCGCGTGGTGATCAGGGTGCCTTGGCCGTCCGCGTGAAACGAACCGCCTTCCATGACCAGGGGCGCCCGGTAGCGGTCGGCCCCTTCGATCTCGAGAACCTTTGCGGCAACCAGGCTGTCCCGATCCCAGGGGAAGTAGAGGCCGCCGTCCAGCCCTCCCCAGGCGTTGAACCGCCAGTCGACACCACGGATGGTCCCACGGTTGTCCACCACCATGGTCGGGCCAACATCGCGCATCCAGGCATCGTCGGACGAGATCTCCACCACGCGGACGGATTCGGGTAGCGTGTGGCGGGCATTTTCCCATTGGCCGCGGCTGGCGCCGACCGTCACCGGTTCGAAGGCGGAGATGGCCCCGGCCACCTTGATGAAGGCGGCCTGGGCGGGTTTGGCGCCCATTCGCCAGGTGTCCCCCCGCTCGGGCCACAGCATCCAGCAGCCCTTGTGGGGTTCGAACTCGGCCGGCATGCGAAAGCCGTCCGCCTGCGGCGTACTGTCTATGGTTTTTGACATATGGATTCACTTACCGAAGTGAACGAATTCTACTCAAGTTGGGGTGCGGACGAGAAACCCAATCGGTCTGCGGGTCTCCCGGCCGCACGGATAATGCGTAACTTGGATAAATTGGAAATAACAAACTACAAATAACAAATTTCAAATAAATTCCAAACTACAACATCCAAATCTCTAAAAACCAACTGTTGATTATCATTTTTTTCTCAAGATATTGATGACTATATGATCCTCTCTTCACGATCATAAGGTTTCGAATTTTAAATTTTGGTCATTGTTATTTATTTGTCATTTGGTTTTTGACTGTTGTGATTTATCCTAACGACCATCGGTCACCGACACCGTACCATTGACCGGGGCATCCGTCTCCCCTTTTTTAAACCACCCCATCCATTTAACCACGGGCATGGGGTTGCCGTCGATGTCCACCAGCGGCTTGGGGGCATCCGCTTTTTGCGTGGCCAGGGAGACCACCACCATGAAGGCGATGGATCCGACGAGGGCCCAGACCGAGCTGATGTAGAGCGAATCCCACATGGCCCAGTCAAAATAGATGCCGGTTTCGGCACCGTTCAGGCCCAGGTCCGTGTTGGCCTCCTTGGTCATGGGCAGGTAGATGAAGTAGGAGGTGATCCAGACGGCCAGGCCGCCCCAGAAGGATGCGATGGCGCCGTAGTTGTTGGCTTTTTTCCAGAAATAGGCCGCCGCGTAGGGCACGAAGAGGCTCACCAGCAACAGGGACCAGGCGATCACCATCAGGTTGTAGATCACCTGGAAGTACAGGGCCAGCATCAGTGAGACGAAGGTGACGATGGGGACCATGATCTTGGTCATCTTCAGCGTCTGGTGCTCGTCTGCACCGGGGTTGAAATACTTGTAGCCGTTGTAGCCGATGATCGACGAGGCGGCCAGGATGGCGCTGTCCGACGAGCTCATCAGGGCCGCCACCAGGGCGCTGACGAAAAGGACGGCAAAGAAGGGGCTCAAGTGCTCCACGGCCATGAGCAGCAAGATCTTGTTCAGGGCGTCGTCGATGCTCAGATCTGGGTTGACCCTAAAATAGATCATGCCGATGATCACGGGCATCATGCCGACGGTGACGTAGAGCAGGCCGGCCAGATAGCTGGAATAGGAGGCGGTCTTCTCATCCTTGGCCGACAGCACCCGCTGCATGAGGTCCTGGGCCGGGATGCTGCCGAAACCGATGGCCAGCCAGGCGGCCAGCCAATAGAACCAGCCGACATAGCCGGTGTAGTACATGAAGCCGGCGTTCTCCATCTCCGGGTTGGCCGCTGCTTCCGGTGTGGGGATAAAGGACCATTGGTTGATGCCCATCATGTTGGTGGGCTCGTTGGAGAAGATGGCTTCCCAGCCGCCGGCCAGGGGTATGGCGACGTAGAGCATGATGGCCATGCCGACCATGAGAATGATCATCTGGAAGACATCGGTGAGGGTGACGGCCCACATGCCGCCCAGGTAGGTGTAGACCACCAGGATGAAGGTGGAGATGGTGATTCCGGTCCACAGCGGAATGCCGCTGAAATAGTTGATGATGGTGCCGAAGGCCACCAACTGGGCGCCGACCCATCCCATTTCGGCAATGCTCAGGGACGCGGTGGAAAACAGCCCCATGCTTTTCCCGTAGCGCAGTTCGAACAGGTCAACCAGGGTGATGTAGCGGCCGCGGCGCATCAGGCGGGCGAAGAAGAAGCCGGTCAGCAGCAGGCATACGGCAGCGCCCCAGGGGTCGAAGATCACGCCCTGGTTGCCAAAGATGTAGGCGTTTCCGGCGCCCCCCATGCAGGTGCCGGACCCGAACCAGGTGGCAAACAGCGTCCCCGTGCAAAAAAAGATGCCCAGCCGCCGGCCGGCGACCACATAATCGGTGGTGGTGGTGATCTTCTTGGATGCGTACCATCCGATAAACAGCATCAGAACCATGTAGATGCCCAACCCAATCAGAACCCAGTTGCCATATTGGTACGAACCATCCATGCCGACCTCCTTTATGTAGTTAGAAAACAGTCAAATCGCATCAGCCATTCATGCCCGTAGGCGACCGCCATCGTTGCTTCAGGTGACCACCACCGGTCATCAGCCCAAATAGCCGGCAGTGCGGGGCACGCGTACGGCGCCTTTCAGCACTTCAACGGCCAGGGCCCGGCGCTTTTCTTCCGGCTCACCCGTTTTGCTGCGTTGCTTCATCTGGTCCTTGCGGCATCCCAGGGATGTCTTGTCGGCTTCCTTGAAAACCAGGGCCCCGTAGTGGCACTCGGCCACACAGGCCGGCGCGCCGCCGCACAGGTCGCATTTGTAGGCGATGCCGGAGGCGTATTGCTCGATCATGCCGTAGGGGCAGGCGGAAACGCAGTCGCCGCAACCGTCGCACTTCTTGGCATCCACCACCACCACGCCACGCTCGCTCCTGAATATGGCACCGGTGGGGCAAGCTTCCATGCATGACGCCTTGGGGCATTGAAAACAGACACTAGGCACCGAGTACCCCTCGTGAGCCATATTGCTCACGTGAATCCGCGCCTTGGACGGCATGAACATTCCCTCCTTGACCGCTGAGCAGGCGTACACGCATCGGTTGCATCCGGTACATCGGTTGGGAATGGCCATCAGGTGTTTTTCCATTGGTTCCTCCATTATGCCGGTGATCCGCCGCATAAATATGCACGGCCCCGGTTGATTGCAGTGTTCGATTCAAGCTTGTTCAATCAGATCGGCCAGCCCCAGTTCGCGTAGTTTTGCCGCCTTGGGCCGCCCGGCTTCATCCCACCCCCGCTGGCGATAATAAAAACCCTTGAGCGCTTCCAGGATTTCGGGGCTGAGGGTCCGTCCTTCGTGGGGTCCATTTTCTAACGCCCGCTTGGTGAGTTTTTCGGAAAGGGTGTCATCGGCTGCGGTAAATCCCGCGGCCAGATTGAACATGCGCAACAGGTTCCAGACCCGTTCACCGGCTCTGGCCAGGTCTGTGGCAGACACCTGGCGCCCCAAGCCGGCGGTCAGCAGTTCGGCCATGATCGTCGTATCCACCGATCCCCAGAAGTCGCAGAAACACATGGACCATTTGGCCCCGTTGACGTTCTGCATCGTCACCACATCCTTGGCTAAATCCTTCAGCTTGAAGGGGTCGTCGGCAAACAGGGGAAACGCCCGTAAATGGCAGGCGCCCCGTTCGCTGGTGGCATAGGCCAAGCCCATACCGTAGTTTCCGCGCGGGTCATAGGCCGGCATTTCCATTCCTTTGGAATGGGCCGCCTGGTCGGGTTGGCCGTATTTGTCGGCCAGCCGGGCCGCACCCAGGGAGAGATCGCGGCCCCGCTGGGTGGATTGGTTGGCCATCTCATCCAGGACCTGCAGGTAGGATGCGGCGTCACCGAAGGTCAGTCCCAGCTCGGCGGCACCCGATTCGGTCAGGGCCATGGCCAGGCCGATCACGTTGCCGGTGGACATGGTGTCCAACCCCAGGTCGTCACACGCGCGGTTGAATCGCATGACCTGCTCCATGTCGTTGATGTCGCAGTTGGATCCGCCCAGGCAAAGGGTCTCGTATTCGGGCCCTTCGACCTGGACGCCGTTGACCGAGGTGAAGTTGCCGCATCCCAATGGACAGGTGGCGCAGGCCCGGTCGCCGATTCTGACGTCCGCCACGGCGTCGGCATCCAACCGCCGGCGATGGGGGTTGACCCCCTGGGTGAAGTTGCGGGTGGGGTGTATGCCCATTTCGTTGGTCACATCCACCAGCATGGGTGTGCCCTGGTCCCTGGCCCACTGGTTGTCGATGGTCATCAGGTTGCCTTCTAAGTGCTCGGAGACCTTGCCCCAGAACTCTCCGATTTCGGCCACCTGGACGCCCCCGGTTCCCCTGACGGCGATGGCCTTGAGGTTTTTGGCGCCGAAGAGGGTGCCGACGCCGCCCCGGCCCATCTGCCGGTAGGACTCCGAACCGACGCAGGCGAAGGGGATTCCGTTCTCGCCGGCCGGTCCGATTGCCAGGCTCTTCATGCCGGGTCCCATCTCGTCTTCCAAGGTCCGTTCGGTTTCGAAGATGCCCTTGCCCCACAGAGATTTCGCCTCCTCCAGGGTGACCTCATCATCTTCAATTCTCAGCCACACCGGCCGGTCGGCCTTCCCGCTGATGACGATGCCATCGTAGCCGGCAAATTTGAGTTCGGGCCCGAACGCACCCCCGATGTTGGATTCGAAGATCGTTCCGGTGTGGGGCGATTTGGAAACCACGCAGGTCCTGGACCCGGTGGGGGCCAGTGTCCCGGCCATGGGGCCGGTCATGACGACAACGGTGTTGTCGGGTGACAGGGGGGCGACTGTGGGGTCGACGGATTCGGTGTAATATTTGGCGCCCAGGCCCCAGCCGCCGATATATTGTCTGGCCCATTCGTCATTCAGCGGTTCGGCGGTCACCTTGCCGGCGGAAAGGTCCACATGCAGCATGCGGCCGGCATACAGGTTGCTTACCTTTTTGCGCTGGGGCAGGTCGATGGATTTGAACACATCCTCCAGGCGGGTCAGGACCTCGTCCAATGTCTCCTGGGGAATGGTCAGGGCTGGTTCGAAGCGAATGTTCTTGGCATTGGTCAGCGTTCCGGCGGTCAATACCCCGCGAGAGAAGAGCCCAGAGGCCACCTTGTAGCCGATGCCGTCCGTCGGAAACTCCATGCCCAGCAACAGCCCCAACCCCCGCGCCTTGGCCAGCACGCCGGGATAGCGCGCCTTGAGCACGCCGAGCTGTTTGAGGACGTATTCCCCCTTGGTCTTGGCCTGTCCGGCCAGGTCCTCCTCGATCAGCACGGTGATGGCCGCCAGGGCCGACGCACAGGCCAGCGGATTGCCGCCGGTGGTGGTGGTGTGCATGAAGGGGTTGGGTTCCATGCAGGACCAGATCTCGGGTGTGGAGAAAAAGGCACTCATGGGCACGACACCGCCCCCCAGGGCCTTTCCGAAGCACATGATATCCGGCGTCACATCCCAGTGATCGACGCCGAAAATCTCTCCGGTGCGGCCGAAACCGGTCTGAACCTCGTCGGCGATCAGCAGCACGCCGTAGTGGTTGCACACCTGGCGCACCCGGGGTAGGAAATCGTCCGGCGGAACGATGGCGCCGGCTTCGCCCTGGATCGGTTCGACGACCACGGCGGCTATGTCCTGGCCGACGGCCTTGGCCGCCGCCAACATGCGTTCCACGGCATCGGCATCCCCGAAGGGCACATGCTGTACCCCGTCCAGCAGCGGCAGCAGGGGTTTGCGGAAGACTTTTTTGCCGATGAGCGACAAGGCGCCCAGGGTTTTGCCGTGAAATCCCTTGAGCATGGCGATGAACCCCTTTTTGCCGGTATACAGCTTGGCCAGTTTCATGGCCCCTTCCACCGCCTCGGTACCGGAGTTGGCGAAAAAACCGTATTGAATTTTTCCCGGTGTCAGCAGGGCCAGCACATGACCCAGTTCGGCCCTGAGCGGATCCAAGAGTTCCTGGCTGTATTGGGGTGAGCGGTCCAGCTGGGCCTTGACCGCGGCAATGATTTTGGGGTGCCGGATACCGTACGAGTAAAGGCCGAACCCGCCCAGGATGTCCAGAAACTCGCGCCCCAGGGCATCCACCAGCACCGACCCTTGACCGGTCCACTCCGTGTAGGCAAAATTGCCGGACTCGGTTACCGATTTGCGGTATTCCAAAAATCCCTTGTTGATGTGATCGCGGAAATTGCGCACGGTTTTCCTGGCGATCTCCTGACGGACCTCGAGGGGCGTCTGGTCCGGAGGGGTCAGGATGGTATCCACCATCTTGCGCGCCTCGGCATAGGCCGACTGAATGTCTCTTCCCTGGTAGTCGCTTTTGAAATGCTCGTCGTAGTCTCGCATTCGATGCTCCTTGGTTAAAATGGTTCGACCGCCGAAACGGTCGGCGTTCGGTGTCCGGATGGGTGACCGGTTGTTGAAATACTATTAATTGAACGTTCGTTTAATTTTTTTTAATGCTAACGGAATCAATAAGCGCAACCAAGATCAAATGTCTTGATTTTAAAATTCGCCGTTTTTCAGTGCCCGCACCAGGGTTTTCTGGGCCGTCTGGGCAAAATGTTCGAACGCCTTGCCGCTGGCCAGGAATTGGTTGTGGATTTCCAGGCCCTCCATCAGGGTGACAACATAGTCGGCGGCTTGGGTTGCGTCCTTGACCTGGATGACCCCCTTATCGTTGAAGTCGGTCAACTGTTCAGCCAGGTAGTCACGCAGCCATTTGAACATCACCCGGAATCGCTCCAGGATCTTCTCGTTTCTCAAGCTCAGGTAGTAGAATCCGAAATGCACGCTCGGATCTACGGTCCGGCTCCATTTGAAAGAGAAGAGCATGCTGATCAATGCATGGAAGCGCTCTTCGTCATCCTCGATATGATCGAAGTCGATCATGGCGGGGGATTCGTATTTTTCGATCAGCAGATCGACCAGTTCCAGCTTCAGATTTTCCTTGTTTTTAAAGTAGTGGATGATCAGGCTGGGATGGATGCCGATTCTTTCGGCGATCTTGCCGATCGAGGCCCCTTCGAGCCCCTCCTGGATGAGCACCTGGTAATAGCTTTCGAGAATATCCGGCTTTCTGAGAGAGGCACGTTGGTTTTTTCGCATGGTCGTCGAAAATATTTTTAACTGCATATTCAATTAATTTTTATCGAAAATGAATCCGATATTTCGTCAGGTTACAGAGGCAAATCCCGTACCATCGAATCGTTTGTGCGTCAATTATACGTTCATATCAGTGTTATCACGCCGAATTGATGATCGGTGAGATGAGGAAAAGCCGAATGGATCAATGCAATATTGCATAATATGATGCATATTTGCATAATAGCGAGGGGGGCAGAAATGCTATTTCGTGAGGGTGCGCTTCAATTTTCTGGCGATGGTCGACTGGTCGATGCCCAAGACCCGAGCTGCTTTGGCTTGGGTGCCATGATTTTCAAGGGCCTGGAGAATAAGCTGCCGTTCGATGGCGGCCATGGTTTGGGGCAGCGTTTCGTCCGCTTTCATCATGTCCATCGTGCATGCATGCTGGGCTTTAATTCGGGCGGTAATGGAGGCGGGCAGGTCGTCCATACCGATTCGAGGGGAGTCTGCCAGGACTACCAGGCGCTCGCAGATGTTCATCAGTTCTCTTACGTTGCCCGGGTAGTGGTAGGATAACAGGGCGTCCATTGCCCTGCGGCTCAGCCTGGGCGGGATGGCATTCTTCAGTCTGGTACTGAAGTGTGCGATGAAATGCTGAATCAACGGGAGTTTGCATGACTCGCGTTCCCGGAGGGGCGGAACGGTTATGGGGATCACATTCAGTCGATAGTACAGGTCCAGCCGAAATAAACCCTGCTCGACCATTTGTTCCAGGTCTCGGTGGGTTGCACAAATGGCTCGGACATCCATGGTTTTCGGCACGGTGCCGCCGACCCGGGTTACCTTGCCGTCCTCCAGAAAACGCAGCAATTTAACCTGGGATGCAATAGGCAACTCGGCCACCTCGTCAAGAAAGAGAATGCCCCCGTCGGCCAGCTCAAAGTAGCCGGGTTTGCCCTGGTCCGTCGCACCGGTAAAGGCGCCCTTTTCGTAGCCGAACAATTCGCTCTCGACCAAAGATTCGGGGATCGCTCCGCAATTGACGTGAATCATCGGCCGATCGGCTCGTTCAGAATATTTGTGGATCAGATTGGCAATCACGCCTTTGCCGCTGCCCGATTCCCCCTGGATCAAAACCGTCGAGTCTACCTGGCTGACCTTGCGGGCCTGTCCGAAGGCACGGACGATATTTGTGCTGCGGGCGATAATCTGCCCCGATGTCAGTTCGGCGATCTGCATTTCCTGCATGTGCCGCTGGATCCGGTCGTTCTTCTCCAGCTGGGTTTCAAGTTTTTCGCGCAGGGCATCGATTTCGGTGATGTCCCGCTCATTGGTCACCACCCGAATCAGGTCGCCTTTGGAGTTGAAAACCGGATTGCCGGTCAGCATCAATTTTCGGCCTGAACGTGTCTGTTGGAGGACGTTTTCCCGTTGACGGGTCTTCAATACTTTAAGCGTGACCGAGATATCGATATAGCCTTCGTCGACGAGTTCTTTGATATTGCGCCCGACCACATCGGCGGCGCGCACCATGTTGAGCCGTTCGGAAGCCGCATTGATCCGCAGGATGGTGCCGTTGGCGTCGCTGATCCATAATCCGTCGTCGCTCGAGGCGATAATGGCATCGAGTTCCCGGTTCAACTCCTGGTACGAGAGCATCTTGCGGGTGGTCTTTTCAAGTTCCGTGCGGTCTTCGAGAACGCAGAGAGCGCCGATGAAGGTATCCTTGAAGTTCATCGGCGCCAAGCGGGCCAGATAGGAAATCTTTTCGGTCTGGACCGGCAGCCCCCTGAGGTTGATCTGTTGCTCGAGGACTTTACGGGCATGGGGCCAGAAATCGGGAAGCGTGTTGGGAAGGAGGCTGCCCGGAAAAAGGCCCAGTGACAATTGAACCCGGCGGTTGGAGATGACCACCGTGCCTGAAGGATCGAGGACGAAAATGGCATTTTCGGAAGCGTCCAGCAGTGCTCTGGCAAACTGACGCCAGTTGCGGTCCACCTGGTCGTCCACCCGGGTAGAAAAAAAGAGTGAGCCTATTGCGGGCAGTTGCTCATTCGCGTTGGCGTCAAGGGTTTTCATACCCTCATATATAGGGGTAAAAACCCATTTATGCAATATTGCATTTTTTGATCCGTGCTTTTGTGGGCAACCCTATCCGGTTTGATCGATGCAAAAGGTGTTTTTGCTGCATGCTGCTGTATTCATGGCCACTTTTTTCCTGATCGCCATCCTCTAAAAAGAGTGGTATGGCTTTTGCTCCTACCATCTTATGATGCACCCAGCGGATCGTTGGCTACATCCGGTTCATTTTGACCCATCATTTCATAAAAAGGAGTCGAAACAATGCCAGGCCGAAATCAAGAACTGCTCGAAAAACGCAACCAGCATGTTCCCCAGGGCCCCTTCAACACCACCACCGCATTTATCAAGGAGGCCCACGGGGCGGTCATGGTGGACGTCGACGGCCGCGAACTGATCGATTTTGCCGGCGGCATCGGTGTAAACAATGTGGGGCACTGCCATCCCAAGGTGGTGGCAGCCATCCGGGACCAAGCCGGCAAATTCATTCACACCTGTTTCCACGTGGCTATGTACGAACCCTATGTGGAACTGGCCGAGCGACTCAACCAACTGGCACCGGGGGATTTTGCCAAAATGACCCTGTTTGCCAACAGTGGCGCCGAAGCGGTGGAAAACGCAGTTAAGGTGGCACGTTACGCCACCAAACGACCTGCGGTCATCTGTTTTGAGAACGCCTTTCATGGCCGTACGCTCCTGAGCATGACCCTGACCAGCAAGGTCAAACCCTACAAGTTCGGATACGGACCCTATGCGCCGGAAGTCTACCGCATGCCCTTCGCCTATTGTTACCGCTGCCCCTTCGGATTGACCTATCCGGCCTGCGGGACGGCCTGTGCCGACTACCTGGAGGAATTTTTCATCAGCCACGTGGCTGCGGAACAGACGGCGGCCGTGATCGCCGAACCCATCCAGGGGGAGGGCGGTTTCGTTACCCCGCCCCCCGAGTATTTCCCGAAACTGAAAGCCATTTGCGAAAAGCATGGCATCGCCCTGATTCTAGATGAGGTGCAGAGCGGTGCCGGTCGAACCGGAAAATTCTTTGCCATCGACCATTGGGGCGTGACCCCCGATATCATCACCATGGCCAAGAGCTTTGCCGGCGGCATGCCGCTGTCCGCGGTGATCGGCCGTGCCGAAATGATGAACGCCTCCCATGTGGGGGGGCTGGGCGGCACCTACGGCGGCAACCCTGTCTCCTGCCGAGCGGCGCTGGCAGTCATGGAGATCCTGCTCGAAGACGGTCTGATGGACCGGGCGGCATTATTGGGGGATACCCTGCAGACACGCTTTAGCGCCATGCAGGAACGCTACGAGATCATCGGTGAGGTCCGCGGCAAAGGTCCGATGCTGGCCATGGAACTGGTGGAGGACCGCGAATCCAAAAAACCGGCCACCGACAAGGCCAAGGCACTGGTGGGCCGCTGTTTTGAAAAGGGGCTGGTATTGCTTTCCTGCGGTAATTTCGGCAACGTCATCCGCACCTTGATGCCGCTGGTGATCACGGATGAACAGCTGGACAAGGGGCTGTCGATTTTAGAGGAAAGCCTCGAAGAGATTTCTTAGAATCCTACCCAAAAAGGCATCTTGCGGCCCAGGCCGATGTTCTCACGATTTTGGAACCCTCAACCTAGCGCTGCTGCGCCGCCGGTTCTAAAATCGCTGCGGCCTTGGCCTGAACCACGAGCTACCATTTCAAGCAAAATAATTTATGATGCAGCTATAATTATCATCGGTAGTACATAATCGAACCTAAAAAGGAAACCTGTCATGTACGGTTTTTTCAAACAGAGGCTGACCGTCGATGTGAGCAACCGATCCTTCCAGGCAGAGGCGTTGAGCGACACGTTTCTGCGGGCCTGCATGGGCGGAAAAGGGCTGGGCACCCAGCTGCTGCTGGACAACAACCCCGTCGGCGTGGATCCATTTTCGCCGGACAACCATTTCGTGCTGGCCCTGGGGCCGGCTACGGACAGCCCCCTGCATGGATCCTGCCGCCACGGCATTTATGCCAAGTCACCGTTGACCGGTCTGTACAGCGAATCCTATTCCGGAGGAAGTGCAGCCATCGCCATGAGCCGGGCCGGATTCGACGCCTATGTGATCAAAGGTGCATCGGATCGTCCGCTGTGGCTGGAGATCTCCGATCAGGGGGTCTTTTTCCACGCGGCGGACGACCTGTGGGGGCTGGACACCTTCGAGACCGAGGCGGCCATACGAAAAAAGGTGGCCGCCAAATCGCCGGGTATCCTGGTTATCGGTCCGGCCGGTGAAAACTGCGTCCGTTTTGCAGTGGTCAAGAACGACGGCTGGCGGGTGGCCGGCCGCACGGGCATGGGAGCGGTGTTGGGGTCAAAAAAAATCAAGGCCATCGTGTTTCACGGTGCCCAAAAGCGCCCTTTTGCCGATCTGCAGGGCCTCAAGGACTACGCCAAACAGATGCTCAAGGGCCATAAGGACCATCCGGTCACCCAGGCCTATCGCAACCACGGTACCCCCATGATGGTGGATATCCTCAACAAGGCCGGGGGATTCCCCAGCCGGTACTGGTCCCAGGGGGTGGTGCAGCAACGCGAGAACATCAACGCCCAGAGCATCAAGGATCGTTGTCAGCCCAAGCCCAAAGCCTGCCGGACCTGTTTTCTGGCCTGCGGCAAATCGGTTCAAGTCCAGCAGGGACGCCATCAGGGCTTGAAACTGGAAGGGCCGGAGTACGAAACCATATATGCCTTCGGGGGCCTGTGCATGATCGATCAAATCGAGGAGATCGTCTACCTGAACGATCTGTGCGACCGCCTGGGGCTGGACACCATGAGTTCGGGGAATCTGGCCGCCTTTGCCATAGAAGCCCGGCGACGGGGTAAAATCGATCTGGAGATCGACTACAATCAGCCTGACCAGATCGCCGCACTGCTCAAAAAAATCGTGCTGCGGCAGGATGTGGGCGGCCTGCTGGCCGAAGGAATCCGGCCGGCCAGCGAGGAGTTGGGATTGGAAGATTTGGCCGTTCATGTCAAGGGCCTGGAGCCTTCGGGATACGATCCCCGGGCCCTCAAGGGCATGGGCCTGGCCTACGCCGTCGCCGACCGGGGTGCCTGCCACTTGCGGACGACATTTTACAAACCGGAGTTGGCCGGTCTCATCGATCCTGACCAGATAGAGGACAAGGCCGCCATGTTCGTCGACTTCGAAGACCGCTGCACCCTTTTCGACACCCTGATCCTCTGCCGGTTTTACCGCGATCTGTACCCCTGGGAGGAAATCGGCAACATGATGGCGCTGACCACCGGTGAGGAGATGCCCAAGGCAGACCTTCAAGCTCTGGCGGCACGGGTTACCGACAGTGCCCGTCGGTTCAACTTGAGAGAAGGCATGCGCAGGAGGGACGACTGGTTGCCCAAGCGGCTGCTCAACGAAGCCCTGCCCGATGGCCGTCGGATCACCGAGACGGATTTAAAACAGCTGATCGACGATTATTACCGCCTGCGCGGTTGGCTCGACACGGGACAGCTTCAGGATTAACTGCCGAAGACGACAATTTATCTCCCAAGGGAAAAACATATCAATGAATGTAAATAGCGACAAGCTGATGTCCCTGACGGACGCCGTATCCCGGTTCGTTCCCGACGGCGCCCACGTCTCCATCGGCGGATTTACCATCAACCGAAATCCCATGGCGGCCGTGTATGAAATCATCCGCCAGAAAAAGCGCCACCTGCATCTATACGCCCATTCCAACGGCCAGGGGGTCGACGAACTGATCGGTGCCGGCTGTGTGGACCGGCTCGAGATTGCCTATGCCGGCAGCGGTCGGTTCGCCTCCACTTGCATTCGTTTCCGCAAAGCGGTCGAATCGGGGCAACTGCCGGTCGAGGACTACACCAATTACCAGATGACCTTGCGGTTCATGGCCGGTGCCATGGGTGTCCCTTTTCTGCCGACCCGCTCCTCGCTTGGGTCGGATATCGTCAACCGGTGGGGCTTTTCGGAAACGGTGCGCCAGGCAGACCCTAGCGTTCCCGACCGCAAGCTGGTCGTCATGGACAACCCCTTCGACGGTTGGTGTGACACCGAGCGGGTGGTGTTGGTGCCGGCCATCAACCCGGACGTCACCATCATTCACGTGCAGGCCGCCGACCGGCAAGGGACCGCCCGCATCAACGGGCTTCCTTTTGCCGATGTGGAGCAGGCCAAGGCCGCCAAACATCTGATCATCACCTGTGAGACACTGGTCGACGACGACCTCCTGCGCGGGGCGCCGGAACGCAACCAGATCCCTTTCTTCAGCGTGGATGCCGTGGTGCATGTCCCCTTGGGGGCATGGCCCACCGCCTGCTACCGGCATTACGACTATGACCCGGCCCGCCTGCACCACTACCGGCGGGCGGCGCTGGACGACGACCGCTATCGGACCTATCTGGAAACGGAGATCTACTCGTCAACCAACCATGAGGATATGGTGGCACGAATCGACGGCAGTCAGTTGGAAAAGATAAAGGCCGATCCGCGGACCGGGTATGCGGTAGGCCTCGACCGCCGCTGAAGTGTTCGTCCAAAATGGGCATCTTTCGGCCCAGGCCTTCGTTCTCACTCCTAGGAAATCCTCAAGGGTGCGCTGCACCGCCTGCGGTTTCCAGGTCGCTGCGGCCTCGGCCTGAACCAAAATCTAACCATTCTGAACGGGCGCTGAACGGTAAACCGAAAATCAGATGACCTGCCTCCCAATAAAAAGGTGAGGGCAAAGAAGAAGGAAACCATGTCCACTGAAATCGAGTATACCAGCCGAGAGATGATGGCCGTCGCCGCCGCCAGGGAGATCCGCGACGGAGACATCGTGTTCTGCGGGACGGGCATTTCCATGCTGGCCGCTATGGCGGCCAAGCATATCAGCGCGCCCAACAGCGTGATCTTTTTCGAAACCGGCGCCATCGACTCCCAACTGGAGGAGGTCCCATTGGCCGTGGGCGATCCCCGGGTGATGTTCGCCACGTCGGTCAACGGCGGCCTGGCGGATGCTTTCGCCACCATGCAGAATCGCTTTACCGGCCGGCAGGTGGTGGGCATCATGGGCGCCGCCCAGATCGACATCTACGGCAACCTCAACTCCACCGTGATCGGCGACTACCACCATCCGGCGGTTCGGTTTTCAGGCAGCGGAGGCGCTTGCGATGTGGCCTCCTTCGTCAGCCGGACGATCATCTTCATGCAGCACGCCAAGCGAAAATTCGTTCCCCGTTTGGATTACCTGACCAGCCCCGGGTGGCTCGACGGGCCTGACGGTCGCAAAAAAGCCGGCCTGCCGGACGGGGGGCCTTCGTGCGTGATCACCAACATGGCGATCATGGGATTCCATCCGGAAACCAAGCAGATGGTTCTGAAAGGCTGTTTCCAGGGTGTGAGCAAAGAAGATGTTCTCGACAACATGGGCTTTGCCGTGGACATGTCGCAGGCCACCCAGATCCAGCCGCCATCTGCAAAAGAACTATCCATTTTAAGAGACAAGTGCGATCCCCAGCGACTGATACTGGGGTGATCGACCGCATCCTGCAGCGAATCCTCCCGCCGTATTCGGGTCCTTCCTGACAGGGGCGATGGCGCACTGGCCGTCAAGGCGATCCGTTTGACAGGACCCACTGACCCTTGCCACGAAGGAGTATTGCATGACCCGGCCGCAACGGATGGTCACCGACCGCCAACTCGACATCCTGATGAATCGCGAAACGGCGACCTATGAAAGGCGCACCCCCCGGTCGAAGGCTGTGTTTGCCCAGGCCCAGGCGTGCCTGCTCAACGGCGTTCCCATGCCCTGGATGGGGGATTGGGGTACCGCCTATCCTTTGTTTGTCGACCACGCCACGGAAAACCGGATCGTCGATCTGGACGGCCACACCTATGTGGACTTCTGTTTAGGTGACACCGGCGCCATGTTCGGTCACTCGCCTGCGCCCACGGCCGCTGCAGTAACGGAACAGGTGCACAGGGGCATCACCACCATGATGCCCAGCGAGGATGCCCTGTGGGTGGGCAGGGATCTTGGCCAACGGTTCGGGCTTCCCTTCTGGCAGGTGGCCATGACCGCCACCGAGGCCAACCGCTATGTCATCCGTATCTGCCGGACATTGACCCGGCGGCCAAAAATTCTGGTGTTCAACGAGTGCTACCATGGCAGCGTCGATGAGGCCCTGGTTCACCTCGGCCCCGATGGCCGTCTGGCCCTGCGCTCCGAATACGACATCAACCCCGGAATTCCCAAGGACGCCCTGACGCGGGTGGTGGAATTCAACGACGTTCCCGCGCTGGAAGCGGCCCTGGCCCACCGGGATGTGGCCTGTGTGCTGGCCGAACCGGTGATGACCAATTGCGGCATGGTGCTTCCGGCACCCGGCTATCACGACCGGCTGCGAGAGGCCTGCACCCGGCACGGCACCTATCTGGTCATCGACGAAACCCACACCCTTTCATCCGGGCCCGGCGGCTACACCGCGGCCCACGGCTTGCAGCCGGACTTCATCACCCTGGGCAAGTGCATTGCCGGCGGCATCCCGGTGGCGGTCTACGGGTTTACTGCCGACATCGCCGACGGCATCAATGCTTCCTTCGGCCGCAAGGGCCTTTCCGACCCCATGGGTATCGGCGGCACCCTTTCCGGCAACGCGCTGGCCGTCAAGGCCATGCGGGCGACCCTTGCGGATGTGGCCACCCCGGCGGCCTTTGAGCGGATGATCAAAGGTGCCGATCGAATGGCCGACTGCCTGGACGCATCCATCGCGACCCATCGTCTGCCCTGGAGCGTCACGCGCTGCGGCGCCCGTGCCGAGCTGCAGCTCATTCCCCACCCGCCCACTACCGGCAGCCAGGCCAAGGCCGCCTTCGATTGGGGCATGATCTATTACACCCACCTCTACCTGGCCAACCGGGGGTTCATCATCACGCCGTTCCACAACATGATGCTCGTGCCGCCCATGGCCACCGATGACAATATCGACCGCCTGGTCGGGGCCTGGGACGCATGCATGGGCGAGATCGCCTGTCTGGCCGCCTCCTGAGTCTTTCGCCCGCAACGGATTGGAGACCCCGATGCCCATCAACGAACGACGCTTCGAAAACCGGGTGGCCCTGGTAACCGGGTGCGGCAGCCAACACGGCATCGGTTATGCCACGGCGGCACTTCTCATGAAAAGCGGAGCCGGCGTGGCCATCACCTCAACCACCGACCGGATCTTCAAACGGCAGGCAACCCTTGAGGCATCGGGGGGCAGGGCCGTTGCTCGAACGGCCGACCTGACCCGCATGGATCAGACCCGCGCCCTGGTAGACGATGTGATCAGCCAGTTTGGCCGCATCGATATCCTGGTCAACAACGCCGGCATGTCCCAGGTGAGCGATCCCGAGGCCATGATTCACCTGGCGCAGCTGTCGCCCCGGGAGTGGCACCAATCCATCGACCGCAACCTGACCACCTGCTTCAACGTCACCCATGCTGTGCTGTTCACTTATTTTGGTGTGAATTATCTGCCCGGATTGCACAGCTACGGTTCAGGTTGATGGCCGTTTCAGGGTTTTCCAACTGCGACTAAACCCAAATCAAGAAACATCATAACGATGAACGAACGGGAACTTATAAAATGAAAGAAGAAACTCAAAATGTCCGCAGGATAAACCCTCAATCCATTTTGTTGATCGTAATGATTATTGTCGGTGTTGGGGTCATCGTCTTGCTTCAAACCAAAGATACTTCTTTCAACCTATCAGGAACGACTCCGCTAAAAAAAGGTGCGCCGGCTCCGGACTTCACCTTACCGGACCTTGCCGGAAATGATGTCAGCCTATCTGATTTCAAGGGCAAAGTGGTCCTCTTAAACATCTGGGCAACTTGGTGCCCTCCCTGCGTGGAAGAGATGCCGTCTATGGAAAAGCTCCATCAAGAGTTGAAGAACGAAAACTTCAAGATCTTAGCAGTCAGTATTGACTCCACTGGAATCCAAGATGTGGCCCCTTTTATGGAAAAGCACAAGCTGAGTTTCCATACGCTTACCGATACCAACGGAGCCATTAAGAGTCTCTATCAGACAACTGGTGTTCCTGAAAGCCTGATCATTGATAAGAACGGGCGTATTGTAGAAAAAATTATAGGCCCAAGGGATTGGGCATCTCCTGAAGCGATTCGTTTTTTTCGAAATTTAATTAAGAGCAAATAGCAATCACCAAGAGATCGCATCGGTGGGCGCTATATTTAGAATTATGAATATTTCTCATTTAGTGGAAGCAGCAAAGATGATAAATTTAGCAAAAACGTCTAATTCAAATTGGGCTATCATTTTCATTTGCTGGCTAATAGCCAGTGTCTCCACATTAGGGAGCTTGTTTTTCAGCGAAATAATGGAATTCCCTCCCTGTGCTTTGTGTTGGTATCAAAGAATTTTCATGTTCCCATTGGTAATAATTTTTATAGTCGGGCTATTTCCTTTCGATAAAAGCATTATCAAATACGCCCTGCCATTATCTTTGGTTGGATGGGGTTTCGCATTTTATCACTACCTTCTTTATTCCGGCTACATTCCTGAGAGTATACAACCCTGCAGCCAGGGCGTTTCATGTTCCGAAACCTACCTTGACCTGTTCGGTTTTTTAACAATTCCAATGCTTTCGCTGATATCCTTTTCGATTATAGCGGCATTATTATTTATATTAAGGAGGAACGTTTCAAAATGAAAAAACAACATATTGTAATCTTATCGGGTGTTTTTCTTATTCTTGTTTTTGTGATCGGAGTTTATATCTATAAAAACCAGCAAACTGAAAAATACGGATTTCTGGCTCGGGAAAATGCTTCGACCTTTGTTAGAAAACATTCCCCGACGCTTGGCAGCGACGATGCCAAAGTCTATCTTGTAGAGTTCTCAGATCCTGCATGTGAAACGTGCAGCGCATTTCACCCATTGGTTAAAAAATTGATGGCAGACAACCAGGATAAAATCAAACTGGTCGTCAGATATGCCCCTTTTCATGAGGGTGCAGATTATTTTGTCAAGATTCTTGAGGCGGCAAGAAAACAAGGAAAATACTGGGAGACTTTGGAAATAATGTTCCAAACGCAACGTTACTGGGCAAGCCATCATAATCCACAGCCCCAATTAATATGGAAGTTCCTACCGCAAGCGGGGCTCGATTTAGAAAAAATTAGAACTGATATGAATGACCCTGAAATTGCAAAACTTATCGAACAGGATCGCGCAGATGCCAAAACTCTCAATGTCAGGAAGACGCCTGGATTCTTTGTAAATGGTAAACCCCTTACTACATTTGGTTACGATCAGTTGAAGGAATTAATAGAATCTGAAATCAAGGAAAATTATTAACCATGCAACCGGAATTATCATTGCTAATTGTATTTTCGGCAGGGCTTTTGTCATTTCTGTCTCCATGTGTGCTTCCGATTATCCCTGGATATATCGCATTTGTGTCTGGTCTCTCTATTGACGACATGACCGGCCATGGCGCTACAGATAAAAAAATGGCTCCAGCTATGCTTAACTCCCTAATGTTCGTGCTTGGTTTTTCTGCTGTCTTTGTAGTGTTGGGAGCATCTGCGACATGGTTGGGCGGATTTTTAATCCAAAGGCTTCCGCTACTAGTAAGTATCGCTGGTGTTGTTATTATAATCTTTGGACTTCAGCAGATCGGTCTGTTCAGATTTGGTTTCATGCTGACGACAAAGCAAATTGACCTGCCAGCAGAAAAGCTGGGTCCTTTTAAAGCGCCATTGCTCGGAGCAGCCTTTGCCTTCGGGTGGACTCCATGTGTTGGGCCGATACTTGCTGCTATATTGACCTACGCGGCCACCATGGACACGGTGGGAAAAGGAGTCGGACTGTTGATTGTATATTCTGCCGGTTTGGGGATTCCTTTTTTGTTAACCACCGTGGCCATGAAAGGATTTTTCAGGATTTTTTCTAAAATCAAAAAGTATATGGGTCTTATCCAAAAGATTAGCGGTTCGATATTGGTGCTTTTAGGAATACTGATGATAACCGGCAAGTTGACTTTAATAACCTCTAAATTGGGGTTTCTAAACACGCTGGCTTGGTAGCCAAATTTCCGTCCACCTGGTGGTGGAGACACGTATTGCCGTATTCAATTTATGAGGCATTTGAATCTTTTCCACTTTTTCTTAAGACAATCCCGCTTGATCACTCAAGAATACCCAGAAGCTTATTGGCCTATCATACTGAAATGTATTTCTATTTACTATATAGCAGCTACCCCACGTTTCACGATTCGTGATGTATGTTTTGGCTATTTGATCACAATTTGCCATTTTACTAGTCCAGTGTTATCGATGATTATCCAATTTCGGTTGAACCTTATTCTGGAATTCTGCTCCCCTGATTGCCCCCTTATCAGGGTCAAAATAACATTTCCTGTCCGAAACGCATTCCAGAAACCTTGCATGCAGTGCAATATCCCTCTATTCTGACCCTCCAATCGATATTTATTCATTTAGTTCAGAAACATAAACGAACGGGGACACCCACATGATAGGCAGGGCTTTTGGACTGTGGTTTACGAATAACGATCGACGCGATTTAAGTTTTATTGTGGGACGGACATTGATCGGTCTGCGCTGAATTGTGATCTGCCTTTCGTTTCTCGTCAGCACGGTTCAAAAGGTGGCGGCACAGTCTGCGTTGGAGTCGGTAATACCATTGACTGCCGAAGAGCTGGTCTATGCAGATCGTTTTGAGCGGCCATACGGGTTTTTCCGTTCCTACGTTCGCCAGGTGATTTACCGGTACCTGGACTGCGGTGTCCTGAAAAACGGCTTCGCCCGCATCCGGTGCGAAGAGTGCGGACACGAGTACCTGCTAGCCTTTTCGTGCAAAAGGCGGCATTTTTGTCCATCCTGCCACCAGAAGCGGGTTGCGGAATTCGGCGAGTGGCTCTGCCGGGAGGTGGTCAAGGCTGTTCCCCACCGGCATGTGGTGTTCAGTGTCCCGAAAATTATACGACGCTATTTTCTATACGACCGCAAGCTGCTTTCGGAACTGAGCCGTTGTGGGTGGGACGCGTTGAAGGCTGCCTAATCATTGTCCTCCAACAGAATAATCCTCAGCTTAGCGTTACGATACCTTTTAGCTCCGGCACAAAACAAGGTTCGATGCGTTCAAGTGCTAAAAAGCCTGATGTGTTAGTGATGGTGGTTGTTTTCTATTCGACCGACAGGGATAATTCCACAAAACCGCTATCACCATTGGGTGCGGGTTTGATCTGGAATGGTTCCTGTCGAATCCGCTTGGCTTCGACATTGGCTTTATCGATCAAATAGGTACTCACCGCTTCGGCCCGCTGCTGGGCGAGTTGCTCCAGCCGGCCGTCGTCGACGTCTTGATAGGTAACCGGTTCCACCACAGGCGTTTCTTTATCAGCTGCCGAATCTTCGTCAGCAGGGATTTCCTGCGGGGATTCCCCCATGATCGCGGTCCTGTCCATACGCCGGTCGGCCGTACCCACGATGCCCAGGGTCAGGGCGACTCTCTCCTTCAACAAGGTTGCCAAGGCATTTAATTTCTGGATCTCGCGGTCCTGCAGTTCCGAAAAGCCGAATTCAAATGCAACCGTGCTCAATTCTTCGCCTTTGAACCCATCGACCTCAGTGATGGCAGCAAAGGGTGCGCTGCTGGCATCCTCGATGGTGCCCGTTAGCGCACTTTTGATGGCATTTGCGAAATCGAACTGCGGATCCTTGACGTTACCTTCAACCGGCACCTGGACTTTGATGCGACCCTCGCTATCCTTCAGCAGCGTCACACCGAGCTTGATTGGCAGGTTTAGGGCATCGGGACTGTCAACCCGTTCGCCCAGCTCCAATTGGTCAATAGTAATGATGTTGTTGCCGTCGACCTCCTCATTGGCTACCTGGTATTTCACTTCCGTATGCAGGGTTCCCTGGTCGATTTTGAAGCCGATGAATTTTCCCGAGTAGGGCGAGACCGAGTTTAACCTAAAATCCTTCAATGACACATCCACCTTGCTGTACTGCAGCGCATTCATCGGGTTCATCTGACCCGATCCCTCGAGAGTGGCTTTCTCGTCAATGCTGCCATTGAACTTGAAATCGGCCTTAGAGGACGGGTCGGAGGATAAGCCCGCGGCCGTGGCGTCAGCGATCTCCAGATGCATCTCGTAGGATGGTGAAATGGACGCATCAACAAAATCGCTGGTAAACGTCTTGAGTTCAACCCGGTCAACATTCATCGGCATGGGGCCCTTGAATTGCAGGATAAGGAAATTGACAAGGCGTTTCAGCAAATCCTCTTTCCCTTCTTCTTGCTTCCTCTCTTTCTCGACGGGGGCGAAGGCATTGACCACATTGACCACTCCGGCTTCGTCGATGGTGACCCGGGCATGGGGCCGGTCGATGAGAACCTGAGAAACATTCAATTTGTTTGGACGCAGTTCCAGCCCGATCCCACGGGTTTTGAGTTGGGCCAGGGTGATGAAGTCTTCGGTTTGGCCGCGGTCCTGGATTTCCACATCGTCGACGCTTAAATCGCCTTCGTACCGAATCTGCGGTTGGGCATCCTTCCCCCGGTATCGAATGCGGCCTTTAGAGCTGGTGGTTCCGGAGGCGATTTGGGCATTGACGGCGTCGCCGATATAGGGTTGAAAGGACTTCAGGGCAATTTTAGTGGTAACCACGTTCAGATCGGCCTGCAATGGAACAATGCCCGCCTTTCCCTTGATCTTGACATCCCCCGCCTGGTTGATCCGCATGGTAGCGCCGAGTGTAGCCGTCTTGTCTTTTTTATTGGTTAGATTTTCCACGACCACATCGATGTTGTCGGCTGACAGCTTTGCCGGATGGGTCAGGGTCCGGTCCTCGAAAGTCAGTCCCCAGTTTTTAACCTCCATTTTCTTGAGCGCCACCTGCCAGGGTTGAGCGATGGCCGGTTCAAGTTCAGGTTCCTCGGTCTTTTTCTTCTTCATTAGTTTTTCGAGATCCTGCAGGAAGAGCCGCTGGAGCTCGAATGTCCCTTCCGGCGACAGCCAGGATTGAATTCGGCCATCCGTCGTATGAATCAGTTCAACGTTTATTTCGCGGGCCTGCAAATCGGCACCAATTCCCTTTATGGAGAAGGCGGGCAACGCGATCAGCACCTCCTTTTTGTCCTTTTCGACCAGTTCGAAACCGTTGAGCGTGGTGGCACCGTTTTCCAGTCGGGCGCTGAGCTCGCCATCATCGATGGCCATGGTGAACGCACCAGATGCGCTGGTCGAGCCGTTGACGATTTGGAAAGAAACATGGTCCTTGATGTGTTCCCAGAAGTGGCTCAGCGTGATATTCGAAAGGGAATAGCTGCCCTGGGCCCACACCGGCTTGACGGTCATCTCGCCGTTCAATTGGTAGGTCCCGCCGCTGGGTCCGGTGCCGTCGAAGGCGTAGGTTCCCCGCTGATTCGCCTTGGTGCTTAGATTGTCCACGGTCAACGCATTGATGGTCACGGTTTCGCGGATCGGTTCTTCGCCGGTTTGGGCATCGATGGTGAATTGCCAGTTTTTTACCTCGACATGATTGACCGTCGCTTCCCAGGGGGCGGCCTCGGTGGTAGCTGCCTTGGTCGCTGGGTCTGTCTCCCCCTTAATCGCCATAAGTTTTTCGATATCGGGCTGAAACAGGTTCTGCAACTCCGAGGTGCCATCCGTGGCCACCCAGGACTTGAAGGCGGCGTCGGCCGTCTGTATTCGATCAACCTTAATTTCACGGGCGCTCAGATCAGCGGTGATGCCTCGGATGGAAAGGGTCGGTAAGCCGATCAGCACCTCATTCTTGCCCTTTTCCATCAGTTTGAAATCGTCGAGTTCAAAGGCGCCGTTTTCAAGCCTCGCCTTAAGCTGGCCATCGACGATATCAACGGTGTATCTTCCGGACATATCCGTGGTGCCGCTGATGATCTGAAAGGAGACATGCTCCATGAGATGTTCCCAGTAGTGGCTGAGCCGAGTATCGTTGATGGTGTAGTTGCCCTTAACACTAACCGGATTGACCGTGATTTGCCCGTCGATTTCAAATTGCCCGCCCATAGGCCCCACACCGTTAAAACGGTATTCGCCCTGACGGCCCTCCAACGTGCTCAGGTTGTTTATGGTGAAGGAAATGGGGGTCAGTTCCTCCCGGATCGGTTCCTCCCCCGACAAATTCTCGACGACTGCTCTGCCGTCCATGACTAGAAACTTTTCGATGATGGCACGCGGGATACCGGCATCCACCTTTTCTTCCGTTTCCGTTTTGGGAGCGCTTAATTTGGCCAGGATATCGTCGATATTTAACTTATTCCCCGGCAACAGCTTCAGCACGCCGAAGGGGCCTTGAACACGGATATCCTTGACCGTGAGCGCCCATCTAAAGATAGATGACAATTGGGCGTTGGCGTATAGCGTTTCGAATCCGGCGAAGGGTTGACCATCGACCTCATGAATGGTGAACGAAGATATCGTCGCCGAGAGGACCAGAGGATTGAGCTCGATCTCGGCAATGGTGACCTTGCGGCCCAAAAGGCCGGATAACTGTTCTTCCAATTGGGGCTTTAGCAGCGGTGGAACGACCGTAAAGCCGATTATCACGTAGAGCAGGAACAGTCCCGCGACAATCAGGCCGATCTTTTTGGCCAATTGAATGCGTTCGTTTTTCTTGTCCCGATCCTCCGCCATGACGATCTCCTTTTCGATGGCAGCGTCTTTAGCCTATAGCTCAATTGATAAACGACTAATAAAATTTGAAGGTAAATTTAAGTTAAACACAAAGCTCTTCGATTCAAGTTGAGCGGTTTTAGCATGGGAGGTGAATGAATTGGTCTGGTTTGATGTTGCGACAACAATTCGGAAGATGTTTTGTTCCGTGTTAACGATGACTGCATAGGATAATATTTACTGTACC
>CAVONY010000011.1:0-130070 GCA_963697405.1 uncultured delta proteobacterium | reverse complement strand
CAGTTGGATACATTTTTTACCCGGCGATGCTGACCGACAGCAATACCCGCTCTTCCGACAACGTCGAGAAAAGAGATGTGTCCGGGGTGACCGCACGATCGTCCATCCGGGCGCTTTGGATGCTGCGGTTCAACTTGTCGGGGTAACGATCCGCAATCCGCTGAAGATCACCACCCGCCACCTCGATACCTGCTTCCAGCAGACCACCGCCAACCTCCGTGGCCACCATGTTGAACAGCTTGACCGTGACCCGTCCCGAGGTCGCGCAGATGCCGCATGCATCGCCATGCTCTGAGATGTTCTTTCGAAAGGCGGCGTATCGTCCGCCCTTGCGCATGGTAGCGCCGAGTATTCCGGGCATGGCCGCACTCAGGGCCAGAATCGACCCGTCCCGGACCACTGCCGTATCCACATCGTCCACCGGCCGGGCATCCAGAAACAGGGTCTGGACCCGCTGGTCGAGGTACTCGTCGGAGAGGCCCAACTGGCCGCATAGAAAATCCCGCAGGGTGCACCCGGTTCTCGTGGACAGGACGACACCTTTCTCGAACAGTGAGTAGAACAGGGGGACACCAGACGCGTCGACACTCAGGTGGAGTCGGATCATGGGTGTTTCTCCGGGTCATCGTTAAAGAAACGGGGAGACCCTTGCGGACCTCCCCGTTCATTTCTGTGTCAACCGCTTCAACAAACCGTTCTACCAGTTGAAGACGGTGTCCAATTCCTCATCCGTGACGCCGAAGGTGACGTTGTGGGGCGCCAGGGCCTCATTCTTGAAATAATCGGGCAGCCGGTCGTCCTTGGCGGTGAAGCCGGCGGCCTGGTTAAATGCGCGCTCGTTCTTCAACACTGATTTTCCCAGGGCTGTCACGTCATCGGCGGTCATCGGCTGGCCGAGGAAGCCGCCCACCAGGTCCACCAGCGCATTGAAGGTGTCCGGTTGGTCCAGTATGGCAAAGGCGATGAACAGGCACATGCCGGTGGAATCGATAGCCGCGGTGGCAACCTGCAGGTTCCGGGACAACTCCACCTGTCCCTCGGGTTTGAGGGCATCCACGCTGCCGCCTACACCCAACAGGTTGGTGGCCACGGCGTAGCCGGCGGTGTGGTCGGCCCCCATGGTGGTGGTGGCGTAGGTCACGCCGATACCCTGAACGGCCCGGGGGTCATAGGCGGGCATGGATTGGCGCTTGACCACGGGCACCCGCTCCACGCCGAAACACTGGCCGGTGACCGCGGCACCATTGCCCAGAATTCTGCCCAACGGTGTGCCGTCGCCGACTTCCTGGACCAGCTTGATTGCTGCCTGGCCGTCACCGAACTTGGCCAGGCCGGCCTCCATGGCCACACCGATGGTGGCGCCCATTTCGATGGTGTCCACGCCGAAATCGTCATCCATGCGGTCCAGTTGGGCGATCACATCCAGATCGTCGATGCCGCAGTTGCCGCCGTGGGCCCAGACGGTTTCGTACTCGGGCTGCTTGGTGATGAAGTTGCCGTTTTTGCCATAGAAGGTTCCGGAGCAGCGAATGATGCAACCCCGGTGGCAGCCGTGGGTGGCCGAGCCTTCCCCGCCGCGCTCATTCTCCATTGCGGCCTGGGTTTCGCCGGAGATGTTGGATGCGCCGGCAAACTGGCCCGTCTGGAAATTGTTCGTGGGGTAACCACCAGCCTCGTTGACCACGTTGGTCAGCACATTGGTGCCGAAGGCGGGCAATCCTTCGCCGGTGACCGGGTGCTTGCGCAGGCCCTCGGCAAAAGCCTTGTTGGCGGCCTTGAATTTTTCGGGATCGGCCGGTGTGCGCATTTTCGTGCCCTCGTCGTCCAGGACGATGGCCTTGACTCCCTTGGACCCCATGACGGCACCGACACCCCCGCGCCCGGCGTGGCGGGTGGGCCGCTGCTCCATGTCGCTGACGGCGATGGAGGCGGCGGACATCTTCATTTCACCGGCCTGGCCGATGCTGATGCAGGCAGCCTTCTTGCCGTACTGGGCGACCAGTTTTTCCACGGTGGCGTAGTTGCCCAACCCCTTAAGATCGGCTGCGGATTCGACCTTGACACCGTCCTTGTTGATAAAGACCTTGTACCAGCTGTCTCCTGTCGCCTGGCCCTCGAGGATAATGGCCGCGTAGCCCAGCCGTCCCATCACCTGGGCGGCCTGTCCACCGGAATTGGCCTCTTTGATGCCGCCGGTAAGCGGGCTCTTGCAGCCAATGCTCAATCGCCCGGACATGGCCGCGGCCGATCCGCTGAGCAGGCCCGGCGCGATGACCAGTTTATTGGCATTTCCTAAAGGGTGGCAGGTGGGGGGCACTTCCTTGGCAATGACCGTCGAGGTCATTGCGCGGCCGCCCAAACCGGCATAGGATCCCAAGGCTTCTGTCGTGACGGCCGGTCCTCCCTGGGCACTCATGTTGATTCTCAGAATTTTGTCCATAGCGTCCCTCCTGTCCATATGCGACTGGTTTTAAAAAAGCGATCGACGGTCTGATGGTAATCTCTACGATAGATGGGAAAAAACGGTAAACTGTTACTGTAATTATGAGTGTTCGCCGGTAATGTCAAGAAAAACCAAAAATGACAGCCGGGGTGCGGCCAATCTGCATACCGGTGATTATAGCCTGTTTTCGTCGGTTTTTCACCCACTGGGGAATGGGGCGGGAAAGGCGCGGAAAGGCCAACCGATAACGGCAGGTGCAACGCAAACAAAAGCCCGACAACCTTGTTCAACCCTATGGGTGAAAAGGATTGTCGGGAATGTGATGTTTATCCGTGTCTGCTTTGAAAACCCTTCATGAAATCCACCAGCGCTTCCACGGCTGCCAGGGGCGTCGGGTTGTAAATGGATGCGCGGCAGCCGCCCACACTGCGGTGTCCCTTCAGACCGCCCAACCCGTTTTCCATCGCTTCGGCCACGAAGGCTTTTTCCAGGTCTTCACTGGGCAGGCGGAAGGTGACGTTCATCAGCGAGCGACTCTCCGTTTCTGCAGTTCCCTTATAAAAGCCGCTTCGGTCCATGGTGTCGTACAGCAGGCCGGCTTTTTTGCGGTTCAACGCCGCCATTTTATCCAATCCGCCGATGGTCTCTTCAAGCCATTTGAGCACCAGCTGAACCGTATAGATGGCAAAGCAGGGCGGCGTATTGTACATGGAGTTCTTTTCGGCATAGGTGGTGTAGCGCAGCATGGTGGGAATGTCTTTGGGGCTGCGGGCCAGCAGGTCGTCGCGAATGATCACCAGGCATACACCGGCCGGTCCCATGTTTTTCTGGGCGCCGGCATAGATCATCCCGAACTTGTCCATCTCCAGCGGCCTGGAGAAGATGTCCGAACTCATATCCGACACGATGGGGACGCCACCCGTCTCTGGAAACTGCGCCCATTGGGTGCCCTTGATGGTGTTGTTGGAGGTGATGTGGGCGTAAACTGCATCGGCGTTGAAAGCGATTGACCGGGGGATATAGGAAAAGTTGCGGTCTTCGGAAGATGCCACCACGTTGATGGATCTGCCCTGGAGCGTGGCCTCCTTGATGGCTTTGGTGGACCACGTGCCGGTGTTGACGAAGTCAGCCGAATCACCGGCGCCCAGCAGGTTCATGGGAACCATGCAGAACTGCATGCTGGCGCCGCCCTGGAGAAAAAGCACCCGGAAGCGGTCGTCCAGTTTCAGGATTCGCTTGACCCGGGTCACGGCGTCATTGATTACATCGTCGAACCATTTCGACCGGTGACTGATTTCGGTGACCGACATGCCCGAACCGGCAAAGTTGAGAAAGGACTCCTGGATCTCTTCCAATACCGGCAGAGGCAGAGCCGCCGGTCCGGCGTTGAAATTGTGGATTCTGTCCGCTTTCATCGTAAATAACCTCCATTTGGAATGTCTCGGGGGGGGCCGGTGACGAAACGGGTTTCACGCCGACACCGGTTAATTGACGCCATATTTCTACAGATGAAAACCAATCTGTCAACTGGTAACATCAAATATATAATGATTGCAGTTCAGCGACTATTTAGTTGGCCCCTGACGGCTGCAAATCGATACCCTCCAGCGAACGCCCGGATTGGTCCCGTCCTCCGCTTCTATTGACAAACTCCGCCAATCCGCCATAAAGGAGGGCAACTTAGTGGTCGTGTTCATCAATACGACTATCAGGAGAAAGGAAATGATGCGATGAAAATCCTACGCTACCCATCTGCCGCTGCCGATAAAAAAATGAAGACCATCATTGGCCGGGGTATCGATTTCAGGAAAGCCGATGTCCAGGCCGTCACGCGGATCCTCAACGACGTCAAGCGCAATGGGGACAGTGCGTTGATTCGATACTGCCAGGCGTTCGATGCGCCCCCTATGACCATCGAGACGCTCGCGGTCACCCCCGAAGAGATGGCGGCAGCCCGCACCAAGGTGGACCGGGCGTTCATGCAGGCGCTTAACCGTGCCGCTGCGCAGATCGACGCGTTTCACCGTCAACAGCTGCCCAAATCGTGGATAGACACCCGACGGCCGGGTACCTTTCTCGGGCAGATGGTCAATCCTGTCGATGCCGCCGGCGTTTATGTGCCGGGCGGCAAGGGCGGCGATACCCCACTGGTCTCCTCGGTGCTCATGGGAGCCATTCCGGCCAAAATTGCCGGTGTGCCAAAAGTGGTGATGGTCACCCCACCCATGCCCTCGGGGGAGGTGGCGCCCCATCTTCTTGTGGCGGCCAAAAAGGTCGGCGTAGATGCTGTCTACAAAGTGGGCAGCGCCTGGGCCATCGGCGCTCTGGCCTACGGTACGGAGACCGTGCCCACAGTCAACGTCATTGTGGGGCCCGGAAACATCTTCGTCACGCTGGCCAAGAAAATCGTCGCCGGGACGGTGGGCATCGATATGATCGCCGGGCCCAGCGAAATACTGGTTATCGCCGATGGAACGGCGGATCCTGAATTTGTCGCTGCCGATCTTCTCAGCCAGGCGGAGCACGATCCCCTGGCGTCAGCCATCCTTGTCACGGATTCTGCAGAACTGGCCCAGTCGGTGAAAGCGGCGGTTGAGATTCAGTTGGAGGCCCTGTCCCGCGCCGACATCGCCCGGAAGAGCCTGTCCGCTTTTGGTGTCATCATGGTCGTGGAGAATCTGGACGTCGCCATCCAACTGGCCAATCACATCGCCCCCGAACATCTGGAACTCCAGGTGGCGGAACCCATGGATGTGGCGCCTAAAATCCGAAATGCCGGCGCCATTTTTCTGGGACCCTACACGCCTGAACCGGTGGGGGACTACATGGCCGGCCCCAACCATGTGCTGCCGACCGCCGGCACAGCGCGGTTTTCTTCAGCCCTGTCGGTGGACCACTTCATGAAAAAAACGAGTCTGATCCGCTATTCGCCGGCGGCGTTCAGGAAAGAGGCCCGTGATATCATCTGCCTGGCCACCGTCGAAGGACTCGGTGCGCACGCCAATGCGATTCAGGTTCGGCTAAATAAGAAAGACAAATAGCGAATAAATTACAAAAGTCAAAAAACAAATAACAAATAAATCACAAAACCCAAATTCAAAATTCCAAGCCTTATGATCGGATCTTGAAGAAAGGAGTTCCAATCATCATTCTAAAAGAATAACCGTTTACGGCTTTTTTATCGCAAGTCGTTACGGCGGAAGGCGAGAAGCGTTTACGGTTGTCGGTTGACAGTTAACGGTTTAAGATCCCAACCAGCAAACGCCCAAATCGCTATTAACGATCTAAAAGTTTAAGATGAAGGCCTCAAAAGCAGACCTGTTTCCAATTGCACGAATAAACAACGTACTTTTTTTGGCCGTCAACCGTCAACTGTGAACCGTCAACCAGTTTCTTTGAGCTGATCTGTCGCAAGTTGCAAGGCGCGAGTCGTTAGGCGGAAGTTTGATGGAAGGCGAGAAGCGTTTACGGTTATCGGTTGACGGTTATGAAAAAACAGACTGCAGCGGATGACTATATAAAACCGTGAACCGTGAACTGTAAACTGTAACCAGCTACAAAAAGGATAACTTCACCCATGGACATCATCGATCTGAGATCGGACACGATCACCCGGCCCACCGCGGCCATGAGAAAAGCCATGGCAGGGGCCGAGGTGGGGGACGATGTCTTCAAGGAAGACCCCACCGTCAACCGTCTGGAAGAGATGGCGGCCCAGCGGCTGGGAAAGCGCGCCGCTCTAATGGTGGGGTCGGGGACCATGGGCAATCTGGTGTCCCAATTGGCCCACTGCGGTCGGGGTGACGAGACGATCCTGGGTGACCAGTCCCACGTGTTCTTCTACGAACAGGGCGGGGCGTCCGCCCTGGGTGGCATCCATCCGCGGACCCTTGCCAACGAACCGGACGGCACCATTGCTCTGGAGACGATCGAGGCGGCCATCCGCCCCGATGATGTGCATTTCCCGAGATCGCGGCTGGTCATACTGGAGAACACCCACAACCGCTGCAGTGGGACGCCCCTGCAACCCGCCTATACGACGGCAGTGGAACGGCTGGCCAAACGGCATGGATTGAAGCTTCACATCGACGGCGCCCGTATCTTCAATGCTGCGGTAGCCATGGGTGTGGATGTCGCCGAGCTGGCTGCACCGGCTGACTCGGTGACCTTTTGCCTGAGCAAGGGGCTGGCCGCACCGGTGGGCTCGGTTGTCTGCGGTGATGAGGCCTTCATCGCCCGGGCGAGAAGAATGCGCAAATCCGTGGGGGGCGGCATGCGACAGGCGGGCATCATCGCTGCCGCCGGCATCGTGGCACTGACCGAGATGGTGGACCGGCTGGCCGAGGACCACGTCAATGCAAAGACCCTGGCCGTGGGGTTGGCGGAAATCCCGGGGTTGCTGATCGATCCCGGCGCTATTGCGACCAATATTGTTTACTTCCGTGTGGCGAAACACGGGCTGGACGCACCGACGATGGTGGCGCAACTGGGCGCGCAAGGGGTTCGTGTGCTGCCGACAGCAACGGATCAGATGCGGGCGGTGCTCAACTACCATGTGGCCCCGGCCGATGTTCAGCGGGCGCTGGCCGTATTCAGCCGGGTTATGAAAGAATAAAAAAGGCGGCCTGCCGGTTTCATCTGAACCGGCAGGCCGCCTTTAAAAATCGATGGGGCGGGAAATTAAACGGCGTCTCTCAATTTTTTTCCCGGTTTGAACTTTACCACGTTGGCGGCTTTGATCTTGATCACTTCGCCGGTCTGTGGATTGCGTCCCTTGCGGGCTTTGCGGCGAACTTTCATGAAGGTTCCGAAACCCACCAAGGTCACTTTACCGTCCTTTTTCTTCAAGGCTTTGGCAACGTTGGCGGTAAAGGAATCCAGCGCGGCGGCAGCGGCGACTTTGGTGATGCCAGAGTCTACTGCCATTTTCTCAACTAATTCAGCTTTTGTCATCGTTTCCTCCTTTGATGGGTGTGAGATAGTAACCTAATAGTTATACTTAATTTTTGGCATTACAGTAATTCTTTGGCCGTGTCAACAGCGAAACCGCATGAAACAAGGGTTTGGAAGAAGAAAATGATCTTCAATGCCTGAAACTGCGCTGTCCAGTGTAGACCATGGCCACATCGGACGCGTTGCATGCCTCGATAGATTGGTAGTCGTTGTTCGATCCGCCGGGTTGAACCACGGCGGTGATACCTTCACGGATACCCACATCCACGCCGTCCCGGAAAGGAAAGAATGCGTCGCTGACCATGGATGCACCGATGAGCCCGCCTTTTTCGGCTGCCACGCGGCCGTCGATCTCCGTTTTGCGATCCGGATCGCTCAGTTCATTGTAGGGCGTCTGCCAGGCTTCGAAGCTATAGCGGTCGGCCAATTTGCGGTAGGCCTTGTCCCGGGCGATCTCCGCCACGCCGACCCGGTCCTGCTCCCCGGTGCCGATACCCACGGTGGTCAGATCTTTGACATAGAGCACCGAATTGGACGTTACGCCTGACTCGACCAGCCAGCCGAAGAGCAGGTCTTCGGCCTCCCGGTCGCTGGGCGCCCGGTTGGTCTGATAAACTTTTCCGTTGGCCTCGCACCGGGCGGGCTTCAGGTCGGCCCGGGTGCGTGCCTGGGGTACAAAGGACCACTGGGCGATGATCCCGCCGTCGATGAGGCTCTTGAATTCCACACAGCGTTTGCCGACGAAATCCTGAAGCCTGTTGATGTTGCCGATACGTATCACCCGCAGGTTTTTCTTGCGGGAGAAGACCTCCATGACCCCTGGCTCGAAATCGGGTGCCACGACCACTTCGGCATACTGACTGCAAATGGCTTCGGCGGCAGCCTTGTCCACGCTGCGGTTCACGGCGATGCAGCCGCCGAAAGCAGCCACCCGATCGGCGAGGTTGGCTTTGACATAGGCCTGCTCCAGCGTTTCGGCCTGGGCGACGCCACAGGGGTTGTTGTGCTTGACGATCACCGCGGTGGGCCGGTCTGTGAAATACCTCAGGATGTTGAGAGAATTGTCTGCATCGGTGAGGTTGGTCTTGCCCGGGTGTTTGCCGGACTGGAGCAGTTCGATGTCCGATGCCAGGTACTGGCCGGGCTGGAGGGTCTCGGTCTCTCCGAGTACGAGGTTGCCGTTGACCATGCGGTACAGGGCTGCCTCCTGGCCGGGGTTCTCCCCATAGCGCAGCCCCTTTTGAACAGCGTCGATGGTCCAGGTCACCTTTTCGTAGAACAGGGTCTGCCGCCGGTCCTGATCCACAAAGCTGATCTCCATTTTCGGAGGAAAATGGTCGTCCATGATGGTACGGTACATTTTTTTCAGATCTTCAGGCATGGCAATTCTCCTTGGTAGAATAAATCACAATAACCAAAAACCAAATTCCAAATAAATAACAAGAGTCAAATTCAAAATTACAAACCTTGTGCTCTTGAAGAAAGGGCATTCATCCTTGTTTGATTTTTGGATATTGCAATTTGGGATTTATTTGACCCAATTTTAAGATTAGGTGGTGCTTGCGATTTGTTATTTCCGCTTTATCCGGGTCTGGGACGAGCACCAACGCTCCCAACGCTCCCAACGAACCCAACCAACTCAACAAAATCAACGATCCTGCAGTTGGTATTCTTTCTCGACAGCCGCGAAAGCGGTGTCGGACAGATATCCGGCAATAGCCGTGTCGTAGGCGGCGGTGTGGGCGAAAGCCTTGCGCGCCAGCCGGTAGCGCAGGGCCAGGGCGATGCTCCCCTTGCCTGCAGCCATCTCCTCGACAATCTGCCCGTAGTCGCCGGGATCCACCACCGATGCGACCCGGATGAAGTTTTTGGCCGACGCCCGGATCATGCATGGTCCACCGATGTCGATGTTGCCGCGGGCCTGCTCCGGTGTGACGTCGGCTTTGGCAATGGTCTCTTTGAACGGGTAGAGATTCACCACCACCATGTCAATGGGTACGCCCCCGGTTCGTTCCAGATCGGACTGGTGCGCATCATTGTAGGTTTCGGTGAGAAGCCCCAGGTAAATCTTGAAATCCAGGGTTTTCACCAGTCCGCCCTGAGTCTCCGGCTGGCCGGTATAGTCGGCCACCTGAGTGAGGCAGCTGTCAGCTTTTTCGCCCAGTATCTCCCGAATCCGGGCAAAGGTGCCGCCGGTGGAAAAGATTCGTATGCCGGGGTTGATCGCCAGCAGCCGGGGAACAAAGGTCTCCAGCCCACTCTTGTCGGAAACGCTGAGCAGCACGTGGTTCACGCGGACCCGGTCGTCAATTTTCTCTACCTTGTTCATGGTCATGTCGATTCACCTTTTGTGAAATTATGAAACGTTCTGATTCGGACGGTTTCGTAAAAGGTCCGAGATCAAGGCTTGCGAACCCTGAGGAATGAGGCGTACTTGTCGTACGCCGCAGTGACGAAGGGTGAAGCGTAACGCGGATATCGGATCTTTTACGAAACCGTCACCTTTCTCCTTCGTATTCTTCCAGGAACCGGTCGAAAAATCCGGCCATGAACCGGTGTCGTTCGTCGGCCAGACGCCGGCCGGTGACGGTAAGTATGCGGTCCCGGATTTTGCAGAGTTTAACTACGTATTCGCGGTATCCCGTGTCGTCGATGGAGTAGGCCGGTGCCTGAGCCACGTCCATCTCCGGGCTGTGCAGTCTGGCGCCCAGTTCGCCGGCAAACAGGAAGGCCCGGGCCACGCCCACGGCACCGATGGCATCCAGCTTATCCGCATCGAACAGTACCCTGGCCTCCACGGTACGGGGATGGTCGCCCCGGCGAAACCGGTGGGCGGCGATGCAGTGGATGATGTTCTCCCTGCGTTCGTCGGCCAGGGGGCAGGCTGCCAGCATCTCCCGGGCCATGGCGGCGCCTTTTTCCGCGTGGCAGAGTCTACCGTTGGCCCGGTCCTGGTGCCCACGGCCGATGTCGTGGAGGTAGGCGGCTGCTTCCGTAACCAGCAGGTCCGCCCCTTCGGCTGCACCGATGCGTCGGCAAAGCCGGTGCACCCTCAAGGTGTGGTCCCAGTCGTGGCTACCTTTGGCCTGCGAGAAATGTGCCTGGGCCTGTTCCCGGATGGTTGCCAGGAGTGGGGACACGGACACGGTCATGATCCGTGCATCGCCGGAATGGGCGTGTACGGGGGCCACGCGGACAATCGACCGACCCGGGCGCTTTTCAAAATCGCCCGAATCGCATGACGATGCGAAATCGCTTTTTCTTCTCGTTTCATTCGATGGACATGATGCCTTCCCACCGCTGGTATTCAGTGTCTGTGGGCAACCCTTTCGATTCCAGCAGGCGGATGATTTCCGGGTCGTTGAACCGCAGGTAAGGGTTGACGGCCCGTTCATCGTCCAGGGTGGAGGTTACATGGTGCCTGTCGTAGCGGTCGGCGTAGGCATCGATGGCAGCGTTGTCCGGAGTCAAGTGCCGGGCAAAGGCCAGTGATGCCGCCACATAATCGTGGCCGGCATAGATGCGGGTGGTCCCGGGGTAGCTCATGATAAGACGAATGGACCGGTAAAATGCCTTCAAGTCACCGGAGAAGCAATTGCCCACCGTGCCGTTGAACAGGGTATCGCCGGTGACCAGACAATCATCGGCGGCAAAGGTCACTGAATCCGAGGTGTGGCCCGGGGTCAGGCGGACGGTCACCGTCTCGCCCTCCAGGATGAGGGCGTCGCCATCGGCGTACCGGCGATGGTCGAGGTGAGCGGCCTTTGCTGCCTTCGCCAGCTGCCGGGTGCCGGCGGTATGGTCGCCGTGGCCATGGGTGTTGGTGACGGTCTCCAGTGTCAGGCCCTTTTGCCGGACAAAAGCCATGATTTCATCCACGGCGCCGCCGTCGATGGCCAGTGCACGGGTGCTTGCATACAGGAGGTATCCCAGATTGTCACCGCCATAAAAAAATTGTTTGATTTTCAATGGGCTGATTTCCGCCGTGGGTTAATGCCGGAGCAGAATTGGATTCTGCATTGATATCGATATATTAAACTGCGAGTCCAGGCAACAAAAAAAGCGTTCTCGGTCGTCTGCGGGTCAATGTCCGGGCGGCGGCCGCCAAAGCGAGCGATGATTGAAGAATTGATCCACTTTACTCCACCTTGTTGACGGTTGGGTTTATTTGTGTTTAACTTTCAAAAATTATTAGAAAAATATTACATCTTAAAAATGCTTTTTTTCTTGACTATTCAGTAATTTTGTACTTTTATCCAATAAGAGTGGATCAAAGTGGATAATATTGGTGAATAATGTTTCGGGGAAGCTCCTTTCATACCATTGACCCAAAAGGGCGGATTATCATTCCGACACGGTTTCGGGATGTGATCAAGGCCAGCGGAATCGACAGCATCATGATCACCCGCATGGACAGCTGCCTTTTTGCCTACACCCATGATCAATGGGGCAAGCTGGAACAGAAAATACTCGATCTGCCCGAAAAAAGCGAGGCCATGCGTCGATTTCAGCGCACATTTATCGGCGGGGCCCATGACTGCAAGTGTGACGCCCAGGGGCGGGTGTTGGTTCCGCCTTTTCTGAAGCAGTATTCCAAACTGGACAAGGAGATCGTCCTGGTTGGTGTAACGGCCCGTTTTGAGATCTGGTCGCGGGAAAACTGGGATCAGGAAAACGAATTGATGGAAAAGGATATGCGCGACGACCAGGTTCGGCGTGAGATTGCCCAGCTGGGGATTTAGCCCATGTCCGACTATCATGTCACCGCCATGCTCGAAGAAGCGGTGGACATGCTTGCTTGCCGGCCGGGCAAGATCATCGTGGACGGCACACTGGGCGGCTCCGGCCACGCCCGGCGAATCTGCGAGCAGATCAGCCCTGACGGTGTTTTTATCGGTATCGACCAGGACAAGGACGCCATTGACCGGGCCCGCAGGGTCCTTCCCGCCGACGAACGCCGGATTCATATCGTTCACGGCAATTTTGCAGACCTGCCGTCGTTTCTTTCTCAACTGGGCATCGGTGCCGTGGATGGTATTCTCATTGACATCGGGCTTTCCCTTCATCAGATCGAGGCCAGCGGCCGCGGTTTCAGTTTTAACCGGGATGAACCCCTGGACATGCGCATGGATGTCCGGTCTGACGTTACGGCGGCCGATCTGCTGGCATCCATGGATGAACGGGAACTGGCGCAGACGTTCAGCCGTTACGGTGAAGAACGCTGGGCCATGCGGATCGCCCGGCATCTGGTCGCGCAGCGCAAGGCGCTTCCGGTGACCACCAGTGGCCAGCTGGCCCGCCTGGTGTCGGAAGCGGTTCCGGCCGCCGCGGCGCGCAAACAGAAGATCCATCCCGCCACTCGCGTTTTCATGGCTCTCCGTATCGCCGTGAACCGGGAACTCGAGGTGTTGGATCAATTTCTGGAAACGGCAGTGGATCTGCTTAATCCGGGAGGCCGCCTGTGTGTGCTCTCCTTTCATTCCCTGGAAGACCGGATGGTCAAACACCGGTTCCGGACCATGGAGCGCCCGTGCACCTGCCCGTCGACGTTTCCCCAGTGTGCGTGTGGACGTCAGGCAAGGGTGCGGTTGCTGACGCGCAAGGTGCTGCGTCCCACCGATGCGGAGATCCGGAAAAATCCCATGGCCCGCAGTACACGTTTTAGAGCCGTGGAAGCGGTGTGATGGCAGCAGCGAGCCAAACCAGTCGCCCCAAGACGGAAAACAGAGGCCGGGTGGGGCAGGGCAGCAGCCGAAACCGGAGGCTGAGGCCGCCGAGGAAAACCATGACCGGCCTCTGGATCGTTTTGATGGTTCTGTTTTTCGTGGAGGCCCTGTTTTACGCCTGGTGCCGGGTTCAGTGCGTCAATGCCGGATACGGCATCGACGGGGAAAACAATCGGCACCAGGCACTGCTCAAGGAGCGGAATACCCTGAGAATTGAATTGGCCCGGCTCAAATCGCCGGAGCGGATCGAAACCATTGCCCGGACCCGTTTGGGACTGGTCATGCCGGATGTGCAACAGACGGTGACACTTCCATGACAACATCGGCAACCATACGGACACGGCTGCGGACCGGAATCGTCGGTGCGCTTTTGCTGACGGCCCTTCTGGCCATCAGTGCGCAGGCGATCCGGCTGCATGTATTCGAGGGCGCATGGCTTTCCGAGCGGGCGGCCCGTGAGTACGAAGGTGCCATGGTGGTTCAGGGCAAACGGGGCGCCATTACCGATCGCAACGGCAGCCCGCTGGCTGTGAGCATCGACAGCCCGTCAATAGCCGCCTATCCCCGCCAGATGGCCGATCGCCAGGCGGCGGCCAGGCAGCTGGCCAAAGCCCTGAATCAGCCGCAACGGGACGTGTTCAAGAAGCTGGATCCGAAGCGCTCCTTCGTGTGGCTCAAGCGCCAGGCCACGCCTCGCCAGGCCGAAACGGTTCAGGCGCTGGGAATCAAGGGCGTCGACTTTATCAGCGAGCACAGCCGCTACTATCCCAACAAGACCCTGGCGGCTCAGCTGGTGGGGTTTTCCGGCATAGACGGCACCGGCCTGGAAGGAATGGAGTTCTATTTCGATGCCACCCTGAAGGGAGGGGAACAGGAAATCACGATTCTCAAGGATGCGCTGGGGCGTCGGTTCGAGGGTGCCGGGATGCCGGCAACCCTGGCCGGGGGGCATAATGTGGTCCTGACCATCGACCGCACGATCCAGCACATTGCCCAGAAAGCCCTGGAGGCCTCCGTTACCGAGTATGCCGCCCAATCGGGCATGGCCATCGTCATGGCGCCGTCCACCGGTGAGGTGCTCGCCCTGGCGCACTACCCGTTTTTCAATCCCAACAATTACCGATCTTTCAAGCGTGAAATGTGGCGAAACCGGGCGATCACCGATCCGTTCGAGCCCGGTTCCACCATGAAGATGTTCAGCGCGGCAGCTGCCATCGACAGCGGCGTCTGTTCGCCGTCCACCATCTTTTACTGTGAAAACGGGGAATACCGGATCGGCAGGAACACCATCCACGACACCAAATCCCACGGGTGGCTGTCATTACAGCAGATTGTCAAGTACTCGAGCAACATCGGATCGGTAAAAATGGCCGAAAAGCTTGGGCCCCGTCAGCTTCACGCGTATTTGAACGCTTTCGGATTCGGGCGGCGCTCCGGCATCACCTGCCCCGGTGAAACTGCCGGCAGCCTCAGCCCGTTCAAGTCCTGGTCCGCCATCGATGCGGGGGCCATCTCATTTGGGCAGGGCGTATCGGTGTCTGCGATCCAGTTGATTGCGGCAGCATCGGCCATTGCCAACGACGGGCTGCTCATGAAACCGATGCTGGTCAAGGAAATTACGGGTCGAAACGGAGAGACGGTGAAACGTTTTTCTCCCGAACCGGTTCGGCGGGTGGTTTCTTCCCACACGGCCGCCACGGTGCGGCGAATCCTTAAAACCGTGATTACTGAGGGTGGTACCGGGGTGAATGCGGCCCTTGAGGGGTACTCCGTGTGCGGCAAAACCGGCACCGCCCAGAAGATCGACAGCAGCGGCACTTACGCGAAGGGGCGGTATCTATCCTCTTTCGTGGGGCTTGCCCCGGCCGATCAACCGGAACTGGCTATCCTGGTGATTCTGGACGAGCCAACGGTCCAGACCTACGGTGGCATCGTGGCGGCACCTGCCTTCCGCCAGATCGCACTGGAAACGTTGAGCTATCTCAATATCCCGCCGGGACCCGATGCGGATCGACTGCGGGTATCCCGGGGAAACAGGGCTGACGGATGAAGCTTTCATTGCTTACGGATCAGTTGAGCGTCGAAGTGACAACCGGTGCTCATCCGTCCCTGGATCCGGATGTTACCGCCGTCTGCTACGATTCACGCAAAGTGACCCCGGGGGCTGTGTTTGTAGCCATCGAGGGGTTTGACGCAGACGGCCATCGCTTTATCCCGGAGGCCGTCAAGCAGGGTGCAGTGGCCGTGATCTGCCGCACGCCAGTGACGGCAGACGCGGTGGTGATCCGCGTGGCGGAACCCCGGGCGGCACTGGCTCAGTTGTCATGCCGGTTCTACGGCCAGCCGGCAGACCGGCTGACGCTGGTGGGGGTGACCGGCACCAGCGGCAAGACCACTGTCACCTACCTGGTGGAGCAAATCCTGGAGAAGGCCGGTCATCGACCGGGTGTGGTGGGGACGATCAACACCCGCTATGCCGGCAAGGTGATTTCGAATCCGGTTACCACGCCCGAATCCCTCGAGCTTCAGGGGATGCTTCGGCAAATGACAGACAGCGGGACCACCCATGTAGTTATGGAGGTCTCGTCCCATTCTCTGGATCTGCATCGCGTAGACGGCTGTCGCTACGATGTGGCGGTCTTCACCAATCTGTCCCATGACCACCTGGATCATCACGGCACCATGGACCGCTATTGGCGCAGCAAGAAACGGCTGTTCATCGACTATCTGAAACCGGCGGACAGCGGTAATCCGGTTCGCGCCGTGGTCAATGCAGACGATCCCAGAGGAAGAGAATTGGCCGCGGCCCTCGGGCCCATGGTTCTGAGAACCGCTGTCTACGGAGACGGCGACATTGTTCCACTGGGCGTGGTTCGTGATCTGGCGGGCATTCGTGGCAGCATCGTCACGACGAATGGCGAGATTCCCTTCGATTCTCCACTTGTGGGGGATTTTAACCTTGAGAACATTCTCAGCGCCGCCGGTGCGGCACTGGCCCTGGGGGTTCCAACGGCAGCGATTGCCGCGGGTATCGATGCCACCGGATGTGTGCCCGGACGGCTGGAGCGGATCCCGGAGGGGGGCGAACGGTATATTTTCGTGGATTATTCCCACAAGCCGGATGCGCTGGAAAACGCCATCTCGGCCCTGCGGGCACTCACGGCGGGACGCCTGATCACCGTTTTCGGATGCGGTGGGGATCGGGATCAATCCAAACGACCGGTAATGGGAGAAATTGCCGCCCGGCTGAGCGACCTTACCGTGGTCACCTCGGACAACCCCCGATCGGAGGATCCGCTTACGATTATTGCCCAGATAGAGGCAGGGGTACGCGAGGTTTGCACCCGGCGATTGTCGGCCGATGCATTGTCGGCCGGGTGGCAGGAAAAAGGCTATCTGGTGGAACCGGACCGGCGATCGGCCATTGCCTCGGCCATCGCGGCGGCCCATGCGGGCGATGCCGTGCTGATTGCCGGCAAAGGACACGAAACCTATCAGATCCTGGCCGGCGAAACCATCCATTTCGACGACCGGGAAGTGGCCCGTCAGGTGCTGGCAGCCATGAACGAGACCGGAGCATAAAGCCATGAGGCCATATGGGTGGAAGACTGAAGAGGTGCTGACGGCAACCGGCGGATCCCTGATTTCAGGATCGGCGGACATGGCCTTTGCCGGCATCGGTATCGATTCGCGCACGATCGATCCGGATGGCTTGTTTGTGGCCATTGCCGGTGAATCCCACGACGGGCATCGTTTCGTGGCCGATGTGCTGGATCGCGGCGTCAAGGGCGTGGTGGTGGCCGACGACCAGGTGGCCAATCTGCCCATGGAACGAATGGCTGCCGCCGGCATGGTCGGTATCGCGGTGGCCGACACCACCCGGGCCCTGCATGCGATGGCCCGCTTCAACCGCAACCGGGGAAACCTCAAGGTGCTGGCCATCACCGGATCCAACGGCAAAACGTCGACCCGCATGCTCATGGACCAGGTGATATCCAAAACGTTCTTGACCCTGAGCACCAGCGGCAACCTGAACAACCACATCGGCCTGCCCCTGACGCTGCTCAGGCTGGCTCCGGGGCACCAGGCCGCCGTGCTGGAACTGGGTATGAACCATGCCGGCGAAATCAGCCGCCTGGGCCGCATCTGCGAGCCGGATGTGGGCGTGATCACCAATGTCGGGCCGGCCCATTTAGAAGGGTTGGGCACCATTGAAAACGTCGCCCGGGCCAAAGGGGAACTGCTCCACACCATCCGCCCCGGTGGCACGGTCATTCTCAACGCCGATGATTCGCGTGTTGCGGCTCTGGCTGCCAGCGTGGATCGTCCGGTGTTTTTATTCGGCAGTGCCGGCGCGGCGCAGGTTCGGGCAGACGATGTCCGCCTGACCGAAGCGGGCATGGCCTTTACCCTGACCACTCCGTCGGGCTGCCGGCCGGTGACCCTGGCCACCCCGGCGCGGGTGATGGTGTCCAACGCCCTTGCTGCAGCGGCCGCCGGCGTGGTTATGGGCGTGCCACTGGACCTTATCCAGGCGGGGCTGGAAGCATTTTCTCCCCAGGCCGGGCGCATGGGCATCCGCGTACTTGGAGGGGGCATCCACCTGGTGGACGATACCTACAACGCCAACCCCGACTCCATGGTTGCGGCCATCGAGACCCTGGTGTTGATGCATCGCAACCGCCGCACCATTGCGGTGCTCGGGGACATGCTGGAGCTGGGACCGCAATCGGCGGACCTGCATCGGGAAGTCGGCCGGGCTGCCGGTGATGCCCGGCTCGATCGGCTGTATGTCGCCGGCAATTTCGCCGCGGCTGTGGCCGACGGCGCCATGGACCGGCAGATGACAGCGGACCGGATCTTTTGCGGAACCAAGGCTGCGATCATCGAGCAGTTGAACGGCGAACTTCAAGCCGGCGACCTGATCCTGGTGAAAGGATCCCGCGGTATGGCCATGGAAGCGGTGGTCGAGGCTATTGTCAGCTGGGCGGACAAACGATGATCTATCACCTGCTATATCCGCTGCATACGACCTTTGCAGCCTTCAACGTGTTCCGGTACATCACCTTCCGGACCATCTACGCCAGCCTGACGGCTTTTTTGATCTGTTTTCTGCTCGGGCCCTGGGTGATCCGGCGCCTTTCCATGATGCAGGTGGGGCAGTTCATCCGGGAGGACGGGCCCAAGGACCACTACAAGAAGGCCGGCACACCCACCATGGGCGGCGTGCTGATCATTTTTGCGGTAGCCGGTTCCACCCTGCTGTGGACCGACCTGAGCAACCGCTATGTGTGGATCGCCCTGCTGGCCACCCTGGGTTTCGGCGCCATTGGTTTTGCCGACGATTACCTGATGCAGGTGAAAAAGCGCAGCCTGGGTCTGACGGCCCGCCAGAAGTTGCTTCTGCAGGTCCTTCTGGCACTGCTGGTGGGACTCCTGGCATACATGGTGCCCGATTTCTCAACCAAACTCAGCGTGCCTTTTTTCAAGCGGCTGACCCCGGACCCGGGATGGGGATACATTTTTTTTGCTGCCCTGGTCATCGTGGGGGCGTCCAACGCCGTAAACCTGACCGACGGACTGGACGGCCTGGCCATTGGTCCGGTGATCATCGCCGCCGTCACCTATATGATTTTTGCCTACGTTGCCGGTCATGCGCGCATCGCTGACTACCTGCAGATCGCCCCTGTGGCGGGATGCGGGGAGATCACGGTTTACTGCGGCGCACTGGCCGGCGCCGGATTAGGGTTCTTGTGGTTCAACGCATACCCGGCCCAGGTGTTCATGGGTGATGTGGGCTCACTATCCATGGGGGCGTCGCTGGGCACCGTTGCCGTGATCACCAAACAGGAAATTCTGCTGGCGCTGGTGGGCGGTCTGTTTGTCATCGAGGCCCTCTCCGTGATCTTTCAGGTGGGTTTTTTCAAGATGACCAAGGGGCGCCGCATTTTTCGAATGGCGCCCATCCACCACCACTTTGAACTGAAAGGGTGGCCGGAACCGAAGGTGATCGTGCGATTTTGGATCATCGCCATTGCCCTGGCTCTGATTTCGATGAGTACGTTGAAGCTGAGATAGCAAATAAATCTAATAGATTAGAGTAAATAACAATATTCAAAAACCAAATAACAAATAAATCACAATGACCAAAATTCAAAATTCCAAACCTTATGACTGCGAAGATTTGAGATTTGGAGATTGTAGTTTGGAATTTATTTGGGATTTGGTGCTTGTTATTTATAAAAAATTAGATGTGTTCAGCTATGTCTGAGAAGAAGTTGGGGCACCCTTTGGATCTTCGAAACAAACGCATCGTGGTGGTGGGCCTGGGTCGGTCCGGGGTGGCAACAGCCCGGTTCCTTGTCAACCAGGGTGCCCGGGTAACGGTGACCGATCGTGCGCCGGCCGAATCCCTGAAAGCCCAAGCCGCGGCACTGGAGGGATTAAATGTCCAAATGAAGCTGGGCGGGCACGATGCGCTGGATTTTGAAACCGCCGATCTGGTGGTGCTGAGTCCCGGTGTGCCTCACACCTTGCCGATGCTGGAACCGGCCTGGGCCAAAGGAACCCCGGTTATCGGAGAAATGGAACTGGCCGCCGGCTACATCACCGAGCCGATTCTGGCAGTGACCGGCACCAATGGAAAAACCACGACAACTGAACTGGTGGGCAACATGCTAAGAAAAAGCGGAAAGAACGTATTTGTGGGAGGAAACATCGGAACACCACTCATTGCATACGCGGCCGATGCAGGTGCCCGGGCCGATGTGGTGGTGGCCGAAGTGAGCAGTTTCCAACTGGACACCATTATCGATTTCAGGCCGCATACCGCCGTGGTGCTCAACATCACCGACGATCATCTGGACCGGTATCCGACTTTTTCAGCCTACACGGATTCCAAGTGGCGGATATTCGAAAACCAGCGGCCCAGCGATGTGGCTGTGCTCAATGCCATGGATGCCACGGTGGCCGCCATGATCAATAACCGTCCCCCCAATGCCTGCCAGAAACTCTATTCGGATGGGGCCATCGCTAAGGGGGCACAGATACTAAAGGATAAGATCCTTCTGGTCGATGCGGGCCGGCAGACGGGTAGTTTCACCTTGGCCAAGTCCGGTCTCATCGGGCCCCACAACCGGGAAAACACGGCTGCTGCCTGTCTGGCCGCTCGTGAACAGGGCGCCTCTGATGGAGGCATCCAGCAGGCCATCGACGAATTCCAGGGGCTTGCCCACCGTCTGGAAACGGTGGGGCAGGTGCGCGGTGTGCGCTTTGTCAACGACTCCAAGGCCACCAACGTGGATGCGGTGAACCGGGCGCTGGAGTGCTTCGACGCGCCGGTGATCCTGATCATGGGGGGGCAGAACAAGAAGGGGGACTTCACCGGTCTCAAATCCCAGGTGCGCCGCCGGGTCAAAACCCTGGTGGCCATGGGGGAAGCCAAAGACGAGATCGTTACCGCTCTGGCCGGAGACCCGGAAAAGGGAATCCTTGAGGCCGGGTCCATGCAAGAGGCGGTTGAAAAGGCCTTCGGTGCGGCTGTTGACGGGGAAATTGTACTGCTTTCTCCGGCCTGTGCCAGTTTCGATAGGTTTGACAACTATGCCCAGCGGGGTAACCGTTTTCGGGAAATCGTGGAAAGGCTGGGATGACCGCAACTGCCAAACGAAACGGGATTCAACCGTTGGTCTACGACCTGGGGCTGCTGTTTCCCGTTTTGCTGCTGGTGGGCATGGGTATCGTCATGGTTTACAGTGCCAGCAGCGCCCTTGCCATAAAGAAGTTTGGCAGCGGTTATTTCTTTTTGCAAAAACAGGCCATGTTTTCCCTGATCGGCATTGTGGTGCTGGTGGTCTTCAGTTACATCCCGTTCCGCCTGTACCGTGTGTTCGCTTATCCCGTTCTGGCGGCGGCCATCGCGATGCTGGTGGCGGTGGTCTTCTCCGGATTGGGCGTGACGGCCGGCGGATCCGCCCGGTGGCTGCAACTCGGGCCGGTCCAGTTTCAGCCGTCAGAACTGGCTCGGTTGGCCCTGGTCATCTACATGGCTTACTCCATGAGCAAGAAAGGTGAACAACTGCGGGATTTTTACGTCGGATTTTTGCCCCATTTTCTGGTTCTGGGTCTCTTTACGGGGTTGCTGCTGGTTCAGCCCGATTTTGGGTCGATAGTGATTTTTGCCGCATTGACCTGGATCATGCTGTTTGTCGGCGGATGCCGCATCACCCACCTGCTGTCGGTTATAGTGGTGCTGGCGCCCATGGCCTGGCTGTTCATGACCCACGCCGAATACCGGGTCAAGCGGCTGATGAGCTTTATGGATCCCTGGCAATACCCGGCGGACGAGGGATACCAGATCGTCCATTCGCTCATGGCATTCGGCACCGGGGGAATCACCGGCGCGGGCATCGGCAAGGGATATCAGAAACTGTTTTACCTTCCTGAACCCCATACGGATTTTATCTTTTCCGTGGTGGGGGAAGAACTGGGACTCATCGGGGTCATGACCGTGATTCTGCTTTACGGTATCATGCTCATGCGGGGTATCCGCATCGCCCGCCATGCTCAGGATCGCTTCGGCTCCCTGCTGGCCATGGGCATCACGGTGACCCTGGGACTTCAGGTGTGCATCAACATGGGGGTGGCGCTTGGAATGCTGCCCACCAAAGGGTTGACCCTTCCCTTTCTCAGCTACGGCGGGACGAGCCTGCTGATCAACATGGCGGCGGTGGGGATCATGATGAATATCGGAGCGCGGGATGCACGTTGCTGAACCCGAAAAGGCCTGGCAGCCGCTCAAGGTGGTCGTTGCCGGTGGCGGCACCGGCGGGCACCTGTTTCCCGGAATTGCCATTGCAGGGGAGTTTGCCGTGAGAAATCCGCAAAGCCGGGTCCTCTTCGTGGGTGCCGGTCGGCCATTCGAGAAAGACGCCCTGGCCCGGGCCGGCTACCCCCAGCGAACCATCGCCATCGAGGGGATCAAGGGAAGAGGATGGTGGGCAAAGGCGCGCGCGGCCATGAAAATTCCCGGCGCCCTGTTCCGATCGGCGGGTATTCTAACCGAGGTGCAGGCGGACCTGGTGGTCGGGGTGGGCGGTTACGCTGCCGGACCGGTGGCGCTGGCCGCCTGGATAAAAGGCATCCCGGTGGTCCTGTGTGAGCAGAATACGGTGCCCGGCATCACCAACCGGATGCTTTTTCCGATAGCCAAACGGGTTTATGTCAGTTTCGAAAATACCCGTGGAAAGATCGATCCATTGAAGAAACGCATCACCGGAAACCCGATACGCCAGCAGATTCTGGACGCATCGATTCACGAAGCAAAAGAGAAAAACACATTCACGATCCTGATCGTCGGCGGAAGCCAGGGGGCCCATGCCATCAACCTGGCGGTCATGGACGCCTTGCCGCACCTTCGGCAGCGCCGGAAAATCCATGTGGCCCACCAGACCGGTGCCGAGGATCAGGATCAGGTCGTCGATGCATATGCGAAGGCAGGGATGAACGCAGACGTAAAGGCATTTTTTCATGATATGGCATCACGTTACAGCCGGGCGGATCTGGTTGTCTGCAGAGCCGGCGCCACCACCGTGGCTGAGTTGACCGCACTGGGAAAACCGGCACTGTTCATTCCCTATCCCTTTGCGGCGGACAACCATCAGGAACATAACGCCCGGGCCCTGGTTGACCAGGGTGCGGCAGAAATGGTGCTCGAACGGGAACTGACCGGGGTGGACCTGGCGCGGCGTCTGGACGCGTGGGCCGACGAACCCGGTCTGCTGGCGACAATGGCATCAACGTCCAGAATGCTGGGGAAACCGGACGCCGCCCGATCCATCGTGGACGACTGCTACCAGTTGGTGGGAAGATAACCATGTATCTGAAAAAATACCATATCCATTTTGTGGGCATTGGCGGTATTGGCATGAGCGGCATCGCCGAACTGCTCCTCAACCTGGGCTATCAGGTGTCGGGCTCCGACGTGAAGGCCTCGGACATTACGGCCAACCTGGCGCGGTTGGGCGGCATCATCCATATTGGTCACCGGGCTGAGCAGATCGTCGACGCCGATGTGGTGGTGGTCTCTTCGGCGATCGACAGGAAAAACCCGGAAGTGTCCGCCGCCCGGCAGGCCGCCATTCCGGTGATTCCCCGGGCCGAGATGCTGGCTGAACTGATGCGGCTCAAATACAGCGTGGCCATTGCCGGCGCCCATGGCAAGACCTCCACCACCTCCCTTGTGGCCAACGTGCTGGCCGGCGGGGGCCTGGATCCCACGGTGGTCATCGGCGGCAAGCTCAAGAGCATCGGCCGCAACGCGGTGCTGGGTCAGGGTGACTTTATCGTGGCCGAGGCCGACGAGAGCGACGGCTCTTTTCTCAAGTTCTCTCCGGCCATTGCCGTTGTGACCAACATCGACCGGGAGCACATGGACTTTTACGCGGACCTGGATGCGATAAAAACGGTTTTTCTCAATTTTATCGACCGGATTCCATTTTACGGCCTGGCCGTGCTCTGCCTGGACAACGAGCCGCTCCAGGGCCTCCTCCCCCATATCAAGAAACGGCTGACCACATACGGGCGGAGCACCCAAGCCGATTACCAGGCGCGGAACATCAGCTTCGGTGAGATGAAAAGCCGGTTTACGGTCGTTCATCGGGACGAGAATCTGGGCGAGTTTATTCTGGCCATGCCGGGCATGCACAATGTATCCAACGCCCTGGCTGCCATCGCCGTGGGCCTGGAACTGGACATCCCCCTGTCATCCATCAAACGGTCCCTGGAAAACGCTGAAGGTGTGCAGCGCCGGTTAGAGATCAAGGGGGAGATCGGTGGCGTCACCGTGGTGGACGACTACGGCCATCATCCCACCGAGATCGAGGTGACCCTCGAGGCAGTCAAAGAGAACTGGCCGGACCGCCGCAAGGTTGTGGTTTTCCAGCCTCACCGCTACACGCGTACCCGTGCACTGCTGCAAGAATTCACCCGTTCATTCAACAACAGCGATGTACTGGTGGTGCTGCCGATTTATGCCGCCAGCGAAGCGCCCATCGCGGGTGTCAGCGGCGAGGCGCTGGGCGAATGTATCCGCGCCCATGGGCACCGGAACGTGATCTGCCTGAACGGTCTTGCAGAATGCGTCGCTCATCTTGAGAAAAACCTGGCATCCGGCGATCTGCTGCTGACTTTAGGTGCCGGAGATGTCTACCGGGTGGGAGAAATGGTGTTGGAACGGATGTCGGAGGACGGAGGACTGAGGACTGAGGACTGAGGACGAGAGCGAGAGCAGAGAGCAGAGAGCAGAGAGCAGAGAGCAGAGAGCAGAGAGCAGAGAGCAGAGAGCTGAGAGAGCAGAGAGCAGAGAGCGAGAGAGCCAGAGACCAGAGACCAGAGACCAGAGACCAGAGACCAGAGACCAGAGACCAATCATTGAAATCTAAAGCGACACGCACCAATCGATTCAAGAAAAACAGGCCCGCCCGTCGGGCCCTGTTTCGGGACCGGGCCGTTTTTGCCGCCAAGGGGCTTTTGGGGGCACTGGCGCTGGTGGCGACCAGCGGTGCGTTCATCTTTGCCTACGACTATTTTACCCAGACACCACATTTCCAGGTGCGCCGGATTGTGGTGACCGGAATGCAGCGACTCAGCCGCCCTCAGGTTATGGAGATTGCCGGCGTCGGTCTGCAGACGAACATCCTGTCCGTGAATCTGGCCACCACCCGCAAGCGGCTGCTGGCCGATCCATGGATTGCCGAGGCGACGGTCAGCCGGGAGATTCCCTCGGGGCTGCACATGCACATCCGGGAAGAAGTCCCACTGGCGCTTTTGGACATGGGGGCTGGTGAGGGCTTTTTAATCAACCCGGCCGGCAAGGTGTTCAAACGATGGGATGGCGCGGACAGTGATGCGCTGCCCCGGGTGCAGGGGCTGGATCATGCAGACCTGCCTGTTTCCGGCATGCCACCCAGTGAGGCCTTCGGCGCGGTGATGACCCTGTTCCGGCTGGCCGGGGAAAAGAACAGCCCGCTGCCCCTTTCCGGTATTCGCCGGATCCGGATGGACCGTGAAATCGGAGCCACTGTATATTCCGGCGAAAACAACCGGTCGGTGAAGCTGGGGTTCGGTCGCTATCGTGAAAAGTGCCAGGCGCTGGGACAAGTGATGTCACGCCTGAGCAGAGACAGCCGGCTGACCCGGTACACGGCGATTGATTTGTTCGATGTCAATCGAATTGTAATTACGCTGGCATCGGTCGATCCGTTATCTTCGGATCACAAGGAGGGTTAAGTTGCAGGGATCAAGAGAAGGAAATATCGTTGTCGGCCTGGATATTGGAACCACCAAAATCTGCGCCGTGGTCGGCGAGGTGACGGGCCGCGAGATCAATATCATCGGCATCGGCACCCATCCATCCATTGGACTGCGCAAGGGCGTGGTGGTCAACATCGAATCCACGGTGGAATCCATCAAAAAAGCGGTGGAAGAGGCCGAGCTAATGGCCGGCTGTGAGATCTCGTCGGTATATGCCGGGATTGCCGGTGGCCACATCACCGGTTTCAACAGCCGGGGGATTGTCGCCATCAAAGGGCAGGAGATCAACCAGCAGGATGTGGACCGGGTTATCGATGCGGCCCGGGCGGTGGCCATCCCCATGGATCGGGAGGTGATCCACGTCCTGCCCCAGGAGTATATCGTTGACGACCAGATCGGCATTCAAAATCCAGTGGGCATGGCCGGTGTCCGCCTCGAGGCCAAAATCCACATCGTTACCGGTGCGGTCACGTCGGCGCATAACATCGTCAAGTGTGCCAACCGGGCCGGTCTGGATGTGTGCGATATTGTTCTCGAGAGCCTGGCGTCGGGAGAGGCGGTGCTCACCGAAGAGGAAAAACAGCTGGGCACCGGTCTGATTGACCTGGGTGGCGGGACCAGCGACCTGGCCATCTTCTCGGGCAAGAACATCAAGCACACGTTTGTCCTGGCCCTGGGGGGTGACAACCTGACCAACGATATTGCCATCGGCGTAAGGGCACCCCTGAATGAGGCGGAGCGGATCAAGCGTAAATACGGAACCTGCGACGGGGCGTCGATCAGCCCGGACGAAACCATCGAGGTGCCTGGGATGGGCGGCCGGCCACCCCGCAAGCTCCCCCGCCAGATTTTAGGAGAAATTCTGGAGCCGCGCATGGAGGAGATTTTCACGCTGCTCCAACGGGAGATATACCGCGCCGGCATGGAAAACATGCTCGCCTCGGGGATCGTCCTTTCCGGAGGCACGGCACTGCTGGAGGGCACCACCGACATCGCCGAAGCCATCTTTGGTGTCCCCACACGTCTGGGCAGGCCGCGTGGCATCGGCGGCCTCACCGATGTGGTGAACAATCCCATGTATGCCACCGGTGTGGGGCTGGTCATCTACGGTGCCAGAAAGGAGCCAGAGAAAAAATTCCGAATCCGGGACAGAAATATCTTCAACAGCCTCATTTCGAGGATGAAAAAATGGTTCAAGGACGTCATTTGAGAATATAAACCACGGCGTAAAGGCAAACGCCAAAATGGGCAACTCAAGCAAAGGGGGAAATTATGACTGGTATGTTTACGTACATGGAGAGTGACCGATCGGCAAAAATCAAAGTGATTGGCGTTGGCGGTGCCGGAGGCAATGCGATCAACAACATGATCGCGAGCAATCTGCAGGGCGTCAGGTTCATTTCCGCCAACACGGATGCTCAGGCCCTGGATGTATCCCAGGCGGAAATGCGGTTTCAGTTGGGAACGAAGATTACAGAAGGGCTGGGTGCCGGCGCCAATCCCCAGGTGGGGCGAGAGGCGGCCCTGGAAAATGCGGAAATGATCAAGGATGCACTATCCGATTCCCACATGGTTTTCATCACCGCGGGCTTCGGCGGCGGCACCGGAACGGGTGCAGCACCGGTGATCGCGCGGTTGTGTAAGGAAATGGGCATCCTTACCGTGGCCGTGGTGACCCGGCCTTTCTCGTTCGAGGGCAGAAAACGGGCCAAACAGGCAGATGAAGGCATTCTCGAATTGAAAAAAGCGGCCGATACGGTGATCACCATTCCCAACGACCGGTTGCGCGGTCTGGCTTCAAAAAACGCCAAGATGGTGGACATGTTTAAAAAAGCTGACGAAATCCTGCTTCATTCAGTCAAGGGCATCACCGACCTGATCATGATGCCCGGCCTGGTCAACCTGGACTTTGCCGACGTGAAGACCACCATGTCCCGGGCCGGTATGGCCATCATGGGCATCGGCATTTCCAGTGGCGAAAACCGGGCCCTTGAAGCGGCTGAACGGGCCATCTCACACCCGCTTCTGGATGACATCAACATCTCCGGTGCCAAGGGCGTGCTGATGAACATCACCTCCAATAGCGATCTCACCATGGAGGAGATGACCGAAGCATCCGAGCGCATTTACAATGAGGTGGGCGAAGAGGCGGAGATCATCTGGGGAGCGGTCATTGACGACAGTGTGGGCGAAGAGATGAGTGTTACCGTCATCGCCACCGGTATCGGCGAGAAAGGCAAAGAGAAAGAGACAGGCGTTAGAGCGTTGGACCCTACATACGGCGGTAAGGTGCGTGACATCACCCCGGCGGATCTGGCCCGGTCCACGGAGCTGGACAAGCCCACCTTCATCCGCCAACGGCAGGCCGCCAATGAAGGGTCGGCCAGTGAGCTCTATCGAGAGTACAAGGGGATTGTCATCGACAACGATGACCTTGACGTCCCCACATTTTTGAGAAGAAAGGCGGACTAATCCCGTTTCCGAAAGGAACCGGATCGACGGGGATCAACTGCGATAACGTTGAAACAGAGGACGAATGATGCAGCCTAATCAATGCAGCGACCAACTGACCGGCGGACGCAGGATGGGTGGCGATCGGCGGGAATATTCATATGCCTGTTGTCTTCCCGAACAACGCAGTGGCATGGATCGCCGTAGCGGAAAAGACCGCCGTCAGCAAAGCCGGATCACCTCGATGTCGGTGAATGCCGATGAGACCGCCTTAACCGTGCCGATCCGATCTTAAAAAGCAATGGATTGAGCGGTGTGCGGACAAAGGTCTGCAAAAAACCATGGCAACAGGATCCCAACAGCTACCCAGGGGGCATGCGGAGACTGAGCGAGGCGTTATCCGAAAGTCGGACGCCGGGCGGATTCGCGTGGCGCTGGTCTACCCCAATTCATACCATGTGGGGATGTCCAATCTGGGGTTTCAAACCGTATACCGGCTCTTCAACGATATTGACCATGTGGTTTGCGAGCGTGCTTTTTTACCGGAACAGGATGGCGGTAAAATCCGTCGGGTGTTGACGGTCGAGTCCCAGAAGCCCATCGAAGACTTCGACATGATTGCCTTTTCGATCTCTTATGAGAACGATGCACCCGGTGTTCTTACCATCCTGGAAGCAGCAGGACTCCCCCTGCCGGCCGCCCAGCGTGGCGCGACATTCCCCCTTGTGCTGGCAGGGGGAGTCTTCTGTTTTCTCAACCCTGAACCGTTGGCTCCGTTTATCGATGCATTCCTTATAGGAGAGGCCGAAGCACTGGTCTCAGGATTTTTTCAAATCTACGATCCATCGGCCGACAAGCAGGAAAATCTGCTGGCCATGGCCCGCCACGTTCCCGGCCTGTATGTTCCGGCTTTCTACCGACCCCGCTATCATGAAGACGGCACCCTGGCCGAGGTTGAACGGCTGGCGGATGTGCCAGCTTCCGTAAACAGATTGATCGTTCCGGATCTTTCGAACCTGCCAACAGCCAGTACCATCTTAACCCCGGACACCACATTTGACGACACCTATCTGATAGAAGTCTCCCGCGGTTGTCCCCATGGATGTCGATTCTGCAGCGCCGGGTATGTTTATCGCCCGCCACGGTTTCGCCCATTGGGCCTGCTCGACCGTCAGGTGGACGACGGGTGTGCGCTGACCGACCGTATCGGCCTGGTGGGGGCCGCCGTGTCCGATCTGCCGGATATTCGCGAACTGTGCGACAAAGATCGGGGACGGGAAATCCGGTTTTCATTCAGCAGCCTGCGTGCCGACGCCCTGGACGGCCCGCTGATCGCGGCGCTGAAAAAAAGCCGGGTGAAGACCGCCACCATCGCCCCGGATGCCGGCTCGGAGCGCATGCGTCGGGTGGTCAACAAGGGCATTACCGAAGACCACGTGGTGGCTGCTGCCGAGACCCTGGTGGCTGCCGGCATCCCCAACCTGAAGGTCTATTTCATGATCGGCCTGCCTACGGAAACCGAGGTCGATGTGGCGGCCATTGTGGAACTGGTAAAGCAGATTAAACACCGTTTTCTAAAAACCAGCCGGGGCAAGGGGCACATCGGCGAAATCACCGTGAGCCTAAGCTCCTTCGTCCCCAAACCATTCACGCCCTTTCAGTGGGCGTCCATGGATGAAGTCAAGACACTGAAGACCAAGATCAAGATGGTGAAGACGGGATTGAAAAAAACAGCCAACGTTCGTGTGCACGCCGACGTGCCCCGGTGGGCCTACCTGCAGGGCGTGATCGCCCGCGGCGACCGGCGAGTCGCCGATCTCCTGCTCTTGGCGCATGAGAACAACGGCAACTGGCCCCAGACCTTCAAGGCGTCACCGGTCAACTCCCACTTTTATGTTCACCGTGAGCGGGCTTCAGACGAGCAGTTCCCCTGGGATTTCATCAACCATGGTCTCGACAAAGCCTACCTGTTGAAAGAGTACCAACGCGCGCTGGATGGCCGGACCTCGGCTCCCTGTCCCGCCGATCCCTCAAAATGCAGTATCTGCGGGGTGTGCAAAGAAAGCCCCGAAGGCTGAAGGCGGAGCAAACGTGATCCGGTTCAAACTGGAACATACCTTACACTTCTCTTGTGATTAGCGGTGGCGCGGCTGCCTGGCGCAATAGTTATTTTTGTCTTCCCTCCCTATCGAACAATGGCCACTAAACATGCCAATATACAACCATGGATGGTAACATCGGGATTGGGGTGGAAAGCAAAGTTGGAGCGCTTGGCTGGGTATCGGTTGGTGTAATCACAGTTTTAAGGACGATCATTCGATCCACATAAATCGACCCAATCTTTCTCTTTATTTGAAGCGGACATGGTACTGGATCTGGATGTTGTGGTTCAACCAATCGGCCAATAAAGGATTGCAAAAATTCGTACGTCTCCGCTATGCTGAAACGGTAGCAATTGGTGCATTACTATTCGATTATAGAAAAAACAACAGATTGACCAATCAAATTCGATTGCGTCTTACATATTAAACAAAGGTCTTCCGATAAAAAGTAGTAACCTTTCAACTTTCCTTATTACCTCATCAAAAGATGACCCCAAAGTGAAAGGAGGCTCCCATGAGCGAGAGCACCATTAAATTCAGACTCATGAATACTGATGATTTTGACGCCGTGGTCAGGATCGACGAGAAAGTATTCAAGGCTTCCCGGCCGGAGTACTATGAACTGAAGTTTGAAAAGCTTTTCAGATCCAATGAGTATCTGCCCACGTCACTCGTGGCAGAGGAAGTAGATGGAACGGTGGTGGGGTTTGTCATGGGCGAACTCTATATGGGAGAATATGGAATCTCCCAGGAAGGGGCAACCCTGGACACCATCGGCGTTGACCCGAATTGTCAGCGTAAGGGTGTCGGTGGGCGGTTGATCAATGAATTTATGGATCATTTGAGAGACCTCAACATCCAAAAAGTAAACATCCTGGTCGACAGAAATGATTCCAAACTGATGCACTTCTTCAGCGCGAACCATTTCAGCCCCTCAAAAACCATTGTCAACCTGGAACGAAGCCTTTGATGTCAGTGAGAACCTGGCGCTGCCGTGTCAAAGCCATCAACTATGCGGGAAACTTCTCCCTTCGGACTCAATAGGATCGAACCGTTTTCTTATCTTTACCGAATACTTCAAGTATGCGAATCTGGTCGAAATACCTTGCCGCCCTGCAATATAAACGGCGCTATTGGACACAGCGGTTAAAACCGGACTGCTTCAGGGTTCTTTGCTATGGTGACTCCAATACATGGGGTTATATTCCGGACCGGGGGTCCCGATTCAGCGCAAATGTCCGTTGGCCTGGGGTGCTTCAAAGCCGGTTGGGCAGCCAAGCAATCGTTTTTGAAGAGGGGCTTTGTGGACGAACAACAATCTGGGATGACCCTGATGCTCCAGGCTGCAATGGCCAACGATCCTTAATGCCGATCCTGAAGCACTATGCGCCATTGGATCTTTTGGTTATAAGTTTGGGTATCAACGACTTGAAATCACGCTTTGGTCAATCAGCCGTATCGGTTGCCAAAGGGGCCAAACGGGTGTGCCAAAACGCCCGGGCTGCAGATTGCGGTCGTGCCGGCGCTGCACCTGAAATACTGCTGGTCGCACCACCACCAATCCCCCACCTTACACCTGCCATGCGAATGGCCTTCGAAGGCGCTGCAGATAAATCGAAAAGGCTGGCCAGGCATTTTTCAGATGTCGCGTTGCAGCTCAATATCCACTTTTTGGATGCTGCTGCGTTCATAAAGCCAAGCATTACCGATCCAGTCCACTGGGATGCCTCAGCCCATAAAATTTTAGGCCAAGCTGTGGCCGATAGCATCGAACCGATTTTTCGCAAGCTTAAAGACGGTTAGTTCGTTCAATTTAAAACAAACTTGACCCCTACCCCGTATCAATAGATGATGCCCGGCGCCAGGCGCCGGACAGCATCAGCTTTATAAATTGGCGCGCTAAGGCGAGGGTGGAAAATCAGCCGCAGCGAAAACGGGCGGAAAAACGTTAGGGTCCCTGTCCGTCAATGTTTTCAGAAATGCAACGACCCGTCGTTCTTGTCTGGGAGTCAGAGCCAGATCGCCGAGTTCAGCGGTATTCACGTTGGCCGCCACCTCTGGCGCCGGCCAGCAGGTCACGCCAAAGCCAGGATCCATATTGCCATCCGCACATTCTGGCAAGACGTCTCGCGTATTGTAAAAATGAACGATCTGCTCCAGGGTCTGAAACACGCCGTTATGGGCATATGGGGCCGTGATGGCGATGTTCCTCAAGGACATCACCTTGAATTTGCCATCTTGAAAACCATCGTTTAATACACCGCCCAATCCCAAATCAGGCGTTTGGGTCCCATTGAGAATTTCAATGAAGTCGTTTTTGGGCACACCCAGGTTGTCATACGTAAAATCGGTAAACAGCGGTGGCATGGGCCCACCATTTGGCGCAATACTCTCCTGGCTGAGGTGACATAAGGCACACTTCGCTTTTCGGTTAAAGAGCCGGCGACCTCTGTCTTCCTCTGCAGTCAAAGTTCCCGCACCCGCAAGAAAATAATCGTATTTGGAATTGAATTTGTTGAACAGCTGGGTTTTTTCAAATTCACCGATGGCTTTGGCAATCAGATCGTAGGCTTCCAAGGCCCCTTGATTCGTTGCTGCATCGACTGAACCCAGGTCAAAAGGACCGTCTTCGGTGGCATATGCTTTCTTAAAAAGACCATAGTATCGCTTTTGAGCCTGCAATGCCGCCACGACTGCCTTCTTGTCGGGCATCGCCATTTCGACCGGATTTCGAAAAGGCCCGGCAGCCTGCCCGGCGAGACTCATTTCACGGCCATCCCAGAATTGCCCGCCGACCTACAGGCCGGCAACTTCATCAAACCTGAAGGCTGGGCTGAATGCCGCATAGGCGGAGCTGGGTGTGTTCCTGCCTCCAAAAAGAAGTGGGTCGGATCCTTGTGAGACTGGCGGAGGAACATTTCGCGGCCACCCCGCCTTGAGTAGAATATCGACGGGGACCCTGTCATCAATGAAGCTGCCAACAACCTGCAGTGGTAACGGATTGGGGTTGTGGCAGGTCGCACAGGATTGATTGCCACCAGCAGACAGTTTTACATCATTGTAAAGCGCCTCTCCTAAAAGAAGCTGCTGTGCTTTATCTGCTACGGTTGTATCGGCATTCACCGAAACCGTAATTCCCGAAAAAAGTAATGCTGTCATCAAAATTGCCAATAATCTGTTCATGCTAACCTTCCATTTTTCTTGGAATTAGATTTTATGCATCAAATCCAATCTGTTTATCACCCCCTCTCACGCTTTTCAGTCGGCTTGTTGTCCATCAAAGATCCGGCATGCCGTGGCATCGGTCACAGCGCACCAGATCGCCCTTGACGTAGGTGACCGTATTATCTTCCACCCTGAAGCTTCTTGCGGTCGGCATCCTGGCCAGGGGCGTTCCCGTCAGGTTCAGGCCATGGCAGGCCTTGCAACTGTTCTTGTCTGCTTCGTAGGCATCCTCATGGCCGTCGTCATACCAGCGGGAATCATCGACGTTGTGCAAGCCATGGGGACCGCTGGTGGTCGTCGGCAGGCTGTCCGGTGCATGGCAGACGGAACATTCGATGATGGTGCCGGCAAAGCCCTGAAGCTTCTTGGCCGCCTCGTTGTCATTGGCATTGTTGGCATCGTTGGGCCAGATGGCGTGGGTGCTGCCGTGGCAGGTTTCACAGGCGATCCCGCCATGCCCCTTGCTGAAGCGAAAGAGCGTGTTCGTATCTTCCGCAAAACGCGTGTTGAGCGCCAGCAGCGGGGATGCCGACGCATCGCCGGTGGCAAAGGCCTGCCGCAGGCGGAAGGGCCAATCGGGATCGGCCACCAGCGTGGGGCCGGAGAGGAAATCAACCGCATCCCCCGTGTGGCAGGATTGACAGCGCGGCAGGTCCACCCAAGGCCTTCGGGGACTGCCATCGTTGGTGCCATCGATACTGCCGCCAGGCAGCAGCGCGAATGCACCGCCGACGGCCAGCATGTCGCCGTGGCAGTCGTTGCAGTCCATGCCGCCTGTTTTCATGGCGCCGCGCTGGCATTGGGTGATGTTGCCGGGATGGCATTGGTAGCAGGTGTTCTCGACCGGATCATCCGGTGGAAATACGGGCAGGCCGTTATCCTGGAGTTCCACCGTGGAATTCATGCATCACGTTGGAGAAGATCGGTTTGCCCACCTGATCGCCTGCCGGCCCGGTCCCGGCCAGATCCAGCGCCGGTGAATAATGGCACTGGGCGCACAACACCGGCTGGGATGCTTCCAGGTCGTCGAATGTTCGGCATCATGGAGCCTCAGAATGTTGATCTTGCTCTGTATCTCCAGATCCGGATCTGTTGACCAGCCGGCACCTACCGCCGCCATCGCGCCGGTTCGGTGGCAGTTCTGGCAGTCGGTTTCGGTGGCCACCGGCACCACCACGTCCAGATGCCCCAGCGTTTGACCACTCTGTGCGTCCACGGCCGAAATTCGCAACAACGGGTAGGGCCTGTCGATCAGCGTATCGTCGGTGGGGGTGATGGGGATCCCTTCGGCGGCGAACCATTCCTTGTCAAGGCTGTATTCCATGGGTTGTGGGCCCCGGACCTGGGGATCATCCGCCGGCATATACAGGCCGGTCAGGCCTTGACCTTCCGGAAGCGTGACGCCGAAGAGTGCGTCTGCATAGGTCCAGAAGTCGGTTTTGCCGATGCTGGTGGTGTTGATGGAGCCGGTTGCATCTGCCGCGGCTTCATAAAACACCTCGACCTCAGCGTCATCGGCGACGTACGGGCGACCATTGCCGTCGCGTAAAAGGACCTGGGCGTTGATCACGTTGAAGGGCGGCAGGATCGAGAAAACGGAAAATTCCCGGTCCATGCAGTGCATACCCAGATCGTTTGCAGCCAGCACCCTGGCCGTGTCAGCAACGGGTGGTTGGGTGACGCTGCTGCTGTCACCGCCTCCACCGCCACAGCCGATAAGGACTAATAAGCAGAAGTACGTATGGCACCTTTGATATGCATTGTTTTCTCCTTGGGCTTGTTCCCTTTGGGCCATCCCGCGTAGTCCATCAACCACACTCGTCTTGACCTACTATTACTATTCGTTTACCTTCTTCTCATTACCTGATCCGTTATCCGTCAACGTAGTCAAGGACGTGGGGCCTGCTAGTTCAACTGATAAACGATGGGGATGACGATTCGGGCCGCCATGGGCGGAAGCGGGAACGGACAGGCGTTGTGAACGGTTTTCATGGCGCTTTTATCCAAAAGCGAAATGCCGCAGCTTTTCTGGATGGCGACGTCGTCCGCACGACCATCCGGGTAAATGGTGAAAGCAACCATCACTTCCCCGGACCAACCCCGTTTTCGCGCGATGCTGGGATAGCACAGATGTTCCCTCAAATGTCCACGGATGAAGTTGAAGTGGGATTTGAGATAGGCGCTTCCCCCATCGCCGCTCAGTGACGCCCCATTTCCCGCACCCCTATCGGCCAAACCGCCCCGTGAACCAGAACCATTTTGTTCGGGATACGCTTCGGACAGGCCTTTTCCGCTGTTCGTCGACGCAGCGGATCGATCCGCAGTGGCAATCGCTCCCGCATCCGGGACGGTCGATAGGGAATCGAAACTTGCTGCCGGTGTCGGTTTTGGCGAAGGCGATGTCGGTTTCTTCTCGCGTCGGGAATCCACCAACGTGGGGGGCGGTGTTTTTTGGGCTGTTTGGACCGGTGGGTCGGGGTCGGTCTTCTTTTCAGGAACCGGTTCAAGCGTATTTTTCCGGGACACGGGTTTCGGCCGGACGATTTTTGGCGAGATGGTTTTATTCACGGCGATCAGTTTACTGTCCTTAACAATCCGGTGAGCCGGGGGCGGTTTTTGGGCAACGGGTGGCGTTTTTCCCGGTTGGCACCGGCAGTTCCGCCACAATCGGCTGCTGGCGCTTCCATCAGCCGGGATTGACGCTTCAGCCGCGGGGGTCGTCTCTTCTAAAACCGGTGGTCGTTCCTCGGAAACCAACGGCGGTGGTTCGGCAACACCGGACAAGCGGGTCTGTTCCGGATTCATCGGGCGGTGCGATCTTCCGGTCGCCGGGGGAATCCTCTGGAGGTGACGCTTCATCTTTGGGCTGCGCTTCATCGCCCCCGGACCTGCCGCCTGCTGCCGAACCATTCTCTCCCATTCGGCCGCCGGAATCGAGGCTGAAATCGAGCGCCACGGTCCTGACCGTCGGGGTCATCCCCTGGCTGGCCCCGTAGAGGAGAATCACGGCCATTCCGTGGACCATCAGGGAGATATGGATGCCCAGGAGCTGCGTCCTCATACGTCTGTTTTCCGTTTGCAGGTGAACCTTGGTGAAACCGAGGGTCTTGACCAGATCCAGCACGTCCACGAAGGATTGAAGCGCGATGGTCCGGTCGGCCCGAATCAGCACCGCCATGGACCGGTCAACGCCCCCCAATGGCTTGCCCGAGGTCGGGCAGGGACACGGCCGCCGCGTTGAGAAACACCCGGCCGTCCCGGTCGATGTCGATGACCTGGGATTTCATCGAGCCCGCGGACGCCTCCCCGGCCCTGGGAAGATCGACGGGGATGACCCCCGACGCGATAAAGGTGGAGGTGGTCAGAACGATGGTCAGCAGCACCAGCATAATGTCCACCAGGGGAATGACGTTGAGGTAATCGAATTCCTTCTCATCCATTTTCGATCTCCCATTGCATCAGGAGCACCTTGACCCGTCTCAGGAGCAGGTTGTAGGCGACGATGGACGGAATGGCCACCACCAGCCCCACCGCCGTGGCCTTCAGGGCGAGGGCGAGCCCCACCATGATCTTTCCGGTGTCCATGAAACCCTCCAGCCCCATGGAATAGAAGGTCATCATGATCCCCAGGACGGTCCCTAAAAGGCCGATGTAGGGCGCATTGCTGCCGATGGTGGCGATGATATGGAGTTTCCCCGACAGCCGCAGTTCCAGGGCTTTTTTATTGGAAAAGTGATCGACGCGAATACGGCGGTAGACCATAAACCGCTCCGCCGCCACCGACAGCGCGACGACGCTCATCAGGAGCAGAAATCCGATCACCCCATAGTCGATCAGTTCTTTAACCCATTCCATCGGACCCCTCCTTTACCCCTTTGAACGTTTGACCGATCAGGATCAAGACGATGCCCAGGCCGACGCCGGCACACCCGAAACAGGCGGCGCAGTTGCCGCCGCAGCGGGAAAGCGGAAGCATGCCGGCCAGGCCGCCGGAGGCCCCGATCATCGCGTACAGGATCTGCTGTTTAACCTTTTTCATATGCGGGCTTTCCTTTCGGAGCAGGAATCGGAAGAAGAGGCTTCCCGTAGTCGATGGCCCCCCTGGCGCAAGCGGTCTTGCAGTCCCCGCAGGGCATGCAGGAAAGGGCGTCGATTCGGGCGGTCCGGTCTGTCATGTCGATGGCCCATGCAGGGCAGCTGTCCACGCAGTCACCACACCCGTTGCACCTGACGGAATGGACCGTTACGCGCCGCCCCCATCGGATCCCGGCCCGGTTTGACAGTCCGTCCAGCGCCCCGATGGGGCAGAGCAGATTGCAATAGGCCCGGCCGCCTTTGGCGAAAAATCCCAGCAGAAGTACCAGCCCCAGGTTGATCAATCCGGCGGTCCGCAGAAAATAGGCCAGGTCGGCCCCTGAAAAGGGGGCCCCGATCATGCGGGGGATGGTGGCGAAGTTGCAGTATGAACAGCAAAGGCTGCCTAGTCCCAGCGCCGCAGCCCCGAAATAGACCGACAGGTATCCATACCGAAAGGCGGGAGCGGGAATTTTAGAATAATTGATTTTCAGGAACCGGGGCACCAGCCGGCTTCCCAACTCCATGGTTCCCCCGATGGGGCAGAGGTGGCTGCACCAATACCGGCCGAAGAAAAAAGTCGTGAGCAGGATTCCGAAAACTAAAGCCACCCCCATGTAACTTCTCAGATACCCCATGAAATAGGCGTCCAGGCTGGCGCCTTGGCGCCATACGAAAAACATGCGGGGGCACCAGGTTCCGCAGAAATTACTGTCCCCGGTGAACTGAAACAGGAACGACAGCGGCGGAAGAAACAGAACCATTGCCAGCGCCATGATCCAGTAGCGGCGTCTGCCCGGAAAGGCCGGTTTAGTGATGTCCGCCCGATGCATGGGAATCCTCCTTTCCCTTGAAGATAAGGGGCACCTTCAGCACCGATTTTTCGGTGCGGGTGTCGTAAAAGGCCAAGTTATATTTGCCACGGGGGGTGTCTTTTCGATTGTATCGTTCCGGTTCCGCCCGAAACGACGCCAGACACCCTTTTCCGCAGAAAAGGTGCGTGTTCCCCTGATACGTGTATGAGAGGTCTCCTTCCCGGACGGACATGCCGCAAACCGGATCCAATGGAAAAGAACGCATGAGCACCCATAAGGCGAGACGATCCCTCGGTTGCACGCCGTAAAGGATGTCGTCCCGGAAATCAGGCAGCCGCCGCAACCCCAGGTCGACCACCGGTCCCGAAAGTCGTAGATCGTAATCCAGGGGCGGGTTGCCCTCCAATACGACGCGGACATCCCCCCGGTAGGGTGGCAACACGGTTGCCGTGGTAATCTGGGTGTAACGATCCCACCCGCTCTCCAGAAAGGAGGGGTGGCGGGCCTTGCCCCCCTTCACGGACAGGAGCCCGATGGCGTGGCTCGAATCCCCCCAGCGATACTCCGCCGCAGCCAGGGAAATAAGGACCGCCAGAGCAAAAGTGACCATCGATCTGATGCGCACGATTCCCTCCTTTAAAAATTATAGGACAGCCGCACAAGAAAGGTTCGCGGCGCCGCCGGCGTATACCGTTTGACGCCCTGTGTGTCTTTCTCGACCTCCACGGCGTAGTATTGATCGAACAGGTTGTCCACATTGAGCGATATCTGAAAAGGCCCTCTTTCGTACCCGATGAAGGCATTGGTGGCGAAGTCATATCCTCCGTATTTTTCGGTATTTGCGTTGTCCACGTAGTAGGATCCCCATGAAAAGGTTTCCAGTTTGAAAGTGATCCCTGACGCGTGGCGGTAACGCCCATAGAAGGAATACTGATGGGCCGGGATGAATGGCAGGGTATTGCCGCTCCGGTCCATATTAACGACCCCGAATCCTACCCGAACCGGCTCGGAAAAATCCTCGAACGTATAGTTGGTGTAGGAATAACCGGCGCCGAATTCCAATCCCTTCAAGGCTTCCCAGGGGGCATACCAGGCACCGGAGAACTCGAACCCCCGTTTCAGCGTCTCCCCGGAATTGACGTATTGACTGTCTCCTCCCGGCCCGATCACCTGGACCACCTCATCCTCCACCGGGGAGTAATAGACGGCGGAATCGATCACCCATGATCGGGTCCGGGTTTTGAGCCCAATTTCGTAATTTTGAATGGTCACCGGATTCAGATCCGGGTTATCGCTGACTTCTCCCTCGGTAGGGGTTTGAAAGCCTTGGGAGAAGTTGCAGTACAGATTTAACCAGTCGGTGAACTTGAAGGTGGCTCCGATCCTGGGACTGAACCCGTTGAAATTCTTTCGGACGTCATCGGGATCTTCCGCCGCAATATACATCCCCCTGCTGTAACTGTACTCCTCGGTCCGCGTGCCGGTGATATCCATCTGGATCTCGTCGTAGCGCAGTCCCATATCGACGATCCACCGGTCGGTGGGTCGCAGTGATTCTTGAACGTAGAACCCATAAAGATCAACCTGGCGGTCCTGGGTCTCGATCAAATCGCCCCTTCGATCAGAAAGCACCTCGGTGATCCGTCCCCCCGGTGTCGTGGCAAAATCGGCATACCGGTAATATTCGGTTTCCTGGTCGTCCCACCGTCCGGTGGCACCGAAGGTGAGTATGCCCTCCATACCGGCAAGGCGGTGGTCCCGGTTGACCTGAAGATCGGCCCCGAAGGTGTTGGTGTCCGCATCGTTGATTCGGCCGGTGATAGGGTGTTCATGGGTCCATTTGTTCAGGTAGAGAACGGGTTTGAATTCCCACGGCCCCACTTCTTTGGTATACTTGGCATTGACGAAAAAAATATCTGAATACCGCCCTGAGTATTGCCAGGGTCCGTCGGTTTCTGGGGCCTCGCCTGTCATCTCGTATTTCTCGAACTGGTCCTCGTTCAATTTTCCCGGTAACTGAATGTCGGCACTGGTGACCCCGATATAGCTCTCCAGGGTCGATCCGTCATCGAGCATCATCGCACCTTGAAGGGAGGCCTGATTGGTTTCGAATTCATTCCACCGTCGCCAGGAATTATCCGATTCCCGCCGGCTGCCGCTCAGGGTGTAGTAGACGGTCTCGGCGATGTTGTCGGAATAGGACAAGTGGTAGTTCCGGGTGGCGTAATCCCCGACCCCGACTTTGGCAACGCCGCCTTCCCGCTCAAATGGACTTTTGGTGGTCATGTTGATGACCCCTCCGGCGGCATTGGCGCCCCACAGGGTCGAATTGGGGCCCTTGACCACCTCCACCTGGTCGATCAACTGGGTGTCGATGAAATCCAACCGGGTCAGGCCGTCGGGGTCGGTGATGGGAACGCCGTCGAGAAGGACCATGATATCCCGAACCCCGTACCGGGCCTTGAGACCGGCCCCTCGAATGATAATTCGGGAGTCGTACCCCCGGTTGGGGCTATCGATTAGAACCCCCGGAATCCCCCGAATGGCTTCCTTGATGTTGGTCATCGGGGTCTCCTGAATGGCCGCTTCACCGACCACCGCCACACTCGCCGGAACCTCGGCGGTCTTGCGTTCAATCCGGGTCGCGGTGATGCTGACCTCATCCAGTTCGTGTGCAGGAAGCGGCTCTTCCGCCACCACCGTGCCGGGGAGAGCGTGAATGACGAAAAGCGCAAGCAGGCCAAAAAAGATTGAAAATGATTTCATGTCGATCCCAGGGCGAGAGTGAGAATTCTTTTCGGGTCCGTGAGAGGACTGGATGGAATATCCTTGATCTTAATTGTGACGGAAGGTGGGGAAAAGTAAAGACTAGAACATTACGTATGGAATACTTATAAAATCTAGATATTATTGGATGGAAAGGAGATAGGTCCTGAGATTCACTTTCTTATTGGTGATCCCGATTTTCTTGCGGATATTGTTGCGATTGACCTCCACGGTCCGGGCCGACAGGTTCATGAGGCTGGCGATCTCTTTGGTGCTTTTGCCGTGTTTGACCAGGTTGGCCACCTGGATTTCCGTGGGAGTAAGTTTAAGATATCCTTGAGAAACCCCGCGCAGGAAAGGCGACAGGATGTCGTTTAACTGGGTTTCCACGATCTCCAGAAACCCCTTCTGACGCTGGTCGAGCCCGCTGGTGTTGAGCTTCTCAAGCAACGGTTTCACCAATTCCCGAAAATTGAACACCAATCGTTCCTCGAGTTCGGTCCTGTCCGCCTCCCGCTGCTTCAGGAGCACCTTGAGGGCTGCATTGACCTCCTCCAGATCCCGGGTCTGGGCCTCCAACTCCTGCTCCCGGTCCAGCAAGGCCCGTTCCACCCGATTCCGTTCAATGGCGTAGCGAATCGAGTGCAGGAGGACCTCCGGTGTCATTCGGTTCTTGACCAGATAATCCTGAGCCCCTTTTCGGAGTGCTTCCATGGCGATTGCCTCGTCGTCCAGACCGGTCAGAACGATCACCGCCACGTTTGCAGCTCCAGGACAGAGGCAGGAGAGAGTCTCCAACCCCACGCTGTCGGGCAGGGTCAAATCCAGCAGAACTACATCATAGCCACCTGCTTCCAGCGCCGTCCTCCCCTCCGCCAGCCGATCGAAAACCGTCACTTCGCAACCGGTCGGGTCCGCTTCGCAAAGCATCTCTTGAATCAACCGGACATCGCCGGGATTGTCTTCGATCAGAAGGGCCCGAATGCTATGAATCATGGGGTATCCTTTGCCGGAAGCTTAACCGTGTCAACCCAGAATCGGCGAATCGATTCGGCAACCTCAAAAAAGGCCTCCAGATCCAGGGGCTTGCAGATGTAGCAATTGGCGTGGCAGTCGTAGGCGGTGAGGATATCCGTTTCGGCCTCGGATGTGCTCAGGATCATCACCGGAATCCGCCGCAGCACCGCATCCGTTTTTATCTCCTTCAGAACTTCCCGGCCGTCTTTCCTCGGCAGGTTGAGGTCCAGCAGGATCAGGTCGGGCCGAAATCCCCTCGAGTAAGGTTCTTCCCGCCGAAGGTATCGAAGCGCCTCGACACCGTCGGTCACCACCTCCAGGCGGTGGTCCATTCTGCATTCCTCCAATGCCTCCCTAAGCAGTCGGGCGTCGCCGGGGTTGTCCTCGATCAGCAAAATGTCGATTTCTTTGCCTTCCATTTTACAAATCCTTGACACTTTTTTCACTCGCCGGCAAGGTGAAGTGGAATGTTGAACCGAGGCCTGTCACGGACTCCACTCGGATGGAACCGCGGTGGCGCTCAACGATCCTTTTACAGATCGCGAGCCCCATGCCGGTTCCCGGATAGTCCTCCCGGGTGTGGAGTCGCTGAAAAATGGTGAAGATGCGATCGGCAAACTCGGGATCGAGTCCGATACCGTTGTCCCGGATGGAGAAGGCCCAAAACTGGTTTTTCCGATCGGCGGAAACATGGATCTCCGGTGGTATCTCCCGACGGAACTTGATGGCGTTGGCGATCAGATTCTGGAACAGCTGGGACAACTGGGTCGGATCGGCCTTTACTACGGGTAGGGCACCATGGGTGATCCGGGCACCGCTCTCTTCAATGGCCACCCGAAGGTTGGCGACAACTTGACGGAAGACCTCCAGGGTGTCGGTCGGGGACGTCGGGTTGCCACAGGTTCCCACCCGGGAGTAGGACAGCAGGTCTCGAATCATTCTCTGCATTCGAGCGGCGCCATCCACCGCGAAACCGATAAAGTCGTCGGCATCAGCGTCGAGCTTTCCCTTGTACCGACGATCCAGCAGTTTAACATAGCTTGACACCATCCGCAGGGGCTCCTGAAGATCATGGGAGGCGACATAGGCGAACTGCTGGAGGTCTCGGTTGCTCCGTTCCAGTCTCTCGGTCTGCTCAGACAGTACCCGGGCCGTCCGCTTTCGATCCTCGACCTCGTTGGTTAATCGCTCTCCGGCCAGAAGAAGTTCCTTCAGATGCCGGGTCCGTTGCCGTTCGAACCGAAACAGAACCATGCCGGCCAGCAGGGTGAGCCCCAGACAGGATAGAATCAGTACCCCCTGTGCATATCGAAACCGTATTAAATTTTCGGCCAGTGTCTCCTGAGCACGATTCTCCAGTCGGTTGACGACCTCCATGAACTCAAAAAAGACGGCCTGGTAATGAAGCTCGGCGTCGTCCTGTATAAAATCATGCGCCTCTTCTCGAACGCGACGGTTCGCGCCGGTCTCCCAATTCGCTCGCTTCATTTCCAATTCGTCGATATCGTTCTGAAGGCCGGCGCTTAGAAAAGGAAGCAACGCCGTTTTCCAATCCGCCTGCGTCTCCGTTAGTCGCCGAAGGGTGTTCACCGCCGTGTCCAGTGGCTCCCAGTTTTCCTCCAACCCACCGACGATACCATTCGTCAATATCTCCTCGATCATCAGACCGGTGATAGCTGCCTCCAGCTTGATTTTGCTGACAGCGTTCATCATTGGCGCGTCCAGGGAGGTCATGCGTTCGCCAATATAGAACCCGTAGGATACAAGGGCGAGAATCAGCAGGCCGATGCCTCCCACCGAAAGATAAATTCTAGCGGGTGGGGCCGCCCTGAAAACGGGGATGTGGGCTCACTTTTTGGCGGCATCTTTTCGAAACTTCATCATCTGTCGCTTTTTCTGAATCATGAGGGTGTCCTGATACATGTCTTCAAAAGCCGCTTTTATGACTGCGTCGAAGTCGGCGTGTTCTCCGCCATGGGTCTCGATGAACCGGTCGGCATCGGCTTTGGTTTCAAATGCCCATTTGGCCCTGGCGGTCATCACCCCTGTTTTGTCGCCTCCGATTACCCAAAAGGCTGATTCAGCCGGGATTTGTTTGTGTGTGCCGTAGTCTCCCACGGTGATTCGGGATATCGGTTTGTGGGTATGAAGCGCCATGTCGATGGCCGCGCAATGGATCGAGCAGATCGCCTCTTCATTCCCGTCTATATGGGTGATGATCATCCAAGAATGGCCGAACTGCGTTTTTTGCATTCCACAATACTGGCAGAATGCATCATCCGCATGGACCGACAGCACCCAAACCGGCAGCAGAAGCATCGCCGGAAGCACCCATTTCGCCAAAATAACCGGCCTCAATAAATTCGACATGTGGACATTTCCTCTCCCGACATCTGTCCCTCGGGACCGATCAGGTCATCATGTAGAAGCCGATGGTCACATCACATGCGTCTTCACCCACGAATTGGCAGCCGATCGTCTCTTCGGCCACCGAACGCACCACCACCGCCTTTTGAATCACCGAGCCGGCCGTATTGTCGAGGGTGAACTTGACCCGGAATTGGTCGTCGACGCGCACGTCCGGTTTGCCGACGGCCTTGAAACCGATGCCATGGCGAGAGATGTTGTCGATCAGTATTCTTCCCCAGTCGTCCGATTTCAAAGCAAGCCGGTCGCCACGACCGCGGATAAACACGCCGTCGAGGTTGACCCGTTTGCGATGCTCACGGCGAAGTTCGACCTTGATGTACATTTCATTGCCGCAGGCGCAGGTGGCCTTCAGCCGTGTGCCGATGGTCCGTATTTCGGAAATGTCCAGCAGCTTCTGGCGGTTGCAGTGCTTGCAGGCGATATTGGCCGTTTTCCCGTTCTTGAGCAGTGCGGTGCTCAGCATGCCCGGGTCATCGGGCTCCCCTTCTTCGAAACGCCAGTGTGCCTCATCCTCTGCCATGACCTCACTATCGATTATTTCGATGGGGCCGTCGTAGTCGATGAGGTCGTCGCCGGCCGCCTGAGCCCCGGGTGTGACGAATTGAAGGATCGTCTCGCGAATCTTGGCCGGCGCCTTCTGGGCTTGCCGCCGGATCAATGCACTGACAATGGTGCTGCCGACGCATTTGACCAGGTTTTGTGTTTCGCTGGACCAGGCCACCGGTTGTTTGACTGTATCACAGCCGATGATTCCCAGCAGGTAGCGGCCGTAAAACAAGGGGGTGAACAGAAACGATTTGACTCCCGGAGAATGGAACCCCTCATGGGCGGCGACATCCATCGCTGTCAGGGTGTCCATATCCGCAACGGTGACAGTACTGCTCTTTTTCACCTGGCTCAGAACCCTGGAAAAGGGATCTAAACTGGCGTTCTGCAGGCTTGGTGCCGGGGTTCCGATTCCGTCGCTGAGCCATTCGTGCGTGATGGATAGCCGGGTCTTCCGATCATGAAACAGGCAAACGTAAACCCGGTCCGCGCCCGAGACCAATCCGACTTTTTCTAGAGCGTAGACAATAATTTCGTCGATATCGGTCGGGGAACAGATGGAAAGGTCATCGATGATGGAAAACAGCAGGTTGACAAAGTACTCCTTGAGCTGCAAGTTTTCCAAGGCCTGTCGATAAGGGGTAATGTCTTCCACGGCCAACAGCATGCCGGGCAGATTCTGGTTCGGCGTCTCCACCGGTTGGGCATTTACCCTGGCGGACCATACGGCTCCGTCCTTTGTCTTGAGTTGGAGTTCAAAAGGCTCTTTCTGGGCTCCGGCGAAAATCCGACTACGATTGATGAAAAAAACGGCCTGGTCTTCTGGTGCGATGAACAGGCTGATTGGTTTTTTCAGCAAGTAGGCTTGGTCTGCGCCGAGCATGTCGACGGCGCGCGGGCTGACGCCGTCGATGAGACCGGACTTGTCCAGCGATATCAGGCCGGTGGTCGATGCCTGTAAAAAACGGGAGCAATCGGTCAGTTTTCTTTTGAGTGCCTGCCTTTCGCCTACGAGGGACTGGTTGACCCTTTTCAACTCGGTCTGGTGGCGGGTCAGTTCCGCGATTTTTTGCTGCAGCGGGTCGGACGGTAAATGCTCAGTCGAGCGGTCGTCTCTGGTCATAACGTTTCCCTCGGCCAACCATCCACCGGCGAACGGGTGATGTGCAGATGAATAGTGGTGCGGTTACTGGTAGATTTTGTTCAATTCCTCGGATGCCTCGACGGCCAGTTCCGAATCTTCAGTATATTCAATGGCCGCCTTCAGGGCCATTCTGGCATTGTTGTAGTCTCCCAACAGGCGATACGTCCTTCCCAGCTCCAGTAGCAAGGCGGGGTCTTTGGGATTGAGTCGCGCCGCCGCTTTGAACATGGATAGTGCGGCGTGCAGTTGCCCGGAAGCCAGGTAGGTCCTGCCCAGATTCAATTGGGCGATAAAAAATTCCGGCTGCAGTTCCAGCGCTTCTTTCAGATATTGACGGGCCTTGTCATAATTCCCTTTGTTGTAGTAGGCCCAGCCCAGGTTGGCCAATGGAAAGTGAGGCGTGGCGTAAAGCATGTCTCCAGTCACATCCTCCAGAACAATGATGGCTTTGTCCCATTCTTTTTGAACCAGATAGGCACTCCCCAGGTTGTTTTTGGCCAAGGAGTAGTCGGGTTTCAGCTGCACCGCTCTTTCAAAATGCACCACTGCAAGATCGAACTTCTCCTTTGCCATATACACCAGGCCCAGATCGTTATGCAGGATGGGGTCGGTTGGGTTTAATTTTTCCGCTTTGAGCAGTTCTCCCAGTGCTGCCGTATAATTCCCGCCGCTCATGTAGGCTTCTCCCAGGTTAATGGCGGCAGCTGCTTTTTTTTTATCCTGGTGGGAAACGCCTGTGGTGACGCATGCTGAAAACAGCAGCACGGTAAAAAGCAGACAAAGTATTGCATCCGGTCGCCAACGTGCCATGGACGTTCTCCTTATTATGCGCGTGTCCGGGTAGATTCATCTATCCCGGCAATCCTTCGATAAGACTATAGTCGGGCTGTGTCTTTGATCCGTACCAGCTTGATGTCCTGGTCCTGTAGAAAGGTTATGATCAATTCTGGTATTTGTTTTTCGGTTATCAGTCGATTTTCTCCGGTGTCAGTTGGAATGAGAATACCGCTGACAGAAATGGCTGTGTTGAACTCGGCAGACCGGTTCGCTCCATAAAAAATGGGGGATGCCGTATAGCCCATACCAGCGGTTTCCATCAGGCGTTGAATGATTTCCACCGGTCCGGCGTCTACATTGATTTGCAGGATCTCAAGCCCCGTACCCCTGATGGCATTTACCGCATCACCGTAAAGGTCTCCGAAATCGATGAGGATTTCCCTCCCGTTCCCGAAAGAGAGCAGGTTCGACAGGGCTTGGACCTGAATGCCGGCATAGGGGAAGCTGATGCTGGTGTTGGGTGAGTAGTGAAATCCCATTAAGGCGGCAAACGAATCGATAAGTGCCTTCTGGCTGGTGCCGTCGATGCTGCCAACATCTGCCGCTGCCTCCGTGCGAATCGGCCGCCGTGTTGCCTCCGGCGTCCCGGTAAGGATCTCCTTGATGAGAATGTCGTTCTGGTCCAGGTAGCGGACAATGCTATCGTGGGTTCGCTCGGAGGCGGACATGATGGGGGTGATGCAGGAATGGCGGGGAACGCGGCCATCGGCCGATGGTTCGGTGCGGATCCATTTGGCGCTGAGCTTGATGCTTACCCCCCCATCGTCAAAGGCCAGGTGGTTGCTGGATGCTTCTCCTGAAAAGGCCGAAAAGACGGCTTCCAGAATGTCCTGGGACGAGGCGTTGTCGGATACCTTCACCGCCTTGACATTATCCCAGTAAGATTGAATCAGCGGCAGATCCACATTCATCACCCGATCCTGGGATGTCAGAATCACCTTGGACCCGTTCTGCAGGTCGATCATGGGGTAGCGAGAAAGGTCAAGCTCAAAATCCTTACCCTGTTTCATGGGGAAAAAATAGGTCCCCTTGTCCAGCAGGCGGCCCCCGATCGCCGATGCAGCTTCGGCAGCCGGACCGGTGCCGGCCGTCTCCGAGGGAAGCGCGGCCATCTCCGGAGCAGGCGCAACGGCGGGTTGGGGTTGGGGTTCAACGGTTTCGGTTTCCTCGGCATCCGTTATCTGTTCGACCAGATTACCGGCTTCATCGAACAGGGCGCTGTACCAGCTCTGTTCCCGGATTGAAGGATCAGGCATGTAAATCTTCTGCCCGGCGTAAATTCGATTGAGGTCCTTGATGTGTGGGTTGGCGGCCTTGAACAGCTCCAGCCCCTGGCTGTAGGTGGTGTTTCCGTATCGGCCGCCGAACTGGTTGGCAATCAGCGTGGAGACGGTGTCGCCCCTTTTAATGGTGTAGGACCGGGTATGCTTTTCCATCATTTCTTTGGGGCTGCTGATCATGACGACCGGGATGGTGACCACACCGGAGGCTTGGCCCGGCAGGGTGCCCTGGGTCAGCTTTTTCAGCGGGATGTCCACCACCTGCCCGGGACGGATCCTGTCGATGTCTTTCACATGGGGGTTGAGGCGCTCGAAAATGCCCAGAAACTCCCTGAAATCGTTGTGAGCGAGCTCCCCTTTCTGGCGGAAGATCTTGAGCACCCAGTCCCCCTGCTGGACCTGGTAGGGGTCGCAGAGGATATCCCAGCCGCGATCGTAGCGCACCACGTAGTTTTTGTATAGCATGGCGCCATAAGTGTCCGCCGTCAGGAACAGCAGGATAAACGCCAGTACCGGCAAGTGAATTCGGCGAAGGAGGGGGCGTAGAAAAGGGTTCGGTTGTTTCATGACCATGGCCGTTTACCTGTCTTTTTCGTTGGGGTTCCGGCTTGGGGTCATTCCCCGTTGCTGCCGAAAACCGATGATGTCAGTTCCTCTTCTTTAATCCGAGTTCAGCGGCGATCTGCCGGGAGATGGCTTCGACGAAGACGGCCATTGCCCCCGGTTCCAGTGGTTTCCCCGGTGCAGGCACCTGCGTCAGGTGTTTCGGGTGGACATAGCGTGGCTGATTGACCAGTGAAGGATCTGGAGAAACGGCAAATCCATCCGGAAAGCGGTTCTGAAAATACATGTCCTGGAAACCTGAAAATTTGAGCGCGTGGGCTGTGGAATCCACGATGGCCGTTTCGTTGGAATCCAGCAATCCTTTTTTAAGGGCCACCTGCAGACCGGCAAGCGACTCACCGCCGTGGGTGCAGGCGATGTGGCCATTGCGATTGGCCGTGAGCTGCCAGTCCATGATGTCCTGTTCGGCCACCTCCACAAAGAAGACCCGCTGACGGCCGGCAACCTGGTTGTAGCGATCCACCAGATGGATCACCCGGGGCATGGAGACCGGGTTGCCGATCATGGCGGCCTGGGCCACACTGGGTTTGACGGTCATGGGTACGAATTTTCGTTTACTGGAATCCGGTTCGTTGTAGTATTGGAACACAGGGTTGGCGTGGACGGATTGCACACCCACGATTTTAGGCAGGGCGTCGATGATACCCGTCTCATGGAACTTGAGAAATCCGTTCATCACGGCAGTGATATTGCCCGCATTTCCAATGGGCACCACGACAACTTTGTCGGCCATGGCATAGTCGAAGTCCTGGGCAATTTCATAGGAATAGGACTCCTGTCCTAAAATGCGCCAGGCGTTTTTAGAGTTGAGCAGGGCCACGTTGTATTGCTCGGAAAGGGCTTCGACAACTTTCATGCAATCGTCGAACACCCCGGGGATCTCGAAGACATCCGCCCCGCTGCCCAGCGGCTGAGAGAGCTGCTGGGGGGTTACTTTCTTGTGCGGCAGCAGGACCGCCGACTTGATCCGGGGATTGAGATAAGCGGCATAGAGTGCCGCGGCGGCGCTGGTATCCCCAGTTGACGCACAGATGGAGAGCACCTGGTCGACCAGCCCCTGCCGGATGAGAAAATTGATGTAGCTCAGGGCGCTGGCCATTCCCCGGTCCTTGAAGGATGCGCTGGGATTCTGACCGTCGTTCTTGTAAAAAAAACGCATGCCTGCTTTGGCCTGGAGAAGGCCGTTGGCTTCCACCACGGGGGTGTGGCCTTCTCCCAGGTAAACCACCGAATCCAGAGGGATGACGGGACCGATAAACTCGTGGTAGCGGTAGATGCCCTTTACGGCCGGGATCTTGAGCATGCGCCGGTAGTCTATTATTCGCTGCCAATGCTCGCCGTCAATGGTCTTTAGCCGATCGAACTGCCGGTCATGGATGAGCAGTACGCTTCCGCAGTCCGGGCAGGTGTAAAGCAGGGATTCGATGCCATGTTCGGCAGGGCAGCCCAGGCATCGGTAGACGAGTTCTCCACAGGGTTCAGGGATCAGGTGCGGCTGGATATCTTCCGGGAATTGGTCGCGTCTCACGAGGGTATTTTTTCCGTTCCGCCCATGTATGGACTGAGCGCTTTCGGGATGACGACGGAGCCGTCCTCCTGTTGACAGTTCTCCAACAGGGCCGCCAGGGTCCTGCCCACGGCCAGGCCGCTGCCGTTCAGGGTGTGGACCAGCCGGGTGCCTTTTTTGCCTTTTTCCTTGAAACGGATGTTGGCTCGCCGGGCCTGAAAATCTTCAAAGTTGCTGCATGAGGAGATCTCCCGATAGACTCCCTGGGCGGGCATCCACACTTCGATGTCATACGTTTTGGCTGCGGAAAAACCGATGTCTCCGGTACACAGGGTGATCACCCGGTAGGGCAGTTCAAGCCGGCGAAGCACGGTTTCCGCATTGTCCAGGAGCGATTCCAGTTCGTCGTAGGAGACCTCCGGCCGGGTGAATTTGACCAGTTCCACCTTGTTGAACTGGTGCTGCCGGATCAACCCGCGCGTATCCTTGCCGTAGGAGCCAGCCTCGGAGCGGAAACAGGGGGTATAGGCTGTGAAAAAGACCGGCAGCTGGGATGCGTCCAGAACCTCCTCCTGATAGATGTTGGTCACCGGGACTTCAGCAGTGGGGATGAGAAAGTAGTCCAACCCCTCTAGCTTGAAGAGGTCCGCCTCGAACTTGGGCAGCTGGCCGGTGCCGGTCATGCTTTTCCGGTTGACGATAAATGGCGGGAGCACCTCTTTATACCCGTGTTCCGTGGTGTGCAGATCCAGCATGAAGTTAATCAGCGCGCGCTCCAGGCGGGCTCCCACACCCAGGTAGAGGGGGAAGCGTGCGCCGGCGATTTTGGCTGCGCGGGTGAAATCCAGGATTCCCAGATTCTCCCCGATGGTCCAATGGGGCAGGGGTGCATAGGAAAAGACAGTGGGCTCACCCACTGTTTTGACCAGGGCATTGTCCGTTTCGGTTTTGCCCACCGGCACGCTTGCGTGCGGGATGTTGGGCATGGCCATGATCATCTCGCCGATGGCCGATTCGCCTTCTCCCAAATCTCTTTCCAAGTTCTTGATGGTTGTGGACACATCCCGCATTTGATCGATGATGGCATCGGCATTTTCCCCGCTGCGTTTCATCCGTGCGACCTGGTCGGACACGCTGTTGCGCTGGCGGCGGAGTTCTTCCAATTCAAAAAGGATGGTTTTTCGCCGGGTGTCCCGGGCCTGAAAGGCCTCCCAATCAAAGGCCGTCCCACGGTTTTGCATGGCTGTTTTGACCAGTTCCAAATTTTCTCTGACGAGCTTGATTTCCAGCATATTTGTCCTTATAATCCAAAATCGTGTTTAAACGGGGCCATACATCGGATTCCAGGTGGTGGTGACAGTTTGTTATGGGGGCGGTGAACGGCACACCGATGACATAGGCGTTAAGACAACTAACTTGGGCTGCGTTATCGGTCGTCGCAGTATAGCAAATACGGCTTCCTCCCTTTAGCCTGACCAAATTAATTGTCTTAACGCCTATTGGCGAACACCGAAGGCAAAATCAAGCGCGAGCTTATCCCAAGTGGTCTAATTAGTCAATCATGATTGCCGGTAGAACCGTGATAGGCAGCACATCTCCGGCTGCTTGCAGCCGTGGGTGTGAGCGGTCGGAAAATTGATCGTTGTCATCAATATGATCCCTTCCCCGTGCTTTTCTCGCGGGAAAGGGTTTAACTGTTATCGGTGAGTTTCTGCGGCCAGATACAAAAAACTAGGATGGAGATGTCAATGGATGAAGTTCGGGAAAAAAAACAGGAAATCAGAAATGGAATATCGACTTTCTTCAATTTAATTGCCAGCGATGTGCTCGAAGCAAACACCCGCGTTATCGAAAATCGACTGTTTGAGTTCGCCAATTTTCTCGAATCCAAGATTGTCATGCTTTACGTGAACACGGAAAATGAAGTGGCCACGGATACCATTATCAAGCGGGCCTATGAATTCAACAAAATCGTGGTGCTTCCCGCCTTTGATACGGCCAAATCCAAAATGAAACTGATGAAAGTGGACAACCCGGACAAGGATCTCATCACCGGCCCACGGGGAATTCTGGAACCGAACCCGGCCAAATGCAAGCCGGTTCCGCTGGATTCAATCGATATCGCCATCGTTCCCGGAATCGCCATGGATGAAAAAGGTGGGCGGATCGGATCCGGTGACGGTTACTACGACCGGATCATCCCCGATCTGCCCATGACCACCCGCAAGGTGGGCCTGGTGTTCGAGGGACAGCTGGTCCCCCAAGTGCCCATGGAATCCCACGACAAACATGTCGATATCATTATCACGGAGAGACGGGTGATCTATAAAATTTGACGAATTCGCAAAAAACCCGATATCTGCGTTACGCTTCATCCTTCGTCACTGCGGCGTACCATCAGTACGCCTCCTTCCTCAGGATTCGCAAGCCTTGATCTCGAGCTTTTTGCGAATCCGTCGGAAATGCGACTTTTTACAAGCTCATCAATATTTACCTCATCGACGCATTGCGTGGATAATTGAAAGCGCCTCCCGTTGCGGGGCGCTTTTTTAGTTTGGTGCCGTTCTGGGTTCTGGGTTCGGGGTTCAGCTTTGAGCTTCGAGCCTTGAGCTGATCAGTCCTCCGACCTCTGTCCTCCGGCTTGATATGTTGGTGTCCATTCACAAACGGTAGATTGTGGTTCAGGCCAAGGCCGCAACGAGTTTGAAACCGGAGGCGTAGCAGCGCTACGTCGAGGATTGCAAACTCGCGAGAACACCGGCCTGGACCACAAGATGCCATTTAAGGACGAACACTATCTAACATCTTGACCTGACTTGCCTTAATTGATAGACACGTGCTGGGAGAAACGTGCCAATGAAATACCAGCGCCTGAGAAATGAAATGGTCACCAAACAGATCATCGCCCGCGGGATCACGGATCCCCGTGTGCTGTCGGCCATGCGGACCGTCCCCCGCCATCTGTTTGTCAGCGAAGCCATGATGGATCAGGCCTACGGCGACTTTCCGCTGCCCATCGGTGAACAGCAGACCATTTCGCAACCTTACATCGTCGCGGAAATGACCCAGTCGCTTCAAGTGACCCCGGAGGACCGGGTGTTGGAGATTGGCACCGGTTCCGGCTACCAGGCGGCCATATTGGCCCAGATCGCCTTTCGGGTCTACACGGTAGAGCGCATTTACTCGCTATATACCCGAACCCGAAAGCTGTTTGACCAGTTGCGCTACCACAACATTGTCACCCGGTATTCCGACGGGACCACCGGTTGGACGGAGCACAGCCCTTTTGATGCCATCATCGTCACCGCCGGTGCGCCGGAGATCCCCATGGTGCTGGTCAACCAACTGGCCGTGGGCGGCCGGATGGTGATTCCGGTGGGGGATCGCCACACCCAGGATCTTATCAAACTGGTACGTGACGAAGAGGGCATCCACCAGTCCAATTTGGGCGGGTGCCGTTTTGTCAAGCTAGTCGGCGAGCACGGCTGGAGAGAGCAGTAAATGCTCAGGCGGCTTTACGACTGGGTACTTCACTGGGCCGCCACCCCATACGGCACCTGGGCATTGTTTCTGCTGGCTTTTGCCGAATCCTCGTTTTTTCCCATTCCGCCGGATGTCCTGCTTATCGCCATGTGTGTGGCCCGGCCGGACAAGTCACTGAAATATGCCATGGTCTGCTCCATCGGATCCATTTTCGGGGGGTGCCTGGGATACCTGATCGGCTGGCAGTTCATGGCTTCGGTGGGCATTCGCATCGTGGACTTTTACGGCCTGACGGACAAAGTGGCCTATATCGAAACCCTCTACAACACATACGACGCCTGGGCAGTGGGCATCGCCGGGTTCACCCCTATCCCCTATAAGGTGTTCACCATTGCCGCCGGCATGTTCAAAATCAACTTCACGGTGTTCGTCCTGGCATCCATGGCATCCCGATCAGCCCGGTTTTTCCTTGTGGGCGGCTTGATCTATCTGTTCGGTCCGCGAATCCAGCGCTTTATCGACCGCTATTTCAATCTGCTGGCAGTTACCTTCACGGTATTGCTGGTGGGCAGCTTTGTACTAATCAAGTACCTGTTTTAGCTTGACGATTCCGTAAAACGTCCGATATCTGCGTTATGCTTCATCCCTCGTCATTGCGGCGTACCGAAAGTACGCCTCACTCCTCGGGACTCGCAAGCCTTGATCTCGAACGTTTTACGAAACCGTCTGTGATGGAACGCAATGAAAGTTCATCAATAGGGAATAACTATGACCTGTATCGTGCAAAAATTCGGCGGCAGCAGCCTGTCCGATGTCGACAAGATCATGAAGGTTGCACGACTGATTGCCCGAGTCAAAGCGCAGGGCATGGACGTGGCCGCCGTGGTCTCCGCCATGGGCAAAACCACGAACCAGCTGGTGGAGATGGCCCGCAGCATGTCACCGACACCGCCGAGACGGGAGATGGACATGCTGCTGAGCACGGGCGAACGGATCACCATGTCCTTGCTGTGCATCGCCCTGAACGAACTGGGTGTAGCGTCGGTCTCCCTGACCGGATCCCAGTGTGGCATCATTACCAACCATCGCCACAATGATGCCCAGGTGATCGAGGTGCGTCCCTTTCGGGTGCTGGATGAACTGGCCGAGGGCAGGGTCGTGGTGGTGGGCGGGTTTCAGGGGGTGAGCTACAAAAGGGACATTACGACCCTGGGGCGTGGTGGGTCGGACACCACGGCGGTGGCCCTCGCTGCCGCGATCGATGCTGATCGCTGTGAAATATACTCGGACGTGGACGGGGTTTACTCGGCCGACCCGTCCAGGGTGGCCGATGCCCGTCACCTGCCGGAAATCTCCTATCCGGTGATGCAGGAGATGAGCGCCGCCGGCGCCAAGGTGCTCAACGCCCAGGCGGTTCAGTTCGCCAAGGAAAAACAGATCGCCATCTATGCGCGCAGCACATTTGACCGGAAACGGGAGACGGTGGTGCGTAAACTGCCGCCGGGCAAGGTGGCCGGCGTGCAGGCAGTGGTCAGCGAGGAGGCGATCACACGGGTTCGCATCAGCGGGGATCACGCATTGGCTGGTTTCCAATGGGCCGTGGGTGTTTTGGAGCGAGAGCAGGTCCCGGTGAAGGAGATCCATGCCGCCGATATACCCGACGATCCTGGTGCATCGCGGGTATCTTTTGTGGTATCCTCTCCCCAATGTCTACGGTTGGCAAGAGATCCGGGAGACCCTGGCCCGGCGTCTGGGCAAGGCCGTCCGGTTCGATACGCACCTGAGTGCGCTGTCGCTGATTGGCGAAGGGCTCAACCGGACCAACGCCACCCTGATCGAGGCCCTGGCCCTGCTGGAACGTCATGACATCGCGATTGCCGGCGTCACCACCACTTCGTTTCGCATCTCACTGCTGGTGCCCCGGGAAAAGATCGACGACGGCGTGCGCCTGTGCCATGGGAATTGGATTGCGTAGACGAGTTAGGATCGGCGCCTGATCCGCAAAGCGGCGGCGCCTGATCCGTTTCAGAGGCAACCTGCAAATCGACAATGGTTGATGAACGCGTAAAAAGTCGCATTTCAGACGGTTCCGTAAAAAGCTCGAGATCAAGGCTTGCGAATCCCGAGGAATGAGGTGTATTTATCGTACTCCGCAGTGACGAGGGATGAAGCGTAACGCAGATATCGATCTTTTTACGGAACCGTCAATGATTAAAATGATTCTGGAAAGTGTCAAAATTATAGTTGTTTTTTTCGTTGGGGCAACCCTGCTGCTCTACCTGTTTCAAGGCAGAATGATCTTTTTTCCCCAGCCGACCGCCCCGCAAAACCAGTCCCGCTATGCCGACAGTGAAATTCGTCTGGACCACGGTGGCGTCACCCTCACCGGCTGGTTTTTCAACAATGAGATCGGTCCCGGCCATCCGCTGGTGGTCTATTACGGGGGAAACGCCGAGGATGTGAGTCTCAACTTTGCGGATCTCGGACGCTTCAACGCCCGATCGTTTCTTTTCATGAACTACCGCGGCTACGGCGGCAGCGACGGCAAGCCGTCTGAAACGGCCTTGCTGTCCGATGCCCTGCTTGTGATCGATCACATGGTGGCGACCGAAGGCGTCGATCCGGCCCATATAGTGGTCATGGGACGCAGCCTGGGATCAGGGGTCGCTGTGCACGTGGCGGCTAAACGTAGGGTGGGCGGTGTTATCCTGGTCACCCCGTTCGACTCTCTGGTCAATGTGGCAAGGTCCCACTATCCGATCTTTCCGGTGGGGTTGATGCTCAAACACCGCTTCGATTCCGCGGCCCTGGCACCGGGCATCACCACGCCGGCTCTTTTTCTCACCGCATCCAACGATCAGGTGGTGCCGGTGCGGTTTGCCAAAAAATTGGCGTCGGACTGGGGCGGGCCGCTAACCGCCGTCACCGTTGAGGGGGCCGACCATAACTCCATAGAAACATCTCCGGTGTATTGGGATGCGGTCAACGCATACCTGTCGTCCGATCGTCGCCAATGAGTAGAACACAGAATGAAGCTCCCTGCTATGGAAAAGAAAACCGTTTTGCTGGTGGGCGCCACCGGGCTGGTCGGTGGTCATATTCTCAATCATCTACTGGTTCAGGCCATCCCTGCTACTGGGGGACCGCCGGGAGTTTCGTCCAGGTGAGGCGGTCGGTCAGGTGCTGGGCCGGTGGTTCCGCTTCGCCATTCCCAGGCAGTATCAGCCCATCCATGCCCGCACGGTGGCCGCAGCCATGGTGCGGATCGCCGTGGAGGATCCACCCGGCAACCGGGTGCTGGCGTCGGCTGCTATCGCCGAACGGGGGGCCGATTGACGGGCCCATCCATAAAGTGTATACCCACGTTTCAGTGATAAGACCGACCGGTTTTACTTTTTACGATTTCATCACTTTTTAGGCGGCAATCTTTTTCCGGAGGACTCCATGGCCATCCTGAAGCATCTTTTCTCTCCCATCCAGATCGGCCGCATGACGGCCAAGAACCGCCTGCTCATGTCCGCCATGAGCATCAACTTCGGCGTGGATGAAAACGGCCATGTCACCGACCAGTTGACCGGCTACCTGGCGGCCCGGGCCAGGGGCGGCGCGGGCATGATCCTGGTGGGCGGCGGCGGTGTGCACCCCACGGGCCTGGAACTGCCCGGGCTGCCCGCCCTGTGGGACGATGCATGCATCCCCGCCCTGAAAAAGATGGTCGACGCGGTGAAATCTTTTGATACGTGCTTCGGCGTTCAGCTGATGCACGGGGGCCGTCAGTCCTACCACGACCGCAAGGTGGCGCCGTCACCCATTCCCGCGCCGGCGGTGGTGAAGGGGATTCCCAAGGAGTTGACCATCGAAGAGATCGGCGAACTCGTGGCTTCATTTGGCGATGCTGCCCGGCGATGCCGGGATGCCGGGTTCGATTTCGTTGAGGTCCACGGGGCCCACGGCTATCTGATCAACCAGTTTTTAGCGCCCAACTCCAACCATCGTGTCGACGAATACGGCGGCAGTTTTGAAAACCGCTCCCGATTTTTCCTGGAACTGCTTGCCGACATCAAGGCCAAGGCCGGTGCTGATTTTCCCGTGGGCCTGCGCATCAACGGCGACGATTACATCGACGGCGGGTGGACCTTGGACGATGCCCTGCGTCTTGCACCGATCCTGGAGAGAAACGGTGCTGACTACCTGCATGTATCGGCCGGGGTCTATGGATCCACCCAGTTGACCATCCCCTCCATGTATGTGGAACATGGCTGCTTCGTGGATCTGGCCGAAGCCGTGAAGCAGGTGGTGACGATTCCCGTGGTGGGAGTGGGCCGGATCAAGAGCCCGGAACTGGCCGACCGCATCCTCAAAGAGGGGCGTGCGGATGTGGTGGCCATGGGCCGCGCCCTGATCGCCGATCCGATGCTGCCGGAAAAAGCCCGTGCGGGGAATCTGAATGCCATTCGTCCGTGCATCGGCTGCTGCCTGGGCTGCATTCATGCGGTGCTGGCTCTGGAGCCCGGTTCCTGTGTGGTCAATCCTGATGTGGGACGCGAATACTTGATCGAAACGGACGAAAACGCGCCTGTGCCCAAGTCGGTGCTGGTGGTGGGCGCCGGGCCAGCGGGTATGGCGGCTGCCCGCATGGCGGCCATCCGCGGCCACCGGGTAACCATTGTCGAGGAAAAGGGCAGCGTCGGAGGCCTATTACGGCTGGCTGCCATCCCTCCCGGCCGGAGCGAAATCATGGACGTGATCGATTTCCTCACCCATGAAATCGAGCGGCTGGGTGTTGCCCTGCAGCTCAACACCCGGTTGGATGAGGTGCTGCTGGACAGGGTCGACCCGGATGCGGTTGTCCTGGCCTCGGGCAGCCTGCCGGACATGCCCATCATCAAGGGATTGTTCACCACCGGGATGGATCTGTGCACGGTGAACGAAGTGCTGGAGGGAAAGATCACCGGCGACCGGGTGATAATAGTAGGCGGCGGCCAGGCCGGACTGGTGACGGCGGACTTCCTGGCGGAGAAGGGCCGGGAGGTGGCGGTTCTCAATCGAAAGCGGCATTTTGCCGATGAGATGTCCAGCAACGACCGGTTCTACCTCAGAGAGCGGCTCAAACGCGACACTGTCCACCTGTTCAAACAGGTGGCCGTCAAGACATTCACCGATGACGGCGTGGTCTTTACCACCGCCGGCAATCCAATGACCCTGGCGGGCTTTGATACTGTGGTCGTGGCCGAAGCCATGACCCCGGTGCGCGACGCCAAACCAATACTGGATCAACGTAAAATTGAGGTTTACGTCATCGGTGATGCCAAATCACCGCGAAATCTCATGCTGGCCCAGAGCGAGGCCGAGGAGATCGGTCGGAGTATCTAATTTTATATTTCAAGACTTTTAAACAATGTGTATACTGTGATATCCGCCGTGCTATTGAAAATACCATTTGAAATCACAAAACGGTGAATAACACGAACTAAGGAGATGGTGTTGCAATGACCACGCAGGAAGACGACGATCCTTATGAAAATGAAATGGATACGCCACCCAGGCGCTCACCGCGGACTAAGTTCAGGGAGTTCGACGATGATGAGAATGCGGTGTTAAAAGACAAACGTTCCAAAAAACGTTCGCACCGGCCAAAAACAGGCAAGGATGATATCTGGCCTGATGCCGACGATTGAGCAGGCATCCTGGTCGCTCGACCTTCAGTTAGGGGTGTGCGCTGCATGATTGACGTCAGCGTCAGCAGCGACTGTGGAGAAATCCATCGGCTATAGTCGAGCGGTACGGGTCCCAAACGTGTTTTTTGCTCCTTGTAATTTTCACCCGTATGGTCAATAGTGGCCGATACTTTCAACGGGTTGATATCAAGAGAAAAACGATGAAAGGAGCGCTGATATGCACATCACGTTTTACGGGGCGGTAAGGGAAGTGACCGGTTCGATGCACCTGTTGAGCACGGATCAGGATCGCATTCTGCTGGACTGCGGCATGTATCAGGGGCGGCGTAAAACCGCTGCCGAGAAGAACCGGGTGCTGCCGTTCGATCCGGGCATCCTTACCAACATGGTGCTGTCCCATGCCCACATCGACCACTCCGGTCGTATCCCCCTGATCACCAGAAATGGCTTCAACGGACGGATCTACTGCACCCGGGCCACGGTCGATGCCTGTGGTTATATGCTTCCGGATTCGGCCCACATCCAGGAGAGCGATGCCGAGTACCTGAACTACAAGACGGTGCGTTCGGCCCTGTCCCAGATGCGGCCCGGCGAGGACGGCCAGACCTCCAAGCGGGACCTCCAGGATATCAAGCGGTTGCTCAAAAAAGGCAAGCACGGACTCAACGCCGAGGCGATCAACGGCTACATCAAACGCTTTCATCTGGAAGGTGTCGAACCGCTTTACACCTCCGCCGACGCAGAACAGGCCCTCAAGGCATTTGAAGGCATCCCCTACCGCAACCCGGTGACCATCGGCAACAACATCACCTGCACGCTCTTCGAAGCCGGCCACATTCTGGGATCGGCCATCGCCGTGATCCGTTTCGGTGACGGCGACAACGCCCGTACCGTCTGCTTTTCAGGCGACCTCGGCCGCTATGACAAACCCATATTGCGCGATCCGGCCAGCCATTTCGACGGGCTCGGCAGTGACGTCGACCTGATGATCATGGAGAGTACCTACGGCAACCGTGACCACGAGCCGGTGATCGATCTGCGCCCCCGGCTCAAGCAGGTGCTCAACGAGACCTTCGACCAGGGTGGTACGGTGCTTATCCCCTCCTTTGCCTACGGCCGGACCCAGGAACTGCTTTACGTGATCCACGAGCTATACGATGCCGGAGAAGTGCCGCGCATGCCGGTATACGTGGACAGCCCCCTGGCCACCAACATCACCAAGGTGTTTGCCGAGCATCCGGAAGTCTACGACAAGGAGACCCACGAGACCTTCCTGCAGCAGGGCAAGAACCCCTTTGCCTTCAGGCAGGTGCAGTTTACCGAAAGCGTCGAGGCTTCCATGGCGCTCATGCGCGAGGAAAAACCCCACATCGTCATCTCCGCATCGGGTATGTGTGAAGCCGGGCGTATCCTGCATCACCTGCGCCACAAGATCCACAACCACAAGCACACGATTCTCATCGTGGGTTACATGGCCAATCACACCTTGGGCCGCCGCATCCTGGACCAGGGAACGGCCTACGAGGAGTCGGGCCGAAAGGGGGACCCCCCCATCGTCAAGATTTTCAACAAGGAGTACCCGCTGAAGGCGCGGGTGGTGAAAATCGGCGGTTTTTCCGCCCATGGGGACCGCAACGAGATGCTGCGGTTTCTGAAGCAGTCCAACCTGAACGTCAAACGGATTGCCGTGGTCCACGGTGAAGAGGATCAGAGCCTGGCCTTTGCCGACCACCTGAAGACCGAAGGCTTCGACGCGGTGGTGCCCCGCGTCGGGCAATCGCTCACCATTTGAGCTCCCTGAGATCGTATCGCCCGCCATTTTTAAATCGTCCATCCATCAACAGGCGAATCAGGGCTGTGGCCGCACGCTCGGGCGGATGGAGTGCACCGCTCTCTTTCAACTTGAGAAATTTGTCCACCTGATCGAACTGTTGGACGCTGCAGCTGCGGATCTTCTCCTGCATGGCGGTGTCCACGGTCCCCGGTGCTGCGGCGCAGACGGTGAATGTCGGGTCGATGCGGGAGAACTCCATGGCCACGGCACGGGTGGCCATGTCCAGGCCCGCTTTGGCGGCCCCGTAGGCCGACCATCCATAGTAAGGGGTCCGGCTGGCCCCGGAAGTGATATTGACGATCCATTTGCGGCCGGGAAACGGCCGGCTGAAATGGAAAAAATGCCGGATCAGGATCAACGGCGCGGTCAGGTTGACCCGAATGTTTTGGGCCAGCAAGGTGTCATCGCAGTCGCCGATGGGAGCGATGGGATCGAGGACGCCGGCGTTATTGATCAACACCGTATGGGTCAGCCGGCTGGTCTGCTGCCGCCCGATTTGGATGCGTTTGAAGGTCGGTCCGATGCGGTCGGTATCGTTCAGGTCGATGCGGATATTCTGGCGGTTGTCCCCTATAAAAGGTGCCGCGCGTGACAGGCTGACCACGAAGCTGTTGGGCAGGGCCAATGCCGCCGCCGTCAGTGCCTTGCCGATTCCCCGGGTGGTCCCGGTAATGAGAAACAGGTGCTCGATCGGCGGCTGATTCATTTAATCTTCAATGCTGAACACCGGGTGATCGATGCGGCTTTCCCGGCATCGGGGGCAACGCCCAGGCTTGGTGAGGCGGCGCCGATCCGTGAATGTGAAACCGCATGCCAGGCAGGTGCAGGGGGTGAACGACAGTTTTCGTCTCTGGCCTGCCACGGTTTTTTGGATGTGGGCCAGGTGCCGGTAGACATCCTTTTCGGATACCCGAACCGCCTGGGAGATATCCAGCGCCGTCATGGCCTCTCGACACAACAGGTCGATGATCTGCTGGCGATGGGTTCCCATGGGTGCGTTCAAGACGCTTTCCTGCCCACCTGCCGCCGGATATGGTCGATGACTCCCGGCATGCAGGCGACGATTTCACGGGCACAGGTTTCATAGGCGCCAAGGGGAGCGCCATAGGGGTCTTCAACTTCCGGGTTTTCCCGATTCGCTGCGAAGGTGCCCAGCAGCAGGGCGTATTTGCAGCGAAAAAAAAGCAGGTCGTTGATCTTGTGGATGTGATATTTTTCCATGGCCAGCACCAGATCGGCGGACCGGATCATGCCGGCATCCAGAACGCTTGCCCGGTGCTGGCTGATGTCAGCCCCGTACGCAGCGGCAGCCTCGACGGCAAAGGGTTCTGCCCGGTTGCCGTGAAGCCCGTGGGTGCCGGCAGATCGGACTGAGACGACCGGTTTCAAGTCTTCCGATAACTGGTGCCACAGCAGCCCCTCTGCCATGGGGCTCCGGCAGATATTGCCCGTGCAGACCATGAGTACTGAAAATGTCAAAATGCCTCCATCAATGTGGGTGATACCGATTTCAATATAGAGTCGGCAGGCTTCAAAGTCAATCAGACGGGCGATCCATATGCTTACGACCTTGTTCGGTACCTGATCCCAATTTTATACCCAATCGTCTGCAATCATCGCTGAACCCTTTTATCCAAGGTTGATCTTTTAAGCAGGGTTTACTATCATACGAATTCAACAAAGGGCGTTACCCTCTGCCCTGCCCATTCTGCGGAGAGTGCCATGTCTGACACCCGAATCCTGTTTGTAGACGACGACCGAGACATTCTGGCGATGGTCGAGCAGTATCTGACGATAAAAGGCTACGATGTGACTACCGTGGACAACGGCATCGAAGCCGTTGGGATCGTGAAGGAAAAGCAGATCGACATTGTCTTCACCGACTACAAGATGCCCGAATTCAACGGCCTGGAGCTTTTGGTGGCCATCAAGAAATACCGGCCCCAGACCGAGGTGATCATCGTTACCGGCTACGGGTCGATGGAGTCGGCGATAGAGGCCATGAAATTCGGCAGTTATGACTACCTGCAAAAGCCTTTCAAACTGGATCACCTCAGGCTGATTATCGACCGGATCGTAGAAGAGAGGAAGATCAAGGATAAGGCCCAACTGATCCGCAGGATATCCCGGGAGCGCCACCAGTATGGCAAAATGATCGGTCTATGCCCCAAGATGCGGGAAATCTATGAGGTGATCGACACCATCAGCATCGAGAACCCCATGGTTCTGATCCATGGGGAGAGCGGGACGGGCAAGGCGTTGACGGCACGAACGATCCACGATAACAGCGACCGAAAAGCGCTGCCCTTCGTGCCGGTAAACTGCAACAGCCTCAGTAAAAAGACGAAAACAGAAGATGAAATCGCCGCTCATCTGTCGGGCATGCTCGCATCCGTGAACGGCGGAACCTTTTATCTGGACGAGGTCTCGTCGCTTCCACCGACGGTGCGCGAACAGATGATCGTGCTTTTGGGCAACGCGGAAACCGATGCCGGTCAACGCCCGCGTCTGATTGCCGGAACCAGCATGGAACTGGATGACGTCGTTGCCAGTGGCGCCATGAAAAAGGATCTTCTGGATCTTTTCGATGCGGTTTTCATCAAGCTGCCGCCGCTTCGGGAGCGCAAAGAGGACATTCCGCTGTTGATCAACCATTTTCTCTACACGGACAGCCCGGCAGCCAAAACCCGGATCTACGGCATCACCCCGTCGGCCATGGACATCCTGCTCCACTACCACTGGCCGGGCAATCTGATCCAACTGCAGAATGTGATCGAGCGGGCGTTTGCCATGGGCGTTGAAAATGCCATCAGCCCCGAGGATCTGCCGGCGGAGATCCGCACATTTGGTACCATCTCTCAAATGACCTGACGATCCTTTCGCTTTCTCAAGCCATACCGCCATGGTCGATATTCTTCTGATCCAGCCGCCGATAGCGGATTTTTACCTTACCGCCAAACGGACGATTCCCTATGGGCTGGCGTCCATCGCCGCCGCCGCTGCGCAAAAAGGCTTTTCTGTGGCCATATTAGACGCCCTGGCCACCGGAAAGTCGCGGGTCATTGCGCCGCCTGAAGCGATGGGTGACCTTGCCGCCTTTTATGGCCGGGCGGACCAAAGCCCCTTTGGCCTGTTTCACCATTATCGCTACTACGGCTACAGCCTCGAGCATCTTGGCCTCCAGATAAAGGCATCCGGGGCGTTTCTTGTCGGCATCGCTTCTTTGTTTACTGCATACAGCGACATGGCGCTTGCTGTGGCACGGACGGCCAAAGCCAGCCAGCCCGGCTGCACGGTGGTTCTTGGCGGACATCACCCCACGGCCCTACCGGCGGCGGTGATGGCAGAACCGGCTGTGGACCTGGTGCTCCGGGGGGAAGGTGAGGTTGGTCTGCCGGCCCTGGCCACGGCATTGAGGTCGGGCGGGAGCCTGGCGGGTGTGCCGGGCATCGTGTACCGCAATCCCGACGGATCCCTTCATATTGGCGAGCCCGCCCTGTGCCGGGATCCGGACCAACTTCCCGTACCCGCCTTCGGGTTGATTCGGCGAAAGTTCTATCAGCGGTATGGGCGGGACAGCATCGTGGTCACCGCCGGTAGAGGGTGTCCACTCAAGTGTAGTTACTGCGCCACCGGTGCTGAATCGTGGATGGGGTTCAGAAAACGCTCGGTTGCTGCCGTGCTCCGGGAACTCCGGGCGGCATCGGCGGGGCGCCAGGTGGGATTCGTCGACTTCGAGGATGAGAATCTCACCATGGACCGCCGGTGGTTCCTTGAATTGATGGAAGGGATTCGCGATATTTACGGTGATGCATTACCGGAACTTCGGGCCATGAACGGCCTGTTCCCGCCCACCCTAACCGCAGCGGTGGTACGGGCCATGAAGACCACCGGATTCAAAACCCTGAACCTCTCTCTGGGAAGTGCAGACGCCGGACAACTGAAGCGCTTCAATCGACCCGATGTGCGCGAGGCATTTAATTGTGCACTGGGCTATGCCCGATGCGAAGGGCTCTCGGCGGTGGGGTACATCATCGTCGGTGCACCGGACCAGGATCCTTTGTTGTCGGTGGACGACCTGCTGTTTCTGGCCCGGCGCCGGGTTCTGGCCGGCGTTTCCGTGTTCTACCCGGCGCCGGGCAGCGCGGACTACGAGCGTTGTCGTGCCTTGGGACTGATGCCGGCATCCTTTGCCCGTATGCGCGCCACGGCGCTGCCCATTGATCAGCGCACGTCGCGTACCGATTCGGTCACCCTGTTGCGGCTGGGCCGGCTGCTCAATTTCATGAAGTCCCTTGAGACCGCCGGCGTCCCGATTCCCCAGCCGGCGCCGGTGGGCAATCATGTGGCGCCTTTTGTGGACCGGCAGCAGGCGGGCATGAAACTGCTGGCGGCATTCCTGTGGGACGGCGGCATCCGAGGGATTGAACCTGATGGTACGGTATACGACCATCGGGTTTCAGCCGCGCTGTGCAGGCGATTTCGCAGCGGTTTGGCGGGTGGTTAGAGCCGCCCGATCAACGCTGCCAATCCGAAGCCGGTGAGCACCGCTCCGGAGAACCGGTTGATCCAGCGCATGGCTTTTACACTCATGCGGGTATTGAACAGGCTGCTGACCGAAGAGAGAATGGTCCACCAGGCCATTGAGCCGGAAAATACGCCGGCTACCAGCCATCCGGCAGCCATGTTGCCGGCTCCGATGCTGCCAAGGCCCATGCCGGCGAATACCGCGGCAAAAGAGAGAATGGTCATGGGGTTGGTGAGGGTGAGCAGCAGCGCGGAGAGATAGCCCATGGCGGCGCTATCGGGTGCGTCGGCTGCCGGTTTTTCGTCGGATCCGGACCGGAAGATGCGCAGGCCCAGCCAGCAGAGGAACAGGCCGCCGAACGGCTGGATCCAGGCGCGTTGACCTACCACAAACCCGGTGATTCCGGCAAGCCCGAAGCCAGCGGCACTGCCGTAGATGGCATCGGCCGTGGCGGCGCCCATTCCGGTGACCAGTCCGGACGTCCACCCCCTGGTGAGGCTTCGGCGGATGCACAGGATGCCGATGGGGCCCACAGGAGCGGCGATGGAGAATCCGAAGATGAGTCCTTTGATGAAAAAAGAGAGATCCATGGCGGTAAGATTACACGACCCATATCGCCGAAGCCATGGTCAAACCACAATTTTCGGGGCCGTTCGCTTAACAATACAAGGAATTTAAGGCTATGGACCTTCAGAATGAAAAATTACTCGATCGGATCGGACGTAAAATCCTTTCCGCGTTGCAGGAAAATGCCAGAATTCCCCTGAGCCGAATTGGCGAAAAAGTGGGATTGTCGGCGCCGGCGGTGGCCGAGCGGGTGAAAAAACTGGAGGAGGCGGGGGTGATCACAGGCTACCATGCCCGCATCGATCCGGCGGCCATGGGCCGGTCGGTGTCTGCTTTTATCCACCTGACCACCGATGCCCGACACTACCCAGCCGTAAAATCCCTGGCTGCCGAGATGCCTCAGATCAGCGCCTGCCACCACATCAGCGGGGACGCCTCGTTTATCCTGCACGTTCGCGCAGACGATGTTTCCGCCCTGGAAACGGTGGTGGGCCGGTTGAGTCCACTCGGTCAGACGCGCACAACGATCGTGCTTTCAACGGTGGTGGACAAGACAGCCCTGGTGCCGCTGCCGTGAATGGCTTGTTAATCGATCCTTTTGTTTCTTCATCTTTTCCCATTCAAGATTCGATGTTGGACGTTCGATGTTCGACGTTCATCCTTTTACCCCGCCACTATTGCAATTGCCCGATTATGAAAACTCTCAGCTACCGGACTCGGTGTTGACCACCTGGCGGATGCGGATGGGGCGCTTGATGGGTTTGGGATCGAGCGTGTTGTTGATTAAAAAGCCTTTGAGCCAGCCCTTGACCTCCCTGGCGGTGTCGTGTTCGGCGTAATAGGCTTTGATGTCCTTGATCTCCGGATAGACCGTGTCCACCCGCTGCCATTGGTTGGGGGCCATTTTGGCCTCCAACGCGTAAAGTACATCTTTGGTTTCCACTGCCACCAGTCGAACATTCGGACCCAGTTTCTTTTCCAGCGTCCGTATGGTTTCAAGGTCCTCAGGGCTTAAAATGGCAATCTTCAGATCATCCAGTCCGGTCATGAGGTGCTTCCTTTTTTCAGTTCGACATGGTTCTGCGTTGCTTGGAAGATAAGTCGATGCGTGGTTGCCAAACGAAGTGGTTATAAAAACAGAATCGTCGTGTCTTGTCAATTTCGACCGGCGGCCCATTTTTGCCATATCCCCTAACTTGTCGGATTTTGACAACCTTTTCTTTGTGGTTACTCTAGTGGGTATATTTTCCCAGCGATCAGGGACAATCGCTTTTGACGATTAGCACGCAACCCGACCCACCCTGACAGAACGAGAAAAAACAGCCCAGTGTTGGAGACTTCCGATGAAAGAAAGCAACCCTATTTACGACGACGCATGCCGATCCGAAGTCGAAAGCCAGGAACAGGCGCGCTCGAAACTGCCTGAAATTGCAGAGCGGATTGTGGATCACTGCCAGAACAGCCCCTGTTACACGCACATCGACAGCGAGCCCATCCCTTCCGAAGGATTTGTGACCGGCATCATCGATATGTTCCGCGAGCTGCTTTTTCCCGGTTATTTTTCCCGTGAGAAGTTGGACCCGGTGAACATGCGATACAGCCTCGGGCAGACCGTCTCCAAGCTGTTCGACCTGCTGGCCGACCTGATCACCCACAACATCCGCCACGACTGCCTGCGTTACCACCAGTCCTGCAGCGGTTGCGAGTCCCAGGGACACAGCATTGCCCTTGAAGTGATGGACGCCATTCCCGAGATGCGTCAGACCCTTGCCTCGGATGTTCGCGCGGCTTTCGAGGGAGATCCTGCGGCAAAAAGCCACGACGAAATCATTTTCAGCTACCCGGGCTTGTATGCCATCAGCGTCTACCGGGTGGCCCACAAATTATATAAGCTGGGGGTGCCCATGCTTCCCCGGATCATGACCGAGCATGCCCACAGCATTACCGGTATCGATATCCACCCCGGGGCGACGATCGGCGGTCGATTTGTCATCGATCACGGCACGGGTGTGGTGATCGGTGAGACCACCGAGATCGGCAGTGATGTGCGTATCTATCAGGGAGTAACCCTGGGTGCCCTCTCCCTGCCCAAGGATGCGGGAGAAAAACTGCGCGGAAAAAAGCGCCATCCGACCATCGAAGACGAGGTTATCATTTACTCCGGAGCCACCGTTTTGGGAGGGGATACCGTGATCGGCGCCCGTTCGGTGGTGGGCGGCAACGTCTGGCTGACCGAGTCCATCCCGCCCGATACCACCGTGATGATGGAAATGCCCCGATTGATTATCAAGGAGGCCCGCCGCCAGGCCGTATAGGGTTGAAGACAAATAATTTGGACTGCGTTATCGGTCGGTGCAGTATAACCCATACGGCTTTCTCCCTCTGGCCTTGCCATATTATTTGTCTTCAACCCTATGATGAAGCCCAATTGCTGCAGCAAGGAGGATCGTATGACTGTTCACAATGCTATTGACACCACCATCGGCAAGACCCCCCTGGTGCGGATCAACCATACCGGTGGTGATCTTCATGCCGAGATCGTCGCCAAGCTGGAATTTTTCAACCCGTTGGGCAGCGTCAAGGACCGCATCGGCGCCGCCATGATCGACGATGCGGAAAAAAAAGGGTTGATCGGGCCGAACACCCTGATCGTGGAGCCCACCAGCGGCAATACCGGCATCGGGCTGGCCTTTATCTGTGCGGCCCGGGGGTACCGGCTGTGCCTGACCATGCCGGAGACCATGAGCGTCGAGCGCCAGAAACTGCTTCGGCATCTGGGGTCGCAGCTGGTGCTGACCCCCGGTCCCCAGGGCATGGGAGGGGCCATCGAAAAAGCCAATGCCATCGTGGCGGAAAATCCGGGGGCGTTTATGCCCAACCAGTTTGCCAACCCGGCCAACCCCCGCATTCACCGGGAGACCACGGCCGAGGAAATCTGGGCGGACACGGCCGGTGATGTGGACATTTTAGTCTCCGGCATAGGCACCGGCGGCACGCTTACCGGTGTGGGGGGCTCTTTAAAGGAGAAAAAACCCGGCTTTCAGTGTGTGGCCGTGGAACCATCCGCCTCGCCGGTGCTTTCCGGCGGCGAAAAGGGACCCCACAAGATCCAGGGTATCGGGGCGGGTTTTGTGCCCCAGGTACTGGATCGGTCGTTGATAGACGATGTGATCACCGTTTCCAACGACGACGCTTTTGAGACGGCCCGGCAACTGGCAGCCAGGCAAGGTATCCTGTGCGGAATTTCATCGGGCGCGGCGGTATGGGCGTCCATTCAGGTGGCGTCGCGGCCGGAAAATGCCGGCAAGCGCATCGTCACCATTTTGCCCAGTACGGGCGAACGCTACATCAGCACGGAGCTTTTTGCTTAGCGTTCATCATGCAAAGCCAACCGCAGAATTTCCAATATCGAATGTCGAATTTAGAAGGAAGGCCTCGTTGCGCGCCATCCGCTTCTAAAAGCGTCCGCACTCATTAGACCGTGCTTACGGTTTTGCAGCGATTGCGTTAATCTTCCGGTGCCCACCCATAAATGGTAGATTGGGGTTCAGATCAAGGTCGCAGGGATATTGGAACCGGAGGCGCAGCAGCGCTACGTTGAGGATTTCAATGTCCCGAGAACGCAGATATGAGCCCCAAGATGCCGTTTAGGGACGGGCACAATCAGTCGTTGAGCTGAATATCCTTCCCCTCCAGCACCCGGTTCATGTTGCGCACGGCGCACATTTTTCCACACATGGTGCAGCTGTCCTCATGCTCGGGTGGCGAGCTTTCCCGATAACGTGTGGCCTTTTCCGGGTCCATGGCCAGATTGAGCATCTGCTTCCAGTCCAGATCCGCCCGTGCCCGGCCCATGGCATCGTCCCAGCGTCTGGCACCGGGGATGCCCTTGGCGATGTCGGCGGCGTGGGCCGCGATGCGGGCGGCGATGATGCCCTCTTTCATGTCTTCCAGATCGGGAAGCCGCAGATGCTCGGCCGGGGTGACGTAGCACAGGAAATCGGCGCCGCTGGCCGCGGCCACGGCGCCTCCGATAGCGCTGGTGATGTGGTCGTAGCCGGGTGCCACGTCGGTGACGATGGGCCCCAATACATAAAAGGGTGCACCGTGGCACAAGCGCTTTTCCAACATCATGTTGCCGGCGATTTCGTTCAGCGCCATGTGGCCCGGTCCTTCGATCATCACCTGGACGTTCTTCTCCCAGGCCAGTTTGGTCAATTCTCCTAACGTGATCAGCTCTTCCACCTGGCTCGCGTCGGTGGAATCATTCAGGCAGCCAGGCCGGCAGCCGTCTCCCAGGCTCAGGCTCACGTCGTGCGCCTGGCAGATTTCAAGCAGTCGATCATAGTATTCGTAAAATGGGTTTTCCCGGTCGTTCAGCTGCATCCAGGTGAACATGAGAGAGCCGCCCCGCGAGACGATGTGGGTGATGCGCTCCCGGCGTTTGATTTTTTCCGCGGCACTTCGGTTGAGCCCGGCATGGATGGTGAGAAAGTCCACCCCGTCCTCGCAGTGGCGCTCTACCACATCGAAAATCTCGTCCACCGTGAGATCCTTGAGGTTCTTGTCATAAAATCCCACGGCATCGTAGATCGGAACGGTGCCGATCATGGCCGGTGATGTCTCGACCAGCCGGCGCCTGAATTCCCGGGTCTTGCCGTAGCAGCTCAGGTCCATGATGGCCTCGGTTTTCAAGGCCAGGGCCAGCCGGACTTTGTCCATCTCCAGATCGACATCGCAGCAGTCTTTGGAAATGCCCAGGTTGACGTTGATCTTGGTTCGAAGCCCCTGGCCGACGCCTTCCGGGTCCAGGTTGGTGTGGTTCCTGTTTGCCGGGATGATCACCTTGCCGGCAGCAATCAACTCGCGCAGCGTTTCGGGGGCCATCTTCTCTTTTCGGGCAACGATGTTCATCTGGGACGTGACAATGCCCTGGCGGGCGGCGTCCATCTGGGTGGTGAAGGTCATGGGAGTATCCTTATGTGAAAGGGGTTCAAGGATTCGAGGATCCAAGGGGTCAAGGGGTCAAGGGATGGCTGCCCAAGATGGCCTCGATAACAACATCCGCCTGCTTGGCGGCGGCAATGCCAACGACGGCGGAGGTGGGTGGCATGGTCGCAGATACTTCCGAGTGCCCGTCACCGACAAGGTAAAAGGCATCCCGCACGCGCCGGGTCCGGATCCGGTCGCTGCGCCCCCAGCCGCCGATGCCCGATGCGCATACCAGCAGGCGGGGATCGGCCATGAAGGCGTCGGCCATCATCTTCTTGTCCCTGGCGCGATCCAGGGCTTCTACGATTATGTGGCAATGTTCGAAGACACGGCCGACGTTGGTGGCCTTCAAGCGTATATCCAATGCCTGCACGTCAAGATCCGGGTTGATCCGCTTCAGGTTTGTTTCGAGTGCGATCACTTTTTTCATGCCCACCTGGTCGATGAAATAAAACTGGCGATTCAGGTTGGACGAGGCAACATCGTCGAAGTCGGCAACCACCATCCGACCGATGCCGGACCGGGCCAGATGGGCGGCAGCGTTCGAGCCCAGGCCGCCGGCTCCGGCGATGCCCACGCACACCAATCCCAGGTGCCGGATCTGATCATGCGTAAAGTGGGCCTGCAGGCCGTTGAGAAATGGGTTTGCCGCCATGGTATCTTAAACCTGTCTTCTTTTTGCTTACCACCCTGCGCCTATCCACCAAGGCTTTGCCAATCCTTGAACACCGGCTGCCAGCCTGCCCGGCGAAGCATGTCCACCATTTCCGGTGCTGAGCGTTCATCGGATATGTCGAACTGGCCGGTGTTGGCCGCCTTGTCCGTTCTGCCGCCGACGGCCGTGCAGGAACCGGCAGACATGCGGGTGACACCCAATGGCAGGAGCCGGTCCCGGAACCGGGCGCTTTCCCGTGTGGAGATGGTGATGCCCACCCGGGGCATGAACAGGCGCAGGGCGGTCATCGTCTGGACGATATGGCGGTCCTCGACGATGCAGCCGGGTTGGTAACCGCCCAGGTGGGGTCGCATGCGGGGCAGGGATACGCTGATTTCCGTCTGCGGGTAACGGGCCTGGAGGTAGCGGGCGTGCAGGCCGGTAAAGAAGGCGTCCTGTTGCCAGTCGTCCAGACCCAGCAGCGCCCCCACGTTGACTGACCGCATGCCTGCCCGGCAGGCGCGCTCCGGAGCATCCAGGCGGTAGTGGAAATCCCGTTTGGGGCCTTCGGGGTGCAGCCGGCCATAGAGCGCTTCGTTGTATGTTTCCTGGTAGATGGTCAGGCTGTCGACCCCGGATTCGATCAGGCGTCGGTAGTCTGCCTGCGACAAGGCATAGATCTCGATGCCGATGGCCGGGAAATAGCGGCCAAGCACCTTGCAGCAGCTTTCGATGTAATCCACGCTGGCGATGTCAGGTGCATCTCCGGTGAGAATCAGGACGTGCTTGAGTCCGGTCCCGGCGATGGCCCGGGCTTCGGCCTCCACTTCGCCTACGGTCAACTGACGGCGGACGATGCGGTTGTTCCGGCTGAAACCACAGTACAGACAATGGTTGGTGCAGAAGTTGGACAGGTACAACGGTGTATACAACACCATGGTGCGGCCGAATTGGGCGACCGTCAGTGCGTGGGACTTCTGGGCCATGCGCTCTAAATGCGGCTCGGCCGCCGGTGACAGTAGGCTTAAATAATCACCGGGGGAGAGCCTGTGTTTGTCCAGCACCCGTTGAACATCGCTGTCGCTTACCGATCGAACCTGGCGGGAAAATTTGCCGTCGCCATAGGCGGCATATCGGTCGTAAAAGTCCATGGGTTGCGCGTTATTCCTGCTCATAGAGAAACCCGGTCAGCGGTGATGATGCTGCCGCGGTTGTCCGCTCAGCTCCCAATCCGGCGTGCCAGGCATCCCTGCCGGCTCTTATGGCCGCGGCAAAAGCCCCGGCCATGGCCACCGGATCTGCGGCGCAGGCAATGGCGGTGTTGACCAGGCAGGCGTCGGCGCCCATCTCCATGGCTTCACAGGCCTGTGAGGGTCTGCCGATGCCCGCATCCACCACCACGGGGACGTTGATTTCATCGATGATGATCTGCAGCATTTCCCGGGTGGTGAGCCCCCGGTTGGTGCCGATGGGTGCGCCTAAAGGCATCACGGCGGCGGCTCCCGCATCTTCCAATTGGCGGGCGACGATGGGGTCTGCGTTTATGTAGGGCAGCACCACGAAGCCTTCCTTTACCAGGATTTCAGTGGCCCGGACGGTTTCGTGGCCGTCAGGCAAAAGGTGTCGGTTGTCCGGTATGACCTCGATCTTGACCCAGTTGCCGCAGCCGATGGCCCTCGCCAGCCGGGCGATGCGCACGGCCTCCGCTGCATTGCGGGCACCGGAGGTGTTGGGCAGCAGCTGCATGTCGGCGGGGATGTGCTGCATCACGTTGTCGGTGGTTGCCTCGAAATCCACCCGGCGAAGGGCCACGGTGATGATTCGAGACCCCGAGGCGGCAATAATTTTCGGGATCACGTCATCTGCAGGATACTTGCCGGTGCCGATCAGCAGGCGCGAGTCAAACGCATGCCCACCAATGGTCAGGGCATCCGTGGCGTGCATTGGCTTCATCGCTTCATCCTCCGCCCACGAATCTGAGAATTTCGAGGGCATCGTTTTGCTTAAGGGCGATCCGGTCCACTTCGGCCGTCGATACGATGGTCAGGTTGTGCTCCACCACCACCGTGGCCGGGTCCAGATCCTTCTCCCGGATCAGGTCTCCGATGGTGATGCCTGCGCTCACGGGTGTCGTTTGCCCATTGAGCTGGATGTCCATGGTCATCTCCGTATTGTGGTTGCCAGTCGGTGCGTAGCTGTTTAAAAAGCAAATACCAGCCGGGCAAAAAAAAAGGCCTGCCGAAAGGGGCAAGCCTGACAAAAAGATTCGAAACCGCGTTTTCTTGTCGTGCTTCCCTACGGCAGTATTATCTGCATCAGGTTCAAAGGGTTGGCGCCTTGCGCCATCTCAGCCCCATTGTCGGGGCACCCCCAGCGTTTAGATTATGGTTGCACAGTAAAGTGTGTGGTCGGCAAAGTCAAGCGATCAAAGGTGACGGATTCGAAAAGAAGCCCGATATCTATTTAATGACCACGCTGGCGCCGATCTGCTGGAACCGGTTTTCGATGTCGAAATGCCCCCGGCCGATCTGATAGACGTTGCGGATGATGGTCTTTTCCGGGCAGGCCAGCCCGGCCAGCAGAATGCACGAGGCCGCCCGGATGTTGTCCGGGTCGGTGTCCGCACCCTTGAAGGCGGTGGGTCCGTTGACGATGGCCAGGCCGTCCTCTTCATCCAGGTCGATGGACGCCCCCAGTTTTCTCAGTTCGGCCACCTGGCTGAATCGCTTGTCGAAAATGCGCTCCCGGATGTAGCTCTGTCCGTCGGCAATGCAGGAGAGGGCCATGATGGCCGGCTGGAAATCCGTGGCGAATCCGGGGTAGGGGCAGGTGAGCACGTTGACCGGTTTCAGACCTCTGCCCGGGGACGACACGTCCAGCACATGCCCGTTGATGCCGATCTCGATCCCCATCTGCATCATCTTTTCGATTAGAATCCGCAGGTCTCCGGGGGCAACGCCGATGATGGAAATCTTGCCCCCGGCAATCCCGGCGGCCATCATGAACAAGCCGGCATCCAGCCGGTCGTTCATGGCGTAATGGTCGATGGGATTTAAGGCCGGCACGCCCTCCACGGTCAGGGTCCGACTGCCCAGGCCGTGAATTTTGCCGCCCATCTTGATCAAAAAGTTGGCGAAATCATAGATTTCGGGATCGGAGGCGGCATTCTCGATGACGGAGACACCCTTTGAAAAAGAGGCCGCCATCATCAGGTTCTCCGTGCCGGTGTGGCTGGGAAAATCCAGGTACATGGTGTTGCCGGTAAAGGTTTCGCCGCTGATGATAAAGTCATCACCACTGGTGATCTGCGCCCCTAGCCGGGCGAATCCCCGGTAGTGGTAGTTCAGGTTCCGGGCCCCCAACGGGCAGCCGCCGACACTGGGCAGCCTGACTTCACCCAACCGTTTGAGCAGCGGCGGGATGAAGAGCACAGACGCCCGCAGGCGGCAGGTCAGCGATTCGGGGAGATCCGACCGGGTCAGGTGGGTGGCATCCACACAGACTACTTTCTCATTGGCAAAATAGTCCACCGTGGCGCCCACATGTCGCATGAGTTCAAAGGCCACGAGGATGTCGTTCAGCGGGGGCACGTTACGGATCACACTGCATCCTTTTTCAGGCAGCAGGGATGCGGCCAGCATGGGCAGAATCGCATTCTTGGATCCCTGCACACAAACACTGCCGGATAGGGGTTTGCCCCCTTGGATTTCGATAAACGCCTGACCGCTCATTAGGTTTTCCTCGCTAGGGTTCTGCAGGTAATGATTGACCACCGCCACGATTAAGGTTTTCTTAATTTACGATGGATCGCCATTGCCAGATCCACTGGATCTGCTGGCACAGGCCGGTAAATAGGCACAAATGCATGTCCACGGCAACTGATTTTCAAAGGATCCTTAATCGCCATCCGTCTATTTTTGAGAGTACCGAAAGCACAGATATCCTTGATCCCAATGATCCGATATGGGATTTTATCGTCTGAGAATTGTGGCCTTGGTGATAAGGCTGAACCCATTACCGGTTTACAAAATGGCCAACGGCGTCTTTGCCGGCTTCCTTAATGGCAAACAGGGCGTGATCGGCAGCGGCAATCAGGCCGTTTAAGTCTTCGGCATGGTGCGGAAATGTCGCTATCCCAAAGCTGGCCCGCAGCCTGACCTCGATGCCCTGATCCAGAACATAGACCGTATTTTTCATGCTGGCACGGATCTCGGAAGCTTTTTGCAGCGCCTGGGATTGATCCATCCCCGGCAAGACCACCACAAACTCATCCCCGGCGTAGGCCACGGCAAAAGCCGGCTCCTGCAGGCAATTGCCGATGGTACCGGCCACTTTCCGGATGGCGCGACTGCCATTGAGGTGCCCATGGGTGTCAACGACCGTCTTGAAATGGTCCAGGTCCATGAATATCACAGAAATCGGGGTCTCCGTGTTTTTTGCGCTGTCAATCCATACGGCGAGAGACTGGTACAGATAGCGTTGGTTGTATAGACCGGTCAACCCATCCCGCAGGGCCTGATCCCGAAAGCGTCGCTCGCTCTCCCGCAACGCCTCTTCCGCCTTTTTACGCTGAGAGATGTCCACCATGGCAATCGCCACGCGTTCCAGGGTATCTTCGTGGCCGGAGACGACCAGGGACTTCCCCAAGACGATTTTGGGCTCGCCCGTTGTGGTCACGATGGTTTCTTCTCGTTCTTCCGCGGTATTTCCTGCGGCTGCCACCAGGATGATCTCCCGGGCCATCCTCAGAAAACCCTCCGCATCCGTTGGAATAAAATCACCGCCGGGCCCGGCACTGTCGGCCACACCCATCAGTTTTAAAAAGGCCTGATTATAGTTAACGGTCTTGATCAACGACCAGCAATGGTGCACCTCCTGGGGATTCCCCTCCAGGTATTCCCTGAAATTGGTGACGTCGGATGCACGCAGTTTTTCCAGATAGGCCTTCAGAAGGGAAACATCCCATTCGATCAGGGCGAAGGGTGCAGATTGAAACAACTGGCGGTAGCGTTTCTCGCTTTCCCTGAGGGCCTCTTCCGTCCTTTTCAGATCGGTATTGTCCTCAACAATGGCCATTACACCGCTAACGGCGCCATTGATTCCTGGTATAGGACTGAGATGGTAGCGCAAATGGATACAGGACCCCTGGGGGTCGATGTAGGGGTGTTCGGCGACCACCGGTTTGTTTTGGGCGATGCAGCGCTGAAGATCGGTCACAATCCCCGATCCAGCCAGGGTCTGATAACCGAACAGATTCATCGATGTCGGGTCGTCGACGGAAGACCAGGCAAACATTTCCAGCATTTTGCGGTTGATACCGGTGATGCCGCCCTGGACATCGATGGTGAAAATTCCCAGCGGCGTGCTATCGCCTAAGAGTCGGTTTCTTTCTTCAATGGCCTTGAGTGCCGCATTGGCTTTCTGGCAGCGCTGTTCAATGTCTTTCAACCGGGCGACCTCTCGGCGCAATGTGTCGATTTCAGACAGTTTCGGTTCTGCACCTTCACATTCCTTCGGCATGTGTGGATCCTTCGAAAGTGTGCGTGTATGGTATCAATGCTTCGTTTTCGCCGGATACCCGTATTCGTTCTGCACCAGGAGGGCGACCTAACAGGAGTTACGGGTCACGCAGATATTGGTTGTGGATGGTCTTCTCTTTCAGGCGTCGACAATCTCAATCGTGGTTTGATTTCGAAAATGCCCTTGTAGTTTCATCTAATATCCGAATATCATAGGCTTACCGTGGGCTCGGCCCACATGTCAAACCCATTCGTGAAAGGAATCAAAATCAATGGGCATTGAGCAGGCGCGCATCAGCAAACTCAATCGGAAGGCCGTGCAAAAAGGCGCGTGGGTGCTCTATTGGATGCAGCAGTCCCAGCGGGCCCACGACAACCCGGCCCTGGAATACGCCATCGCCCAGGCCAATCGTCTGGATCTGCCGGTGCTGGTGGGCTTCGCGCTGACCGACAGCTATCCGGAGGCCAACCTGCGTCATTACCGCTTCATGCTGGAAGGTCTGGCTGAAACCCGGCGCCAGCTGGCCGGGCGCCGCATTGGCATGGTGGTGCAAAAAGGCGATCCCGACACGGTGATCGGCCCGCTGATGGATCGGTCGGCCCTGCTGGTTGGCGATGTGGGCTACACCCGCCATCAGCGCGCCTGGCGCCAATCGTTGTCTTCATCCGCCCCTTGCCGGGTCGTCGCCGTGGAGGGCGATGTGGTGGTGCCGGTGGCCACCGTATCTCCCAAGGCCGAATACGCGGCCCGCACCATTCGTCCCAAAATCCACAAGCACCTGGAGCAATTCCTGATACCCTGCCCCCGCTACCGGCCTAAACGCTCATCCATCGATATCGGGCCGGAGAGTTTGGACCTTGGCGCCATCGACTCGATCCTGGACGGGCTCGATATTGACCGGACGGTCCCTGCCGTCACATCCTTTTTCAAAGGTGGGCCGGCGGAGGCCAAAAAGCGGCTGCGCCGATTTATCGCCCATCATCTGCACAATTATGCCGGTAACCGCAATCAGCCCCAGACTGACGACATCTCACACATGAGTCCCTACCTGCACTTTGGGCAGATTTCGCCGGTGTTCCTGTCCCTGCAGATCGCCAATGCATCCACGGGCGCCGAAGCGGACCGCGCCGCTTATCTGGAGGAGTTGATCGTGCGCCGGGAACTGGCAGCCAATTTCGTTCACTACACGCCGGACTATGACCGCTACCGCTGCCTGCCGGCCTGGGCGCAGAAAACACTGGCGGAGCATGCCACAGACCGGCGTGAAAGCCTCTACGATCGGCAAACCCTGGAAGCGGCCGGAACCCACGACCCCTATTGGAATGCCGCCATGGCAGAGATGCGCGACACCGGCTTCATGCACAGCTACATGCGCATGTACTGGGGCAAGAAGATTATCGAGTGGTCGCCGACGCCGGAGCAGGCGTTTGAAACAGCACTGGCACTGAACAACCGGTATTTCCTCGACGGCAGGGATCCCAACTCATACGCCGGCGTGGGCTGGGTATTCGGTCTGCACGACCGGGCCTGGTTCCAACGGGAGATTTTCGGCAAGGTGCGTTACATGGCGGCATCCGGTCTCGAACGCAAATGCGACATCCGCGCCTATGTCGAAAAGGTTGGCGCCCTCAGCCGCGCCGCCGGGGTCACTTAACCATCGGGGACCGGCTTGCGGTTGCCCACGCCCCCAAACCCGGCAGGAATGCACGATCCGCTTGCAGACATATGATAGTTTTTGCCTGACACAAGACCCGTTTGTGGCCCTCATTGCGATGGACTCCAGAATGTATAACTTTTGGTATGAGTAAAACCACCATGAATATAAAATGGAGCAAAAACGATGAAGTCAGCAAAGACGGATCATTTTCCCCCCATCCCGATCAACGATAACATCCTGGAAAGCGCATTGCGGCTCAAGCGGCTGGGCCTGCCGTGGTCACCCCATGTGGGTTGTTTTGTCTGGGATCGGGAAGCGGTCATCTCGGCACCGTCTCCTTTCCCCAAGCGTGTCTATTTCATCTTGAACATTCGCCGGTTTACGAACATCTTTGGCAGTGAAGAGAAAATGCGGCAACAACTGGTCTGGGTGCCGACGTGGCACCAGTCCTTTCAGCTTTGCCGCCGTTTGGGCGTTCGCCATGTCGAAACCGAACGCATGTTTGACGGTAAGCGTTTGCCGTCGGAAGAGGAGGGACTCATGCAGGCATACGACTTAATCGCGCGACAGCTTGCATCTTCAGAGGCAAAGGGCGCCGAAGCAAACCGGCAGGAAGCGATCACCGGTGCGCAAGGCTGGATCCGAAGGGTAATCGACGCAGAGTTGGGCAGTCTGGCACACTTGCCCCAAGATGTTCGGCGTCACGTCCAATCGGTCTATGAGCAAACCGCCATGGCCTACCTGGGCTGGCGACGCATCCAGGAAGAACAGCCTGTGGATTGGGTCCCGCCGGAGACCACTTTCGATGAACGGCTGCTGAGCGATCTGGGGCATTTCTATTCAGACTACCAGAACCTGATTAAATTGATGACGGTTATACGCGAAAGAATCAAGCGCATTCAAGCCATTGACCCGACCAAAGAACCGGAACGCTGGCAACGTTTGATCGAGGAACTGATGGCGAGCGATCACCAACACGCAGGGTCAGGACGAATCTTGGCGCACCTGATGGAATCGGGATAGACCACGTTCGCATATCGCACCTTTGGCACCGACCGTTCCGGGACTGCATCCTTGCCCTATTCAGGCGCACGGGGTCGGTTGCGGGCCGTCAGGGTTTTTTGATGATCAAATCGCGGGTTTTTTGCCAATCATGCATGTCCATGATGGCTCGGGTCAGGTGATAGCGACCGTCCTCGAACACCCCGTAATCCCCCCCACCGGCCATGGCCGACACGAAGCGGATATTGTTGCCGTAAAGCAGCCATACATCACTCCAGCGCCGTTCGATGTATTCATCGAAAATGCTGCCGCCGCCGGACAACCCCTGGGCATAGCCTTTGTCCCAGACCGATTGCATCAGCTGCGTGGCCGTCTTCACCGACGCGTTGGACGTGGCGATGGTGTTGTCCAGGCGCGCAAAATAGCCCTTGACCCAGGATGTGTCGTGACACGCCAGGCAGGTTCGCTGCATGGTCGACCGCCTGGCGTTTACTTCTTCCGCGGTAATCAAATAGTCCGCGGCAAAACTGCCGTCCAGGTCGGTGGGCAACTGCAGGCCGGCCTTGTTGCGGATGATGGTCGTATCCGGCGATCGGGGCTGGGGATGGGCGTAGACCAGACCGAAGATTCGCCAGCCCAACCGATCGCTCATCTGGTGGGTTCGCGGGTTGATCACGTCGCCGTCCGTATTCACCGTCAGGCTGATGTGACAGGTGGCGCAGGTGGGGGCCTGGATGTCTTCACCAATGGTCCACGGTACCGCATTGAAATCCCATTCGTGTTGCATGGAAGAAAAAATATTGCCGTGTTTGCTGGCCGAGTAGACTTTAAAAGCGGGCACGTCCGGGCCCACGTGGCACTCCTTGCAAGTATATGGTTTGCGGGCCATTTCGATGGAAAACCGGTGGCGGGTGTGACAGGACGAGCAGGCCCCCCGGCTGCCGTCCAGGTTGACCCGGCCAACGCCCTGGTTGGGCCAGCCGGCGATCACGGGGAACTCCAGCTCCCCGGCATCGGTGTCGCGGGTCTCGGTGCCGGTTACCTTCAATCGGGTGCCATGGCAGTAGTAACAGGCGTCCGCCCGGGTCATGTCATTGGCCGGTTCAAAGTGGACCCGGTCCGCCTTTACCTCGGCCTTGCCCAGAATAGTGCGTTGCAGGTCGGCGTAGACCGTGTTTTCAGACAGGTTCTTCTCGGCCATGGCCATGATATTCTTCGAATACTGTTCACGTTCGGTGGCGTGGCAGGTGGCGCAATCATCCGGGCTGACCACCACATGGATCTCGTAGCCGTTGTGCTCAAAGGTATCTGCGTGGGCCTCGCCCCTCAGGGTATGGCACTCGGCGCACCCCACGCCGTTTCCCTGAAGTGTTTCCGGCACATTTTGGCTGGACATCCGCCGCTGTAAATCCTCGACCACCATGGCCGCTTTTGGCGTGACCCGCGCGTGTCGGCTCTTTTGCCAGTCGGCAACGATGCCCGGATGAAAAACGCTGTGGCAATCCAGGCACTCCTGGGTGGCTTCGCTGACGGGTGCGGCATCGCCGAAGGCGGCACCGCCGGAAAATAAGGTCAGCAGAAAAAAAATAACAGATAGATAGATGTTTTGCATGGGGTCCTCCGAGGGTGATTGATTTCAGTTGGTCATGATTGCGCCGCCACATCCACCGTCACGGACAGCGTGTGAACCCCACCGCCCATGACCACCCCTTTAACCGGGGTGACATCGCCGTAATCCCGCCCCCAGGCGACGGTGATGTGGCTTTCACCGGCAATCAGGTTGTTGGTGGGGTCCAGGTCCACCCAGCCCGCATCCGGCACGAACAGGGAGATCCAGGCATGCGAGGCATCAGCGCCGACCAGTCTGGGTTTTCCCGGCGGCGGCGACGTTTCCAGATAGCCGCTTACATAGCGGGCCGCCAAACCCAGGGCACGCAGGCAGCTTATGGCCACATGGGCGAAATCCTGGCAGACGCCTTTGCGGTCGAGCAACACCTGGTCCACGGCGGTGTCCACGGTGGTGGCCGACTTGTCATAAGTGAAGTCGGTGAAGATCCGCCGCACCAGGTCCAGGGCGCCCGTCAATACGGGCGTCCCCGGTGCAAAGGATGGGCGCGCATAGGCGATGGCCTCGGGGCTGACCGTGATCAGCGGACTGACAAAAACGAATTGGTTGGCGGCCAGTTCCGCCGGTCCCTCCGGGGCAGCCAGTCGCCGGGCCACGGTCTCCCAGGGGCTTGTGCTTGCCGCTGCCGGTGTGGCCGGCAGGGAGGTTTCCACCACGCTGACGGTGGTCATGGCCAACTCGTCGTGGGGCTGCTGCACCATGAATATGTGGGCGATGTTGCCGAAGTAGTCCGTTCGCTGGTGCAGGTACTGGGGCTCCGGTACGATGGTCAATCGGCTTTGAATCACCCGTTGGCCGTTGGTCTCGCGGGGGTGCAGGAACAGCTCGTTCTGGGAGAGGGAGGCCGGCTCGGAATAGCGGTAGGCCGTGTTGTGGCTGATGCGGTATTTCATGGCTGGTGGTTACCGCGGATCATGGAGAAATGGGGTGTCGCCTGAACCCGGGTCAAGTAGTGGGCGCTGATCTGCTGGGCAAAATCCTTCAGGCAGGTATCCATGAGATTCAGAAATGCCGCCAACGATTCGGTTTGCACACCGCCTTTGCCGCAGCGCAGGCCGGTGAGATCCAGCAGCCGCACGGCAGTGAGCATCTCCAGAGACAATCGCTCTTCCGGGCTGGCGAAGCGGCGGTCATTCTTTCGGGGCAGCTGCTCGACGTGGGCTACCAACTGGCTGAACTGGAAGGCCAGGGATTTGGGGTTGTTCTCGTCCACGATAAGCAGGTCCAGGACCGGCGCCAGTTGGAAGGTCGTCCGGTAGCGGGCCCGGTAGGTCATGATGCTGTCGGCCACCTCCAGCAGCGCCTCCAGGGCGCTTCGGGATTCTCTGCAAACCTGGGGCAGGCCGATACGGATCAGACCGGTCTGGTTCATGGCACGCTCCACCCGCCGCCCCATGTCCATGAAGCGCCATCCCAGGCCGCGGGTCATGCTCTCCATGGCCAGACCGCTGAATGCGCTCAGGGTGAACAGGGTGTCGTCCAGCAATTCCAGGGGATCGCTGGCCGGATTGTCGGCAAAGCTTTCCAGCCGGTTGATCACGCGCCAGGAATCCAGGGAGAGCCGGTCTCGCACGTTGCGGGCTGCCTCTTGCACCCGTTTGAGTATGGCGACCACGCTGTCGGGCCGGTCCTTATCGTACAGGGCGGCATCCAGGTGGCCGAACAACTCGCGATAGCGGGGGATATCGACACCATCGTCGGGAACCGGCGGAAAGATGTTGTCCGCCCTGAGCAGGTTCAGTAGAAAGGGCAGTTCGGGGATGTCTCCGGGCCGAGCTTCACCCGACAGGCGGCGGAATACGGATCGCAGGAGCCGCACCAGCCCCTCGGCCCGCTCCAGGTAGCGCCCCAGCCACAGCAGATGGTCGGCCACCCGGCTGGGCAGATCGCTGGTTCGCCGGAACTCGGCCACCGCCTGGAGTCCGCCCATGAGGCTGAAGGGTTCCACCGGCTGGTCGGACAGCACCCAGATGTCTTTGCTCTGCTGCAGCTCCGGAGGCTCGCCGGTCAGCGTCTCCACATCCGCAGCGGTGATGGCCAGGCCGCCGGGCATGACGGTGAACCCCTCCTCGGTGGCGCAGGCAAAGACCCGCAGCAGCGTATAGCGTGAACCGATGCGGTTTTGATCCCAGGCGGGGACCACCGCCGGGCAGACCGGTTCGCGGGCCATGAAGGCGTGGGGTGAGGCCTGAATCGCCGCCACCCGTTCGGCCGTGAGGGCGTGCGCCGCCGACCGGTCCATTGCCGGGCCCACGGTCAATCGTTCCAGATTGGCCATAACATGGTTTAGCCCATCGGCGTTCCCGCACCACCAGGCCGGGTGGTTTTCCAAGAGCAGGTCTTCTCCCATCAGCCGTTGACAGAGTGAGGGCAGGAAAACCGACAGGACCGGCGTATCCACGAACCCGCTGCCGATGGGATTGACGATGTCGACATTTTGCTCCCGGGAGACCTGGATCAGCCCGGCCACACCGGTTGCCGTTTCCCGCCGCAGGGCGAAGGGATCGCTGCTGTCGTCCGCGGTGAGCCGGACGATGGCCGCCACCGGCTCCAGTCCGGCCAGTTTTTTTAAAAATACCTTGCCGTTGCGCACGGTCAGGTCCTGGCCCTCCACCAGCGGGTAGCCCAGGTAGCGGGAGAGCAGTGCATGCTCGAAGTAGATGCGGCTGTCCGGCCCCGGGGAGAGCAACACGATGCCGGGGTCCTCCTGGCGAAGGGAGGCCCGTTGGATCAGGCTATGGTGAAAGGTGTGGAAGAAAGGCGCCAGACGGCGGATCTGGGTCTGGTGATACAGTTCGGGGAAAACACGCGAAATGACGATGCGGTTTTCCAGTGCATAGCCCAGGCCGGCCGGGTTGGCACCGTAGTCCCGAAGTACCCGGAAGCGTCCGTCCATGCCCCGGTAAAGGTCGGCCGCGTAATAGGTCAGAAAGCGGTTGCCGGCGGGTTGAATGCCATGGCAGGGCCGCAGGAAATTGGGGTTGGCAAAGATCAGCGCCGGGGGAATCCAGCCGCCATTGAGCAGTGTCTGGGGGCCATAGGTGTCCGTCAGGATCTGTTCCAGCAGGCGCGCCCGCTGAATCAGGCCGGCTTCCAGGCCGGACCATTCCCCTGCGGTGAGTGGCAGCGGAATGGTTTCCAGGGCCCATGGGGTTCCCCGCCCGGCTGGGTCGTCAAAGGGGTTGTAGGTGGCCCCGTCCTCGTGGCGCATGCGCCTGATCCGGTCCTGGCGTTTGTTGAGCACATCGGGTCCGGTATCATCCAGCGCCGCAACCAGCGAATCCCAGTGTCCACGGGGACTTGCCGGCGATAAAAATGCCTCGCCATAGGCATCGTCGGGCCAATCAACCGCGTCGAACATGGACGCCGGCACGTGCGGGGAGGCTCCCGGGTCGCTGAGGTCTACCTTGATCATTCAATTGATGCCTTGTGTCAGGTTCATTGGCGCCGCCTCAGGGCGACTGGGGCGGATTTACCTCGTTTACAGTCGCAAATCAAGGGTGTATGGCAAATAGGGGTTGGTTTCCGCTTCCGGGATTGCCGCATCCATGCCCGGGGTGTGGCCACCGGGAACGAAGCGTGCATTGCGCCGGCCTTCGGCTTCGTAGGCGTTGACGGGAAAAACGTCATGGTGGCGCCCTCCCGGATGCCCCACATGATAGGTGCAGCCGCCCACGGACCGGCTGGACCAGGTGTCGAAAAGATCGATGGTCAATGGCGCGTGCACGCCGATGGTGGGGTGCAGGCAGGACGGCGGCTGCCAGGCCCGATAGCGAATGCCGGCCACGAACACGCCTTCCACCGGGGTCGGCTGCAGAGGGACGCGTCGACCGTTGCAGACTATCATGTGGCGCTTGGCGGTCATGCCGGACACCTTGACCTGAAGCCGTTCCAACGACGAGTCCACGTAGCGGGCAGTTCCCCCGCCGCCGGGCTCCTCGCCCAGTACATGCCAGGGTTCCAAGGCCTGGCGAAGCTCGATCTCCATGCCCTGACAGTCCACTTTCCCGTGGATCGGGAAGCGAAACTCGAAATGGGGGTGGAAGAAATCCATGGATAGCGGGAAGCCAGCCTGGTTCAAGGTTTTCAACACATCCTCGAAATCATCACTTAACGGCTGGGGCAGCATGAAACGGTCGTGGAGTTGCGTGCCCCAATGCACCAGTTCCTGACGATAGGGCGTCTGCCAGAACCAGGCCACAAAGGTCCGCAGAAGCAGCTGCTGGGCCAGGCTCATGCGGGCGTGGGGCGGCATTTCGAATGCGCGGAACTCCAGCAGCCCCAACCTGCCGGTGGCGCTGTCCGGCGAATAGAGCTTGTCGATGCAGAATTCGGCCCGATGGGTGTTGCCGGTGACGTCCACCAGCAGGTGGCGGAAAAGTCGGTCCACCAGCCATGGCGGGCAGGGTCGGTCCGGATCGGTCTGCCGCTCGAGTTCGGCAAAGGCGATCTCCAGTTCATACAGGCTGTCATGCCGGGCTTCATCGATGCGCGGCTGCTGACTGGTGGGGCCGATGAAAAGGCCGGAAAAAAGAAACGACAGCGACGGGTGGTTGTTCCAGAAGGAAACGAAGCTGCGCAGCAGGTCCGGCCGGCGCAGAAAGGGGCTGTCTGCCGGCGTCGCACCGCCGAGGATGATGTGGTTGCCGCCGCCCGTGCCGGTGTGACGGCCGTCGACCAGAAACTTTTCCGTGCCCAGGCGGGTCTGGTGGGCCGTTTCGTAAAGCGCGGTGGTGCAGTCGACCAACTGCTGCCAGCTGTGCATGGGCTGGATGTTTACCTCGATGACCCCGGGATCGGGCGTGATCTTGAAACTATCCAGGCGCGGGTCATAGGGCGGGGTGTAGCCTTCGATGAGTACCGGCAGGCCGGTCTTGGCAGCGGCGGCTTCGATGGCGGCCACCAGTTCCAGATACCCTTCCAGGGAGACGATCGGCGGCATGAACACATACAGGCGGCCCCCACGGGGTTGTACGCACAGGGCCGTGCGGACCACCCAGGCGGCGGATTCGCCCACCACCGGTGCCGGTTCGGTAAACGGCCTGGGCTGGGTGCGCACGCTGTCCCCCACGCGCGCCGCCGGTCTGCCTGGCAGGGCCTGCTGGCCCTCGTGAAGCTCGGGCAGCGATCCCCGCTCGGCCATGGGGTCCAGGGGATGGTCATAGGGAAAGTCCGCCTCGGCGACCCAGGGCAGGGACTCCAGCGGCAAACGCAGCCCGGCCGGGGAATCGCCGGGTAAAAGGAACATGTGCCCCCCCCGGAAAGGCCAGGGGCCGCTCTTCCAGGAGCCGTGCTGGAGGGGCAAAACGTAGCCGACCACCGCACCCAGTCCGCGCTGGAAGGCTTCCGCCATGCGCGACCGGGCCTCGGGATCGTCCAGCTTGGGGTCGCTGGGATCCACATTCACCGGCAGCCGCTGCTCCTTGTGAAGGTAATGCAGGATGTCCTCGTAGCCTTCGCGGATGAAGCGCCGGCTCACCGCCAGCGTGTCGGCCAGGGCATCGATGAAGGCCTTGGCCTCGGCAATGCCGAAGCCATAGTCTTTGGACACATCGGCGATCCAGCGGTCGTCGGTCCACACCGGCTGGCCGTCCCGGCGCCAATAGCAGCCCAGGGCCCAGCGTGGCAGGGATTCGCCCGGGTACCATTTTCCCTGCCCGTAGTGCAGCAGGCCGCCGGGGGCCCACTGCTTGCGCAGGCGTTTGAGCAGGGTTTCGGCCAATAGTTGCTTCTCCTCCCCTAAGGCTCCGGTGTTCCACTGGTCGCCGTCCATGTCGTCGATGGACACGAAGGTGGGCTCGCCGCCCATGGTCAGGCGCACATCCGCCTCTGCCAGCTGACGATCCACCCGGTCCCCCAGCTCCACGATGGCCGTCCAGACCTCCTGCGGGTATGGCCGTGTGGAGCGGGGCGCTTCGCGGATGCGTCGTACGTTCATGCTGTGGCTGAAATCCACCTCACATTTGTCCAGGGCACCGGTGATGGGGGCCGCGCTCTGGGGCTGCGGCGAACAGGCCAATGGAATGTGCCCCTCTCCGGCAAAGAGCCCCGAGGTGGGGTCCATTCCCACCCATCCGGCCCCGGGCAGGTAGACCTCGGTCCAGGCATGCAGATCGGTGAAGTCGGCTTCCGGCCCGGACGGACCGTCCAGGGATTTGACGTCCTGGGCCAGCTGGATCAGGTAACCGGAAACGAAGCGGGCAGCCAGGCCCAGATGACGAAGGATGTTGACCAGCAGCCAGGCCGAGTCCCGGCAGGATCCGCTGCCCAGGGTCAGCGTCTGCTCGCAGCTTTGTACATTGGGTTCCATGCGGATGAGATAACGAATGTCGCGGCTTAGCCGCTGGTTCAGATCCACCATGTAATTGTTGGTCGGTTTGGCGCTGCGGTCAATCTCGGCCATATACGCTTTGAGTGCTTTGCCCGCCGGTTCTTTGGCCAGATAGGGCCCCAGCTCCGCCTTGAGCGACGACTCATAATAAAAAGGAAAGGTCTCGGCATCGGGTTCCAGGAAAAAATCGAAGGGGTTGATGATGATCATCTCCGCCACCAGATCCACCTCCACGACGAGTTCGGTGGTCTTTTCCGGAAACACCAGGCGACCCAGGTAGTTGCTGAAGGGATCCTGCTGCCAGTTGATGAAATGGTTTTTGGGGGTCACCGTCATGGAGTAGCTCATGATCGGCGTCCGGCAATGGGGCGCCGGCCGCAGCCGGACGATGTGGGGGGAGAGGGATATACGACGGTCATAACGGTACGACGTCTTGTGGTTCAGGGCAACATGGATTCCCACGGAGTGTCCTTTCTACTGTTCGTTGGTGGCGGTCTCGATCTGGGGTTTGAGGTTGAAGAAGGTGGCACCGATGGCCCCGTCCACCTGGTTGAGCCGGGTTTGCAGGCCATCCAGGTATTCGTGCAGACCGTGATCGACCACTTCGTCGATATCGGTGTATTCCAGATCCGCTTTGAGGCGGCCCAGCCGTTTTTCGGCGAGGTTGTTGGCCGATCCGGGCGGTGAACCATTGATGCGGTGCAGGCAGATCTGTGCTTTTGAGATGCAATGGCGGATGGAGCGGGGAAACTGGCTGTCGAAAATCAGAAAACCGGCCACCTTGCGGGGGGTAATGTGGTGATGTTCCTTGCGGTACATCTCGAAGGCACTGGCGGATTTGAGCACCGCCGTCCACTGGATGTTGTCGATGGGGGTGTTCACCAGGTCCGCCTGGGGCAGCAGCATGAAGTATTTGACGTCTAGTATCCGGGAGGTTTTATCCGCCCGTTCCATCATCATGCCGATGCGGGCGAAGTTCCAGGCTTCGCCATGGCTCATGGTGGAGTCCATCAGGCCGGTGAACAGGTGGCTGCGCATCTGGATGATCTTGAAGAAGCGGTGGGGGTCTTCCATGGCCATGGTCAAGCTCTGGGGGTCGGCCAGTTCCAGGTAAAAATTATTTAAATGCTCCCACATCTCCGAGGAGATGATTTCACGGATGGAGCGGCCGTTTTCGCGTGCCGCCGCCAGGCAGGAGAGGATAGAATTGGGGTATTCCCGGTCAAAAGTCAAAAATCGAATGACGGCCTCTTGATCGTGGGTACAGTCCGGGCATTTTTTTTCGAAAAGCACCTGGTCGCCGGTGATCATCACCAGCGGCTCCCAGTGTTTGCCTTTTTCCGACGGCATATCCAGCAGCAGGTTGAGGTTGACACTGATGAAGCGGGCCACATTTTCGGCCCGTTCGATATATCGGCACATCCAGTAGATTGAGTTGGCTACGCGGCTGAGCATTGATCTTCCTCCTATAGTACCCAAGTATCTTTACTGCCCCCACCCTGGGAGGAGTTGACCACCAGGGAGCCCTTGGTCAGCGCGACCCGGGTCAGGCCGCCGGGCTGCACGTAAATTTCCTCGCCAAAAAGCACGTACGGCCGCAGGTCCACGTGGCGTCCCTCGATGCGGTCCCCCACGATGGTGGGCACCCGTGAGAGCGATATGGTGGGCTGGGCCATGTAGTTGCGCGGTTCGGCGGTGATCTTCTCGGCAAATGCGGCCCGCTCCGTCTCTGTGGCATGGGGGCCTACCAGCATGCCGTATCCGCCGGACTCGTTGGCGGCCTTGACCACCAGTTGATCCAGGTGCGCCAGCACATAGGCCCGGTCTTCGTCGTCCCGGCAGATGTAGGTTGGCACGTTGGGCAGAATCGCCTCCTCGCCGGTGTAGTATTTGATGATCTTGGGCACATAGGCGTAGATCACCTTGTCGTCGGCGATGCCGGTGCCCGGTGCGTTGGCCATGGCGATGCGTCCCGCCTTGTAGACGCCGATCAGTCCCTTGACCCCCAGCATGGAATCGGGCCGGAACACCGCCGGGTCGATAAAGTCGTCGTCGATACGCCGATAGAGCACATCAACGCGTTTAAGGCCTTTGGTGGTGAGCATGTGGACGAATCCGTCGGACACCACCAGGTCCTGGCCTTCCACCAGCTCCACCCCCATCTGCTGGGAGAGGAAGGAGTGCTCGAAGTAGGCGCTGTTGTAAATGCCGGGGGTCAGCACACCGATGGTGGGGGCCTGGACGTGGTCCGGGGCCAGGTGCTCCAGCACCTTCAGCAGATTGGAGGGGTAATCGTCGACCGGCCGCACCCGGGAGGCTTCGAACACCTGGGGGAAGGTGCGCTTGAGCACCTGGCGATTTTCCAGCACATAGGAGACGCCGGATGGGCAGCGCAGATTGTCTTCGAGCACAAAAAAGCGCCCGTCGCGGTCCCGCACCAGGTCGGTGCCGGTCACATGGCACCAGATTCCCCGGGGCGGGGTGAACCCTTCACACTCTTTGCGGTAGGTGCGGCTGGAGAGGACCAGGTCTTCGGGAACCACCTTGTCCTTCAGAATTTTCTTGTCATTGTAGACGTCCTGGATGAATTCATTCAGGGCGAAGATGCGCTGCTTCAACCCGCTCTCGATCTGCTGCCAGTCGTCGCCCGAGACGATGCGCGGGATGATGTCGAATGGCATGATCTTTTCGGTGCCTTCATCGCGGCCGTAAACATTGAAGGTGATGCCCATTTTAAGGAGCAGCGCCTCGGCTGCTTTCTGGCGTATGGCCAGGTCCCCCGACGGCAGCGACTCGATCTTGTCCACCAGCAACTGGGATCCGGGACGCGGATTGCCGTCGACATCGATCAATTCATCGTAGTAATCGCCAGGATCATACGTCTTGAATGTTTCCATCGGGCATTTTCCTCCATGGTTGGGATCGTGTGCGGAAAGACTACATTTATCCATGGGTTGAACCCACTTTATCGGGACGGCAAACGCACTGACAGCATGAGATATATACTGCTTTCGGGCGGTGTGGCAGCCAGGTCAATTCGAGCCTAACTAAGAGACATCTATATCGAATTCGTTCATGGATAGCAATTGTTTATCCGACGTCCTGGAAATACCAAGGGCTGGCTGCACCCATCCGGAGGTATAGCTGCAACCGCTTTTCAGGTGATTTTATCCGGTCACAGTTCAGGGTGAATCGTTGGAAAAGTGAAAATACATATCGGAAAAGACGATATCATCCACGGTAGTATTCTAAGCAAGTTGCTACCCAAACAAGGCCATTAGGAGGCCTCCGTCGTATTTGTTTGCACGAAAGCTTTTTTTTTGAAATAATTTCCGTTTAGTGTTTTCAGCTGCTTGGCGACAAGCAGGCCGAATCGACAATTTGATGCAGATAGCGCTGTTCCATGGACCAATCAACCTTACACCGCCGTGAAAGCAGGCCATGCACACCGGACCTATCCAAAACTTGATGAAAGCCCTGGGCATGGCGCTTCTCGGAGCATGCCGCGATCTGGCGCCCATCGTCATCGTCATCACCATTTTCCAGCTTCTGATCCTGCGCCAACCCTTCCCTGACTTGGTGTCGGTCCTGGGCGGACTGGCACTGGTCGTTGTCGGGTTGGCCCTTTTTGTGGTGGGTCTGGACATCGGCCTGTTTCCCCTCGGTGAAGCCCTGGCTGAAGAGTTCGCCCGCAAGGGCAGCCTCGCCTGGTTGTTGGTATTCGCCTTTGCCCTGGGCTTTGGCACCACCGTCGCCGAGCCGGCCCTGATCGCCGTGACCAGAGAAGGCGCCAGGGCAGCGGCCGAAGCCGGCCTTATCGAGAATAGTCTTGCGGCCATACAACGTTACGCCCTGCATGTGCGCCTGACCGTGGCCTTGTCGGTCGGTGTCGCTATCGTCCTGGGCGTGTTGAGAATTCTTCGGGGATGGTCGTTGCCGATGATCGTCGTGGGCGGTTACGTGCTGGTCATGATCATGACCTTGTTCGCACCCAAGGAGATCGTGGGGTTGGCCTATGATTTAGGCGGGGTAACCACTTCAACGGTTACCGTGCCCCTGGTAACGGCCTTGGGCGTGGGACTGGCCCGCACGATTCGGGGACGGAACCCGTTGACCGACGGCTTCGGCCTGATCGCCCTGGCATCCCTGACCCCGATGATCTTCGTCATGGTTTTAGGCTTGTTCGTCCACTAGGAGCGCTATGGAACTCTTTTTAAATCCTATGATGTTGTTGCTGGCCACGGCCAAAGACGTGCTGCCGGTACTCGGGCTGCTGGTGTTGTTTCAGATGGTGGTGTTGAGAAAACCGCTCCCCAGACCGGGCAGGATTATTTTCGGCTTTTGCCTGGTGCTGGTTGGCATGGCCTGTTTTCTAGGCGGCCTGGATCTGGCACTTTTCCCGGTGGGCCGGACCATGGCCCTGCAACTGGCCAAGGGTGCCCAGAGCGGCGGCAGGGAGATCTGGGCCGCCTATGGATGGATCTACCTGTTTGCCTTTTTGGTCGGGTTTTCCACCACCATCGCGGAGCCGTCGCTGATCGCCGTCGCCAACAAGGCCGAAGAGGCGTCCTACAAGGCCGTATCATCATTGGGGCTACGGATCGCGGTTGCCCTGGGCGTGGCTGTCGGCATCACCCTCGGCACATTTCGCATCGTGACCGGAACCCCGCTTTATATCTATATCTTAGCCGGCTATGTGGTGGTTGCCATTCAAACCTATTTCGCTCCGCGGATGATCATTCCGCTGGCCTATGATTCCGGCGGGGTGACCACATCCACGGTTACCGTACCCCTGGTTGCGGCTCTCGGCCTGGGTTTGGCGTCCAACATTCCGGGCCGCAGCCCGGTGCTGGATGGATTCGGGCTGATTGCCTTTGCCAGCTTGTTTCCGATCATCAGTGTTCTCGGATACGCCCAGCTGGTTCAATGGATTGTCGGGCGGCGGAACAGAAAAACATGACAAGCGACCGCTTGTCGCTAAAACTATTGGGTTGGTTGCCTCGAATCGGACAAAGGAGGAAAAAAGTCAATGGCCAAAAAATGCATCCTTGCAATGGTGAAGCCGAACCTGACCGACCAGGTCGTCGAATCGGCCAAAAAAGCCGGGGCGACCGGGGCGACCATCATCCCGGCCTCCGGAACGGGCGCCGGAGAGGCGAAAACGTTTTTCGGACTCAGCCTGGACATCCGTACGGAGGTGGTTCTTTTCCTGGTGAGCGATGCCATGGTTGAGCCGATCCTTTCGGCCATAAGCCGCGCCGGCCGGTTCAGCGAGCCCGGCACCGGGATTGCCTTGGTGTTGCCGGTGGATCAGGTGGCCGGCATGGAAAGCCAGACATTGCGGAAAAAACCATAGCGTATTGAAGCCATAGGAACGTTTATGTCGATTCATTTTGATTTGTGGAAACTGCTGGCCGGTCTGGGCATTTTCCTTTTCGGGATGCAGTTGATCGAGGAGTCGGTCAAGTCCTTGTCCGGTCGGGCGTTCAGGCGCATCATCCGGATGTATACCAACGGCCGGCTGCGGTCCATCGGCAGCGGCGCCCTGGTCACCGCCCTGCTGCAAAGCAGCTCGGCGGTTTCGCTGATGGTCCTGGCCTTTGTGGGCGCCGGCGTGATGAACATGCAAAACGCCATCGGCGTGATCATGGGGTCCAACATCGGTACGACCCTGACGGCATGGATCATCGCCACCATCGGGTTTAAAATTAAAATCGAGGCCCTGGCCCTGCCCTTCATCGGCCTGGGCGCCGCTGGCCTTATTTTATTCAAGCCCTCTTCCAGGCCATTTTGGGTCACCCGGCTGATCATCGGCTTCGGTTTCTTATTCCTGGGCCTGGATTTCATGAAAACCAGCGTCGAAAGCTTTACGCAGACGTTCAGCCTGGGGCAGTTTCCCGATTACGGACTATGGTTTTACCTGCTGGTGGGCACCCTGGTCACCGCCCTGATGCAGGCCAGCGCAGCGACCATTGCCATTGTGCTGACGGCGCTGAACAGCGGGCTGATTACCTTCGACATCGGGGCCGTCATGGTCATCGGGGCCAATATCGGCACGACCATCACCGTATTGTTGGGGGCCATCGGCGGCGTGCAGGCCAAAAAAAGAGTCAGCCTGAGCCACCTGGTTTTCAATGTCATCACCGGTGCAGCGGCCTTTTTAGGGCTGCCGCTATTGGTCTGGATCGTATCGTTTGTGGTGGATATCCGCTCCGACAGCCTGATGGGGCTGGCCCTGTTTCACACGCTTTTCAATATGTTGGGCGTCGTGCTTTTTTTTCCTTTCCTCGGGCCACTGTCGAGATTGCTTACAAAGGTTTTTCCGGACTACAAAACCATCCTCACCGTCTATCTGGATCAGACGCCTCCGGAGATTACGGATGCCGCTACGGCGGCCCTGAGAAAGGAGACCGGCCATTTGCTGCAGGAGTGCCAGCTCTACAACCTGAGGCTGCTGAGGATCGACGAACGGCTGGTCTTCGATGTCAATCTGCCCTTTGAAGCCAACCGTAAGAAGCGATACACCCTGGATGAATTTTACGAGAACATCAAGCTGCTTCACGCCGAAATTTTCACCTTTTATTCCAAGATCCAGACCCATAAACTCGATGAGACAGAGGTCAAGGAGCTGGAGCGATTGATTTACGCCTCACGCAACATGATGAACTCGATCAAAAACTTCAAGGGCATCCGCCACAATATGGATGAGTTCGACGGTTCGGACAATGCATACCTGAACGCCCAGTACAAGCTGTTCCGCAAACGTCTGGTGGAGCTTTACCACAACATGGGCCGGATCCTGAACACGCAGGACCAGGAAGGCCAGTACCGCAGCCTGCTGACCACTTTCGTGCAGATCGAAGAGGCCGACAACCGCTTCATCAAAAACACCCTGAATGCGGTGGCCGAGAAAAATATACAGGAGATGGAAATCGCGTCCCTGCTGCTGGTGAACCGGTTATTCACCCAGTCATGCCGCATGCAGATATACAGCATGAAAGACCTGCTGCTCTCTCAGGAACAGGTTAACAATTTCGATCGTGCCATGGACATCAAAGAGATCATGGACGCAGAAAAAAAGAGAGTAAAGGATTGAATCCATGACAGACAACGCAAACCTGCTGCCGGTGGTCCAGAAGTTTTTCGAATATGATCTGGACACGGCTGCCCATATTCTCGAAAGCATGACCGAAGAGGAGGCGGCCGACGTGTTGAAGGCCCTGCCGATCCCCCTGTCGGTCCGTGTGGTCAAGGTCCTACAGATCAGCTATGCCGCCACGCTGCTCAAGGATGCCGATGAGGCGTTCTTAAGGGAAATGACATCGCACCTCGACCCGCAGTCGGCGACCTCGATCCTGATGCGCCTTCCCCCGGAAGCCCGGGAGCGAATGACCAGACACCTCTCCGAAAAAATAAAAGGGCAGATCAGAGAGCTTCTCGAATATCCGGAGGGCAGCATCGGCAGAACCATGACCACCGATATCATTGCCCTGAAGATGGAAAGCCGGGCCCAAGAGGCGATTGAAAAAATCCGTTCCCTGGCCAAAAAGCGGTTTCCCTCATCATACGTGTATGTGGTTGATGACGACAACCGTCTCGTCGGCGTATTGAACATGCGCGATTTAATGCTCGCGGACCCCGATAAGACACTGGAGGAGATTAGCCGAAAGGAGTTATTTGCCCTGCACTGTTTCATGGACCGGCATGAAGCCGCCAGCGAACTTGCCAAGCGCAAGTTTTTTGCCGCACCCGTTGTGGACAGCGAGAACCGTATCCTCGGCATCATCAAGGCCGAACGCATGATCTACGGGGCCAAGGAGGATGCCACCAAAGACATTCAACGCATGTTCGGCGCCGGCGGCGACGAACGGGTTTTCTCGACCATATTCTTCTCTTTGAAGAAGCGGTTGCCCTGGCTTCACATCAATCTGGCGACGGCCTTTCTGGCGGCTGCCGTCGTGGCCCTGTTCGAAGGGATCATTGCCCAATTGACTATCCTGGCCGTTTTTCTGCCGGTGGTCGCCGGCCAGGGCGGCAATGCCGGCGCCCAGTCACTGGCCGTGGTCATGCGCGGCATTGTCATGCGCGAGATCCCCAAGGACAAAATCTTACAGCTGGTTCTCAAAGAGGGCAAGATCGGGGCGATCAACGGCGTCGTCATCGGAGCGGTAACCGCGCTGGTGGCCTGGCTGTGGTACGGCAATCCCTACCTCGGCCTGGTGATCGGCCTGGGCATGCTGGTCAACCTGATATTCGCCGGCCTGGCGGGCGCATCCATCCCGCTGATCATGAAAAAGATCGGCATCGATCCGGCCCAGAGCTCCAGCATTATTTTAACGACCGTGACGGATGTGCTGGGGTTTCTGGCTTTTCTCGGTTTTGCCGTGATGTTTCAGAATGCCCTGATCACCTGAGCAGGCGCCACCGTCTGACTTCCCAACCCACCTTAAAGCTGCACGTCTGCGAGGTTATCCATGAGTCATTTAACTCCCCCCTGGGAAACGCTCAGCCGGTTGATTGTTGCCGGTAATAGCGCAGAATTAACGGCCTTTATCGATACGCTCAGCCCGTCGGAGACGGCCCGGGCCATCTCTCGGTTAACCGAGCAAGAGCAACGTCACCTGTTCGGCATACTCAGCCCCGAAGATGCCGCCGACGTCATCGAGGACATCTCGGAAGCCCAGGCGGCGGACCTGGTGGAGGATATGCCGTCGGCGCAGGCAGCGGCGATCATGGAGGAGCTGACCAGCGATCACCTGGTGGATGTGCTGGGCGAAATGGATGCGGATGCCAGCCAGGCCATCCTGGCCAAAATGGACCGCGAGGAGGCTGAAGAAGCCAGAATGCTGCTGGCGTATACGCCGGACTGCGCCGGCGGCCTGATGATTTCCGAGTACCTGGTCTACAAAACCGACGATACGATCCAGAATGTCCTCGATGATCTGCAATCCAATCGAAGTGAATACGTCGATTATCACGTTCAGTATTTTTACGTGGTTGACCGCGAAGACCGGCTGGCCGGCGTGCTGCGCATGAACGACCTGCTTTTTCCCGCCCGGGAGACCCGCTTGACCCAGGTTATGCTCCCTTCCCCGCTCAGTGTGCCGGACGATGCTTCCCTTAACGCACTCGAGGAGTTTTTCGAGGAACACCACCTGTTTGGGGTGCCGGTGGTGGACGATGGGCGGCGATTGGTCGGCGTGGTGCTGCCGGGTGCCATCGAGGAGGCGGTCAACAAGCGCAAGACCAAAACATTTCTGCGGCTGAGCGGCATCATCGGCGGCGAGGAGTTCAGAACCATGCCGCTGCTTTCCCGCTCCGGTCGCCGTCTGTCCTGGCTGAGCATGAACATCGTCCTCAATATCATCGCCGCCAGTGTGATTGCCCTGTATCAGGATACCCTGGCCGCCGTCATCACCCTGGCGGTATTTCTGCCCATGGTCAGCGACATGAGCGGCTGTTCGGGCAACCAGGCCGTGGCGGTTTCCATGCGTGAGCTCTCCTTAGGCCTGGTCCGGCCCGGCGAACTGCTCTGGGTGCTGGCCAAAGAGACCCGGGTCGGCATGATCAACGGGCTTGTGCTGGGTCTGCTGCTTGGCGGGGTCGCCTTTTTCTGGAAGGGAAATCCGTGGCTCGGACTTGTGGTCGGCGGCGCTTTGGCGGCCAATACATTGGTTTCCGTGGCCCTCGGCGGCATGCTGCCCCTGATCCTCAAGCGGTTTAAGCTGGATCCGGCCCTGGTTTCCAGCCCGCTGCTGACGACGGTCACCGACATGTGCGGCTTCTTTTTTGTGTTGAGCTTCGCCGCCGCGGTTCTGCCGAAACTGGGCGGCATGTAGGGATCGTTATTAAGATACCTTGGTCTTGGTCACTTCTGGATACCGCTTTAAAAATTGATTTTCCGCATCGTCGGTGCCGATCATGATCAGCTCGTCCTTTTCGCTGAGGCGAACTGAGGGATCGGGATTGCTGATCATCTCACCGTCGTGGTTGATGGCGATAACCGAGCAGCCGGTCTGTATGCGGATCTGACTGTCGATCAATGATTTGCCCACCAGGGAGGCATGCATGCCGGCGCGGAATACGTTCAACCCCTCGGCAAGCATCAGGACATCGTCGGGTTTGAGGAGATTGAGGATCGTAGTGGCAGCCAGGGAGGCATAGGACATCACCAGGTCAGCCCCGGCCGTGTGCAGCTTCGAGATATTACTGTCCAGGTTGGCCCGGCAGATGATCTGGATGTCTGGGCGCAGCCTGCGGCAGTAAATGGTCAGGTAGATATTGGTGGGGTCATCATGGGTGGTGATGATAACCGATGGCGCCTCTTCGATCCCGGCGCGTGTCAGGATGTTGATGTCTGCGGCGCTGCCATGAATATATTTGGGATTGGCGGCGAGCCGCTTGTTTTTTTCGATGACCCGATAATCAATGCCCACCTGCTCCAGGGCCACTGCCGCAGCACGGCCGACCCGGCCGCCGCCCAGGATGAGGACCGGCGCCCGCAATTTCTGGTAACCGCCGATGTGCTCATCGTAGTTCTTGAGTTGTTCCGCCGATCCGGCCAACAGAAGGACCGTCGTTGAATTGATGTGTGTCGCCGCCGTGGGAATTTCAAACTTGCCCCTTTCCCAGACACCCACCACCGTAATGCCGGTTGTCTCGCGCAGCCGGCTTTGCTGAAGGGTCATGCCGACCAGCGGCGTCCGCATGGCCGGCGCCTCGGCGATGAGGAGCGCGTCGATGTTTCCAATGACGTTGGAGCGCGTGCTCGTCCGCAGCACCCGCCTCGACAATGATTGGCCCAACAGTTTCATGAACTGCAGCACGTAGGTGCTTCCGGCCAGCTGCAGGATGTCCACCGAGTCGTCTGAATCGGCATTTGCGGCGATAGGCACCTCTTCTGAAATCTCCCGGACGGTGAAGGCGATGTTGGTATTCATCATGTCGTCAATATTGGCGACCACCAGGGCAGCCCGGTCTACCCTGAGGCGCCGGTAGGTTTCCGGGTCGCTCAGATCACCCACGACCACTTTATAGTCCTCGTCGAACAGCTCCAGCGCGTGCTGTATGTCTTCCGTGAGGATGACGTATTTGTACTGATACTGTTTCAGCCGCTGGATAAGATTCATGGTGATCGGATCGGTGCGGGTCAGAATCACATGCCCGTGGGTGTCCTCGGGTAATTCCCGGGGTGCCCGGGCTTTGGTCTGGGCCTCGAGCCAGGGTGCATAAAAGAACTGGATGAAGGTGAAGGGGAGCATGATGAGCAGAAAAATCAGGCCGGACAGGAGTACGATGACCGAGAACAGTTTTCCCAGATCCGAGGTGAAGGTGATATCACCGAAACCGAGGGTCGACATAACCGTCAGGGCCCAATAAAACCCCGTGATCCAGCTGAATTGCTGGTCCTCCAGTATCATCAGGAAGTGAAACAGGATACTGTAGATGGTGATCATCGTTATCAGGATGAGCATAAACTTGATCAACATCCTGACATTTCGGTCTTTTCTTTTCGAAAAAATATAGATCAACTGGCCCACAAGCAATTTCATGATGGTCCTCTCCTTGTCCGCCCCAAGGCGCTTAACCCCTTCCTATAGATGCTGCAGAGCCTGTTTTGCAGGCGTCCCGCTACATCATTGCTACCGTGGTCCCTTGATGTTGACAATCGCTTTCATCTCCACCCTATCTCCGGCTTTAATGCCATGCAAGCTAAACCACCCCTGATTGACTTCAAGGGCATACAAGGCCGGTTTGCTGGAGCGGTATCTTTCTTCGGTTTGGTCGGGCAACATGATTTCAATGTTGATGATGTTTCCGGAGTCGTCCAGAAAGGCGATGGAAAGCGGGAGCCACGTATCTTTCATCCAGAAGGTTCTCAGGTCGGATCGCGGATAGATGAACAGCATGCCCTGATTTTCATCGAGGGCGTTGCGTTTGGACAACCCACATCTGCGCGATTGAGGTGTTGCGGCCAATTCAACCCTCAGGCGGTGCCCGTTGATGGATACGGCGGCGGTGGGCAATTCGAGCGGACAGGCGTTGATCGTTCCTCTCAGGATCGATAAAACGAGAATGGCCAGGAGAACGATTTTGGACAGGCCCTTGGTTTGCATAGTCATTCTTTCACAATCCGATAGGTCCCATCCAGGCGGGTCACCATCTCGTCATACCGATCCATGAGCCTGTCTTTGTGTCTCTCGGCATCCGATTCATTCATCCGGCCGGACTTGAATGCAAACTCGACCGCTGCCAGTTCGTTGTCCAGCCAGCGGTCCGGGTCGAAGTTGTAGGTCATTGGTGCAGGCTCCGTTGCAGACGGTAATCCACCCGGTCAGCGATCATCCGCCTGCCGGTTGGCGATACGGTTGATTGTTGATGCGGCGTAGCCGGCGCCGTATCCATTGTCGATGTTAACCACGGTGACCCCGTTGGCACAGGAGTTGAGCATGGTGAGCAGCGCCGCCAGGCCCCCGAAACTGGCGCCGTAGCCGATGCTGGTGGGCACGGCGACCACCGGCTTGTCGGTCAGTCCGGCCGCCACGCTGGGAAGCGCGCCATCCATGCCGGCCACCACCACCAGCACACTGGCTGCCTGAATCTTCTCCCGGTTGGACAGCAGGCGGTGAATACCCGCCACACCCACATCGGTGAGCCGCGCCACCCGGTTTCCCATCACTTCGGCGGTAACGGCCGCCTCTTCGGCTACCGGAATGTCCGAGGTGCCGGCGCACATGACCAGGATGGTTGTTCGGGTGGGGGTGAGCGGCCTGCGGTTCATCACCACGATACGGGCCGCTTCGTGGTATTCCACCCGGTCGCAGATGGTTTTCAGCGCCTCATAGACCTCTCGCTCAGCCCGGGTGGCCATGATATTGGCGTCTTTTTCCAGCAGTCGCCGGGCGATGCCGACGATCTGGGCCACGGTTTTCCCCGGGCTGAAAATGGTTTCCGGGTGGCCGCTGCGCAGGGCCCGATGGTGGTCCACCATGGCATAGCCCAGGTTTGCGTAGGGCAGGTCCTTGAGGGTTTCCAGTGCCTGATCCACGGGCATTGAACCTCTCTTCACATCTTCCAGTAGGTCTTTCAACGTAGCTGCATTCATCACACCGGCCTATTTAAAATGAAGGGTTTTGAACCGCAGAATATCGAAAAATGAATGTCGAATTCCCAAGGAAGGAACCGCTGCGCGATGTCATTATATAAAAGGAAGAATACCTTCCTTCATCATTCTGCGGTTCCTTGTTCGACATTGGACATTCTGTTATTTTTGCTGTTTTCATCCAACCGCCACCACTTCCCCGGCTTGGATGGCACACCCACGCGCGTCGGGAAAGGCCACCACTTCACGTCTACTGGCAGGAACTGGAGCCTGTCAACGGATTTCTCTCCCCAAGATTGTGCCCCGTGCCCATCTGGACGAAAAAGGGCCGGTCACCCGGCAGGTGACACGGCCCTTTCGATATACGGAATGTGAAGGTTAGCGCTTATTTCCCGGCTCTGCCGTCGTCGCAGGCCTCGTCGGCACCGGCGCGGCCGGCGTGCTCGGCGGTACCGGCCAGGGTGCAGGCGTCACCATCTCCTTCAGCAGGTGCGGCCAATTCTCCCGACGGCTCGGCCGGAACATACTCGACCTCCGCTTTGCGCTTGAGTGCGGCGTAGCGATCGGTGAACTCCGCCTCCAGCCGGGTGTGCAGCCGTTTGGCCTCGTCCGGGAAAATCATCTGCAGGGCGGCATAACGCACCTCACCGGCGAGATACGCCTGCAGGCTGCCGTCCGGTTCCTTGGAATCCAGGACAAAGGGATTTTTTCCTTCGGCCGTGAGCATGGGGTTGAAGCGATACAACGGCCAGTAGCCGGATTTGACGGCCAGGCTGGTCTCTTCCTGGGTCTTGCCCATGCCCTTTTTGATGCCGTGGTTGATACAGGGCGAGTAGGCCATGATCAGCGACGGTCCGTCGTAGCTCTCCGCTTCCGAGAACGCCTTGATCATCTGCTGCTTGTTGGCGCCCATACCGACGCTGGCCACGTAAACGTAGCCATAGGTCATGGCCATGCCGCCCAGGTCCTTCTTGGCGGTCTTTTTGCCGGAGGCGGCAAACTTGGCGATGGAGCCGGTGGGCGTGGCCTTGGAGCTCTGTCCGCCGGTGTTCGAGTACACCTCGGTATCGTAAACGATGACGTTGATGTCCTCTCCGGTGGCCAGTACATGGTCGATGCCGCCGAAGGAGATGTCGTAGGCCGACCCATCACCTACGAAGATCCAGTAGGAACGCTTGGTGAAATAGGAACCCAGGCGGTCGATCCGATCCAGCAGAGAATTGCCCGAATAGGCGAAGAGCATCTCCCGGATCTGGTCGCCGTACCGTTTGGAGCCCACGGCGTCCTTCATGTTCTCCAGCCAGCCCTTCATGGCCGCCTTCAAGTCATCATCGACGTCCGTACCCATGGCCTCGGTGACCAGGTCGGCCAGTACCTGGCGCTGCTGCAACTGGCCGAGGAACATGCCGTAGGTGAATTCCGCCGGGTCTTCGAACAGGGAGTTGCCCCAGGTGGGACCGCAGCCTTCTTCGTTGACGCAGTAGGGAATCGACGGTGCGCTGCCGCCCCAGATGGAGGAGCACCCGGTGGCGTTGCCGATGACCATGCGGTCGCCGAACAGCTGGGTGAGCAGCTTGGCGTAGGGCGTTTCACCGCATCCGGCACAGGCGCCGGAGAACTCGAGCAGGGGCTGGTAGAACTGGCTTCCCTTGACGGTGCTGCGGGCAACGAGGCCTTCGCGTACCGGCAGGCTGGAGGCGTAGCGCTGGTTGGGCACCTGCCGTTGGATCTGGGTGTCCAGGGGTTTCATGACCAGGGCCGGCTTCTTGGCCGGACAGATGTCCGCGCAGTTGCCGCAGCCCATGCAGTCCTCGGCGAAAACCTGAATACGGAACTTGTATTCCTTGAGCTCCTTGCCCAGCGCCTTTTTGGCTTCGAAGCCGTCGGGGGCGGCTTTCAGTTCATCCTCGGTGACCAGCACCGGACGGATGGCCGCGTGCGGACAAACCATGGCGCACTGGTTGCACTGGATGCAGTTGTCCATGACCCATTCGGGCACGTTGATGGCCACCCCGCGCTTTTCATACTGGGTGGTGCCGACAGGAAAAATGCCGTCCGGCGAAAAGGCGCTCACCGGCAGTTTGTCGCCCTGTTGGGCCAGCATGGGCTGCATCACCGCGGTGACCCACTCGGGCTCGTCGCCGGCCACGGCAGCCGCCAGGCCGGCATCGGCCCAGGCCGCCGGAACCTTCACCTCCACCAGGTGATCCAGGCTCTTGTCCACGGCCTGGTTGTTCATGTTGACGATCTTGTCGCCCTTCATACCGAACATCTTTTTGATCTGGTCCTTGAGGTAGGCGATGGCCTCGTCCACGGGGATCACGTTGGCCGCCTTGAAGAAGGCGGTCTGCATGATCATGTTGATGCGTCCGCCCAAACCCACGTCGCCGGCAATCTTGACCGCGTCGATGTTGTAGAACTTGAGCTTTTTGCGGGCGATGGTCCGGCGCATGGCCACCGGCAGCCGTTCTTCCATCTCTTCAGGGCTCCAGGGACTGTTGAGCATGAAGGTGCCGCCGACCTTGATGCCTTCGAGCACGTCGTAAATGTTGACGTAGGCCGGGTTGTGGCAGGCGATGTAATCGGCGCTGTCGATCAGGTAGGTCGACTTGATCGGGGTTTTGCCGAAACGCAGGTGGGAGATGGTGACACCGCCTGATTTCTTGGAGTCGTAGGCAAAGTAAGCCTGGGCGTACATGTCGGTGTTGTCGCCGATGATTTTGATGGCGCTCTTGTTGGCGCCGACGGTGCCGTCGGCACCCAATCCCCAGAACTTGCACTGCACCGTACCTTCGGGTGCCACGTCCAATCCGGACTCAACATCCAGGCTGGTGTGGGTGACGTCGTCGGTGATGCCCACGGTGAAGTGGTTCTTGGGCGCCATGCCGTTCATGTTGTCGAACACGGCCTTGACCATGGAGGGGGTGAACTCCTTGGATCCCAGCCCATACCTGCCGTTGACGATGGAGGGCATTTCTCCCTGCTCCATGAAGGCCGTACACACGTCCTGGTACAGCGGATCGCCTAAAGCGCCTGGCTCCTTGGTGCGGTCGAGAACGGTGATTCGGGCGGCAGTGGCCGGAATGACAGACAGCAGGTGTTTGGCGGAGAAGGGGCGGAACAGGCGCACCTTGACCAGGCCCACGGAATCGCCGCGGGCGTTGAGGTGGTCGACCACCTCCTCGATGGTCTCACAGGAAGATCCCATGGAGACGATGACGCGATCGGCGTTGGGATCACCCACGTAATCGAACAGGTTGTACTTGCGGCCGGTGAGTGCGGACACTTTTTTCATGTAGTCGGCAACGGTGTCCGGCACATCCTGATAGTAGACGTTGGCCGCTTCGCGCCCCTGGAAGTAGATGTCCGGGTTCTGGGCGGTGCCGCGCAGTTCGGGGGATTCCGGGTTGACAGCGCGGCTGCGGAAATTCTCTAAAGCTTCCATGTTGATCAGTTTGGCCATGTCCGCGTAGTCGATGGTTTCGATCTTCTGGATCTCGTGGGAGGTCCGGAAACCGTCGAAAAAGTGCAGGAAGGGCACGCTGGAATCGATGGCGGCCAGGTGAGACACCAGGCCCAGATCCATCACCTCCTGGACCGAGGCGGAGGCCAGCAGAGCAAAACCGGTCTGACGGACGGCCATGACGTCCTGGTGGTCGCCGAAGATGGACAGCGCGTGGGCGGCGATGGCCCGGGCGGTGACATGCAGAACGCCGGGCAGCAGTTCACCGGACATCTTGTACATGTTGGGGATCATCAGCAACAGGCCCTGGGAGGCGGTGTAGGTAGAGGTCAAGGCGCCGGCGGCCAGGGAACCGTGGACGGCGGCTGCCGCCCCGGCCTCACTTTGCAGCTGGCGCACCAGCAAGGTCTGGCCGAAGACGTTCTTGCGGCCGTTGGCCGCCCACTCATCGCAAATTTCGCCGACGGGGGAAGATGGGGTGATGGGATAAATGGCGGCCACCTCGCTCATGGCATAGGCCACGTGGGCGGCGGCGGTGTTCCCGTCGATGGTTTTCATTTTCTTTGCCATAACTGCTCCTTGTAACGGGTTAAAGATATGGAATCGACTCTGCAGCAACCGGTCTCAGGGGGACTGCCGCAGAAAACCAGTGTTTCATTGCTGAGAAGGGACGTGCGAAATCTGGTTTCGCATCGGTAAAGCTGTTTTTTCTATCGCCAAAAGAATTATTTAAATCACATTGAATCCGACTTGACAAGAATTAATTGAACTCGACAGAATCATTAGCAACATCATGATTTAATTTGATTATCAAGGGGTCTCCGCCAATTCGTCAAAGCGGCAATTGAGAATCAGCGAATCCCCGTCAAAAGAAGTTTTTACTTTATAGGGAAGGGTCTTGAAGAGGGCGACCATGGCTTTGTTTTGGGGGGAGGTATAGGCCACCAGTCCGGAAATACCATTTTCACGGGCAGCCCGGGCCAGCTTGCGGATAAACAGCTTTCCCAGTCCTTTGCCCTGGTACTCTTTGGAGATGGAAAATGCCACCTCCGCGGTGTTGCTGGTTAAAAGCAGCAGATATTCACCAACCCCTACCACCTTGCCGAAGCCGAACTCGCCCACCACGGCCACCAGGGTGAGATCCTTGATGTAGTCGATCTGGGAGCGCGTTTCCACATCGCTGCGGTCAAAACTGAGTTTCTCGTGGAAAAACCGCAGCTGCACGTCTTTTTTGTCCAGACTGTAATAGTGCTCCTGGATCCGGCGTTCATCCACCGGCTTTGACGGCCGGATGGTGATCTCCTCACCGTCCCGAACGATAGTCTCTTCCAGGTGAATGGGGTAGATGCCCTTGGTGGCTTCGCCCAGCCGACGCTCGCTGCCGATAAGCTTGGCTTCCTTGGCGGCGCTGAACAACTGGTCCCGATGGTCGGGGTGGGCGATACCGATTAAAGCCAGCACCCTTTCCTGAAGGCTTTTGCCGAACAGGTTCACCGCGCCGTATTCGGTGACCACGTAGTGAACGTCTCCCCGGGGAACCACCACCGCAGTACCTTTCAAGGCCGGAACGATATTGCTGCGTTTGCTGTTCCGTGAAGTGGAATAGAGCATGAGAATGGATTTGCCCCCTTTGGAGCGCTTGGCACCCCTGACAAAATCGGGGATGCCGGAAACACCGGCGAAAAAGGTATGCTCGGAGGCCTCGGCCGCCACCTGGCCGGTGAGGTCGATGGTGTGGGCCACGTTCATGGAAATCATGCGGTTGTGCTGGGAGATGATGAAGGGGTCGTTCACATAGTCCGACGGCCGGAAATCAACCCCCGGGTTGTCGTGAAGAAACTCGTACAGGTTCTGGCTGCCGATGGCGCAGGAAGCGACCAGTTTGCCTTCGTTGAGCCCTTTCCTGCGATTGGTGATCACTCCCGAGGCATACAGGTGCATCACGTCATCGGTGATGTACTGGGAGTGAAACCCCAGATCGTTTTTGTCGGCCAGGGCCTTGACCGTTGCCTGGGAGGCGGCGTCCAAACCGATCTGGAGTGTGGAGCCGTCATCCACGAAGCGGGCAATGTGTTTGCCGATCCACTCGGCCGGCCCGGATTGCTTGCGCAGGTTGATTGATAAAATGGGTTCTTCGTGCTCCACCAGCACATGGACGTTGTTGACGTGGATGAAGCTCTGGCCCATGGTTCGCGGCATTTTCGGGTTCACCTGGGCGATGACCAGGTCGGCGCTCTGGGCGGCGGCAAGGGTCACGTCCACCGAGACCCCCAGGCTCATCCATCCGAAGTCATCGGGCGGCGACACCTGGATCAGGGCCACGTGAATCGGCAGTTTCCGTGAGAGGAACAGTCCGGGTACCTCGGACATGTTGATGGGCGTAATGAAACGCATGTAGCGGGCGATGGCCTCGGTATCCGCCGATCCTAAATAGATGGTTCGAATGTTGAGGCTGTGGTCACGGGTCTTGTCGGCGATCTCGGTCAAAGAGGTCGTCTCCCGGCTCATGAGCCGGACGATTTCGAGTCCGCTGATCCTGATGGCCGCAGCCGACAGGGCACGGACCAGCGCCTGGGGTTCTCCGCTGGCGCTGCTGACATAGACCCGTTTGCCGGGGCGGATCATGGCGATGGCCGCCTCTGCCGTTCGCTGTTTTTCCACATAACTGTCAGCCCAGTATAATTGACCGTTTCATCGCCTACCTCCTGTTTTCGAGTATAAAGCGGCAGTCCGCCACGGTAATGCCCTCACCTTCAGGGTGAACCATCAGCGGGTTGATGTCCAGTTCCTTGATGTTTTAACACCGGGTTGCCAATTGGTTAGAAATTAAAAAGGGATCGCGTCGGTTACAGGCCAAACGCACATCCCGATTCAATCGGCAATCACTCTCAAATTGGTTATACCATTAATATCGAGGGGAGATATCCACTGTCAAGCACAAAGCATCGAACGCCTTGAATTCCCATTCACTGCATGCTATTGTTAGTGATATGGAGTACCGTCGCCTCGCGGGAAGACAGCCTTCACCCACCCAAATCAATTTGGTTAGACCATTGCCTTCCTTAGTTGACATGTTGCAGACCATCTTTACGGCCGTTGATTTGCGACTCGCTTCAGGCTGACGATCACCCGGCACACATGCCCTCATTCAATCCAACTGGAGTTTAAATTCGATCATGCCACACAAACTTAAACCCATCAAACCCAAGCGCATATCCGACCAGGTGTTTGACCAGTTGCGGGAACTGATTTTCCGTGGTGAATTCAAAGCCGGCGAAAAAATCCTCACCGAGCGGGAACTGGCCGAAGCCTTTGGTGTCAGCCGTACCTCGGTGAGAGATGCCATCAATAAGCTGGTCGTAATGGGCCTGCTGGACCAGAAACAGGGGCAGGGCACCTTTGTCCGGTCGCCGGAATCCCAGGAGAAAAGCCTTCTGGCCACCATGGTGGAAAGCCAGGGCGCCTCCATTTCCGACCTTTTGGAAGTGCGCATGGGGCTGGAGTGCAATGCCGCAGCCATGGCGGCCAGCCGGGCAGTTGAAAAGGATTTTCAGTTCATGGAGAAAAGCATCGAGGAGATGCAAAAGGAAGTCAAATCCGGGAGATTGGGCTCGGAAGCAGACGCCTCTTTCCACATGGCCATCGCCTATGCCACGAACAATCCCCTCCAGGTCTTCATTATGAAAAACTTCTACGATTTTTTGTTTACCGGTATCAAGGTCAACCTGGAGGGCCTTTACAAAGTACCGGGTAACATCGACACCATTTTGGAGCAGCACACGTTAATCTACCAGGCCATCCGGAAAGGCAACCCGGAAGCCGCGCACCGGGCGATGAAGCAACATATCGATTTTGTATACGGATTCTTCGAGGGACAGGGGAAATAGGGTTCTGGGTTCTGGGTTCGGGGTTCGGGGTTCAGGGTTCAGGGTGTAGGGTGCAAGGCGGTTCAATGGGTTAGGGAGTATTTTAGTTGCTATCATCGCTGGCAAAAAAAGGGGCCGCTTTTCAGCGCACCCCTTTTTTTGTTTCGCTTTATCCACCGCATACGAATGATGGCCATCAGAGCAGATTTTCAAAGAAATCATTCCCCTTGTCATCCACCAGAATAAACGCGGGGAAATCTTTGACGGTAATCATGTAAACCGCCTCCATGCCCAGTTCTGGGTATTCAAGCACCTCCACCGAGGTGATGCACTCCTTGCCCAGCCGCGCGGCCGGGCCACCGATGGAGCCCAGATAGAACCCGCCGTATTTTTTGCAGGAGGCCGTCACCCCTTTGGAGCGGTTACCCTTGGCCAGCATGACCATGGAAGCGCCCTGGGCCTGGAAGATCGGCACATAAGAATCCATTCGGCCGGCGGTGGTGGGCCCGAAAGAGCCGGATGGGTGGCCTTCTGGCGTCTTGGCCGGACCGGCGTAGTAGATGATGTGATCTTTCAGATAGTGGGGCAGGCCCTGACCGCTGTCCAGCCGATCCTTGAGCTTGGCATGGGCGATATCCCGCCCCACGATGATCTTGCCGGACAGTTGGAGGCGTGTGGCCACCGGATATTGAGTGAGAATGGCCCGGATGTCGTCCATGGGCTGGTTCAGGTCGATGGCCACGGCCACATCGTCGGCATCCCTGGGTTCGGGGAGATAACGCGCGGGGTCGGTTTCCAGCTGCTCCAGGAAAATGCCTTCGGCGGTGATTTTTGCCTTGATGTTGCGGTCCGCGCTGCAGCTTACGCCGATGCCGATGGGGCAGGAGGCGCCATGACGCGGCAGACGCACCACGCGAATGTCGTGACAGAAGTACTTGCCGCCGAACTGGGCGCCGATGCCCAACTCCCGGGCCCGCACCAACAGCTCTTTTTCCAGTTCCCGGTCGCGGAAGCCACGACCGGTCTGGCTGCCGGCAGCGGGCAGACCGTCCAGGTAGCCCGCCGAGGCCAGCTTCACCGTCTTCAGGTTGAACTCCGCCGACGTTCCCCCCACGACAAAAGCCAGGTGATAGGGCGGACAGGCGGCGGTGCCCAGGGTCTTCATTTTGGCCGTGAGAAAATCAACCAGGGTGCCCGGGTTGAGCACCGCCTTGGTTTCCTGAAACAGATAGGTTTTGTTGGCCGAGCCGCCGCCTTTGGCGATGAACAGGAATTTATAGGCATCGCCGCTGGTCGCGTATATCTCAACCTGGGCAGGCAGGTTGCACCCGGTGTTCTCCTCTTCATACATGGTCAGCGGTGCGTTCTGGGAATAGCGCAGATTGTTTTGGGTGTATGCATTGAACACCCCTTTGGACAGTGCTTTTTCATCGCTGTCTCCCGTCCACACCTGCTGACCCTTCTTGCCCATGATGATGGCGGTGCCGGTGTCCTGGCACATGGGAAATTCCATCTCGGCGGAGATGACGGCGTTTTTGAGCATTTCCAGAGCCACATAGCGGTCGTTGTCCGAGCTCTCCGGATCCTTGAATATTTTCTCCAGTTGAACCAGATGGGCCGGTCGCAGCAGGTGGGAAACATCCTTGAAGGCCGATTCGGCAAGCAGCTCCAACCCCTCGGGTGCGACCTTCAGCATGGTCTGCCCCTCGAACCGGGCGGTGGAGACGTAATCGGTCGTGAGCAGCCGGTACCGGCTGTCGTCTTTGCCCAGGGGCAGCAGTTCTTCATACGTGAATTCGATCATGATTCATCTCCTTATCCGCTTTGGGGAAATGGGGGAACCGATTTAAAAGGGCGTTGAAAACAAACACCCGCATCCCTGACGCACTGGAAAAGATAGAAGGGAGTAAACTTAGTGGGTGGGATTGGATATTGTCAAGGCGATTCCTGGAAATTGGATTGAACCCTCCCCGCGGCTTGCCGCGGGGAGGGTTCACCGTAAGGATGAGTGTCTATTTTCAGTTCACTCGCTAACCCCGCCGCAAGCGGCGAGGAATGCGCTCGCTATCGCGGTTCAGCGGGCCAGCATGCGGGCCAGATCGCGATCTTTTTCCTGCCACAAGCTGTTGAGCCAGTTCTGGAAATCCCGCTTGAACTGCGGGTCCTGAAGGTAATCGCCCATCATTTCGCTGTCGATGGGCAGGGTTTTCACCCTGACTTTGATCTCCTTGACCCGCCCGCATACAAAATCCCAGAACGTGGCCGCACCCTGGGGATAGGCGATGGTTACGTCCACGATGTGGTGGAGCTTGTCGCCCATGGCCGCCAGCACGAAAGCTATACCGCCGGCCTTGGTGCGCAGCAGATGTGCATAGGGCGACCGCTGGCGGGTGTGTTTTTCCGGAGTAAACCGGGTTCCCTCGACGAAGCTCATCACCGACACGGGAATATTCCTGAATTTATCGCAGGCCCGTTTGGTGATCTCCAGGTCCTTGCCGATCAGGTGGGGGTTCTTTTTGAGAAACTGCCGCGAGTAGCGCTTCATGAACGGGAAATCCAGCGCCCACCAGGCCTGACCCAGAAACGGGAACCAGAACAGCTCTTTTTTCAGAAAAAACTTCAAAAACGGAATCTTGCGATAGAAGATAGTCTGAAGCACCAGGATGTCCACCCAGGACTGGTGGTTGGCCACCACCATGTACCAGCCTTTGGGATTGAGATCGTCCAGCCCGCGCACATCCCAGCGGACACCGTTAAACAGCTTCTGGTTCAGGTTGTTTACGGCGACCCAGCCGTTGGCAATGGCGGTCAGGATCTGGCGGCAAACGGTCTGGATCGGTCTGATGGGAAGCACGAGCTTAATCAAGGCCACGATGAAAATAGGGATGCAGCAGACAACGGTATTGAGCGTGTAACACAGCAGCGATAAAACCCCGCGTATGGCTTGAATAATCGATTTTAACATATCAATCCTTCAGTCCCGGCTGGTATGGAATAATTGGATGTTATCTTTAATGGAAATGTGGGGTGGTGACAAGAAGGGTGCGGAGGGTTGACAAAAGTTTTACAAAAAGGAATCGCATCCATGCTTCAGACGGGTTTGGTTGGTCAGTCTCAACCGGCAGTCCCAACCGGACAAGCCATCTCGCATTCCCGGCAATACTTGACTCTTTTTCCGCTTGGCGCCCGCTCCTCTAAATCAATCGCTTCGGCGTTGGCGATATCGATATCCATCTGCCGGTTGCATTGGAATCGGTTGTACACCCCGGACCGTCCGGGAAGTTCATCCATGCCATATTCTTCTATAGTATAAATCTTGTCGGAAAAAGCGTGTTGGGGGCAGGCTTTCCTGCAAGGCATGGGGCAATCGAGGCAGGGATCGAAATCAATTGGCCCGGTGGAAGGTAGATCGGTTCCGATCAGCATGGCCCGCAAGCGCTGACGGGGTCCGTATGGGGGTGTAATCAGAAGATTGTTTTTTCCGATACAGCCGAGTCCTGCAATCACGGCGCAGTCTTTCATGTACACGGCGCCATGTTCGATATGATAAGGCAGCTTGAAGCTTCGGATGTCCAGCGCCTGCTCAAGATAATCGGCCAATTTTTCGACTATCGACATGAGCAATCGGTTGCCTGCCGTGTTACCGGGGGTAGCGCCGCTGACCCACCAGTCCAGTTCCGGATTTTCAGGGGGATGCGCGATTGCAACCATGATGGCAGACCTGGCGCCTTCCGGCCATTGAACGACACCCCGTTTTCTTCCCTCCACCGATAGGGTCCCCACACCGTTGAACTCAGGCATTTTTTGACTCAACCGGTGTGACGGTGACCGCTTTATATCCGACACATTGGCAATGCCGGCAAGGTCCGCTCCGAACGCTTTGGACTGCTCGATTATCTGTCGGCTCAGGCGCTCTGTCTCCTGATCGATCATAATGACTCCTTGGCAGCTATGACAATCGATGAAGCAACAGCGTTAAAACGAGCCTACCATCTCCGGCTGACCAATTCACAGAGGTAAACGATCCATCGTTGCCTTAATCTGAAGCAATTTTTGCCTGTTTATCATCAGCCCGTTGGTTTCAGATGCTAAAAGGTAAACTGGGGATCAATTGCCGAACATGGGACCGGAGGGCCCCAGGTGGCAGGAGTAGCAGCCGAATCCGCGACGGGTAATGATGCTGAAGGGCTTTTTCCCGAGCGCTTGGGCCATCAGGGGCACCAGGCGGTCCAGTTTCAGTCGGGTGGTGTCCGGATACTTTGCGAATTCAGGCCCCAACAACAACTCCCCACTGAGCCTGGGCAGGTGGGTGGTGGGCATTTGGAATTTCCCGGTTTTCGCTCCCTGGCCATGACACAGGCTGCAGTCCACGCTGGAAAAACGCTCCGGTCGCCAGGTCCGGAAGAGTTCAGCCGCACGTGGCAACACCTCGCTTTTCATGTGGGCTTTGCGCTGGTCGACGCCCATTTGGCTCCAGGTCAGGCGTTTGCCCGCCGAACCGACCGGTCCCACGCGTTTGGGATAACAGCCCCAGATCGCCATTACCAGGAGGAGCATCACAACAATAATTGCAGTGGATCGCCGATCACTGGTGTGCATGTTTGTTCACCTTGCCTCTTTTTCATGTTGAACGTCATGGTGGGGGATGAAACTTTAGAGACAGGTTACAACGGCGATGGTCATTTTTCAAGATCGGCATGACTGGAAATTGTCGGCGAATGTCCTGGCCGGATGCCCGGCTATCCGGCCAGTTGTTCAATTTTGCGGGCAGCGGCACCGGCTTCCTGATTCACACTTACGCGAAGTGCTTTGAGCCCCTGGACACCGGGGAGATTTTCCAGCTCAATGGTCTCCAGGTCTCCCAACAGGTGTTCACGGCTCTGCAGATAGTCGATATGGCGCCGGATATCCCTGCCTTCCTTGGGATGAGAGTAGACGATGGCGATCTTGCCCGGCTGGGTGAGGCGTTCACGGCCGCCCTTGACCATGGCTTTGTCCAGGCGGGATTTAATGATCTCATGGCGCACGTCATAGGCGCCGTCTACATCAAAGCGCTTTTCATCGTAGCGGAAGCGTATGGAAAGGGGAGCGTGATTGACCAGGATCAGGTGACAGATATCCAGCGGAACCTTTAGCTCCGACTGGATTTGCCGGGTATGCCAGGCAAGCCCGCAGGCGATCTTGAATTGCCACAGGGCCAGGTTCTTCTGGAAAAACGGATTGTGTTTCCCTTCCGGATGCATGGACGCGCCCAGATAGATCACGTAGTCGATGCCGTCGGTTTGGTGCTTTTCAAAATAGTGGGGGAATATTTTCTGGGCCTCGGCCTGTTCCCGGTCAACATAGCCCGACAGTCGCTCATTGAGTCTGGAGACGCTCTCTTCAAACGCCTTGCGCTTGCGATAGACCACACCCATCACCGGGTCCACCGCCTGGTTATACCCGTCGATGGCATGGCTGACACCGGGGCCGATGGCGCGCAGTTCGGCGAAACTGGGTTCTATTTCCTGATGGAGAAAGGATGCGACCAGGGTTTCCTCTTCGGTGGAGAGGCCGGCCTTGATCCTGGCGATGCGCTTGTCGATTCGGTAGCTGAATTCGTCAATCAGCGGCCAGGATTTGGCTTCGGCGGCGTGTTGCATGATGGTCCCGGCCAGGGTCAACTGTTCGGTCAGGTCCGCCTGGATGCTCTGCACCCGGGCTTCCGAGGAGCCCCGAATGTCTGACTGGCCGAACAGGGGGATCACCTCCTTGAAGATGATCGGTTCCATTTCTGAGGGTTTGCCCTGGCGCAGCCGTTCCATATGGTCCATGGCGGCATTGCGGAAGCGCCACTCCACGGATGGGTGAACGGCGGTGCATTTTTCCTTGATGACCGACTGAACCTCATTGTTCATGTCGTCCAGACCGCGTTTGAGGGCCATGGAAAATAGAGGGACGATATGGCGCATTTTTTCGATGTCCACGGCACCTAAACCATGGGGTTGATCGGATTTGACCCAAAATGTGCCGATCGCCTCACCGCCAAAATAGAGCGGTGCGATGAGCAAGGACCGGACACCATGGTCGACGGCCTCCTGTTCGGCCGGACACAGGTTCGGCTCTTTGCTCAGGTCGGGAATCCGCAGGATCTCCTTGTGATCGACCGCCTGGAGCCACACCGAATTTTTCAGATCGCTCATGGGGATATGGCTGGAATTGGTGAACAGGCAGTTGGCTTTGGATGTGTGTCCGTCGTTGAGGATCAGTACCTGGTCCCCCTGAACCGCTGCCAGGCTTGCTTTCAGTTCCGGCTGGCCGAACAAGGTGCGCAGGCGGCTTTGCAGCCGTTTGAAACCATCGGCCGAAAAGATGGATTCCTGGTCGATCAGGTCTCGTTCCAAGGCAGATGTGATCTCGGATTCGGTGACGTCAACGGCACGTACAACGGTGAATCCCCGGAAAATGAAATCACCGGGGGGTAACAAAGCGGTCAGCACCTCCGGGTTGGCAATGTGCTCGATCACCCGCTCCCGCTGCTGCTCGGTCAATTCGCGTGGTTTGCCCACGGTTCCCACCTGAACAAACTGAAAGTCGGGTGTGACCTGGAAATGGCGTTCCAGACCCGTCGTCGGATCGGTAACGATACGGATAAGGGGACTGTTCACCCCCTGGTCGATCCCGTAGAGTCGCTTGAGAATGAGGGCGTAGGCGCGGATGAAACGCTGAAAATTCAGGGTATTGTTCTCACCTTTGAGGCGTCCGGCGATCTTTCCTCCGCTATCGTAAAGAAGCTCACGGTAAGCCGGTGTGCAGTAGATGGTGTCGTGTTGAAAGGGGGTGAATGCACCACTGATCTCCGTTTCCCAGGTGGACGAGGGAAAGGCCACACTCATCAGCGGTGAAAGGATGTCCGTGTGGCGGGCGGCCAAATCCGGCCGGTCGATATCTCCCTTCAATTCCGGCGTCTCCTGGACCCGTTTTTCAAAGACCTCAAACATCTCGGCCATATGCGGACATTTTGGCGACACCTGTTGACGCCAGAAATCCAGGAGGGGGTCGATGCTCAGAACGGCTCTGAAATCGTCGGGGGTGGGCTGATGGGTCATGCCGGTTCTCCTTTCAACCGCCGTATATTTCAAGGCGATGGTATCTTCCACCAGGCTGCCTTGCCGGTTATCTCAACATAATAATCACCAATCGCCTATATGCCAATGTCGGCCAGCGCAGGATCGCAGCTAATTCATTCATGCCGTTCACATGGGTGGGTCGGGACCACAAAAAGTAAAAGCGCCTCTCCCAAGGACCGCAGTCCGGGACAGGCGCTTATTGTTGGTTTCGTCAGGTGGGGCAGGCGGTTAGTGGTGGCCGTGGCCGCCCTTGCCCTTGGCCGTGTCGATCACGGCCTTGATCACGCAATAGGTCATGCCGATACCGATGATGTTCAATGCGTACCAGAGACCGCCGTGAAATACCATGTGGCCGGCGTCCCAGATCCATTCAAAACTGAAAGGGAACATGTTTTCTCCTCTTTAAGCGGCTATGCGTTAGCCGGTTTTAGATTCGGAGTTGATTCCGTGTGTGCTTCCACCGCCATGGCCGTCTCCTCCTCGATGGGGTTCAACTCTGCCTCCTGGGGAAAGATCGGCAGGTAGCGGTAGGAGATCATGATCAGAATGATGCCGTAGGCGACCGGCAGGATAGTGGTGGCCACTTCCTGCCAGCTGGGATAATACAGTGCCCAGGTGTCAAAGGGCATAATCGGCACGGCCATGACCTGAAGCACCATGACCCAGCGGTTCAGGGAGACGCCCATGGCGCCTAAAAAGAAGGCGGTGACGCGCCAGGTGGGGTTTTTTCTCAAGGGGGCGCTGATCAGGATGATGGCCGGCACCACACCGCCCAGGACGATCTCGGCAAAGAGGATCCAGTAGCCGTAGAAGGCGTTCCCGGTGTAAAAGTCAGCCAGGTTCTGGCCCAACCCCGGTGCCGTGATAAAGGCCCAGCGGGTCGTATCGCAAATCTTGGCGATGGTGTAGGTGAAGATCATCCAGCCGGAGATCTTGGCCAGCAGTTCGATTACGTTGTCTTTGACCAGTTTCTTGCGGGTCACTTTTTCGGTGATCCAGGTGATCAGCAGGGTAAAGGAGGGGCCGTAGGCCGCGGCAGACCAGGTGAATAAAAAGAAGGTCCAGGGCCAGATGAGCAGGCCTTCCCGGAAGGCAAAGGGGCGGCCGAACAGGACACCGGCCACACCGCCAAGGGATCCCTGGTGGAAAAAGGAGAGGAAGGCGCCGGTAGCGGCGAAGACCGCCATGGTTTCATGCATGTTGTGGCTCAGGTTATGAAAGAAGGGCACCTTGTCCAGCTGACGGTTTTCCAGAATCAGGGGAATATACTCGATGGTCAGCACCGCAAAGTAGCATGACAGGCAAAAGGCCACCTCGGTGAGCATGGAATGCACGTTGGCGTGCCAGAAGATAAACCAGCCGCGCAGGGGCTGACCGATGTCGATGGCCAGGATCAAGAGTGCCGAGCTGTAGCAGATGAATCCGATGAGCACCGCATAATTGATGATGTTCTTGAGCTCATCTTTGCCGATGATGTACTTGAGCAGGCCGCTGAAGAAGGCGCCACCACCCAGGGCGATGACGGCCAGGTCCGCCCAGATCCACAGGGCGAAACCATAGTAGTCGTTCATGTTGGTCTGGTTCAGACCCTTGAACCAGCACAGCAGCATGGCATAAACGCCCCACGCAAGGACAGCGCCCACAATGCCCAGTCCCAGGAGGAACTGCCACATGGGGCAACGCTTGACGCCTTTGGGTATTAACGCAGAATCCATAGGGTAAGTACTCCTTGATCTGTCAGGTTTGCCGCTCTTAGCTAAAAGCCCTTACCGCCAAGGTGATATTAATGGCTCAGCTTGGCTAACTGCCCGGTCTTTTCGTGGGCGAGGTAGTTGTCTCCTGCCCGCCGGACCCATTCTCGGCTGGACAGATAGTAGACTTTGGTATTGGTGCCTGTTCGCTCCAGGAGCCGGAATGCCTTGGGGTTCCTGGAGCGGTTGCCGTTATTCGGGTCCGGTTTGACGATCTGGTGGACCTGGTGCTCCGGATTGTTTAGATCGCCGAAAACGATGGCACCGGCCGGACATGCCTGTGTGCAGGCGGTCTGGTAGGCTTCTTCCGGCACCCGGCGTTCTCCGTCAAGATAGGCTTTGTTTTTGGCCAGCTGGTAGCGATGGTAGCAGAAACTGCATTTTTCCACTACCCCGCGCATGCGCGGGGAGACGTTGGGGCTCAGGTATTTCTCCATGCCATCCGGCCAGACCGGATCCCACCAGTTGAAATACCGGGCGTGGTAGGGGCAGGCACCCATGCAGTACCTGCAGCCGAAGCAGCGGGTCACGATCTGGCTGACGATGCCCGTCTCCCGGCTGTAGTCGGTAGCGGTTGCCGGGCAGACCGACACGCACGGGCTGTGGCCCCCGTGGCCCTCACAGTGCTGGCACGGCCGAGGTAAATAACAGATATCCGTATCCGGAAATGATTGGCCGTTGCTCAGCTTGAAAATTCGCATCCAGGTGATGCTGACCAGTTTATCTGACTCATCTTCTTTAAACGGTATGTTGTTCTCGGACATGCAGGCGACCATGCAGGCGCCGCAACCGGTGCATTTGTCAAGATCGATGGCCATTCCGTATTTCATTGGCGTGCCGTGTGTCTGCGCTTGTTTCATCAGAACCTCGTGTCAGGTGGATTAGGCTTTAACCAGCTTGGCCCGGATTCCCCAGGCTGCATCAAAACCGGTCGACGGGTCCTCGACCGGGCCGATGAGTTCGTTGACGTTGACTCCCTTGCCTGCCAGGTAGCCGTCATAGGCGGTATGTCCCAGCCCCCTGACCATGGCCAATACACCGGGTTGAATGCCTTCGAACAGGTGGACGCGCACCAGGGCTTCACCCCGGGGAGTGGTCAGGGTGGCCCGATCTCCGTCGCCGAGTCCGAACCCGCTTGCGGTTTGCGGATTGATGTCGATGAAGCCATCCGTACCTTTGATGATGGTGTCGGCAACGGCCTTGATCATGAAGGGGGCTTCGCCGATATATCCGCTGGTGAGCTGAATGGAGTCATAGGGCACCAGTAAAAGGGGGAAGCTGTTTACATCGCCTTCGGCCTGAACGGCCGGCGCATCCAGCCCCGCCAGCTGAATCGAACCAGCTACGGGGTTGATATCGGTTTGCACCCATACTCCCGTTTCCATAAGGGTATCCCATTTTTCCGCCAGGGTTTCTTCCAGGCAGGTTTCGTAGTCATCCCACGGAAACGCGTCGGCGATGGACCCGCCCATGGCCTTGGCGGTCATGATCAGGACTTGGCCCAGGTGGCGCGTGTTGAACTGGGGAGACACCACCGGTTTGCTCAATCCAATCATCTGCTGGACAAGGCCGGCATCCACCGGGACATCCTCGTAACGCTCCAGGTAGACGTGATTGGGCAGCAGTAGATCGGCCATGGCGGCAGTTTCATCTTGAAATGACGAGAAACTGACAATGAACGGGATGCGGGCGAAGGCCGCCTTTAGGTGCTGGGTGTCGGGCAGATCGTGGCAGGGATTGGCACCGGCCACCAACAGGACTTGCAGGGGATAGGGCCCGCCCCCGTTGACACTGTCGCCCAGCCGGTTGGTCAGGTATCGGGCGTCGGTGTATTTGCCGGTACCCGCGCCATCGAGGCGCGGTTGATCGAGGCCGGCAGAGGCCAGGTTGTCGGTGGCCACATCGGGCCACTGGATGTAGTCCGCTTCCGGAATAGCCCACATGCCGCCTTCCTGGTTGATGTTTCCCGTCAGGGCGTTGAGGATGTAAACTGCGGCGGTTTCGCGCAGGCTTCCTGACACCAGGCCTTTGCCGCGGCCGCACAGCGCCAGTGGTCGATTTGCCCCGGCAAAGCCGTTGGCCAGTTCGAGGACGACCTCGGCAGCCACGCCGGTCGTCTGTGATACGTTTTCCGTTGCGTAGGTGGTTAGCAGATCGCTTTTCCAGTTGCCCAACCCTGAGACGGCGCCCGAATCTATCATGTTCTGAGACACCATGACGGCGGCAATCCCAAGCGCCAGATCGGCTTCTGTGCCGGGGTTGACCGGGACCCATCGGGTGGCCTTGGCCGCACTGTTGGACAGACGTGGCTCCACCTGGACGACGGGGATCTCTTTTTCTTTCCAGAGACTGGCAGCCTTGAACATGCGGACCGGTGACCCCCAGCCGTCCACGAAGCCGCTGCCGAAGCTGAGAACGTAGTCGGCATTCTCCACATCGAAACCGGTTCTGCCGTCCGCCCCGAAAAGGGCTTTCACGGTCAACTCATCGACGTCCCGGCAGGACGGTGACCGCATAAAATTGGGGGACCCATAGGCCGTCAAGAACCGCTGGATCAACGCCGGTACCGTGCCGCTGTCCGATCCGGTGAGGGCGGCCACGGTGTGGGCTTCGCCCTTGTCGCGGATGTCGGTCAGTTTTTCCGTCAGAGATGCGATGGCCTCATCCCAGGATATTTTCTGCCATTTACCTTCGCCCCGCTCGCCGATGCGTTTCATGGGCGACTTGATTCGGGTGGGGCCGTAGAGCATCTGAAGTCCGGAAAGCCCCAGGATGCAGATGCGGCCGTCGTTGACGGGGTGACCCGACTGACCCTCGATTTTAACGGCGCGGCTGTCGACCTTGCGAACGGAGATGCCGCACCCGCCCGGGCACAGGGTACAGGTTGAGTCTTCGTAGACCACCTCTCCGTCCGGTGGGACCGGCGTCCAGGGCCACATCTGCGACCAGATGGAGGAGTCATCCATCAGTTTCCACGGCAATGGCGACAGGGCTGTGCCCGCTGCGCCGCCGATTACGAACGACAAGAAACTTCTTCGGTCAACTTTCATCGATTATCCCTCACCTTTATATGCACATCAGAAGCTGAAATCGCTTGCCGGGGCAGCTGTCGCTTATTTGTGGCAGACATAGCAGTGGCCGCGTTGGGTCTGGACGCTGACATCGTGGATCGCATCCACCTCCTTGTGACAGGCGGCACAGTCATCCATTTTCATGCGGTCCCAGCTGTTTTTCTTGAACCCAGCGATGTTTTTGCCCCAGATGTCGCGGCTGTAGCCGGTGAGCCGGTTGTATTCATAAGGGCGGGACACCTCCGATTCACCGATATGGCCGTGGCAGACCACACAGTCCATTTTGGCGCCGATCACGTGGGCGGAATGGGAAAAGAACACGCAGTCCGGCTGGCGGGAATAGGAGAGCCAGGGCACCTCCCGTTCCTTGGCCACATACTGCTCGACGAAGGTGGCTTCGTCTTCGGTATCACCCATGGGCTCTTCATGGCATTCCGTGCATTGGGCAAGCTTGGGAATGCCCGAAAAACTGCCGTCCTCTCTGAAGTAATGGCAGCCTTCGCAGCCCTCACCCACCTCTTCGACATGCAGGGCGTGGTTGAAATTCAGGGGTTGCTGCTTTTGGGAGTAAAGGAGTTTGGGAAAGATGACCCACCCCAACACCATGCTGGCTGCAAAACCGATGATGAAGAACAGGATGATAAACCCACCGGCGCCGCTCTCCTTGGCGTCGCTGCCATGTGCCGCATGATCCTCCATCCCCGCCTTGGCCTTTTCGTCTAAGGTGCTCATGGAATCTCCGTCAACCGCTGTGTGATGATTGGTGCTGTGTAATCGACTGTTTTTAAAGCCCCAGTGCCGGCCGCCGCATCGACCGATGGCCCATGCCGTTCTGTTTCCGAACGCGCCGGCTTCGTTCCCGATGGTTTCATGTCTACATAATTCAGGCGGGATACAATCCCGCCTTCGGGTATAAAAAACACGGAAGGTGGAGCTTGCGACTTTCTATCGGCAGTCGGTCGTTTTGTCAAGAAAAAATCCTTGAAAACAGGCCGTTGACCGAACTCTGTTGGCCTGTTGCGAACAGAGGCGGAGTGTTGATTTACTCCGTTTGTGCGGCATGTGGTCGGCCTATCCCGGAACCACCGTGGCGCACACCCTTGCCGTGAGCCATCGGTGGGGTGATGCGGTAAGAACGGACTTGACATGCGAGCATCAAATATTATTTTCTCCCAGTTTTTGCGGACCGCTATTTCGGCAGCCAGGTGGGTATGCCTGTCATGCCCAGGCATGCCATAAGCTCGATGAAGCACCACCCGCACCCTTTCGCGGGGCCCTGACCGTCGGTTTGTGCCGGAGGCAATAACTGTGGTGACGGGGTACTGCTTTCAAAAACCAGTTCAATCGAAGGCCAAGGAGACCGCACATCCATGATAGAGGTAAGACATCTGACCAAGCAGTTTGGCACTCATCTGGCGGTGGACGACATCTCCTTTACCGCCCGGAAGGGAGAAATTCTGGGTTTTTTAGGCCCCAACGGCGCAGGAAAGTCAACCACCATGCGGATGATCACCGGATTTTTCCCGCCGACCAGCGGAACGGTGATCGTCGGCGACAGTGACATTTTAACCCAATCCCTTGCCGCCCGCAAAAAAATCGGTTACCTGCCTGAAAACGCACCGGTATATCCGGATATGACGGTCACCCGGTATCTGGATTTCTGTGCCGAAATTCGCGGATTCAGGGGAAGCGCCAAGAACCAGCGGGTGGGCCAGACGGTAGAGCGATGTTTTCTTTCCAGTGTCCGTCATCAGGCGGTGAACACTCTGTCCAAGGGTTACAAACAGCGGGTTTGCTTTGCTCAGAGTATCCTGCACGACCCCGAATACCTGATCCTCGACGAACCCACCGACGGTCTGGACCCCAACCAGAAGCACGAAGTGCGCTTGATGATCCGGGAAATGAGTGCCACCAAGGCCATCATCTTTTCCACCCATATTCTTGACGAGGTCGATGCTGTCTGCAGCCGGGCCATCATTATTGCCGACGGAAAGGTGGTGGCCGACGACACACCCGACGGGCTCAGGCGGCGGTCCGCGTCTCATGGCTCTGTTGTCTTGACCGTTACGGGTGCGGCGACTGGCGGCATACAGAAACGAATTGCGGAACTGGACGGGGTGGCGTCAATTTCGGTAGTGGAATCCGATGGTGAGCGGACGACCTTGCGCATTTTCCCTGACGATCCGGCGGTTCCCGTTGCTGACCGGGTGATCGCTTCGGCAAACCAGGACGGGGTTCACATTTCCGCGGTGTTTGTTGAGCAGGGGCGGCTGGACGATGTGTTTCGTGAGATTACCACCGGTATAGGACCCTAACATCCAATGGAGTGACCCATGCAAAGCGGTAATTATATGAGCAACATATGGATTATCATGAAGCGCGAATTTGCCGGATACTTCGGTTCGCCGGTGGCCTACGTCTTCATCGTGATCTTTCTTCTCCTGACCGGCTTTTTCACCTTTTATATTAGCAATTTCTTCGAAGCGGGGCAGGCCGACCTGAAAGGCTTCTTCCAGTGGCACCCGTGGCTGTTCATGTTTCTGGTTCCGGCCATTGCCATGCGGCTGTGGGCCGAGGAGCGCCGGCTGGGGACGATCGAATTGCTCTTAACCCTGCCGGTAACCGTCACCGACGTGGTTCTGGGGAAATTGCTGGCCGCCTGGTGTTTTATCGGCATCGCACTGATTCTGACTTTTCCGCTGGTCCTGACCACCATGTATCTGGGCAATCCGGATCTGGGCGTTATTTTTTGTGCCTATCTGGGCTCATTTCTCATGGCCGGCACGTTTTTAAGCGTGGGCAGCATGACCTCGGCCCTCACCCGCAGCCAGGTAGTCAGCTTCATTCTGGCTGTGGTGGCCTGCCTGTTTCTCATACTGGCCGGTTTTGCGCCGGTGACAGCCGTACTGTCCGGATGGGCGCCGATGTGGCTGGTGGACCTGGTCTCTTCGACCAGCGTTCTATCCCATTTTGCCTCCATTGCCAGAGGCGTGCTGGATGTGAGGGATCTGCTCTACTACCTGTCGGTGATGGTCTTCATGATCTTTGTCAACGGCGTTATCCTGCAAAATAGGGAATCGGCATAAAGGAGGCCAAGATCCATGATCGATGGAAAAAGACGCATCAGGAAAACCGCATTCTCGGCCGGCAGCGCCGTGTTGGTGCTCGTCATCGTGGTACTGGTGAACATTCTGTTGTCCCGTACCACCTTGCGCTGGGATGCCACCGAAGACAATCTGTACTCATTGTCCCAGGGTACCCGGACCATCCTTGCTGAACTGGAGCAAGAGGTGGTGATCAAGGTGTTTTACAGCAAGCACGTGGTTAACATCCCTTCCCATATCAAGACCTTTGCCCAGCGGGTGATCGATTTTCTTTCCGAGTACGAGCAATACGGAAAGGGCCGGATCTCAGTCGAAATACACGACCCCAAACCCGATTCCGAAGAAGAAGAGTGGGCCGTTAAATACGGCATGAAAGGCATCAGCCTGCCAACTGGCGAGCAGGTCTATCTGGGGCTCGTTGCCCTGGCCGCCGACCAGGAGGCGGCTATTGCGTTTATCGACCCCACCCAGGAGACGCGGCTGGAGTATGACTTAACGCGCATCATTGCCCGCGTGCAGACGACGGATCGAATGAAGATCGCCGTGTTCAGCAGCCTACCGGTATTCGGTGCAGCTCCCATGAACATGGGAATGGCCGGGCCCCGTCCCGGCTCGGAGCCCTGGTTTTTCATCCAGGAACTGGCAAAGACCTATGACTTGACAAACGTGCAGCCGGATGCCGACCACATCGATCCGACTGCGGATCTGCTGGTGCTGTTCCACCCCAAAAACATGTCCGACATGCTGGCCTTTGCCGTGGACCAGTACATCATGGGCGGTGGCAATGCCATTGTTTTTGCCGACCCCCTTTCCCTGATGGACGATCCGCGCATGGGACCCGGCGGGTCCATCCCCACAGGCCTGTTCAATGCCTGGGGAATCACCATGGAAACCGGAAAGGCTGTTGCCGACTACACCTACGCCACCCAGTTGAGGAACCGCAACAACCAGGTGGAGGACAATCCGCTGTGGCTCTCCACCTCGGCCGACGCATTTTTAGCCGACAACCTGATCACCGCCAACCTGGAATCCATGCTGCTGCCGGTTGCCGGTGCCATCGAGAAACTGCCGGACAGCATTTACACCGTCGAGCCCCTGGTTCAATCCAGCACCAACAGCGTGAAGGTGGACGCCTTCGCCCACAACATGAATGTGAACGCCATCCGTCGGGATTTCAAACCATCGGGTATGGTCCACAATCTGGCCGTGCGCATATCAGGCACGTTTAAAACGGCCTTTCCGGATGGAAAACCGGAGGCTGAATCCAACGCCGGCGAAACGGTGCCGGAGACGGATGCCAAGGATGAGGAACCATCGCTGAAGGAAGGTAAGGCACCCTCGGTCATCATCGTGGTGGCGGACAGCGATCTGTTGTATGACGGCTATTACCTGAGTCAGCAGAACCTGCTGGGCTTTACGATTTCCAACATCTTCAACGACAACCTGAATTTCATGCTCAATGCCAGTGAGATGTTGACTGGCAATCCTGCCCTGATCAGCATCCGCTCGCGGGGCACCTTCGAACGGCCATTCACACGGGTGCAGGAATTGGAGCGCAAGGCCCAGGACCGCTGGTTGGACCAGGAGCAGGCGCTGGTTCGCCAGGTGGAGGAAACCAACCAGAAGCTTGGCATGCTCGAGCAGCAAAAAGATGCCGCCCAGCGTGCGATCCTCAGCGAGGAACAGGAGCAGGAAATCGCCCGCTTCCAGGAAGAGAAACTCAGGATCAACAAAGAACTCAAGACGGTCCGGCGCAATCTACGTGCCGAGATTGAACAGCTGGGAACCACGGTCAAGTTCGTGAATATTTTTCTCGTTCCCCTGCTCATCGGCATCGGTGGGATCATTTACGCAATCATGCGAAGAAGAAAGGCATAGTTGATGAAAGGCAAGACATTTCTGATACTGCTGGCGGCAACCGGCCTTCTGCTGGCCCTCTGGTTTTTCCGTGTCGGGAAGGATGAGCACACCGGCCAGGTGAAAATGGGAGATAAACTGTTTGCCGAACTGCCGGTGAACGCGGTGACTACCGTGACCATCGCCGATTCGGAAAACAGGGTGGTCCTGGTCAAGGGCGACAAGGTGTGGCAGGTCGACGGACGCGGTGGTTATCCGGCCGATTTTGATCAACTCAGGGAGTTGGTAGTCAAGCTCTCCCGGTTGAAAATCGGTCGCAGTTTTCCCGCTTCAACCGAAAGCCTGGCCCGCCTTTCACTGATGGCCCCTTCCGCCACGAACGCATCGTCCACGGGGAAGCAAATCACCTTAACAAACGCGTCGGGAAAGATCCTCGCCAATGTCATCCTGGGTCAGAGTCGCCAGGCCGACAGCGGGGAGGGCGGCGGACAGTACCTGAAAAAGGTCGATGCCGACACCGTCTTTCTCGTGGACGGCAATTTCCGGTTCCTGAAAACTGCACCCGCCCAGTGGTTGAAAAAAGAGATTATAGATGTCAATGCGGAGGAGGTGAAATCGGTCGCCTGTTATGTTGGCGATGTCCAGACCCCAACTTATACCCTTTTGCGGCCGGAGAAGGGAGAGATGGCCAGCATGACGCCTGTCCCACCGGGAAGAACCGCCGATCCGGCAAAAATTGACCAGGTTTTCGACGCCCTGGCGCCCCTGACACTGGATGATGTGCAGGCCGCCGACGGGCAGCCGCCGGTGTCGGAATCAGAGCAGCCCCGCCTGGTCTACCAGCTCTATGACGGCCGGCAGATTTCCCTATTTCCCTATTCCGACGGCAAAGACCGCTTCACCCTGCGGGTGACGGCTGAGGAGTCAATAGCGGAAACGCAGGCTGCCGGTGCATCCGATCCGCAACCCGTGGATGAAAAAACACAAGCGGAAGAGCCGGCCGCGCCCGCCCCAAAAACGGTCCGGCAGCTCAACGAGGAGTTGAACCCGTGGGTATTTTTGCTGAAGAAATGGCAGTTCGACAGCTTCATTACCCAGCCGGAGTCGCTGCTGGAGGAACTCAAAAAGGAGGGTGAAGGCACCTCTTGATTGATGAGGGCTGAGAAATGAGTCGGAATTCCGTTAGCAGATAGTTCAATATCGGGTATTTTGCGGATTAGTAAGAATTATCTAAACAGCCATTGATGATCGAGGATATATGTTAATCCCATCGACCAATTACTATGGCAATAATTTTTGTGCTGAGGAGTTATTGTTACACAGCGAACAGGAATTCATTAGCCGCAGTAGCTATAACCGCCAAATGATTTTGATGACCATGACGAGGATTGTGTTGGTTTCGTAGTTCTCCTGCTCTAAGGTTATACCGGTATCTAATTCGGCCTTCTGCACCACTGATACAGAAAAGGTCGTAATCCTTATGGGTTACGGCCTTTTTATTTTGGCAGGTTGCGGATGAGTGCCGCGCATCAAGCTGATTTACGGCACCTCGATTGCTGCCTGGAATGAGGTGGCCATAGATATTATCAATGGTCTCCTGGATGCTGGAGTGTCACAGCTGCTCCTTCACATAAAAAGAGGGCTCTCCCCTGCCCAGCAGAAGGCTTGCATATGTATGCTGCATAGGGGAGTTGTCTGCCGATCAACCCAACTGAAAAAGCTGCCGACGCCTAATTTCGGATTTGAGTCAATTCAAACTTGAACTGTCCCCCGCACTGATAGTAACCGTCCGACCAGCTCCAAACCGACTGTCCCGATCCCTGCCGCTCGTTTTCGAAGACGATGTCGACGATCTCGCTCACATAGCCGCTGTCCACGTTGTAGGTCCCCTGTACACGGACGTTCCGGGGCGTTTCGGGGTCGATGACACCCCCGTAGCCGATTCTGATAAGAGCAAGGTAGATGGAGTTTCGAGACGGGCGGGTGGTATTAATATTGGAAAAGGGGATGTGGACCTTCGGGAAGATCCATATCGGTAAGCGAGATCTGAAATATACCCGAGAGGGTCACGCAAGGCTGTCTCTCCGTTTGCTATCCTAACCCGCCCACGGTTCGATGCAACCGGGGGTGTGAACACCCGGTCACGCTTTTCTCCATTGACTTCTCCCCGATTCGAGGCGCCGTACCGAACCTGCTTTCACGCAAAACCGCTCCGGAAGGACCGCATGGCGCTGTCTCGTACCCGTCGCCATCCCCGCTGGCATGCCGTTTGCCCCGGGTCTCTCCCCAAAAGGTTGATCCGCTCCTTTCACCTGGCTTCTCCTTCTCGCACCCATGGCCGAACCCTACCCGATTTACCGGCCCCGAAAGCCCCACCTGTCGCCCTTCTACCAGTGCGTGCAGGATCACTACGAGACCTTGGAGATGCTCTGGCCGGAGCGGTTTGAGAAGCGTTACGGTTTCTGGCGTCCGTATCTGAAGGAGGTCATGGTCCGGTACCTGGCCTGTGGGGATTTCCATGAGGGCTTCACCCGGATTCGCTGCGACAAATGCGGCACGGAAAGGATCCTGGCCTACTCCTGCAAGAGGCGATACCTGTGCCCCTCCTGCCATCAGAAACGCTCCGTGGCCTTCGGTGAGTGGGTGCTGACCCATGTGCTGCCACCCGTACCTTATCGCCACTTCGTGCTGTCCATCCCCAAGATCCTCCGCCGCTTCTTCCTGCGGGACCGAAGACTTTTCGTGGACTTGAGCCGCTGCGGCTGGCAGGCCCTAAGGACCGTCATCCGGGCCGGGGAAAACGTAACATCTTGGGTGTTTTTTTTTGCTTGACATACAATTACGCACCGTGCTTTTCTATTAACACCGAGAATAAAATTCCTATCCACTATCTCTGACTTGGCCCGCGACAGTGACATCGTCGTGTTCAACGTGCCGCTGACCAAGGAAACCCAGCACATGGTGAACACGGAAACGATCCCCCGGATGAAACGCGGCGCTGCGCTCGACGTCTACCAGGACGAGGCGCCGATCTTTTATAGTGACCGTTCCGCCGACGTGCTGCAGGACGACGCGTTTTGTCGCCTGATGACGTTTCCCAACGTCATCGTGACGTCGCACATGGCGTACCTGACCGATCACGCGCTGAGCGATATTGCGCAGACCGCGCTGCAGGCGTTCAGTGATTTCGAAAAAGGCCGGCCGCTCGCGACCAGAGTGGTCGCATCAGGACCAACCTAGAAGGAGCCGGGGCGACGAAGTCGCATCGATCGCGCTTGGCGCCCGGCACGCCGCGTCCACCATTTCCCTGAACCATTGGAGGAACCTTTTCATGACTGCCGTCACGACCCAATCAGGCTTCACCGACGACGCCGCCGAGTCCCACATCACGCACCCCGAGCGCAAGCACGAGAAATACGAGCGCCTGATCGCGCGGGCGAAGAGCGTCCCGCCGATCCGGACCGCGGTCGCCTGGCCCTGCGAAGTCCACGCCCTCGAAGGGCCGGTCGAGGCTGCCCGGGAGAAGATCATCAAGCCCGTACTGGTGGGCAGCGAAGCGCTCATCCGGGACGTGGCCGGGAAGGCGAACCTCGACCTGGCCGGCTGCGACATCGTCGATTTTCCCACCGAGGAGTCGGCCGCGGCGGGCGCGGTCAGCCTGGTCCAGGAAGGTAAGGCCCACGCGATCATGAAGGGCAGCCTGCATACCGACATCCTGATGCATGCCGTGGTGTCCAAGGAGGGCGGCCTGCGAACCAGCCGGCGCATCAGCCATGTCTTTCTGATCGACGTGCCGACCTATCCCGACGTGCTGTTCGTCACCGACGCCGCGATCAACATCTTTCCCGACATCGATTGCAAGCGCGACATCGTGCAGAACGCGATCGACCTGCATATCGGCCTCGGGCTGGGCGAGCCGCGGGTGGCGATCCTGTCGGCAGTGGAAGTGGTCAATCCGAAGATTCCGGGAACCACCGACGCGGCGATTCTCTGCAAGATGGCCGACCGAGGCCAGATCAATGGCGGCGTTCTGGATGGCCCGCTCGCGCTGGACAACGCGATCAACCTGGAGGCCGCGAAGATCAAGGGCATCTCCTCGCCGGTGGCAGGCCGCGCCCAGATCCTGGTGGTGCCGGATCTCGAAGCGGGCAACATGCTGGCGAAGAACCTGATCTTCCTCGCCGACGCCGATGCCGCGGGGATCGTTCTCGGGGCCTCGGTGCCCGTCATCCTTACGAGCCGCGCCGACAGCGTGCGCACGCGTTTGGCATCGACGGCAGTGGGAACCCTCTATGCCCACTACCTGATGCAGCAAAAGGAAAAGGCGGGGAAAGCTCGATGACGGACACCGTTTTAAAGGAAAATCGATGAATGCCGTTCAGTAGATAAGGGGCCGTGGCTCAATTTTAACGACCCAAAATGGCTCACTTTTAAACGACCGTTGACAGCGGCGAAAGATGATTTAAATTAACCTGAAACATTAATTAAACTAAAAAAAGGAGAGCAACATGGCGAACAAAGTCGTAAAAAAAGAAGAGTTGGTTAATTTCATAGGGACTAAAGTTGAACCAACCGATTGGTATGTAGTTGGGCAGGATCGCATTAACGAATTTGCCCACTG
>CAVONY010000010.1:0-278727 GCA_963697405.1 uncultured delta proteobacterium | reverse complement strand
CCATGTATTGCTAAAGGAACCTACCATGCTGTTGTTCTTCGCAAAAATCGCCGCCCTGCTTGGTGAATGGCAGTGGCTCGGCGAATGGCAGTGGTTCTAGACAACTGGGGCCACAATAGGGGGAGCGGCACCTCCCCCGACTTGTCGGGCGGGAGGGGCCACCCTTCTAGGTCCGCTGCTCGATGCCACTGGAGGAGCTTGCCCGCCAGGGCGGTTTCCTCCAGTTGGGGTATCCAGGCCGGTGCTACCCTTCCGGTAGCATTGCCTGAACGCCTGGACGGGGCCGCCAAGGGGTGACCCCGTTTTTTTGGGTCCCCGCCGACCCCCGGCGGGCTTCAGCCGTTCCCCGGGGAGCCGATATTTAGGGTGAACCGTTTGCCCTTTCCCGGGGAGATCCGATCCGGCAACCACGACCGCGCCAGCCACCGCATTCTCCAGACCGACGGGTCCGACCTCAGCTGCCGTCCCCGTTCGCGGAGCGGTCCGCCCGGGCTGGGAGCGACTCATGATCGAGTCGTCCTACCTGAGAGCGGTGGAAAACCTCGCCGAACACGAGCACCACCTGAAGCGGGTGCAGCAGCTTTGCGACACGTTCAGGGAACTGGAGCCCGCGGACAGCGCCCGACTCCTGATGGCCGCCGCCAAGTACGCGCTGCGGGGAAGGGAGGAGGGGCTTCGCGTCCTCTTTGGCTTCCTGAACGTCAAGCAGCCGGGGGTGGAAGTGCTGCGCCAGCTGCAGAAGCTGACCAGCCTCGAGCGTGCTGCCCTGCGTCTGATCGCGGGAACCTGGAAGGAACCCGAGGGGATCGGGAGACGAGAACCCGGCCTTCGCCATCCTGGAGGTCCTCCAGGAGGCAACCCGGCTGGGAGTCCTCGAGATCGGCCTCGACAAGCTCCCCCGGAATACCCGGGCCATCCGCTCCACGGTGCAGCACCTCCGGTACTGGCACGCGTGGATGACGGTGAAGCTGGCGGCCAAGGAGACTCTCCCCGAGGATCACCTCCAGTTCCTGGTCCAGCTCTCCATGCTGGAAATCCACCTCACCGAGAAGCGGATCTCCCGGATCGCGGAGTCCGTCGACCCCTACGACCAGCGCGGCCTGGCCCGCCTCATGCCGGTCATGAGTCGCTACGACCAGGACATCGAGCACATGAAGACGGTGATCTCCCGCCTCACCACCTACATGCCTTTCTACGAAAGACTCCTGACCATCGAGACCGCCCTCACCGACCGCGAGATGGACAAGATCGAGAAGGAGCTTCATCCGGCATCCCGTGGCCAACGTGGTGGGGGAACTGATCTCCCGGCGTGCGGGCCAACCCCGTTCTGGACCGGGAGTACTTCTACCTGGTCTCGGTCATCCACCAGACCGCGTTGTTGCGGGCCCAGGCGCTGGAACTGGAGCGCTCGCCGGACCTGCTTTCCACCATGATCCTGGTCCTGGACAACTACGTGCCGGGGTTGCCCATTCCCCTGATCCTGGAACCCGACGTGCTGGATTCGATCTGGCCGGTGATCGAGAGCTGGGGCGTCTTCCGACGGGATGGAGGACGAACTCGAGATCGGCTACCGGGAGGACCGCTCCATCGATTTCATCGAGCGGGACGGCGTCCCCCGGATTCCCGAAGTGCCGCAGCCCCGCCTGGACTGGGATCTCTCCCTCGAGGAGATGGTGCGGCTGCAGATGGGAAACGACCCCTTCCTGCTGGGGGTGCTCGACAACCCGCGCGCCGCCCAGAGCCGCGTGGTTCCCCTGATCGCCACGCATTGCCGCAGCATTCGGGTCCTGGAGAAGATCGCCCGGGAACGCATCCTGCACACCGGGGTCGCCAACAAGGACGTCCCCCGCATCCTGCTGCTCAATCCGACGCGGCTGCCGATCAACACCCTGCGGCGGTTCATCCACGTGCGGTTCGTGTCCCGGATGGACCTGCACCGCATGTCCATGCCCACCGCGGACGTCCGCCCCGAGGTGCGCCAGGAGATCGTGGCCTACCTGCGCTCACTCAAGAACTGAGGGTATCGGGGCCGCCCTTCGCCGGGGAGCCGGTTGCGGCAGGGTCAGAGATCGTAGGAAGCCGGCTCCTCCTCCCCCTCCTCGCTGCTCACCTCGCGTAGTCCTCGTCGAACAACGCCACCCCATATTCCCCGCAGTCCGGACACTCGAAGTCCTCGGGGGATTCGACCTCCTCGAGGCAGAGTTCGCACACCTCCCGACCGCATGTCTCGCAACTGCCCACACTCAGTTCAAAGTGATCGGGACACTCCATGTCGCCCTCCTCACTCAGAGGCTCTCCGCCACCCCCTCGGGCACGCGGGACGTTCCGGGCGGCTACCCGGAGGCCGGTGGTTCCGACGGCGGCATTATGCGAAGGGACTCCCCGGGACGCAACTGCTTAGCGCATCCCCGGCCCATCGGGCTAAGAAAAACGCCGCGCCCCCGCGGGGGACGCGGCGCTCATTTCCAACCCTCCACGGGAAGGCTACTTACACCAGTGGACAAAGCCCCCCTGGGCCACGCCGTCGGAATAGCTCTGGGCCATCTTCTTGTCGGTCCAGACCCAGGTGATGACCTGGGCGGTTGCCGTCGGCGGTGGTGTAGGTGAAGACCTTGTCCGGAGCACCGTTCGCCCCCAGGGCCGCTTCGGCATCCGCCTTGGCCGCCCGGGTGGAGGTCCCCACCTGGACTTCCTCGCCCTGGAGAGACTTGAACATCATCAGCGCGCCGATGGCGGCGTCCTTGGACCCGCGCTCCGAGGACTGGCTGAGGGAGAGGGCCATGATCTGCCAGCCCGCCGGATCGAGCGGCGAGAGGCAGACGTACTGGCGGTTCAGGCCACCGCCTCGTCCTCGACCCGGCATTGAGAAGGGCCTGCATGCGATTGAACAGGGCGTCGAGATGGAACTGGAGGTTCTCGCCCTCGGCGGGGACGATCTCCATGGCCCTGGCGAAAGCCGCCGCGGAGGCCATGAACAGCTCCTTGCTCTTCTCGGAGTCGGCAGGCGCCACGGATCCGCCGCTGAGCGCGGTCACCCCGCGATAGAAGAACAGGTTCGGATCCTCGGGGCTCATCTCGAGGAGCTGGTCGTAGTACTGGAGGGACTCTTCGATCTTCCCGAGGTTCTCCTCCTCGTCGCCCTCGGAGGCCAGCTTGCGGGCCTGGGTCTCGAGGATCACCCGGTAGGTCTTGTTCGAGATTCTCGTCCTCGGGGCCCTGGACGAGGCCCGCCTCGACGATGGCGTTGGCGGTCTCCAGATCGTCCATGAGCATGGCCGCCCGGGCGCCCTGGGTATAGGCCGCAACTCCGGTGGGATCGAGCAGCCGCGCCACCTCGAAGGCGTAGGCCGCCGCGGCGTACTTCTCATCGTCGATGAGTTCCAGGCCCTCGTTGTAGTTGTCGACCCAGTAGTGCTTGCGGTTCTCGTCCACGAACTTCTGGAGCTTGCGCTCTGACCCTCCTCGGTGTCGAGGGCCACGCTGAACTCCTTGCCCGCCGTCTCCCAGTAGTCCATGCCCTTGATGAACAGGGTGTCGGACTCGTCGTAGTTGTCGGAACCCGTCGCGATGAGCAGCCAGTCCCCCATGGTGGTCTTGGCCATCTCACAGAGGGCCAGCGCGTAGCGGGCACGGTACTCTCCCTTGTCGGGCAGGTTTCCACCGCCAGCTTGAAGCGATCCACCGACTTCTCGTAGACCTTCTGGGCGAAGTAGAGCTTGCCGCTGCGGAACTCGTTCGCGCAGTTGATGTCGTCGGCGAACGCGGAAACGGGCAATGTCGCCAGAGCCAGGGCCGAGGCTATTCCCAATCGAATGAAACGTGGGCTGAATTTCAACGTCATCCCTCCTGTCTCGTGGACGGGTGTGGCAAAAGGCGACTCGAGGCCGGGAAAAAATGCAGCGCGCATTCTATCCGACCCGAGACACCGAACAACCAACCCCGGCGACACTCTCCATACCTGAGGCTCCCCCCAACCCTTCCCCTACTAACCCTAGAGACCCTCCGGAATGGGCGAAAGTCACGGCCCCAGGCCCAGTTCAACCCCATGTTTTACATGGATTTACATGCGGGACAGGGGCCCGGGGCTGCAGTCCCGGCTCAGGCGGGCGATCACGAAGCGTCCGAGCAGGGAAATACGGTCCCCCTTGCGGAGCTTCTCGAAGAACTCCAGGCCCAGGCTTCGCCAGAGCGGGTCGTTGATGTCGTAGATGATCTGCCGGCCCTCGCGCCGGTCCAGCACCAGGTCCGCGCTTCGCAGCACCCCCAGGTGATGACTGACCCGGGGTTGGGGAATACCCAGACCTTCCACCAGGGCACTCACCGGGCATTCCCCGCCCTTGGCCAGGAAAAGCATGATCCGCAACCGGTTCTCATCGCTGAGAACCTTGAAGATCCTCGCGCTGCGGCGAACGAATTCCTCGGTGAAGAACTCGTCGGACACCCGACTACTCCCTCTCCATGGGCTCCCCGGTCCGGTCGGTCCCCACGCCTTCGATGAAACTGGCGTCGCGACCGTTTCGATGAGCAGATCCACCTCCTCCTGGGTGAACTCGAACTGTCGATGGCCAGGAGATACTCCTCGGTGAGGGTGGTGGCGCGAAACGGTGGGGTTGTCGCTGGCCAGGGTGACCGGCACTCCGGCCTCCATGAACCGCCGCAGGGGATGTTGGCCAGGCGTCTCCACCGCCCCGGTCTGCAGGTTGGAGGAGAGACACACCTCCAGGGTGATCCGGTCGCGCGGCCAGCCGCTGCATCAGCTCCGGGTCCTTGGCCGCGGACACCCCGTGACCGATCCGCTCCGCCCCCAGGTCGTCCACCGCCGACCAGACGTTCTCGGGGCCCGAGTCCTCGCCGGCATGGGCGGTGAGCCGCAAGCCCCATCTTCCGGGCCAGCGCGTAGGCGTCCTTGAAGAGGATCGGGGGGAAGGGGCGTTCGGCGCCGGCGATGTCGAAGCCCACCACCCCGAGGGTCTCGTGGTACGCGGCCAGTTCCCCCACCACCTCGCGCAGGAGGATCTTGGCCATGTTGCCGCCGTGACCGCGGATGGCGATCACCGTGATCCCCACCTTGAGATCCGGATAGCGGGCCACCGCGTCCTTCATCCCCACCCGGACCGAGTTCAGCACCTGCCGGTTGGTGAGCCCGGCCCGGCGATGGATGACGGGGTTGATGCGCAGCTCCAGGATCCGCACGCCGTCCCGGTAGGCGTCCTCGCAGATCTCGAACGAGATGGTGCGGATGTTGTCGTAGAACTGGGTGTACTGGAGCGGCACGTGGAACTTGTCCAGGTAGTCCAGGAGCGAACGGTCGTGCTCCTTGTCCCAGGAGAGCAAGCGGGTGAAGCCCTCGAAGTCCATGCCGGGGATGGCCGAGTAGTACTTCTGGGAGAGATTCCAGAGGGTCTGGGGCCGGATGGAGCCGTCGAAGTGACGGTGGATCTCGGACAGCCCCTGGGCGCGGAGGTAATGCAGCTTCTCGTCCCGGGTCCAGTTCTTCACGGCGTCTCCTCCGCCCGGCCCCGCCCGAGGGGTCCCCGGCCCAGCTCAGGGGTCGCCCGGTCCCTCGAGAGGTCCGTCCCGGGCGCGCGGTTCTCAGATCGCTGATTCGGTGCGGGGGAGTCTACCACAGGGGCGGATGACGCCCGGGCGGATTCATGCCGAGATCGCGGGCGCTGACGCCGACCGGCTCTAGAACCCGAGGTCGAGATCGGTCTGCAGCCCCAGGAGCCTGCGCAGGATGCCGCGCGCTCTTGACCGCGCGGCCCATGTAGCAGTTGTTGAAGAAGACGTAGGTGCGCTCGGTGCCCGCGGCCAGATCGCGGATTCGCTCGAGCCATTCGGAGAGCTCCTCGGCGGTGTACTCCCAGTCGTAGCGCTCGTGGCCCCCGCCCCACCAGGTGGCGGCGTTGCGGCCGTGGAACCGCACGTAGCCGGTGTCGGTGGTGGCGGCGGCCACCGCGCGGGCATGAGCCCCGGCAGCGCCGGCTCGTCCACCGCGCAGTAGCCCAGGCTCAGGCGCCGCAGATAGTCGAACACCGGGCGGCGGTTCCAGCTCTCATGGCGGAACTCGGCCCACATCCGCATCCCCGGGAGCGCTTCGCGCAGGAAGGCCAGATGCGAGCGGTTGCGCGGCTCGTTCTTGAACCCGAAGGGAAACTGCAGCAGCACCCCGTCGAACTTCCCCGCCTCGCGGAGCGGTTCCACCGCGTCCAGAAAGATGCCGATAGAGCGCCGTCTCCCGGCTCCCGTGGTGGGTCATCTCCTGGTTGGCCTTGACCACGAAGAGGAACCCCGGCGGGGAGTTCCTGGCCATGGTCTCGAAGGTGCGGGGAGGCGGAATGCGGTAGTAGGTGGCGTTGACCTCCACCACGGGAAACTCGCGAGGCGTAGAAGGGCAGGAACTTGGTTCTTGGCCAGTCCCTTGGGATAGAAGGGGCCCACCCAGTCGTCGTAGACATAGCCCGAGGCCCCGATGAGGAGCTTTTCCTCGAGGTCAGGATTCGGATCACGTCACTCGACCTTCCGCCGTTCGCGACGGCCATCCTCCGGGCCGCGATCCGCCCGGTCGCTTCACGACGGCCGTCCTCGGGACCGGATCCGCCCGGCCCGCTTCACGGTCGGCCGATTCCCGCGGCCGAGCGTCCCAGGGCAGATCCCGCCGGAGACGATGGCCGCCGTTCCCCGAACCGATCGCCGAAGCCGGTCCCCACCGTCTCGCCGGTCATGTCCACCGTCGCCGGTCCTCGGGAAAGAGCAGGCCTTCCGGCGTGACGCGGGACGAGACCGGCCCCGGCCACCCCCACCAGCCGAAGCGGCCCGTCCCCGCCGGGCCGGTTCCAGAAGATCCCAGGCCGGCAAGGCCAGGGACCGCGCGTCGTCCACGGGTCGGGGCAACGCTCGTTGTCTACTGTAGCGGTTTTTCCCCACCTTGAACTTGACCACCGCGGTGCCCGCGGCCAGCCCGTGACGGCGAAGACGGCGCGCCACGCGGTCGGCCAGCAACCAGAGCGTGGCCCGAAGTTCACGGGCATCGCTCACATCGCGGGCGAAGGTGGTCTCGTGGCCGGCGGTCTTCGGGGCCCGGCCTCCTCCCCGACGGCCAGAACCTCGCGACGCGTCCTCGCCCCGGGCGTGGGCGCGCATGGCCGCTCCCCATTTTCCGAAGGGACCCTGGAGCCGCTCGGGCGGGCGCTCGGGCCAGATCGTCGATGGTGCGGATTCCCAGCCGGGCCAGGGCGTCCACCGTGCGCGGGCCCACCCCGGGGATCGACGCCCACCTCGCGCGGTCCGAACACCTCCAGAAAACGCTGCGGCTCCAGGGCCAGCACCCCGTCGGGTTTGGCCAGCTTCGAGACCATCTTGGCCTGGAGCTTGTTGATCGCCGCCCCCACCGAGCAGGCGAGCCCGCGTTCGGCGGCCACCGCGTGCCGCACCCGGGCCGCCGCCTCGGTCCGCCCTCTCCCGCCAACGGGCCGGCGGAACGGGGGGCATCTCCAGATAGGCCTCGTCGATGCTGGCCGGCTCCACCCGGGGGGAGATCCGGTCCAGGATCGCGAGCACCGCGAGCGATTCGTGGATGTATCTTGGGGGGATCCACCGGGAGCACCATGAGGTGCGGGACATCGCCGTCGAGGCCTCGGCCAGGGCCATCCCCGATCGCACCCCGAAGACCCGGGCGGGATAGGAGGCGGTGGTGACCACCCCCCGATTTCCCGGGTCCCCCTCCCACCACCAGCGGCAGATCCGGCCAGGCGGGGATCCGAGCGCATCTCCACCGAGGCGAAGAACGCGTCCATGTCCACATGGAGCACCAGGGGTCGCAATCGGATCCGGTCGGGGCTTTCGCCTGGATTTCACGTTTCGCTCCGCAACGGGACTCGTTAGGCTCGGGGGGTTCGTTTCGGGAGGGGAGTCTGCCCAGAAGATACCACTACATTTGAGTTGTGTTCATCAAGTCGTTTTCCCGACCATCAGCAAGCTCACTTCTTCTGCACTCAACTATTCTCTAGTCATAGCGAACTCTGCGCGCTCCCTATCGCAGCCAGCGGATCCGGCGCGAGCGCGTCCTCCCGACAGAAGAGGATCCGTCATGAACATCGAGGCCAATCCCACCGTCCTGACCCGGGGCATCGATCTCGACTCTCACGCCCGACCAGGTCTTCGAGCACCTGCACCGGCTGCCCGGGTTCTTCTTCCTGGACAGCGGCAAGGCGGACCACGAGCTCTCGCAGTACTCGTTCATCGGGGTCCAGCCCTTCCTCACCATCCGCAGCCGGGGCGAGGGCATCGACATCGTGGAGGGCAAGAACATCCGCCACCTGCGCGGCAATCCTCTGCAGGTGCTCGCCGCACGAGATGGCGGCAGCGCCGTCTCACCGGCGGCAGCCCGCTGATTCCCTTCGCCGGGCGGCGGCGTGGGGTACTTCAGCTACGAGCTGGGCCGGCTCACCGCCGAGGTCCCGCTCAAGGCCGACCGACGATCTGGGCCTTCCCGAGATGCAGGTCTCCTTCTACAAGACCCTGCTCGCCTACGAGCACCGGACCCGGCGGTGGATCGGGGCGGCGGTGGATCTGCAGGGCGGTCGCGGCACCACGGTGCGCAAGCGCCTGGGCAACGACATCGAGAAGCTCCGCGAGCTGGCGTCGAAGCCGCATCGCGGCACGGTGACCGCCGCCACCACCGACGGTCGAGCCGCGACGACGGACGAGGACCGGCAGTCGCGGCGGACGAGGGACCGCTCCGTCCCCGGACCGCCGTTCACCGTGGACGGCGTGGAGGTCACCTCCACCATGAGCCGCGACGAGTACCTGTCCGGGGTGCGCAAGATCCAGGAGCACATCGCCGCGGGCGAGATCTACCAGGCCAACCTCACCCAGCGCTGGACGGTGCCCTACGGCGGCGAGCCGGGCAGGCTCTACGCCGCGCTCCGCAAGGCGAGCCCGGTGCCCTTCGGCTTCTACATGAACACCGGGCGAGTGCATCATCGCCGGCGCCTCGCCGGAGAGCTTCCTCACCGTGAAGGGGCGGACCGTGGAGACCCGTCCCATCAAGGGCACCCGGCCGCCGCGGCGCCACCCCGGAAGAGGACGCAGTGGCTGCAGCCGCGAGCTGGAGAGCCAGCGAGAAGGACAAGGCCGAGCTCACCATGATCGCCGACCTGGAGCGCAACGACCTCGGGCGGGTGTGCGCGACGGGCTCGGTGGAGGTGAACGGAGCTGCACCGGCTGGAGTCCTTCGCCAACGTGCATCACCTGGTGTCCATCGTGCAAGGGCGAGCTGCGCGCGGGCGCCACCCTCACCGACATCATGGAGGCCACCTTCCCCAGCGGATCCATCACCGGCGCGCCCAAGAAGCGCGCCATGGAGATCCTGGACGAGATCGAGGGCACGGTGCGCGGTCCCTATACCGGCGCCATGGGCTCCATCTGGGGCTCGACGGCTCGGTGGCGCTCAACGTGGCCATCCGCACCCTGGTGCTCTCCCAGGGCCTCTGCCATCTGGGCGTGGGGAGCGGCATCGTGGCCGACTCCCAGCCCGAGGCCGAGTACGAGGAGTGCCGGGCCAAGGCCCGCGGCATGCTGGTCGCCCTGCGCGCAACGCCGCCGCCCCGAGCCCCCGGTCGCCTCGTGATGCGGCCCCTGCGGGCGCCGAAAGCGTGATCGTGGAAAGAATCTTCTTTCTGAACGGCAGTCTCGCCCGAATACGAGGCGACCCTCCCGGTGAACGACCGCTCGGTGCTCTTCGGCGACGGCGCCTACGAGACCATGCGTACCTACTCGGGGCGCTTCTTTCGATTCCCCGAGCACCTGCGCCGGCTCCGCGACACCCTGCGGGGGATCGGCCTGACGCTGCCCTGTAGCGACGACGAGATCGTGGCCGGAACCTCCGCCCTCGTCGAGGCCAACGGTATCCCCGAGGCGCGCCTCCGGCTCACCGTGACCGGCGGGCGTCACACCGGGGCCATTCGCCTCCGCCGCGACGAGCGGCCCAACCTCATCCTCACCGCCGAGTTGCTGATGCCCCCCGCCGCCGAGGTCTACACCGAGGGGGTGGAGGTGTCTGGGCCGCTACCCCATCCCCTGCGATTCGCCTCTCCCCCGCATCAAGACCACCACGCCTCATGCACCTCATGGCCAAGGAGGAGGCGCTGGAGCAGGGCGCCTACGAGGCGCTGTTCCTGGATGAGAAGGGCACCTCCTCGAGGGAACCGCCACCAACGTGTTCTTCGTGGTGGACGAGGGTCTGCGACCGCCGGCGCTGGACGGGCCGCTGCTGGCGGGGGTGACCCGGGACGCGGTCCTCGGAGTGGCCCGGGCCGCGGGGTGACGGTTGAGGAACGCACCGTCCGCGCCACGGAGCTGGAGCGCGCCAGCGAGGCCTTGCTGACCAGCACCACCACCGAGCTTCTGCCGATGACCGCGGTTTCCGGGCGACCGGTCGGGAGCGGCCGTCCCGGCCCGGTTCGCGAGAAGCTCCACCGTCTCTATCGAGCGCTGGTCTCCCGCGAAACCGGAGTCGCGCTCTCACCCCTTCCGGAGTCCTAGCGGTGCGGATCGCGCTCGTCGCGGGGTTGCTGGTGATCGTCGCCGCGCTGGGCATCTGGCGCCTGGGCGGCGGTCTCCGTCCCCGCGGACATGGTGGGCGTGCGAAGCGACGGGGCCGACCCTCGACGTGCTCGCTCCGGGCAACTACTGGTTCGCACCGGGAGGTCCCGGGATCACGTTCTACGCCACCGAGCCCGAGACCCTGTTCTTTCCCCCGAGGATGGCGCCTATCGCCTCTTCGACGCCGCCGGCGAGGCGTTGACGTCGCGCTCGCGGATCACCTACCGCGTGGATCCCGAGCCGGTGGATGTCCTCCACGCCGCCGTCGGCCGGCGACCTGGTCGGACAACTCCAGCAACGGCTCCGGGGTGGCGCCCGGCCCGTGGCCGCGCTGCTCGCCCGCCGGGATCCGGGAGCCCCACGGCGCCTCGCGGAGGGCACTGCAGGCACGGTGAAGCCTCCCGGCTGCCAGGTTCGCGTCGAACCTCGATCCGTCCGCGCGACGACCCTGGCCGGGACAGCCCCGCGGCGACGGCGTCCGCGTGCTCATGGTGGGCGTGGACGCCGGCGACTGGCAGATCATCGATCCGCTCCTTGCGGCGGGACGGCTGCCGCATCTGGACGGGCTGCATCGCACCGAGGTCGTGCCGACCTCACAGCCTGAGCCCCATGCTGTCTCCGCTGCTCTGGACCTCCATCGCCACCAGCACCACCCCGAACGTCACGGCATCCTCGACTTCCTAACCCCGATCCCGCCACCGGCGAGATCGTGCCCGTCACCAGTCCCCTCCCGGCGCGAGCCCGCCTTCTGGAACTATCTCACCGAAGTCGGGGTGACCACGGGGGTGATCGGCTGGCTGGCCACCTGGCCCGCGGAGACGGTGAGCGGCCCCCTTGTCACCGAGCGGTTCGGGTTCCTGGCCTATGCGGGAGGCGCCTCGGCGGGCAACGACGAGGGCATGACCTGGCCTCCGGACTACGTGAAGCACGCGCGAACCCTGGAGGTCCACGCCGCCGATCTCGGAGCGACCGTCGTTCTGGCGGCGGTTTCTCCATCGCCCCGAGGAGCTGGCCGCGCTGGGGCAGGGGGGTTTTCGCAGAGGGGACCTGGAGAGCAACTTCGCGCTGACCGTGGCCGCCGCGCTCAGCCCACCGCATCGCCGAGGATCTGCAGCGGACCCGTCCTCCCGGGTGACCGCGGTGTACTACGAGATGATCGACGCCCTGGGACACCTGACCATGCCCTACGCCCCCCCGCGCCGCCGTAGGTCCCGCGGAGAAGTACCCCCGCTACGGCGGCGCCATGGACGCGGCCTACGAGCTCCAGGACGAGTTGCTCGGACGGCTCCTCGCCCGCGTCGACGAGCACACGATGGTGATGGTGATCAGCGACCACGGTATCCGCAGCGGCGACGAGCGGCCCCGCCGGCTCCGCGGACATCGCGGGCGGCGCGGCGGCGCGCTGGCACCGGGACCCGGGCATCCCGGCCTTCGCCGGGCCGGGCGTCCGCAAGGGAGAGACCCTGGACACCGACATGGACCTCCTACGAGACATGATGCCACGCTCCTGGCCATCACCGGCGTGCCGGTGCCCGCAGGTCTGGATGGCCGGGTGTTGGAGGAGATTTTCACCCCCGAGGGGCAGACCCGCTATGCGCCGATCCTGGAAACCGAGCCGCGGGAACTCCAACCGGAGGTGTGGGTGCGCCCCGAGTTCAGCGAGGCGGCCGGGCCGGTCCCGCCCAGGCGGCGATGTTCAACAATCTCGGGCTGGTGCTGGAGGCCGACGGAAAGCTGGCCGAGGCGGAGACGAACTTCCGCAAGGCTCTCGAGGCGAACCCCGGGGATCGCCTCGCCACCGGGAACCTCGGGGGGGTGCTCCTCAAGCAGGGGCGGATCGAGGAGGCCGGGCGTTCCTGGAGAAGGCCCATCAGGCGGAGCCCCCGGCGACGTGCGAGCGGCCTTCAACCTGGGGGTGCTCCAGCAGCGCCGGGGCCGATTCCCCGAGGCGGAAATGCTCTTCGGGTTCGTGGGTGGAGAAGGAGCCGGGGAACCTGGCCGCACGGGTGAACCTCGGGCACACGTACTACCGCACCGGTCATCGTGACGAGGCGGAAGCGATGTTCCGAGGCGCCCTGGCCGAGGATCCCGGGCTGGCCAATGCCCGCTTTGGCCTCGGGGATCGTGGCCGCCAGCGCGGCAATCAGGAATGCCTTGCGCGAATTCCGGCGGACGCTGGAACTGGACCCCGGGCATGCCAGCGCCGCGGCCGATCTTCGCGCGCTGGGAGGCTAGAGGGACCATGGGCTCCGCTCCGGGGAGCTCGGGAACCGCGCGTTTTCCGGTGGCGCCCCATTCTCGGTGCCTTGCCGCCGCCGCTCTCTTCGGGGCCTCTACTCGGCCTCCAAGGCGCTCCTCGGTTCGTTCACCCTCACCCTTGCCGGGCTCCTGTACCTCGGCGCCGCCCTGGCGGTGCTGCCCCTGGGCCCTGCGGGACGGTCTTCCGTCGGGCATCCGCCATCGAAAGAACCTGCTGATGCTCTCCGGGGCGGTGCTGTTCGGAGGCATCCTGGGACCGGTGTTCATGCTGTGGGGGCTTTCGCGGACGCCGGCGGCCTCCCGCGGCGCTCTCGGCTGAACCTCGAAACCCCCGGCCACCGCGATGCTGGCCTGGGTGTTCTTCGGGAGCATCTCGGGCGCCGGGGGGTGGATCGCCGCAGGGCTGGTCTTCGGGGGGAGCCTGCTCCTGGCGTCTCCCTCGGGGTTCTCGGCCGGCTGGGGCGCGCTGCTCATTCTCCTGGCCTGCGTGTTCTGGGGCCTGGACAACAACCTGACCGCGCTCATCGACGGATTCACCCCCGCGCAATCCACCCTCGCCAAGGGTACCGTGGCCGGGGTGGTGAATCTCGCCCTCGGAACGCTGGTGGAGACCCACCCGGAAACGGCCGGCCTCGTCACCGCCCTCCGGGGTGGGCGCGCTGGGCTACGGGGCGTCCCTGGTCCTCTAGGGTGTGCGGCGGGGGCCCGGCGACGGATCACGCGTTCCCAGATGGTCTTCTCCACCGCTCCGGGATGGCGACGCTGTGCACGTGGCTGTTCCTGAAGGAGGACATCACCCTGACGCAGGTCCTGGCCGCGATCCTGATCGCGGGGGCGCTGTGGATTCTCTGGCGTGAGCGTCAGTCACCATGCCCATCGCCACGAGGCCAGGCGTCACGTGCATTGGCACCGCCACGACGACGCGCATCACGGACATCCCCACTCGGGGTTGCCCGGCTGGGTGTGGCATTGCCACGTGCAGGCAAGACCTCGCGGACCAGGTGCACGCCCATCCCCATCGGCCGGACCTGCACCATCGTCACGATCACGGGGAGTGACCGACGCGGGTACGAGGCGAGGCAGGAATGCAGGTGAGGGGCACAGGTCCGGTGCGGGCACGGGTCCGGTGCGGGCACGGCGGCCTCGATAAAGCACCGCGTTTCCGTCCAGGTCGTGACCCCCGGCCTCCCACGCATCCAGACCACCGGTGAGCCGGTAAACGCTCGGAAATCCGAACTCCTCGGCCGCCTCAACGGCCAGATCGACCCCGCCCGCGGCCCCCCGCTCTGACTGCAGATCACGATGGGGATCCGGGGATCAAAGGGCAGCACCTCGCGGATCTCGGGGATGGTGAGCGATCCACCGGAGTGGCTCCGGGAAGATGGCGAGCCTGCCAGGACTCGTGGGACCGGGTGTCAGAGCACCGCGGGACGACCCTCCCGCAGCCACACCTGAAGCGTGTCCGGATCGAGGGAGTGCACCTCCGGCGGCTCGACGGCGTCTTCCGACCCGCCGCCCCCCGAGCAACCGAAGACCGCGACGACGAGAAAGACCAGCAGAAGAGGAGCAACAGGCGCGGAGCATGAAAGGCAGGTGGGAAGTCCCCCTCCGCTGCCAAGGAGAAAGGCCCCGGCGTGCGGAATGGCCGGCCGGGAATGGACGGGAGTTCTCCCCGGGCGGGGAGACCCCTTGGCAGCCCGCTCCGCGGGGGATAGACTCCGCCCACCATCGCACCAGCGCCTGCCCGCTTCCCCCGCGCGGCCTTCGAGGAGTCCCCCATGGATTCGCTCCCTCCCATGACTGTGCGTCCCGCATCCGATGAACCCGATCCCGGACCGGCTCCGGATCACGACAGTGAAAGCACGTTCCTCCGATTTCTGGACGAGCTGAAAATCGGGCCGCGACTACGCCGGTCAGATCGCCCATGTGGAGCATCTCTCCGAACGCGAGCCGCGGTTCGCCGCCTTGAACCCGCCGCTCTCGCCGACTCCTCACCGAGGCGCTGGCCGCCCTCGGGGCGTGCGACCTCTACACCCATCAGGCGCAGGCGGTCACCGCGGCGCGGCGCGGCGAGAACGTGGTCACGGTCACCGGCACCGCCAGCGGCAAGACCATCGCCTTCCTGCTGCCGATCCTCGAGGCCCTGGAGGCGGACCCGGAAACGCTGTGCGATCCTGCTCTATCCCACCAAGGCCCTGGCCCAGGACCAGCTCAAGGGCATCACCCGGCTCGCCGAAACCCACCCCCGGCTGCGCGACGCTCATCCGCGCCGGCACCTACGACGGCGACACCTCGCAAAGCGCGCGGCGCAAGATCCGCGACGAGGCCAACCTCATCCTCACCAACCCCGACATGCTCCACCGCGGCATCCTGCCCTATCACGCCAAGTGGCACCGGGTGTTCAAGCGGCTGCGCCATGTGGTGGTGGACGAGGTGCACACCTACCGGGGCATCTTCGGGTCCAACGTGGGCAACGTGTTCCGGCGCCTGCGCCGGCGTGTCCGCCCACTACGGCGCGGACCCGCGGTTTCTCTGCTCCTCGGCCACCATCCGCAACCCGTTGGAGCTGGTGGAAACGCTCACCGGGCTTCCCTTCACCCTGGTCGACGACGACGGCTCGCCGCGCGGGCCCAAGACCTTCGTGCTGTGGAACCCGCCCTATCTGGACGCGGCGAACATGGAGCGGCGCAGCGGCAACGTCGAGGCCAAGGAGCTCTTCGTGCGGCTGGTCGAGCGCGGGGTGCACACCATCGTCTTCACCAAGGCCCGATAGTAATCGATGGAGCACTGTCATTTCGACGGAGGCTTGCGTTTTTTGCGAGCCGATTGGAGAAATCCCTGAGGAGTCAGTGTATAGGAAGACTGGGCCGGGTTGTTGTGGTCTATTCATAACGGAGTGTTTTTCGTTTTCCGGAAATGTCCAAGGTGATTTTGAGCGTGAGGGGGATCTCTCGACTTTGAACCGCAAAGAACGCGGTTTGCTGCGCGACTCGAGATGACGGGGGGAGGGGATGCGGCGGGATCTCTCGACTTTGAACAGCATTGAACGCGGTACGCTGCGCGGCTCGAGATGACGGGGGGTAAGGCCGTGGAGGATATGACCATCACTTTAGGCGGCAGTTACGATGACTTCAACCCCAATGACGAGGAGGGCACCAAGGGGGCGGACCAGTTCAATCCTAAAGTCGGCCTGACCTGGGATCTGAAAAGCGGCACCACCCTGCGCGGTGCCGCCTTCAGGGTCTTGAAGCGGTCACTCATAACCGACCAGACCCTTGAACCAACCCAGGTCGCCGGTTTCAATCAATTTTTCGATGAGCTCAATGCCACCGATTACTGGGTCTACGGCGGGGCGGTCGATCAGAAGTTTTCTCATAGTGTGTACGGTGGCGTGAGCTATACCTTCAGAGAACTGGACGTCCCTTTCACGGATTTGGCCGGTACCGAACCCGAGGTGAAAACCGCTGACTGGGAAGAGCAAATGCTGCGGGCTTATATATTCTGGACGCCCCACAAATGGTTCTCGCTGACCGCCGAATACTGGTGGGAGGATCTCGACCGTGAGAACAATGCCGACCAGAGCGCCCCGGGGGCACGCAGCGCCAAAACCCAGTATTTTCCGCTGAGCATCAATTTTTTCCACCCTACCGGTCTTGGGGCCATGCTCAAGGGCACCTATGTCGACCAAGAGGGTGAATTCGAACGTAAAGACTTCCCGGGAGAATTTACCGAGGGCAGCGACGACTTTTTCCTGGTCGACGCGGCTCTTAGCTACCGGTTCCCCAAACGCTATGGGTTCATTACCGTGGGGGTCAAGAACCTTTTTGATGAGGATTTCCAGTATTTCGATACGGACCCCAAAAATGCGCGCATTCAGCCAGAACGCTCGATTTTTGCCAAGGTTACGGTGGCTTTTCCTTAAAGATCAGCACACAATGGAGTGAGAAAGAGGTGGTGCAAATTAATCTGGCCAGTCTAATACGATGACATTGCTAAAGTCATAAAAGGAGGAAAAAGCATGCCAAGAAAAATTAGGATTACGCTTCTGCTCGCTGGGGTGTTTGCCGCCTTTGCGTTCAGCGCAGCTATCGTGGGTGCAGAAACTGAGGGGACTGTAATTGTGGCCGACAACAGCTGTCCCGGGGTGCTTCCGGCGGGACTCGGCAATTTTGATGCGTTTGTTACTGATCCAAACTATTTCAATACTGACGAATTCGGTGAGTATTGCGAAGAGTTGGGGCCAGGATTTGAATTCGGTTTTAAATCACGCTGGTATGTTACGGCCATCGCCAGGGAATCCGGCAATCAGAATCGGGTTAAAAAAAATGGAACCGTAATTTTTGACACCGATGACTGCTCCACCTGGGGGCTCTATTCGATGGTGAATTTTGATACTGGTAATCTGTTTTTTGTGGATATGACTGTCCCTGCCGCTGAGAACCCGCTTGACCCTTATGCACAGGGAGGCCGGTTCAAATTATGTCAATTGACTGCGGATTCCGATCCGCTCAACTATCTGGCGAATACCACCCAGTTGCTGAAGGGAGATTTTGTCATCGGGTTTAACGACACCGGAAGTGACGATGATTTCGACGACATGATCGTCGCCCTTAGGGCCCGCAAAACCAGCCAGAACCCGCGATACGATATTCAAATCGTTTCCTCGGGGGATCAATTCGATGGAGAGGATTTCTGTTTTGAGTGGACGGATCTGGTCAATTGTGAGGCATTGGTTTACGCTTGCGTTCCGGGCCAGCCATGCGACCCGGATGCAACAAATACCTGTAGGACAGAAGCAAATCTCATTGATCCAACACCGCTGAGCGACATAGTGGAAGATGAATCTGGTGAAAACGCCTTCTTTTTTGGCGGTTCGGGCGGCGGATGCAAGGTGGTTTGGATCAAGTTCGGGGAAAACAGCACCAGATGTGCGGTTATCGGGGGGAAAAAATATTGCAGATAACCTTTAATGGTTGACGCTTTATCAGGCGGGTTCAACATATAAGGAGGATGATAATGCCAAACAAAATATGCGCAATGCTTTTTCTCGCGGCCCTGGTTGCTTTTACTGCGCTGTTTCCTTGTACCGCAGCCACCGAGGAAAACTGTGAGCCGCCCGTTAGTTGGGACAAGGGCGGATGGACGGTCACCTTGACGGAAAGTGCGGTGCGAGAAGACCATGACGGAGATCCTCTTACGCCGGATCTATATCGCTATACCTATAAAGTCTGTAAGACGGGCACCGATTGCAACACGTGGGGGCTCTGGCACATGGATCTGGCTGTCCCTTGCTGCTGTCCGGACGAGATCGAACTTACACCTCTTGCCGCTGATGGCTATAAAATTTATGAGTGCGGGCAGGGACTGCCGATCCGAAACTGGCTGGACGGATACTATCAGGCATACGTGGCTCAATTTTTATCTGGGTCCCGAACTGGGCCCGGTGAGTGGTCTTTTTGGGCCGATACCAGCACCACCGGTGCAACATCGTTATGCCTGGGGGTAAGTCGATGGAACCTGCGGTGCGGCACCATCAAGGGACCGGTCTGCCAGAAAACGGTCAGGCTCGACCTGAAGGATTACCTATCCGTAGAATTTGGTATTGACCAGTGGGTCTTTAAAAAGTCAGATCCGTCGCTCGAGTGTTACGATATCGTTTACGGATGCCCTGCAGAGTGGTCAGACACTCGATGTATAGAAGAGGGCGAAATACTGGCAGGAACACCCATCGGCACCATACAAGATTCAAACAATCCTTCAGGAGATGAAAGTGCAACAGGTATCTTCGTAGAAGGCGAGTGTATTGTCTGGGCCCAGTTCGGAACGGGTACCACGAGATGTCCCATCATCGGAGGGAAAAAATACTGTCGTTGATGCCCGCAATGGACAGGTAACAGGAGAAAAACCCAAGGGAGTTGCAGCCGTTTTATATTGGAGCCGTAAGACGGGGCCAGATTTGACCCCGTCTTACGTCCGGCAAACGAACCGCTATTTGGTCATCGGCTCGAACACGCACTCCCAGTCATCCGCCGGCGGCGTCTCCTGATAGACCCGGCAGCGCGCCAGCATGGTCTTGGACAGGCCGTCCTCGGGGCGAAGAACCAGGGGAATTTAAGGGAATTTAGGGACGTACATAAAATAATAAGTTTACAAGGGTTTTTCCTTTCAATGTGGTGAGCAGATGCCGCAGAAATGACGAATATACCTCAGCGATAATCTACAACCCAAGCTGAGCGTTTCCCATTTTGGTTTTATAAAAAATTATTACAAAAAGTATGGGTTATGTCACTTGGAGACTTCAAAATGGAAAACCTATTGGGATTGCCGATCTTACCGCATCTCCGGCGTCAGATATCTTCCCGCATAGGCGACTATAGCGGAAAGACATCTTCCTTGTATCTGCGGCAAGCTCGACAATCGCTCAGTTTGGGTACAATTAATAAGCACTGCTGCGGTGTTTCGCCGCTAACATGAAGACGATGTTTTCCGGATCATCGATTTCATAAAAAAACCGCCAGGCCCCGATTCTATACCTCCATGTTTCGGGGTCAAAGCCTTTCAGTTTTTTTATGTTGGGTCCAAAATGAGGGTGTTCTCGCAGTTGCGGGTAAACGAACTGAACCAGCTTTTGCGTGATCTTCGGCTGGCCGGACAACGCAATTTGTTTTAGGTCTCTCTGGAATTGTTCAGTTTCGAATATTCGATAATTATTATTCAACAAATTGTCCTTTTCGGTTTGCAGCCTCTTTTGAGCCTTGTCTTATTCTTGCCAGCAAATTATTATCGGACATAATTTCGGCCATCTCTGTATCATCCACGAATTGCTGCTCACGTATTTTATTCAGTGCGGCCGTTTCGATCAGGTTTGAAATAGTGCGGTTATCCGCTCGAGCGGCCTCTGCAAATAATCTATAGATGTCATCTTTCAATCTTATCGTGATTGTTTTAGGCATTTAATTCTCCTATATTCAAATTTATTCAAATTAGAGTAAAATCATTCTATGTCTAATGTATAGAAATGTCAACGCTATTGGGGGTGTTGGGGACGCACATAAAAATAAGTTTACAAGGGTGTTGGGGACGCACATAAAAAAATAAGTTTACAAGGATCTTGCCTTTTTATATGGTAAGCACATGCCACGGAAAGGACGAATAGATGCGTCCGGAGCCCTGCACCACATCATCGTCAGGGGAATTGAACGCAGTAAAATTTTCTTGGATGACTTGGACCGAGAAAACTTTCTGGTACGTTTGGGTGCCGTTATCGAAGATACCCAAACAGGATGTTTTGCCTGGGCATTGATACCCAATCACTTTCACCTGTTGCTAAGAACTGGTGATTCTCCAATTTCTCGGGTCATGCAGCGGTTGCTGACAGGCTATGCCGTATCGTTCAACCGGCGTCATCGGCGACACGGTCACTTGTTCCAAAACCGCTACAAGTCAATTCTTTGCCAGGAAGACGCTTATCTTTTGGAGCTTGTCCGGTATATCCACTTAAACCCACTCAGAGCAAAAATTGTTCAAAATCTAAAAGAATTGGAAAGCTGCAGCTATTGTGGTCACAGCGCCTTATTCAAGAGTGGCTGCTGTCCCTGGCAGGATACCGGCTATGTGCTCAAGATGTTTGATTCGAACCTCTCCACCGCGCGAAGGTTATACCGGGGGTTCGTTGCAAAAGGTGTCGACCAAGGCCGTCGGGATGATCTCATCGGCGGGGGGTTGATCCGAAGTGCAGGGGGCTGGTTGGCGGTCAAGGCGCTGCGCAAGGCAAAGCTGTTTCAAAAAAGTGATGAGAGAGTGCTGGGGGATGGTGACTTTGTCGAAAAAGTGTTGTCACTGGCGAATGAGAAAATGGAACGGCGCTGGCGACTGAAGACTGAAGGTGTTGATTTTGAGTCAATTTTAAAAAGTGTGTCTGCGGTAACTGGCGTTTCGCCTGAGATGATTTTAACGGGTGATCGGGAAAGAAGGACAGTCAACGCACGCAGTCTGTTATGTTATTGGGCGACTGAAGAACTTGGGCTAAAACAGCCGGAAATTGCGAAAAAATTGAGGGTGACGCAGGCCGCGGTCAGTATTGCAGCAAAACGAGGCAGGGCAATTGCAATTGAGAAAAAGATTAAATTTGCGTGAAGTTATATTTTTATGAACGTCCCCCTTATTAGCTCGTCCCCCTTATTGCATTATTATTGCCGGCTGCAATCATTTGGTTTCGGCTCGAACACACACTCCCAGTCATCTGCCGGCGGCGTCTCCTGATAGACCCGGCAGCGTGCCAGCATGGTCTGGGACGGGCCGTCGTCGGGGCGCAGGGCCAGGGCTCGTTTGAAGTGATCGATGGCCTGGGGCCAGTGCTGCCGGCAGTACTCGTCGTAGCCGGCGGCGTAGGCCTCCAGGGCGCCTTGGTGTTCCGCTGACAGGACGGCATCGGAACGCCCCAATCAGCTCGTAAACCCGCACGCACTGCTCGCGTCCCACCACCCGCACCAGGTCGATGTCGCGCAGGATGAAATCGTCCTTGACCATGGCATGGGTGTTTTCACCGATCAGGATGTCCGTGCCGTACATCTTGTTCAATCCTTCCAGGCGCGACCCCAGGTTGACCTGATCCCCCAATACGCCGTAGGCGAATCGATACCGCGAGCCCAGATTTCCCAGCAGCATGGGGCCGCTGTTGATCCCGGTGCGGGCGTGCATGAAGGGGCGGTCGATGTCGATCCATCCCTCACAAAGCTTGCGCAGACCGTCGCGCATGGCCAGGGCCGCCTCGCAGGCCCGTTTGGCGTGGTCGGCCTGTTCGATGGGGGCGCCGAAAAAGGCCATGATCTCGTCGCCCACGTACTCTTTCAGCGTGCCGCGCTGTTTGAAGATCTCTTCGGACATGCGGGTGAAATAGTCGCTGAGGATCTTGACCATCTCCGACGGCCCGTAGATTTCGGTGTAGCTGGTGAAGCGCTCCAGGTCGCAAAAGAGCACCGTCAGCACCTTTTCCTCGCCCCCCAGGGTCAGCTGCTCGGGGTCCTTGAGCATCTCCTCGATGACCATCGGGGCCACGTACTGCCGGAAGGTGCCTTTGATTCGTTTACGGTCCTGTTCCACGGTGGCATACAGGAACACGGTCACGAACGTGTAGCTGACGACCAGCGAGGTCAGCGGGTAGACCATGTTCAGCCACAGATCGAACTGGACGAAGAGCCAGCGGGTGAACACGACGTGCAGGGCGAAGACGCCAAGCGCAATTAAAAGCCCCAGTGTGGCTTTCACCCGGGGCAGGAAAATGCCGGGCAGCAGGCCGATGGTGATGATGGCGATCAGGTCGAAGATCTCCGACCAGCGGGGTTTGGTGATGTAGCTGCCGGTGAGGATGTTGTCGATGACCGTGGCGTGAATCTCCACGCCCGGGTAGACCGAACTGAACGGTGTCGACGCGCAGGTCGTGGGTGCCCACGGCGGAAGCCCCCACCAGCACGATCCGGTCGGTGAACGTTCCGGCCGGCGTCTTGCCTTTTAAAATGTCGGTGATGGAATAGTGGGGAAAGGTTCCGGCCGGGCCGAGGTAGTTGATCCGCAGCAGCCCGTTTTCGTCGGTGGGGATCAACCGGTTGCCCATCTGGACCCCTTCCACACCGTAGTGCGGGACGTTCACGATCAGCTGGGGGCGGTCCAGGTAGTGCCAGGCGCACTGCACCGTCAGGTGGGGAAAGAGGTCCTCGCCGCACTTGATCATCAGGGGCACGTTGCGGACCACGCCGTCCCGGTCGCTGGCCACGGTGAAAAATCCGGCTGCATCGGCGGCGTCGGACAATAGCTTCAAGTTGGCTTCCGGCGCATAGGCGGTGATAAACGGCAGCCGGGACGAGTCCGGGTCCTCCTGGAGAATCATGGGATACCTGGATCTTGCCGATCAGCGCCAGCTGCCGGTCGATTTCACTCTTTTCGATGTCGTAGTTCAAGTCCGACGGGCTCATGTGAAAGAAATAACCGAGCACCGTGGCCGAGCGGGCCTGGCGGATTGAATCGGCCAGAATCCGGTCGTTGATGTCCTTTCGGACACGCCCGGGTGCTCGACCGTCCGGTCGTTCCTCGGCCGCATTCAAGCGGGTCAGTGCTTCTGCAAATCCTTGGGGTACCGTGGCGGTGGCGTTCTCCTCCGGCTCGAGAAAGCCGATGTCGAAGCCGATCACCTTGGCGCCGTCCTCGGAAAGCCGGTCCACCAGGGCAGCGATGGTGGAACGCGGCCACGGCCAGCGGCCCTCCTGGTCGAGGCTTTTTTCATCGATCAGTGCCAGGGCGATTGCCGGTGAGGGCTGCCGATTGCCCCGTTGAAGGAAACGCAGGTCGTAGAGCTTCAACTCGAAGAGGTGCAGGATGGGTACGTCGATTCGAAACAGGAAAATGGTCAGGGCGACAGACAGAACGGTGACGGTGGCAACGCCTTTCAGGTAGGTCGGAATGCGAGGCAATTTCATCGGGTTTCCGTCACCTTGCCTTCATGAGCATTTAGATTATTTTTTAGATATGGTCTTATGATTTAGTTCTGGATACTCGGGCATTTGCCGCGACCCATCCGCGAACAGGTAATTGCCGAACACGTTGGATTGCAGGTTGGCGATCCACTGTTTGCCCTCGTGGGTCACCTTCAGGTACCCGAGGGCTTCCTGAACGTAGGGGCTGACAATGTCCCAGTAAAATTTCGCATTGCATTTCCGTAGGTCCCCGGGCGTCTTGTAGCCAAGCTTCTTGTTGAGTCCCAGTTCTTCGAACTCATAGAACAGGGCCGTGCATTTCTGCAGCCGGTTGGGGTCGGCCAGTTGACCGATGAAATCGGCGGCACGCACCAGCCCGGGGAATCCGGAGGTGTCCGTATGCCGGTCATCATCGGGAACGGGGAAGCGGGTCATCTCGATGTACGAGGCGATCAGTTTGGCGTCCAGCATACCGCCCGACTCCCTGAGCATCCTTTTCCCAAACCGTTCGAGAACGAAACGTTTGCTCCTGTCGATGTGGTAAGGCGCCAGCTGGGCATCGGTGCTGCCTTCGGGGAGTGTGACCGTTTTCTTGCCGCTACCGGTTGCCAGGAGATAGCCATCGTCATCCGCACATATCCCCTTGACATAACCGATGTCGTGGCACAGCAGGGCAATCATTAAATGCGCCCAGTCATTAGGGGATACCCCCCCTTCCGACAGGTGCTTGCCCTCTAAAATCGACTGCCCGGCCAGGGTCACCATGATGGTGTGCTCCATGTCGTGATACAGCGCATCGGAATTGGCGATGTTTTCCAGGGCCAGGTGCGCCGTCCAGACGATGATGTTGCCCAGGCCTTTCTCCATGTCGCTGTAAGTCCGTTGATAGGTCTCCTGGATACAGGTTTTGCAATAGTCTGACTTGACTTTCTGAAGGTTTAACATGGTTACCATCCTTTGTTTAATCGTATAATACCATGTCTTTAGGGTTTGACCAGAGGCAGCAGTAATTTGAGTCAAAATAACAAATCACAAGCACCAAATTTCAAATAAATCTCAAATTCCAATATTCAATAACCAAAACCTTCCGGGGCGAGGCCTTGTTTGGATTTTAAAGTTTTGGTTATTGGAAATTGTTTGATATTTGTAATTTGATATTTGGGATTTCGATCAACCGATGAACTTTCAACCAAGCCAATCGACTCTGAGAATAACCAACGCCTGGTCCAGGGTTCCGTACATCGTTTGGTTGTCAGTTCGCGGATTCGGTATTAAACGACAACAGCCGGTCATCCTCGGTTTTCAGCCGATGCAATATCTCTTCGAGAAGCGTTTCACCATCGTTATCCGCCTCCAATCGGAGTGTGGTGGCCTTGATGTCGATCGAGAAGGCGGCGGTTTTCTCTAAACGGGCCTGCAACTTTTTAAGATCGTTTCCAATCCGCTGCATGACCACACCGGTATCTTTGCCGGATCCGCTGGAAATCAGTATCGCAAAGGTATTGGTATCAGCCCGGCCGACCATGTCACAGCGCCTGATCGTACCGGTGATGGTATCGCCGATGCCCCGCAAGACGTCATTTTTAATACTGTCAACAGGGTTGCCGGCCGCATCGTCGAAGCGGACCCCGATCGCAGCCATGACCAGGGTTTCCTGGAGCCGATGGGCACGGTTGGCTTCCTGCTTGAGTGATCTGATGAAGCCCTTGCGGTTGTTCAAGCCGGTCAGGTCGTCCACCATGCTCTCATTGGCCAGGCAGGTGGTCAGGCGTTCGACCCGGTCGCACAGAATGCCCATCATGTTGACAAAGAACTTCTGGGCGGTGGGCGGATAGAGCCACTGCATCCGCTGGATCACCTTCCAGTTGATCGGCAGCAGTTCGCTGTCCTTGGTTGCCATGACGGTGGCCGAGCGGGGCGCGGAACGCAGCAGCCCCATTTCACCCAGGATGTCACCGGTGCCGACTTTGGCGATGCACTTCTGGATGGCTTCGTGACTGCCCAGCGTGCAGGTCGGGTCGTAGTCGATGACATCGAAGCCGCCCGAGATGATCGCATACATGGATTCACTCCGGTCCCCCTTGTAGAACAGGGACTCCCCCGCACGGACCTTCTTTAACGTGCCGGCCATGATGATCGAATGAACCTCGGCCCGCGACAGTCCCTGGAAGAGGGGGATGCCCAGGCCGGTTTCCCCGCCCATCTTGATCCTTACCAGATCCCAGAGGGTCACCAGTTCGACCCGCTGCATCAGGATCGGCAGCAGGATCAGATCGCCCACCAGGGCCGAGAGCATGGTAATGACCATCATCGTACCGAAAATGGCGGTGGGCTTGAAACCGGAGAAGGCCAGGATGAAAAAGCCCGTGCTGATGGTCAGGGTCGTGAAGATGATCGGACGCCCGATGTGGGCGATGGTCTCTTTCAGGGCCCGCTTGTCGTCGAGGTCTTTCTGGAATTCACGGTTGAAGCGCACCAGGTAGTGGATCGTGTCGTCCACGGCCAGGCCGATGGCGATGCTGGCGATGAGGCTGGTCGCCATGGACAATTCGATGCCGAACCAGCCCATGAGGCCGAAATTGATCACGATGGGGAACAGGTTGGGGACGATGGCGATCAAACCCACTTTGAACGAGAGAAACAGGGCGAACATGATGATGAAGATGACGGCCATGGTCATCAAAAAGCTCTTGACCTGCCCGGACACCAGGTGGTGGCTGCTGGCGGAGATGACGATGCCGAACCCGGTGACGTCCCAGGTCAGATCCCGGTTGAAGGCCTCGCCCACGTGGCGCAGGATCGCCTGGCGCAGGTCCAGAAAGTCTTTGGAACTGGATATGTGCGTCAGCAGCAGAATGTTGGCCTGTGACAACGACGGCCCCATGAAGGCGTTGAACAGGTCCATGCCCAGCATGGATTTGTAGGTGTTCATCAGCATCCTGAGCTCCCAGGACTCGCTGGGCAATTTATAGTAGGCCGGTTCGAAGCGGTTGGAGGCGTAGTTGACCAGTTTCAGGTAGTCGGCGAAGGAGATGGTTTTGTCGACGCCGGGCAGGGTGTCCAGAAATCGTTGAAGCCGTTCGATGTCGGCGATATTTTGCGCGTTTTCGAAAAAATCTTCCGACGGTGAGGTCATGACCACATTGACGGGAAAACTGCCGGAGAGGTCCTGGTAGATGTCATGGAAATTTCTGACGACCTGGGTATCGTCTTTGAAATAGCCGACCGGATTGGTTTCCGCCCGCAGGCGCAGCAGTCCGAAACCGGCGAACACGGCCATCCCCCCGATCACCATCAGGGTCATGCCTTGATGGTTGAGATTCAGGTCGATGATCCAACCGATGAAGCGGTCCAGAATCGACGACCCTTCCTTTTTTCCTGATGCAGCATTGACCCCATGTGGGAGGAAAGAGAGCACGACGGGCAGGTAGGTCATGACCAGAATCAGAAACACGGCCATCCCGATGCACGAGAAGAGGGCAAATTCCCGGATGGCGGATATGCGGTTGACAAACAGGGACCCCAGGCCGAGCAGGGTGGTCAGGATGGCCAGAAGGGTCGGCAGGGTCGTCCGGGAAAAGGTGATTGCGGCGGCGTCAACGGGCGTAGGGGACGATGCGGCGGTGGCGCGGTATTCAGCCAGGATATGCAGGCAGTAGGCCGTTCCCACGGCGATTAAAAAAACCGGAACGATCATGGTGAGAATCGAAAGCGGCACCCCAAGGATGGAAACCAAACCGAATGTCCAGATCAGGCAGAGGGTCACACAGGAAAGCGGGATGAGTGCATGGCGCACGTTTCGAAAGAGCAGCAGCAGGACTACGGCAATGAGCAGAAATGTGATCGGCGGCAGGCGCAGAAAATCGCTGCGCGTGAACTGCGCCAGGGCCTGGGAAATCAGCGGCATACCGATCTGGTAAAGCCGGATATCTTTATCGGCTTCATCGATCATCCGATCAACGGCATCGATGACTTCGTCCTGCGCCGCATCCTTGTCGAGCACCAGGGTGATCGACGTGGTGTTGTGGTCCGTCGGCAATCAGATTGTGTTTGAAAAGCTCAACCCCGGAGACGAAGGCCACGAATTTTTCCATGGGCCAGTTGCCGGACAGGTCAACCGCGTCCTTGATGCCCGGCAGCCCGATGACCCGCTGAACGCCGTTGATCTTTTTTCCGGCGTCTTCCAGACCGGCGATTTTTTTAAAGTTGAGCGGATCGAAAACATTGTTGCATTTGACCACCACGCGGATGATCGCTTCCGATCCGAAGACCGCCTTGAATGATTCGTACTGCCCGTTTTCGGGCAGATCCTCGATGATCAGGTCGTGTATCGACGTCTTGAATGCCAGGCGGGGAATGAATGCGGCGAACAGGAGGGTCACCGCGGCAATGACGGCGAGGGCAACCCGTCGATGCTGCAGCACCGTTTGGACACAATCCACCGGATTTAACGATCTAAAAAACTGATGAAGACGATTCCTGTTCATTTCTCGCTCCATCGTGAACGGACCTCCAAGAGGATTTACTTCTGTTTACGTTCGACTATCGTTTTTACCCATATGCCGCCTCAGGTGGGTGCCCTGATCCTGCTAGTGCCAGGACCCTTTGTATTCATCGAGCCAGCCGGGGCCGAATTTCTTTTCATAGTATCCCTTGACGCGATCGAACCACATGCCGAGCACCCCGGGTTGTTGACGATCATCGTTCAAGACATCTTCCAGGAACACGTCCAACTCAGCCAGCTTGTTTTTGGGCAGGTATGCATCGGCACCGCCGTCCATCGATTTGGCAAAGTTGTCGGGGCTGAGGGCATGGCCGGTGAGCATGACTACACGACTATTTTTTTCTCTAGCGATCTCCAGCAAATCATAGCCTTGAACGCCCATGATATCGAGCACGATCAAATCGTAGGTTTTAGAATTGAGCAGTTGTTTGGCCGTTTTGAAATCGTTGGCGGTGTCGACGTCACAGTGTTCAAGTACCTCTTCGATGGATTCTAAAATGTCAGGTTCATCGTCGACGGCCAGTATCTTTTTACCTTTCAGCGTGACTTTGTCTTTCATCCGTGAGTCCTCTCTTTCCTGGTTAATTAAACATATGGATTGTCAAGCAATCATCCCATCCTGGGGAATCTGACCGTGAACAAACTGCCCCCCGAGCCAATACAGTCCATCGCAGCCGTTATGTTTTTGCACAATGATACACTGCCCGGGCAGGCATCGGCATCACCCGGCAAGAATCGACAGCGCTGACTCGAAAAATCGATGGTGAACCCAAGCCTTTCCGCATAGGTCCGCATTCGCAGAAGGTCGGTTCCTGTACCGCCGGCGTTAAAGGCATAGGGTGTTTTTGATGAATAGTGCCGGGTCGGCTGGGTGTGAAAGAATCCCTTGAAAATATTTTTTTGGTTTTCCGATGTAATGCCAACGCCATGATCCTGAATTTCTAAAAAAATATCATCTGCTGTGGTCCCGGCGGTCAATTTTATCGTTCCCTCATCGGGGGTGTTTTCAATGGCATTTTTCAACAGACCGCCACAAATTTTTTTGAGGACCTTTTTGTCCATTTTTATGTACAGACCGTCTTCAATGGCCAGCGAAACCGTTAAGCGTCGATCCTGGATAATCTTAACGGCATGATTGTAAATGTCTTTCAGGAAGAGATCGACCCGGATCGTTTCGATTCTCTCCGGTTCAAATTTTAAAATGGATTTAATGCGATCGATGACTTGCTCAGCCACCGGTCCGCACTGAAATGTCGTGTCTTCACCGGTCTCCTCAACCAGATTGATCAGATCCTCGAAAATTCTCGTATATTGTTTTTCGCAGTCGACAATTTTTCTGCCTACGATGTCCTCCACCTTCTCCTGGATATGGTTGAGCCTGTCGACACACCGCCGGCCCCTTTCAACCGTCTTGATCAGGTGTGTCAGATCCTGGTCATGGGCGGTGTCGGCAAACCGGGTCAACACGGATGCTAGAATCGACAAGGGTGTTCTCAGCTCGTGCGACAGGTGATTGACCACTTTCTGCCTGGCCCTGTCAGTCTCCTTCAACTCTTCATAAAGAAATGAGTTCTCAAGGGCGACCGTCACGTAGCTTGCCATGTAGGTCAGGATGTCGACATCGTCTTCGGTGAAATCCCCCCCTTTCTTGTTGAGCACCTGCATGGTTCCGATGCAATTTCTACGATGACCGACCAAGGGAACGCAGAGTATATTGACCGTTCGAAACCCCGTTTTTTTGTCCACTTCCCTGTAGAAACGTGGGTCGGCATAGGCATTGTTGACGACCTGGGGCGTTCGGTTGCAAAATACCCATCCGGCGATGCCCTGGTCAGTCGAAAATTGAATTTGATCGGATTCCATGTCTGCGGCAACGAACGAGCAAAGATTTTGTTCATTTTCATCGATTAAAAAAATCGAGCATCGTTCGACATCCAGAATCTTGCCGGTTTGATCGGAGATGACATCGAACAGGGCGTCAACATTCAATTCAGAGGTAATGATTTGTCCGGCCTGGATCAGGCGGGAGTATTTCTCGAGCTGCACCTGAAGCAGTTTATCGGCAAGCCTGCGGATTGCCGTTCGTTTTATCTTTTTGTGGGTAGACTCATTCATTCCCAATACCAATTGGCCCAAGAGGTTGGATGGCATTAAATTAGTAATGGAATCGGAAGGATGAGCCCATACTAATACAGATAAACGATAGGTGTCAAGAACGAATCAGATATTGATGGGTCCCGGAAACGGGCGTCTTATTCAGAGGTGGAATGGGGTGCGGCACCGCTATGGGTTGCGGTACGGACCCTCTATCGTAGAATGTGTTTTCACTCGTCTGTCACGTCCATCATAGATCGGTATCAGTCTGGACGTTGCAGCCGTTCAGCTTTTTTCTTGCCCTTTTTTTAGCGCCCGCCACAGCGTATTGGTGCTTATACCAAGGCTTTTGGCTGCCAGGGTTTTGTTGTTGCCGCATCCCTGAAGGGTCTGGCGAATGATGTTCAGTTTATGGCCTTCCACAAGTTCTGCCAGGGTGCGGGCATCGGTTTCCTCGTCTGTCAGGGCGCTGGCAACCGATGGTGTGGCATACCTGCCAACGGACGGAGGCCTGCCTCCGCGTCCTCCGGGATCCCTGTATTCTTCAAAAAGCTCGATAAAGAGGCCTTCGTCGCTTCGGCGGTTGCCCAATAGGATCAGGTAACTTTCAACCATTGAATTCAATTCCCTGATGTTGCCGGGCCAATGGTAGGATTGTATCCGTTCGAATATGGCAGCGGTGATGCTGGACAATTGCTTTTGATAGTTTTTCAGCAGCGGCGCCAACAACTCGGGGATGTCCTGCATGCGCTGGCGCAACGGCGGGATGGTTAGCCTCAGGATCGCGAGACGATAGTACAGGTCTTTCCTGAAGCGCCCCTTGAGTACTTCCTGGTTCAGGTCTTTGTGGGTGGAACTGATGACACGTACATCAACCGGTACAATCTTGTCTCCCCCGACCCGCATCACTTCCTTGTTTTCCAGAACGCGCAGAAGTCGCACCTGAAGCTTGGGAGAGATGTCACCGATTTCGTCCAAAAAAATCGTACCGTGGTTGGCCAACTCGAACAGCCCGATTTTGCCGCCTTTTTTCGCGCCGGTAAAGGCGCCTTCCTCGTGGCCGAAAAGTTCGCTTTCCAACAGTGTTTCCGGAAGGGCGGCGCAATTGATTGCCACGAAAGGTGCTTTTTGGCGAAGACTGATGTTATGCAGGGCGTGGGTGAGAAATTCCTTTCCCGTACCGGTTTCCCCGCCAATCAAGATGGCTGCTTCCGTTTTGGCGAATCGTTTTGCCTTGGAGAGGAGCTTTCGCATGCCGGGGCTCACCGCAATGATATCAGCCATTGTGTGTTTGGCGATAAATCCTTTTCGGTAGATGCGTTCTCGCAACTTCCGGTCGATATCGCGGATGGCGCTGCCTTCCTTTAACAGACTGACAGCTCCACTGACCTTGCCATCGACGATAATGGGAAGGCAGTTGAGAACCAACTCGTTGTCTCGCACCTTGATGATCTCATCGGTTTTTTTCGTCCCGGAAGCAAGAACGTCCATAAGCCCCAGGGCATCGGCCAACTCGGGAACGGACAGTCCCAGATGTGGCTCCAGATTGATTCCGAGCATGGATTCGGCAGTCTGGTTATAGAAATTGAGTTGGCCGATCGCGTCCACACCAATCATGCCGTCTTCCATTATCTTGAAGATGGTTTGCAGTCGTTCATGATACTCGACCTCCTTGCGCCGTGCGACGGCCAATGCTCTGGCTTGGCTCAATGCCTCCTGTACGATTTGATTTCCAGGTTCGATGATCACGGCGCTGACCTGAAGCCGGGCGGCGATCTTGCGGCTGATGCCCCCTCCGACGATAACATCGACGCCGCCGTCAACCGCCTTTTCCACGCCTTCTTCAAGCTCTGCCTGGCTGTTGAAGACGATTTGTTGAACATCCAGACCCAAGACGTCCCGGATGATCTCGAAGCCCTCGCGTCCAGCCGCGAAGCTGGTGACCCCGATTTTTTTACCCAATTTGACGGCCTTTAAAAGCGCCGTGATAATTTCGAGCATGGTGATGGGAATGTTTACCACCGGCTGGCCGATACTCCTGGCGATCATTCCGCCGGTGCCGCCGTGTCCGAGGATGACTTCATACCCATCCTGAATAAGGGACTTGGCCGTTGAGACCGCATCTTCCAAGCCAACAATGGTGGTAAACATATCTTCGGTCTCAAGATCCGAGTTTTTTCTGACAATGTTGACCACTTCGATGGAGTGGGAAACAAGCGCGAACCGATATTTTTTCTGTTGATGGGGCATTGAAACGTTCCTTCACTGGTCAGGGTACCCAGGAGGCTGCCAGGTAAATGAAACTACAAAGTTGAGATATATTTTAAATATGGTATTATTATAATGTCATAATTGACATTATACAAATAAATAATTCATTCTTACAATTATCCGATCTTATGTATTTCAGATGGTTTAGACTGATTTTTGTCACGTGGCACGTTGCTTGCTCATGCCTATTCGAAAAACAGCCCATCGGCATTTAACAGCGGTGAAAACCAATGGACAACTGCATGTTATCGCCAGCCAGTCGATGGCCGCTTGTCGAAACCATTTAAACCCAGAAAAGGAGCGCGATTGACCGATGGATTTTCAACTTACCGAAGCGCAGAAACAGATTGTCGCCTCGCTTGACGATGTCGGCAGGAAGGTATTCACCCAAAAGGCCGCACGTTGGGATGAAAATCATGAATATCCGTGGGAAAACATCCACCAGCTCCGGGAAATGGGTGTTTTGGGCATGACCATTCCCGAAGCCTATGGAGGCCAGGGGAGCTCACTGATCGACGCGGTCCTGGCCATCGAAACCACGGCCAAGTACTGCGGTGTCACCGCCCGTGCGATCGTGGAAACCAATATGGGGGCGTTGGGTTGTGTCATGGCCTACGGCACCGACGAGCAACGCAAACTGGTGGCCCAGCGAATTCTGCAGGAAGGTGACAAACCGGCCATCGGCATGACGGAGCCGGAAGCCGGAACCGCCCTTACCGACCTTAGCACAACTGCCGACAAACAAGGTGACAGCTATGTGATCAACGGCACCAAACACTGGATTACCGGCGGCGGTATCTCGGTTACCAACCTGATTTTTTGTCGGTTCATCGAGGAGGGCAAAGATCTGGGTATCGGCGGCATCCTGGTGGACAAGGGAACCCAGGGTTTTACCTTTGGTACCGTGGAAAACGCCATGGGCTTGAGAGGTATCCCGGAGACCGAGCTGATTTTCAATAATTGCGTGGTGCCTGCCGAAAACGTGGTGGTCCACGGGGATGGCAACGAAGGCTTTAAAAAACTGATGTACGGCTACAATGGGCAGCGGGTCGGCGCCAGTGCGGTGGCCTTGGGGATCGCCCAGGGCGCCCATGATCTGGCCATTGAGCATATGAAAAAAAGACATGCCTTCGGCCGTCCGATATCCGAGTTTCAGGGCCTTCAATGGATGATGGCGGATGGAGAGACCGAGCTTAACGCCGCCCGGTTGCTGATCTACCGGGCCGCCTGCAATGCCAGGGAACTGCCCAATAACGTTCGGCTGCCCCACATGGATGAAGCGTCCATGGCCAAGGCCTACACCGGGCACGCGGCGCTGGACGTGGTCAGTGAGAGCCTGCAGATGTTCGGTGCAGCCGGATATTCGCAATCGTTGCCCCTCGAGCGCATGTTCAGGGACGTACGCATGTTTCAGATTGGCGGCGGCACCACCCAGGCCCAGAAGAATATGATTGCCAGATCCATATTCAAGAAGAAATTCAGCCTGCGCAAATAGGGGGCGGTTGGCTCGCGACAATTACCGAGGGAAGGGACTTGCAGGCCTATGATTGCAGTTAACAGGACCAGAACGGGAAGGAGCGGCTCCTTTTGAATAAACACAAAGACGTCTCCGATGATCTGGTTTATCGACCTCAACCATAAATGGGATTGGTATCATGGAAGGCACACCCCTGCTGAAAAAAATGAAAGTACTCGATTTTACCCGCGTGTTGTCCGGCCCCTTCGCCACGATGATGTTGGGGGATCTGGGTGCGGAGGTCATCAAGATCGAGCCTCCCAACGGGGATGAAAGTCGTTTTTGGCCCCCGATGATGAAAAACGGGGTCAGCGCCTATTTTCTGGCGCTCAATCGCAACAAACGATCCATTGCCCTGAACCTGAAAGACCCGCGGGCCAGAAAGATCGTCCTGAAGCTGGCCGCCGAGGCGGATGTTGTCGTGGAGAATTTTACGCCGGGTGTGGCCGCCAAACTGGGTATCGATTACGATACCTTGAAAAAGGAAAATCCGCAGATCATTTATTGCGCCATATCCGGTTTCGGCCAGGATGGGCCGTATCGCAACAAAAAGGCCTATGATCCCATCATTCAGGGGATGACCGGTTTGATGTCCATCACCGGTGAGCGCAATGGGCCGCCCGTTAAAATCGGCCTACCCGTCACGGACCTTACGGCAGCCTCCCATGCGGTTACCGCCATCTTGGCCGCCACGATCCATCGCATGGAAACCGGTAAGGGGCAGTATATTGATGTCTCCCTGTATGACGGTGTGGTCAGTTGGCTGACCATCATGGCCATGGATTATTTCACTACGGGAAAAGCCCCCGAGCGATGGGGGCTGGACCACATTCACCGGGTGCCGGCCAGGGCGTTCATGGCTTCGGACGGACGCTGGGTTCAGGTGGCAGCCACAAGTGAGGTCATGTATGCCAAGTTTTGCAATTTATTGGGACCTTGCGCACCTGATTGCGGATCCGCGATTTGCCACCAATAACGACCGGGTCCGGCACCGTGATGAGATCATGCCGATTTTTGAGGAGAAAATGACGACCAAAACCAGCCGGGAGTGGTTGCAGCTGTTCGAGGAGGCCGGTATTCCCTGCGGACCGATTCTCGACATGAAGGAGGTGTTCGCCTCATCCCATGTCAAGGCCCGGGACATGACGTTCACTATGCCGCACCCCATCGAAAAGGAAATCCCGCAGTTGGGATTCCCGTACAAGTTCTCAGATGCGTCGACGTCGGCAAGGCGTCGGCCACCGCTGCTGGGCGAACACACGGAATTGATTCTTGGCGAGGAAATGGGCATGCAACGGGAGGATATCTTGAAACTGATTCAGGACAAGGTGCTTTTTGCGCCGTCTGAAAAACGGGTTGATTGATAGTGGGTTCAACGGTCAGGTCCGCCGTAGACCACATCCATTAAAAAGAGCCCATGCGGAGGAGCCGTGGCACCGGCCTGTGAGCGGTCTTTGGACAGCAAAATCTCTTGGATGTCAGGAACCGATCGTTTTCCCAAACCCACTTCCACCAGCGTTCCGGCGATATTTCTGACCATGTACCGCAAGAACCCGTTGGCTTTTATATCATAGGTCAGATTGCCGCCGCCGGTTGCCGTGACGGCTGAATCGGTTACCGTCCGGACGGTATGATCCCGGGGGCTTCCTGTGCCCTCAAAAGCCTTGAAATCGTGAGTGCCGATCAGCATCCTGGCAGCTTGGGACATTGCCGCCGTGTCCAGCGGCTTGCGGATGTGCCAGACGAACTGCCGGCCGATGGCCGGTGCAATGGACCGGTTAAGGATATGGTAGCGGTAATGCTTGGATGTCACGTCGAAGCGGGCGTGGAAGCTGTCGGGCATCCGGTCAGCATGCGTGCACGACCACATCACCGGGCAGCAGGCTGTTCAGACCGTTGACAAAAACTGCCGCATCCAGGCGGGAACGGGTTCTGAAGCTGGCCACCTGGCCCAGGGCGTGGACGCCGGCATCCGTGCGGCCAGAGCCGATGACCGTCACCTTTTCCCGGGTCATGACGGCCAGGGCCTTTTCGATGGTTTCCTGAACCGTGCGGTCTTTCGTCTGGCGCTGCCAGCCATGGAAGGCCGAACCGTCGTATTCGATGATCAATCGGAATGTCTGTCGTGTGGCTTCACCCAAAAGGCCCCCTCCTGTACCTTCGTGTCTATTCAAAAGCGAGGATTTTTGTTCGAGATCAAGGCATGCGAAAAATTTTACCGCAGGCATATGGTTGATATTCCGAGGATAAAATTTTGAGTATAACGCCGATATCGAGCAAAAAGACTGTTTTTGGATGGGCACGCGTTAAAACGTCAATAGCACAATGCTCAAGGAGAAGAAAGACAACAGCGTGGACAGGACGATGGCCGCGGATGCGAATTCAGTGTCGCTGTTGAGCTGGGAAGACAGCACGATGGTTGCCGGGGAGGCGGACAGGGCGAAAAAGAGCATCCCCACCTGAAAAGAGAGGGGCGCGGCGTCAAATGCCTTGAGGAAAAACCAACCAACCACCGGCAGCACCAGCAGCTTGATGACGGACCCTAAAAAGGCATGTCCCAGGTGGTTTTTGAGGTTTTTCAGGGTCAATGTGCCGCCGATGGAGAGCAGGGCCAGGGGCAGCGTCACCATGGCGGCCAGGCGAAATGTGTTGTCCAGAAAAACCGGGAACTCACCGATGAAACGGGAATAGGCCATACCGGCGAGGCAGCCGATGATCAGCGGATTGGAAACCACGGCGCGCAGCGTGATGCGCAGCCGCTTGCGGGTGTCGATGGCTTGACCGGAATACCAGATTAAGGTGGATACGGCCAGTACGTTGACGATGGGAATGATGAACCCGATGAGAATGCCGTATCGCGATACGCCCGCTTCGCCAAGGGCGTTCAAGATCACGGCCATCCCCACGTAGGTATTGGACCGGTAGCAGCATTGTGAATACGAACCGGCTGCGAAATTCGACACATTGAACAATTTCAGGCAGACCGCGCTGACGAGGTAGACGATGGCCGCGGCGCATATGGCGGCGGCAATCAGGTCGGTGGCGCTGTTGTCCACCGAGGGGGACGAACCGATCTTCCAGAAGAGCATAATCGGGAAAAAGATGAAGTAGACCAGGCGGTCCGAGGATTGGAGAAAACGCTCGCCGGTCATGTGAAAGTGTTTGAGCAGGGTCCCCAGACCGATGAGCGCGAATACCGGGAAGAGGTTGTTGAGGATCATCATGTCGGCTATACTCTGTCACAGCGCAGTCCGGCCAACTGCTGCTCCATGGCGTCGTCCATGAGATGGATGAATTTGGCCAGCGGATAGTCGGCGCTGCAGCCCGTGCAGCGGAAAATGACCGACCGTCACGTCCGTTTCAGCGTCAGGGGGGTGTGGCAATGCTCACAGATTGGCTTTTTGGACATGGGGTGCTCCGGGGTTCGGGGTTCGGGGTTCAAACTCAGAAAAATCACAAACTTCAAATCACAATTTCCAAACAAATTCCAAATTCCAATTTTTAAATCTCAAGCAAGGTCAAAAACCAGCAGGGGTTTGGAATTTTAGTTTTGAGTATTGTTGTTTGTTTGTCTTTTGGTATTTGTTTTTTGAAATTTTTTTATGTTCCTATGGTTAGGGGTTCAGGGTTCAGAGGTTTTGAATTTCGAACCCAGAACGCAGAACGCAGAACCCAGTCGGTGCGATCATACAGACAGGCGCTTTTTATGCCATCTATGATCGGTTTGCAAGAGCTGTTGACGCTTTTCCCCGATTGACAACGGGCGATATTTGAGCAATGAAAAACAAAGGATTGACGGATTCGAGGAATCACGGGATCAAGTGGAAAGACAAACCCAACAAACCCAACGAACCCAACGAACCCAACGAAGGAAACCGCTATGGTTCCGTTGACCTGTAATGGATTCACTGCCTGCGGCATGGCCGCCGGCATCAAGAAAAACGGTAACCTCGACCTGGGCATGCTGGTGTCCGACCGGCCGGCGCGGGTGGCGGCGGTGTTCACCCGAAACCGCGTCCAGGCGGCACCCGTGAAGCTGGACCGCGAGCGGGTCAAATCCGGTACGGCCCGGGTGGTGATCGTCAATGCGGGCAATGCCAATTGTGCCAATGGCCCGCAGGGTTTGGCCGCCGCCGACGCCATGGCCGCTGCGGCTGCCCGGGTGTTGAACCTGCCCGACGAGCAGGTGCTGGTGGCTTCCACCGGTGTGATCGGCGCCCCTTTTCCCATCCACAAGGTCGAGGCGGCCATGCCCGCCCTGGCCGGCGGCCTGAGTCCAAACGGGTTGCCCGATTTGGCCCGCGCCATCATGACCACCGACACCCGGCCCAAAACAGCCGCGCGTGAAGGTTCGGCGGGCGGTGTTTCATACAGCATCGTCGCCGTGGCCAAGGGCGCCGGCATGATCCGGCCGGACATGGCCACCATGCTTTGCTTTATCTGCACGGACGCCGACATCCCCGTATCCGAGTCTTCAACTGGTGCTGAAGCGGTCGGTGGACGGGTCTTTCAACCGCATCACCATCGACGGGGATTCCAGCACCAACGACACGGTGATTCTCATGGCCAACGGCGCCTCCGGGGCAAGGATCGAAACGGACATCGACATGGCTGCCTTTCAGCGGCTGTTGGATGACCTGTGCATGGATCTGGCCCGGCAGATGGTCAAGGACGGCGAGGGGGTCACCAAGGTGGTCGACCTGACGGTCAGCGGGGCCCGCTCCGATGAGGATGCCCGGGCGATTGCCGACACGATTGCCCACTCGCCGCTGGTCAAGACGGCCTTTTTCGGGGAGGACGCCAACTGGGGACGCATCATCGCGGCGGCCGGGCGTGCCGGTGTTTTTTTGGATCCGGAGCGGCTGGATCTTTATTTCGACGATGTGCAGATGGTCGAAAACGGCATGGGCTGCGGTTCGAAGGCTGAAGAAAAGGCCACCGGGGTGCTGAGGAAACCGGAATTCTCAGTCACCCTGGATTTGAACCTGGGGCAGGGGAGCGCGAGCATGCTGACCTGTGACTTTTCCCTGGATTATGTGAAGATCAACGCCGATTACCGGTCCTGACGAAAGGCCGCAACCCCAGCCATGGCAATGGTTCGCCTGCAAAAATACCTCTCCGAAGCCGGGGCGTGTTCCCGGCGCAAAGGCGAGGCGCACATCCTGGCCGGCAACGTTACCGTCAACGGAACCGTGGTGGTTACATTGGGCACCAAGGTCGATTCCGAGACCGACGTGGTGCACCTCAACGGCGTACCGGTGGGCAAACCGGATCGGCTCATCTATGTGATGCTCAACAAGCCCGAAGGCATTGTGGCCAGCTGCGAGCACCGGGGGGAACCGGTGGTGACGGATCTGGTCGACCTGCCCCAGCGGCTTTTTCCGGTGGGACGGCTGGACAAGGATTCCACCGGGCTGCTGCTGATGACCAACGATGGCCGCATCCATCACCGCCTCTCCCACCCCTCCTTCGACCACGAAAAAGAGTACGACGTGACCGTGCAGTGGCCGCTTGCCGATCAGGCCCTTGCGGCCATGCAAAAAGGCATGCCGCTGTCCGGTGTCATGACCCGGCCGGCGCGGGTGCGCCGCGTCTCCGGCAATCGTTTCCGTATCGTTTTGATGGAGGGCAAGAACCGTCAGATCCGCAGGATGGTGAAAAAAGTGGGCAACCGGGTGGTCCGCCTCCATCGCATCCGCGTGGCTGATTTGAAGCTGGGCAACCTTGGGAAAGGATCCTGGCGGCATTTGCGTCCGGGGGAGCTTCGGCAGCTGTTAAAACAGCTCCAGCTACAAAAATCAAATAACAATAGACAAAAACCAAATGACAAATAAATCACAATAACCCAAAATAAAAATTCCAAACCGTGCGACTGGCAATTGCAAATGTCGATAATAGCAAGCAACAGTCTGTATTCGATCTTGATTGAGAGTTGGAAATTGTAATTTGGAATTTATTTGAGATTTGAGATTTGGATATTGAAATTTATTGGTTCAAAATTTGATGCATGCAATTGTTTGTTTGCGGATTAACCAGGTTAGGCACTCCCATGCACTACGAAGGTCCCATCTATCGTCCCCCCAGCGAGGCCAACTCACTGCTGGTCCAGGCCACCATCGGTTGCCCCCACAACCGCTGCACCTTCTGTATGGTCTACAAGAACGGCCCGCGATACCGGGTGCGGGCGGTGGCGGACATTATCAATGATCTGGACCATGCCCGGACCCTTCACGGCAGCGGCGTCCGGACGCTTTTTTTCCCGGCGGGCAACACCATCGCCATGCCCACGGATGCCCTTTGCCGCATCTGTGCCCATGCCCGGCACATCTTTCCGCACCTGGAACGCATTACCGTATACGGCTCGAGCCAGTACATCCACAAAAAGGGCCCTGATGCGTTGAAGCGCCTGGCCGATGCGGGGTTGAGCCGTATCCACGTGGGACTGGAGTCCGGGGACGACGAGATCCTGAGGCTGATCCGTAAAGGCACGACGGCCAGGCAGCAGGTGGAAGCCGGGCGGTGGACCATGGCCGCCGGCATCCAGCTGAGCCTTTACGTCATTCTGGGCATCGGCGGTGTGGCCGGTAGCCTGGCGCACGCCACCCGGACCGCCGACGCACTCAACCGCATTGCGCCGGATTTCATCCGCCTGCGGACCTTCGTGCCCAAGCTCAATACACCCCTGCTCAAGTGGGTTGAAAGCGGCGCCTTTCAGCTGCTGGGACCTCACGGGGTGCTTGAAGAGGCGGCCAGGATGATCCGGCTGCTGGACGCCCCATCGCGCCTGACCAGCGATCACTACACCAATTACATCAATCTGGAAGGGCGTCTGCCCGGTTGCCGCCAGCGCCTGCTGACGCAGATCGACGATGCCCTGAAACGGCCGGAAACGGATTTCAGGCCCTTTTTTATCGGCGACCAGTAGAACGGGTGAGATGTCCCGGAGGGTTCAATTTCTCTCACTTGAGGTGATTGTCCTTTTATCTCGGCAAGATATGATGTATGTTGCCGCAAGTTGGCAAACTGTCAAGACACGCATGCGGTTGTCCTTATGTTGCGAACCTGCTGAAAACCAAGCGGAGGTGGCTGATGTTGACCTTTGATGCGCTGGCGGCGAAAAAAGAAAAGATTGCGGTAGTGGGCCTTGGCTATGTCGGGCTGCCCCTGGCCGTTCATCTCTCCCGTTATTTCGATGTGGTGGGTTACGATTTCAAATCCAGCAGAATCGCCGAACTGACGTCCGGCAAAGACCGGACCCTGGAAGTCTCCGAAGAAGAGATGGCCGCCGCCACCGTCGTCTACACGGACGATCCCCAGGCCCTTGGCGACTGCCGGCTGATCATCGTTGCCGTCCCGACCCCCATCGACCAGTACCGCATTCCGGATTTGACGCCCCTGCGCAGCGCGTCCGAATCCACGGGCCGCCATCTGACCAAAGGCAGTTGCGTGGTATTTGAATCCACCGTTTACCCCGGGGCCACCGAAGAGGTGTGCGTACCCATCCTCGAAAAGGAGTCGGGATTGCTCTTCGGCAGGGATTTTACCGTCGGCTATTCGCCGGAACGGATCAACCCCGGGGATAAGGTGCACACCGTGGACAAGATCATGAAGATCGTTTCCGGGTCCGACTTGCCCACGGCCCAACTGCTGGAAAAGGTTTACGGCAGCGTGGTCAAGGCCGGCATCCACGTGGCGCCCTCCCTCAAGGTGGCCGAGGCGGCCAAGGTGATCGAGAACACCCAGCGGGATTTGAACATTGCCCTGATGAACGAACTGTCGATGATATTCGACATCATGGGCATCGACACCATGGCGGTGCTGGAAGCTGCCGGCACCAAATGGAACTTTCTGCCCTTCAGACCCGGCCTGGTGGGCGGGCACTGCATTGGCGTCGATCCGTATTATCTGACATTCAAGGCCGAATCCATCGGCTACCATCCGGAGATGATTCTGGCCGGCCGGCGCATCAACGACGGCATGGGCAAATATGTGGCCGAGCGGGTCGTCAAGCTGATGATCCAGGAGGGGAAACGGATCAACCGCACCCGGGTCGGCGTGCTCGGCATCACCTTCAAAGAAGACGTACCGGACCTTCGCAACACCCGGGTGGTTGACATCATCGCTGAACTGGCCGATTACGGCATCGATGTCCTGGTCAACGATCCGCTGGCGGACCCCGACGAAGCCAAGGCCTATTACGGTGTCGAGCTGAAGGCATTGGATCAACTCAAGGGCGTAGATGCCCTGGTGGTGGCCGTTTCCCACAAACCATACCGGGATATGGGGCTGGCGAGGCTGGCCGGATTGTGCGGTGGCGGCCGGGCCGTGGTCGTGGATGTGAAAAGTGCTTTCGAACCGCGCGATGCCGAAAAGCAAGGCATCAACTATTGGCGTTTGTGATGCCCGTTCGCGTTAAAACTACATGTAATACCCCACGAATTCACCGCATTTACTGTTGAAAAAATCCATGGCTTCCTCAACGGTGTCAAAAATGATCCAGTCCCGCCTCAGGGTCCGACCGGCCTGCCGTCTGATTCGTTCGATCTCAGTGTTCCCGAAATACTCGAAATAATCGTGATAATCGGTGGTCAGTTCGTGCTTTCTCATGAAATCCCTCCGTTTAAGGTTAATCAATTTGATAATTCCGAGACTACCATCCGGTTGTGACAGATCCGGTCACAGCGTTTTCTTTTTTTTCGTTGTGGTTCAAAAAAATGACGGCTATGCTTGAGGGGACGTGGCCGGGGCTGAGTCTTCTATAAGATCCCATTGGGCTGTTATCTAATGCCAATTTTTCCTGACTGATATAACTAAGGAGACAATGAAAATGGTTAAGCGGATTTCTATCTGGATCTGTCTGGGGCTCGTAAGTTTTTGCAACGCAGTTTACGCCGGTTCAGAAATGAACATGCAGGATGGTATGTGGGAGATCACCTCTCAGGTGAAAATGCAGGGCATGACCATTCCCCCGATGACCTTTTCCCAGTGTATCACCAAGGACAATGCCGTTCCCCGGAACAACTCGCCCGGACAGGACGACTGCAAGGTCTCCGACATGAAGACAACCGGCAGCACGGTGTCCTGGTCGGTGGTCTGCGGCGAACAGGCCGGCAATATGAAGGGCAAGGGGAAGATAACCTACCACGGCGACCGTTTTGAGGGCGAGATGACCACCGAGCATATGGGGATGGCCATGGTGACCGAGATGAGTGGCAGGCGTACCGGCCCCTGTCCGTAAATGGCATCGATTCAACGGGTGGCATGGGCAACGATGCGCCACCATCCCGTGAGATTGAACCCTCCCCGCGGCAAGCCGCGGGGAATGCGTTCGCTATCGCGGTTCAATCGGGCTGCGCGGGTTGAAAAAGACCATGGCGGCGTTATTATTAATGGAGTGGGGTCGGCCCTTCGATAAAAGTGATCAATGCAAGGGGGTAATTCAATGAAAGACCAGTGGGAACACGAACTGTCCTGTGCCGTTGCCTGCAATCGATGCAACACGAAGCTGGCTGCCGGTGACCAGCGAATTCTGTCCATCCTTGATCACCAGCCCATTTGCCTGGCATGTAAAAAGGCGGAAGAAAAACATCCTGATTATGCTGAAGCGTCTAAAAACATGATCGGGACCTGTATGATGGAATCCGAGGTGATATACGGCGATCCCGGCGGGTATTGTTATTTTCACTTTTATCCCTTTACCTGTGACGACTGATCGGTTTTCGTCGGGTGATACGCATGAACTATTTTATGGATAAATTTCCGCCCACCGTGGAAAAAGTCGTTGACAAGCTCACGGTGGATATGACGTTTGCAGACAGAACCCGTCTGGCCAATATGAACGAGGCGGCACTGATCCGGTTTCATCATTCCTACGGCATTTTCCTGCGAAACGAATTCCGCCTTCCGGGCAATGATCCGTTGATGAAATCATGCATGTCCACCGCAACCGTGAATACGATCACTCCCGAGCAGGCATCCTATGTGATCTTAAAAGAACTCCAGAAACGACTGCTGCGCGGCAACACCCTGAAGGTCATCAAGTGACGGATTCGTAAAAAAGACGGTTTGTCCGGTGGTGTCGCCGCACCGACGAAGGGGGGAATAATTGACAAACGGGTGGGTTCCATATAGGCTCATTGATACCATGCTGAATCGGCGGCCATGGCCGGTGTCGGAGATCCCTGGAGAAAGAAAAATGAGACAGAAATACCGCATTTGTCAGTCGCAAAAGAAAAACACATTGAACATCAAAGAATTTGCCGTGCTTGATAAAGACACTAAAAAAGTGGACTCATCCAGGCTCCGCGAGGACCATTTTGACCTGATATGCGATCAGGACTATGACGGAAAGGTTGTCGCCAGAGCTGCCGCCGCGGGCTGTGATGAACTGGTGGAAGCATTGCGAACCCCTAACCTGTATCCCATCGCGCCTTACGCCGCAAAAATTGCCGAGTCGGTGATCGACCTGTCCAATGGGGAAGAAGACCGCTGTGTTGAGCTTTTTTTTGACGACAATGAATTGTTTGTTACCGAGATTCCCATACACCGATGAATCGATGGCTTAACGGTTAACTTAGCCTCACGTAATTTCACCACAAGGAGAACGGCATGACAGAAGAGATTAAATTTGAAATCGGCGAAAGATATGAAAATATGAAAGGGGAGTATGAAGTGCTCGCCATACGACGGGATTCCATGGATATTCGATGGGAAGATGGCGAGGAAATATCGACATCCATCGATCTGCAGAGGCGCATTATCGAACGGATGCAATTCGAAAAGGAACTGGCAATAACCCAGGCTGCCCAGAAACTCAAAAAAGCCAAGGCATCATCTTCCAAAGGGGGAAAACATTTTGCCGGTCTTGAAAATACCGACTTCAGCAATACGGTGTCTAAGACCACCTGGCGCGGTCGCGGGCAACTCGGTGGTGCAGTTGCCCTGAGGTTAAAAAATAAACAATTCAAATTCAACTCATGGGCCGTGCTGCGCAAGCCCGAAGTCGCCTGGATTGATATCGTTCGCCAGAAACAGGCCGATCTGAAACTTCAGGCGAAATTCTATGCCCGGGTGGAAGAGAAGAGCCTTTTTTTTGGTGTTCACGTCCCCGCACCCGATCTGTCCAGTACCGAAAAGAGCGACTGGCATGCATTGATGGCCTGGTTGGAGAAGCCGGAAAACAATTCCTGGCTCAATAAACAGTGCACATCGCACGACCTCTATCTGTGTGATCTGAGCAAGCAGGGATTCAGCGGGAAATTGGAAGCCAAAAAAGAAAAATGGGTGAATGGTCTTCCGGATAAAAAGGACGCACCCGTTAAATCCTTGAGTGCCTTTTTAACATCCGCCGGCAAGTCTGGAACGATCGACCTGCGCATCGAAAAGCAGATGGAAAAAGGTGCCGCCATTGACAAAAAGCAAACCATCGCCAGTGACATGGCGACCCTCTTTGAAACCCTCATGCCCGTTTATGCGGGTGCGGCCGAGCGCAGCGCCTGACAGCGCAGCGAAAGCGGGGTTATAAAAACTGCCGGCCGGCGGCAGCCGTTTTTTTCGGCAATCGGTTCCGCATGATGGCAGGCCACCTGCCGACCATAACGAAGCCGACGGTGAGGCCGCAGTCAGGTGAGATGTCGGTCATGTCGAGACAGCGTTTGTGGAAGGTGCATCCGGGGGGGTGATGGGGGAGGGGGTTCTCCTTCATGTTTTCTGCTGATCTATACACCCACAGGCGACAGTGCCTCAAGGCGGATGTCCGATCCGGTCTGATCCTGTTTCTGGGAAATAGACAAAGTCCGATCAATGCGCCGGACAATTGCCATTTTTTCCGCCAGGACAGTTCATTTTTGTATTTCTGGGGTATCGACCTGCCGAACCTGGCAGCTGTCATCGATGTGGAAACGGGTACGGAAACGGTTTTCGGCGACGATATGTCGCTGGATGACGTGGTCTGGAGCGGTTCACAACCCTCTTTGCTGGAGCGATGCCGGGGCATCGGTGTTGACCGGTGTGCGCCTTTAAGTCAATTGCCTGCGGTTGTCGCCGCGGCCACCAAGGGACAACGACCGGTTCATTTTCTGCCGCCATACCGCATGGATCAGACGATGCAGCTGGCCGGTCTTTGCGCCATGGCGCCTGCGGCCCTTGCCGGCAATACGTCGGCAACGCTCGTCCGCTCGGTGATCCGCCTGCGTTCGGTGAAAAGCGAAGCGGAACTGGATCAAATCGAGGCGGCACTGGTGATTAATGCCGCCATGCAGACCACCGCCATGCGCATGGCCACACCGGGACGATACGAGCGTGAGGTGGTGGGTGCAATAGAAGGCCTTGCTTACGGGCGCACAGGTAGACATCCACCGTTCAGGACCATTTTTTCAATCCATGGCCAGACGCTGCACAACCATTGTCACGACAATCTGATGCAGGCTGGCCGCCTGGCGATCTGTGATTGTGGCGCGGAATCGCCAATGGGCTATGCCAGCGACACGACCCGCACCATTCCGGTGGGCGGCCGGTTTACCAGTCGTCAAAAGGAGATCTACGAGGTCGTGCTGGGGATGCAGGCGGATGCGCTGGCTGCCATGAGGCCCGGTATCCCGTTTAAGGATGTTCACCAGGTTGCCGCCCGTCGTCTCTCATCGGACCTCAAGGACATCGGGTTGATGCGCGGGGATGTGGATCGCGCTGTCCAGACCGGGGCGTATGCCCTCTTTTTTCCCCATGGCCTGGGGCATATGCTGGGCCTGGACGTGCACGACATGGCGTGTTTAGGAGAAGACGAAGTGGGGTATACGGACGATATCCGTCGGGACAGTCAGTTCGGCATCAACCGTCTTCGGCTGGCCAAACCCCTGGCGCCGGGGTTTGTGGTGACCGTAGAGCCGGGAATTTACTTCATTCCCCAACTGATCCAACAATGGCACGATGCAAACCGGTTTCCCGATCTGATCGACTACCGCAAACTGGAATCTTATCTTGATTTTGGCGGGGTGCGTATCGAAGACGATGTGCAGGTAACGTCCACCGGTGCAACCGTTCTGGGAGCGCCCATTCCAAAGGCGGTGGCGGCCGTTGAGTCCTGCTGCAGCGGTTGACCGACCGGGATACAAATGGATCAACAAAATGAATTGGAATCTGCGATTCGCAATGATCAAAACCAGTGAAAGCAGGTCAGTTCCCATGCAATAAACTGGCTCATTGCGCTCGCAGAGCGTATACCCAAAAGACCCCTCATTTACAAGTGCCAATGTGAAGGTCGAATCACCCTGCTTTTCACCACTGATGGGTCCCGACCACCAGCGCGCACCCGAAAACAGAAACCGCAAACATTCATTAGCAACATTATGTTGACAAAAAAGACAATTTATTGTGCATAGGAACGGTCAATCGGGGTTTATCCGGTTTGTCGGTGAAATATAAATTTTATATCCAAACAATTGCAAAAGGAGGGGTATGATGAAAAGAGTGAGTTTATTGGTTTGTTTGACCCTGGTATTGACCATGATCACAGCCGGCAGTGCCCTGGCTGCCGGCCGGATCTTTTTCGGCATCGCTACCGGTGGAACCGGTGGAACCTACTATCCCCTGGGCGGCATGCTGGCCCAACTGATTTCCAACGCCGTTGAAATCGACGAAAAGAAATTGTCGGCCACCGCAGAAACCGGCAACGCGTCAGTGGCCAACGCGACCCTGCTGGGCAGAGAAGGCATCGAATCCGCCTTCGTGGCCGCCGATATCCTCGATGCCGCCTACAAAGGGGAAAAACAGTTTGACGGCAAGGCGATCAAGAACATCCGCGCCCTGGGCGCCCTCTATCCCGAAACGGTGCAGTTGGTGGTTCGGGGCAATTCCGGTATCAACACCTTCATGGATCTCAAGGGTAAATCGGTTTCCTCCGGTTCTCCGGGATCCGGACAGTGGCAGCTTCTTGGCGATCTGATGGTTGCCCACGGCATGGATCGAAAGGATTTATCCGAGGACTACTCTTCATTTTCCCAGTCGGTGGAAAAAATCAAGGACGGCAACCTGGATGCCTCCCTGATCACTGCCGGCTCTCCCACGGCTTCCGTGATGGAGCTGGCCAACCATCACAGCGTCAAGATCATACCGTTGACCGGTGCACCCATCGCCAAATTGCGGGAAGTACAGCCCTATTATGCGGAGACAATCCTGCCGGCCAACACCTATGAAGGCCAGACCGAAGAGGTGAAGACCATTGCCGTGCGCGCCATCTGGGCCACCCACGACAAGCTGGATGACAAGGTGGCCTACGAGATTGTCAAGGCCCTTTACGAAAACACGGAAACCCTGGCCAAGGTGCACGTCAAGGGCAAAGAGATCTCACTGGAAAAAGCCCTGGAATCCGTATCCATTCCCCTGCATCCCGGTGCTGAGCGCTACTATCGGGAAAAAGGTCTGATCAAATAATGAGCGGGTTGCTTGCAGGCGTGCTGGCCGTGTTGCTGGCCGCCTGCAGCGCTTTCGGAAACCGTTCCGATCAGGCACACCCATGCCTGACGATCAGCCGTTATCCTTCCCAGATGATTTTGGGGAATTATCCACTGCCGAAAGACGGTGTCTTTTCGCTTTCATTCATCCATTCGGTTTCCCAAACGCCGGTCCGGGACGACTACCAGACCATCGATTGGCGGATCACCCAGACCGCCGAGACGTTTCAGGCCCATGGTGCGGGATTGCCCTCCGGGGCCGATGAACCCGGTGCAACCGGGTGGGAGCACCGCGACGGCCGGTTTATCATCCGCATGCAACGGCCTATTCCTCGGCTCATCGTACGAACCGATCGGAATTATCACAATCGGCTGCACATTGGCGGCAGGGAAATCAACCTCAACGCATGGGAAGACCAAGCCCTCGAACTGGTCATTGTGCCATGCACGGTCCCATGAACCGCTATTTGGCATTTCGATAACAAAAGGACCATCTTATGGTTAACGCTCCTCCCGATCCCGGGGCCCAAGTCGAACCGAAACCCCCTTCCGCAGAGACCGGTGAGAAGGAATTCAGCAAAGAAGATGTGGATGCCATCGTCAAAAAATACGATGCCGAGTCCAATTTCAGAAACCTGAAAGGCATCACAGCGAAGATCACCGTCGTTTTATGCGTGATACTGAGCCTGTTTCACGTCTACACCGCCGGGTTCGGCCTGCTCAACGAGGTGATGCACCGGACCGTGCATCTTTCTTTTGTGCTGGGCTTGGTGTTTCTGGTGTTTCCCCGGCGGCAGCCCACGCATATGGGGTTCGCCTGGGGATTCGGTACCTGTTTCGCCCTGTTCTACCTGTTTCTTGCCTGGCAGCTCACCGATCGGTTCCAGGACGACCTGCCGGTGTGGGGCGCACCGGCGCTGATGGTCATGGTGCTGTTTTTCGCCATCACGGCCCTGCCCGTGGACTTTCTCAAAGGCAAAGGGGACCGACTCTCCTTCTCGGACTGGCCGCTGGCCATCGCCGCTGCCGGAATATCCTTTTACCTGATCGTTTTCTTCAAGCAGATTTTCATCGAGAACATCGGTTTTCCCCAGATTGAAGAATACGTCATGGGACTGCTGGCCATCATCATGGTCACCGAGGCCTGCCGCCGGGTCATGGGCGAGACCTTGCCCGTCATCGGATCCCTGGCCCTGATGTACGGCTTGTTGGGGCCCTGGCTGCCCGGGGTGCTGGGCCATCGGGGGTATGATATCGTCCGGATCGTGGAACATCTCTACCTGGGCACTGAAGGCATCTACGGCATCGCCGTGGGCGTCGTGGCCACCTATGTATTCCACTTTGTGCTTTTCGGCGTCCTGGCCCAGGCATCGGGGTTGGGGCAGCTTTTCATCGACCTGGCCATGATTCTGGCCGGGCGTTATTCCGGCGGTCCGGCCAAGGTGTCGGTGGTCTCTTCCGGTTTTTTCGGTATGATCTCCGGCTCCCCCATCGCCAACACGGCGACCACTGGATCGTTTACCATCCCCATGATGAAGCGCAACGGTTTTTCGGCCCAGTTCGCCTCTGCGGTGGAGGCGTCGGCCTCATGCGGGGGGCAGGTGACGCCGCCCATCATGGGCGCCTCGGCGTTCGTCATGGCTGAAATGTTGGGCATCCCCTACAACAAGATCATACTCATCGCCATCATTCCCGCCCTGTTTCACTACCTGGCCTGCTTGAGCATGGTGCACCTGGAGGCCAAACGGCTGGGGCTCAAAGGACTCTCCCGGGAGCAGATTCCCCAGTTGATGTATATCATGAAAACCTCATGGCACCTGATGATTCCGCTTACCGTGATGGTGACCCTGCTGCTCATGCAGTACACACCCTACCTGGCGGCCTTTTGGGGCATCATCCTTTCCATCGCGTGCTCTTACATTCCAATGATTACCAAACGGTTGGGGGTCGGACAACTGGATGACACAAAGACGCTGACACCCCGCCGGCTGATCAACGGCCTGGATCAGGGAGCTCGGTATGCCCTGGCCATCGGCGCAGCCTGTGCCTGTGTGGGTTTCATTTTGGGGATGATCACCCTGACCGGGTTAGGGTTCAAATTCTCCGGCGCGGTGCTACAGATCGCTTCAATTCTCGGGAATCTGCTGGCCGCCATGGATCCTTTTCAATTTTTGACTGTTCAGGGGGGGACTCTCTTTTTCGGCCTCATACTCGTGGCGATCGCCTGTATTGTCATGGGTGCGGGAATCCCCACCACCCCTTGCTACATCATCCTGGCTTCTATCGCCGGGCCGGCCCTCAACGACATGGGCATCCCGCTGGTGGCGACCCACTTCTTCGTCTTTTACTATGGCGTGCTGGCCGATGTGACACCGCCGGTGGCCCTTGCCGCATACGCCGGTGCCGGTATCGGCGGGGCTGACCCCATGGCCACTGGAATGACCGCCTTCCGGCTTTCCATGGGCAAGGCGCTGGTGCCTTTCATGTTCGTCTATGCGCCGAGTATGCTCTTTATCGATTTTTCATGGATGGAGTTTTCCATTGCCATGACCAGCGGTGTGCTGGGTATCATATCACTGTCCGCCGCTTACATCGGGTTTTTCAGATACAAGGTGGGCCTCACGGGGAAAATCGCCCTGACCATCGGTGGTCTGCTTCTGGTTTCCAGCAGTGTTGCGGTTATCCTTGTGGGTGCCGTATTGGTGCTTCTGATTCTGGTCCCCAATCTCCTGAAGTCCGGTCGGTCAATCCCCGCATCGGCCTGACAGGCGACAACACGCAGAGCGCTCGAGAGATGGATCGTGGTTGATGGACAAAAAATGAACACGGATTATACGGTTCCGGCCCTGAAAAAAGGGCTCCAGATTCTGGAATTGTTTTCAGTCCGGCAGCGTGTGCTGACTATCGGTGAACTGGCCGAGCGGCTCGAGGTCAGTACCTCGGCCATCTATCGTACCATCGTGACACTGACCGAGATGCATTATCTGAAAAAAGCCGGCCGGAATGCATACGAGCTTGGCCCCATGGTGCTTTCACGTGGCTTTTGTTATCTCGCCTCAAGAGATATCCTGAACACGGCTGCCACCCGCCTGGACGAACTGCGCGATGAAACCAGCGCCTCCTGCCATCTGGCCATCCGGGAAGGGATCGAAGCCATTTACATCTACCGGGCGGCATCACCTCAGATCATGATGGTGAATGTGCCAGTGGGTACCCGCTTTCCCTGTCACACGGTGTCCATCGGCCGCGCGCTGCTTTGCGGCCTCAGCGACGCCAGCTTGCGTTCGCACTATTCCGGCGTCCCCCTTGACGGATACGGCAGCGGCGGCATCAATTCACTGCCGCAGCTGTTGGTCGCCATTGCCGACGCACGGCGGACGGGGATCAGCGTCAGCGGATCCGACTTCTCTACAGCCATGGCCGCTCCGGTGCGGGATTACACCGGAAATGTCGTGGCGGCCATCAATGTTTCCGTTCCCGATTTTATCATTGAAACGCCCGGCGTTCGCGACCATCTGATCGCGTGCCTGATGAACACCGCCAGGACCATTTCGAGCGACATGGGATGGCCGGATGGGCAGTAATCATTGTCAACTCTCCTGACCATCGCGTCTGGACCGTGGACCGTCATCAATTCATATCAAAACAAAGCGAGTGTATCATGAGAAAAATCGTTGAGTGCGTTCCCAATTTTTCCGAAGGAAAAAACCGTGAGACCATTGATGCCATAGCTCTGGCCATCCGAAATACACCGGGATGCACCCTCTTGGATGTGGATCCGGGAAAGTCGACCAACCGGACCGTATATACCTTTGTGGGCGATCCGGATGCGGTGGTTGAAGGGGCACTGAACAGCGCCAAGGTAGCCAGGCAGAAAATAGACATGCGCACACACAAGGGGGAACATCCCCGCATGGGTGCCATGGATGTCTGTCCGTTCATACCCGTGGCCAACGTCACCATGGACGACTGTGTGGAGATCTCGAAGACCTTTGGCCGTCTGGCCGCAGAAGAATTGGGCGTCCCCTTTTTCCTTTACGAAGCCTCTGCGGTCGACGATTACCGCCGCAAACTGCCCCAGGTCCGCAAAGGGGAATACGAAGGATTGGCCGGGCGCCTGAAGGACCCCCAATGGAAGCCCGATTTCGGACCGGCCGAATTTATTCCCCAGTGGGGCGCCACCGCGACCGGTGCACGGTCTTTCTTGATTGCCTACAACGTCAATATCCTCGGCACCAGCAACCAGGCCCACCGCATCGCCCTGAATTTGCGTGAAGCCGGCCGGGGCCCGGATTCTCCCGGTCGCCTGAAAGCGGTCAAGGGCATGGGCTGGTTCGTGAACGAATACAACATGGCCCAGGTAACGGTAAATTTAAACGACTATCAAGTAACGCCCATGCATGTCCTGTTCGAGGAAGTGAAAAGGGAGGCGGCTGCATTGAACGTCGGCGTTGCCGGATCGGAAGTCGTCGGGCTGATCCCTCTGGCATCGATTCTCATGGCTGCCGACTACTACATGGAGAAGGAAAAGCTGTTCATCCTCGACGAGGACCAGCGAGTCCGATTGGCGGTGGAACGGCTGGGGCTTAGCAGTGTGGCGCCGTTCGATCCAAAAGAGAAAATCATTGAATACCGAGTCACCGGAGAAAGAGACGAACCGCTTGCCGGCATGAGCCTGAGAGCCTTCATCGAGGAAGTGGCTTCCCGTTCCTCGGCTCCGGGCGGTGGATCGGTGTCGGCCGCCCTGGCGGCCATGGGTGCCGGACTGGGGGCCATGGTGGGCAAACTGACCTACGGGGTCCGGAAGTTTGAATCGGTGGACGCCCAGATGAGAAAAAGCATTCCGCCGCTTCATGATGCGGCGGTCAGCCTGATTCCCATGATCGATGCGGATACGACGGCATTCAACGACTTCATGGAGGCGCTGCGCATGCCCCGGGGCACCGATGCCGAACGGTCCGAACGGGCCGAATGCATGCAGGCCGGGCTCAAGAAGGCCATTGACATTCCCCTGACGACCATGAAATTGGGCGACAGGGCTTGGGATGCCTTTTGCGAAGTGGCCCGCTGCGGGAATCCGGCATCCCGGTCTGACGTGGAGGTGGGGGCCAGAGCCCTGGAGACGGGGATCTGGGGCGCTTATAAAAACGTGATGATCAACATGGTTGAGATCACAGACGACGCATTCAAAAGCCGCGTCACTCAGGAGGCTGAGTCCATTGTGAGTCGCGCGGCTCAAAAGTGTGCCGAGGTGCTTGAGATTTTAAAAGGAAGGTGATCGATGGCAGATGCAATGGGCCTGCTGGCCCTGCTGATCGGGCTGGAAATCGTGCTGGGGGTGGACAATGTTCTGGTGATCGCCATTTTCGTGGGCCGATTGCCCGAAAATCAGCGGCAGAAAGCCCGCATCGTGGGGTTGAGCGTGGCCATGCTGGCCCGCATCGTCATGCTGGCCGTGGTCGTGGCCCTGGCCAGCCTGACCCGTCCCATTGTGGCCAATCTCTCGGTTAGGGACCTGATCCTGCTGGCAGGGGGGTTGTTCCTGCTATACAAAGCCGTTCATGAGATCCACCACACTGTCGAATTCAGGGCGGATGAAGGTGGGCCGGACCAGCAGGCCCCCGGTGCCTTTGCGTCCATTATTACCCAGATCGTCCTGCTTGACATCGTCTTTTCAGTCGATTCGGTGATCACGGCCGTGGGACTGACCCAGCAGCTGTGGATCATCGTTTCGGCGGTGGTGCTCTCCTTTGTCGGCATTCTCTTTTTCGCCCGTCCCATCGGTGACTTCATCCTGCGCCATCCGGCTCTTAAAATCCTGGCACTCTCATTCCTGATTACCATCGGCGTGACCATTTTTATGGAGGGGCTGCATAAACATGTGCCCAAGGCCTACATCTACCTGCCCATGGGGTTTGCCCTGATGGTGGAAATGCTCCAGATGCGCTACGAGCAGAACCGCCGCCGGAAGAAGGCCTGACACCCCATGCCTGAAGATGTTTCTTTAAATGTGTCTCCCCGGGAGGCAGCCGACCCGGAAGGGATCCAGCGGGCCCTGGCCCGGACGATTAGCCGTCCTGTTGCCGCCGACCGCTTTGTGGTCGTCCGGCGTTCCGTCGATGCCCGCAAGCGACCGGTGCGGGTCAACCTGGGCGTTCGTATCTATGGCGACGGCGAAAATCTGACCCCTGAGCGGCCGGTTTTCACCTACCGGGATGTCCGGTCCGCGGCGCCGGTGGTGGTCGTGGGCGCCGGACCGGCGGGTCTGTTTGCCGCGTTGCGCCTGGTGGAGCTGGGCCTCAAACCCGTGGTGGTCGATCGGGGAAGGCCCGTCAAGGCCCGTCGCCGGGATGTGGCGGCCCTGAACCGGCGGGGGGTATTGGACAGTGAATCCAACTATGCCTTCGGCGAGGGCGGTGCGGGGACGTTTTCCGACGGCAAGCTTTACACCCGTTCCAGGAAAAGGGGAGATCACCGTCGGGTGCTCCACCGATTTCATCAGCACGGCGCCGATGGACACATTCTGTACGATGCCCACCCCCACGTCGGATCCAACCGTCTTCCGAAGATTGTTTCGGCGATGCGGGCCACCATTGAAGCCCATGGCGGTGAAATTCATTTCCAGCAGAAAGTGGTCGGTCTGTCGGTTTCCGGTGGCCGGGCGGCCGGCGTGATCCTGGCGGATGGGCATCACATCGAGGGGCGGGCGGTGATTCTGGCCACTGGCCACAGTGCCCGGGATGTATACGAGATGCTCATGGACGAAAAGATTGCCCTGGAGGCCAAGCCCTTTGCCATGGGTGTGCGTGTGGAACATCCCCAAGGGCTCATTGACCGGATCCAATACCATGGCCAGCCCCGGGGCGGATACCTGCCGGCGGCCACCTACAACCTTGCCCGACAGGTGGATGGCCGTGGCGTGTACAGCTTTTGCATGTGCCCGGGAGGGTTCATCGTGCCGGCGTCCACGCAGGAAGACGCCCTGGTGGTCAATGGCATGTCTTTTTCCAAACGCAATTCTCCACACGCCAATGCCGGAATCGTGGTGGAGATCCGGCTTGCCGACATACCCCGGTTGGAATCATCGGGTCCTCTGGCCGGTCTGAACTATCAGCGGGCCTTGGAGCAGACAGCCTCCCTTAACGGTGGCGGTGGGGTGACCGCTCCAGCCCAGCGCCTGGTCGACTTTGTCGACAATCGATTGTCCGACGACTTGCCGGCCTGCTCCTATCTGCCGGGCGTGGTGGCTTCGCCCTTGCATCAGTGGTTGCCCGATCCCATCCGTAGGCGGCTGCAGGTTGCCTTCAAGGCCTTTGATCGCACGATGAAGGGGTTTCTCACCAACGATGCGGTGGTGGTGGGGGTGGAGTCCCGTACGTCATCACCGGTGAGGATTCCCCGAGATCCAAAGACATTGCAGCATGTATCGGTCCGGGGGCTCTTCCCCTGCGGTGAGGGGGCCGGCTATGCCGGCGGCATCGCCTCCTGCGCGGTGGATGGCGAGCGTGCCGCCGAGGCCGTTGTCCAATATCTCGCCTGACGGTCTATCCTCGCCTTTGGCGTAATTCAGGATCAGGTCTATGACCATCCGGGCGGCGAGTTTTACCTGGGGCAGCGGTACTGATTCTTCGACGGCAGGCCAAACTGCTTTTATTCTGACATTTTTTCCATTTTCTTTTGTGCCGGTATGCTTTAGAATCGGAGTGTCGTTTCGGACGGCATCCCAAAATTTGCTGTCAACGTCATGCTGCCAACGTGGTGAAGAAACCCGCATAACCCTTAATGGAGACCATGATGACACCTGCAATGCTCACCATCGGCGGTGCCCGCAGCGCATTGATCGCCCAGTCCGGTCGCATGTGCAACCGGCACGGGCTGGTAGCCGGGGCGACCGGCACCGGAAAAACGGTCACCCTGCAAACCCTTGCCGAAGGCTTTTCCCGCATGGGCACGCCGGTTTTTGCCGTGGATGTCAAGGGAGACCTGTCCGGTATTGCCACAGCGGGATCGCCCCATCCAAAGATCGACGAGCGGCTGGCTAAAATTCCCTTGCCCGATTATCGCCAGCAGCCCTGTCCCACACTGTTCTGGGATATGGACGGGAAAAACGGATCCCCGGTGCGAACGACCATTTCAGAAATGGGTCCGCTGCTGCTAGGCAACCTGTTGGAACTCAATGACACCCAGACCGGTGTGCTCTATGCCGGATTCGATCTGGCCGACGACCAGGGCCTGCTGCTGCTGGATCTGAAGGACCTTCGGGCGCTGCTTGCCTGGATGGGCGAGAATGCAGGTTCCCTGAGATCGGAATACGGTAACATCACCGGTGCCAGTCTGGGTGCCATTCAGCGACGGCTGCTGGTGCTGGAAGAGCAGGGAGCCGAGCGCTTTTTCGGCGAGCCGGCCCTGCAATTGGCCGATCTGATGCACACGGACTTTTCCGGGCGCGGGGTCGTCAGCCTTTTCGATGCCGGCCGGTTGATCCACAACGCACCGCGTCTTTACGCGGCCTTTTTGCTCTGGCTGCTGTCAGAACTGTTTGAGCAGCTCCCCGAGGCGGGTGATCCGCCGGCCCCGAAGCTGGTGCTCTTCTTTGACGAGGCTCACCTGCTTTTTTCAGACGCGCCCAAACCGCTGCTGGGCAAAATCGAACAGGTGGTTCGGTTGATCCGGTCCAAGGGTGTCGGGGTCTATTTCGTCACCCAGAACCCCATGGATCTTCCAGATAATGTACTGGGCCAACTGGGGCTTAAAGTTCAGCACGCCCTGCGGGCATTTACGCCCAAGGACCAAAAGAGCATTCGGGCCGTGGCCGCGTCATTTGTGCCCAATCCGCTGTTTCAGACAGCCGACAAGGTCACCACCCTGGGCATCGGTGAAGCCCTCGTGTCCGTGATGGGCGATGACGGCAGGCCCCAGCCGGTGCAGCAGACCCTGATTGCGCCTCCGGAGGGACGCATCGGTCCGATTTCGGATGACGAACGAACGGCCGTCATGCAGCGCGCCCCCATCCGTGGGCGTTACGATGCTCCCATGGACCGTCAGTCGGCCTACGAGATGCTCAAGCAACGTGCTGAAACTGCCCAGACGGCGGAAACGCAACGACTGAAGGAGCTGGAAGCGGAAAAAAATCAGCGTCAGGCGCAGCGGCGCCAGTCCGCCGGCGGTCGCCAGCGCCAGAGCGCCGGAGAAGCCATGATCAAGAGTGCCGCACGCTCAATCGGCAGCACGATCGGCAGGCAGATCATTCGGGGCGTTTTGGGTTCCATTTTCGGCAAACGCTGACAGTGGGTGTTCTAAGCGAGTTCAGCCCCAAGTGGGATGCCATTATCCGCAGTTTATGGCGGGAACCCATCGGGTGTAAATGGATGTTAAGCATCTGAAAAGGAGAATTTACATGGAAGACAACGGCGACGAACTGGAAGATGGTGGACTTCCGGATGAAGAGGAGGTCATGTCAGAAGCAGACCCTGAAGATGACGCTATCCTGCATGAGAAAAATGGGACCTCGTCTCCCCGCGAAAACATCTGATGATCAATCCATTTTCTATCCTCAACCGGTACCTGTTTCTGGAGATGCTGCCGCCGTTTTTTATCAATCTGGCCTTTTTCTCCTTTATCTTTCTGATGAAGCAGATTCTCGATATCACGGACATGATTGTCAATCACAAGGTCGGTGTCGTACCGGTATTTCTGCTGCTGGCCTACACCATGCCCTATTTTCTTCAGTATATCATCCCCATGTCCACGATGATGGCGGTCTTGATGGCGCTGTTGAGAATGTCCAGCGACAATGAAATTATGGCTCTCAAAGCCGGGGGTGTGAGTATATACCGTTTGCTGACGCCGGTGCTGATCTTCAGCCTGTCGGGAACCCTGATCACCGGGTACATGACCATCTTTGGTGTTCCCTCGGGAGCTGAACGCTTCAAATCGTTGCTTTTTGATGTGGCCGTCGCCAACCTGAACGTCAGTTTGAAAGAGCGGACATTTAACGACAATTTCAAGCAGATCATGCTTTACGTCAATAAAATCGATCCGCAAAGCGGTGACCTGCACAATGTGCTGATTGAAGACAGCCGAACGTCCGGGGGAAGCAATACGGTCATAGCGCGAAGAGGAAAGCTTTTCGGAGAGCCCAGGGAGATGGTTTATTTTCTGCGGCTGTATGACGGAACGATCAGCCAGATGGACATGCGCGACAAATCTTCTCACACGATCAATTTTGAAACATACGACATCCGGCTGGACCTGAAAGATGTCTTTTCGGCGCCTGGTATCGCCAATCAAGCCCCGGATGAAATGACCTTGTCCAATCTCAGGGCCTATTTGAAACAGGTCAGGTCCGACAAGGCCCGATATCTTAGCGCCCTGATGAAATATTACAAGAAATTTTCGATACCCGTGGCCTGTTTGGCCATGGGACTGTTGGCCATGCCTTTGGGCATTCAGGCCCGCAATTCTAAAAAAGGATTTGGGGTCGGGCTGGGGCTTCTATTTTTTCTGCTGTATTATATTCTCCTTTCCGTGGGTACGGCGTTTGGCGAAAATGGCAATTACCCGCCGGTGGTCGGCATGTGGATGCCGAACGTGGTCCTCGGGGGATTCGGCATTTATCTGCTGGTTCTGTCGGCGAAAGAAAAAACGATCACTGTTAATTGGTTGGGACAGATGGTAGATGGCGTCATGAAACGGGTCGGAAGAAAATGACGATTCTTTACCGCTACGTTACCAGGGAGATACTGGCCAGTTTTTTGATTGTGCTGGTTGCGGTGCTCAGCATTTATGTGGCGGTGGATTTCATTGAAAAAATAGATAATTTCATGGAGGCGGGTGTCCCGGCTACCCGTTGTGTCCTCTATCTGCTTTACAAGCTCCCCTTTATTTTTGTCCAGATTGCACCGGTGGGCTTTCTGCTGTCGATTCTGGTTGCACTCGGCTTGATGAACAAAAACAATGAAGTCATCGCCCTCAAAAGCTGCGGCATCGGAAAGAACCGGCTGCTCAAACCAACGATGGCACTTGGCGTGCTTTTTTGTGCAGGGTTGTTTCTGGTTGCCGAAATGCTTGTGCCGGTCTTTATGGTCAATGCCAACCAGATCTGGATTCAAGAGGTTCGAAAAAAGAACATCTACGCGTCAAAGACCAATGATATCTGGATGCGCGCCGCCCGCCAGATTATCCATATCAAACAATATGTGCCGGAAGAGAAACGGGTGGCCGGCATCACCATACACACCTTTGATGAAAACTTCCGATTGATTGAGCGGGTCGACGCCGTCGCGGGCGTGTTTGAAAACGGTCGGTGGCAACTCGACGACGCTGTTCAACAGGTTTTTGAAACAGATGGTGGCGACCAGAGAATCACTTTACGCAACACGATAGCGGCCGATATCGATCTGAACCCCGATGACCTGACCCAGGCGGCAAAACAGTCCGATGAAATGGGTCTGGCCGAACTGGGGCGGTATATCCGGAAAGTGGAGCGGGAAGGATATGGCGCCACCCGTTATCGCGTTGACTATCACAGCAAAATCGCCGCTCCGTTTGTCTGCATCTTTCTCAGCGTGCTCGGCGCCGGCATCGCTCTGCGGGGAAACATGCGCGAGGGGATGCCGGTGAGCATCACTTATGGATTGGGGATCGCTTTTCTTTACTGGATTTTCAACAGCTTTTGCCTTTCCCTGGGTTATGCGGAATTGATGCCTGCCGTAATCGCGGCATGGTTGGCCAATCTGGTTTTTTTCAGTTTTGCCGGATTTTTGCTGCTGGTTGCCAATTAAAAAACCATTGGCTTGTCTACGATGACTACACGACCATAGAGGGGCTTAGTGGTTTATATCTATAATGTTGCAATGGGGTTAGCGGTTTTTCTGTTGTGGCCGATCTGGCTCCCTTTGGTGTGGATCCGTAAAAAGCATCGCCGCACTTTTTTTAAAAGATTGTTCATGGAAGCCCTGCCCCGCAGCGATCCAGAATCGGCAGACGCCCGGAGTAGAATATGGATCCATGCCCTTTCGGTGGGTGAGGTGTTGTCTGCAGAGCCGTTGGTAAAAGCATTGGCCGAAAAACACGATTCCCGGTCGCTGATTTTTACCGCTTCCACCCAAACCGGATTTGAAATAGCCACCCGTTTGATAGCTGCGCATGTGTGTGCGGTCAGACATTTTCCCTATGACACGCTTTTTTCCGTGAACCGGGCGCTGGATGTCATTAAACCACGGCAGGTGGTGATCGTGGAAACGGACGTCTGGCCGAACTTCCTTTTCCGATTAAAAAAACACAGGATCCCCGTTTATCTGGTGAACGCCCGGCTCTCGGATCGATCCTTTCGTGGGTACAAACGTGCCGGCTTGCTGATGGTGCCGGTGCTGTCGGTGTTTGGCCGGATCTGTGTGCAGACGGATTCAGATCGACTTCGTTTCAAGGCCCTTGGGGTTTCTGGCGAAAGATTAATGACGGTGGGGAATATCAAATTTGATCAGGCCCCCGCCAGGATGTCGAGCGTCGAACGCAAACAGTATTCGGAGAAATTCAATCTTTCGGCGGACGCGCCGGTATGGGTGGCCGGCAGTACCCACGAGGGAGAAGAAGACATGCTTTCGATCGCCTACCGGAAGGTGTGTGCGGTCGGCATTCATGCGGTGCTGATTGTCGCGCCGAGAGATCCGGACCGGGCTGCCGCAGTCTGCCAAATCTTCGACCGGTTAGGATACGACGCCGTGACCCTGACGCAGATGGAAAGGCAACCCGCACCGTCCAGTGTGGTGGTGGTCGACCGCATCGGAATGCTCCGCAACCTGTATGCGCTGGCCGACGTTGCCTTTGTAGGCGGCAGCCTGGTGAGAGCGGGTGGCCACAACCCATTGGAACCGGCGTCTGTGGCCAAGCCGATTCTTTTTGGACCCCACACCGATGATTTTCGCTGGATCTGCCAAACCCTCGAAAAGGCCGGCGGCGCCATCCGTGTACAAGATGCCGATCAGCTCGCCGCTAGTGTCGCCCATCTGATCGGTAACCCGGCAGACAGTCGCCGCGTCGGCCGCAGCGGCTATGCGGTGTTTGCCAAACACAGGGGTGCTGTGGCACGAACCCTTGCGGTCCTCAGCGCACCCGCTGACAGAATGGATCCATGACCCGGTTGCAACGCTTTATCGAACGAATCAGACGCCGAATTGAAATGGCGGTTAGGCGAGATGACCCCACGCCGTTTTTTTCCGTTGAAACCGTCTTGCGGGTTTTTTCCGTGGTTTACGGCGGCCTCATGGGCCTGCGTGCCCGTCTGTATGAAAAAGGCGTGCTTTCCTCCGAAACGCTCCCATGCCAAGTGGTGTCCATCGGCAATCTGGTTGCCGGTGGAACGGGAAAAACGCCCATGACGATTATGGTTGCGCAGATGATCCGGGACATGGGTTACCGCGTGGTGGTGCTCAGCAGAGGATACCGTGGTCGGATGGAAAAAACGGGGGGCGTCGTCAGTGACGGCCAAACGATATCCAGGGGCCCCGAAGATGCCGGAGATGAACCGTACCTGATGGCCAGGATCTTAAGGGGTATTCCCGTGGTCGTGGGCCAACGGCGGTACGAAGCCGGCATGATGGCCGTAAAGCGATTCAAGCCGGATGTGATCGTGCTCGATGACGCCTTTCAGCATCTCCGGTTACAACGGGATTTTAACCTGGTCCTCCTGGACAGCCGGTCACCATTTGGTAACGGGCACATCCTTCCGCGAGGGCTGCTGAGGGAACCGCTCTCGGCGCTGCGTCGGGCGCATGCGGTGGTCTATACCCGCAGCGAGCAAGCCCCCATGACACCCATCCGACATCGGTTCCTGAGGAACCAGCCTGTTTTTTACACCACCCACCACCTGATCATTCGGAAGCCCGATCCGGCAGATGACCGATTTGCGGATGATGTATCGGATATCAGCATGCTAAGGGGCCAACGAGCCGTGGCTTTTGCGGGCCTGGCGGACAACACACAGTTTTTCGATTCATTGGAACAGGCGGGGTGCAACCTTGTCCGCACTTTTTCCTTTGCAGACCACCACAGATATGGTGGCAGCGATTTGGACCGGATCGCCGCAACGGCCATGGAAAAAGGTGCCGATGTGCTGGTGACCACATCAAAGGATGGTGTAAAAATCGAAAACGATAGAAAATGGCCCGTGGCGCTGACGGTCGTTGATGTAACCATCAAACTGACCAGGGACGAGGATGTCTTTGCTAAAATCCTTACCGATGCATTGACCCGCAAACCAACCTGAAGATCCACTATCTTTAGCATTCAGACCTGAAACTTTTTCCACCCCCTGGATTCCCCTTAGCAGCCGCTATCGTTCAATAGTCAGGGCCCAATGGGCCGCGCTATTAAAATTTTTAATAGTTCAAGCATCAGGGTTAAAAACTTTTAAGGCTTGCGCGCATCATCAATTATAGATGCCGATTTAAAAAACGAATGGGTATAGGAATTAATAAAATAATATAAGGTAGATAGCGTAGGTTTTGTTGTTTTGGCGGTACTCGCTTTGCGCGATGGCATAAAATTTGTTTGCTAAATTTAAAAATGACTCACAGGGGAGACACCATGCAGGATCATTCCGATTCAACATTCGATGAACACCTTATGGGCGTCGAAGATTCGCAAATGAAAACGAGGAAGGCCTTTAAAATCAACAATCGGGCCGGGTTTTCACTGATGGAATTGATGGTGACCATTGCCATCATCGGTATTCTGGCTACCATCGCCATTCCAAATGGTATCGCCTGGCGCAGGAACGCCCAGTTCAATTCAGGCGTGCGTTTGGTCAAGGCCCATATGGAGCGGACTCGCATGTGGGCCGTCAGAAGCAATCTTCAGGCCGACGTCGTTTTTGTCGATGGTGCCAATACATTCACTACCGTCAGGAGAACTCGCGACAACCTCGGCGTGTTAACTCCCATTAACCAGGTGCAACAGTTGCCTCCCGGGATAACCATCAGCGTACCCGCTTTTGCTCTACCAGGAGGGACATCACTGTTTTTTAATAGTCGGGGTATGGCCACGGCTGGAGCGGTCACGGTCAATGGCCCCGGTGCGTTGACTAATAATATTGTCGTCACGATTACCGGTAATTCACGAATTCAATAGTGCCCCTAACCAAGAGGAACAGCGCTTCATGAAATATTCAGAGCATAACGGTTTTACCCTCATCGAGCTCATGGTCGCCATGGTCATCGGATCCATTCTCATGCTGGCGGTGGTGTCGGCCTACACGGTCCAGGTGAGAAGCAAAAATACCCAGGAGGCCCTTACGGACATGACATCATCGGCCCGGGCGGCCCTGGAAATCATGATCCATGAACTGAGCACAGCCGGTTGTGATCCAAATTTTGCCGCCGGTGCGGGAATTGTGAATGCCGTAGCCAATGATCTGACCTTTACCATGGACATCGGCAATACTGCCGGCAACTCTTTCCGACCCGATGGTCTGTTAGACGGCCCCAATGAACAGGTCCGCTATGCCATAACTGGCGGCGGGGATTTGGGCAGGGCGACGGGTGCAGGGGTGCTGCAACCCCTGGTCCGCAACGTGGACGCCCTGGATTTCGTCTATCTGGACGCCAACGGCATTGTGACGGCGGCACTGGCGAACATCCGCAGCATCCAGATCACCATTTTGGCCCGTTCCGGTGGTGCAGCGTCAGGATTCACAGCCAGGAGAGTGGACAATACGGTCTACACCAACCAGCAGGGCACGGTGCTTTTTGCGGCCCCGGGCGATTCGTTTCTGCGGCTGATGCTGACAACCACCGTTAATTGCCGCAACCTGGGTGTATAACCATAATGGGCTGACCCAAAGGAGTTCAATCGATATGGCACGAACGCGTTTTGTTTCCAATGCTTCCGGGTTTACGATCATCGAGGTGCTTGCCGCCATCGCCATCTTCTCCGTCGGTCTGATGGCCATGGGCGCCCTTCAGACCCGCACCCTGATAAATACCGGCAATGTCGCCAGAAAAACCGAAGCATTGGCTCTCCTCGCGGAGCAGGCCGAACGGATCAAACAGTTACCGTTTTATGTGAACGTGGGTGCCCAGACCCACCCGCCCGCATTGGACGCCGGCGGATTCGGCGGGCCGCGCAGTGTCGTTTCTCCAGATGGACGCTATACCGTCCAATGGCGGGTGTGGGATGACGAAGTCATGGGTACAGAGGACGAAACGGTGCTGACCGGCGTGCCGGTCGGCGATTACACGGTCCAAAAACGAATTATCATGGTGGCCTTCCAGACGGGTGGCAACCCGGGGCTACCCATGGCACAGGTGGAATTTTTCAAGGTATGGTGGGCCACGGGTGTGCCATAAACCCGACGCCTGTGAACGGAATTATCACTTTGCACCGTCAATCAATGAGGTTTTTAAAAGATGATTTGCCAAACCGATCAGATAACAACTTTTTCCCTGGCCCCCAGCGAACCGGAGGACCATCGGCCCGGCCCCATTGCCAACCAGAACGGCTCCGTGATGGTCCTGGCCCTGATGATCATGGCCATTATGATGGTGATCGGGATTACTTCCTCCGATACGGCAGTTACCGAGAACTTTATTGTCCGCAATGTGGGCATCCACAAAGAGAACGTCAATCTGGTGGAGTCGGCCCTCATGCTGGGCCTGCAGACGTTCATGCAAATCCCTGACAACAACCCGGATAATTTCGATCCGGACATCTCCCCTATTGACTGGATCAACAACCGCAACACCGCTTGGACCACCGGTGCCTGGTACAACCGGGGTGATGTCAGCACGATGTTGGATGCCAACAATTCGCTCGATGTCAATGCGCCGGCATTCCTGGCCACCCTGGCCACCCGGGGCGAAGCCGCCAACGGTGGGTTGCGCTGTGCCGTTGTGGGCTGGGAGCCTGTGACCTACGCCACTGGGGGCAGTTCGAGCCTGGTGGTGGGCGGCGCGGCGATCTGGCATGCCGGCCGGGTTCTCGGGGAGTATGTCTCCGTAGACGGGGGCGGCGCGGACAACGGCAACGGCATGCTGCGCATGGAGCTCGGTCTCAGAAGACAATGGTAGGTTATTCGTTTATCGGAAATGGTTGCGCGTTGAAACCAAACAGGTGTGCCGGTAAACCCACACAATATCGAAAGGCAGGTCAGGTATGAAAACATCAATCAACAGCAAAAAAAAGCATGGGCTGAAACGGTTCATTCTGGTCATTAGCGCTTGTCTGGCCGTGCTCACGGCCGGCAGCAGCGTCAATGCAGCATCATGCATCGACCTGGCCGATATCCCGTTGGACGCACTGGAGCAGGCGGCCCCGGGTCTGATCATGTTTGTCCTCGACGATTCAGGCAGCATGGACTGGTCTACAATGACGCCGCCGACATCAGGAGAAGACCAGGGCACGTTCGATGGCATGGAATATGTCTTCCACAACCCCGGCGATGATGTATACGGGACCCGGGAACACATAGAGGACTTTGACACGCACCGCAATATGTGGATGTCCCAGTGGTCGGGGTACAACGGGATGTACTACAATCCCGACACCGAGTATACGCCCTGGCCCACCCTAAGCAATGTCAATGTCGACAATCCTCCCTCCCATCCCATGAACGCAGGCAACACCCTGGACATGACGGCTCTGTGGCATGAATGGGCGGACGATGGTATCGTTGTCGATAATAGCGATGCGACTGGATTTGTGGCATCAGCCGGCTGGAATAATGGCACCGGGGGACAGTATAATAATTATCTGTTTTCCAGTGGAACCGAAGCCACGGTGACGGCCACCTGGACGGCCGGCAATCTGGATCCTTCTACGACCTACGACGTCTATGCCCGCTGGTTGAATGGCGGGGCATCCCGACTTACGGATGTGCATTATCGAACCTATGACGATACGGCTCTAGTGGCAGATACCGGTGTCAACCAGCAGTTGAACTTAGACGTATGGATGCCGATTGCCACCGGTGTTACCTTTTCGACGGGAATCGGTGTGGTAAGCATCTCTGAACCTGGCGGGGCAAGCCAGGTGTGCGCCGATGCCGTCAAGTTTGTACCTGTAATTAACTCCATCAGCGACATCGCGCGTCGTCATTACTACGTTCAGAACGCAGCCGGCACCTACCTGGTCAACCTGCTCAACGGCGTGATCGAATACTATCAGGTCAATCTGGTCAATACTGCAGACAACCGTGAAAGCGTGACCACTGCAAAACTGGTGCGGTTAAACAATACGGATGCCACTACGGCGGGTATTGTCACCGGTCGGACCTATGCCGAGGAAATCCAGAATTTCGCCAACTGGTATTCATTTTATCGGCGACGCGAGCTGACGGCCATTAACGCCATCGCCAACTCGATCAACACCATGGACGGGGTCTATGTTGGCATCATCTCCATCAATGGGAAACTGGCCCAACGTGTCCTGCCGGTTCGTGTGCTTCTGGATAGCGTGACCCACGATGACTCCGCTTCCCTGCTGACGACCCTGTACGGCCTGACGATCACTTCACAAGGGACCCCTCTGCGCAATGGTTTAAAAAATGCCGGCCGGTTTTTTCAGGGCAATTATCTGAAACCGACCACCTTCTCGAGCCAGACCAGCAGCGCGAACTACCCCTTCTTCAACGCCGACAAGGGCGGCACCTGCCAGCAGGCCTTCACCATTATTTTCACCGATGGGTTTTACAACGGCAGTGATCCCGGTATCGGGGACGCCGACAGCGACAACAGCCATCCGCCCTACGACGGCCCTCCCTTTGCCGATGGTTCGGGCAATACCCTGGCGGATGTGGCCATGTACTATTTCGAGAGGGACCTCAACACCAACCTGGCCAACAACGTGCCCGTCACCAATGTGGACCCGGCCGACCACCAGCACATGGTGACGTTTACCATCGCCTTCGGGGTCACCGGCAGCCTGGACACGACGCTCTACGCGAACTGCCCGCTGGGCGCCTGCCCCAGTCCCTGGCCGGACACCGCCTCGGATTCAGGAAAAATTGACGACATGTTCCATGCCGCTGTCAACGGGCGCGGCCAGTTCATCGCCGCCAACAACAATGAGGAATTACTTGCCGCCCTCGACGCCTTGGGCAAAGACATCGACAGTCGCCTGGGTTCCGCGGCGGCCCTGGCCACCAACTCCATCCAGCGTCAGGTCGGCTCGGTGATCTACCAGGGGACCTACAATACGGCCAACTGGTATGGCGATGTGTCGGCCCTGCCGCTTGACCTGACCACCGGCAACGTGGGCGCCCCCCTGTGGCAGGCCAGCACTTCCGTGCCTGCCTGGAACGTCCGCCATATCCTTTCTCACGATGGCACGGCGGGCATTCTTTTCGATGCCGGCAACCTGAGCGCCGCTCAAGTGACCCAGCTGGAAGCCAGCGGGCTGGGAACGGCGGCAGAAATTGTTAACTATATTCGCGGTGACGTATCCAACAGCGTCGACCTCGGCGGCAACTTGCGCAATCGCAACCATCCCTTGGGCGATGTCGTGCATTCGGCACCGATTTACTTCGATGGCATGGTGTATATCGGGGCCAACGACGGCATGCTGCACGGCCTCAAAGCCTCCACCGGCGAGGAATTGTTCGCCTATGTACCCAACTTGGTCTATGATAACCTGTCCGAATTGGCATTCCAGGGTTACAGCCATAAGTTTTATGTGGACGGTACGGCGACGGTGGTCAAGGTCGGCGGCCGAAACGTGCTGGTCAGCGGGCTGGGCAAGGGCGGGAAAGGCTATTTCGCCCTGGACGTGACCGACCCGACGACCATGGATCCAACCGACGTGCTCTGGGAATTCTCCGCCGACACCGATCCTGACCTGGGATACACTTTCGGCCGCGCGTTCATCGTCAATACGGAAGCCGCCGGCAAGGTGGTCATATTCAGTAACGGCTATGACAGTGCGACTGGTTCCGCCGTCCTGTATGTGCGGAATGCGATAACCGGCGCGCATATCGCGAAATTCGACACCAAGGTTACCGGTTGCAACGGGCTGGCCACGCCGGCTGCGGTGGACGTCGAGCTTGACGGCTACGTGGATTACGTCTATGCCGGCGACCTGAAAGGCAACATGTGGAAGTTTGACCTGCGGGGCACAAGCATCGGCGCCTGGACCTTCGGCTATGGTGATACTGCTGATCCCAAACCGCTGGTTAGCGTAAAAAATATAAACGGTGATATCCAACCCATTACCAGTCCGCCGCAGGTGATGCTGGATTGTGCCTCAGACGGCGAGGTTCGCGGACTGATGGTCATCTTCGGAACCGGCCGATACCTCAACACCGATGATTTTGTCAACACACCCGTGAACTCCTACTACGGCATCTGGGATCGGGGGCCGCTGATCGAAGACACGGACGGGCTGACCGTGGCCCGAACCAAATACCTGGGGACCTTTGAGGCCGACCGCTCCTTGACGAATTTGTCCGGCGTCACCTTGCTGGAGCAGGTATTCGAGGTCGTGGGTACTGAATTCTCAGCCCTCACCGACAGGCCGGCGGATTGGTATGATCCAGCCGCAGGCAGCGGCACCCATGTGGGCTGGTACTGGGACATGCCCGTAGCAGGTGAACGCATGATCAGAGATCCCCTGCTGCGCGGGGGCCATGCGATCCTGATATCGACGGTGCCATCGGCTTCACCCTGCGACTCGGGCGGGACGTCGTACATCAATATTGTCAATGCCTGCACGGGCGGTCGACCCTACTCGCCTCAGTTTGATGTGAATAAGGATCTCAAAATAACCCCAACCGACAAGATCTTAGACCCGTGGGGCAACCCCATACCGCCATCCAGACAAGAGAAGAACAAGATCATTTTTACTCCCCTCGAAGTCGGCGACATGCTGTATCTGCCGGATTCAGAAGGCGGACACGGCAGCATGCCCGTTGTACCCATTCGGGCGGGAATGTTTTTCTGGCGGGTGATTGGACAATAACCCATCGCCGGTGCGATGAGGCACCAACCATAAAGGAGATAGGCACATGGCTTTCACATGCAAAAGCATAAAATCAGTCGCAAGATGCCTGACCGGGATACTGATCGCAGGGGGATGGCTGGCAACGGCTGGCCTGGCTGCCGACACGGGCATCCGTATGAAAAAAACCGGTACGGCAAACGTGGCCATTCGCCAGATCAAACCGCTCGAATTGGGTGCCTCCGATGCCACCATTCGCCCCCGGGACGTGTTTGATGTGGTCGGGACGTTGAATGCGATTGATGGTAATCAAATTACGATCGTCAACCGGCAACTGACGCTTGCGCCTACGGTGAGTGCTTCCGGTATCGCCAAATGGACCGAGGTGGGGGTCAAACTCAATCCGGCAGGAGAAGTCGCGGTTATTGAAATTGTTTCCGACGAACCCCATTGAGCAGGGTGGTGAACATGTGGATGTTGATCAGGAACGTACTCTTGGCAGGCATGGTTGTCTTTTGGGTGGCCCCGGCGTTTGGTGAGTATTACCAATATACCGACCCGAACGGGGTCTTGCGTTTTACCGATGATCTGGCCAGTGTCCCGCCGGACCAACGGCCGGATGTAAAAACGCACCAATCGGTTGAAAGCCAACCGGTTCAAAAGCCAACCGGCAGTGCCGCCAAGAAAAAGGCAAGCCGGCCCTCGGCCGCAGCGGAAAAAGATGCCGAGCCGTCCGGCGGCACCTGGCAGGGGCGAAATGCTCAAAAAAAGCAGGAACTGGATCAGATGCAGGCCGATTTGAAAGCAACCTTCGAGGCACTCCAGTCCGAACGGTCTGCGCTCGAGGCCAAGGCGCCGGCCAAAGGGGCGACGTTTGAGGAAAAGGTTGCTTACACCGATAAGGTGGAGGCCTTAAATGCCAAAATTGCCGGCTATGAGGAACAACTCGATGCGTTTAACGAGAAAGTGAACGCCTACAATTCGCAGGTCAAAAAATAAAATGTTGCCTTGAAACCATTGTCCTCCAACGATACCTGAGACCGGTCAGGCGGTTACACCTGTCCTGAAATAAATACCGCCGCCTCCCGCGCAAGCGAGGGGCGGCGGTATTTTTCAGGCTTACCAGTCAATCCGCTGCCGGGTGCCGAGCCCGAATCGGTTGTCGATGTAATACACCGCTGTTGGTGTAAACGCGAAGAGCCGTGCCTTGAACCGTGAAAAAAAGGCTTCCAGGTCCGGTGTCGGGTTGTCTGGAAATAATTCGCTGACAAAGGCAAAACGATTCAGATACTTGGCGATCACTTTGATCGACAATGCCATGGATTGGACCCGCTCCACCGTTCCCGGCATCTGGATGCCACGAATGGCCTGCCATGAATCTGCCGGGTGAAACAGTGACGCGGCCGCCTTTCCTGAATCCGAGGCCTGTCGGATATGGCGGCTTTGGGGTGAGGAGAAGAAGTAGAAACTGCCCTTGACGCATACAAAGTAAACCGGCGCCGACCATGGCCCGGATTCACCGGCTGTGGCCAGCGTCAAGGTTGATTCAGCCTGGATTAGAGCCAGCGCCGCTTGCCGTTCCTCTTCGGGTGTCGATTTTGCGCTTGTCGCCAAACCAGCCTTCCGATACAGCGAATAAATTAATTGGGTTATTTTTTTACCAGCCCCACAGCCCTGACCGCCCGTTCCATCTGTTCGATGCGCTTTTCCAGGCTGCCTGTATATCCGATGGAAAGGCGGATCAATCCAGGAGACAGCCCCATTTTATCCTGCTCTTCACGGCTGATTTCCGACGACGTGCTCACACCGGAACAGGACATCAACGTATCGAAATATCCCAGCGAGACGGCGATGTAGCCGAAATCCTCCTTGTTCTGGAGCTCGTCCAGCAGGTCGTCGGCCCGTTCGCGGGTGCCGCAGTCGATGGTGAACATGCCGCCGTAGCCATAGCCCGTATTGATCAGGTCCGTGACCAGACGGTGCTGGGTAAATGACGACAGACCCGGATAGACGACCGGCACACCCAGTGCCTCCAACCGCTGGCAGATGGCCAGGCCCCGGCGGGAATGCTCGCGCATGCGCAGGGCCAGATGGGGCAGACGCTGGATGATATCGTAGGCCATGCGCGGATCCATGGTGGGCCCCAGCAACATGACCCGGCCGGTATGCAGGTCCATGAGTTGGTGGACCATCGCTTTGGTGGTGCAGATGGCGCCGGCTACCAGGTCACTGGCGCCGTTGATGTACTTGGTCATGGAATAGACCACCACGTCCGCTCCCAGGCGGGCCGGGGAGATCATCATGGGGGTGAAGGTGTTGTCGACAACCAGGGAGAGGTCATGGGCGTTGGCCAGTTTGGACAGTGCACGGATGTCCGCCACCTTCAATGTCGGGTTGCCGACGGTTTCCGTATATAACACGCGGGTTTTCGGGGTGATTGCCTTTTCAAACGCTGTGGTATCGGCGGGGTTCACAAAGGTGGTGGTAATGCCGAATTGTGGCAGCAGTTCACCCAGCAGGGCATGGGTGCCGCCATAGATGGTGTCGCTGGATACGATGTGATCACCACTTTTGCAAAGCTGGAGCAGGGTGCAGGAGATGGCGGACATGCCGCTGGCGGTGCATACGGCAAACTCGGTGCCCTCCATGGCGGACAGGTAGCGGGCCAGGGTGTCCACCGTGGGATTGAAGTGTCGGCTATAGAGGAAACAGCCCCCCTGTTCAGGACCGCGGAGCCCGCCGAAGATCTCCGGCATGGTTTCCGGGTCGATCACGGTGAACGTGGATGACCGGGATATGGATGGGGTAACGCCGCCGTGCTCGCCAAATTCCCTGCGGGTTTCACTCAAGGCTTGTTCCGGATGGAAGTTGTTCATTTTTTACCTCCCTTTCTTTTCTTGCCGATGGAAAACGCCATTCCCACGACTTCACCCAATCGATGATAGTTGCCGGTTCCCATGGAGAAAACCAGCGGGTCCACTTTGGTGGCGTCGGGTTTGCCATCAGTCAGGCAGCTCTCATTGACATGGGTCTGGATCACTTCTCCCACGATCAGGGTGTGGGCGCCTAAATCCAGTGTGTGGCGCAGCCGGCACTCCAGGTTCACCGGGCATGACGCCACCAGGGGAGCATGCTTCAGATCGCCGTCGAACAGATCGAAGACGGTCGATTTGTCGACTTTGCGACCCGAATAGATGCCGCAAAAATCCACCTGCTCAACCATGCTGGCTGATGGTACATTGATGGAAAATTCAGCGTTTGCGCGGATGCCTTTAAGCGTGTGGCGTTCACCGCGGATGGCCACGGAAATGGCCGGTGGCTTTGACGAGGCGATACCGCACCAGGCGGCGGTCATGAAGTTGGCCCGATCGTCCACCATGGCTCCGACAAGAACAGATGGGGTTGGAAATAGCAGGGCTTCAGGGCCCAAACGAGATTTATTCATTCAAACCTCCTGATAATAGACATGCCGGATCTCCGGGTGGATTGGTTTAAACGCCGACACCCGTTCTTCCAAGACCATGAACGGGTTGCCTGCCATGAACAGGTTCAGATGGCCTTGCTGAATATTTTCAAGCTGGTGTAGATCGTCTCTGCGAAAATCGGGAATGACCGGAAGACTGGTTATTTCAGTCATGGTGGTCTCCCCCGCGGGATTGGATCGGCATCTTGATTACGGTGAGTGGTATGATTGATTCATATTGACGGCGATCGGGATGTTGAATATTCAAGTTAGCCATACACCGGATGGCGTAAAGCACTATCGACTGTTAAGGGAAGCTTCGGCATTGGCCCAGTAGGGGACCGGCCCGGCTTCCTTTTCTGCCCAGGCGTTGTCATCCATCGTAATTCCGGATAACTCCTTCAATGCTTCGCGGATTTCGCGGGAGCCCCTGTCGTGTATCTGTTTTACCGTGGCATGCTCGCCCAATACCTGCGAAAGTGAAAACCGACCCTTGCTGTTTTTCAGGTTTACATAGAGCAGATCGCGTATGGAAGCCCAGCTGTCACGACGGGTCTGGTTGGGAAGCGGGGTCAGACTGTCCAGTTGCCGCAGCCATTTTTTCAAAAACCGTGAGTAAAAGTATTTTTGTGCCATGGCGAGCCAGAAAATGAGAATGACGGTGCTCAGCAAACCTGCGCCGGTAACCTGGAGCACCGGGTCCAGGCCGGCAAATGGTGGCAGGCCCATGAGACCCAGCCCGCCGGCAACCCCACCGATCAGTGAAATGGCCAATCCGGTGAAAAACGACTTCACCCGGAACAAGCGCGCTTTCTTGCGGTAGCTGATCAACCCCTCCAGGAAATGGCCAAGCCTTTCACCATGGGTTTCCACAAAGGAGGCCAGGTTGTCCAGCCGGTGGCAGGGTGCCTGGAGCACCGCTTTTTTCAGCTCTTCCCGCTGGTTTTCCAGGAAGTGAAGATAGGCGGACTGAGGATCTTCGGAACGACCGGATTTTTCAGTGGCCGACGGTGAATAGGTCAGATGGATCATGGGAATGTCCTTGCGGCCGGTAATCTGGGACAGATTCCAGCACAAGGTTCCATATACACGCAGCAGGTCAGTCATGGAGGCGCATTCGTCGATGCGGTTGAGCACGTATAACACCCGGTCTTCGAATGTCTTGGCCGGCAGGGTGTCCCGCAGGCTGGTATGTGCCTCTCTCACGGTACCGGCCTTGTGGGGATCAAACAACACCAGCACCAGGTCGGCAATCTGGGCCAGATCGCCAATGACGTCCTGATAGTTATATCCCCGGTCCCTTTCGGTAATGCTGTCGAGCATGCCGGGTGTGTCGATGATGGCCAGGTTTTTCAGAAATGGCGAATTGACCTTCTTGAGCTTGAAATGAGAGGCGAACCGCTGGCCGTGTTTCTTCATGGTCTCAAAGGGATACTCGGGATCGTTGAGCAGGAACTTGCCATCCCGTTGATCGGTGACCCGAACCGGTGCACCGTCCGGTTCACTCTCGTCGTAAGTCAGAACGGTAAAAGAATCATCCGTGGGCGCCTGTCCGGTGCCCTGGACGGCCATTCCCAGAAATTCATTGATCAGGGTGGATTTCCCCGACGAATAGTTGCCCAGCACCAGGACCTGGGGGCGCCATTTAATGTTGGTTTCCAGGGGAACTTCGCTGTAGCCATAACGCATGGCCACCGGTGTCAGTTGCTCGGATACCATCTCCAGCAATTCGGTTCGCAGGGCGGTGATATAGTTGTCGCGATACATGAACGTCTCCGGGCGGTAGACTGGTGCGTTTGGTTAAATAAGTGATTTGCATCAGAAACATTAGTAGGTATAAGGGGTTCCCGAAAACAAATCAAGCCCATAGGCGTTATGATAATTAATTTAAACGGCGATATCGGTCGCCGTGGAATTACCATGCGGCTTTCTTATTCCATCGTTGCCATATAAATTATCTTAACGTCTGTTCAACGAAACCAGCCGGTTGTGCTCCGGTTGGCGCCACGGTTCGGATTAATGACCACCGCATCCGCAACCGCAGTCGCTGCAGCTGCCACCGGTTGCCATGGCCTTCACCACTTCCCGGTCTTGTGCCCTGACCACATCGACCACGGTGACCTCGATCGAAACAGGGGCCATGATGCCGGCTGGCTTGTTCAAGGGAAGTTCAAGATGGCCAATGGTTTCACAAAAAGCGCTGGGGGTCACGTCCAGTCTGACCCGGTCGCCCGCCCCCTTTCCGTACAGCGCTTTTTCAAACGGGGTGATGCCAGATGGCCCGATGCCGTAAATAAACGCAAACGGTGCTGTGCTCTCATCAGCAACTGGCGGGTCGGTGGTATGAATGTTCAAGGTGACTTTCATCAGATTTTCGATTGTCTGGGGTTGTTCGGGCATGATTACCTCCATGGATTTACAGCGTGTTTTCGGCCACCGCCCTGTTTTTGCCTTCGGCCTTGGCCTTGTAGAGGCGACGCTATTTCGTTCCCCCCAAGATCCCCCTTATCGCCGTTGGAATTTCCGCCGGTATCAGAACCACCTTGGCGTTTGGCGACATGGAGAGACTTTTCAGCGACTCCACGTATTTTTCACCGATCAGGTACATTACGGGAATTTCATTGTCACCGATGGCCTCGGTGACTTTCTGGATGGCCCGCTGGCTGGCTTCGGCAAGGACGACTTTGGCCTGGGCATCGCGCTTTGATGCCTCCAGACGGCCTTCAGCCTCTAAAATGGCCGCCGCCTTCTCTCCCTCGGCCCGGGTCACCGCGGCCCGACGCTGACGCTCGGCGGCGGCCTGCTCTTCCATGGCGGCCTGCATGGTCTGTGAGGGATTGATATCCTGGATCTCGACGGTCTTCATGGTGATGCCCCAGTCCGAAATGTCGTCCGAAATGGCCGTTTTGAGTTTGGCCTTGATCTGGTCGCGGGATGAGAGGGCGTCATCAAGATCCATTTCTCCCACGATGGCACGCAGGGAGGTCTGCACCAGGTTCTGGATGGCGAACTGGTAGTTTTCCACACCGTACACCGCCTTTTCCGGAGAAATGATGTTGATGTAGGCAACGGCGTTGGCAATGATGACGGCATTGTCCCTGGTGATGACTTCCTGGGAGGGGATGTCCATTACAATGTCCTTGGTGGTGACTTTGTAAGCTACCGAGTCGATGTAGGGAATGATGATATTCAGTCCAGGGCCAAGGGTTTTTTGGTATTTGCCCAGCCGCTGAATCACGTGTTTGCTGCCCTGGGGAACGATGCGGACGCCCAGAACCAGGGTAACGATCACCAGTACGACGAAGACAACCACAACGATTAATCCTTCCATGTTTTCCTCCAGATATACTAGTGAGAACTTTATTTATGATTTTTTAACCACCAGGGTATTGCCGGAGATGTCCGCAACCGTCACCCGATCGCCTGCGGATACCGCCGTATCACAGATGAACGACCATTCATCTGATCCCAGCAGGGGCGTGGTGAAACGAACCATGCCGCGGCGGCCATTTTCAGGAGCTCGAATCACCTGCCCGGTTTCGCCAATGGCCGCCTCGCGGGCAATTCCAGCCCGGGTTCGATCCGTCATCATCGGACGGATGAATTTGAACCAGAGAAAGGTGAATACACACGAAGCGATGGCCCAGATGAACAGCTGCCAGGTGAAACTGATGCCGGAGAAGAGCAACAGCAGGCCGGCCACCACCAGACCGCCCAGGCCGAACCAGAAGATGGTGAAACTGGGGACGAAAAGTTCGGCCATAATCAGGATCATGCCAAACACCAGCCAGTGCCAGTATTGAACGGTGATATTCATATTGTTTCCTGAAGGGGAAAGGGGGTTAGGGTTTTGCAATCGTTCTACGGTGCAAGGGTTGGGTTTTGGTTTGATGAAATCGTAACACGTCCGACATTATAGTTTCCCGTCTCAACCGACTATCGGCAGTTTTAGTTTGAACAAAAGGGAATTTGTCTTTTTCCAACAAGCGTTTCAAATGCGCAATCTTAGCACAAATTCCGAACCGGTGGAAGCCGCACCGCAATACGCTTGACGAGCACTTCGTTTAAAACCTCGGCTTAAACTCCAGCTTGATCAATCACCTTGACTCGTCTATATTATCCAGCAATTCTTGGGCGATTAAGGATTTCCCGGCTACGGACAATCAAAGCACAGCAATTTCACTGGAGGGAATATGGTGGTTGACCAGATTGGGGAAATCGCCGACGGTGTTCACATGTTGGGGCACCGGGCCGTGCCGGTCTTTCTCGTTGACGGTGACCGGCCGGCCCTGTTCGATGCCGGCCTGGCCTTTCTCGGATCGGAGTATGCCCGACAGATCCGGCAAGTGCTGGGCGATCGCCAACCGGCGTGGTGCTTTCTGACCCACTCGCATTTTGACCACTGCGGTGCCGCAGCCTATCTGAAAACCCAGTTCCCTAAGATGCAGATGGTCTGTTCGGAAAAGGCCGCCAATATCTTTGACCGGCCCAATGCGATTTCACTGATATTTGATCTCAACCAGTTTGCGGCCGGGATGGCGGTCGATTTCGGCGTCGATCCGGACGACACGACCTTCGAATCCTTCAGTGTGGAGGCGACGGCCAAGGAAGGGGATTGTTTTGAGATTTCAGCGGATCTCACCGTCCAGGTCATGGAAACACCCGGGCACACGTGGGATTTTCTCTCCTATTTTATTCCCCAGCGCAAGCTGCTGGTTGCTTCAGAGGCCCTGGGGACACCGGATGAGACCGGCTATATCGTGACCGACTGCCTGGTGGATTATGATGTCCACTACCGGTCCATGCAGCGGTTGAGCACCCTGGACATAGAAACGTTGTGCCTGGGCCATGTCTATTCGTGCACCGGCAGCGACGCCAGGCGGCATGTGGCTGAATCCCTGGTGCAGAGCCGCCGGTTTCGCCATATGGTCGAGCGGCTTCTGGAAACCGAAAATGGGCATATCCCGGCCGTGATGAAACAGATCAAAGCGGTTGAGTGGGATGGCAAATCCGGGCTTCGGCAACCCGAACCGGCTTATGTGCTCAACCTGGAGGCCCGCATCAATACCATTGAGCGAAAATGGCAGGCTGCGCGCAAATACCACGAACCCAATAAACAACTGAGATCGTCATATGACCGCACCTGACCTGACCGTCGACATCGGCGGCCTGGAACTCCAGAACCCGGTGATGACCGCTTCGGGCACTTTCGGCTACGCCCGGGAGTTCGACCATTATATCGACCTGAACCGTCTGGGGGGCATCATCGTCAAGGGCCTCTCCCTGAAACCCTCCAAAGGAAACCCGCCCCCGCGCATCGTCGAGACCGACTGCGGCATGCTCAATGCCATCGGTCTGGAAAACGTGGGCATCGACGGTTTCATCACGGACAAACTGCCCTTTTTAATGACCCTTCGCCCGCCCACCATTGCCAACATATACGGAAAGACCGTCGAGGAGTATGCGCGGCTGGCCGAACGCATCGAACCCTTCGATGGGGTCAAAGGACTGGAGGTGAACATCTCCTGCCCCAATGTGAAGGAGGGCGGGGTGGCCTTCGGTTCAGATCCGAAAATCGCTGACAAGGTGGTCAAAGCGGTCCGGGAAAAGACGACCAAACACCTGATGGTCAAGCTTTCTCCCAACGTTACCGACATCGCCCTCATGGCCAGGGTGGCCGAAGATGCCGGAGCAGACGCGCTGTCGCTGATCAACACCATCACCGGCATGGCCGTGGATTTGTCCACCCGCCGGCCCAAACTGGCCAATGTCACCGGCGGCCTCTCCGGGCCGGCCATCAAGCCCGTTGCCCTGCGCATGGTCTGGCAGGTGGCCCAGGTGGTGAAAATCCCCATTGTCGGGGTGGGCGGCATCATGAACGCCACGGATGCATTGGAATTCATGATGGTGGGCGCCACGGCCGTGCAGGTGGGAACGGCCAATTTCGTCAACCCGGGCAGCACCATGGCGATCCTCGACGGCATGCAACAGTGGCTGCAGCAGGAAGGCCTCGATAATGTGAATCAGCTGATTGGGACCCTGGTGGTGAACTGACCGAGGACAAGGGGATTGAGGGATTTCTGGCTATTGTCATTCCTGCGCTGGTCGGTTTTTCCCTAAAATAAAAGATTGCAATATATCTAAATTCCGGTAGATTCCCCAACTATGTTAGCAGCGTCAACAAAGCCCCGATTCGGTTTATTCCCCAAACCTGCCCTTCGATCGAGACACCAACGAACGGGCGATAGCAACCTAAGGAGAGAAGCATGAACAGAAGACTGTTTGTATGTGCCATGGCCATGGTGTTTGTTTTTGTAGCAACCGGTGTGGGGTTCGCCGAGGAGGTGGAGATTCTGGGGGTCAAATTCCCCACGGAAAAGACCGTCGAGGGTAAAACCCTCAAATTGAACGGGGTGTCCTACCTCAAAAAACTCGGTTTCGTGAAGGTCTATGCGGTCGGCCTTTACCTGGAAAACCCCACCCAGGACCCCAAGGAAGTCATCGAATCCGAACAGGTCAAATACATGCTCACCCACTACCTCACCAGCAAGGCCACCGCCAAGAAGATCAGCGAAGGATTCGTCGAACTCATGGAGGAGGGCAACCCCAAGGATTTGGTGGATGCCAATCGTGCGGATATCGACACATACGCATCATGGCTGGATGCGGACATGAAACCGGGATTGACTTCCGAATCCGTCTATGTCCCCGGCAAAGGGATCACGCTGACCTACCAGGGTCAGGTCAAGGGCACCATCCCGGGAAACACCTTCGCCCAGATGTACTATCGTTATAATGTGGGAGAAAATGCGGATAAGAAGATCCGGGAGGGGCTGTTGGGAATATAGGGGGAAAGGTCTAAGGTAAAAGCTATAAGGTAGGAGACTGGAGACTGTCGGTGGAAGGAATTTGGATGGGGGATAGGTGGCTGGCTCGATCCTTTCCTTTTATAATGGTTGTCCAAAAGAATAGTTAAGGGCAGGCTGATTAAGTTCATCCTGCCCTTTTTAGTGCGCGAGGCATCGCGTTAATCGAGAGGGTGCAAGTTCCTTACACCCCTATGGACCATTTTGTTGCACTTTTGCTATACGCAGAAGATTCTCCACGGCTCTCCGCGGGGAATCTTCAATTCAAAAAAAAAGGATTTCCTCGTGACCGGATCTGTCACACCCATGCGATAGACTGTCAACCATGATCAACCGTTGGTGAGACGGATGCTTTTTCTCAACGGTGAAAGGACAGGGAGATGAGACAGATCGCATACGGTGTGGTGGATTGCTGCTGGATGATCATTATTGTTCTGCTGGGCGCCATAATGACGCTATTCGTTGGCGTTTGACCCGGTAGTTCGGTCAGTCGGCTTCAAGGGGAAACTGTCGGGACAGCGCCGCTGAGCTTTCCACCAGGTCGACGCCGCTGCCGGTGATGGATGCTGTGCAGGCAGCATAGGGAAGGCTCTCTACGATTATTATTGATGAACTCGTAAAAAGTCACATTTCCGACGGATTCTTAAAAGTCCCGAGATCAAGGCTTGCGAATCCTGAGGAATGAGGCGTACTTACGGTACGCCGCAGTGACGAAGGATGAAGCGTAACACAGATATCGGGATTTTTACGAATCCGTCCTTATTGGTGAAACAGGCCAGTCAACACCGCCCACAATAAAACGGCGGCCGTGACGGACATGCACAGACCGCCCAGGAGGCGGTGGCGCATGTTTTCCTTTTTGCGTTCCTGGTATCCCATGAGCAGTCCCATCAGGGCGCCGGCGGCCATGCCGCCGCCGTGGGCCCAATTATTGATACCCGGTATCACCAGCCCGAACAGGGCGATGCCCAGCGCCCAGCCACCCACCTGGCGGTAGACGGTCTGACCATAGATGCCGCCACGACTCTTGCCGTAGTACAGCGACGCCCCGATGAGACCGCAGACAGCCGCGGATGCACCGATGGTAAAGCTGACGCCGGCCAGATAGGAGACCATAAAACCGCCCACACCGCTCAGGGTGTAGATGACGATCATGCGATGGGTGCCGTATTCACCAATTATCAGGGGGGAAATCTGGCGAAGGGCCATCATGTTGAATGCGATGTGAAGAATCCCGCCGTGAAGATAGGATGCCGACACCAGGGTCCACCAGTGATGGAAGCGGTCTATGGGAATGGTGCCGGTGGCACCCAGCAGGAGCAGCCCCTGACTGTCTGGAGAGAGAAAATTCATCGGGTTTGCCGACAGGTTCAACCCGCGACCGCTGATCAGCAGGGAGAGCAGGTACATGGCAGCGTTGGCGGCAGTGATGGTGTTGATCAGCTGATGGTCGCTGCCGAACCCCCTGGTGAGAAAGTTGTTTTTCCACCTGGATCCCGGTCTCGGCAGGCCGCAGTATGGACATTTGCGCTCATCGGCGCTGACCAGTTTGCGGCATCCGGGGCAGAGCAGGGCGCTTTTTCGGGAGTCATTCCCGTTCACCATGGACATCCTTTCCTTATCGCGTTGTTAAAAGGTTCACCGTTCAATGGTTCAGAGGTTGTTTTTCCCGTCACATGGCCCTACCAAACCCATGGGGAAGGGAAAAACCGAAACGATTAACCCTGAACCTTTTCCTACCATTTCCACTGCACCGGATTATCGTCGATCAGATCGGCGACCGGACGACTGATGCGATCCATTTCATCCAATTCTGCTTCGGTCAAGGTGACCTCGCCCGCCTTGGCATTGTCTGCGGACTGCCGGGCATTCCGGGCTCCGGCAATGGCGCAGACACCGGGTTTGGCGATCACCCATGCCAGGGCCAGTTGGGCCATGGTGATGCCTTTTTTTTCGGCCAATGGGCCAAGTACGTCCAGGGCCTGCTGCACATGCGGATAGAGATCCGGCTGGAACAGACGGTTGCTGCTGCGGTGGTCCCCCTTCTCAAACTGGTGATCCGGACCGAATTTGCCGGTGAGCAGCCCCTGGGCCATGGGTGAATAGGCCAGGATGGTTACCCGGTTTTCCAGGCACCAGGCCAGGCTATCGGTTTCCACATGACGCCACAACAGTGAATAGGGAGGCTGGAGACTCTCTACGGGTCCGAATTCACATATGGCTTTGAGCTGATCGAGAGAAAAGTTGGATACACCGATGGCGCGGATTTTTCCCTGGTCCTTGAGATCGGTCAGGGCCTTCATGGTTTCTTCCATGGGCACCGGTTTGGCCCCGAAGGCGCCCGGGGGCCAGTGAACCTGGTAAAGGTCCATGTAGTCGGTGCCCAGGTTTTTCAGGGAGCGGTTGCAGGCAGCGATCACCTGGTCGTAGTTGAGATGGTTGGAAAAGACCTTGGACAGGATCACCACTTTGTCGCGGTGACTGCCGATGGCTTTGCCCAACACTTTTTCCGAGTGCCCGTTGCCATATACCTCGGCGGTATCGAAAGTGGTGATGCCGGCATCCATGGCCGCCTGGACGGCCTTTTCGCTTTGCGCGTCCTCGATGCCCGTCCACATGGATTTGCCGGTCTGCCAGGTGCCCATGATTATCGGGGACAGGTGGATGTCCGTATTTCCCAGCACTCTTGATTCCATTTTTCCTCCCTTTTCGATCCCATTATTTGTTTGTCCGGCCGTTGAAAGCACCCGCGACGATTTGCCGGCTTGACCAAAAGTGTTTCGATATTTACAGTAGTGCCCGTTTTGGTCAATGGCAAGAAGAACCGCCCGGAAGGGGCCGCACACGCGTGAAGGAACGACATCAAATCGCTGTTAGAACGCTGGTCGACGTCGTACTCCGTGCTGGTGACCTGGATATGCGATTTGCCCTATCCGGGCGACGCCTCGAGGGGATTCGTGCCCATCAGAAAATCCAGCGGCAGCGGCCTGAGGGGTATCGCGCGGAGGTACCGGTTTCGATTGAAGTGGAAACGGCGGATCTGATCCTGGTCGTTGCCGGTCGCATCGATGGGGTTATCGAATCCGAGGGAACAATCGTCGTCGAAGAGATCAAATCCACCACAAAAGACCTGAAAAAATTTGAAAAAACGCCGGAACCCTGCCATTGGGGCCAGGCCAAGGTGTATGCGTACCTGTTGGCCAGTGCGCAGGACCTTGGGGCGGTGACCATCCGGCTGACATACTGCCATCTGGATACGGGCGACACCCTGGAACTGGTCGAGGATTGGACCCGCGATGGGCTGGAATCTTTTTTTAAGGAGCTGGTCGACCGTTATTTGAAGTGGGCCACGACCCTCGTCCAGTGGCGGTATCTTCGCAATGCCACCATTCAATCCGTCGACTTTCCATTTATGCCTTATCGAACCGGCCAACGCACCATGGCCGTCGCCGTGTATCGAACCATCCGGGATGGCGGCCAGGCAATCATCCAGGCGTCAACGGGCATCGGCAAAACCATGGCGGCGCTCTTCCCGGCGATCAAGACGCTCGGTGAGGGCCATGCCGACCGGCTTTTTTTTCTTACCGCCCGTAATACCGGCAAGGCCTCAGCCATCAACGCCCTGAACCTCCTGCAGGAGGCGGGTCTTCGATTGAAGCGGGTTTCCCTGACTGCCAAGGACCAGATCTGCTTTTGTCCCGATGCCACCTGCAATCCGGATGAATGCGCGTATGCCAGTGGTCATTTCGATCGGCTGCCGGAGGCGCTGGACGATGCTTTCTTGCGGGACAATTTAGATCGCAGCGCCATCGAGGCCGTGGCCCACTCCTACCGGGTCTGCCCGTTTGAGCTTTCCCTGGAGCTCTCCCGCTGGGCCGATTGCATCATTTGCGATTATAACTACACCTTCGATCCCCGCGTGTACCTGAAACGATTTTTCGATGAGGAAAACGGCGCCTATGCCTTTCTGGTAGACGAGGCCCACAATCTGGTGGACCGATCCCGCGAGATGTTTTCCGCCAAACTGCGCAAAAGCGATTTCCTCGCGCTCAGGCGGGCGGTGAAGAATCACCTGTCAGCGGTTTATCGGGCGGCGGGAAAGATCAACACCTGGATGCGCGATGCCCGAAAAAGGATTCAGGAAACCGACGGCTTTCAATCCGAGGCCCACCTGCCCGACGGACTGGAACCCCTGTTGCGTGGTTTTCTGCGGGTGTCGGAGCGCTGGCTGGCCAAGAATCAATCGGCGCCCTTCCGGGAAATCGTCATGGAGCGCTACTTCGAGACCAGTGGGTTTTTGCGGGTGTGGGATCAGTTTGACGACAGTTATGTGACCTGCCGTCAGGCGACAGGCAAAGACCTGCAGGTCAAACTGTTCTGCCTGGACCCTTCCAGTCACCTGAAATTGGCCCTGGGGCGTTCCCGGGCGGTCATTTTCTTTTCCGCCACCATGAGTCCGGCACCCTATTTCCGGGATATTCTGGGATGTGAACCAACTGCGGCCATGCTGGCCATCCCGTCCCCTTTTCCCCAAAAAAATCTGAAGGTGCTTATCGCCAGCGGCATATCTACCTATTACGCGCAGCGGGAACAGAGCGTCGATCGGATTGTGGCCCTGGTGCGGAGCTTCATCCACTCCAAAAAAGGCAACTACCTGTGCTTTTTCCCATCCTATGAATACATGACCATGGTGGTCGATCGATTTGATCTAACGGAGGATGATGTCCAGGTCCTGGTGCAGGTACGCGAGATGGACGATGCCGGGCGTGCCCGGTTTATAGACCATTTTTCAACGCAGAACAATCAAACGACGGTCGGATTTGCCGTCATGGGGGGGATTTTCGGCGAGGGCATCGACCTGGTGGGCGAGCGCCTCAGTGGTGCCGTCATTGTGGGTGTGGGTTTGCCGGCCATCTGCCCGGAAAGAGATCTGATTCGCAGCTATTTCGACAGGCGGGGGGAAGGGTTTGATTTCGCTTACCGTTTCCCGGGGATCAACCGGGTGCTGCAGGCGGCGGGTCGGGTGATTCGCACCGAGCAGGATCGCGGTGCGTTGCTGCTCGTGGATCAGCGGTTTTGCCGCCCCACTTACCAGGGTCTGCTACCCGACCAGTGGGCAATGACCATGGCCGGATCGCAGCAGCAAATGGAAAACCGGCTGAAGCGATTCTGGTCAGCCGGCCATTGACTGCCAGCCCTTTCAAAAGGACGTCCTGCATCGTACCAACTTGGATAGATCCCAGTTGAAAAGGCTTCCAACCGGTCTATTTTAGTTTGGTCGGCTTTCCGTTTTTGCCCATATCCGTCGGTCCGCCCAGACAATAGGTACGCCAGTCGCAGTCGATAATGTCGCAGTCCGCATTACCCATTCTGAAACAGTCCGTCATCCCCGCGGTTCGCTGCAGGCTTCGTACCATGGCGATAATGTCCACTTGTCCGGCGGGACAAATCTTTTTTTCGATGTCATTCTTTGCGGTCTGGTTGGCTTGGCTGCTGGAACGGTATGGTTTCTGGTTTTCCGGAACGGAAGATCGATGTTGATCCATCATCGTTAGCTCTTTTGATGTTGGTCAAAGTTCAGGGGTGTAAAGACGGTACCGATGATCCGAAAACGACGGCACGGTTTGATTCGATGTGCACGAATACGCCGGTGGATGCAGGTTGCGCAATGCCAGAAAGCGGAGCAGCAGCTGAGAAGCTCCCGGCCGCTACCGCTTTACCCAGTTGCCGATGCAGCGTTGTTCGGACGGATAGCCGTGAACCGGTGTAGACCGAGGCCATTGATTGGGTCCGATTATCGTCAACCGGCAAGCAAGGAGGCTAATATGGGCTCATCATGGCCGCAGATGGTGATTTGATGTGGTAACGGCTCTCCTCGGTGCAGTCGATAGCACTGTAACAGATGCTTTTTGCGGTTATCAGATGGAATTCCTGAACGTCATGCAAAATTTTACAGTCTTTCAGGCATTCATCTTTCGGGTCGTTCCTTCTTTCACAGGTTTTGCATGGAGAAGATATCATCTTTTTCTCCTTTCGTAGCATGCGCCGTGCCATCACTGGCTGTTAAAAGAACATGGTACCCGTTAACCTCCCGATCTGTTGTCCATTCAAGGAAATTATCGGCAGGATCAGTCAATTCTCCACCCCTTTTAGACAATCAACTTTCTCTGCTGTACTCATACTATCGGCAGAAAATAAAAAGTCTATAGGGCATTCGACTCATTTTTTTAGGTTTTTTTACTAGATCCCGGGAGAAAATCCCGAGTGGGGAGAAATCTTGGGGGTAAGCGCGTATCTATATACAAGATGTAGAGATGGCTTCATGTCAAGATTAAACGATCCTTCTTTGGACACTGGCGGGAAATTGCGTCGAAACGATGGTTCAATCGACAGATCAAAATAGGAAGCAGTCTATTCTCGTTGGCTAGCTGCATTCGGGCTCACTCTTTCCACAGGTCGATATCGATGAGTCCCAGCTTGGCTGCGTAACGCACGAGATCCATGGCGCTGTGCAGATCGAGTTTTTTCATGATGTTGGAGCGGTGATTCTCGACAGTTTTAATACTGATGCAAAGCCGGTCGGCAATTTCCGATTTCGGGAGCCCTTCGGCCAGCATGCGCATAATTTCCTGTTCCCGGGGAGTGAGACGGCCATAGTCCGTGTCACTTACCCGTGCCTCGCGGACCGGTGATTTCATCAGCCGCTCCACGACTTCGTGAGAGATGGAACTGTCCAGAAAATACTCACCTTGAACAACGGCATGCAGTCCTTGAACCAGTCGGCCGGCGGCGGACTCCTTGACCACATAGCCGGTTGCACCAGCCTGGAAGGCTTCCACGATGTAATCGATCTTCGAGTGCATGCTGATGATCATCACCCGGGTGTCAGGCAGGGCCTCCCGGATGCGTCGAGTCAACTGCATTCCGCTTTCATCAGGCAGCGAAATGTCAACCAGGGCTACGTCCGGTTTGATTTTTTTGGCCATGGCCAAACCACTGCGTGAATCTCCGGCCTCACCTTCGACCGCGAAATGACGGTCCCCGGCAATGATGGATTTTAGGCCTTCTCTGAACAGTGGGTGGTCGTCAATAATCAGAATGCTCTTCCTGGAAGACACTCGTGTTCTCCTTTAGCGGGATGGCAATGAAAATATAGGTGCCTTTGTTGGGTCTGGATTGAATGTTGATTTTCCCTTGCAGCAGACGAACCCGCTCCACCATGCTTTGCAGGCCCATGCGCTTTTCCTTCAGGGCCCATTTGCGCCGGTGGTTCACGTCAAAGCCCTTACCATTGTCTTTGATGCGGATGACGATGTCCGGAGAGGAGGCGACAACCCGGATCGTCACCCGGTTGGCGCCGGCGTGCCGTTTGATATTGTTCAAGGCTTCCTGGATCAGGCGGTAGATGTTGATTTCCGTTTCATATTCCAGGTTCAGTTCATCCACACCGGCGGCAGCGAAATCGATTTCCGTGGTAGTGGATTTTGAAAAATCCTCACAATACAGGTAGAGGGTTTTGACTAACCCCAGCTGATCCAGGCCGGGGGGGCGCAGATCGTAAGCCATATCCCTGACCGCGGCAATCGACCGCTGCAGGACGTCGGACATTTGCGAAACTTTATTATTTGTTTCCGTCGACTGGTTTTTAAACAGGGTCTCCAGGCTGATTTTCAGGGTGGACAGGTCCTGGGCAATGTGATCGTGCAAATCCCTGGATATTTTAAGGCGCTCATTTTCCTGTGCTTTAATCAATTGATGCGTGAGAAACTGCACTTGATCCTGGGCCCGTTTTCGCTGGGTGACATCGACGCCAACGCTCAGGATTTCTACGATCCGGTCGGCTTTATCCCGCACAACCTTGTTGGTCCAGGCAATCCAGGCTCGCAGCCCCCCCAGACGGATATTTTCGATTTCATTGGTGGGGTATCGTTCCGGATGCTTCAAAAAGTCCATCATCAGCGAACGGTAGTCCCGGCCTTCGGAGGACCGCCACGGAATGATACTTCCCAAGATGTTTCGTCCGATGACCTCTTTTTCGGGAAATCCGAAAAATTTACGGGCATATTCATTGAAAAAGGTGATGTGCCCCAAGGGGTCATAGCGCACGATGATGCTGTTGGTATTTTGGACCAGTTCCCGGTATTTTGCCTCGCTGCGGCGAAGGGCGGCTTCGGATTTTTTACGGGCGGTTACATCCCTGGCAATGGTATGGGCACAAGCTTTGCCGGCAATCACAATCTTTCGGCTGCTGAATTCCGTATAGATGGTGCTGCCGTCTTTCCTGGCGATTCTGGCTTCACCGGAGATGGATTGACCGGCCCAGATGCGTTTAAAAAAATCGCTGTGCCGTCCGGGGTCAACCTTGGCGTAAAGATCAAAAATTTTAAGCCTTTTGAGTTCATCCGGCCGGTATCCGGTCAATTGGGTGGCGCTGCGGTTGAAAATCAGGATGGCGCCGTCGGCGCCGCTGATGAAAATGGCATCCCGGGAGCCGTCGAAAATGATGCGGTGGCGCTCCTGGCTCTCTCTCAACGTTTTTTCGATCTTTTTTCGGTCCTCAATTTCGTTGAGCAGGTGTTCGTTGATCAGCGTCAGGTCACGGGTTCGGGCGTGTACCCGTTCTTCAAGATGGCGCCGGTGACGTTCCAACTCTTCTTCGGCTTCCTTGCGCAGGTGAATGTCGATGATCATCCCGAATTTGGAAATGGATCCGTCCGGATGCACCAGGGGGGTGTCGATCACGTAATACCAGCGCTGATCTTTGGGGCTCTTTACTTCCCATCGAACGGTTTCCCCTTTATATACGCGGTCGTTGCAGCACCAGGGGCAAACCTTGTCCAGGTTATGCAAGACTTTGTGGCAAATCTGCCCGGTACCGTCAAATCCCGTGCGTTGAATCAACCGCTCGTTCATGAACTCAATGCGATAGTCTGTGGCACAAACATACACAAATCCGTCAAAAGCATGGATAATGGCGGACAGTTGAAGATCCCTTTCCTTCAACATTACCTGGGGAGGGTGATGGTCGGCACGAGGGGTTTCGAGGGCAACACCGAGCGTTCCGCCGGACTGAAATTCCTTTGCAGGAATGGCAAGGTGCTCCAATCGGCTGCGTTCGCTCATCCGGACGACCTCTGCGGGTGGTTGAGGGTGGGTCAAAAATAACTGCTTAAAAGTTATCTCAGAACCCTATCTCTGAAAAGAAAAAACTTTGAAAATGATGAAATATTCGTTAGAACACGATACCATTGTTAAAAAGGTAGGCCCAACGTGACTGATTATGAACCGCTGGAAACGAATGACGATCGCCGGATTACCGTCAAACAGGCCATTTCGGCCTACGCCCAGAGCGAGAAAGTCAAGTCTGGGTTAATCTGGATCTGCCAGGTTTCCGACCAGGTGGCGGCCATGGACGGTCCGGGGAGAAGGCAGGGCCTGAGTCTGCTTAAAACGCTTGCCCATATGGTTGCCGATGAATCGGATCTGGCCGGCAGGATCACCGGTGACAGTTGCTGGCATCAGATCGGGAAAAAGATCAATATGGCGCTGGTGATGATCAATTCCGGCGTTCCTCAGGAGACCGCTTTTCATCTGACGCAGGCCCTGACCCGGGTCACCCGTCTTGGTGGGAAGGCAGCATCGGTTTTAAAGGAAAGGGGCCTTTTTTAGGAGACCGTCATGACCCAATCATCGGAGGACCAATAGCGGCATGAAAGACAAAATCGGTATCTACTACTACCCCATTCCCGAGAACAAGCGGGTGCGCATGTATGTGCGCGAGAAAAACGAGGATGTTGAATTCAGAATGAAAAACGAAGACGACCCCAGCGTCTGGAATGATCACGGCTGGGTCCCCTATGATGCCATCGAACAGGCTCAGGTGCTGTATGAGAAACGCGGTCGGTTCGATCCGAATCGGGCATACGATATCCAGATTGCGAAAGTATTGATCCGGGACGGCGGATAGAGCGGATCCGCGATATATGGGTTTCGGCAACGCTAACGGACGACAGGGGCAGCATCCATGGTTTTACAGGGATCGGCCGGACTGGTGGTTTTTCTGCTTCTGGCCTGGCTAATGGGCGAAAATCGCAAACAGGTGTCGTTTAAAATGGTCGGCGTGGGAATCGGCGCCCAGGTGATCACCGGCCTGATCCTGCTTAAAGTACCGGTTTTCAGGCAATTCTTCCTGGTGCTGAACGACGGGGTCATGGCACTGGCGGCGGCCACCACTGCCGGCACGACATTTGTCTTCGGCTATCTCGGTGGCGCCCCATTGCCCTTTGTCGAGACCTATCCCGGCGCCGCCTTCGTGCTCGCGTTCAGGGCGCTTCCGCTGGTTCTGGTGATCAGCGCCCTGTCGGCCCTGCTTTTTCATTGGCGCATCCTTCCTCTGGTGGTCAAGGGCTTTTCCTGGTGCTTGCGAAAGACGATGGGGTTGGGCGGCGCAGAAGGACTCGGCGTGTCGGCCAACGTATTTGTCGGCATGGTTGAGTCCCCGCTGTTTGTGCGACCCTACCTGGAAAAGATGACCCGCAGTGAGTTGTTCACCCTGATGACGGCGGGCATGGCCACCATTGCCGGAACGGTGATGGTCTTATACGCCAGTATTCTGGGTGATGCCATTCCCGGTGTCATGGGCCACATCCTCACCGCCTCCATCATCAGCGTGCCGGCTGCCGTCACCGTCGCAAAGGTCATGGTCCCTGAAACCGGATCTCCCACCGGTGGACAACTGGTGGTGGCGAATCCGGATGCCGGCAGCATGGATGCTGTCACCCGGGGCACGCTTCAAGGTGTTGAACTGTTGATCAATATCGTCGCCATGCTGATCGTGCTCGTGGCGCTGGTTCATCTGGTCAATACGATGTTGGGGGTATTCCCTGACATGGCAGGGCGGCCCCTGACCCTTCAACGGGTGTTGGGGGGCGTGATGGCGCCGATCGTCTGGTGCATGGGTGTGCCCTGGCAGGAGGCGCCGGTGGCCGGTGGCCTTATGGGCGTAAAAACCATTTTGAATGAATTGCTTGCCTACCTGGAACTCAGCCGCCTGGCCCCGGGTACACTGAGTGACCGCAGCATGCTCATCATGACCTATGCCATGTGCGGGTTTGCCAACCCCGGCAGTTTAGGGATAATGATCGGGGGAATGGGAACCATGGCCCCGGGCCGGCGCAGCGAGATCGTTGCATTGGGTTTACGCTCAGTGGTGGCCGGTACGCTGGCCACCTGCATGACGGGTGCGGTGGTGGGGATTCTGAATTGAGCGTTTTAAGACCACTTCTATCCAGGAAAATTCTGAAGCACCTGCTTGACGGTATTGCCATCGGCCGACGCACCGAAGTGGGCCATTATGGTGCCCATGGCCTGCATTTTATTTTTGTAGGCTGAAAAATCGATATTGGCGGCAATCCACTGGCCAATCTCATCTTGGGTGGCCATTTTGGGCAGGTAGGCCTCGATGATGGCGATAAAGGGCGATGTCGCTCCCCGACCGCTCTTTTCCAGCATTTCCTTCTCCGATTTAATCAGTTTTTTGAGTATTTTGATGATCTCATCATCCGACAATTGCTTTTTATCCGAACGGGCCATTTCTCCCATGGCGACCCGGATTGCATCTTTTTTAGTCTCGTCCCGCGCCTTCATGGCTGATTTCAGATCCGCTTTAAGCTTATCTTGAAGTGTCATTGAAATGATCCTTTCCGAAGAATCGAGGTTTCAGGTACGTTGTTTCTCCTAAGTTATACTGGACATCATCATGTCCATCGTAATCCAGGTCGACCAGGATGTAGCCAAAATCCGGGTAATGCAAAAAGGACAGCGTGATCAACGAAGGGTCGAAGGGGGGGGCAAATTTGGCATCCAGGTGCAGCATCGCATCCCGCCGGGCGCCGTGGCAGACGACCCATTCATCATTGTCGAGCGGGTCGATGTCTTCAGGCGCATAGAAACTCAGTTGAAGTGCCTCAGGATCGATGGTTGCCGGGGTGCCATCGATTTCAAAGACCATTTTTGACAAATCGGTGTCGATGGCGGATCGGTCGGCAAAAACAAGTCCCATGGCATGATCCAGATCGTCAACGGACCACCAGTTGTCCGCACCGAAAACCCCTTTAAAAAGTTCCGTGTTGTCGTACCACGAGGATTGAATATCATCGTCTATGCCGGTGCAGCGGGTATCGATTTGGCCCTTTTTTTCAAGGGTGATCCGACCCATACACAACTCAATGACTGCGCCCGCCCAACGAAGGGATAACTTTTTTTTCTTCATTTTTTTTCCAGTTTCAACTACTATTCAAAATGGTGCCCAATGTTTCAGCGACCGATAATTTTGTCAAGATAATTGCGCTGAGGGTTTAAGGTGCCCCCACTCATGCATTTTTTTACTATGGTGGTTTTGCTATGGGATGCGGGTGCGGCTGCATGCTAAAGTAGTTGCAGCAATTTTCAAAACAAGGGTAACGAGTGCTCGCCTTGTTTGGGATGAGCACACGACGTATTTCTTAACCTGTAAAAATGGAAGAAAAAAATGCGGCTTTTATTGGTTGAAGACGACCAAAAAATCGCTTCCTTCGTTAAAAAGGGTCTCAAGGCGGAAGGGTTTGCGGTGGATCATGCCGTGGATGGAACGGTGGGGTTGGACTTGGCCCTCAGCGAACCCTACGATGCCGCGGTTGTGGATATCATGCTGCCCGGATTGGATGGCCTGTCCCTGATTGGGCAGATGCGCCGGGAAAAGGTAATGACCCCGGTGATCATCCTCAGCGCAAAAAGTTCCATCGATGACCGGGTCAGGGGCCTTCAAACCGGCGGTGACGACTATCTGAGCAAACCATTTGCCTTTTCAGAATTGTTGGCCCGGGTTCAGGCGCTGATCAGGCGGGCCAGCGGCGCAAAAGAACCCACCCGATTGTCGTGCGGTGAGCTGTCGATCGATATGTTGACGCGGGAGGTACGCCGCGGGGGGGTTAAAATCGATTTGCAACCACTGGAGTACTCGCTTCTGGAATATCTGATGAGAAATGCCGGCCGAGTGGTGTCTAAAACCATGATCATGGAACATGTCTGGGATTACCATTTCGATCCCCAGACCAACGTGGTGGAGGCTCGGATCTGCCGACTCCGCGATAAGGTGGATAAGGGATTCGAAGACAAACTGATCCACACGGTCCGCGGGGTGGGGTATGCCCTTCGCCAGAACGATTAAACTGCATCGATCCCTCTCCTTCAGGCTGACCCTATGGTACGGGATTGTTTTCTCGTTGTCCTCCTGTCTGGCATTTCTTTTTTTCTATGTTCTGATTACCACCAATCTGAGGCAACGTCTGGACAGCCGACTTTCCGATAAAATCTCCGAATTCGAGGCCATCTACAACCTTCAGGGAATTGAGGATGTCAAATCTGCCGCACTGATCGAATCCCAGGCAGCCGGTGAGAAAAAGATCTTCTTCCGCCTGCTGTATGCCAGTGGTGTGGCTTTTTCTTCATCCAACATGACCTACTGGCAGGAGATCGGGATCAACCGGAATGCTGTCGGCCAATTGGTAGAGGGCCGTTCACGGGTCTATGAAACGTTGACCATTGCCGGTCGGCCGGATCGCGTCCGCATTGCCTATGGGATCATCGGCAAGGGCGTCGTTGCGCAGTTGGGCTATTCCATGGAGAACGACACGGCTTTTATCGCCATTTTCAAGAAGATTTTTCTCATCACCATGTCGGCGCTGATTTTGACCGCAGTCCTGGTGGGATGGTTCATGGCCAGGCGTGCCCTTTCCGGCGTTGAAGCGGTCACCCGCACTGCCCGGCAGATTTCCGAAACTGACCTGAGTCGTCGGGTGCCAATCATGGCCCGTCATGAGGAGATTGACCGGCTGGCGGTGACCTTCAACCAAATGCTGGACCGCATCGAAAGGCTGGTTGTCGGTATGCGTGAGATGGGCGACAATATCGCCCATGATTTGAAAAGCCCGGTGGCGCGGATTCGCGGTATGGCGGAAATCAGCATTTCCGGTGCATCCCCCGGCATCGATGAGCTGACCCTGGCCGGCAGCACCATCGAGGAGTGCGACCGGTTGCTGGATTTGATCAACACCATGTTGATGATATCAAAATCCGATGCGGGTACTGGAGACGTGATCCATGAATCCGTGAATATGGCCGATGTGGTGCGCGATGCGATCGCGCTTTTTGCTCCCCTGGCCGAAGACAAGGGACTTTCACTGACCTGTGACATGCCTGATACGCTGATGGTGAGGGGGAATCTGAAAATGCTTCAGCGAGCGGTTGCCAATCTTTTGGACAATGCGATCAAATATACGCCGGCACCGGGTAATATTGACATTCGCGGGTTTCATGATAAAGATGGTGAAATGATTAACGTTTCCATAAAAGACAGTGGCATCGGTATCGACACTGAAGACCTACCGAAGATATTCAACCGGTTCTTTCGATGTGACCAGAGTCGGGCAACCGGTGGCTTCGGCCTGGGGTTGAGCTTGGCAAGGGCCATCGCCCACGTCCATGGCGGCGAAATCAATGTCGAAAGCTCACTTGGGATTGGAAGTGTTTTCACTTTCTGCCTGCCTCGGACGCAAGCCAGTTGAGAAGTTGCACTGCGTCGAATCCATGCATTGTATCTGCACCTTATCCTTTTACGGCGACACCGCTTCTGTTCGGCGAATATCAATGGTGAACCATGAATTTAACCCTGGAAAAAGTTGACGTCGCCATTCCCTACAGCATGCTTCGAGTCAGCCTCAACCCGTTGACCCTGGGCTTTACGGGAAATCACCAATCCTTGGAACAACCCTTTAAGCAGGCCTACTACAATAACTCTATCGATCATGTGCGCCGCTGCAAACTCTATGCAATTCTTTTTTTCAGCATATTCGGTATTCTTGACGCCTATGTGTTTCCGGAACAGAAATTCCAGTTGTGGTTTATCCGGTATGTGCTGGTGTGCCCCGTGTTCCTGCTGGGACTGATTTTCTCCTACACCGACGCCTACCGTCGGTTATGGCAGCTCGTGAATGGTTTTTATATTATCGTCACCGGGTTTGCTTACGTGGCCATGGTGGTGATTACACCTACCCCAGAGTCCTTTTTTTACGGGGTAGGCACTATTTTTTGCGTTTTTTTCGGATACACGTTTATCCATGCCCGGTTCATTACCGCCTCCATTGCCGGGTTATTGGTGATCGGCGGGTACCAGGCGGCGATGATGTGGTTGATGGACGCCACCGGAGTCATCCAGTTAATTTTTGGTGCCCATTTTATGGGGATCAATCTATTGGGAATGCTCATCTGCTACTCTATCGAAACTCACCACCGTAAGAATTTCCTCCTGAATTACCTGTTGGAACAAGAAAAAAAGAAAACAGAAAATACCAACCGGAACTTGGAGAAACGGGTGGAAGAACGCACCGCCGCGCTGCAGCGGATCAACCGGGATTTGAATAAGGAGATCCTCGAGAGAAAACAGGCCGAGGGACGGGTTCGGGCCAGTCACGAACAACTCGCTTCGATCCTCGACAGCATCGATGCGGATATCCACGTGGTGGACATGGAAACGCACATCATTTTGCTGGCCAACCGCCATATGAAAAAGACTTACGGTGACGATGTCGCCGGTAAAGTTTGCCACCAAGTGACCCATGAACTGGACGCACCCTGCCATCAGTGCAAGAGCCGCCTGTTGCTGGACGAAAATGGCCGACCCGGGCAAAGCTATTCCTGGGAAGATAAAAATCCGGTGAACGGTCGCTGGTACATTATCTCTGCCCGTGCAATCGTGTGGGAAGACGGCCGTTTGGTTCAGCTCACCGTGGCCACTGATATTACAGCGATGAAGGAGATGGAGGCCCGGCTGCAGCGGGCGCAGAAAATGGAAGCCATCGGTACCCTGGCCGGTGGTGTGGCTCACGATCTGAACAATATCCTTTCGGGTTTGGTAGGCTATCCGGAACTGCTCCTCATGGATATTCCCGAGGGCAGCGAAATACGCATCATCGTTGAAACGATCAAACAATCCGGCGAAAAAGCAGCGGCCATCGTTCAGGATATGCTGACCCTGGCACGGCGGGGGGTGGCCGTTACCGACGTGACTGGATTGAACCAAGTGGTTCAGGACTATTTAGGCAGTCCTGAACTGGCCAGGCTTAAATCTTTCCATCCTCAAGTGAGTATTCATTCGGATCTGGCTCCAACGCTGTTCAACATTGTCGGCTCCTCGGTGCATCTGGGGAAAACCGTCATGAACCTGGTCACCAACGCTGCCGAGGCGATGCCTGACGGGGGGCAGATTACCTTAAGTACCCAGAACTGTTATGTGGACCGGCCGATGCACGGATTCGAAACGGTGTTGGAAGGCGAATATGTGCTGCTGCGGGTTGCCGACACCGGTGTCGGGATTTCAACCCAGGACCTTGAACGGATCTTTGAGCCATTTTACACCAAGAAAAAAATGGGGCGCAGTGGCACCGGTTTGGGCATGGCTGTGGTGTGGGGTACGGTGAAAGATCATAGCGGGTTTATCGATGCCCGCAGCATCGAAGGTCAGGGGACGGTATTTGACCTCTATTTCCCTATTACCCGACAGGATATAAAAATGGATGCTGAGGAACTCCCCATCGATCGTTACCGCGGTGCCGGCGAGTCCGTCCTCGTAGTGGATGACATTAAGGAGCAGCGTGATCTGGCTACGTTCATGCTAAAACGCCTGGGCTACCAGGTGGATGCGGTTGTCAGCGGTGAGGAAGCGGTTAAATACATCCGCAAGACCCCCGTTGATATCCTGGTTCTGGATATGATCATGGAGCCGGATATGGACGGCCTTGATACCTATCGTCAGATTCTGGCCATCTCTCCAGGCCAGAAAGCGGTAATCGCCAGCGGCTTTTCCGAGTCCGAGCGTGTACTGGAAGCCCAGCGTTTAGGTGCCGGCCCTTACATTAAAAAGCCCTACCGTATGGAGCAGATCGGCATGGCATTGCGGGAACAACTGGCAGCCGCGCCCACCGATGAACCGCCCGATTTTTCGGTCAACGACTAATCTGCTTTATGATTAGCCTTACTCCCTGCCGCTTCGGTAAGATTACCATTTGGTAATCTAAAAATCATCTTGCCGTAATCCTTGTGGGTTATATTCCCGTTCATCACAATATTTGCAGGTTCAACATAACACGATTACGCGTTTAAAAATTGGGACGCACCAGGAGGTTAATCATGATCAAGACGAATCAGAAGGTTCACTCGTTTCTTTACTTTTTTCTGCTAGTCGGTGCGGCAGCTCTCTTAGGGAAAGCCACACCAGGTGTCCAAACCGCATACGCACTCTCTGCTCCGGAAAGCTTCAGCGAACTGGCCGAAGCAGCCAGACCCGGTGTGGTTAACATCCGCACCGTAAAAATCATCAAGGGCGGCAGTCCGGTCTTCCGGCATTTTTTTGGGAACCCCCATGGCGGCAACCGGAACCCATTTGACGAATTCTTCGGTCCCTTTCAAGGAGATGGCCAACAGCGCGACTTCAAACAGCGTAGCCTGGGTTCGGGATTTCTCATCGATGACAGCGGTTTCATCGTCACCAACAACCATGTGATCGAGGACGCCGACCAGATCAAGGTGATCCTGGCCGACGATAAGGAGTTCGACGCAGAATTGGTGGGACGGGATCCGAAGACTGACCTTGCCCTGATTCGCATCCAGGGGGCGAGAAATCTTAAACCCCTTGAATTGGGCAATTCAGAGAAACTGAAGGTGGGCACCTGGGTGGTGGCCATCGGCAGCCCCTTTGGCCTGGAACAGACGGTTACCGCCGGCATCGTGAGCGCCAAGGGGCGAATCATCGGTTCGGGACCCTACGACGATTTTATCCAGACCGACGCCTCGATCAATCCGGGCAACAGCGGCGGGCCGCTGCTGAATATGGATGGTGAGGTGGTGGGCATCAACACGGCCATCATCGCCAGTGGACAGGGTATTGGTTTTGCCATTCCCATCAACATGGCAAAGGGCATCATCGACCAGCTCAAGGACAAGGGAGAAGTTACCCGCGGTTGGCTGGGCGTGGGGATTCAGGACCTTACTCCGGAACTGGCCGACTATTACGGCCTGAAGGCGGATAAGGGCGTACTGGTCACCCAGGTATTCGAGGGGGATCCGGCCGACAAAGCCGGAATCAAAGTTAATGACGTTATTTTGTCCGTGGACGGCCAAAAGGTGACAACCGGCCGGGAACTTTCAGCCATGATTGCGAACACACCGGTGGGAAATCAGACAAAAGTCGACCTGATACGGGACGGCAAGACAAAAGTGATGACAGTGACCTTGGCCAAACGCGACGATGATGAGAAGGTGCTTGCCGCCCAGAGTCGGAACGACGACGAACTGGGTCTCGAGGTCACGGACCTGGATTCGGATATCGCACGCCGTTTTGGTATTGAGGGCAAAGAATACGGTGTCTTGGTTACGGATGTAAAAGATGACAGCCTTGCCCGGGATGCCGATGTACGTCCCGGCGATATCATCAAAGAAGTCAATCGCACCGTGGTGAAAGACCGGAAAGTTTTTGCCCAACTGATCAAAAAGAACGAGGACAGCGACACCATTCAACTGTTGATCAAGCGGCGCAACGCAGGGTATCTGGTGGTGAAAATAGAGCGAAAATAGCCATTGTCAGTTCAGTGAAATGATCGGCGGATTCGGCTCGCAAAATCGGGTCCGCCGGTTTTTTTGGGGAGCTTTACGGCATTCAAAACAGTTGCGATCGGGTCTTGACACGATCGCAAAACGGAACTAAGTTGGCTTCAAAACGGGCGATTACAAGTAATCAAGCTGTTTGCACGGACCGCCCGACCCAGAAAGGAAAGCGTGATGCCGGTTTACGAATTTCAGTGCAAATGTGGCCATATTACCGAAGAATTGGTGCGGATGGATACTCAAGCGGTCGAGTGCCCCAAATGCCACGACAAGGCCAAGAAAATAATTTCAGCATGCAGCTTCGAACTGAAAGGCGGCGGATGGTATGCCGATGGATACGCTTCGTCGAAAAAATAGCCGGCAAGCCAGGACCTTCTTAACGAAGAATCGGCGATATGATCAATTAAAACCCGCCTGTTCCATTTTTCATTGCCCGATTATTCTCGTTTGAGCGCATCCCTGCCGCCACTGGCAGTTGTTTCACCGCTCGCGCGGTTGCATGAGGTTTCTATCCTGCATGCCCTAAGAGTAAAAACCGGCCCTCTTTCCCGGAGGATGGCCGGTTTTTTTTCATTTGTTCTGCCATAAATGTCTTCGGTAAACCGTATCACAAACCACCAGGGGGTGACATGACACAGGATCTAATCCATGGGATCGAAGCCTTGACAGCCTTTGCCCTTGACGCCATTCAAAGTTCCGGCCAAACGGCATTGGACTATTTCGGCAAGGGCAGGGGTGCGACCAAATTTGATCAAGGGCTGGTCACCCGGGCAGAGTTGCAGATCAGCACGTGCTTCCAGGAAGCGTTGGACAACCAGTATCCCGATCACCGGATGTTTACCAGCAAAACGCTGGATACCACCTATACCCATGACAACCGGCGATACTTGTGGATCTTCGACCCCATTGACGGCGTCGACAATTACCAGGCGGGTATTCCCATCTGGGGCATGTCACTGGCACTTCTGGAAAATTTCTGGCCGGTATTCGGTGCCTTTTATATGCCGGCCACCGGTGATCTGTTTCATGCCAGGGCTGGCGGCAAGGCTTTCTGGGGCGAGAAACGCATCCGGATGACCGATGATCGCACCATCGACGACGAAAGTCTGATGTTCACCTTTTCAAGATTCCACCGGCACTATGTTTCCCGGTTTCCCGGAAAGATCAGAAACCTGGGCTGCACCGGTGCTCACCTGTGCTATGTGGCCATGGGGCGTGCGGATGTGGCCGTCACGGCCAACGAATCCTTTCAGGACCTGGCAGCCGCGCGGATGATCGTGGAGGCGGCCGGCGGCCGGCTGTTTAAAGCCAGCGGCGAAAAATTCTATCTCAACGACTATCTGGACGGAGCAAGGATCGAAGAGCACCTGCTGGTTACCGCTTCCGGCAATTGCCAGGCAGTGCTGGGCTGTTTGGAGAGACGCGCGTGACCTGAAATGCCTCAAGAATGCCCAATCACAAATACCAGATGCCAATCAATGGTAGGTTCTTGCCCTTTTTTGAAACGTCGATATTGTGATTTGGAATTTGTTTGAAATTTAGTGCTTGTGATTGGTTATTTTCAGTCTTCCGGGTCAGGTATCGTCGTCGACTACGGAATGGGTGTTTTCCATCCGGTAGATAATCACACAAACGAACAGGCCGACGGCAAATAAGGCGCAGAACAGGAGGAAGCTGTCTGCTGCCTTTCTCCAGGAGAGAAAAAATAAGAAGGCGATGATCATCAGCAGTTTGGTGTTCATGGGGTGATTCCGCGTCCTGCCATATGGGGCTAAGGGGTTTATCAGCTTGTTAATTTGTATATCGGCTTTTGCTTTTATATCTTAACTGCTTTTCTCAGAATTGGCCAACGCATCCATGGTATCATTCGGATTACCATGAATAAATCAGTTTGACGTTTGCAGGGAGAACGATCCGTGGACCATGCGACTCGCACGATCATCGATTATTTTAAACAGATCAACCAGATTCCACGATGCTCGAAACAGGAGCAGCAGATATCCCGCTGGCTTCAGCAATGGGCTATGGACAGGGGGTTGCCGGTAAAATCGGATTCCGCTGGCAACCTGGTCATACCGGTACCGGCATCAAACGGTTTTGAGCAGGCACCTATCGTCATTCTTCAGGGCCATTTGGACATGGTTTGTGAAAAACAGGACGGCTCGGATCACGACTTTTCCAAAGATCCTATTCGCATGGTCCAGGATGGCCCCTGGCTGCGTGCCGGGGAAACGACCCTGGGAGCGGATAACGGCATTGCCATTGCCCTGGCCCTGGCCCTGGTGGACCGCCCGGACGTATCCCACCCGCCTCTGGAGCTTTTTTTTACGGTAGACGAGGAGACCGGCCTGACCGGCGTTCTGAATATGGATCCAACTTTGCTGTCGGGCAGAATCCTGATCAACCTGGATTCAGAAGATGAAGGCGTTTTCGTCGTCGGGTGCGCAGGGGGGCGGAACACCACCATCAATCGGGCATTGGATGTCAAGATTCTCGACGGCGCCTATGACTTGCTGCGCGTGTCCGCCCAGGGCATGAAGGGCGGGCACAGCGGGGTGGACATCGCCAAACATCGTGCCAATGCCAACAAGGTCATGGCCCGCCTGCTGAGTGCCGGGATGGCGGTCGCACCGATGCGGCTCGTCGCGCTAAAGGGCGGCACCGGCAGAAATGTGATTCCCCGTGGCTGTGAGGCGCTTGTGGCTTGCCGCCGGGACGCGATTGATGACCTGAAAAAAAGGATCGATTCAGTCGCCGACCGCATCAAACAGGAATACAAGACGGCGGATCCGGAGTTGGACGTATCCGTTGATAAAAAAGGGCCGGTGAAGGCGGGCCAACGCGGCGTCACTGAAAAAAATACGGCCGTGGCGGTGAACCTGCTGGCGGCATTGCACAGCGGTCCGGTTGAAATGGCCGAAGACTTTCCGCTCCTGGTGCAGACGTCCACCAACCTATCGTTGGTGGAAATAAGCAACGGTGCATTGGCGGTGACCGCCAACCAGCGCAGTTCGGTGCCATCCCGTCTCGATGCCATCTGCCTGGCGGTTGAGGCGGTGGGCCGCCTGGCCGGGGCCACGGTTCAAACCGGTACCGGTTATCCCTCGTGGCCCATGAATCGTGACTCTCCACTACTCAAACGCTGCACGGCGCTTTATCGGGAGTTGTTTGATGCCGCACCCACGGTGCAGATCATGCATGCTGGCCTGGAATGCGGGGTGATCGGCGACCGGTGCCCGGGCATGGATATGATCTCTTTAGGACCCACCATGGAGAATCCTCACTCGCCATCTGAGCGGCTTTATCTGCCGTCGGTGGAAAAAGTGTGGCTGCTGATGGTGGCGCTGCTGAAATCGTTGGGACGATAACGCATTATCGGTTTCTGCCGATTCCCCGGACGCGGCTTACCGGTTTAACCGGTCCCGGGCTTTCAGAGCCGCCCACTGTACCCACGGTTGCACCTTTGCGGCCATAGTGTCGGTAGCCGGAGGCGATGCGGCGGCCAGCGGCAGCGTGGTTTCCCGGTCGGCGCTTCAGTTTTGGGGGGATGCCCCCACCGGCCATTTCATCGAGAACCTGTTCAAACGTTTTTCGCCGGTTGGTATCGGTCTCATCATCCAGTGGTGCCGAGGGTTCACCCGTACGGTTCCCCGCATAGGCGTTCAGGGCATCGAACAGGTGGTCCACCCAGGAGCGCTTTTTCGAATTTCCGCCGGGTGGTTCGTGGCGGTCGGTGCCGCCCGGATTCGGATGAGGTGGGGTGGCGCTGGCTGAGACGGTCGGGTCCGGGCGGTGCATGGCCAGGTGTGCCTTGACGCGGGCATAGGCGATGTTGATCTGCTTCAGCTGCTCTTCGGCCCCGGCCTTGGTGGCCGATCCGTCGAGGAACTGATCCGGATGCCATTGTCGCACTTTGGCTTTGTAAGCGCGCTTGGCCTTCTCTTCATCCGTCTCCGGGTCAATACCCAGTGTTGCAAAACTCGCCGTTAAGTTCATTCCTGTTTTCCGTTTAATATCGTCTCAAAATAGGTGAAAAGGGCCAAGGTGTCAATCCGGGTCTTATCGCCGATCCAAAATCCGGTAGAATCCAAGGTAAATAATTTTTCGGTGGCCCTTGACCCAGCGGCCAAAAGCTTTTACTCAACGAACGTAACCCATCGTTGTCTGAGGAGTGAACATGCCAAAACGTACCCTTAGCGTCTCCTATATATTCTTTTATCTGCTTTTATCAGACGATACCTGGCGCATCGCCGCCGGTTTGGTCTGTGCCATTTTTTTAGGCCCCATGCTTACGCAGGGGAGGAACCTCAGCCAGGGGGGTGAAGTCATGGTCTGGCTGATGATTCTGGCCATCGGCTGGTCGGTGACGGCCTGGCCGGCCAAAAAGATCACCGGTGCATTGCAGCGGGCCGTTAAACGGATTTCCAAATGAATGCCCAATCGCATTTCATTGGATGTAATTTTGCCCACGTCATCGATCTCTTCAACCGTCAACCGTCAGCCTACGATTTATCACCTGTACCCGATCCACGGTGAGGGTCGCGGTGCCCCAATTTTCTTCCACCTTTCCTGCCAGCAGATAGGGTCGATTCCGGTCTAACATGTGACAGAAGCGGCGGTAGGGCTCGGGGAAGAAAGTGGCCTCAACGATACCGGTTTCGTCCTCGAAAGTGAGAAATTCCATTGGATCCCCGTGGCGGGTGTGCACCACCTTGCCGGTGACCAGCCAGGCGGCCAGCCGAATCCGCCGACCCGTCAGACTTGGAATGCGGCTGGCCTTCACGGTGTGCATCGTGTTGATGACATCGGCAAACAGGGTGATGGGGTGTTGGCGGCACAGAAAACCCAGAACGGCGAATTCCCGGCGAAGGCGTGTCGTGGCGTCCTCCGGCGGGAATACGGGCGGCGAAATGGTAGCCCTGCTGCTCCGCCGGGTCGCGAACAGATCGATCTGGTTTGTTGACCGCCGATGATCCGCTTTCCACCGGGCCAGGGTCCACAGCAATTGGGTTCGCGAATGCCCGGTGGCCAGCCTATCCAGGGCACCGCAGTTGATCAGGGCCCGAATCTCGTTTTCATGTGGCTGCACGCGATCCAGAAAATCGGTCATGTCCTTGAAGTCGGAGGTCTGCCGGCATTCCACGATTTTCTCCATGGTATGTTGGCCCAGTCCGCCAACTGCCATCAGGCCGACCTGTAGACGCCGATCCCTGCCTGTCCAGCGGATCAGGCTGGTGTTGACGTCAGGCGGATCAAGGACCAGTCCCATGCGCCGGGCCTCGGAGACGTAGGCAAAGGTGCTGTAAAAGCCCCCCTGGTTGCTGATGACCCCGGCCATGAATTCGGCCGGGTGATGGGTTTTGAGAAAGGCCGCCTGGAACGACACCCTGGCGTAAGAGGCGCTGTGGGGCTTGCAGAAGGAGTATCCGGAAAAACTCATCATCATCTGCCATACGGCACTGGCCTGATCCGGAAGCACGCCCCGGGATGCGGCACCGGTCATGAAGCGGGCATGGAAATCGGCCAACTGCCGCTGACGGTCTTTTTTGGCGATAATTTTTCGCAGGCCGTCGGCCTCGGCATTGGAGAATCCGGCCAGGGCTTCGGCCGCCCGGGAGACGTCCTCCTGATAGACCATGATGCCGAAGGTTTCGTCCAGTACGTCTGCCAGCAGGGGGTGGATGGGGTCCCAACTGCCGCCGTGCAGGCGTCGAAGATATTCCTGGATATAGGCGTTGGCCGCCGGCCGGATGATTGAGGAGTGAATCACCAGGTGGTCGAAGTCACCGTTGCCGGCTTTCTGGTGCAGCAGCCGCATGGCCGGGCTCTCGATGTAAAAACAGCCCATGGTGTGGCCCCGGGCCACGGTGCCCCGGGTGGCCGGATCGTCCTCGGGTACCCAGCGGTTTTCGTCGAAGGCGACGCCGTTGGTCTTTACGTTGGCCAGCGCATCCCGGATCACTCCCAGGCTCCGGTTGCCCAGAAGATCGATTTTCACCAGGCCGGCGTCCTCGGCGCCGTCTTTGTCCCACTGGATGATGGGGACTCCTTTGGGGGCGTTTTCGATGGGGACATAGCAGTGGATGGAACCCGGGGTTATCACGACGCCGCCGGGATGGACGGAGAGGTGACGCGGGACGCCGATGATTCGCTGAGCCAGGGCCATGATCTGCGGCCAGGGGTGAACGAAATCCAGGTTGCGGGTTTCCGGGCGCTGTCGCAGATTTTTCAGCAATCCCGCATCCAGTTCGTCCCGCTGCCAGAACCAGGGCAGGCGCCGGGTGATTTTGCCGATCTCGGCATTGGGCATACCGAAAACGTTGGCCGTCTCCCGCAGGGCCATGCGGGGTTGGAACAGAACATGGCTGGCCACCATGGCAGCACAGCCGGCAAAGCGGGCGAGCACGCCGTCGATGACCCCGTCCCGTTCGTCCCAGGCAAAGTCGACGTCGATATCCGGTGGGTCGGTTCGTCCGGGGTTGAGGAATCGGCCGAAGTAGAGGTTATGCTTCACCGGGCAGACGTTGGTGATGTTCAGGCAATAGGCCACCAGAGAGGCGGCGGCCGATCCTCGGCCGCAGGTGCGCGGACTTTGCGACACGATTTTTTGTACAACCAGGAAATAGGCCGAGAAATCCATGCGGGCGATGACGGCCAGCTCGTGTTCCAGCCTCTCCACCACGGCCTCGCCCAGTTCCTTCCCGTATCGATTCCGGGCGCCGGCATAGGCGGCACGGCGCAGGCAATCGTCGGCGTTGCGCCCCCCGTTGCCTTCCCACGGCGGCATGACCAGGCCGAACGACGGGCCGGTGAAGGTCAGGCTTTCGGCAAGTTTGCAGGTGTTGTCCAAGGCTTCCGGGCAATGAATGAACCGCCGGTGATATTCCCTGGGCGGTGCCAGCCAGGCCTCTTGCGGGGCCGTGTCGGTCGGGCCGAGTCGGGAAAGGGTTGTGTTGCCGGCAATGGCCCGCAACAGGCGGTGGACGGCGAATCCGTCCGGCTCCAGAAAGAAGCTGCCCGGTGTGGCCACCAGTGGGACGTCCAGGCTTCGGGCCGTCTGCACCAGGGGATGGAAAGGGGATGGGGGGCGCCGGGGCAGGGCTGCTGCCGTGTGGACCCCGGCCCGGTGCCAGGCTGTCAGCAGGCCGGCGTGGCTGACCAGCACCAGCAGGCCGGCGGCCAGATGGGGCAGACTGGTGGACAGATCGAATGCCGGGTCCCGGTGTCGCCGGGTGATCAATCGGCACAGGTTGGCGTATCCGGCCGCGTCTTTAACCAGGCAGACGGCGCGGTCTAGCTTGTTCGGATCGGTGATTTCCGCCCCCACAATGGGGGTGAGCCCTTCCTCATGGCAGGCGCTGACAAATTTCAACACGCCGTAGAGGTTGTCCGTGTCGGTGAGCGCCAGACGGTCGTATCCCATGCGCCGGGCAGCTCGGCAGATCGCTGCCGGCGAATCGGTGCCCCACATGAGCGAGTAGTGAGATCGGACGGTGAGGGGAATCATGATCTGACCTCCGTCATCCGGCCTATGCCGCCAGCGTCCGTCCCATGGCCAATGCGTCGGTGCCGAAGCGCCGGCGGATACGGTCCATGGCCGCGATCAGCCGGTCCTGTCTTTCCGCCACACGACGTTCCGGCGCGAACAAAAGACGCTGGGCCGGCGGATAGGTCAAGCGGTCGCAGACCAGGGTCAAGCGCCGCAGCCGGACCCGGCGGGTCCAGGCCAGATCCAGCACCCGCCGGGCATGGGCGAAGAGGGTGAAATCGTTGGCCGTGGCCGGTTTAGCCGTGGTCTGGCGGATCCGTCGGACGCCGTCGGTGTGCTCCAGAACCAATGCGACCCGCCGGGCGGCCAGGGCCTGGCGCCGCAATTGTCGGCAAGCGCTTTCCACCAGCCGGTACAGGCTGCGTTCCATCTGCAAACGGTCATTGGTGTCTTCGCTGAATTCCCGGCATTGGATGACCCTCGGCAGCGGCTGGCCCACGGGGCGAACGGGCGACGGATCGATGCCGTGAAGCCGATCATGGATAAACCGCCCCCGATGGCCGAAGAGGGTCTGCATTTGATCGACGCTGAGCGTGGCGGCCTGAAACACCCGGATCATGTTGAAATCATTCAATCGTGCCAGGTCGCTGGATTCGATGCCGGGCACCAGGAAGAGGGGCAGGGGTGCCAGAAAGACTGCTTCGTCGCCGGGTTCCACGATGTATTCGCCCAGGGGTTTGACCAGTCGGGTGGCAGTTTTGGCGACCAGCTTGCTGGTGGCCACCGACCAGATGGGTGCCAGGCCCAGGTCCTGCCGGATCCGGCGGCCCAGCCGCCAGGCCACATCCACCGGCGGCCCCAGCAGGCGACTGCTGCCGGTGGCATCCACAAACAGATGCCCGTCCCCTTCACCCGACTCGATGAAGGGCGAGCAGGGCAGGGCGGATTTCAGCATCCGGGCCATGGCCTGGCCGTAGCGATCCGGGCGGGGCGGCAGCACCCGGGTGTCCCGGCACCGGCGAAGGGCCCGGCTCAGAGGCATGTGCTTTCTCACCCCGGCCTGAAAGGCCTCTTCGCTCATGTCATAAACCGTGGCCCGGGCGGCCCCCTCCGGTGCGACGATTACCGGTCGACCGTCGAGCCGGCGATCCAGCACCCGCTCCACGGCCACGGCGAAGTCGGCGACGTTGATGTGAATGATCGATCGTTCCATGATTGACGGATCCGTAAAACGTCCGATATCTGCGTTAGGCTTCATCCCTCGTCACTGCGGCGTACAACACGTACGCCTCATTCCTCAGGATGGAACATGAATGTTCGCCGTAAGGATCTTGATCGATTTTCCATTCGCTCGCCTAAGCTCGCTTTCGCGGCCTGCAAGCCTTGATCTCGAACGTCTTACGGACCCGTCTGGAATGTGAGTTTATGCGACTACATCAATATTATAGGGTCAGAGGCCGGAACTTCGGGATCGGAATTCTGAAGATGGATGAATGATCACGGCTGTAGGCCGCTCCTGCAATTCCCCAATTCCTTGATTCGGAATTCTGTTTTCAGTCATCTGTCCTCCGTTTTCAGCCTTCCGCCAGTTGTTCCATCAGCATCCGGGCGTTCTTCGGTGCCTGGCCGCGGACGTGGTTGTTGAAAAAAATGAGGCCGGTGGCTGCCTGCCGGGTCATTTCGGGAATGCGTGATCGGGACCACTGGGCCAGTTCGTCGTTGCTGTAGTCGTAGTCGAACTGCTTTTGCATGCTGCCCGACCGCCAGCCGGTGGCGTTGCGGCCGTGGAAACGGATGTAGAACAGGTCCGGATTGGTGACCATGGCCAGGGGCGGGAACAGGTCCTTTAGTTCCGGGGCGTCCACGCATGCCAGGGTTACCCGGCGTTCTTTCAGGGAAGCAAATACCCGATCGGTGACCCAGGAGGCGTGGCGGAACTCGACGACGAGGGGCAGGCCGGAAAGAGCATCCAGCAGGCGCGCCAGGTAGCGGCGGTTTTCCGGATTGCGCCGGAAAAAGGGCGGCAACTGTACCAGCACGGCCAAAAGCTGACCCGACTGCACCAGCGGGGCGACACCCTCGCGGTACAGGACCGCCTGGGCCGGCCAACCGTTGGCGTCCACCTCGTGGGTCAGGGTGCGGGTGAGTTTGACGGCAAAGCGAAAACCCTCCGGTGCCTTGCGGCGCATGCGGTCCATGGCCGGCGCCTTGGGCATCTGGTACCAGGTATAGTTAATCTCGGTGACCGGGAAGATACGGGCGTAGTGCGCCAACATCCGGGCGGAGCCGGTGCCCGGCGGGTAGAAGCCGGCATCCACCCACTCGCTGTAGGCGTATCCGCTGGTTCCCACCAGAATTCGGTTTGGAGTGTTACCCATATTGCCCATAGTCTTTAATTTTCGATGAATGCGTGAAAATCAGAATGGTTAAAACCGGAAATACCGGTGGCCGACGGATTGATGAGACGTCCACGATCAAGGCGTGCAAATCCTGAAGAATGAGGCGTACATCGGTACGCCGCAGTGATGAAGGGTGCCGCACAACGCAGATATTGGATGTCTCATCAATCCGTCACCCGCTGTATCCCGATCACTCGGCCTTGAATCAGGACCTCGTCAAACCCATAGTGCATGACCGGATAATCGGGGTTTTCCGGCCGCAGTTCGACGTGGTCCCGGCGGAGAAAAAACCGTTTTACCGTGGCCTCTTCAGCATGGATCAGGGCCACGACAATCTCTCCGTTTTCGGCGTACTGGCGCGGTGCGCACACGGCCATGTCCCCGTCCAGGATACCCGCCCCTTTCATGGAATCCCCTTGCACCCGCAGGGCGAAAAGATGGTGGCCGCGGTACAGGGCGCGGTCCAGCACCAGGCCGCCCTCCCATTCCTGCTGGGCGTACAGGGGCAGGCCGGCGTTTACCCGGCCCACCACCGGCACTTCCCGCCACCGCTGGGCCGCCGCCGTCTCGCCGGTGGGGCTGATCAGGTGAAGGGTCCGGCTGTAGCGGCCTTGGCGCTTCACCACCCCTTTTTGCTCCAGCAACTTCAGGCCCTGGGAGATGGCAGCGTGGCTCACGCCCAGGTCCTGGGCCGCCTGGCGGAGGCTGGGCGCCTTTCCGGTGCGTTGGATGATTTTTTTCAGGTAATCGAAAAGCCGTCTCTGTCCCGGTGTCAGTTCGGGTCTCATTTTGCCTCTCCATGCATCGGTGCGTCTGCTGTTCCCATTATAAAAAGTTAAATGTAAATGTCAATGTAAAGTTTATTGTATTTATGTTGATTTACAAAACGGCAGGCCGCGGACTTGGGACTTTACCTGAACGGCCGGCCGGTGTATGGATGCAAGCTGATGCCGCAGCCGCCCATTTCTTCCATGGATCCGGAAAGAACCGATTGTCATGACCCGAAAGCGCGCCTTTGATATCGACCGTTTTGTAGCCACCATCGAATCCAATTACCGCCAGTGGAACCCGCCCATCATCACCTTCATCGCCAACCGCGGTGCCACCCCGTTCGAGGTACTGGTATCCACCCTGCTTTCCCTTCGCACCAAGGACGAAGTGACCGGTGTGGCTGCCCAACGGTTGCTGGCTGTGGCCCGGACGCCGGAAACGATGGTGAAGCTGCCGGCGCGGGAAATCGAAACACTCATCTACCCGGTGGGGTTCTACCCCACCAAAGCCAAGCGGCTGCGGTCCATCAGCCGGATATTGCTGGATCACTACGGCGGCAAGGTGCCGGATAATTTGGAGGAACTGACCGCCTTGCCCGGTGTGGGCCGCAAGACCGCCAATCTGGTTCTCGTGGAGGGGTTCAAAATCCCGGCCATCTGTGTGGACACTCACGTGCATCGGATCAGCAACCGCATCGGCTACGTCAAGACAAAGACGCCGGACAAGACCGAACTGGCCCTGCGAAAGAAACTGCCCAAACGGCACTGGGTCCGCTTCAACGAACTGCTGGTGGCCTTCGGCCAGGTGTTGTGCCGGCCCGTTTCCCCTTTTTGCAGCCGGTGCCCGGTGGCCGACATGTGCCCGAGGATCGGGGTGGACCGCCACCGCTGATCGAGCTCGATTCATCCATCGCGTTCCAACGAAACAGCTTAACAAACAACTAAATTACACAATCAAAAGACAATTAAATCACAATAGCCAAAAACCAAATGGCAAATAAATCACAATGACAAAAAATCAAAATTCCAAACCGCATGATCTTGAAGAGAGGATCTTCCAATTCGCTAACGCGTTAAGGACTTTCGTTAAACCATGCCAAAGGCGAATATCGATCATGGCAGCAACCATAGATTTTTCTCTTTTTTGAGATTTCGATTTTGTAGTTTGGCGTTTGTTATTTACTTGAGATTTGGTGCTTGCAATTTGTTGTTTACGGCCTACGCCTTTTCAACAGCACCGGTTTATCCGGGTTAGGAGGCAACCCCATGCCCAAGCAAATCATCAAACTGATCTCCTGGAACGTCAACGGCTACCGGGCCGTCATGAAAAAAGATTTCCTGACTTCCATCCGCAGCCTGGATGTGGACATCGCGGGGCTCCAGGAAACCAAGCTCCAGGAGGACCAGTTGACCCGAACCATGAAGGCCATCGATGGCTACGAGGCCGCCTTTTCCTTTTCCTCGGTGAAAAAAGGGTACAGCGGGGTGGCTGCTTATTCACGCCTGCTTCCCAAGGCGGTGCGCCACGGCATCGGCAACCCCCGGTTCGATGATGAAGGGCGCATTGTGGAGCTGGAATTCGATGCATTTACGCTTTTTAACGTTTATTTTCCCAACGGCCAGGCCAGCGATGAGCGCCTCCAATACAAACTGGACTTCTACCAGGCCTTTTTCGATTACGCCGAGGGGTTGCGTAAACAGGGGAAAAGCCTGATCATCACCGGTGATTTCAACACGGCCCACAACGAGATCGACCTGAAGCACCCCGGGCCCAATTCCAAGCGATCCGGTTTTTTGCCCATCGAGCGCGAGTGGCTCGACCGCATCGTCGGGATGGGCTACGTGGACACGTTTCGTCACCTCTATCCCGATACGGTGAAATACTCATGGTGGTCTTACCGCTTCAATGCCCGAAAAAACAATGCCGGTTGGCGCATCGACTACTTTTTTGTTTCCGATGACATTGTCCGACAAGGGTGGGTCAAAGACGCGTTCATCGACAACCACATCTTTGGATCGGATCATTGCCCGGTCGGTTTAATTCTTGAAATCTAAATAATATCTGGTTGATACGCAAAAAAACTGCTGGTTGAAGGTAACTGTTGGAGGGATGGTCTCTGACCCGGATGATGCGAACGCAGACGATACCGCTCAATGAGCGGTTGAGGAATTGTCAATGCCAATTGTAAAAATAGACGGTCTGGACACGTACTACGAAATCCACGGTGAAGGGGAGACCCTCGTGCTGCTGCACAACGGATTCTCCTGCGGTATGATGTGGGATGAGATCCATCCGATGCTGGTCGGGGCCGGCTTTCAGGTGCTGTTGTATGACCGGCGTGGATTCGGTCGATCGGAATGCGGCACTGACTTCGCCGATCACTATGTGGATGGGAAATTCCGCGAACACAGCGTGTCGGCAATGGCCGAACTGCTTGCTTTTTTGGGGATCAATCGCTTTCACATCGTCGGTCAGTGCGAAGGGGGGGTGGTGGGTGTAGACTATGCCGTTCGATTCGCGGATCAGGTCAGTACCCTGGTGACTGCCAGCACGCTGTGCCATAGCATTATTTCCATGCAGGCGTTCAACCGTCAGAAGTTGCCGGCAACCTTTGAAGACCTGGCGCCGGAACTCCAGAAAAAATACATTCGCTGGCACGGTGCCGACCGGGGGAAGGTGTTTTACGATATCTGTGCCAAAGGGGGCGGGTGCTACGGCCAAAACGGTTTTTTCGATCTCCGACCGGCCATTTCACAGGTGACCTGCCCGACCCTGGTCATGTACCCGGACCGGGGGTATTTTTTCGATGTGGAACAGGGGGTTGACTTCTATCACCATTCAACCCGGGGCGAACTGCTGGTTTTCCCCAAATGCGGACACAATATTTTCGAGCACTACCCGCAGATGTATGCCCGGCAGGTGGTGGACTTCGTCCGACGGCAGCGATCACATTCCGGGGCGGTCAACGCATAGAAACCTTTAATGACTGCGCAGAAAAAACAAGAGGTACATTTTCTTTGCGTGCTTAAAAAGCAGTTGACGGACAGTCGGGTGAAATGTCAATTAACACTATTGGACTGAACTACAACGTGGGAAGGGTTGGAATCGGGAGGGTGCCAGGTTGAAAAACAATTATATCGATGATCTCATCCACTCGATCGCACGGGTGGTGAAGCCGAACGTCCCGTTGCTGAAAGATGTGCTGGTGATAGGCGGTATGCCCGATAAAACCCAGAACCTGCAATATCTGAGCTACAACCGAGATACCACTTTGGCCAGAGGCTTGTCCTGTGAATTTTCTGCCGTGGCGGTGATCAATAACCGGCGGGCCTCAGAATGGCAGCTTAGCGGGTATCCGAAGAAAATCAGCCGCTGGGTATTCAGTGCCCGATGGGCCCGCAACCCACTGGATCTGTTTTTAAACAACCTGAGGTGCAACCCGTCGGTCATATCGGCGCTGGCCGGGGCGACCAGCAATTATACCCTGCTTGGCATTCTGACCGAGACCGATCTCCACGGGTCGGGGTTGACGAAACGGCGGGCACAGTACATCTGCCCGGTTGTGGCGGTACCCGGCATCGAGGTCAATGCCCTGCAAACCATCCAGGCCTTTGAATCGGCCAACCAGATTAAAAAGTCAGGGATTGTCGGTCTGGAGTTTTATCGAAAGACCGGCCGCCAGATGGCCGGGACCTGAAAAAACAATATTAAAATAACGCTTCCACGAACTGCTTCGGGTCGAACGCTTGAAGGTCTTCCACGCTTTCTCCCACACCGATATATTTCAAGGGAATGTTCAGGCTGCTGCAGATACTCACCACGATGCCGCCCTTGGCCGTGCCGTCCAGCTTGGTGAGCGCAATGCCGGTGACACCCAGCGCCTCGTTGAACATCTTGGCCTGTGACAGGGCATTCTGGCCCGTGGTGGCGTCCAGCACCAACAGCACTTCATGGGGCGCGTCGGGGAGCCGTTTGGCAAGGGTGCGCTGGATCTTTTTGATTTCCTCCATCAGGTTTACCTTGGTGTGCAGACGGCCGGCGGTGTCGACGAAGACGATGTCCGTTCCTCTGGAGATAGCGGCATCGACACCGTCGTAGGCCACTGCTGCCGGATCGGCGTTATCCTTGTGGCGGACGAGGTCCGCACCGGCCCGTTCGGCCCAGATGGCCATCTGTTCGATGGCCGCTGCCCGGAACGTATCGGCAGCCGCAATCAACACCTTCTTGCCTTGACGGGACTCGTGAGCGGCCAGTTTGCCGATGGTGGTGGTCTTGCCCACCCCGTTGACGCCCACTACCATGACCACGTGCGGTTTGGCGTCAACCTCGACTGCCTGACCTGGCGGGACGTCGAAATAGGCCAGGATCTCTTCTTTCAAGACCGCTTTCAATTCCTTGGCACCGGCGATGCGCGATCGTTTTCCCGCGATCCGCTCCATGATGTCCATGGTGGTCCGGACACCCATGTCCGCTGTGATCAACAGCTCTTCCAAGTCCTCCAACATGTCGTCGTCAACCAGCTTTTTCCCGAGAAACAGGTCATCGATATCTGTGGTGAGAATCTTGCGGGTTTTGGAAAGCCCGGACTTCAGGCGGGTGAACAGGCCCTTGCCCTTTTTCTCAGCGGGTGCATCATCCCCTGGTGGCGGCGGTGACACCGCTTCTTCTTTTGGAACTTGCAGGTTGTCTTTACGTTCTGCCGCCGCTTGCGGTTCGATCACCTCGTCGATGGGTGCTTCCGGTTCATGGAGGGGCTCATCGGCCATGTTCTCAGTCCGAGGGGCTTCGGCTGCTTGCCCATCTGGCTGGTCCGGTGCTTTTGGTTGCTCCGCCTTGTTCTTCTTCTTTTTGAACCAGTTGAATGCCATGGATGTCCTTCAATGATGACGGCTTCGTAAATAGTCCAATATCTGCGTTACGCTTCACCCTTCGTCACTGCGGCGTACCATAAGTACGCCTCATTCCTCAAGGGTTGAAGATTCCCCGCGGCAAACCGCGGGAAATCTTCGCCGTGTAGATGATGGTCGATTTAACGTTCGCTCGCGAACCCCGCTCGCTTTTGCGGCTCGCAAGCCTTGATCTTGAACTTTTTACGAAGCCGTCTGAAAACCGGCTTTTTATACGTTCATCAACGGTGTTAGGCGGCGGTGAGTTCCTTTGAGTGGTTTTCGCGGTCCAGGTTTACCGACACGACCTTGGAGAGCCCCTTTTGTTCCATGGTGATGCCGAACAGGGTATCGGCAAACTCCATGCTGTTTTTGTTGTGGGTGATCATGATGATCTGGGATTTTTCACCGATCACCTTCATCAGGTTGTTGAAGCGCATGACGTTGGCGTCGTCCAGCGGTGCATCGATCTCATCCATGAGGCAAAAGGATGCCGGTCTGAGCAAGAAGATGGAAAAGATGAAACTGATGGCCGACAACGCCTTCTCGCCACCGGAAAGCAGGCTCATGCGAGTGAGTTTTTTGCCCGGCGGGTGAACCATGAATTCCACCCCGGTTTCCAGCGGTTCGCTGGGATTGGTCAATTCCAGGCGGGCGGTGCCGCCTTCGAAAAGCCGGGGAAACACCTCCTGGAGTTTTTCATTGATTCGGTTGAAGGTGTCCAGAAACCGCTCCTGGGTGATGCGGTTGATCTTGCGAATCACCTTGTGCAAGCCATCGATGGCTTTTATGAGATCGTCCCGCTGTTCACACAGAAAATCGTTGCGCTCCTTTTGCTCCTCGAATTCACGGATCGCCTCAAGGTTGACGTCACCGATATTTATGATTTTCTGGCGGATGGCGGCCAGGGTTGTTTCCAGTTCCTCAGGGCTCTGTTGACCGGTTTCATCCGGCTCTTCATTGGATTTGCCGAGTTCGGCGATGCTGCAGTGGTAGTATTCCTGGCAGCGGTTCTCCAGATTTTCCCGCTTGATTCGTTTTTCGGCCAAATCCATTTCCAACATGCGGATTTTCTGATGAAGTGCTTCGCGCTGGTTTTGGATCTGGGATATCTGCGCGTCATTCTCATTTAACCGGGCATCGATGTCACCGAACGCCTTTTCATCGGCGCCCAATCTGTCGTCTATCTGCTTAAGGGCGTCGTAATGGGCGACAAGATCCCGCCTGATGATTTCATTGCGTTTACCGGTTCCTTCGATCTTTTCGGTTTTAGTGGTAATGTCATGGGAGAGCTGTTCGAGACGTCGGATCCCGTCTGCCTGGAAATCTTTCAGCCGGCGAAGCGTACCGGTGCAGTTGTCCAGGTTGGCGCTGGCTGAGGTGAGCTTGAGCTTCAGGTCTACGACCCGCTGGTTGAAGGCTTCCAGTTTCGAGGCGGCTTCATTGATCTGGACCGATGTGCGTGCCACCTGTTCCTGGGCCTCGGTGACGCTGTGGGCCATGGCTTCCAGCAGGGCGTGGTAGCGTTCGATCTCTTCGTCCAGGTCCATCTCTTCACCCGTGAGCTGTTCCTGCTCCAGGTGGACAATCTCAAGGTGCCGCCGGGCATTTTTCAGGTCTTCGTCGGCTCGGTAGAGGGCCTTTTCCGCCTCCATGGCGTCTTGGGCGGCACGGCTTTTTTCGGCGATGGTTTCCTGCAACTGCCGTTCAAGGCCGCGGACCTGGACTTCCATTTCCGTTTGGAGGGTGTGAGCCGCTTCGACCTGGGCGTCAAGCCGGTCGCACTGCGCAGCCAGAGATTTGATTTCCTGTTTTTTGGCCAGAATTCCCGACAGTTTATCCGGGCTGCCCCCGATCATCACCCCCTGGTGGGAGAGCAGGTCGCCGCCCCTGGTGACCACGGTCTGCACCTTGCCATTGCGATTGAAAATCTCGCGGGCCGTGTCCAGGGTGTCGGCGACCACCACATGTCCAAGCAGGGCGCCGGCCACCGATTCGAAACCATCCTTGACCCGCACGTGATTCAGCAGGAGGCAGTCTGGTTCCGGCTGCTTGTCCAGGCGATCGTCAACGGCTCGCATGCCGCCCACGGGGATGAATCCGCATCGTCCGGCATGAGTTTGCTGCAGATAGCCGATGGCATCGGCACCTGAGGGCTGGTCCTGCACCAGGATATACTGGAGGGATTCGCCAAGGGCCGCCTCCACAGCGGTTTCATAGGTGGGGGCCGGCTCGATCACGTCGGCCAGAAGCCCGACGATTCCGGTGGGTCGGGTGAACTCCGGTTGCGGTGTTTCCAGTCTGGCGGCCTTGAGGATGGCTTTGACCCCGTCTTTATACCAGTCCAGGTTGGCTTCCATCTTTTTCAGGGTGGCCAGGCTGCTGCGGGCTTTGTTGCGCTCCATATCCAGGGTCTGGGTGGTCTTGACCTTGGCGGACAGAGAGGCAATGGCGGCATCCAGGTCCCCTTTCAGGGACACAATTTGACCCTCCAGATCCTGGATTTCGTTTTTTACCTGGGTCAGTCCGGCACCGGCAGCCTCGCGGCGCTCGGTGGCTTCCCGCACGGTTTTCTCGGCCAGTAGGGCTTCTTCGTCGGTGCGTTTCAAGCGGCGCTTGAGGTTATCGCGGTTGTTGGCCGCATTCTGGTGGGTGTTTTTGACCCGGGCCTCCTCGGCCACCATTTTCATCAGGTCGTTCTTGCCGGTTTCCATCACCCGATTCAAGGTGTCGATGCGTCCACGCAGGCCGGATGAATCGGTATTTTCCAGTGCGATGGTTGCTTTCATCTCACTGATTTGGGACTGCAGTCTCCGGTGCTGTTGCTGGACGCCCTCGATCTCTGAGTCGATCGTGCTGTTTTTGGCCGACAGATCGGTCCGAGCCGTATCAAGTTCGGTGACCTCGCGCATCAGCCGCTCCCGGTCCGTTCGCATGTGGGCCAGGTCTGACTCCATGCGGTCGATCTTGCGCTGGAGGTCGAACTTGCGGGACTTCTGGGAGACGATCTCCCGGTCCTTTTCAGAACGCCTGAGTTTGATGGCCTGGATGGCCGCGTCGATCTTCTGGAGTCGGGTGCTCTGACCGATGTCTTCGTCTTTGAGCGATTTGAGCAGGTTGCCGGCCTCGTCCATCTGACGACCCAGCTCGGAATCGCGATAGCGGATGAGCCGGATGTCTACCTCCCGCGCCTCGGCTTTGAGGTTTTTGAATCGCTCTGCCCGCTGGGCCTGGCGCTTGAGCCCGGCCATCTGCCGGTCGATTTCGGTGACGATGTCCTTGACCCGCAGCAGGTTCAAGTTGGTGGCGTTCAACTTTCTCAAGGCTTCGGTTTTACGCATCTTGTAGCGGGTGACGCCGGCTGCCTCCTCGATGAAGACCCGCCTTTCGTCGGGGCCGGCGTCGGTAATGGCGCCGATGTTTCCCTGCTGGATTACCCCGTAGGTGCGGGCGCCCACGCCGCTGCCCATGAAGATGTTGTGGATGTCTTTGAGACGGCAGGGCTGTTTGTTGATCAGGTAAGCGGTTTCGCCGCTGCGGTAAAGCCGGCGGGTCACCATCACTTCGCTGAAATCCCTGAACGCTTCGGGCATGCTGCCGTTGTCGTTGACCAGGGTCAGGGATACTTCGGCCAGGTTGAGGGGCGGCTTGCCGCTGGCGCCGGAAAAGATAATGTCTTCCCTGTCCTTGCCCCGAAGCTGCTTGATGCTCTGTTCGCCCATGACCCAGCGAAGGGCATCCACCACATTGCTTTTGCCGCAGCCATTGGGACCAACCACCGCACAGATGCCCGGGGGGAAGGCAATACTGGCCTTTTCAAAAAATGATTTGAACCCGACAATATCCAGTTTTTTAAGTTTCATCGTTGCCTGCTCCTGCCTGTCCAGCGATTTAGGCTGGTTTTGGCTCAGCAAAAGCTGTTGCGCCCGAAGGCGAAATAATAATAAATCCCGTTGATTCCCGGTGAAACACCCGAAGTGGCCGCCGGAATGGGCGATTGCTGGTAAGTAGATACCATCATGGCTGGTGGTTGTAAAGTGGAAAGCACAATTTGGGGGGGTTGACAACGATTTGTGATACTACATGTGGTATAAGTTCATGGTGTCGGGATGAGGAAAAAGGGACGGCTAAGAAAATGAACCGCCAACGTCGATTAAAATAACGGCCAATTGGCGTCAGGCGTGTCTGTTCAGAAATGGTAGCTTGGGGTTCAGGCCAAGGCCGCAACTTTTTCGCAACCGCAGGCGTAGCATCGCTACGTCGAGGATTGCGGAAATGTGAGAACGCCGGCCTGGGCCGCAAGATGCCGTTTCTGAACAGACACGAACTAATCTTTTTTCAACAACAGGTAAAGCAGCGCCATGCGGATGTAGAGGCCGTTCATGGCTTGCTGAAAATAGCGTGCCCGGGGATCGTCGTCCACTTCCTTGGGAATTTCGTCCACCCGGGGCAGCGGGTGCATGATGATGGCGTCCGGTTTCATGGTCTGGACCCGTTCCGGGGTAAGGATATATCTGCCGGCGGCGGTTTTGTAGTCTTCGGGGTCATGGAACCGCTCCTTCTGGATGCGGGTCATATAGACGCAGTCCACCTCCGGGGCCACTTCGGCCAGGTCTGTCTCTTCGCGCCACGGAACGTTGTTTTTGTCCAGGTAGGCTTTGATGTCCCCCTCCATTTTACAGACCGGCGGCGACACGAAGATGATTTCCACGTTCTCATACTTGGTCAACAGATAAGACAAGGACCTTACCGTTCGCCCGTAGCGAAGATCACCCACCATGGCAATTTTCAGGCTGTTTTTTTCCGGGAAGGCGTCCACGATGGTGTACATGTCCAGCAGGGCCTGGGTCGGATGCTGGCCAGCGCCGTCGCCGGCATTGATTACGGGGATGCAGGAAATTTCCGAAGCCCGGGCCGCGCTGCCCGCCTCGTTGTGGCGCATGACGATTACGTCTGCATAACCATTCATGATTCGTGTCGAGTCGGAAAGGCTTTCCCCCTTGGCCGCGCTGGAGAACTCCCGGGCGTTTTCCGTCGTGATCACCGACCCGCCTAAACGCAGCATGGCACTTTCAAATGAAAAGCGGGTTCGGGTGGAGGGTTCGTAAAACAGGGAGGCCATGATTCTGCCATCCAGTGATTTGGCAAAGCGGCGTTCACCCAAAAGGTCCGCCTTCATCTGGTCAGCGTTCTGGAAAACAACTTCCAACAACTCCCGGTCGAACTGCTGGGATTCAATCACGTGCGCCAATGGAAAAGCTGCCATGGGACCGTCCTCCTTAATTATTGACGAATTCGGTTCCGGCCGTTCCGGCCACCGCATCGACGATGCGGTCGACCCGGGTAATTACCGCCCGTTTCCCGCCGCCGCCGACGAACTGCATGGCTGCTTCAACCTTGGGCAACATGGCGCCGGCGGAGAAATGGCCATCGATGATGTGTTTGGCCGACTCCGCGAGACTGACCGAAGTCAGGTAGCGTTCATCGGGCTTGCCGAAATTCAGGGCCACGCCGTCCACATCCGTGGCCATGATGAACAGGTCTACACCCACCTCTTCAGCCAGGCAGGCACTGGCCAGGTCCTTGTCAATGACGGCATCTACGCCATCGAATGTGCGTCCGGCGCGCACCACCGGAATACCGCCGCCGCCGCAGCAGATCACGATGAATGACGCATCGATCAGGGTCCTGATCTCCCGTTTCTCGACAATGGTCACCGGTTTGGGGGATACCACGACGCGCCGGTAGCCTTTGGGGGTCTTGATCGTTGGATAGGGCAGGGTGGCGGCCTTTTCTTTGGAAAATGCCGGTCCCACCGGCTTGGAGGGCGACTGGAAGGCCTTGTCGGTTTCGCTCACCACCACATAGCTGATCAGGCTCACCAGCGGCTGGCTGTTGATGCCCATGGCCATGAGGGCTTCGTCCAGGGTCGATTCGATCATGTAGCCGATCTGCCCCTGGGTCTGGGCCACGAGAATCTCCAGCGGCAGCCGCGGAACCGTGTCGCAACATTCCTGCTGAAGCAACAGATTGCCAACCTGGGGACCGTTACCGTGGGTGATGATGACCCGGTAGTCCTTTGACAACCTGGCGATCTGGTTCATTGGGATCTTCAAGTTGTCGAACTGCTCCTCCACGGTGCCGGTCTGCCCCTTCTGGATCATGGCGTTTCCGCCCAGGGCGACCAGCAGCACAGGCTTTTGATTGGCTTTCTTCTTCATCAGGCTTTTCCGCAAATTTTCAGAAGGATGGCATTTTGGGCATGCATTCGGTTTTCCGCCTCGTCGAAGACAATCGACGCCTCGGATTCGAGTACCGAGTCGGTGATTTCCACGCCGCGTTCGGCGGGCAGACAGTGCATGAACAGGCTGTCCTTGCCGGTGGCGGCCATCAGTTCATCATTGACCTGGAACCCCTGAAAACGGGCTTTGCGCGTGTCGGCTTCATCTTTCTGCCCCATGGAGGCCCACACGTCCGTATAGACGATATCGGCGTCCTTGACGGCCGCTTTGGGATCGTGGCTGATTTCTATTTCCGACAGGCCCGCCTGCCGGGTGTCGGCAATGGTCTGTGCGTCGGGTTCATAGTCGTCCGGACAGGCGCAGACAAAGTGAAAGGGCAATCGTTGGGCCAGGCGCAGCCAGGAGTGCACGATGTTGTTGCCATCGCCCACGTAGGCCACCTTCAGGTCATTGAGGTGGCCGCGGTGCTCCAAAATAGTGAACATGTCCGCCATGATCTGACAGGGGTGGTTGTAGTCGGTAAGACCGTTGATCACCGGTACCGATGCGTATTCGGCCAGTTCCAGTACATGCTCGTGGGCGAAGAGCCGGGCCATGATCACATCGTTGTAACGGGCCACCACCCGTGCGATATCTTTGACCGCCTCACGTTTGCCGATGGAGATGTCCGACGGTCCCAGATAAAGGGCGTGCCCGCCCATGCGGAAAAATCCCGTTTCAAAGGAAATACGCGTGCGTGCAGACGGCTTGGCGAAGATCATGGCCATGGAATGGTCCTTGAATGGTTTGTAGTCCTCCCGGCGTTTGAGACGCGCCTTGACCTCCTTGGCCAGGGCGAATGTTGCCTGGATTTCGTCGGTGCTAAAATCGGTAACATGCAGAAAATCGCGTTTCACGGGTTTTCCTCCTTTATGCGTTCATCACCGCATCGATCTGTTCCAGCGCCCAGTCCACTTCCTCTTTTCTGATAACCAGGGGCGGGGCGAAGCGGATGGTATTCTCATGGGTTTCCTTGCAGAGCATACCCCTGTCGGCCAGCTTGTAGCAGAACGGTCTGGCGCCACCCGTTTCTTGAATCAGCTCCATGGCTAACATCAGGCCACGGCCGCGGACTTCTTTGATGTGTGGGCTCTGGATTTTTTTCAGACCGGCGAGGAAATAATCACCCATTTGGCTGGCGTTTTCAATCATCTTTTCTTCCTTGAGCACCCGGATGGCGGTGCGGGCGATGGCGCAGGCCAGTGGGTTGCCACCAAATGTGGATCCGTGCTCACCGGGCTGCAGTACATCCATGACCTCTTTGTTGGACAGGACGGCGGATACCGGATAATAGCCGCCGGACAGAGCTTTCCCCACCAGGGTGAGATCGGCTTCGATGCCCTCGTGCTCTTCAGCCAAAAGCCGTCCGGTGCGGCCCAGGCCGGTCTGAATTTCGTCGAGAATCAGCACGACGTTGTGGCGGTCGCAGATTTCGCGGGCGGTTTTGAAGTAACCGGCTTTTGGTATGATGACGCCGGCTTCACCCTGGATGGGCTCCACCAGAAAACCGGCGGTGTGGGGCGTGATGGCCGCTTCGAGGGCATCGGCATCGCCGAAGGGGATGATTTTGAAACCCGGGGTGAATGGCCCAAATCCATTGCGGGCCGTCGGGTCGGTGGAAAACCCCACGATGGTGATGGTGCGGCCGTGAAAGTTGTTGGCGCAGACGATGATCTCCGCCTTGTCTTCGGGAATGCCTTTGACCTGATAGCCCCATTTTCGCACTGCTTTGATAACGGTTTCCACCGCTTCGGCGCCGCTGTTCATGGGCAGCACTTTGTGGGAGCGGGTCAGTTCGCAGATTTCCTTGTAAAAATAACCCAGCTGGTCGTTGCGGAAAGCCCGGGAGGTAAGGGTCAGGTTCTGGGCCTGGGCCATCATGGTTTTCATGATCGCCGGATGGCAGTGGCCCTGGTTGACTGCACTGTAGGCCGCCAGGCAGTCCAGGTATCGTTTTCCGTCCACATCCCATACCCAAACGCCTTCACCCTTTGTCAGGACGACGTCCAGGGGTTTGTAGTTGTGGGCGCCAAATTCGTTTTCGAGATCAAGATATTCCTGGGTGTTCATGGGTTGCCTCCTTGGCTGTTCATATAGCGGTTGAAACGCCGCACGTGGCTTTGCATGAGTGAGCGTACGGCCGTGGCCTGCTGTTTTTCCAGCGCTGTGACAATGTCGCACAGATCCTGATAGTTTTCCTGCATGAACGGCTGGTTTTTAAGGGGATGGGCCTCATAGTACTGCTGGATGTTGTCGTGCACCATGCGCAGGACAAATTCGTATACCCGGTTGCCGGCGGCTTTGGCAATGGCCAGGTGGATGCGATTGTCCACCTGGCAAAACCGTTCCCATGCATCAATACCGTCACCCACATGTTTTTTGGCCTGTTTCAGCAGTGATTTGAGCTGGCGGATATCCGCCGGGGTGGCTCGCTGGGCGGCGATGGCGGCCACGCTGCCCTCGACGCCCTCCCGGAATTCGGAGAGTTCTGCCAGGGTGATTTCGCGGTGGCGGACCAAAAGGCCCAGACTTTCCGCGACCGGTGCCATGCCAGGCTGTTTGACCACCGCACCGCCGCGCACCCCGCGCTTGATTTCCAGAAGCCCCTTTTGCTCCAGGACGCGCAGGGCCTCGCGAAGGGGCCCGCGGCTGGTCTGGAACATATCGACGAGGTCCCGTTGGGCTGGCAGCCGGTCGCCGGTCTTCAGGCGACCATCGAGAATGGCCCCTTCGATCTGAGCGACCAGGTCTTCGAAAATTCGTTGCTGGCTTGTTTTTTTAAACATGGCGGCCTGCATTGGTTCTATCTTCCGTCAATGGAAGAAACAGCATATGTGAGCACATTAGGTTAATGGGTAACCCATTTAGTTTGTGACTGGTCAAATGTCAATCAAAATTTGGCTACGCGGTCGTATTTATGAACACGGCCACGTAGTGACCATCAGGTGAACCCGTGGAAGGAACCGTGGACAATTTCGTAAATCTTGAACTTGATCATGATCAGCCGGATCAGGCGATCCCGGCGGCCTGCTTGTGCGGAAGGCGCCTGTGAGGATTGAATTTCAAGCTTATTATCTCGGAGATATGAGTTCTAACAACTCCTGGGACGTGTCCCGCAGGTGCAGGCTTAGCAGTCGGGCGATTGACCGCAGGATTTTAACACCGATTATAGGGTGTTCATCACAGATCTGATCAAAGCGTCTGCGTGGCAGGGTGAGCAGGGTGACATCGGTACGTGATTTGACTGTGGCGGTGCGGGAAAAGTTGCCGATGACGGCCATTTCCCCAATCGAACCGCCCGGGGCTTTTACGGCTATTTTCTTTTCAACCTTTCCGTCATACAATTTCAATACGTCCAGTGTGCCGTCAACCACGAAGCACACCTCATCGCCCGGGTCGCCTTCACTAAAGACGAGATCACCGGCTTCAAGTCGCGACACGTGCATGTGGTCGCTGATCGTGTTCAGTTCAGCGGGATCCAAGTCAGCAAAAATTGGGATGCCGGACAGGCAGTTGATGATGGCTTCTTTCAGCACGTTTTTCTGACTCGTTGTATCCAATTGTGGATCATCCTCGCGTAAAAAATGTCTGTTTTCAACTTCCTTCAAAATAATTGATGAAATGGTTATCCCAAGACACCGTAAAATGTCAAATGCCAATGTGTGCCTTGATGTAACATCAAAAAACACCCCTCACCCTGTCCCTCTCCCCAAAGGGGCGAGGGGACGTTGGCTGGGTTGGTTTACTGAATGCCAACCGGGTGGTGAACTCTGGCCCACGGGGTCAGGATTCTTTACTTTAAAAATGGTGTTTGATATATCAGGCATCAGTTTATTGAAAACCAGGTGCCTTTTCCCCGAAGGTGGGTGTCAACCAGTTATATGGAGTGTCGAATGGACGGTTCATTGTCGCATGTTCTGGATTACGGCGTGGATGAGATGGTCGTGGGCGACAGGGATCACCTGTGGCATCACATCAAGCCCCACACATGTTTTCAAAACCAGGAGCAGATGATCATCGTGGCGGGCAAGGGCTTGACGGTGACGGACATCCACGGACGTGAATACCTGGATGCGACCTCCGGCGGTGTGTGGTGCGTCAATGTGGGCTATGGTCGCGACAGCATTGCCGATGCCGTGGCCGCCCAGATGAAGAAGATGGCTTACTTCGCAGGCAGTGTCGGCACGATCCCTTCCATCAAGCTTTCCACTAAATTGATGAAACTGTTGCCGACCATGGGCAAGGTCTATTTCTCCAACAGCGGGTCCGAGGCCAACGAAAAAAGCTACAAGATCATCCGCCAAGCCACTACCATCGATCCGGCTCGCCAAGGCAAACACAAAATTTTGTACCGGGACCGGGACTACCACGGCACCACCATTGCCGTGCTGGCTTCATCGGGGCAGGCCGAACGCAAGAAGGACTTTGGCCCCTTTCCGGAGGGTTTCGTCCAGATTCCCCACTGCCTGTGCTACCGCTGTCCTTTCAACAAAAGCTATCCGAACTGCGACATCCAGTGCGCCAGAGCAGTGGAGGAGATCATCCTGAAAGAGGGTCCGGAGAGTGTGGGCGGTTTGATCGTGGAGCCGATCACTGCCGGCGGCGGCATCATCGTCCCGGTGGATGAGTATTTCCCCATTATCCAGGAAATATGCGCAAAATACGGTGTGTATCTGGTCATCGACGAGGTGGTGGCCGGGTTCGGGCGGACCGGCAAGTTTTTCGGGCACCAGCATTTCGACGTGGACCCCGACATGATCACCCTGGCCAAGGGCATGGCCAGCGCCTATGAACCCATTTCCGCCACGGTGGTCAAGCAGCACCTTTACGACCTGTTTCTCAACGATCCGGCCGACCCGGATAAACGAATGCATTATTTTCGGGACATCTCTACCTACGGCGGCTGTGCCGGCGTCATGGCGGCGTCGCTGGAGAACATTCGCATCATGGAATCTGAAGATCTGGTCGAAAACAGCCGGATGATGGGCGACTACCTGCTCGGCAGACTCGAGGAACTGCGGGACCACCCCGCCGTCGGCGACGTTCGTGGCAAAGGCCTGTTCTGCGGTGTGGAACTGGTGGCCCAAAAACAGGATAAACAGCCGCCCAGCGAGGCACAGATCGGTGCGGTAGTCGATGCCGTCAAGGCAGAGGGGGTGCTGCTCGGGCGAACCAACAGCAGTCTGCCCGGTCTCAACACCACACTCTACTACGCCCCGGCTCTGGTGATCACTAAAGATGAGGCGGATCGGATGGTCAACGCCACCCAAAAAGGCATCGAAAAGGTCTTCGGATGAGAAAAACGATTGCTTCCACCCACAGATAATAAAAGGTTATCGCCTATTTTATGAACCCTGACACCGACTGCCGTGCCTTCCAATTGATCATGCGTTGCCTTATGGTAAAGATAAAGGTCATGTGTCGCAGGCGATGCGTTCTGCTTCTCGCGATACTGCTGGTGGGTGGTACCGTGGCCTGCGAGTGGCCAATTGGAAAGGCGCCTGCTCCCGTTCATCTCAGGGCCCGTGCATGGCCGGCGGCCGATGGCCTCTTTCGGCAAGACCCACGGTGGTTGGGGGCTGATGATGCCCACAGCGTGGATCTGGGTAAGGGCAGGGTGCTCTGGCTTTTTGGCGACACCCTCGTCCGTGCGGGCAACGGCAACGACCGAAGCCGGGCCCACCTGATCCGCAACAGCGTCGGCATTCAGACCGGAAGTGATCCCGCTGCGGCATCCATGGCATTTTTCTGGAGGCAGACGGCGGCGCATACACCGGTATCCTTCTTCCCCGATTCCGAAAAAACATGGTTTTGGCCCGGCGACGGCATTCGTATCGGCAATCGTTTGCTGGTCTTTCTGACGACCATTGCGCCTTTTGAAAATGATCTGGGATTTGCCATGACCGGCTGGCATGCTCTATTGGTCGACAATCCCGATGCCCCCCCCGAACGATGGCGGTTCACTGACGTGAGGAAAAAACCAGGTATTTTTCCTATCGCTTTGGGTACCGGCGGGGTGTTGCGCACAAAAGGGCACCTTTATGCCTATGGAACGAATCAAGGCGGCAATCAGGCCTATCTGGCCAGGTGGGCGGAGGAACAGGCAGGGGCAGGGGACCTGGGTGAACCGGAATGGTGGTGTGGTGCGGGGCTGGAGTGGAAGAAAGAATCACGGATGGACAGTGGACCGGCAGTCCTGTTCACCGATGCCCAAGCCGAGTTCGGCGTTCATTTCGAACCCCGGATCAATCAGTTTATCCAGATTCAAACCATCGGTTTCGGCGCCGTCGACCTGGGGTGGCGGATCGCCCCCCGACCCGAAGGGCCATGGGGACAGTTGACCCGTTTTTATTCTCCGGAAGAAATGTCGATTCCCGGCGTTTTGATTTATGCCGCCAAATCACACCCATTCCTGACCGGGGGGGATCTGGTGATCACCTACGCCACCAATCATATCGATCCAAAACGGTTGAATGACTACCCTGCGCTTTACTACCCGCGGATGCTTCAGGGTTCATTCGAACCGGCCGGTTTTATAGACTGAAAACCTGCATCTGTGCCGCGGTTTTTCAGTCGCTTGGCAGCTTTTCCAGTCGGGTCGGTTTGCCGGCCTTTCGGCGAACGTCATGCCACTCCTGACGGGTAATTGCAGCCAGATCTCCGGGCAGACTGTCTATGATATCGAAATAATCCAGATTGTATTTGTTTTTAACAACCTCCTCCCTCGGCTTGCAGCGCACCACGTAAACGGTCTGAACGGATTGATGATCAAAACTGCGCCAAACCTGTTGATCTTTCAGCAGCTGATAGCGGTGACCTTCCAGGGCCTTGATCACTTTTTTCGATTCAAACGAGCCGGCCCGTTCAACGGCTGATTTGTATTCGTGCATGATGGCGTAAGCGGAAGCGGCGGAGGTGCTGGGATAGCGCTGATGTTCCTTTTGGAAATCTTCGACAAATTTTATGCCCTTCGTATAATTGTATTTATACGGGATCTGCCAGCACCAGGGCAGGGTTCCCACAACACCCTCCATGGCTCTGGGCCCGCCTCGTTCAGCCATGCCGATGGTCAGATTGGGCACCAAGATCTGCATCCGGTCCTTCATGCCCATTTTATGGGCCGACCGAATCGCGTTGGCCATTTCCTGCCCGAAAAGGACCAATACCAGTACGTCCGGCCGCTCCTGTTCGGCTTTTTTCAGCGCACTGCTGAAATCCGTGGAGGGAAATGGCGTCAACACACCCTTGTGGACTGATTTGTCTTCGGTACCGCTGAATTTTCTCAAGGATGCTTCCGTTGTCCAGCCCCAAGTATAGTCTGCCGTGATATAGAAGTATTTTTGACCGGAAAAGTTTTTTTTAAGATATGACGACATGGCCTTGGCCGCCATCCACGAATCGTAGCACTCCCTGAACGTATGGCGCCTACCCTCGGTGCCGGTAACCGTTGTGGAATAGGTGAGCGTGCCGAAAAAGAGGGTCTCTTTCTCCTGGCACACCTTGGATACGGCCACGGCAACCGCACTGGAAGAGCCGCCGAAAACCATTTTCACGCCTTCATTGTCAATGGCTTGGGCCGCATTCCGGGCAGCGAGCGCTGCACTGGATTTGGTGTCATAGGTAACCAGTTCGATCTGCTTGTTTAAAATACCACCTGCGGCGTTGATTTCATTTTTTGCGAGGTAGGCGGCTTTCCACTGATCCTTGCCCTCCTTTCGGTAAGGCCCGGTTTCGGGATAGTTCAACGCAATCTTGATTGTTCCCTGGCTGGCGAAGGCCATCGATGCCCAGAGGAGCAGGAAAAGCCCAATGAAAATGCGGGTGAATACAGATCGGCCGTGTAGCATGTTTGCTCTCCTTTATAACCGTTTCAATCGGTTTATCCCTTTTTTTTCGGGCGTTGCCGCTCGACGGTTCGGCTCAATGCGCCCCATGATATTCTATACTGATGTGAATCGGGCTTTTCCGATAATTCTTGAGCAAAAAATAGGCCGTTTAAATTAAATGAACACTACATATAAAATGAATATAATTCAAAAATTTTTAAGTTTAAAACACAACAACGCGAGAATTTCCCGTCATTTGGGGTGGGTTGGCGAGCGGACGGGGAATCGATTGTATCCCTGCGGTGCCTATCGATCCTGCCGTTACAGGCAGAACATTCCCCGCGGCTTGTCGAAGCGAAGCAGAGATCTCGCTTATCGGAGCCGCGGGGAGTGTTCAATTTATTAAGGAAATATTCAGGCAGGCAGGTGATAGGCCATAAGTGCTTTTTTGAGCGTTTGCGGGACCGGCACCGACTGGCGTTGCCGATAGTCATAGCAGACCTGGACGGAGGATCCTTTCGCGAAAAACCGGTTTTGATCAGTTGCGTCGATCAGGGCATAGGCGAGCCCGAAGCTTTTCGTGCCGATAGCGGTGACCCACATGGATAGCAACAGTCGGTCTTCTAAACGAACGGGCAGGACATAGTCGCATTCCAGGTGGGCGACCATGAAATTGAACCCGCCGGGAACGGATTCACGGAAGGCATCGTAGAAGAGGGCTTTTCGGCCCTCTTCGAAGTAGGTGAAGATCACGGCGTTGTTCACGTGACCCATGGCATCGATATCGTTGAAACGGACGCTGATTGTGGATTGAAATGGCTTTTCGCGGCTCAACGGTCAGCTCCTTATGGTGTGGCGGGTTCTAAGATGACGGATCGCCGTCTTTCATGGATACCAGGTCTCCGGTGTTGCCATCGATGCAAAAGATTTTCCGGCTGCGGATATATTTTTTGGAACCGATGGCCTCCATGACATTTTCTGACAGGGCTTTGCGTGAAAACCCCACGGTAACCTGCCAGTGGCAACCATCGTCGGCCATTTCCACCTCCTCCAGCAAGATGTCTTCAAACTTTCGGGTGTCATACAGATCCTTGAGAAGATCCATGGCCGTTTGAACCGCTTCTTTTACCGTGAGCACTTAGCCGTTCCTTCCTGTGGCTGCCCGACTGCCGGTTGAAAGGTGGTGCCGGAAATGGCATGATCACCCTGATTGTTGCCAGATCCTGTGGATCAAGTCAATGCGGAGATTGTATGTGCAATGAACCATCATCAAGCCCCAAGGGAGCTTCGCTGACCACAGATGTTGTCGTCGTCGGAGCAGGACCCTCCGGGTGCAGCGCGGCCCGGGACCTGGCCGTCAAAGGCTTCCGGGTGCTTTTATTGGATCGGACCGAATTTCCGCGAAAGAAACCCTGTGCCGGCGGGCTGACGGTCAAGGCGGTCCGAGCCCTTGGCTACTCGATCGCCCCGGTGGTCCAAAAGAGCGTCTGCAAGCTGTCGGTGAGCTGCCGAATTCGCCATCCCAAGCTGCTCACGAGCATCGATCCCATTTGCCACATGGTTGAACGGGCGGCGTTCGATCTTTTCTGCCTGAAGAAAACCGTGGCTGCGGGTGCCTGCTTTGCGGTTGTGAAACGGATCGATGAGATTGTGGAAAGCGATCGACGCGTGTCGCTGGTTACGGAGAGCGGTACGATCCGCACCCGTTTTTTGATCGGTGCCGACGGTGCCCACAGCCGGGTCCGTCGACTGACCGGTCGATTCAGCGGGTTTCGCGCCGGGTTTGCCGTCGAGGGACGCGTTGACCGGTCACCCCCCAAGGACCAGAAAATGGGGTTTGATTTCAGCCGGGTATCCGGCGGGTATGGGTGGGTGTTCCCAAAAGCGGATCACATCAGCGTGGGACTGTATACTTTTAGATCGGATGTTAAGATCGCCCGTCAGGACCTGGTTGCTTACGCGGTCCGGAGGATCGGCAGACCGGTGCCGACGCACATCACCGGTTTTCCGCTGGGCATGGGGGGATGGCGGTATCGACCCGGTCGCGGACGGGTGCTGCTGGTCGGCGACGCTGCCGGCCTGGTGGATCCGCTGCTCGGAGAAGGGTTGTATCATGCCATCATCAGCGGCCAGGCGTCGGCTTCTGCCATCGCAGATGCCATGAATACCGGCAGGGATGCCTGCCGGACCTACGCAAAAGGGTTGATGCCAGTTCAACGCGATCTTCTTTTCGCCCAGGCGGCCTCGGCCGCTTTCTATGGGCTGCCCCGGATGGGACATCTGCTGCTGGTCTCGCCGCCAGCCAGAACAGCGCTGATGACCGGATTTTCCCGGGGTATGCCCCTGCTGGATATTTTTCGTCATGGCTACCGATTCTGGTTCGGGCTGCCACTGCCTGTCCGCCGAAAACCGAATTGTTTTTGACAGCGGCAAGTCAATTGGCTACTATTCAAGGACGGCTGCCGGAACGAAACGGTTTTCCGATGAGGTCGCCACCCATGCCTGCGCGCCGCTGTTTTTTCGCTACCCCCTCTCCGCTGTAATTTTTCGGGCCGCCCTTAGGGCTTCGGAAACAACAAATCGCCCGTTTTGCCTGTCTTTTGGCCCGCCTGCCGCGCTATCCCACGGGGCCATTGCATGATAGAAGGCGGTGAGTGGTCCTTGCAGGCGAACCAGGATCAGGTTCAATCCCGTCCTTAATGATTGCCTGCGGGGGAGGTGACGCATGGAAAAAGGCACAACGGCACTTGATGTTGCCGACAACGGTGGCAGGCGCCGGGTGAAGGATAGGCGGTTTATGGTCTCGATACCCTGCAGCCTGGAGCGGCGAACCAACTGGGATCGGCGCAGTGGATACGATCGTCGGCTAAGGCGAATTTCCGACGGATTCGCAAAAAGCCCGAGATCAAGGCTTGCGGGCCGCGAAAGCGAGCTTTAGCGAGCGAACGGCAAATCGATCACGATCATATCGGCGAACATTTATGTTCCATCCTGAGGAATGAGGCGTACTGACGGTGCGCCGCAGTGACGAGGGATGAAGCGAAACGCAGATATCGGGCTTCCAAATAACTTCCACGACGTTATTTGTCGATACAGCGCCGTCACGCGGCGTTACACAGCTTTTTACGAATCCGTTAACCTTGATCGAGCTTGGCCTTGACGCTATCCACTTTGTCGGCCATGTGTTGATCCCGGTCCGTGCGGGTCCCGAATTTGAGCGTGGTGGTGATTCGCGGTGCCCCCATGCGATGGATTTCTTCGTGGCAGCGCCGGATGGCGTTAAACACCGCATCCCAATCCCCCTCGATGTTGGTGCCATAGGCATGAAGCTTAATGTCCAGGCCGGCTTCCGAGAGAATTCGCTGGCAGGCGGCAATGTATGGCGAGACCGATACCCCCACACCGATGGGCACGATGCACAGGTCTGCGATGACGTTCATGTCAACTCCTCCAATCGAACCAAATCAACCAATAAAACCAATTCAACCAGCCACCATCCATCCTCAGCCTTCCGTCTTCAGCCCTCTGTCTTCAGGCAACAACCGGCAGCTGGCCTGGCGGCAGAATCCCGCAATTTCACTGCCGTTGCTCTGATGGTCCCGTCGCAGGTGAAAATTAAGCCAGGACGAGGTGTTATTCAGTTCCCACATGCGCGGGGGCACACACCCGTCACACAGCTCCCTGATTCTTTTATTCGCCGCCAACCGGTTGTGGGCGCGAAACCAGACACATCGCCGGTCCGGGTTCACTTCGCACATACCGTGGTGGCTGCCGCCGCAGGCGCCGTTGCGGGTATGTTTGGGGCATCCCGATTCGGGACACAGGAACCCCACGTGCTGGATGGCGCAGTCGCCGCATTGCAGACACCCCAGCAGCATCAGCTTGATGGGGTGTTCGGCCAGGTGCATGAACAGCCGCCCGCCAATGCCGCTGTCCATTGCCTTGCAGAGCGTTCGATACACGGACGCCATCGGTGAATCGAAATTAAAAAACAGGTGATGCGAGTGCTGCATCAGCGAATAAAGCACCCGATCGACCACCGGCACCGACTGGGGCTTCAGACCGAAAACCGGCGAGGTGGCCGGATCCGGCGGTGATTCCCGAAAGGCGTAAAAGCCGTTGGGCTGCGGGTAGTTGAACCGGGGGATAAACGCCTGCCAGTCGTCTTTGATCTGCGCCATCCGGTCCAGGATCATGCCTACCGTGGAAAAGTCCCGATGAATGCCGCCGATGTGAATGCCCCGGTACCCCAGACCCTGCAGTACCGCCCCGAGGCGGGCCGCCCGTTCTATAGCCGCGGTTTTTCCCTGCTTCTTGTCTTTCCATTCATCCTGCACCGTGCGGAGGAGCGGGTCGGTGACCACCGCGCCCGGCACCCGGCCTTGGTTCATGATGCGGGCAGCGTTGGGGGTGAGCAGATAAACCGATCCCAGGGTGGGAACCTGCAGGTCCATATACCGCTGGATGCCGATCAGCTCGTGGAACTTGCGGACATCGTAACCCAACTGGGTGATCACGAATTGGGCACCGGCCGCCACCTTACGGCTCATCTTGGCATACTGGGCCACACTTTCCCCTTCGGTCTGCTTGAACGGCGAGACGGCGCAACCGGTGAAGAAACCGTCAGGGTCGCCGGCGGAATTGACGCGTTTGCTGATCAGCATGAGCATGATCTGCAGGTTTACCGAATCCAGGTCGAACACCGGTGCTCCCTGGCCGCCGAAACCCTTGCCGGAATAATCGCCGGTAAGGGCAAGGATGTTTTTCATGCCGATCATGGCCAATTGCAGGGCCCGGCTTTCCATGCCGACGCGGTTCATGTCACGGCAGGTGAAGTGAACGATGACGTCCATGCCGATGGAAAAGATCCGATAGCCGATGGCATCGGGACTCAGCGAGGGGTTGCCGCCGGGGTTGTCGGTGATGGAGACCGCGGAAACGCGCCCATCGGCAAAGGCGTCCCTGGCAATTCCCATGACCGTGTCCACCGATCGTCCGGTGGACTCCCGCCCAGGTACGAGTTCCAGCGTGACGACGAACTGCTTTGGGTCTAATATGTCAGTTTGAAAAACGCGCAGCATGAAGAACCAGACCTCCGTGTCTTCAGTCTTACCCCCTGCATCTCACCGGCCGGCAGAGGCCCCGATGACGCCACAGTCTTGAAAAAGGAGCACCCACCGGCAGGATGTCCGCTTCCAGCCGGTCGATGTTCACGTTCACCGATTCGCAGGCGTAATCGGGGTCCCAGGGCTCGATGATCAGGGCGCCTTTTTCAAGGGGCCACAACTGCGGCATGATCGGTGCCGGCCAGGATCGGCTGCGCGTTTCGGCCACCAGAGTGTCCAGATCGGCAACGGGCAGCAGCTGGTGCAGGGTCACCAGGGTTGGCGGGCTCAGCGGCAGGGTGCCCTGGTTGTTTTCCTTGAGCGCTTTCAGGGGATTGGCCCAGGTGCCATGAACCGTTTCATGGTTGTCCGGCCGGCAGCGCTGATCCTGCCCGACAGGCGCCACAAAAAAATAGGTGTCGAAACGTCGCGGCATCAGTTCCGGCGTGATCCAGTGATGCCATCGCCCCAGCTTGGAGATGGACAGGCCAAGGCCACCATCCTGTATCTGTCGGGTGAACGGCGTGGCGTTCTTTGCAACCGGTTCAGGGCCGGAGAATCCTTTCATGGGTCCGGCCAGCAAAAGTCCGGCCTCCTCCCAGGTTTCCCTGATGGCCGCCACGGCAAAGGGCAGCATCCGGTCCACAGCGCCATCCAGCGACTGTTCCAACTGTTCCACAGGAAGATCCACATGGTCTTGCCAGAAGGCGACGTCCATGTCTTCGGGTTCCAGGTTGCCGCCGGGAAAGACATAGGTGCCCGGCATAAATTTGCTGGCGGCGCTGCGGCGCAACAGATAGACCTCGATCCCCGCTTCGCCTTCTCGGGCGAGGATAAGGGTCGCCGACGGGGATGGTGTTGCGGGATAGGGGCGTTGAATGTTCATGAACGTGAAGCAATCCTTTAAATGGTTTCTTATTTTGTTCATTCACCTTCCGCGGGCGTCAGCGCCAGCGGTGTCTGCTCGGGAGTATCGCTCTCCAGGCGGTCCACGTTCTGGAAACCCCGGGGCAATTTCTTTCCGCGGCGGCCGCGTTCACCCACATACTGGATGAGGTTGCCATAAGTCAGCTTGAAAAACCGTTTGCCGGCGAAAATGGTCAGGGTGCCCTCTTCAGGCACGACGATCAAATGGATCAGCAGTTCCGTGCGCTCCCTGGCCCGCTTGGGCGGGATCTGGATAATCTTGTTGCCTTTGCCCTTGGCGATGGCCGGCAGTTTGTTGAGCGGGAACACCAGCATGCGTCCCTCGCTGGTGACGGCCGCCAGCAGGTGCGTCGACGAGTTTTCCAGCGCAATGGGCCGCAGCGGCAGAGCGCCTTTGGGCAGCGAGAGCAGGGCCTTGCCTTTGGTGTTGCGCGTCACCAGGTCGTCGAAGCGGGTGATGAATCCGTATCCGGCATCGCTGGCCATCAGCAGGGGGTGGGCTGCCGGTGCCATGACCACATCGGTGAAGGTCGCTCCCGGCGGCAGGACAAAGCGGCCGGTGAGCGGCTCTCCATAGCCCCTGGCCGACGGAAGGGTATGGGCCGAGAGGCTGTAGGTCCTCCCGGTGGAATCCAGAAAAACCACCGGTTGATTGCTCCTGCCTCGGGCAGCGTCCAGGTAGCGGTCCCCCGGGCGGTAAACCGCTTCACAGGGGTCGATCTCGTGTCCCTTGGCAGCCCGCACCCACCCGTTGGCCGACAGGATCACGGTCACCGGTTCGACCGGGGCCAGCTGCTCTTCGGAAATAGCCTGGGCCTCTTCGCGCTGGACGATGGCGGTCCGCCGGTCGTCGCCGTGGGTTTTGGCATCCGCCCGAAGCTCCTTTTTGATCAGCGTCTTCAAACGTGCCGGCGATCCCAGGATGGTCTCCAGCGACTGGCGCTCGTCGTCCAGACTCTTTTGTTCGGATCGTATTTTCATCTCCTCCAGTTTGGCCAGGTTGCGCAGGCGCAGTTGAAGGATGGCCTCGGCCTGGGCATCGGAGATGGTAAAGCGAGCCATCAGCACCGGCTTGGGCTCATCCTCGCTGCGGATGATGCGGATGACCTCGTCGATGTTCAGATAGGCCACCAGCAACCCGTCCAGGATGTGCAGGCGCTCTTTGACTTTTTCGAGTCTGAATTCCAAACGATCCTTGACAGTTCGGGTACGAAAAGTGATCCACTCAGTGAGCAGTTCAACCAGGCCTTTCACACCGGGCTTGCGGTCCAGGCCAATGATGTTCATATTGACCCGGAAGGTTTTTTCCATTTCCGTGGTGGCGAAAAGGTGCGCCATGAGAGCGTCCTTGTCCACCCGGTTGGAGCGGGGCACGATGACCAGGCGGATGGGGTCGTCGTGGTCCGATTCGTCCCTGAGGTCCGCCACCATGGGCAGCTTCTTCTTGTTCATCTGGGCCGCGATCTGCTCCAGCACCTTGGCTGGCGACACCTGGTGGGGCAGGGCGTTGATGACGATGTCGCCGTTTTCCAGCTCGTAGGTGGCCCGCATGCGGATGACCCCCTTGCCGGTTCGATATACGTCCATGATTTCCGATTTGGGTGTGATGATCTCGGCGCCGGACGGGTAGTCCGGCCCATGGATGTGGCTGCCCAGGTCTTCGATACCGGCCTTGGGGTTGTCGATCAGGTGTATGCAGGCGTCGACGACCTCCCGGAGATTGTGGGGCGGGATGTCCGTGGCCATGCCCACGGCGATGCCGGTGGTGCCGTTGAGCAGGATGTTGGGAAGCCGGGCGGGCAGCACCCGGGGCTCTTTCAGCGTGCCGTCAAAATTGGGCACCCACTGCACCGTTCCCATGCTGGTTTCAGCGAGCAGCACCTCGGCATAGGCGGAAAGCCGGGCTTCGGTATAGCGCATGGCGGCAAATGACTTGGGGTCGTCGGGGGCTCCCCAGTTCCCCTGGCCGTCAACCAACGGGTAGCGGTAGGAGAAGGGCTGGGCCATGAGCACCATGGCTTCGTAGCAGGCCGTGTCCCCGTGGGGGTGGAACTTGCCCAGCACGTCGCCCACGGTGCGGGCGGACTTTTTGTGTTTGGACGACGCTTTGAGACCCAGCTCACTCATGGCATAGACGATGCGCCGCTGGACCGGCTTGAGCCCGTCGCCGATGTGGGGTAGGGCGCGGTCCATGATTACGTACATGGCGTAGTCGAGATAGGCCTGCCGGGAAAACTGCTGCAGGGGCATGCGTTCGGTACCCTCGATGCGGATGGGGGTAGCGGTGGTGGTCATATGATTATTGCTTTCAATGGTTTGTCGTTCGTTTGTGCCATTGTGACTTTAGGAAAAAATAATAGGCTATGGGCTATAGGCTGTAGGCGATATTCATTCCACTTCCGCCAGATCGCCACTCTCCTCGATCCACTGGCGGCGGTCGCCGGCCCGTTTTTTGGCCAGCAGCATGTCCAGGGTCGCAAAGGCCGCTTCGTCTTGATCCACGGTCAGCTGGACCAGCCGGCGGGTGTCCGGGGCCATGGTGGTCTCCCGCAGCTGCATGGGATTCATTTCACCCAGTCCCTTGAAGCGCTGGACGTTGATTTTGCCGTTGGGCTTTTTTGTCTCCATGCGTCGGATGATGGCCGTCTTTTCGGCCTCATCCAGGGCATAGTGCACCGTTTTGGCCATGTCGATGCGATACAGCGGGGGCATGGCCACAAAGATGTGGCCGGATTTAACCAGCGGGGTGAAGTGCTGCAGGAACAGGGCGCAGAGCAGGGTGGCGATGTGCAGACCGTCTGAGTCCGCATCGGCGAGAATACACACCTTGCCGTAGCGCAGCCCGTTGATATTCCGCGACCCCGGGTCCACGCCGATGGCCACGGCGATGTCGTGAACCTCCTTGGATCCCAATATCTGGGTCGATTCCACTTCCCAAGTGTTGAGGATCTTGCCCCGCAGGGGCATGACCGCCTGGGTCTGCCGGTCCCTGGCCTGCTTGGCCGATCCGCCCGCCGAGTCACCCTCCACGAGAAACAGTTCGCTCTGGGCCGGGTCCTGGCTGACGCAGTCAGCCAGCTTGCCGGGCAGGGCCGGGCCGGCGGTAACCCTTTTGCGCTCGATCTTCTTGCCGGCCTTGAGGCGGTTGCGGGCACATTCGATGGCCATTTCCGCCAATCGTTCCCCCGCTTCGGTGTGATGGTTCAGCCACAGGCTGAAGGCATCCTTGATCACGCCGTTGACAAAGGAGGCGCACTGGCGCGACGAGAGGCGCTCTTTGGTCTGGCCGGAGAACTGGGGATCGGTCATCTTGGTGGAGAGCACGTAGGAACAGCGTTCCCAGATGTCGTCCGGTGCGAGCTTGATGCCCCGGGGAATCAGTTTGCGAAACTCGCAGAACTCGCGGATGGCGGCCAGCAGTCCGGAGCGGAAGCCGTTGACATGGGTGCCGCCCTGGGGGGTGGGGATCAGGTTGACGTAGCTTTCCGTAATGGTCTCACCGCCTTCAGGCTGCCACACCACCGCCCAGGAGACGGCTTCGCCGTCGCCATCCAGCTTGCCCACGAAGGGCTCGTCGGGGATCGTTTCACAGCCCTGCAGCCCGTCGGCCAGGTAGGCCTTGAGGCCGTCCGCATAGTACCACTGCTCTTTTTCACCGGTGGTTTCATCGGTGAACGTTACCGTCAGGCCGGGGCACAACACGGCCTTGGCCCGCAGGTTGTGGCGCAGGCGAGGTGTGGAAAATCGCACTGAATCGAAATAGGCCGGGTTGGGCCAGAAGCGGATGAAGGTGCCGGTGTTGCGCTGGCCCACGCTGCCGATGACTTCCAGGTCCTGCTGCTTGCGTCCGTCGGCAAACCAGATGAAATGCTTTTGGCCGTCACGCTTGATCTCCACTTCCAGGCGGGAGGAGAGGGCGTTGACCACCGACACGCCCACGCCGTGCAGCCCGCCGGAAAACTGGTAGTCCTTGTTGGAAAACTTGGCCCCGGCGTGCAGTTTGAGCAGGATCACCTCAACACCGGTGACGCCCTCCTCCGGGTGGATGTCCGTGGGCATGCCGCGGCCGTCGTCGGCCGCGCTCAGTGACCCGTCCTCGTGCAGGGTGACATCGATGCGGCTGGCGAAGCCGGCAATGGCCTCGTCCACGCTGTTGTCGATCACCTCTTGGGCAAGGTGATTGGGCCGCTGGGTGTCGGTGTACATGCCCGGCCGCCGGCGTACCGGGTCGAGGCCTTTGAGCACCTCTAATGAAGCGGCGTTGTAGTCCCGATTGGGAGAGCCGTTTTTATTGAATAGCGTGTCGGTTTTGATGGTGAAACCTCCGGGTGACGATATTTACTGAATTCCTTGCGAAACGGCAATGTGTGCAATCAATAAAGCTGAACGTCGAACATAGATATGCTACCGTATTTTTAAGGTTCGGCCGAGGCACAGAATCTCCGTATTCGATAAGTGGTGTTCATTTTCTTCCACACGCTTTTGGCTGTTATCCCCGCACAGGCGGGGATCCAGGTTTTATAATTGGCTATGGACAGCGCTGAAAAAGCTTCACTACGTGCCCTGCCTCCGCGGCTGCGACACGGCTTGTGTTTTTTTTACCATTAGCTGGAGCGCAGCGACCTCATCATTCGACGTTCGATGTTCAGCGTTCGATGTTCGACGTTCAGTTTTTTTCGTTCGGTCCCTTTATGATGGATATCGGTTAAAAAATCAATACTGTATGTTGTGGTTGCAGCGAATTTGAGGGGTGTATCGGCAATATTGCCGGTAAATTATAGACATGGTCGATGAGTCGTGCGGGCTGATTGCGTCGATTGGATTGATAGGTGGTGTCTGACGCTGGAGGAGACGAATGGTAAGGAGAGGTCAGAATGAAATAACCGAAGCCGGGGTGACGATTCACCACGGCTTCGGTTTATCCTATTGAATTCGAGACCATACCGTCGATTTGACGTTACATATTAAACATTTGAATGCTGATATACAAATTTCGAATTTTAATTTGCGGACACCGGTAAAAGCATGCCTCTGAAGCCAAAAGGCAGAACGATCATTCGTCCTGCCTTTTCGGTGTATCCAGCATTAGCGGGTTCAACGCTAAGCTCAGTTCATTAATTTTTTCTGCGGGTTACGCCCACCAATCCGATCAGGCCGGTTGCGACCAGCATCATGGCGGCGGAATTGGACATGGTTGTTGTCGTCGCATCGTTTTCAACCGTGGCGACATTCAGCGCAACAAGGCTCGCCGCGGCGCCTGAATCGGAACCCAACTCGGACATGGCATCATCAGCGCTTGAGGGCATTCCACCCAATAATATTAAAACAAACATGAATGCTATAATTGTCATTTTCATGGTCACTATCCTTTCTCTTCCCTAGAGAGAGGTAAAGCAAAACAGTTGCCAATAATGCAGTCCGTCATGAAAAAATAATAATAAGAAAAATAACAATAGGTTACACTTAGAAGAATATTACTTGTCGATCGGTCAGGTTCAAAATTGTGGAATGGTTTACATATTATGGTGTGGTATCCGTTTACATTGTAACCTTTATTTCATAATTGATGGACTCGTTACGTGTTCAAAATTGGGTTGTCCCTGCGCAGGCGGGTCATGTGGTGGACGTTTAGTGTTATCCATATGCATCTGATAATAATGGATATAGGCCTTTCAGGTCGTTAAGCCGCTATACGTTCAGAAAACCACCGGTTGTGGCGCAATTCACGCAATGCCAGGTGTTATATAGCGCAGCTGGGCTTAACCTAATTCTGCTTGCGATGGGTGCGCACCCGTTTGCGATCAGATCCTAATCCTGATTGTCGGCATGGTTGTCGGCTTCCGTAATGTCGACAGGAATGTGGGACGCCGGCGGATGGTCTTCAACTTGATCGTAGGCATCCGGATTTTCTTCGAGCCGCGATCGGCTGAGCTCTTCGATTTCTTTGGGTGTGGGCAGGTCTTTGAGATCCTTCAACTCAAACACCTCGAGAAAATGTTTGGTGGTGGCATAGATCAGGGGGCGGCCGGGCATTTCCTTGCGCCCCAGCACGCGGATCAGTTTGCGCTCCATGAGCATGCGCAGGACGCCGCCGCTGTCTACACCGCGGATGTGCTCGATGTCGCTGCGGATGATGGGCTGGTTGTAGGCGATGATCGCCAGGGTTTCCAAAGCGGCCCTGCTCAGGCGGGGGGCGTTGGGTTTGATCATTCGCTTGATCCATTCGTTGTAGCGGCCCTGGGTGCGGAACTGGTAGCCACCGGCAACCTGCTTGAGCACGAAGCCGCCGTCGCGTTGCTCGTAAGCTGCGATCAGTTCATCGAGGGCAGTGCGGATCGCTGCGGTCTCTTCGCCCTCGATAATGCCCTTGAGGTGGTCCATCGTCAGCGGCGTTTCCGAGACGAAGAGCAGGCTTTCGATGATGTATTTTAAGTCATCATTCATATGGGATGCCGAGCGGGGTCGGGGTTCCTGGTTTTGTTGGGTTTGCTGAGTTTGTTGGGTTCATTCATTGTTCAGCCCCTGACCTTTTCTTTTCACCGTTCACCACTATCCGGCAACTTACTGGTAAAAAATGCGGATGATTCCCGTGGGCACATGCTGGGCGATGCGGATCAGGCTGAGCTTGGCCATTTCCAGGATGGCCAGGAAGGTGACGATGATGTCGGACCGCTGGTGGTCATCGGCGAACAGCTCGTCAAAGGTCATGGATTCCTGGGCTTCCAGCATTTCGGTCAACTGGGCAATGCGTTCCTGGACCGAGACCCGGTCCCTGGTCAGGTCGACGCGATGGTCCGGCGACACCTTGTCCAGAATGTTCTGAAACGCATCGATCAGTTCGAACAGGCCGATGCGGATCACCTGATCATCTTCCACACCTTCCAGGACGTCGGCATCCGACTTCCGGGTAAAGGTTTTATCCCCCAGCAGGTTGCGTTCCGCCAGCTGCTCGGCGGCCGATTTGATCCGAAGGTACTCCAGCAGGGGCCGGGTGATCTCCAGCCGGGGATCCTCTTCCTCTTCCTCACCCACTTGCGGCGGCAGCAGCATCCTGGATTTGATATGGGTCAGGGTGGATGCCATCAGGACGAAGTCGCCGGCAAAGTCGATGTTCATCTGCTGCATCCATTCCAGGTACTCCAGGTACTGCGCGGTAATCTGTGCAATGGGGATGTCGTAAATATCCACTTCCGCTTTTTTAATCAGATGAACCAGCAGGTCCATGGGACCTTCGAAAACATCCTGGACCCGGACCCGGTAAAGATCGTCTCCCGCATCATCGGGGTCGGCATTCGTCAAGTTGTCCATTATCATCGACATGGGTGGATTACGTTTCTGATCGGATACGTTTAATCTTTGATCCTTATGGCCGCCCTGACCTGATCCATGGTTTCCCTCGCCACCGCCCGGGCCTTTTCGCTGCCGTGGGCGATGATCGCTTGGACTTGTTCGGGTTGGGCTTTAAAATGCGCCCGGCGTTCGTGGAGGGGTGCCATGGCGCTGATCAGATTTTTGGCCATGATTTGTTTGCACTCGACGCATCCGATCTCCGCGTTGCGGCACTGGGGGTCGATGGTCTCGCATGTTTCCGCTCCCGAATAGATTTTGTGAAATTCGAACACATTGCAGACGTCCGGGTTGCCCGGATCGGATCGGCGCATGCGCTGGGGGTCGGTGATCATCTGGGATACTTTTTTGGCGATTTCATCCGGCGTATCGGAAAGGTAGATGGCATTGTTGTAGGACTTGCTCATCTTGCGCCGGTCCAGGCCTAAAATCTTGGATGTCTGGGTCAGGATGGCTTCCGGTTCGGGAAATACGTCGCCGTACAGAAAATTGAACCGCCGCGCAATTTCACGGGTTATTTCCACGTGGGGCACCTGGTCGATGCCCACCGGCACGCCGTTGGCCTTGTACATGATGATGTCCGCCGCCTGGAGGACCGGGTATCCGAGAAATCCGAAGGTGGAAAGGTCCTTGTTTTCGATCTGGACGATCTGGTCCTTGTAGGTCGGGTTTCGTTCCAGCCATGGCACCGGGGTGATCATGGAAAGAAACAGGAACAGCTCGGCATGTTCCGGAACCAGCGACTGAACGAACAGGGTGCTTTTTTCCGGATCGAGACCGGCACTGAGCCAATCGATCATCATTTCATTGACATAACCGGTAATGGCGCCGGGGTTTTCGTAGTCGCTGGTCAGGGCATGCCAGTCGGCAATGAAGAAAAAACAGTCGTATTCGTCCTGCATGCCGACCCAGTTGTTGAGCGCGCCGTGCAGATTGCCCAGATGCAGTGGGCCGGTAGGCCGCATACCGCTTAAAATTCGTTTCTTGGAACTCATGAAAACATCTCCTGATCGATGGTTTGGCTGCCGCCGGTTATTGTTCAAACCCGGTATACTAAACGGAAGGCGGCATGCAATCAAGAAAAATTTGATCCGTCAGGCCGGCGACCGTCGACCCTTTACCGTCGACATGTTTCTTCTGATGAAAGCCAGCTCATCCTCATGGGTTTTGACCAATCCGTTGAGTTTGGCTTCCAGGACCGCCTGGAGCAATTTGCTGAATACGGGGCCTGGTGCCAGGCCCATGCCCAATAGGTCTTTTCCGGAGACGGTGATGGCCACATTGCGCAGCCGGGTATGGTAGAGCGAGATTCGTTTTTTGGCGATCTCGGATCCGGTGCAAACCATCATGTACAGGATCACTTCCGTTTTAAATGCTTTGAGCAGGTTGTAGACGTCCGCGTTTTTCATGCGTTTATGCCATTCCAGTCGAGTGACTTGTTGCGCTGCATGAATGCGATTTTCACCAAACATCGTGGCATAACGCGGCGCGATGGTCAGGTGCTGACAAATTTCATGCGTGGTTTGCAGATCGGTGTGGCGGATCAAGGCCATGAAAAAAACGGCCCAGCGTTCATAGGGCTCATCAATGAAGAGCAGGTCGTGCCAGTCAGTTACCTTCTTGGTGGTATCAAGCAGGTGCTTTAAATCGCTTTCTATTATTATCCCCGGATGAATCACCTTCAACAGATCGTAATCCATCAGCCTTATAATAGTCGGCGCAGGGTTTTCTTCCTTCAGGATTAACTTGAGCTCCGCATATACCCGTTTGCCGGCAAGGCGCTTGAAAAATTCCATTTTTACGGCATTGTCGATCAGGCTCGATGTGAGTTTGCCGATAGCGAAACCAAACCGCTGCTCGAACCGCAGGGCCCTGAATACCCGCGTTGGATCTTCCACAAAACTCAGGTTGTGCAGTACCCTCAGGGTTTTGTCCTTGATATCCTTCTGGGCGGAGAAGAAATCGATGAGCCTGCCGAATTTCCCCGGGTTGAGCTGAATGGCCAGTGTGTTAATGGTGAAATCCCTGCGAAACATGTCCATCTTGATCGAGCTCATTTCAACGACCGGCAGTGATGCCGGAAATTGGTAATATTCCATGCGCGCAGAGGCGATATCGATTTTAAAGCCGTCGGGGAATATAATCACGGCGGTTCCAAATTTCTCATGGGTGTGGGTTCTTGCCCCGAATACCTGGGCGAATGTTTTGGCGAATGCGATTCCGTTTCCTTCGATGACCACATCGATATCTTCATTTTTTCTGTACAGGAACAGATCCCGGACAAATCCGCCAACCACGTAAGCACTGCAGTCCAACTGACTGGCGGTTTCACCCAGTTGGACAAGGGTTTTCATCATGTGTTTGGAAAGACGTTCCCGCAAGAAATGGTTCACCATCCGCAAGCGTTTGCTGCTGGATTTGTCGTCCAGGATTGAAAATTCCCGGTTTGCGGGCCGATTCTGCTGGACCAGGGTGTTGAGCAGGTCTGTGCGGGTGATAACCCCCACCACCTGGCCATCTTCCACGACCGGCAGGATGCGTTGTTTGTTCCCGATGATCTTATCCTGTATTTCAACGAGATCTGCATCTGGATGCACGTGGGATATCTCGGTGCTCATGTATTCGCGGATCGGAATCGTCTCGAGGTGATGAAACATTGCTTTTTCGATGACCTGCCGGGTGATGTAACCGGTAAAGCCCATGGCGTTTGGGCTGCTTTCGGCAACCAGCAGGGCATTGATGTTGTAGCGGGTCACCAGGGCCTTGGCTTCCTTGCAGGTGGTCTCCTCATTTGCCATGATGGCCGGTGAAGACATCAGGTTCCGGGCCAGACGTCTGGGGTTGATCTTGGCGTAAAGGGCCTCGAAAAGCAGCTGCTCAGTCTGAGCGATGGTTTTTCCCTTGACGGTTGCCGCGGCGGCCGATGGGTGTCCCCCCCCTCCGATTTGGTCTAAAATATCACCCACGTCGACATCATCCGTACGGCTTCTGGCCACGACGTAAACTTTGTTTTCCATCTGCCCCAGGGCAAAAATAGCGTCGATGTTTTCCATTTTGGCCATTTTCTGGACAAGGAACGAAAAGTCGGGGAAATAGTTGTCTGTGGTCACACTGGTCAGTACAAGATCAACCCCTTTGATCACATAGTGCCTGGACGCTTGAATCATATCGTTTAGCAGCCCGATTTGTTCGGGGTTGAACTCCCGGGTGATCATGCTTGAAATAACGTTAAGGTTGGCACCCCTTGAAAGCAGATATGCGGCCGCAATGAAGTCTTTTTCAGTCGTCGACGGAAAAGAAAATGATCCGGTATCTTCATAGATTCCCAAACACATGATGGTGGCCTCTTCAGGGGTGATGGGAATGTTTTTCTCCCGCAGAATGTCCGACAGGATGGTCACCGTGGCACCGGTCAACATATGATATTCTCTGTCCGCCCGAATATCATCGTCGTGTTTGGGATGGTGATCATAAATATGGACTTCCAGCTCTGGATTGTCCAGGACCCGGCACAGATCACCAATCCGGTTCTTTCGCCGGGTGTCAACCAGAACCAGCCTGGTAACCGCTGAGAAGTCGATTTTTCCCAGTTCTGCGATGTTGAAAAGATAGACCATGGATTGAATGAAAAAATTCCTCAGGTTTTTTTCCTGGGATCCGGGAAATACCACCAACGCGTCTGGGTAAAGCTTCTGGGCGGCAAGCATTGAGGCCATGGCATCGAAATCAGCATTTACGTGGCTGGTGATGATGGTCAGCGATCGCCTGCCCGGGTTGGTTTTGCCAGTCATAACCAAGTGGGTGCCAGCCTTTCTAAATTATTAAAATGAGAGAATAGTACGCTGTTGGTTCCATTTTTGCAAGAATACCAGAAACGGTCACACGGGTTTTGGATGATCGACCAAAATGCCATCCACACCCTGAAACTAAATAAGTTATTGTTGTTTATAGCCTTTTATGGTAGCCAAGTGGCAATTCAATTTGCCGGTAAAAAGACAATGCGCCCTGATTGCAAAATGATATACAAGACCCTGTTTGGACCGGTTCCATCACGCCGTCTGGGTATTTCTCTCGGTGTGGATCTTGTGCCCCACAAGACCTGCAACCTGGATTGCGTCTATTGTGAGTGTGGCCCCACGACCCACCTGACCATGAGTAGAAAAGAATACATATCGGTGGATCGGGTAAAGGACGAATTGAATCTATACCTTTCGCAGAATGAGAAAATCGATTATATCACCTTTTCCGGTTCTGGAGAACCCACCTTGAACGACGGGATTGGTGAGGTGGTCCAATTATAAAAACGGATTGATGCCGATGGCCTTTTGTTGAACACCCTTGATCGGCCGGCCGCGGAAGACTGGGTCAGCCCGCTTGAACCCAAAGCGCTTAAAAATATTTCAGATTTTCTGAAAGGTGCCGAAATTGTCAATTATCAACCCAGTCCGCCTGCAGGGGAGATGCAACACCATGACCTGGTGACGCGTCTGGTTTCGACGATTCGCAGACGACCCTACACCGTTCAGGATGTGTCACAGATCATGGGGGTGGATGTTGATACGCTGCAACCGGTTCTGGATCAATTGGTCGCTTCCAACCAATTGATCATGAAACCAATGGATCGAGGCCTTTTTTACACGGCTTCTTAAAAATATTATGTTTATTTGAAAAATTTATTTAATTTTAAAATAAAAGACTCCGGCAGCGGCTCATTTTAGAATACAGGGGGAAGTTATGCCGATTTATCTATGGGAAGGAAAGAACAGAAACAATATCGTCCAGAAAGGCGAGATGGAAGCATCCAGTGAGGATCTGGTTCGATCCAATCTTAACAGGCTCCGTATAACCCCAACCAAAATAAAAAAGAAACCGAAGGATCTTTTCGAAAATATTGCTTTTCTTCAACCCAGCGTGACGCAACGAGACGTCATCCTGTTCTGCCGTCAGTTTTCGACGATGATCGATGCAGGGCTTCCCATCATTCAGTGTATGGATATCCTGCATGCGCAGCAGGAAAATGCGACATTCAAGAAGATGCTGAAAAATATCAAGGAACAGGTGGAAAGCGGTGCCACCTTGGCGGATTCTTTGAAAAAGTATCCCCAGCAGTTTGATGATCTGTTTGTGAATATGGTGTCCGCCGGTGAGGCCGGGGGTATTCTCGATACCATCTTAAGGCGGCTGTCCGCATACATGGAAAAAGCGGCAAGACTGAAGAGCCAGGTCAAAGGCGCGATGACTTACCCGATTGTGACCATGGTTATCGCTGTTGCTGTTGTTGCTGTCATTCTGGTGTTTGTCATTCCCGTATTCCAGCAAATGTTTGACGATATGGGGGGAGCGCTTCCGCCTATCACGCAGATCGTGGTCGGCATGAGTGAATTCGTGAAATCGAAGATCCACTGGATTGTGATTGGTATTGTCATATTTATTTTCGCATTCAAAAAGTATTACAAGACCGAAAAAGGCCGCAAAATGGTTGATGCAACGGTGCTTAAACTGCCGGTCTTCGGTTTGCTTATCCGCAAAGTATCCGTCGCCAAGTTCACCCGCACCATGGGAACCATGTTGTCCAGTGGCGTAGCGATCCTGGAGGCTTTGGACATCGTTGCCAAAACATCAGGTAACAAAACCGTTGAGCAGGCAATCTATACGGTTAGGAGCGGAATCGCCGAAGGCCGCACCATGGCGGATCCACTGGCCGAAAGTGGGGTGTTCCCAGCCATGGTATGCCAGATGATCTCCGTGGGCGAATCCACCGGTGCCCTTGACGCCATGCTCGAGAAGATTGCGGATTTTTACGAAGAAGAGGTTGATCAGGCGGTAGACAATTTGACGTCGCTGATCGAACCGTTCATGCTTGTCTTTTTAGGTGTAGTGATTGGAACGCTGGTTGTCGCCATGTATATGCCGATTTTTAAAATGGCCGGCGCCCTTTAACCCGCTGATCTGTCCCAGCGGTTCTTAATAGGAAGTGGCTCATTTGAGTCGACGGTGCTAAGCCCGGCGCGCATTTTTTTTCGTATGCTATTCTCCGGAGCGCTGATGCTTGTCAACTATCCTTTGCATTTGATACGCTGCCAAGATGTATTGACTGAATTCTTGCCAAATTACCAACTCGATAGAGAGACGTTCAACCGAAAACTCAATTGGTTGATGTCAGTACGATTCCTTTTTGCGCTTTTGCTGCTTGGGTCAACCCTTGCCTATCAGGTTGGTAACCAGTTTGATCCCCAAGACGCACCCATTGCTATTCTATACGGCCTGGCCGGAGCGATTGTATTTATGTCCGCCGTCTACGGCGCTCTGTTGCCACTCGTCAAGCGATACCAACTCCTTATCATTTACGGCCAGATTACCATCGACACGTTGTGCATCACCCTGATCATTTTTGTGACGGGTGGTTATTCCAGTGTTTTTTCATTTTTATACCTTGTGGTTGTAATCTATTCCAGTGTGTTTGTATTTAAGCGCGGCAGCCTTCTGGTGGCGGTTTTATGCAGCTTCCAGTTTGCCGTGCTGCTGGTTCTGGAATTAAATGGCACCATCGCCCCATTTGGTTATGGTGGCAGCGTTATTGGTTCTTCGATATCAGGTATCCAGGTTTTACAAAAATGCGTTATTATGACGGCTGCATGCTTTTCAGTGGCATTTCTAAGTGGATATCTTTCCGATCAGGAACGACAATCCAAGGCTGAGCTGGTGGCGATGGAAGCCCATCTTGGGAGGGTACAAAACCTGGCGCAGATCGGTGAAATGGCTGCCGGACTGGCACATGAAATCAAAAACCCGCTGGCTTCATTGTCGGGTGCCATACAGATCCTTAAGGGTGAAATGGAAAACAACAAGGACAATATGCGATTGGTGCAGATTGTTCTCAGAGAAACTGACCGATTAAGTAGCCTGGTTAACAATTTCCTTACTTTTGCCAGGCCCTCTGCCGGCCAGGCCGAATGTGTGAATTTGGCAGATGCCATGACTGAAATGGTAACACTCTTTGAAAAAGACGGGTCAATCGGGCAACGGGTAAAAGTAGATTTGGACGTCATATCAGATGCATTTATTGAGATTGATCCGCTGCAACTCCGTCAGGTATTCTGGAACCTGCTGTTGAATGGTGCCGAATCAATTGAAAATGAAGGCAGAATAAAGATATCTGTACAGAAGCATAGGAGTGAACGGATCATGGTTTCGATTGCCGATAACGGTTGCGGAATGGATGAGCAAACCGTAAAAACCATCTTCAACCCCTTTTTCACGACTAAACCCAATGGCACCGGCCTTGGTCTTTCCATCGTATACCGGATTCTGGAAACCTATGACAGCCGAATGGATGTGCAAAGCAAGCTTGGTCAGGGCAGTATTTTTACTTTATATTTCAAACCGGTCGATCCCACCGTTTAGCTGCTGAATTATCATCCAGCGTTTCAAAGCCCTATCAATACGATCTATTGATCCGGTCTCATTACTGGAACTTCATTTTACCTTGCTGACAGGGTCCCGCCTGCTTGTAAAATGGAACGTAAATCCGGTTAAATCTTAAATAATATTAATTAGATAAAATAATATTTAAAATCTGTGTGCAGTAATGTATCGCCATCGTCTATGATGTGTGCATTAAATAAAACACCTCATTCGTTATGCGTGCTCAAAATACGCCGACCGACGACAGCAAAAGAAAAAGAAGATTAAAATATATTTAATTTCAGTAAGATACCACTTTTCATGGGTTTAAATATTTTCGGGCGGATGTGCCTGAACATATGGTACGGTTTATGCTTAAAAAATAGTCAACGTTATTTGAAAAGAAATCAGCTCGATAAAGGCAAAGCATCCGAAAGGGTGTGACGCAAAGCCAACGGCCTAACACCAGAACCTCTGGACATGGCGGCAGGGCTGCCGAGCGAACACAGCATCTCTCAAATTCGCTGTTGGTCGCACGGCGCAAAACAATTTGGGAGATGCAATATGAAACTATCCACTCGATCCTATCTGAAGGTTGTTTTCACTTCCATCGCTATCATTGCAGGCATCGTGACGTTTGCTCACAGTGCGAATGTAACGCTGCGGTGGGATGCCAACGTTCCGGCTCCGGACGGTTACCGGGTTTTCGCGAGGGAAGGCACCCAGAGTTACCGCTACGACCAGCCCCTCAAGCAGACTGCCGATACAACCTGCACACTGACCGGGCTCAATGAAGGTGTTACCTATCATTTCGTCGTTCGCGCATTTGATGGTTTACTGGAAAGTGCCGACTCTGAAGAAGTTTCATACACCCCCGCCGCCGTTGTGCCTAACCAGGCCCCCACGGCAGTTGCTGGACAAAATCAAGTTGTCGATGAAGGTGCAACGGTAAGCCTCGATGGATCCAGTTCGAGCGATATCGACGGTTCGATTACTGGTTATCAATGGCAGCAGATTGGTGGAACTGGAATATCAATTAATGGTCCTTCGACCAGTCAGGCATCTTTTACGGCGCCTGTGGTCGGTCTCGCCGGCGACACGTTAACGTTCCGCCTGACCGTAACCGATGATGATGCTAGCAGCTCGGCTTCGAATATGACCGTCAGCGTGCTCAAGTCGTCGAGCACCGATGTCGATGGTGACCAGGTGCCTGATGTTCTGGACCTGTTCCCCAGTGACCCCAATGAATGGGCTGACAACGATGGCGACGGAACGGGCGACAATCAAGATCCGGACGATGATAACGATGGAATGACGGATGTCTGGGAAATTGCCTACGGTTTGGATCCGCTCATCAATGATGCTGAACTGGATGAGGATGATGACGGCTTGACCAATTTGGCTGAGTTCCAGGCGGATACCAACCCAACGACCCACCCGGGCAATAGTGCACCTGATGCACCGGTTATCGAAAGCGCCGTTCAAGTCGACCGCGTTGAACTCACGCCCGTGCTTGTCGCAGGGATGTATGTTGACACCGACCACGATGACCATTTCCAATCTCAATGGCAGATCAGTACTGAATCGAATTTTTCGACACTCGTTTTGGATGAAACCAGCCAGATCCAGCTTACCGCCTATTCGGTTGGCGAAATGGTGCTCGATGTGGATACCGCCTACTACTGGCGGGTAAAGTTCATCGACGACCGCAATGGTGCATCGGATTGGTCTCAACCCGCCACCTTTATGACTATTGCAGCCGAGAGTGCGGGTGACCCCAACTATAACGGTATCCCGGACGCACAGGAGGTCGGTGATTCGGTGGATGTGAACGAAAACGGAGTAGCTGATTTCCTTGAAGACAACCTTATGAGCGTCAACACGATTGAGGGTCAAACCATCGTCGGCGTCGAAGTCATCTCTGACAATGTCACCCTGGTTTCGGTTAAATCTCTGGCAACCGATTTGATTCCCGATCAATCGGTGAAGATGGGATTCGGTCTGATTGGTTTCAAACTATATCTGGAAAATGGGGTTAAAACCGCAGTAGTAAAGATTCATTTCTCAACCCAGGTCGCCACGGATGCGCAGCTGTACAAATACATTGCCGAAACCGGTTGGGAAGTATACGGCAATGCCGTTTTTGCGCCAAACAGAAAGAGTGTTACAATGATCTTGGAAGATGGTGGTATGGGCGATGAAGACGGCGTTGAAAATGGTGTGATCGTTGATCCTTCAGGAATTGCATATATGGCACCCGACAGCGCCACTCTATCAACAGGAGGAGCGTCTTCTGGCAGCAGTAGCGGCAACCACTGTTTTATTTCAGCCGGGATTCAAGATATGGGCATGCTTGCTTCTGTCTACTCCCGCGCTGCCATGTGGATGGCTATGACCTTGTTGATGGCGGGAATTACTTTTGCCACCGCTTTTCAAATTAAAAAAAATAAGTAGGAGCGACGGCAGGTTTTGAAAATAACCTGAACGACATCGTTCCGATAATTAACGATACCCCTGATGAACCATCGTCAGGGGTATCGCTGTTTAATGCGGTCTGCCCGATTTATCCCAAAAATCGTTTACTCAGGTTAATCTGCGATATTTTCTTGATTCTCAGAAAACAATAAACCGATTTGGAAGCGGAGCAAAAAATTGAGTACATCAGAGGGTTGGACTTTTCGTTATCCCTGATTTTATGTGGATCGCCTGAATACGGGCCGTCGGATCAGGTCCAATGCGATTCCAGCGACCCGGTCTGATGCGCCGGCACCACCGAGAAGATCCCTTAGGCCTAAAAGTTCCTTTTTATTATTCTTTAACCGCTCAGGATTATTGATCATACCGGTTACCCCAGCAGCGATGGCGTGGGGCGATGCATCGTCCTGAATCAACTCTGGCTGCAGTTCTTTGTTAGCGATGAGATTAGCAATGCCGATATGCTTTACCTTAATGAGCCGTTTGCCAATCCAGTAACTCAGGGGGGATACTTTATAAACGATGACCGTTGGCATGCCGTAAAGAGCAGCCTCCAATGTGACTGTCCCGGAGGCAGCGACCACCATCCGGCTCTGTTTAAATACCCTACCTATTGAGCCGCTAACGATCTCTATCTCAAGCGTCGGCGCATATTGACTGACGATGGTTGATACCAATTCTGAATTAATGGATTCGGCACATGAAACCAAAAATCGTGAAGTTGGCTGGGTGCGCTTAATGATTTTGCTCGCTTGGAGCATAACCGGAAGCAGAGTCGTCACTTCTTTTTCTCTTGATCCGGGAATCAGTCCAATGACCGGCCCTTCCACATGCGTGGTTGCTGGCAGACGCTCAGGTGTTGGCATATTTCCGTCCAACAGAGGGTGGCCCACAAAAGTGACGGGTACATGATACTTGCGATAGAACGCTGCTTCGAATGGCAGGATAACGGCCATGTGATCGACCAGCCGTTTGATTTTATGGACCCGGCTTTGGCGCCATGCCCAGATTTGGGGGCTGATATAATACAAAACCGGAATACCGAGATTTTTGGCGGCAGCGGCGACATGGAAGTTGAAGTCGGGAAAATCGATTAATATCAGCAGATCCGGCTTGAGTTTGCCGAGGGCTTTCTTGACGGTTGTCATGGCCCGATAAATCGTCGGCAGCCTGGATAGTACTTCCGTGATGCCCACGACGGAAATCGTTCCGGCATTGACGATGAGTCTGACACCTTCCGTATGCATGGCACTGCCACCAACGCCAAAAAGGAACGCGTTGCCGGCGTGTTTTTTTATAGCCTGGGCAAGCTTTGCGCCGTGCATATCGCCGGAGGCTTCGCCGGCAATGATCATGATGCAGGGTAAAGGCATAAATAGTAGATGGTTCCCATCAATACATGAGGTGTCGACTGGTTTCTTGAATTTGTGTCATGATCGTCAGCGCCGTTTTCAGGGCATCGCGCCCCATCTGGCCAGTTACCAATGGGGACCGACGGTGCTTGACGGATTGCACAAAGGACTTAATCTCATCATCCAGTGCATCGCCTTTGTCAAATTTGAGTTCCTCGATGGTCATGCCGGGAATGATGCCATCGGACTGGCTCAAATCAGGATGGACAAGGGTAATTTTATGGTTGGCAAAGTCAATTGAAATATAGGCATCTTTTTGAAAAAGCCTGAGTTTTCGTTCATTCTTGGCAGAAATCCGGCTGGCGGTGACATTGGCAACGGCCCCGTTTACAAACTCCAGGCGGGCGTTGGCGATATCAATGTTTCCGGATATCACTGATATACCGGCCGCGTTGACGGTTTTAATCTCTGAACGGACAAGGTTCAAGATTAAATCGATATCATGGATCATCAGATCAAGAACCACGCTTACATCTGTGCAGCGTCCCTGAAAGATACTGAGGCGATGGGATTCGATGAAGCGGGGGTGGTCGATTTTGCCTTCCAGTTGAACAACCGCCGGATTGAAGCGCTCCAGATGACCCACCTGGATGATCAATCCCTTGGATTCAGCAATTTGAATCAGTTCATCTGCATCGTCGAGAAGACTGGTAATCGGCTTTTCAATCAGGACATCGACATCTTGATTTAAGAAATCTTTTGCAATTGAAAAATGGACAGGCGTTGGTGCAGCAATGCTAATTGCATCCACCTTTCCGAAAAGCGATTGGTGATCCTGAAAGTGGGCTGTGCAGTTCTCATCGGCGACTTTTTTTGCCTGAACCGCATCGGTGTCGACAACACCGACAAGATCCACATCCGACATATGGTGGTATTTTTGGGCGTGGAATTTACCCAGATAACCGACACCTACAACACCGACGCGCAGCTTTTTCATTAGCGGTTCCATTTGATCAAAAAAGATCTTTCATTACACGCAGACTATCGACATATTGTTTTCGTTTGCCGCGCGAATCATTTCCGACCGATCAAATACAACTGTCCGGCCGGCCTCTATGGCTATGGCGCCAACATTTGAATGCCTCATGATTTCAATTGTTTTCATGCCTACCGAGGGGACATCGAAACGAAAATCCTGATTCGGCTTGCAGACTTTAACCAGGACCGCTTCACCCTTGCCCAACGCACCACCCCGTTTGATCGTGGCATCGGTCCCATCGATGGCCTCAACGGCGAGAATCGATCCGCCACCCACAACCACGCTTTGACCGATATCCAACCGGCCAATTTCCCTTGCGATGGAAAGGCCCATGGCGATGTCTTTCTTTTCCGACCGGGAGGGCTTTCTGTTCGTCCAGACACCTTTGGTGGCCAGTAACTCAGGCAAAAGAAAGGTTGAGGGCTCAATCTTGATGCCTTCTTTTTCAAGACTGTCCGCAAATGCACGCATAATGGCATCATCGTGGGTGTGCCGCATTCCGGCAATGATGGAAATGGCTTTCATATCCGGCTTCACATCGGTGAATAGCCGCGTCTTGTGTATAGCGCCCAACATCACTGCACGGTTGACGTCGTTTTGCTTGAAAAACTTGATCAGCCGTTTGACCTGGCCCAGGTGCAGCCATTGAATCTTTTCTGATAGTTGGGTGAGCTCTGGGTCTGCTTCGTTGACGTAGGCCGCCGTGTACACGGAGAACCCTTTTTTTACGGCGGTCTTAGAAAAAAGTATGGGGAACTGGCCGCTCCCCGCTATGAGTCCAATCTTTTCATCCATTGGAAGGGTCTACACTGATCTTGTTATTCAATCGTATTTTGTTATTTAAAATTAGGTTCTTGCAATATTTTTTGGTTTGTCCGGGTTAGGATTTACCGGGTCACGCCTCTTGAGGAGGCTTTGATAAACCCGATGATGGTTTCAACTTCCGGCACCATTTCAACTTCGGCTTGCACACGCTCGATGGCTTCGTTTAGGGTCAACCCATATCGAAATAGTATCCGGTAGGTCTTTTTCAAGGCCGACAGCGCTTGGTCTGAAAATCCATAGCGTTTCAGGCCAACGCGGTTGAGACCACGTAAAACGGCCCGATCACCGGCGGCAATGACGTAGGGCGGTACATCCTTGACCACGGCAGATTTTCCGCCCACAAAGGCGAAATCGCCAATTCTGACGAACTGGTGGATAGCCGCCAGACCACCGACAACGGCATTGTCGCCAATGGTGATATGGCCCGCCAAGGTGGAGTTATTGGCCAGCACCACCATCTTGCCAACATGGCAGTCGTGGGCGATATGGGTGTAGTTCATTAAAAAAGAATTTTCACCCACTTCCGTAATCCCACCACCCGGCTCTGTTCCCCGATGAATGGTAACAAATTCCCTGATGGTAACTTCTGGTCCGATTTTTACATAGCTTTTTTCACCACCGAACTTCAGGTCTTGGGGAATGGCGCCAATGGCGGCAAATTGAAATATCCGGCATCCGGGGCCGATGCTCACGTGGGGGTCAACGACCACATGGGGTCCGATCCAGGTTCCCTTGCCAATCGTGACATCTTCTCCAATAATGGAGTAGGCGCCGATAGTGACGCCTTCTTCGATGGTTGCATCGGGACTGACGATTGCAGTTTGGTGAATCATATTAGTCTCCATAGGCGGCCATCAACTTTGCTTCAGCGACAATTTTCCCGTCGACTTTGGCAACACCGGCCATTTTTACGACTTTGGATCTCAGTTTCAGCATTTCCAGTTCCAGAATCAACTGATCACCGGGTACGACCGGTTTTCTGAAGCGCACATCGTCAAATCCCATAAAATAGATCTGCTTGCCCTGATTTTCCGGTGGAAGTGATTGGATGACCAGAACACCGCCGGCTTGTCCCATGGCTTCGACAATCAGAACGCCGGGCATGATGGGCATGTCGGGGAAATGACCCTGAAAAAAAGGTTCGTTGATGCTTACATTTTTCAGGGCGACGATTCTCTCGTTTTTGACGAACTCAACCACCCGGTCCACCAGTAAAAAAGGATATCGGTGGGGAAGGTTCTGCATGATTGACTTGATGTCAAATACCGTTTCCATGAGCGGGCCTTTGCGTTGTTTCAACGCTCATCAATGCGTTTTTCCAGATCTGCGAGTTGTTTTTCCAGGTTAGCAATTTTTCTCTTCATTTCCGGTAAAGCCGGAATGACGCGTTGAACCCTCAGCCAGGTTCTGTGGGGCATTGATGGAGAGGCGGATGAGACGATTTCTCCGTCTGAGATCGACTTGCCTACCCCGGTCATTGGACCCACGGTGACATGGTTGCCGATGGAGATATGGCCGGAAATACCGGCCTGACCGGCGAGTATGGCGTGATGGCCGATCGTGGTACTGCCGGCAATGCCTACCTGGGCAACAATTAGGCTGTCTTCACCGACAATCACATTGTGGGCGATATGAACCAGATTGTCTGTTTTAGCCCCGCGCTGAATCCACGTCCGGCCAAAGGTCGCCCGATCGATGGTGTTGCATGCACCGATTTCAACGTCATCATCAATCTGAACGACGCCAATCTGTGGGATTTTGTGGTAACGCCCGCTATCCGGTACAAAACCATAGCCGTCACTGCCAATTACCGTACCCGGATGAATCGTCACCCGGTTTCCGATCCGGCAACCGTTCATGATGGTCACATTGGGATGAATTACCACCTTATCTCCGATCCTCACCCCGTCCCCAATGAAATCACCACTTTGAATGATCGAATCAGAACCAATCGTCACGCCGTCGCCCACGGTTGCGAATGCACCTATAAAAACCCCATCGCCTGTTTTCAGGCCACTGCCCGTGGCGGACATTTTACTGATACCCGAAGGCGGTTGAACCGCCGGATGGAACAAATCCACCACTCTGGCAAATGCCAGTTGGGGGTTGCGTACACCGATCAGGTTTTTCCCCGGGGCCTTGAATCCCGTGGGGACGAAAATGGCCCCGGCTCGCGCGTTGTCGATCCGCTTTAAATATTTGCTGCCGCCGGCGAAGGTGATGTGATTAGAATCTGCGGTTTCAAAGGGTGCGACGCCGCTAATTATTTTCTCCTTTTGGCCAACGGCTTCACCATTGGTTGCCTCGGCAATATATTGAAGTGAATATTCAGTGGGCACTGTCGACACATAGGCTTACTTTTTCTTGTTTTTGGCGTACCGGGCATTGTATTTTTTAATGACTTCATCGGTAATATCGATGGTGGTGGGTGAATAGAGTACCCCGCGTTTATCCATAACTAACAGATATCCCCCTGATTTACCTATTTCATCGATAATCTCCAGCGTTTCAGATTGTAATCCGCCCATCAGTTTTTTCTGAACGCCCTGCAACTCCACCTCATATTTTTTCTGCAGGGTTTTAATATCATTGATCTTGATTCTGAATTCGCGTTCTTTCTCTTCGCGCATTTCTTTGCTCATCACAAGGGCTTCGCGCTCCAGGCGCTTTTTCATTTCTTCGATTTCGGCCCCTTTTTCCTTTAGCTCGGCCTCCATTTTTTTTCCTTGGAGGGTGATTTCTGTTTTTATTTCTTTTCCGGCGTCTGAATTTTCAAATAAGCGTTGGAACTCTACAACGCCTATTTTCGCCACATCCGCACAAAAGCCTGATGCCCCAATGCAAAAAAATACCAAAACCGTCAGGATTATCCATTTGCCTGCAGATCGCATAAGATCCCCTTTCCACATCTTCAATGTAAATTTTGCCATAATATATAACATTTTATAGCGGTTTTATACAAATGTTTGTTGCGAATGGTTGTCTCAAATCGTTTTTCAACAGCCTGATAAAGTGATTTTCGCATTTAAAATGCCCCGCCCATGGAAAATTCCCAATTGACACTGGAATCTTCTCCATTCTTTTCCTCGGGATCTAAAATATGGCCGCCTTCTATGCGAATCGGCCCGATGGGTGAATACCATCGAATGCCATATCCGGCAGCCTGGCGCAGCGTACCCAAATCAATCGAATCGTCAGGCCCGAAAACATTGCCGGTATCGTAGAAAACAACACCGACAATGCCCAGATCTTTAAATAAGGGGTAGGTGAGTTCAAAATTGAACTGGACAAACGATTCTCCGCCTTCCTCTGTTATTTGACCGGCACTGTTAACGGTTTTGATATTGATGTCCTGAAATCCAAAGCCTCGAACAGAATTCATGCCGCCCAGATAGAATTTTTCATAATCAGGCAGGATGTAGCCATCCAACTCACTCACATAGCCGGATTTCCCGTGAAGAAAAGTGACCAAACCCTTGTAAATCGGGATATGCCAGCCCAGTTCACCCACGACCTTGTTAAAACCGATATCACCGCCTAAACCCGCATAGGTGTAGGTGAGGCTGTGATCCTGGCCCTGTGTGGTATTGAAGGCACGGTCCCTTGAATCATAACTTAAGGCTGTGGTCAAGGCGCTGGTGGCGTTTTTCCCTTCCAGGTCCTTGATATTATCCGATGCATCATCTGTGATTTCGGAAATGTCCGTAACATCATAACGATAGCCTAAGGAGGCACGCGTAAAATCATAAACGGGGTAGCTGACTCCCAGTCCGCCACCCATGCTGGTTTTATCGTAGGTGTCAAACTCCCGTCTGGTGCGGTAGCCGTTGATGGAACCGGACAGTGGGATGTCAAACATCCACGGCTCGGTGAAGCTCAGGTTATATAAATCCGAAACACCGCCGACTTGACCGCTCAGCTTGAGAATCTGCCCGCGGCCGAAAAGGTTTCTCTGGGAAACCGATCCGGTCACGAAGAAGTCGTCAACCGTGCTGTATCCTGCGCCAAAGGTGAAGGTGCCTGTGGGCTTTTCCATGACATTGATTTTAACATTCATCTTGTCATCAGCACTGCCTTTGGGTGTATCTACCTTAATATCCTCAAAAAAATCCAGGCGGGTAAGATTACGCACACTTCGCTTGAGCCGGCTGCCACTGTATGCCTCCTGTTCGAAGATGCGAAGCTCCCGGCGAATGACTTTGTCCCGGGTGCGGGTGTTCCCGGAGATATCGATGTTTTCAAAGTAGACCTTATCTCGTTTCTGGGCGGTATAGGTGATATCCACCAAGAGGTTCTCGGAATCTTCCTTCGTCAATGGAGAAATGTCCGCGTAAGCAAAGCCAGCATTTGCATACAGATCGCTCAGCCATAGGACATCTATTCGGACGGTTTCCCGGTTGAAGAATGGCTCTTTTGAAATCTTCAGCCCGGGCATCAATCGCAACTTAGGCAGGATCAGGTCTCCATCCATGTCAATGGTGCCCACTTTGTACCGCTCGCCCTCTTCGATTTTAAAGGTGATAAATATCCATTTGTCTTCAAAGTCGACCACAGGATCGGCGACTTTGGCACGAATAAACCCCTGCGTGTGATAATAAGCCATGAGGCGGGCAGCATCTTGACTCAGGTCTTCTCGATTCAATTCTCCGGAAGAAGTGATCCAAGAGAAAAAGCCCTTTTCCGACGTGCTGATCAGCTTTTTCAACTTTTTGACCGGGAAGGTGCGGTTCCCCTGGAAGGTGATTTCTTTAATTCTGATTTTTTCCCCTTCCTCGAAAACAAATTCAATATCTGCCTGATTATTTTCCCGCTCGTTAGCGGTGTAACTGATTTTTATGTTGTGATAGTTCTTCTCCTTGTACATGGCCTGGAGCTGTTCGATGTTAGACTTGATCGTGAAAATGTTCAGGATGGAGCCCGTGCTGATGCTTAAATTCTCCCGAAGTTTTTTATCCTTGAACACCTGGTTCCCGCTGAATGAGATTTTTCGAATAGTTGGCTTTTCCTTGACATGAAAAACGACCAATTTCCCGCCTTCGCTCTCTTCAGCTTCAACGCGAATATCCTCAAAATAACCCATTTTGTATATATTTTTCAAGTCTTTGGAAAGCTCGCCGGCACGCAGCACATCGCCTGTTTTTGCCCGGATCACCCGTTCGATGGCATCCACTTCGATCCTCTTATTGCCTGTGACCCGCACGCCTGTAATCAGTTCTCGACGAAACAGCTGTCTGGCCAGTTTTTCGGCCGATTTCTTGGCGACAGCCCTCAGGTTTTCCATGCCCGAGCCTGACTCATAGACGGAGAACACCGGTTTGGTGCCCACCGTTTCCACCATGTTGATGTCTAAACTGATATCGTTGCCGATGCGTGTCATGCTTCCCCAAATCACACTGTCTGCCCCTGCGTTCAGGCCAAATTGCTTCAGGGTGTCTACGTCGGATGTGACCTCTAAAGCGGTGGCGGCTTGCGCCTGGTCCATTTCAACAGGAACCGCACCTTCTGTTTGCAAGTGCTCTTTAATGACTTTCGGTATGTCTTCGGTCAAGTAGGAGAGGCTCTGACTGGCATGAATTTCAAAAGGCAACACCATCACATGAACCGTTTCAATGGCAGCGGCGGTGCGGGTGATGAGGAAAAGGGAAAAAAACAGCACTGGAATATATCGCCTCAACATCGAATCCCCCTGATCAATAGCGGTCTCATCACCATTTAATTCGTACCGGAATCGGCTGGTGTTTAAAAAATAGTTTATCATCGGCAACATCCAGGTCGCTTTTGAAGGTCGTCAGTTCCGGCATGTCAAGGACCGCAACACCTTAAAAGTTAGATAAATTCTTTCAATGCTCCGTTGGCGATGGTTACCCGCCGGGACACCAAAGCCGCAAGCTCCATGTTGTGGGTGACCACAACCAGCGCCATTCCCATTTCCTGGTTCAATTCCATCAGCAGGGTGTGGATGTGGTCACTGTTTTTTCGATCCAAATTACCTGTTGGTTCATCTGCAAGAAGAATGGCCGGTCGCAGCACCAGAGCCCGGGCCAGGGCCACTCGTTGCTGCTCGCCGCCGGATAATTCACTGGCCCGATGGGTCAACCGATCTTTCAGGCCGACCCGAACCAGGATTGCCTCGGCAGCCTCCGTTGCCCTTTTTTTTGCCGCACCGCCGATCAACGCCGGCATCATGGCGTTCTCCAAAGCCGAAAATTCGGGTAGCAGATGGTGAAACTGAAATACGAAACCGATAGCCCGGTTGCGAAAACGGGCCAGTCGGCTATCATCCAACATCAGTACATCTTTTCCCGAATATTCCAGAATGCCGGTATCCGGTCTGTCCAACGTTCCGAGAATGTGAAGGAGGGTGGATTTGCCGATGCCCGATGCCCCCACGATACCTATCGTTTCCCCGAGGCCGAGTTTAAAGGCCAACTGGTTGATTACCACGATTCGGGCGCCGCTGTGGTTATAGATTTTGCTGATCCCTGAAGCCTGAATCAAGGGGGGTCCGGGGGGGGGGGGGCCGCTAATTCCCACCCGTTTTTTCCCACCGTTGTTTTTATCCATGACGGATGGCCTCGACCGGATCGATGCCGGCAGCCTGTCGGGCCGGGTAAAGGGTTGCCGCAAAGCATATGATCAGTGCACACAGCGCGATCAACAGGACGTCCGATACCTTCATATTAACAGGTAACGTATTGATATAATATATATCTGCAGGGAGGTGAATAAAGGAATACCGCTTTAAAAGCGCACACAAAACCAATCCGGCTGATGTCCCCAGCACCGTGCCCACCAGGCCGATCATCAGGCCTTTGATGACAAAGATGCGGCCGATGGACCTGGCCGTTGCTCCCATGGCTTTCAGGATGGCGATATCCTTTCGTTTTTCCATGACCATCATTACCAGGGAGCCGGCAATATTGAATGCGGCAACCAGAACGATAAGGGCAAGGATGATGAACATGACGGTTTTTTCCAGCCGAAGGGCTGAAAACAGGTTGCGGTTCATCTGCTTCCAGTTCTCTATGGCGTAGTCACTGTCCACCACCCGTTCAATCGCAGTGGAAACCGATTTGACCCGATCCATATCCTGGAGGCGAATCTCGATGCCACTGACCGATGTGGGCATTCGGAGAATCTTCTGGGCCTGCTTCAGATCGACGAAAGCAAGCGTCCCATCAAATTCATACATCCCGGATTCGAACAGGTCGGTCACCTCTAATTTAATCATGGCGGGGATATGGCCAACCGGTGAAAGCATTCCCCGTGGCGAGATCATGTACACCGTGTCACCGCGGATCACACCCAGGCTGGCTGCCAGTTCTTTGCCCAAAATGATGCCGGGCAGTCGATCGTTTCCGCCTGATGCCTCTTTCGCGAGGGTGCGCGTCAGCAACCGGCTGGTGTCCACGCTGTCGATGCTGATTTTGCCCTGGGCTGCCTCAATGCCTTTTAAAATAGCGCCGGCTGCCCTTGTTGTCGTACGAAGGACCACCTGAGTGGTTATAAAGGCCGATGCTGTCTGGATTTCTTCAATCGGTTTCATCCTTGTCAGAATCTGCTTGTAGTCGCTAAAGACCCCCTGCTTTTTGTTGAGCACCAGGTGTGGACGGATTCCCATGATCCGCGATTTGAGATCGTTTTCAAAACCGGCCATGACAGCGATGACCACGATCAGTGCCATTACCCCCACGGTGACCCCGGAAATGGAAAGCACGGTGATCAGCGAGATAAAGGCCCGCTTCTGGCGGGTCCTGAGATAACGCCCTGATACAAATGTCACAAATGACATGGCATTCCCGGTGATGGCTGAGTTTGAACCGCGATAGCGAGCAAACTGGAAATCGATTTTCATCCTTAAAGGTGCTGCGCAGCACTGCCGTTTTAGGCAGAACATCCCCTGCGGCTTGCCGCGGTGAGGCGCCAATGCTCTCCACGACCGTTTTTACCCGATTTTACTGAAAATGGATCAATTGTCCGTTTTTGAAACCCCTGTCCGCGGCTTCATGTGGGGGAACAGGATGACCTCTCGGATGGACGGGGCATCGGTCAACAACATTACCAGACGATCGATACCAATGCCCTCACCGGCTGTTGGCGGCATGCCATACTCCAAGGCCTCAATATAATCGTCATCCATGAAGTGGGCTTCTTTGTCGCCGGCTTTTCGATCTTCGACCTGCTGCAGAAATCTTCCTCGCTGGTCTTCCGGGTCGTTGAGTTCGGAAAATCCATTGGCGATTTCCCGTCCGGCGATGAACAATTCAAACCGCTCGGTCAGGTCCGGATGGGCGTCGCTTCTTCTGGACAGCGGCGAGACTTCCGCCGGGTAGCCGGTAATAAAGGTCGGCTGGATCAACCTGGGTTCAACAAGGGAATCGAACAGCTTGGTGATCACTTTTCCCAAACGACCGGTTTTTGTGACCGTAATGCCCTGTGACTCGGCAAATTCAAGCAACCGAACTTTGTCGTTTAGCAAGGACGGATCGACTCCGCCGATCTGCTCCAGTGAGTCAAACAGGGAAATCCGTTTCCAGGTGCCCCCCCATTCAATTTCATTGCCCTGATAGGTAATGACGGTGCCGCCGGTTATCGTTTGAGCGATTTGCGCAAACATCTGTTGGGTGAGGTCCATTAAATCTTCATGCGTGGCATAGGCCTGGTAAAACTCAACCATGGTGAACTCCGGGTTGTGCTGGGTGGAGACACCCTCGTTTCTGAAGTTACGGTTGATTTCAAAAACCCGTTCAAACCCGCCGACCACAAGGCGTTTGAGATAAAGTTCCGGAGCGATGCGCAGATAAAGGTCCATGTTCAGTGCATTGTGGTGGGTTTTAAAGGGAGTGGCCTCGGCACCTCCCGGGATCGGTTGCATCATGGGCGTTTCGACTTCCAGAAAATCCCGGGACAGGAAAAAGGTTCGCATGGCCTGGATAGTCCGGCTGCGTTTGATAAAAATATCCTGAACATCCGGGTTCATGATCAAATCAATGTAGCGCTGTCGGTAACGCTTTTCCGGATCTTTAAGTCCGTGAAACTTCTCAGGAAGCGGTCTGGTGGACTTGCAGACAAGATGAATCCGGGAGGCAAGAATGGACCATTCGCCGGTTTTGGTGCGAAACAGGGTGCCCGCAATCTCAACGAAATCACCGACGTCAAGACGTTTAAACAGGTCGTATGGCTGATCCCCCACCCTGTCCTTGCGCACGTAGGCCTGCATGAGTCCGGTTCGGTCTTTGAACCGGACGAAGGCGGATTTTCCGAAACGGTTAATGGCCATCATCCGTCCAGCCACGCTGAACTGAGAAGAATCCTCTTGCTGATCATCCGAAAGGTGTTGAAGATGGCCCTGGACATCCCTGACGGTGTGGCTGACGGCCAAGCCGTTAGGGAACAGATTGACTCCGTCCGCCCTTAGGCCGTCTGCTTTTTCTTTTCGCTTGCTCAGCAAGTCTTTGGCGTTGTCCATGATAACCCCGATTGATATTGGTTCTGAATCTATTTTTCTATTTGGCGGATGTCATTCGGTTTCAGTCGACCGCACTGTTTGGGCAGCATCCGCCATCGGTTCTTGTTGGACCCCGTGATATGGGCTCCACCTAAAAATTGTAAACCACTTCTGCTATCTTATTTGGTGGATGGTGTCAAGGAGATGGCCTTGCTGACGATTCACGGTGAGTGGTTTAAACAGGGGGGTAAGCGGGGTTTATATAATCTTTCATCACGTTGATGAACTCAGCCAGGGGTTGGCTTTCGGGCCAAAGGGAATCGACTACGACAACTACCGATTTATTCGGTTGTTGCCATCCAAACGGGTGTCCCTGCGCCAATGCGCGGGATGATCCAAACCGTCGAGCAAGCCGGGGGCCGCAATGGGGGTTTAGCACAATGACTTCAAGCGGGGCCAGGGATGCATTCAATTTCGGATTTCTGTTAGTACATTTTGAACAATAGGGCTTTGGGAGACAATTTTGCTCTGTGTCAGCGCGTTATTGGCGGCCGTCCCCTTGAGAACCGGACATTGAAAAATGATTGATCGTGGCCGGAATCAAGGGGTCGTTGATCGTTGACAGGGGGGTCAGCAGCAGCCCGAGTCACCGCAGCCGCATCCGCTGCTGGAACAGTCGGAGCCACATCCACCCTGCTGCTGCGTCGCGGTTTCGTTGATTCCCACCACCTCGATTTTAAACGTCAGGGATTGGCCGGCCAATGGGTGGTTCAAATCGAAGGTCACGTTTTTATCATCGATGCTGTCGACCCGAGCCGGGATCTGCTGACCCTGGGGCGAGCTCAGCATTAAGGTCTGGCCCACCTCTGGGTCCATTCCCGCTGGAATGTCAGACTTTGGGAAGTGGTGCATCCGGTTGACATCCCGATGACCATAGGCTTCTTCCGGGGAGAGCGTGAAGGTTTTGGTTTCCTTGAGCGACATGCCCATGATCGCTGATTCAAAACCGGGAATCACTCTGCCTGAACCCATCTGAATCTCCATGGGCTGGCGCCCTTCGCTGGAATCGAATACGTCTCCATTGTCCAGTGTCCCGGTGTAATCAACGCTCACGAACAGCCCACTTTCAACTTTTTCCATTGTAAACTCCTTTATCTTAGAATGAATTATTCCAGACATAATCGTGACGAATCATATAAAGTCAAGGCATTTTTCAGGTGGTGTGCATGGCTGCAGCCTGATTTCCAATACCAGAAGAGGGTGTTTGTGTCTTCTTGACAGAACCCTGATTTGCTGTAATTTCAAGAGGCAAAACCATCAACCGCCAGGAGGAAAAATATGCGAACCGAAAAAGACTCGATGGGGGAAATGCAGGTTGCCGAAAACGCATGGTATGGCATCCATACCTCTCGTTCCATAATAAATTTCAATGTTTCCGGTGAATCGTTACCCTTGGCAATCGTTTACGCCATCGTTCACATGAAAGCGGCCTGTGCCGCGGCTAACGAACAGCTCGGGCTTCTCGATCAACATCGATCCCAGGCGATTGGCAAGGCCTGCGCAACGATTCTCACCGGTGCGCACGATGACCAGTTTCCCATCGATGTCTTTCAGGCCGGATCCGGTACCTCCACCCACATGAATGTCAACGAGGTGATCGCCAACCTGGCAGTTGTGCAAATGGGCGGGCAACCGGGGGACAAGGAGATGATGCATCCCAACGATCACGTGAACAAGGGGCAATCAACAAACAATATTTTCCCTTCGGCGCTTCGGTTGGCCGGCGTTCAGCTACGCCACCGGTTGGAAGCGGCACTCGACGGGTTGATCGCGTCGATGGCCGACAAGGCCGGGCAGTTTGCCAAGGTGGCCAAAAGCGGCCGCACTCACCTTCAAGATGCGGTGCCGATTACCTTGGGGCAAGAGTTTGACGGATATGCCCGTGCCCTGGAAAAGGCCAAGGCACGTGTGGCTGCCGCCGGTGAGAACCTGCTCGAAATCGGCGTCGGGGGGAACGCGGTTGGAACCGGGATCAATACCAAACCTGCTTTTCGATCCCATATTGTGGCGTCGCTCAATGATTCCACCGGCCTTTCATTCAAAGTGGCCCAAAACGGTATCGAAATCACCCAGTTTATGACGGATATGGGGCAGATGTCCGCGGCCCTTCGATTGTTGGCTCTGGATCTACTCAAGATTGCCAACGACTTGCGGCTGCTGGCTTCAGGACCCAATACGGGGATTGGTGAAATAAGACTGCCGGCAGTGGAGCCGGGCTCTTCCATCATGCCTGGCAAGGTTAACCCCAGTATTTGCGAGGCCGCCAACATGGCCTGCATCCAGGTGGTCGGATATGATGCCGCCGTAGCCATGGCCTGCGGGCTTGGTCAATTACAGCTCAACACGCATATGCCACTGATCGGCAACAATCTGGTCAAGTCATTCGAAATACTGATTCGCACCTGCACCATGCTGGATGAAAAATGCATTCAGGGGATTGTGGCGGATGAGGAAAAATGCCGAAAGCATTTCGAAGCCAGTGCGGGCCTGGCTACTATCTTGAACCCGAAATTGGGTTACGACAGGGTCGCGGCTTTGGTCAAGGAGGGATTGGCCAGCGGTAAGAACCTGAAAACCCTGGTGCTGGAGAAGCGCCTCATGTCTGAAGACCAATTGGAGCGCCTGCTGGCCGGCGCCTTCGGCCCGAACCTCTGATCCCGTCCGCCACAACCCATAGGGATTTATGCGGACAGGCGCTTGTCGAACAATTCACGGTTTTCTTTCAGCATGCTGCCGGACATGAGATCCGCCATGGCGCTCTGATAGTGCTTCAGGTCGATTCCGGGGATCATCCGATGGCGATGGATCTCTGCAAGCACGGCCATGTTCTGCATGCGGATGTCCGGCAGATCCTCATGGAATACGGATATGACTTGAATGCCACGCGCACGGCAGAGATTCTGGACGTCACTCTCGGCGACTTCCGCCGTTTCGTTCAATCGGACGGAGAGCGGTTGCCACACCGTGTTGTAGTAAATTAGACACCCCTTGTCCTTCAGGACGGTTCCTGCCGCCCGCAGGGCTTCGTGCCGCTCCAGCGAAATCACCAGGTCCGCCTGCCCGGCGGGAACCAGTGGTGAGAAGACGTTTTCTCCGATGCGGATCTGGGACACGACGATTCCGCCGCGCTGGGCCAATCCGTGGGTGTCCACGCTTTTTACCGGGTGGCCGCCGTGATCCGCTGCCCTCAGGATGACTTCACTGATCAGGCCGATACCCTGGCCACCCACACCGGTCAGATAGATATTGAAGGCCTTCATGCGTCACCCCCTTTACCCTTTTTGCCGGCCGGGGCGATGGCTTTGGTCGGGCAGGTTTGAATGCAGGAACCGTCACCGATGCAAAGATCGGTGTTGATGGTGACATTGCCCTCGGTGTCCCGTGTGAAGGTGGGGCAGCCGAAGGTTTCGATACAGGTGTGGATCCGCTCGCACACCCTCTGGTCGATCGTCACATGCTTCTGCTGATAGGTGGGATTTTTTCTTTGCTCACGGGTGAACTTAAGCATACAGGGGTGCCGGGCGATCACCACACTGAATTCGTCGATGGCGATCATTTCGGTCACCAGTTCGGCCAGTTTGGGCTGCTGGTAGGTATCCACCTCGGCGATGTGCTTGACCCCTAACCCTTCCAGCACCTGGCGGACGGGTATCTTGTCCGTCACCTCGTTGAAGTTCTGCCCGCTGGCGGCATGGTCCTGGTGGCCGGTCATGGCGGTCGTGCCGTTTTCCATGAGAATCAGCGTGATGGGGTGCCGGTTGAATATCGCATTGATGATGCCGGGTAAGGCGGCATGAAAGAAGGTCGAATCACCCATAAAGGCGACAACCTTGCGGCTGGTGTTGAACAGACGCAAACCACTGGCCATGGCCGTCGATGCGCCCATGCACATGAGCAGTTGGCCCATCTCGTATGGCGGCAGAAAGCCCAGGGTGTGGCAGCCGATGTCCGCCACGGTGATATCCGTGGGGGCAAGGGCCTGTTTGACGGCGTGAAAGGCGCTGCGGTGGCCGCATCCCGGACACATCTGGGGTGGCCGACGGGGCGCCGGGTCCTCCGCTCCTATAGTCGCTGCCGGTTGGACCATTTCCGGCCAGGTGGCGGACAGCACATGACGAACCTTGTCCGGCGTATATTCACCGATCCAATCCTCCGGGCGCGTTTTGCCGATAATCTTCACCGGAAGCTGCCGATCAAAGGCCATGGCCTTGATCTGGTTTTCAACCACGTCGTCCAGTTCTTCGAGGACTTTGATCTCTTGGTGACTGGAGAGAAAACGGACGATTTTCTTCCGGGGCAGGGGATGGACATAGGCCAACTTCAGGATATCCGGCTGGACTACTGCGCCATCCAATACGTCCATCAGCGAGAGAAAGGGCAACCCCATGGTGATGACGCCCCGCAAGCGGTTGCCGTTGTCGATGAAACGGTTCAATTCCGTTTCTTCGGCCCGCTGGCGCACCTGTTCCAGCCTTGCCAAGGCAGCACGTTTCATCTCGATGGCATGGGTGGTGAGGGGAATATAGGGGCCGTTTGCCGGATCGAACTGGGGGGTGTCGTCCGGCTGAACCGGACTCCAGGAGCCGAAGGCCACCCTTTCCTTGGCGTGGCAGACGTGGGTCGTGAGTCTCAGGATCACCGGCATGCGAAGCGTCTGGGACAAGCGGGCGGCTTCGAGATAGAATCGGTAGACTTCATCCGGATCTGCCGGCTCGAGTACCGGGGTGTAGCTCATGCGTGCGTAGTGGCGGTTGTCCTGTTCATTCTGGGAGGAGTTGGCACCCGGATCGTCACCCAGCACCACGACCATGCCGCCGATGATATTCATCAGGCTCAGTTGGACAAAGGTGTCCGCCGCCACATTGAGACCAACGCTTTTAAAAAACACCGTAGAGAGGTGTCCGTTGACCGCCGCCCCGTAGGCCAACTCTGTAGCTACTTTCTCGTTGGTGGAGAATTCGAAGTAAAAGGGTCGGTCGTTCTTGGGGATGGACTGGATGGCCAAGGCGATTTCCGGTGTCGGGGATCCGGGATAGGAACTGACAACCCGGGTGCCGGCTTCCACCATGGCACGGACGATGGCCGTGTTTCCCATGACAATCTCTGAAAAGGCATCGCGTCTGAGCAGCATGTCTCCCATTTTTTTCATGGTGTTTCTCCTTTACCCCCTCATTTTTTTACCCTAGCGGGAAAGCCGGAGGCGCCCAGATCCTGCGTCGCCAAGAGATCGCAGTAAATTACCACGGCTTCACACTTGGCGCCTTGGCTCAGGACCCCTCCGGCTTTTGCAACGCTGGGGTTTACTCAACCGGCCGGCGGCGGATGGGCATGGTCATGCACCGGGCGCCGCCGCCGCCGCGGGGCAGTTCCGATCCATCCAGAGTGATGGCGCACCGCCCCAATTCGGCAAGTTGCCGTCGGCCGGTGATAATGTCGTCGGCAGGAATGATCTCGAAACCGTTTTTATTCATTTCTTCCATGGTATGGACGTTGCGGGCGTACCCCACCACTTTGCCCGGGGCCAGGGCAAAGAAATTGGCGCCGGAATGCCACTGCTCCCGCTCCTGGACCCACAGATCGTCTTTGCCGCCACAGCATACCGGTGTCAAGTCCATGCCTAAACCCCGCAGCGCATCCATGAGCCCTTTTTCCTCCTGTATACTGGTGACACGACCGTTTTCGATGAGGATATGGATGGTCTGGTACTTACTGGGCCTGAGCATGAGCGGTTCGAACAGCATACAGTGGTTTCGGTCCAGGAGGGTGAAGACCATGTCCAGGTGAATGAACGATTCCGGGCGGTGGGGCAATTCCTGGACCAGGAGGTGTCGCTTGCGGTCTTTTTGGGTCTTGAGTCGTTCGATGATGAAATCGATGCCCTGGGTGGAGGTGCGGCTGCCGTTACCGATGATCAGGATATCGTTACGGGCCACCAGCACATCACCCCCTTCAACAGTGGCGGCCATGTCCGGATGTTTTTGTGCCAGTGGGTTGACCGTGTTGACCGAAAACCGGGGGCTGTGATTGAAGACGGCTTCCATGATGATGGATTCCCGGGCTCTGACCGGCTTGGCCATCCGGCCGATGAGAATTTCATTCATGATCGCAATGGCCGCATCGCGGGTGAAGAAAAAATTGTGCAGCGGAGGCAGGCAAAACCGCTCTTTGGAAAGAAAGCGGGTCAGGTTGTCCCGCGGTTGAACCACCCCTTCGATGAGTTGCCGGGCGAGCGTTTTTTCCGGCAGGGCCAGCAGATCGTCGCACAGGTCGAGGCATCCCTCCGCCTCGCAAATGTGCAGCACCAGGGGGGTCTTCGCCGCCGGCTCGGCAAGAACCGATTCAAGCAGATCACACACCTGGTAGGTTTGGGTGACCGTGTTCAGAAGGTCCGACAGTTGTGCGTATTCTTTCTGGGCCACGGACAGGTTGAGGATGTCGCTGTAAAGGGCCCGCTCCGCATTTTGAGGCGTCATGTTTTCGACTTCCGGACCGGGCGTGTGCAGGATCACCCCTTCCAATTCGCCGATTTCAGATTGAATGTCGATTATCATAAATACCAGCCCTTTTGCGATGGTGTGGAAACTAAGGTTTCCCCATGGATTTCAATGTGGTTATGTATCAGATCGGGTAAAAAAAAGAAATGTGTGAACGGGCAATTCATTGTTTTGTGTTTATGGCGGACCCTCATCATCCGTGTAAATAAAGGCCACCCTGACAGTTGGGTCAAATTCCATGCTTGCAATAACCTTGCGATCAGTCTTAATACAACCAGAGAAACCGAAAACCATTGCGATGTTGAGGGGTGTGGGAAATGAACGAACAGCGGCTGGCCTCCTACCGGCATCGGCTGGTTTCAGCAAACCTGGCCGAGTTTGGCGTTACCGCCGAGGCGTTGAACTGGATTTCCCCGGCCGGGGCGATGGCGGCGCAAACCGAACGCGGCAAACGACTCCAATCCATGGGTCAACGCCTGCATCTCGCATTTAAAGGGACCAAACCCCATATCGGTCCCCTGTCTCCCGGATGCCGCATCTGCGGGGAAGGGGATTGGTCCTGCCTGTTCGTCAACGGCAAATGCAATTGCCGGTGTTTTTACTGCCCAAGCTCCCAGGCTGAGATCGGCGTTCCCACCACCAACCGGGTGCCCTTTAACAGGCCTGCTGATTATGCCGCATATGTGGACCATTTCGGTTTCCGCGGCATAAGCATCAGCGGCGGCGAGCCCCTGACGACACCCGCTCTCACCCTGCGCTTTCTTCGGACAGTGGACCAATCCGAAAAACGCCCGCTTCACCTGTGGATGTACACCAATGGTACCCTGCTGACGGCGGATCTGGTGAAAAATCTCAAGGATGCGGGTTTGGACGAGATTCGGTTTGATCTCAGTGCCGCAGGGTACGATCTGAAAAAAGTCCGGCTGGCGGTCGGACACATCCCGATTGTCACCGTCGAGATTCCCGCTATTCCCGAAGATTTTCAGCGACTGTCGGAGCTGCTGCCCCTAATGAAAGCGATCGGTGTCGGTCATCTGAATGTTCACCAGCTTCGCATGAACCCTTTCAACCGGGACCAATTGGATAAGCGAAAATATACCTATTTGCACGGAGAAAAAGTGACTGTCCTGGAGTCTGAACTGACGGCATTGGCGCTGATGCAACATGCCGTTGACCGGAATATCGGGCTTCCGGTCAATTACTGTGCCTCCGTCTTCCAACACCGCTTCCAACGTGCCGCTGCGCGACGCAAAAGTGCCCGATTGATGGTAAAACCCCATGAGAGCATCACGGAATGCGGGTACATCCGATCGCTGTGTCTGGTCGGTGACCCCGAAAAGGTGGTGCGGCAAAAAGACCAGCTTACGTCACAGGGTGTGGATCACCAATTGTGGAGCATTGGCAGCCGCAACGACCGATTGTATTTTCACCCGCAACTGTGGGAACATGTGGCACCCGATGCGCTGAATCTGGTTGTCATCTATTCGGAAGCGTTGCTTTGTCCCCAAATTTCCTACCACCGCACCTTCAAGGAGGTCCGCGTGAATTCGGAAAAGCGGCTTTTCATTGAAAAACAGCCGGTCTGCTCTGAAATTCATCTGGATGCTGCGCAGCGGACGCGATTCATATCCATCGTGAATCATCCGGACAGTGCTGTCCTCCACAATCATGATTCTTCCGACGATCGGTTTCTGGGTTATGAATTGATTCAACCCGGGCTCCAGGATTATTTTTAAGGCGGAAATGGCGATCAACTGCAGGAGGCTGCTGGTACCATCGCCTTGACTTCCAGGGCCTCGCGAAATATTCTATTGGGTAAAGCCGACAAACAAAACGTACTCAGGAGGATGCCATGGTAGAAAAGGCCAGGGCGCATCTGATTATTAGCGGGCGCGTTCAAGGGGTCTGCTTCAGGGCGGAAACCCAAAAGGCGGCAACCATTTTTGGGTTGCATGGATGGGTCAGAAATAAACACGACGGCACGGTAGAAGCGATGGTTGAAGGCCCAAAAAAGGATGTGATCTCTCTGATCAACTGGTGCCATACCGGTCCGCCCATATCCAGGGTGGAAAAAGTGGATGTTACCTGGAAGGATTACCACGGTGAGTTTAGTAATTTCGGTATTAGTTTCTAACGCGAAATCGATTCACGGAGGAGCCCATGCCCGCCATCACGTCCCTTCAAAAAGCCGAAAAATTCGAAATTGAAAAATATAAAGCCCCCAAGGATATCCGATCCCTTTCCAAGACCCACGTGCCTTACACGGGATCGCCGCAAAAACATCCTCTGGACCAGGACCGGATCATCTTGGTTCCCGACCCCTACATCGACAGCAGCCCATATCTGGAATTCAATAAACCGGACATTTCCTTCGTGGAAAAACTGGCCAACGTCGTGAATCTGGAAGGAGAGACGGTGACAATGGCCAGGATCTGGGTCAAAAAAGGGAGTGTCGCCATTCAATGCACCCCCTTTCAGGTCACATCAAGTCAGCGGTCCCGGGTATGAGGCGGAATTAACTAAATAACTCGTATGCGTGGTCATTTGGTGCTAAGGAAATCATTATGCCACGCTTAGGCCGCTTAAACCCTTCTGGAATCCTACACCATGTGAATATCCGGTGCATAGAACCGAAACCATGGCCATGCGCAATGGTCGTGCCGCCTCATTCGCCCATCATTTCCTGATTTGCAAAAAGTTGCGTGATAAGGCAATATAGTTGGCCAAGGGTCGGTCTGCGCGATCTCTTGTCGCTCAATCCACTGTTGTCATTCTCGTTCATTTCGAAGCCCAGTGGTCGTTTCCGTATCAATAAGAACACTCAAGGAGGCTATCGTGATTGTGGTCATCGGTGAGATTCTCATCGACATTTTTCAGGATTATGAACGGATCGGTGGTGCACCGTTCAACTTTGCCTTTCATCTCAAAAAGCTGGGTTTCCCGGTGCGTTTTTTTACCCGGGTGGGAAATGACAGGCACGGGAATCGCATTGTCGACCGGTTGGAAAAAAATGGCTTTAACCTCGCAGACGTCCAGATGGATTCACGGCACCCCACGGGAACGGTCCGTGTGGAGCTGGATAAGCGGGGTATTCCGGATTTTGATATCTGCACGAATGTCGCCTATGACCATCTGGATCTGAATATCGCCGACGTGTCGGGTGCGGATGGTGCAGAGATGCTTTATTTCGGCACCCTGCTGCAACGGACCGATGCCGCCTGCCGTCAGGTTCAGCGCTTCCTCTCGCATACGAACAGGGGCGCCAGACGCTTCTGCGACATAAACCTGCGACCGCCCCACGTCAACCCCGATGCCGTGGCCGGATCGCTCCGTCACGCCGACCTGCTCAAAGTCAACGAAGCGGAACTTGCAGACATTCAACGCACGTTTGACGGCCCGACTGCAGAAAAAGACGTCATGCCCTGGCTGATGGAAACGTTTACGATCGGCGCCGTGGCGGTTACCCGGGGCAGTCGGGGCAGCGTGTTATACAGCCACGATGGACCCATCGCCAGCCCCACCGTGTCGAGTGTCCGCATTGTCGATACGGTCGGCGCCGGTGATGGATATGCCGCTATCCTGGCTGCCGGCTGCATGCGGCAGACTCCCTGGGCAGAGACACTTCGTCAGGCCTCCGATTTTGCCGCACGAATCTGTGGGATTGCGGGTGCGGTGCCCGATGACGACGCTTTATACGATGATTTTAGACCCCTGTTGAAAGGAGATGCCGATGGCCGCTAAGGGGCCAATCATCCAACTGTTCAGCCTGCACGGACTGATTCGATCGAGAAACCCGGAAATGGGAAGAGATGCGGATACAGGCGGGCAGATCAAGTACGTTCTGGAGCTGGGTAACGGCCTGAGTACCCGGGCGGAGATCGGCCGCGTGGAACTATTCACCCGTCTGATTGCCGACAAGCGCGTCTCATCGGATTACAGCGAGCCCATCGAGGTCGTCAACGACAAGTTTCGCATCGTTCGCATCCAGTGCGGTGGGCGTAAATACTTGCGCAAGGAACTGCTTTGGCCCCATCTCGAAGAATTTGTGGACAGGACGATCAAATTCATCAAACGCAACCGGGCCCTGCCTGACATCGTCCACGGTCATTATCCCGATGCCGGATACGTAGCCATGCAACTGGCCGAAATCTTCGGTCTGCCCTTCATCTATACCGGCCACTCCCTGGGTCGTTCCAAGCAGGCCAGGCTGCGGGATCAGGGAATGAGCGAGGCGGAGATGCTGAGGAAATTCAAAATCGATCGTCGAATCGATGCGGAAGAGCAGATTCTTGCTCGGGCCGACCTGGTGATTACCAGCACCCGGCATGAAATCAAGGAACAATACGGCTTGTACCATCACAAGGATGTCCCCGACTATCAGGTCATTCCACCCGGCATTGGGATCGACACCTTCTATCCGTTTTATCATGACATGCTCGATGGTACGGAACAGCCAGAAGACGCCCGCTATGCCCAGGCCTCCATGCACAAGGAGTTGAACCGTTTTTTCATGACGCCGGAAAAACCGTTGATTCTTGCCCTGAGCCGGCCGGATCAGCGTAAGAATATCTCCGGGCTGGTGCAGGCCTACGGCGAAGATCTTGAACTGCAGAGCATGGCCAACCTGGCCGTGTTCGCCGGTTTACGAAAAGATATCGATGCCATGGCAGACAACGAGCGCGAAGTCCTCACCCAAATGCTCCTGGCCATGGACAAGTATGACCTGTACGGCAAAATGGCCATTCCCAAACAACACGATTTCGAATATGAAGTGCCGGCCTTGTATCGGATTGCCGCCGAGCGAAGAGGGGTATTCGTCAATCCGGCACTGACGGAACCCTTTGGTCTCACCCTTCTCGAAGCATCGGCCACCGGGTTGCCCATCGTGGCGACCGATGACGGCGGACCCAACGATATCGTGCGCAACTGCCAAAACGGCATCCTGGTAAACGTCGCCCGCACGGATCAGGTATCCTCAGCGCTGCGCAAGATTATTGCCGACAAGGATTTGTGGGAACGCTACTCGAAAAACGGCATCATGAACGTGCGCAAACACTACACATGGCAGAACCATACCCGCGAATATGCCGTTGCCGCGGGCAAGCTGACTGCCGCCAACCAACCCTCTGACCTGGCAACCACCAGGCCGTCAGGTCCCATCGGCCGACGGCTGATGAAGCTCAACCATTTCTTTATCACCGATATCGATAACACGCTGATCGGCGACGACAATTCGCAGCTTGAAAAGCTGGTCCATCTGTTGAATCGTCACCGGAACCGCCTCGGTTTCGGTGTGGCTACCGGCAGGACTGCCGACTCAGCCCGAACGATTCTCAAAAAATATCGCATTCCCCGGCCTGACATAATCATCTGTTCGGTCGGCAGTGCACTTTTCTATGGTAACAGCAGCAAACCCGGTCCGGGATGGGCCAGTCACATCGCCAGCCGATGGAACCGGGGTAAGATCGTCGGCCTGCTTAAAGACTTCGATTTTCTGAAGTACCAGGAAGAAGAAACCCAGCGTCGCTTCAAGGTCAGCTACTACATGAAACCGGGAAAAGATCGCCTGTCCACCATCCACAACCGTTTGCTGCACCACCGTTGCCGGTACAACCTGATTTACTCCCACGACCGCTACCTGGATATCCTGCCTTATCGGGCCTCCAAAGGAAAGGCCATTCGTTACCTGAGCTACAAGTGGGAAATCCCGTTGAGGAATTTTCTTGTCAGCGGAGACTCGGGAAACGATGAGGAGATGTTACGCGGCGAGCCCCGCGCTGTGGTGGTGGGTAACTACAGCCATGAATTGGCGGATCTGAAGGACGGCCGGAATATCTACTTTGCGGACAGCTTCTGTGCCGGTGGAATTTTGGAAGGCATGCAGCACTACCACTTCATCGATGAGGCCAGCGGAGGATAAGCGATGACCCTTAAAAACGAAGTACAACTGATTGTCTATCCAGACAGCTTGGGCGGCGACCTCGTCGAACTGCATTACGTGTTGCGCCGTTACTTCAGCCAGGCCGTCGGCGGCGTCCACCTGCTGCCGTTTTACCCGTCCTCCGCAGACCGTGGGTTTGCCCCGTTGACCTATGATGAAGTGGACCCGGTCTTCGGCACCTGGAGGGATATCGACCTGATCGGACGGGAATTTGACCTGATCATCGATTTCATGGTCAACCATATCTCAAGGCTGTCCGTCTATTTCCAGGATTATTTTGAAAAGGGGCCGGACTCCGAGTTTGCCGATATGTTCCTGAGTTTCAATAAACTCAGTCCGACCGGTGAAATCAGTGATGCGGAACTGGCCAAAGTATACACCCGCAAGCCCCGTCCGCCGTTCACCGTTATCCAGCGCGCCGACGGCTCCAAGGAAAAGGTCTGGTGTACCTTTGACTATGAGCAGATCGATCTGGACTGGGATTCGCCCAAAACCCGCGAAGTGATGCGGCGTTTCCTGATCCAGCTATCGCGGACCTCGGCGAAAATGATCCGCATGGATGCCTTTGCCTATTCGACATTGAAAATCGGCACCAATTGTTTTTTTCTGGAACCCGAAGTGTGGGAATTGTTGCAGTGGCTTCAGGATTATGTCTCCCCATTTGGCGTTGAGATTCTGCCTGAGGTCCACGAACACTACAGCTATCATCAGAAGATTTCCGCCAATGGATACTGGACCTATGATTTCTCGCTGCCCATGCTGGTCCTGCACACCCTTTATCATCACACCAGCATGGTGCTGAAACAATGGCTGGCCATATGCCCCCGAAAACAGATTACCACCCTGGATACCCATGACGGCATCGGTGTGGTGGATGTCCAAGATCTGTTGACAGCGGAAGAAGTCCAGCGAACACTGGATGACCTGGATGAAAAGGGCGCCAATACCCGTAAGATATTTTCCGGCCCCGAGTACCAGAATCTGGATATCTACCAGGTGAACTGCACCTATTACTCCGCGTTGGCGTGCAACGACGATTCCTACATCGCCGCACGGGCCATCCAGTTCTTCACACCAGGCATTCCCCAAGTCTATTATGTGGGCCTGCTGGCCGGTGAAAACGACATCGAAATGGTGCAGCAGACGAAAAACGGCAGGGACATCAACCGACACAACTACACCCTTGACGAGATCGCTGTCGACATTCGAAAGCCGGTGGTGCAGCGTTTGTTGCGGCTCATGGAGTTCAGGAATACCTGTCGGGCATTCGACGGCCAATTCACCATCGAGGATGCGCCCGACGATCACCTCAAGCTGACCTGGGCCCATGGCGTCCAACGGACCACCCTTCGGATCGATCTGGTGAGCTACCACGCCCGGATTGACTATTTTGATGAAGAGAAACAGGCGATTGTCGAATTCGTTGCCTGAAGGGTATCGTGACGCGCGACGGTAAACGGTGTCCCTTCACGGAATCGAACCGTGCCGGAAAAACGACATGTTGCGGAGAAGCGGCAAGGCGGCCAGATCGGTGGTGCGAATCATTCGCGTCTGAGGCCGTCGCACAGGCGCATGGTCAGCCGTCATCCGGTTTCTGTTCAACGGTTTTCCCGGATGCTGCAGCGTCGCTGAAGTCCATGTGAATGGTCACATCGCTGCCCCCGGAGACGGTGGTTTTGGCATTGGGGTAGTGTTTTTTAAAGACGTGGATCATGGCGGTGTTTTCGCGCAGGACCGTGGCGGAAAATGCCTTAAAATTATTCTCCTTGGCAATGCGCTCAAGGTCAACCAGCAGATAGGAAGAGATTCCCATCCCCTGGAAATCCTCACGAACCACGAATGCCACCTCTGCCACAACCTCACTCTCCTCCGCATAAGATCCGATGGCAACGATCTCCTGGTGGCCGCCGATGCGCACCTGGCCAATCATGGACATATTCTTGCGGTAGTCGACACTGGCCCATTGTTCTTGAACCACTTCGTGAGAAAAAAGTTTCATTTTGTAGAAGAATCTGAAGTAGATGGTCTTTTCCTGCAGCGAGTAGAAAAAGTTGCGGTAGGCAAATTCATCGGAAGGCAGCAGAGGCCGGAATTCAACGGTTTTTCCGTTTTTAAGGGTCAGGCGGTTCTTGTAGCCTTCGAGAAAGATCAGGTCGTCCTGTGACGGCGGAAGCTGGTCTGAGAAGATGTAGTGCCGGGTTTTGGCCAGATCGATGAGTTCTTCACGGAATTTGGGGTGAGCGATCTGGGCCAACTCCATGACCCGCTGGTAGATGCTCTTGCCGCTGAGTTCGGCAATGCCGTATTCGGTCACCACGAAGTTCACATCGCCGCGGGTGGTGGCCACACCGGCCCCCTCGCTGAGATGGGGCACGATTCTCGAAACGGTGCCGTTCTGGGCCGTGGAGGGCAGGGCAATGACTGAAAAACCGCCTTTGGACATGGCACTGCCACGCAGAAAATCCACCTGATCACCGATGCCGCTGTAAAACAAATGGCCCATGGAGTCGCTGCACACCTGGCCGGTGAGGTCAACCTCCAGGGCCGAACTGATCGAAATCAGGTTGTCGTTCCTGGCGATAACGGTGGGATCGTTGACGAACGCCGATGAACGGAAGTAAAAAAGGGGGTTGTTGTCCACATAGCGGTACAGCTTCTCCGATCCCATGCACAGCGATGCCACCACCCGTCCGGGCAGGAGGGTCTTTTTGCGGTTGGTGATCACCTTTTTTTCGAACAGGGGCAAAAATCCGTCGGTGATCAGTTGGGTGTGGATGCCCAGGTCCTTTTTGTCGGTCAGGTGCTGCAGGATGGCAAAGGGAAGGTGACCGAAACCGATCTGAAGCGTGGCGCCATCATCGACCAGTTGGTTGACATAAAACCCGATGCGACTGGCAATTTCCGAATTTTTGATGCTGGGAAGCGCTTCCACCAGCGGCTCCTCATGCTGCACCAGGTAATCGATGTCGTCGATGTGAACGAAGCTGTCTCCCGAGGTTCGCGGCATGCGCGGATTGACCTGGGCGATGACCATCTTGGCGTTTTGCATGCCGGCCAGGGTGATGTCGATGGATACGCCGAGGCTGCAGTAGCCGTGTTTATCCGGCGGGCTGACCTGAATCAGGGCCACATCCAGGCCAATCCGGCGGTTGGCGAAGTATCTGGGGATCTGGGACAGGTAGGTCGGGATGTAGTCGATCTTGCCTTCGAATGCCGCTTTTCTCATGGAACTGCTGATGAAAAACAGCTTAAGGGAAAAACGCCTTAAAAACTTGGGATCGTCCACATAGTTGGAAAAGGTCCAGGAGAGCATTTGATAAACCATGATGTCCTGCATGCTCAGATCTTCCACCATGGTCCGGATCAGGTGCTGGGGTTCGCCGCACCCGGTACCGATGAACACCCGGCTTCCATTTTTTATATTGGATATGGCGGTTTGAGCGTCCATCAGCTTGTGCGGACATGCCGTCTTCAGATCCATCACCATCCTCCCATCCTTCATTGTGTATGCTATCGTTGGCTGGCCACCTGCAATCGTTTTCATCAGCATGGCAGACTGTCGATCAGCAAAAATGCGGCTATTCCATCGTAAATCAACCGGATAGTCAAGCAGACAGTTCAGGTGCGTTATTGTGTTCGTCGTCGATATGGTGGAATATACGGACTATACAACTGCCACTCAGGTAGATTGGGTTGGCTTGGCTGGATCGACTCACGGCGTCCTGAAAGGTTTTCGTCATACAAAACAGTTGACAGGACTCAGGCAGATTCATAGTTTCATCCTAAGATTTTAGATCAACCGTGTCCCCACAGAAAGGCAGGGTGCGACCCATGAAAGTAATTCAATACAGCCATGAACCGGAAACCCGTTTCGAAAATGATATGGTCCAAGGCGTTTCAGGCCGTGTGGTCATCGGCAAGGCGGACGGCGCCCCCAACTTTTGCATGCGCGTGTTCGAACTGGACAGCGGCGGCTTCACGCCTAAACATAGACACGACTGGGAGCACGAGATCTTCTTTCATGCCGGTCAGGGCGAGGTGTGGCAAAACGGCAGCTGGGTGCCGGTTCAGGCCGGCAGCGTGGCCTTTATCCCCGGCGATGAAGAACATCAGATCAGAAATGCAGGGGATGATCGGTTGACCTTTGTCTGCCTGATACCTTCCGGTGCACCGGAACTGTAGTATGTCCAAAACACACCGAAATCCGCTGCCCACTGTCGACATTATCATCGAAGTGAAAGGCGGTATTGTGCTGATCGAACGCAAAAACCCACCCTATGGATGGGCTATCCCCGGCGGGTTCGTGGACTACGGCGAATCGGTTGAAGACTGCGCTGTCAGAGAAGCACGGGAAGAGACCGGCCTGAACATTCGCCTGAAAGATCTGCTCTACGTGTATTCTCGTCCGGACCGGGACCCGAGGCATCATACCCTCACAACAGTATTCATTGCCACGGCGGACGGACAGCCCGTCGCTGGGGATGATGCGAAGGCGGCCGGGGTTTTTCACGCCCGTATGCTGCCCGCGCCCCTGGTGTTCGATCATGCCGAAATTTTAGTTGATTATTTACAATGCCTGGATGGCGCCGACCGGAGGATTGTTTTTCAAAACCATTTCAGAACGGATGCCGTATAAGATACCCCGGGGCGCGTTTTGAACCACTGAACCGCTGAATCCACGGTTAAGGCCATGTCACGCCGTCGATCATCCATCGGAAACAGGCCCTTCAAACGCCTGGGCAAAATTCTTGTTGAAAAAAATATTCAACTGCCCGAGGTCTGCCTGCCAAAACCGCCGGTTCACCGGATGACGCCGCGCGAAGAGAGGGATTTGTTTCGACAGGCCATGGCCGATGTGATTCCGCTGGCCGGCCGAAGCATCGTCCTACCGCTTCGGTCTATCCAGCCACCGGAAGCACCGACCATGGAAGATCCAGATGCAGAGGCCGTCCGACAACTTAAAAGACTGGTGGAGACCGGCGATGGATTCGTCCTCAGGCACACTGCTGAGTACGTTGAGGGCGCTACAGGATGGATGCCGCCGGAGATGTTCCGCCGCCTGCATGGTGGGTATTTTTCCATCCAGGATCATGTGGATCTTCACGGATTGAACCTCTCCGCGGCCAAAACGCATTTTGACCGTTTCCTGGAGCAGGCTATCGCCGCCGGTAGGCGGGCGGTGCTGGTGGTTCATGGACGGGGGAGGTGCTCGCCGGGACCGCCGGTGCTCAAACAAAATCTGACTCGTTGGCTGGTCAGCGGGCGTTGGAAACGCTGGGTAATCGCATTCACCAGTGCCAGGTCCTGTGACGGCGGTACCGGTGCCACCTATGTGTTGCTCAGACGAAGACCGAAACAGTGAACATCCACAAAAGGCGATGATAAAACACATACATAGTTGTCTAACCTATCTTAATAATATATAAATTAAAGATATATATACTATTATCGATGTAGATGAAAGTGGCCCGTGATGAGTCCTGTGATGACGTCCTCCGATTTTCCTGAAATGGTCGACTCCCTATGGCTGGACGCCCGCCTGGCCACACTGGCCGATCAGACCCCGTATGGCATTATTGAAAAAGGTGCCATGGCCGTTGAAAAAGGGCGCATCGTCTGGCTGGGGTCGATCGAAAGGCTTCCCGCGGATGCGTTGACGAAAGCCCGGTCGGTGAACCGCCTTGACAATGCCTGGGTCACCCCGGGATTGATCGACTGTCACACCCATCTGGTCCACGCCGGCAATCGTGCCGGAGAATTCGAAATGCGGCTGAACGGCGCTACCTATGAAGAGATCGCCAGGAGTGGCGGGGGCATCATCAGCACGGTAACAGCGGTAAGAAACGCCACGGAAGCTGATCTTCTCAATCAGTCTGCCGGTCGACTGAAAGCTATGCTGGCCGAAGGGGTGACTGCCGTGGAGATCAAATCCGGCTATGGACTGGATACCGAAAACGAGTTGAAGATGCTTCGGGTCGCCCGGCAGTTGGGCCGGGAATTCCCGATCACCGTCATGGCGACGTTTTTGGGTGCGCATGCGCTGCCGCCGGAATACACGGGGCGGCCGGACGCCTATATCGATCTGGTGGTGGACGAGATGATCCCTGCTGTTGCCGCCAAGGGTCTGGCCACGGCCGTGGATGCATTCTGCGAACGGATTGCCTTCACCCCGGCACAGACCGAACGCGTCTTTACTGCCGCCCGGCAGCACGGTCTTCGGGTCAAGCTGCATGCCGAACAGCTCAGCGACAGCAACGGAGCTTCACTGGCCGCCGAGTTCGGTGCCCTGAGTGCCGACCACCTGGAACACCTGAGCGCGACCGGAGCGGCGGCCATGGCCGCCGCAGGCACCGTGGCCGTGTTGCTGCCAGGGGCCTTTTATTTTCTCAAGGAGACCTGCAAGCCACCTGTGGATCTGCTGCGCGGGCAGGGGATTCCCATGGCCTTGTCCACCGACTGCAATCCCGGCACGAGCCCCACGACGTCGCCGCTGCTCATGATGAATATGGCCTGTGTCAATTTCGGACTCACCCCGGCCGAAGCCCTTGCCGGTTTTACTGTGAATGCTGCCAGGGCCCTGGACATGCAAGATCAATGGGGAATACTCGAGGTTGGCAAACAGGCCGATTTCGCGGTATGGGACATCGAAGAACCGGCCGAATTGGCCTATCGCATGGGCGGCAATCCCTGCCGCATGACCGTCAAAGGGGGCGAGATTGTTTCCCGTTTGTCGTCAACCGCTCCGGGCTAAGGGCGATCTTGCGATAATGCATTTTCATGTACATGCAGCGATCGGAAACCGGATAACTCCAGTTGGTATAAGACGCAATAGGGTCAGCGCCATCAACATTACAGGAAAAAGATCGCTGCTGAACGAACAATAACGGGGTACAACCAACGTATTTCCCGCTGGCTTGACCCCACTCATCTGACCGAGGAGACCATGCTTGAACTAATATCCATATACCTGTCATTCACCGCTATCCTGGTAGCTTACGGCGCACAGGTCTGACCGTTTTTAGACGGCCTCGGGTATGCAAAGGCCGTGCTGATTTCCTACGGTCCCATCCTCGCCGTCCTGCCGCTGCGGTTGCGCTTCCTTGGGCAGACGAACGCCATCTTGTCGGATCCCGAACCACCCATCCAACGGGTGTTTCGTCTTCCTTGGCAAGCGTTCATGGCCGATCTGTCGGCTTGGCTCGTCGCCGGTCTCGTGATGGTTCTCATCTACTACGTCTTTTTTATCCCGTTTGCATCGACTGGCATTAAGGTCCTGGTCGGTTGTGCAGCCTTCGGCATATTCAGCGGCATGCTGGGCTACCTCTCCACCGAGCGGCGGATTGTCCGCAAACTCAAAGGGCGCAAAACGTTTTCCATGCCATCGGGAAACCTGTTGACGGTGAGTAAAAAGATCTTTGTCCTGATCGTGACGGTCTTGGGAATCATGGCATTTTCAATTCTATTAATGATGCTGCTGGATGTCTACTACCTGATCGGCCAGGATTTTTCCCAGCCTGAGATATATTGGGGTATTTTTAAGGAAATAGCCTTCGCCCTGTGCGTGCTGCTTGGCATATCCATGGTCATTGTCAGCCGATACGGCTCAAATCTGACGGAGATCCTGGACGCCCAGCTTGCCGCCATGGACGAGATCAGCCGGGGCAACCTCGAAAAGCAGGTGCCGATTCTGTCCAGTGACGAATTTGCGCGCGTGGCCGAAAAAACCAACCTGATGATGCTGGGTCTGAAGGAAAGAGATTTCTGCAGGTCCAGTTTTGACAAATATGTATCCCCGGAGATCAGCCGCAAGATTCTCAACGACGCCATTGCTCCGTCCGGAGAAATTCTTGATGTGACCATTGTATTTGCGGATCTGCGCAATTTCACCGGGTTTGCGGAAAAACGGAGCCCCATGGCCGTCGTGGAAATGATCAATTGCTATTTTACCGAGATGGAAGGTGTGATCAGCAGTCATGGCGGAGTGGTGCTCCAGTTCATCGGTGATGAAATCGAGGCGGTGTTCGACGCTTTGGGACCCGACGGGAATCATCCGGACCAGGCCGTTGCGGCCGCAGTTGCCATGCGCGTCGCGTTGCAGCGGCTCAATGCGGAACGCCGTGAACGGGGCGAGATGGAGATTCACCACGGCATCGGTATCCACAGCGGACCGGTTCTGGCGGGCAATGTCGGAAGTTTAAAGCGAAAAACCTATAGTATGCTGGGCGACACCGTCAATCTGGCCTCGAGGCTCCAGGTCCTCAATAAAAAGCTGGCTACCGATATCCTGATCAGCGGCGAGACCCGCAGCCGGCTCGCCTTATCGGACACCCGTCTGCGACCGATGGGCCAGCATACCGTCAAGGGAAAAACGGAAGCAGTGGATGTCTACGCGGTGGTGTAAAAACAAAACGTAAATTAAAGGAAACAGAGGTAAAATGAGCATTCAAGCGCAAGTGAAATGGATTGATGATCTGCAATTTGTGGCGCGGGCTGGCAAGGGGCCTGCGGTGGTGATGGATACCTCGGAAAGCGGCGGCGGCGCCGGTCCAATGGAACTCATGCTCATGGGAACCGCCGGATGCACGGCCATGGACGTGGTCACGATTCTAAAGAAAAAACGCCTAAACGTGACCGGATTCAAGATCAATATCTCCGGGGATAGAGCCGAGGAATACCCCAAACGCTTTACCGACATTACCATCGCGTATGTGGTCTTTGGAACGGATCTTAAACCCGAAGGCGTCCGGCAGGCCATCGACCTGTCGGAGAAAAAATATTGCGGCGCCATGGCCTCGCTTAATGCCCGGATCACCCATACATTCCGGATTGAAGCCCCTGAATGAAAACCGTATCGTAAAACCGACGGCCTGAGCGGGTGCGAAAAAACTATTGTCCCCGGCCGGAGCGTCGTGTATTTGTGCAGCCGTTGCTAAATCAACCAACCCTATAGAGGATTCCAATGATTACCCTGCTCGACTATGGTGCGGGAAATGTGCGCAGTGTGATCAACGCCATCGAAAAGCTGGGCGAACGGATCACGGTGGCCAAAACCGGACGCGACATCCTGGATGCCGAAAAATTGGTTTTCCCCGGGGTGGGTAACTTCGGCAACATGATGCGTATCCTCAGGCAAAAGCAATTCGTCGAGCCGCTCGTGGGTTACCTATCCTCAGGGCGTCCGTTTCTCGGGATCTGCGTGGGGATGCAGGCCTTGTTCGCGGGCAGCGACGAAGCACCGGATGAGAAGGGCTTGTGCATTCTGCCCGGGAGGGTAAAACGGTTTGACGTCGCCCTGGCCGTGCCCCATATCGGTTGGAACGGCATCAGCGCCCAACAGCCCACGGACCTGTTTTACGGGTTACAGGGCGACGAGAAATTCTACTTTGTGCACTCCTACCACGTCGTGGCCGATGATCCGGCGGTGGTGCTCACCACTACCGATTACGGTTATCCGTTTGTCAGTGCGATCCAAAAGGGCAACATCCAGGCCACCCAGTTCCATCCGGAAAAAAGCGGGGCTTCCGGATTGACTGTGCTGGAGAATTTCATCCGCAAGGACCGTCGGTTGGCGATCCCGGGTAAATGCCCGTCGCAGACCCGCCTGGCAAAGCGCATCATTGCCTGTCTGGATGTGCGTGCCAATGACATGGGCGACCTGGTGGTGACCAAAGGCGACCAGTACGATGTGAGAGAAGACGGAAACGTGCGCAACCTGGGTAAGCCGGTGGAACTGGCCGGACGCTATTTCGAGGAGGGGGCCGATGAAGTCACTTTTCTGAACATCACCGGGTTTCGGGATTTCCCCCTGGAAGACATGCCCATGATCCAGGTGCTCAAGGAAACGTCCAGAAACGTATTCGTGCCGTTGACCATCGGCGGCGGCATCCGGGATTTCACCGACAAGAACGGTCGCACCTACACGGCCCTTCAGGTGGCGGCCGAGTACTTCCGTTCCGGGGCGGACAAAATTTCCATCGGCAGCGACGCGGTGGATGTCGTCGAGGCGGTCCTGAAATCCGGCCAACAGACAGGCCAAAGCGCCATCGAGCAGATCTCCCACGTTTACGGAAATCAGGCCGTGGTGATATCCATCGATCCCCGCCGCGTCTATGTGGATTCACCGGATCAGACGCCTCATGCCACCATCGAAACGGCCATCCCCGGTCCGCAGGGCCAACGGTACTGCTGGTTCCAGTGTACCGTGAAAGGCGGGCGGGAAGGGCGGGATGTGGACGCTGTGACGCTGGCCCGGAAATGCGAACAATTAGGGGCAGGGGAGATTCTGCTCAACTGCATCGACCGTGACGGTACCAACACGGGCTTTGACATTGAGCTGATCAACGCCGTGAAACAGGCGGTTTCCATCCCGGTGATTGCCTCCAGTGGCGCCGGCTGCGAAGCCCACTTTGCCGAGGTCTTCGAACACACCGATGTCGAATCGGCTTTAGCCGCCGGCATCTTTCATCGACGTGAAGTGCTCATCTCAGCAGTCAAGGCCCATCTCAAAGGCAAGGTCGAGATCAGGCTGTAACGGGTAAATGGCCGGTTGGTCGCGCTCATCAGCTTCATGGGGTTCGGAGTGCGGAATCCGCTCAGCCCATCTTTTTTTTCTTGACTGGAAAGCCAGGCAGGGTTTTTCAGCCCTCAGCCCTCAGCCCTCAGCCCTCAGCCCTCAGCCCTCAGCCCTCAGCCCTCAGCCCTCAGCCCTCAGCCCTCAGCCCTCAGCCCTCAGCCCTCAGCTATTTCCTATATAGCAGCCTTCGTAATCCAACGTGCAAAGGGGTGTCTCTTGCCGATTGAAAACGGCCCCGACCACCTCTCCGATAAACAGGGTGTGATTGCCCGGCGCCAGGGTCTGCCGAATGCGGCACTCCAAACTACCGATGCAGTCGGCCAGGATCGGGCACCCGGTTACGCCGTGGCGCCAGGCAATGGACCTAAATTTCGATTCGGGGTCCGGGCCTTTGAATCGGCTCAATAGATCCTTTTGCTCCCTGGCCAGGATATTCAGGGCGAAATGTCCGCCTTTTTGCAACAGGTCATGGGAGTAACGGTTGGGATGAACGGCCACCAGGACAAGCGGCGGGTCGTAGGACACCTGGCTTACCCATGAGGCGATCATTCCGTTGATGGTATCGTCGTACCGGGTGGTTAGCACATAGATCCCGTAGGTCATGTGCGCCATGCAGTCGAGCAGTTCTTTATTAAAAATTTCCCCCCCTTTTAAACCATCTCCATCTTTTTTGGTTGTCAAGAATGAGTGCCTGTCTCTCCGTTACGCCAGATATTTTCATCCACATCCAGTCGAATCTTCTTATAGTTGATAATGATGGTCGCGCCTGTTTTTTTAATTTCATCGAGCGCCTGCACGGAAAGATAATTTTTAAAATGCATTGCAGCGGCGGCTTCATCATGGTCAGCGGACGACTTGAGCAGGATGTAATCATGGGGGTGGCCGCTAATGAATCTGACGATTTCATCGGCATGCCGTTTGGTCAATCCGATTGCATGGAGTTGATAGAACAGCGATATCCAATACAACTCCTGCCGTGAAAAGACGGTACGGACGGTTCTGCCCCATTTCACCTTGGTTCCGACCGGCAGGTAACCCAGCTTCATGTCATTGTTGATCATGGTTCGTTTGACCGTCAGGATATCGGCTGCTTCAAAAGAGCCAAACACTTCCTGACCGGGCAATAGTTGGTCATATAATGTTTTTTGGATGGCCATCTGTTCTCTTCTGTTACCATACGGGATGCTATAGTAGTTAAAACTATAACTATAGTTAAGCATATGACAGCCTGTGGAATCAAGATATAAAGTGTGTTTATATGGGTATGCCAGGACGGTCACCCGCGGGGAAGCCTTGACAATCTTGAAAGAAGCCGAGCAGGCCGGACTGATCCACAAGGAATTTCATCCTGGATCCAGGGAATCCAGGCCGGCAACCAGTATCAGCAACTGCTGCAAGGATTGCTGCGATACGCGTCGAATCTGGCGGGAGGAGAGCGCCCGTCTATGCTGCGGGGTTTGCGCCCGGTTCTGTCCGGAACCGGTGATCTCGATCAAGGATGGGTTGAGGAAGGTCGTCATTTTGCCCCCGCGATTGCCTATCGTTTAGAAACGACCAAGCGCCGCATCTTTATCGGGCAAGATGACCATGGGGAGTGCCACTTAAGGCGTCTTGCGATACCCTACATCATCATAATACTTCATTTTTGCGGGTTGGCTGAAATCATTGGTTTCAATCGCTTGGGCCAAGGATTCCTCATTGTCGCTTTGTTCCGGACCGATCTTGGCAACGTTCTGCGATTGATTGGGGTCCGGTTTGATTGAGCCAACCAGTTTATACTCGTCCAACGGCTTGAGAGATAGGCCCGCCGGCGCTCTCGGCACATGTAACTGGTAGGGTTCCGCAATTTTGGTCATGTCAGATTCATTGCCATCCTTATCAATAGCCGTTACGGCGAACATTACCGGACCATCTGACAAGGTGACATCATCGGGTAGCGCTATCTCAGTTACGTTTCCAACCTTGATGTATTTGGAATCGTAGCCGATTTCGGCAGCCTTTGACCAATACAGCTTATATCCGATCACATTTTCAGAATCTGAAGCTTCCCAGGACAATTTACACTTCCGGATTTTTGCCATTTGACCCCCATCTCCACCTCTTGGTTAAATACCGGCCTCCGGTCCGACGACATTCGAACCTCTGCAACTGTTAGTGAGATGTAGTATGCTGACATTTTCCTGTCAACCACATGGTCAATAATGCAACCCGGCTGTTTGAACAGCGATAGCGAGCGCAAGCTCCGTCGCTTGCAAGAAAGTTGGCGAGGGAACTGGAAATTGATTTTCAGCTTTTCGGTGAATCCTCCCCCCGGCGAGCAAGGGTAAGGATGAAGAGGGGTTAGGGAAGGGCAGAGGCGATGATAGCAAGTGGTGACGGCATCATTTCAAAAAAAAAGAGCGTTCCCACGTGTGTAGAGAGAACGCCCTTTTTATTCAGAAAATAATCTTAGATCACAGTGACATTAGTAGCCGAAGGGCCTTTTGGGCCTTGCTCGATATCAAAGGATACCCGATCGCCGTCATTGAGGGATTTAAAACCGGTTGCATTGATCGCTGAATGATGAACAAATACATCTGCTCCATCTTCCTGCTCAATGAAACCAAATCCTTTTGAGTCGTTAAACCACTTAACTATTCCATTGGTCATGATAACATCCTCCTTTCTTAAAATTTTCAACGTCACAGACTGGAGGGTGCCACTTTGACAAATGGTATTTTCCTACAGAAAGGAACTATCCCATAAATACAATGGGACTTAATTGATTTGGCTTATATTAAGCTTTATTATTGATAAAGCAAGCTAATTGTTTATTATTTTTTAGGGGTCGTAAGCAAGAAGTGTGGAAAAACCTAACGATAAGAGATTGATGCCCCAACATAGTCCAGTGCCAGGTGTTGCCTTCATCGATGGCGATGTCGATGTAAGCGCTTCTCCCAACCTTGAAATCACCCTGAATACGTGTTAATGGGTTATATCTCGAAAGAAAAAGACATGGATCTGCGCACCGATAAAGAAAAAAATATCGCCTATATCAAGCTCTCGGGACAGTTAAGCAAAAAGGCAATTCTTAGGGCATTTGATTTAGCTGTAGCTGACATCAGGTATCGAGATGGGATGGGGAGGCTATGGGATTTCAGAGATGCCGATCTATCTTCTCTGAAATCTGAGACTGTCTTTGAGATGGCGCAATATTCCTTAAATTTCCCTTCAGGGATAAATGACGTCAAAGTGGCTTTTTTGGTAAGTCGTGATTTTGAGTACGGGCTATCCCGCATGTTTGAGTTGTCATCAAACAGTAAAACACCAATCAATGTTTTTAGGACGATGGACGAAGCCGAAAAGTGGATGATGAAATAAAAATGGGCCTTCAGATTTGATGGAACTTGGTCCGAAGTCGTTGGCTCGTATTCAAGGAGTCTGAGATTAAAACATAAGTGCGGGTTTTTCCCCCTTATTTTCCCCTATTATTACCGTCTTGCACAATCAAGTCTGTAGCTATTAGTATTGTTGTGTGGATCGGTCCGACTAAACTGGAGGCTTGTAGAGATACTCATTTACGTATACTTGAATCGAATAGAGATCACAGATCCTCCTCTCCCTGCTTCTTCTGAATCTTCACTGGTTGTATTCTGATTAGCTATTTTCGCGCACATTTGCTTTTCCGATCGGTGATTAATTATCCTATATTTCATCCTCATTATCTTGGCCATGGCCTGGAATCTGTTCATGAGAAATCATCCTGTTGTTTAAATAGACCGAACTCTCAGTAAATTATAATGTGCATTACCAGGACGAGGGCATAAGTGTCCCCATCTTATGGTTGCATATTACCACCGGGTTTTTATACGGACATGACAATAGTATCACCAGATTGTAGTACAAACTTTTATGTGTCCTTTAATTCCCCTCAAGAAAGGGCGCCGGTTAAACCCAGCCAAAGGATCAACCCAATAATTGACATCACGAAAAGGGTTACCCCCAAGGCCAACCAATCGTGTTCCGTCATGATTTCCTCCTTTGTTTAAGGTTACATCGGCAGGAAAGAACGACCAACTGATCAGTACATATCAAGATGAATTAGCATGGAGATGGAACCGTACCGGAAAGTAAATGGGCAAACGGAGATTCAGGTGTGAAAAGGATGAAAAACGATCAACATTGACGACAAGGCATGTACTTTTTATAGTTCCCACTATCACTTCAAGTTTAATTGTAAGAGGGTGTCACTGTCAATATCGTTATTCATCCAGACATTGACGATGTGTCCTTGTATAGCCCCCACCCCCGGCAAGGTTCTCCGCAGGGGTACCCTGGCAGTGGCATAGGACGTTGGATACGGAAGGCGAATCAAAATATCCTGTAGCGATGCAACTCGAAATGTTGTCGTTTTTGTCTACGGCGATGCTGAACAGGTTCTCTTGGGCGGCGGTGGCGTTCTGGCTTAGGAGTCGGGCGGTGGCGGCAGGATTTCGTATTTGGCTTGCGTGTCCACTAAGCCTGCCGGTGGATTTCATTCGGACTCGTTGGGTGGTTCGTACACCGGCAGGGCGTTCAGAATCTCCCGGTTGATCAAACGTAAGGGATAGTTGGTGTAGTGGGGCAGTAGGATGATTAGCTTCCCGGACATAGTTCCAGTTCTCCTTGCCTTGAACACGCCGTCTTCACGATGGGTGGAAAAGTATTCCTGGGTCAGGCCGTCCTTCGTGGACTATATTTTCATAGCACTCAGGGCAATACAGCTGATCATAACCCAGACGGAAACAGTCCTGTACTATGACTTCCTTATGACAGATTTCACAGGTGCTAAACATTTTAAACCTGTCCTTGTTCGACATATTGTTCCTCCAGATTCATAAGGGGAGAGTAGAGGCGTTGGGGGGGCCACCCGGTCAGGCTGTCCAGTCAATGGGGTCCACCTCCATATGTGCATAACAACCACTAGCCCGGCTCCCTGCCGATAGACGCAGCATATTTTGTACCATTTTAGAGTAATTCAATATATATCTAAAGGTATCAGTTGGTTAACCTTTTTATCGCTCTTCAAGACATTGTCTATTCGATGATAATTATGTAAATTATTACATAGATTATGGTCGGAAAGTGGGAATGGTTTACCCTGCCTGTGGGACTGAGAGCCTCAACGAGGCCATTGTGAAGGCTGCCTACGCGTGGTGTCTACCGCAACTCCTTTTTGCCAACGTAGCACCGTAGATCGTCAGGTACCTTGAGCCTGAAACACTATTCGTATTGGGTGTGGGAAAGGTAGGCCGCTGAACGGTGAATTTGCTTTGGCATCTGACCGTCCCCATCTGTCCAAAGTGGACAAGTTTTAGGGACAACAGATGGATGAGGTCAAAATGCGGGTGAACGGGCAACAAAAAACCCACTTTAAAAACAGTGGGTTATATATTGTTTATGGGTGCCGAGGGCGGGACTTGAACCCGCACGACCGTAGGTCACTACCCCCTCAAGATAGCGTGTCTACCAGATTCCACCACCTCGGCATGCGCGTTAATTGGCTTTACTCGGATTTCGTATCGGAGCCCGCAGCATCGTCTTGTGCCTGCGACTGCGCTGCATCGTCTTGTGCCTGCGACTGCTGCGACTGTTGCTCAATGGGCACCTGGGCATCCATGACAACCGATTTCGTGACTTTGCCGCCGGCCATGTAGGCCAGGGTCAGAGACGTGAGCATGAATACGATGGCGGCCGCCGTGGTTGCTTTGCTCAGAAAGGTTGATGCCCCGGTGCTCCCGAAGAGGGTCTGACTGGATCCGCCGCCGAAAGCAGCGCCCATGTCTGCCCCTTTGCCGGTCTGGAGCAACACGATCATAATCAGGGCGATGCACACAACCACGTGAATTACTATCAACAGTATGGACATTGGTTATCGTCTTTTACGGTTCAATCATTCATTAAAAAAAACCAGCTTGCTGAACGTTTCCGGGTCCAGGCTGGCCCCGCCGACCAGGGCGCCGTCAATATCGGGCATTTTCATGAGCGCCCGGACGTTGTCCGGTTTTACGCTCCCACCGTAAAGGATGCGAACGGCACTGGCAAACGGTTTTCCAAATAGCGTGTCGAGCAATGACCGGACAAATTGATGGGCCTCCTGAGCCTGCTCTTTAGAGGCGGTTTTTCCGGTTCCGATGGCCCAGACCGGTTCGTAAGCAACCACGAGACCGGATAAGTCATCAAAAACAAAATCTTTTAGACCATCTCGAACCTGTTTGTCAAGCACAGAAAATGTCTCGCCGGCTTCGCGCTGCGCCTCTGTTTCGCCGATACAAAACACGGGGATAAGACTCGCAGAAAGGGCTGCCCGGATTTTAAGATTGATGCTTGCATCGGTCTCTCCGAAAAACAACCGTCGTTCGGAGTGACCGATGATCACGTGGCTGCAACCGGCCTCCACCAGCATCTCCGATGAGATTTCTCCCGTGAAAGCACCCTGTTTCTCCCAATACAGGTTCTGTGCCCCCAAGGCGATGGTACTTCCTTTGAGTGCCTGGGCCACCTGGTAAAGGGCGGAAAAGGTGGGGGCTATCATCACCTCCACATCCCTTGCGCGATTGACCAGGCGTTTCAATTGACTGGCGGCCTCCACGGCCTGGAAGCCGGTTTTATGCATTTTCCAGTTGCCTGCAATCAGTGGGGTTCGGCTGCTCATCGGTTATTTTCTCCTTTGCTAAAGTTGTTTGCCGATCATGGCGGCCAGGTCGACCATGCGGTTGGAGTAACCGGTTTCGTTGTCGTACCAGGAGAGCACCTTGACCATGTTGTCCACGACGTAGGTGGTCGGTGCATCAACGATCGAAGACAATGGACAGCCGTTGAAATCGGTGGAGACCAATGGCAGGTCGCTGTAACCCAGGATGCCTTTGAGCGTTCCTTCGGCTGCTTCCTTGAGCGCTTCATTGACATCGGATTTGGTGACGCCGGCTTTGTCCACGCTGACCACCACATCGACAATGGAGACGTTGGGGGTGGGAACGCGGATGGCCAGGCCGTTGAGCTTGCCTTCCAGTTCGGGCAGCACCAGGGCTACGGCTTTGGCCGCACCGGTTGTGGTCGGGATCATGGACAAGGCCGCGGCTCTGGCCCGGCGAAGATCCTTGTGGGGAAAGTCCAGCAGGCGCTGATCTCCCGTGTAGGAATGGATGGTTGTCATCAGCCCGCTTTTAATGCCAAAGTTTTCCAGCAATACTTTGGCCACCGGTGCCAGGCAGTTGGTGGTGCACGACGCATTGGAAATGATGTGGTGCTGCTTGGGATCGTATTTGGTGGCGTTGACGCCCATGACGATGGTGATGTCCGGATCCTTGGCAGGAGCGGAAATGATCACCTTGCGCGCGCCAGCGGTCAAATGCTTGGCCGCGTTATCGCGGTCCCGGAAAAGGCCGGTACATTCACAGGCGATGTCCACACCATAATCTTTCCAGGCCAGCCGCTCGGGATCCTTGACGGCCGTGTAGGCGATGGACTTGCCGTCGACCTCGATGGCGCCATCTTTGGCTTTGATTTCCATATCCAGTTTGGCATGGACGGAATCATATTGCAGCAGGTGCGCCATGGTTGCAGCGTCAGTCAAATCATTGATCGCCACGACTTCCACGTCCGGATGGTTCATGGCGGCCCGGAAAACCACGCGACCGATCCTGCCAAATCCGTTGATGCCAATTTTTATGCTCATCTTTCCCTCCTTTAAAAGTTAACTTCTTTTGTTCCCTTTCAATATGCCGCTGGCCAAAGAGATGCTTTTCTTTCCGAACGATTCAAGATTGGTCGCCAGTTCCGAAAGGGTCTGGTTTTTCCGGGCGCTGGCTGCCCGGATCAGGATTGGCAGGTTAACTCCGGAGATCACCTCGATGCGCCCCTCTTCTAAAAACGAATAACTCAGGTTGGACGGCGTTCCTCCGAACATGTCGGTAAGAATCAGAATCCCGTCGTCGCTTTTCAGTTTTTTAATGCCGGCGGCAATCTTGTTGCGCAACTTATCCGCGTTTTCGTTCAAATCGATGGATACGGGGGCCATGGCCTCCGGTCGTTCGCCAAGAATGAATTCCGCCGCCTCGAGCAATGCATCTCCGAGCCGGCAATGGGTAACCACTAAAACGCCAATCATATTTGCCTGTCTTTCATCGGGTGAATGGAGATAACGGAACCGGATCTTTTTTCATGGTCAATGGGATTTGTTGATGTCGCGATGGGTCAGTTCCGTTTTACGACCCAATGCCGTAATGTGCTCATACAATTGTCTGGCGATCACGACGGAGCGGTGACGACCTCCTGTGCAACCGACGGCAATGGTGAGGTATGATTTTCCTTCATTTTCATATTGGGGAATCAACAAGTCCAACAGATCGAAATATTTCTGTAAAAATAAACAGGTTTGGTCAGAGTTCAAGACAAAAGAGCGAATTTTTTCTGTTTTTCCGCTCAACGGCCGAAGTGACGGTTCAAAATAGGGATTCTTTAGAAAGCGGACATCCATGACCAGATCGACATGAACCGGGAGCCCATACTTGTATCCAAATGAGATTACCTGAACATTCATCGATCCGTCTTCGGCGCCCCCAGTGGCTATTTTCCTGATGATGGATTTTAGATCGTGGACATTCAGATCAGATGTGTCGATAATTGGATTGGCCTTGCGCCGCAGCGATGCCAGTATGGTTTTTTCGGAGCGAATCGCATCCTGAAGGCTTTTTTTCAGTGCCAGTGGGTGCCGCCGACGCGTCTGGCTATAACGTCTCAACAGGGTCTTCTCATCCGCTTCGAGAAAAATGATCCTGAAGTGAAAGCCCAATCCCTTTAATGTATCGAGGGTGGATTCATATTGCCGGATAAAGCTATTATCCCGAAGATCCATGCCGAATGCCAAACTGGTACAGGCACCGGCATGGTTCAAAGATAAATTCAGGAACCCGGGCAACAAGGAGACAGGCATGTTGTCCACGCAGTAGTAGCCGGAATCTTCAAAGGCGGCCAGAGCCGTACTTTTTCCAGAGCCGGATCTTCCGGTGACAATGGTGATGGGGGGGGCTTTCACAACGCGGTTCTCATATAATTATGAGGCAAGGAGACGCAGGCGGATGCCCGGAAGACGGCTAAAAATCGTCATCATCCTCACCGATGATGGCGATGATTTCATCGGCGCTGGCGGCCTTCATCATCCTCTCTTTTAGTGGCTCTTTTTTTAGCAGCCGGGATACGCGGGCCAGCAGTTTAAGGTGCAGGTCGGTCGAGTGTTCGGGCGTGATAAGCAGGAAAAACAAGTGGGTGGGGCGACCGTCCATGGACTCGAAATCCACCCCCTTTCGGCTCAGGCCAAAGCCCAGAACCAGTTTCTCCAGATTTTTAAGTTTGCCGTGAGGGATGCCGATGCCGCCGCCAATGCCGGTGCTGCCCAATCGTTCTCGCTCCATCAACACACGCACCATATCGCTGTGGTCGATGCCGGTAATATCCGCGGCAGGGGCCACCAGTTCATTTAGTATGCCGATTTTGTCCTTGGATTTCAGATCTAAAAGAATCGCTTTTTTGTCGAGTACATCTAATATTTTCATCGCTTTCTCACCCGATCAGGCATCTTCCCGCTTTTTGTCGTTGGTAACCGACCTGTTTCTGGAGGCTGTTGAAAAACGGTGGCGCATGCTGCTCGATGTTCTGATCCTGTTTAACATGATTGCCAACCCATCGTTTTCCTGTCTAATTTAACCTTATTTTCTGCCTATCCGGATGCTGTCAACCCCGCTATGCCCGCGGTTGGATCAATCCGTAGTTGCCGTCTTTTTGCCGGTACAGTACGTTGACCGATTCCGTTCGGGCATTGGTGAATACCAGGAAATTGTCTTTTATCAGATCCATCTGCATCACCGCCTCATCCACGTCCATGGGCTTGAATTCAATATGGTGGACCCGCACCCGGGGCTGGTCACCTTCTATCTCAATCAGTTGCTCGGGCATCATGGCACCGGTTTTTCCCTTGGATCGGTATTTCCGACCCTTCTGTTTGCTTTTTTTTATCTGGGCCTCTAACTTGTCCAGCACCATATCGATGGCTGAATACATCTCTTCGGTCTCCTCCTTGCCATTGATGATCAGCCGGTCTCCCATGATGTTGATTTCAGCGCTGTGGCGAAATTTTTCAATGGACAGGACCACATTGGCTTCGGCTGGGCCGTTGAAGTATTTTTCCATTCGGTTCAGTTTTTCGCTGACATAAGATTTGAGGGCATCGGAGGGTTGGAGGTTCTTGAATCTGACGGATGTATTCATGGTCGGTGCCTCCTTTTGGAATACCTGTCGGCAGAGGGCGGCCAGCTGGTTTCAGATACGCCCCTGCCGGTTTTTAATGGCGGTGAGACAAGAAACCCGTGGCATGGTGCTGGGGATGCCATTAACAGCCTGTTAGAACTGTTTTCGTTTGCTGGAGGATAAAATGCCCATCATCTCCCGGTATTTGGCCACCGTGCGACGGGCGATGTCAATATTGTCCGTTTTGAGCAACTCGGCCATTTTACTGTCGCTATAAGGCTTTTTGGGGTTTTCCCCTTCGATGATCTTTTTAATTTTGGCCTGCACGCTGGCCGAGGCGATATCTTCGCCAAATACCCGTTTGATGGAGCTGTTGAAGAAATATTTGAGTTCGTAGATGCCCTGGGGGGTGTGGGCGTATTTGTTGGTTGTCACCCGGCTGATGGTTGATTCGTGCATGCCGATATCTTCGGCCACATCCCTGAGCACCATGGGTTTTAAATGCGTCACGCCCTTTTCAAAAAAATCCCGTTGAAATTTCAGGATGCTCTCCATCACCTTATAGATGGTTTTCTGGCGCTGGTGGATGCTGCGGATCAGCCAGGCCGCGGATCGCATCTTGTCGCGAATGTATTCCTTGGCGTTTGCGCTGACTTCGTTCTTTTTGGTGATGGCCCGCTTGTAGAATGGATTGACCCGAAGCTTGGGCATGCCGTCGTCGTTAAGGACGATGACGAATTCACCCTCACTCTTGTCGACGTAAATATCCGGGATAATATAGTGGGGTGTCTCTTCGGTGAACTGTCTCCCCGGTTTGGGTTCCAGCGCGCGGATGACGTTGACCGCGGCAATGACGTCTTTCAGTTTCACCTTCAGGGCCTTGCAAATGGCCTTGTAATTCTTGTTTTCCAGATTCTTCAGGTGATCGGAGATAATGTCCGTCACCAGGCTGTTTTCCAGGTCCAGATGCTGGGCCTGGAGCAGGAGGCACTCCCGCAGGTCCCTGGCACAAATCCCCACCGGATCGAAGGACTGCATGGTTTCCAGGACATCCTCCACCATCTCGATGGAAATACCGCTTTGCTGGGAGAGTTCTTCGACGGACAATTGCAGATATCCGTCGGGGTTGAGGCTGCCGATAATCAGGCTGCCGACCTGCTTTTCGATATCGGTGGGTGAAAGCATCAACAGTTGCCATAACAGGTGATCGCTGAGGGACTCCTTGGAGGAGACAAATGCCTCGTACTGGGGCGCTTCCCGGCTTTCGGACTCGAAATTGACTTTTCCGGGCGAGTTATACTCGTCGATGTAATTGCTCCAGTCGATTTCGTCGTTGATCTTCTCGTCGATGGTAACTTCACGGGCTTCTTCGACCGCGGCGGCAGGCTCCTCTTCGGGCTCGGTCTCCTTGGTTTTGTCCGGGGTCTCCTGTATTTCTTCTAAGGTGGGATTCTCTTCCAGCTCCTGTCTGATGGTGTCTACCAGCTCAAGACGGGACAGCTGTAACAGCTTGATCGCCATCTGGAGCTGCGGCGTCATAATGAGCTGTTGGGTCAGTTTTAGTTGTTGTCTGAGTTCAATTGCCATCTTAAAGTCTGAATTCGTCTCCCAAATATATTCGCCGGGCGATGGTGCTCGAAGCGATCTGTTCCGGTGTTCCGGTTTCAATCACTTTACCGTCGCTCAAAATAAATGCCGAATCACACGCCCCCAGGGTTTCCCGCACATTGTGATCGGATATCAAGATGCCGATGTTCCGATCCTTCAAATGGGCGATGATCTTTTTTATGTCGATCACCGCCAGCGGGTCGATGCCGGCAAAGGGTTCATCCAGCAGCATAAAGGCCGGTTCCGTGGCCAAGGCCCGAGTGATTTCCAAGCGGCGGCGCTCGCCGCCGGACAGCACCGCCGCTTTTGATTCCGCCACGTGGGCGATTCCCAACTCTTCCAGCAGGCGGTCAGTGCGCTCATGGCGCTGCTGGCGTGACAGGGGCATGGTCTCCAGTATCGCCAGAATGTTCTGACGCACGGTCAGTTTCCTGAAAATGGAGGTCTCCTGGGGCAGATATCCGACCCCTGTTCTTGCCCGGATATGCATGGGGTATTCCGTGATGTCCTTATCATCAAGAAAAACCTGGCCGCTATCAGGCTTGATCAACCCCACGGTCATGTAAAAAGTGGTGGTTTTGCCTGCACCGTTTGGCCCCAGCAGGCCGATCACCTGCCCGCTTGCCACGTTCAGGCTGACCCGGTCCACCACTTTTCTGCCCCGGTAGACCTTGACCAGTTCACGAACAGACAAGGCAGCCATTAACTGTTTTCCACAGGGTGCAAGTTCACGGGCTACTCCAATCCTGATTTTTCCGGGAGGATTACCGCTTTGACGCGACCGCTGGATCCACCTTCGACGGTGAACCGCCCATCATCCCGGTAGAACGTGATGGTTTCGCCGGTGATGGTATTGTCGCCGCTGGTCACCATAGCCCCCGGGCCGGTCAGGATCAGCATGCGCTGTGCTGTTATATATACTGCCTGCCGGGCAACGGCAAGCCTATTGTCGAATTTAATTTCCACGTTTCCGGTGGCTACCAGCTTCTCTAAAGACTGTGCAGGTGAAGCGGGTTCAACTTCGGAGCCACCGGAAAAAAAAATTTTGAGACTGTCCGCGATGATCAGGGTCTTCCCCTGTTTGGCTCTTACATTCCCAATAAACTCGGCATGGTTGTCTGCCCTGCTGGATATGAGCCGCTCCGCCGAAATATGAATTTTTTTTGCCTCCGGATCGGCCGTTTCCGCTGAAGGAGTCTCGGTTCCGGCCCTACTATGGATGGTCAGCGGGGGCAACAGCAACACGCAAAACAGTATCGTCAGCACGAAGCCGGCGGGGCAGCTAAAGTTCGAGATCTTCACTGATTATTCCTTCCACACCACCTTCGAAGCGGGTGATACTGGTTTCCAGGTTCATGGTCATCGTGTCAGCGTGCAGGCTGAGCGACTTGCTGGAGAGGGTCACCGGTGTATCGGCGCGAAGTTCCCTGGCGGCCGGGTCGTAGTCGAGTGTTTCGGTCTCGAACCGGTAAAGGCTGGTGTTGGCCGACACCTGCCCCGAGACCGTTATGCGGCTGGAGTCCGTGTAAATCGTTCCCTGCTCGGCGGTCAGGCGCACATGATCCCCGTCGTCCATGAAAAACTCCACATCGGGGCTGACCAGCAGCATGGTTTTCTCTTTTTCCAGAAGGGTTGCCGAGACCGCTTCCAGCCGCCATTCCCGAATGCCGTTTTTCATGGCGGTCTGGCGAATTTTGTTGAGCCGCATGTCCGCTTTTTCTTTAACCAGGTCCAACAGTACCTCCGGATTGCGGGTCATGCGGCGATACCCGATAAAGACGATAATCGTGCCGGCCAACACCAGCACAACAATGCTCAACAACACACGTTGAATCAGGCGGCGGTTTTTCATGAGAACTGTCTTTTGATCATCGGTTCCCAATCTCCCCTGGCTTGAAGGATCCGCTCGCTGATTTCACGTACCGCGCCACAACCACCCATTGCCCGAGTGGTCATCGCGGCAGCCTGTTGTACCAGATCGTGGGCATCGCCGACTGCGATAGGCACGCCCACCCGGTGCATGATGGGCAAATCCGGCAGGTCGTCTCCCACAAAGGCCGTGGCTGACGCTGCCACGCCGGTCTCTTTCAGTATCTCTTCAAGGGCGGCAGCCTTGTCGCGGATGCCGTCTTTGAGCAGGTTGATGCCTAAATTTCGGCACCGGTGAACCAGTGCCATGGAGCGGCGGCCGGTGACGATGCCCACCATAAGTCCTGCCTCGATTAACATGCGGATACCCAGTCCGTCACGCACGTGAAATACCTTGGTTTCCTGGCCGCTGTCGTTGTAAATCACCTGACCCGTGGTGAGGACTCCGTCCACGTCCAGAAGTATCAGGGCAATTTGTTTCAGCCGGGTGTCGATCATGGGATTTTGTCAGGCGGCCAGGGCGGTTTTGATGGCTTTGAGTTGGACCAGCAGATCGGGCAGCTGGTCCAGGGGGAGTGAATTGGGGCCGTCGCAAAGGGCTTTGTCCGGGTCTTCGTGAACTTCCAGGAAAACACCGTCGGCACCGGCCGCTATGGCTGCCCGGGCCAGCACCGGGGCAAACTCCCGCTGGCCGCCGGAGTGGGTTCCCGCGCCGCCGGGCAATTGAACACTATGGGTGGCGTCGAAGACCACCGGACAACCGGTTTGCTGCATGATGTGGATCCCCCTGAAATCCACGACCAGGTTGTTGTAGCCAAACATGACACCGCGTTCGGTGATCATGGGTTGGACGCTGGATACCGAACGAATTTTTTCGACGATATTGACCATATCCCAGGGGGCCAGAAATTGGCCTTTCTTGACGTTCACCGGTTTGCCGGTTTTTGCAACTGCCAGGAGCAGGTCGGTCTGGCGGCAAAGAAATGCCGGGATCTGAATGACATCAAGCACCTGGGCGGCCGTTGCCACTTCGCTGATGCGGTGAACGTCGGACAGGATCGGCACGCCAAGGGTTTGTTTGACTTTGTCCAGCACGCGCAGACCGTCCTGAATGCCCGGCCCCCGGAAGGAGGTGATGGCGGTTCGGTTGGCCTTGTCATAGGACGCCTTGAAGGTAAAGGGAATGCCGAGGCTGTCCGTCATCGCTTTGAGTCGGGCGGCGATGCGCAGCGTGACAGCCTCATCTTCGATGACGCATGGGCCGCTGATCAGGAAAAAAGGGCTATCCATTTTCATTTAATGTCAACTTTCCAGAGAATTGGAATCATGTTTTATTATGTATCCTCAGGCGGTTAAAAAGTCAAGCCGCGAAAAACTTTGCCTTGATTACCGGTGGCTTAACTGGTATTGTCCCCAATTCAATAGACGGCTAAAGAACAGCGCCGAAAGGAAAGAATCCGTTGAATAAAAAAAGAAGTTCGCTCAGACCGATCCTAATTGTCACTGTGGCGCTGCTGATCAGTATCCCTGCCGTATGGTTGGCCATTATCCGCATGGAAGGATCGGCACCTGCCCTGGAAATTGAACTTGAATCACCTTTTATCGGTGCCACGCGGACCGTTACCGTGAATGTGGACGATGCCGGCAGTGGTATCCGCAAAGTCTGGATGGGCCTGTTGGTCGAGGGCCGGGAGGTGGAGGTCCTGCAGCGCACCTTTCCTTCAGCCGGATTCTTTGCGGGCGGCACGGAAAAGTCGGTGCAAGTGAAAGCACCTGTCTCCCCTCAGTCCCTGGGGCTGGCCGACGGAAAGGGCGTCATCCGTGTCGTGGCTTGGGATTACTCGCTGCGCAAGTGGGGAAAAGGCAATCGGGTTTACCTGGAAAAGGAGATCCAGATCGACACCAAGGCGCCGTCCATTGACCTGATCAGTCGCTCCCACAATCTAACCCAGGGAGGCAGTGGTGCGGCAATATACCGGCTGTCGGAAGATTGCCCGGTCAGCGGGGTGACGGTGGGCGATCTTTTTTTTCCGGGATATGCCGGTTATTTCAAAGATCCGTCCATTCACATGGCCCTGTTTGCCTTGAATTTCCAGCAAGGCAAGGAAACGCGACTGGCGGTTGCCGCAGAAGACTTTGCCGGCAACCGGTCGACGGCCGGCTTGGCATATCACATCAACACCCGGTCTTTCAGAAAAGACACAATTAATCTGTCCGACACCTTTTTCAACGCGAAAATGCCCGATTTCGAGCGCTACTTTCCTGAATCATCGGGCGGCAGCCGAGCCGATCTTTTTCTTAAAGTCAATCGTGAACTGCGTCTCAAGGATATCGAGGCGATAAATCAAATCACCCAGCATACAGAAACCGATATCCTTTGGGAGGGACCATTTTTGCGGCTTCCGCGGTCTGCCAACCGTGCCCGATTCGCCGATCACCGCACCTATTTTTACGGCGGCAAGGAGATCGACCGCCAGGTGCACATGGGGATTGATCTGGCGTCTACCGCGCATTCCCCGGTACCGGCGGCCAACCGCGGGAAAGTGGCATTCACCGGTGACCAGGGCATCTATGGCAACACCATCATTCTTGACCACGGGTTCGGACTGTTCACCCTCTACTCGCATTTGAGTCAAATCGATGTCGCCATCGGCCAGATGGTCAATAAGGGTGATAGTATCGGCAAGACAGGCTTGACGGGCCTGGCGGGTGGTGACCACTTGCACTATGCCGCCCTGATTCACCAGACCTATGTCAATCCGGTGGAGTGGTGGGACGACGCGTGGATCAAAAACAACATCAGCGCCAAAATCGATGACGCGGGACCCCAAACTAGGCCTTAAGATAGTTTGTTTGGCAAGGCTAGTAGAGAGGAAGCCCTTTTGTTGTAATACTGCGACGACCGATAACGCAGTCCAAATAAACTATCTTAAAGCCTACAGGAGCAGACGGCGGTATGGGACGCCATAAGGTTCAGAAAACGGTTCAGCAGATAAACGATAAAATCAGGGCCGGCAAGGTGGTAGTCGTCACTGCCGAAGAGATGATCGACATCGTCGCTGACAAGGGTCCGCAGGAGGCTGCCCACCAGGTGGATGTGGTGACCACGGGGACCTTCGCGCCCATGTGCTCGTCAGGTGCATTTATCAATTTCGGTCACTCGGCACCGGGGACCAAGGCAGCCAAGGTCTGGATCAACAATGTGCCCGCCTACGGGGGGGTTGCCGCGGTAGACTGTTACCTCGGGGCCACCGAGCCGTGCGAAGACGATCCCCTGAACAAGGTGTATCCCGGTGAATTCCTCTACGGCGGCGGCCACGTCATCCAGGATTTGGTGGCGGGCAAGAAGATGCATATCAAGGCCACCGCCTACGGAACGGATTGTTATCCCAGCCGGGAATATGAGAAGATCGTTACGCTCAAATCGTTGCCTCAGGCAACGTTGTGCAACCCCAGGAACGCCTATCAGAACTACAACTGTGCGGTGAATCTGACCAATAAAACCGTTTACACTTACATGGGGGCGCTAAAACCCAGGGCGGGCAACGCCAACTACTGCTCGGCCGGCCAGTTGAGCCCGTTGTTCAACGACCCGTTCTACCGGACCATCGGGCTGGGCACGCGGATTTTTCTGGGCGGCGGCGTCGGCTATGTCACCTGGCACGGCACCCAGCACCGGCCAGGGGTGAAGCGGGCAGCCAACGGTACACCCTTGACCCCGGCGGGGACCCTATGGGTGATGGGTGACATGCAGCAGATGAGTCCGGACTGGCTGGTGGGCGTCAGCATCCAGGGGTACGGGTGTTCACTGGCAGTGGGGCTGGGCGTCCCCATCCCGATACTGGATGAGGAGATGGCCAGATTTACGGCAGTTTCAGACGCTGAACTGTTTACCCAGGTTGTGGACTACGGCAACGATTACCCCAAGGGTAAATCAAGCAATTTGGGACAGGTCAGCTATGCGGAGCTCAAGAGTGGAATCATCACCGTCAAGGGGAAGAAGGTGCCTACGGTTCCGCTCTCAAGCATGGTTAAGGCCCTACAGATTGCCGAGACGCTGAAACAGTGGATAACATCGGGCACATTTGAATTGGGTACGCCGCAGTTCACCCTCCCCGCTGCCTGATGCCCGATGGCGGCCTTCATGCCAGACAGCGGGTCGCAAAGGAGCCACAGTGCCAAAGACCCTGCGCGCCTTTGTTGCCGTACCGATCCCTGATGCGGTGGCCGTCTTTTTGATGCAGATTCAGGCGCGGCTTCAATTGCCGCGAAGAGAGATCCGTTGGGTGGCGGCGACGAACATTCATTTGACCCTTAAATTCCTTGGAGATATCGATCCGTCCCGGGTTCCTGCAATCGCCGCTCAGATGGATGCCGCCGCCGGGATGACAGCTGCTTTTTCGCTGACAGCAAAGGGGGTGGGTGTTTTTCCGAATCTCCACCGTGCACGCGTGATCTGGGTGGGACTGACGGGTGATATCGACCGGTTGAAAGCGGTTCAGGTAACCCTCGAATCCGGTTTGGAATCGGTGGGCTTCAAAAGGGAGTCCCGTGGCTTTGGGGCTCACTTGACCATCGGCCGGATCCGCCGACGGATCGATGCGCAATTGATCGACGAATCCTTGGAATCCTTGAAAGCGGTTGCCTCAGATTTTTTCCGAGTGGACCGACTGATGCTCTTTAATAGTATTCTCAAACCCAATGGGCCTGAATACACCCTGCTGCACACATCGCACCTGGCGGTTTAGAAACCCCCGGGCTGTTTTTGAAAACCGTATCGATCCGGCAGATCGAAACGCGACATCGAGCAAGCCGAGAACAGTTTGACGGGCCTGCCTGAAAATCATCGCGGGAGGCTTTCAATGATTTTTTTTTCACCCTGTTACCAACCTGGGAGGATTGCATGGCCATTTCACCGGATAAATCCAAGGCGGTAGATTCCGCCATGGGGCAGATCGAGCGCCAGTTCGGCAAGGGCGCCATTATGAAACTGGGGGCACGCCCCGTCGTAGACATTCCCGTGATTTCCAGCGGATCCATCGAACTGGACCGCGCCCTGGGCATCGGCGGACTGCCCCGCGGCCGCGTGATCGAAATTTTCGGCCCCGAGTCATCGGGAAAGACGACCCTGGCCCTTCACGCCGTGGCCAACGCGCAAAAACAGGGTGGCATCGCGGTCTTTATCGACGCCGAACATGCCCTGGACACGATCTATGCCCGCAAGCTGGGGGTTAACTGCGATGAACTGCTGGTCTCTCAGCCCGACACCGGCGAGCAGGCCCTGGAAATTGCCGACATGCTGGTTCGAAGCGGCGCGATCGACGTGATGGTTATCGACAGCGTGGCAGCCCTGGTTCCGCGGGCGGAGATCGAGGGTGAGATGGGCGACTCCCACATGGGGCTGCAGGCACGCCTAATGTCCCAGGCGTTGAGAAAGCTGACCGGCACCATTGGAAAGACGATGACCTCGGTGATCTTCATCAACCAGATTCGCATGAAGATCGGCGTCATGTTCGGCAACCCGGAGACCACCACCGGCGGCAATGCCCTGAAATTTTATTCTTCCGTTCGGCTGGACATCCGCCGCATCGGTGCCATCAAAGACGGGCAGGACGTCGTGGGGAACCGGACCCGGGTCAAGGTGGTCAAAAATAAAATGGCCCCGCCGTTCAAAGAGGCGGAATTTGACATCATGTACGGAGAGGGCATCTCGCGGTCCGGCGACCTGCTGGATGTGGGCGTCAGCGCCGGCATCATCGACAAAAGCGGTTCCTGGTATTCCTACAATGGCGAGCGCATCGGCCAGGGGCGCGAAAACGTGAAAAAATTCTTCCAGGACAATCCCGACCTTCTCGAAACCGTGGACGTGACGGTGCGCGAGGCGGTGGGCCTTCTGAAGCCAAAAACAGATGCGAAAACGGAAAAAACAGACCCGAAAAATAAAAAACAATAGTCAAAAAACAAATAACAAATAAATTACAATAACCAAATTCAAAATTCCAAACCCTATGAATTTTAAGAAAGGACATTCCAATCATCAATGTTTGGAAAAATCAAAATGACAATCCACTGATGGTTTGTATCTTGTTTGTGATTAGGATATTGTAATTTGGAATTTATTTGTAATTTGGTGCTTGAGATTTGTTATTTCAGGTTGATCTGGAATAGGAGATAGTTATGACCGGCAATGAAATTCGACAACTTTACCTCGACTATTTTCAGAAACACGGCCACCGGATCGTGCGCAGCTCGTCCTTGATTCCCCAGGACGATCCGACGCTGCTATTCACCAATGCCGGGATGGTGCAGTTCAAACGTACGTTTCTGGGTGAGGAGAAGCGGGACTATGTCCGCGCGACCACCTCACAAAAGTGCGTCCGGGCCGGCGGCAAGCACAACGACCTTGAAAATGTAGGCTATACGGCGCGGCACCATACCTTCTTCGAGATGCTGGGCAACTTCTCCTTCGGCGACTATTTCAAGGAGAAGGCCGTGGATTTCGCATGGGATCTGCTGACCAACGGATACGGGCTGCCGGAGGAAAAACTCTGGGCGTCGGTCTATCTGGATGACGACGAGGCCTTTGATCTGTGGCACCAACGCATCGGCATCCCCGAATCGCGGATGATAAGGCTGGGGGAGGAGGAAAACTTCTGGGCCATGGGTGACACCGGTCCTTGCGGTCCCTGCAGCGAGATCCATTTAGACCGGGGGGCGGAACATGGCTGCGGCCGGCCTGACTGCGATGTGGCTTGCGACTGCGACCGGTTTCTGGAAATCTGGAACCTGGTCTTCATGCAGTTCAACCGGGATTCCACGGGCGCCATGACACCCCTGCCCAAGCCCAGCATTGATACGGGCCTGGGTTTGGAGCGAATGGCATCGGTGGTTCAGAATGTAAACACCAATTTTGACACCGATCTGATTTATCCGATCATTCAGCGTACCGAAGCGCTGGCCCAGAAATCATACGGCCACACCGAGTCCGCCGACGTGGCCATGAAAGTGATCGCCGATCACAGCCGGGCCGCTGCCTTTCTTATCGGCGACGGCGTCCTGCCGTCCAACGAGGGCAGGGGATATGTGCTGCGTCGGATCATGCGGCGGGCCATCCGCTATGGCCGCAACATCGGCCTGACCCAGCCCTTTCTTCACGAAACCGCCCGGGTGGTGTTTGACATTATGGTGCCGGCCTACCCGGATCTCAAGACAGCCTCGGCCTTTATCACCAACGTCATCGAAAACGAGGAGGTTCGCTTTTCGGAAACGTTGGACAACGGGCTGCGGGTGCTAAACGATTCACTGGCGGAGATCCGGGCCAAGGGCACCACCCAGGTTCCCGGTGAATTGATTTTCAAGCTTTACGATACATTCGGGTTTCCCGTGGATATCGTGCGCGACGTGGTGCGCGACGAGGGCATGACCCTGGACACCGACGGGTTTGAACAGCACATGGACGAACAGCGCAGGCAGTCCCGTTCCAAAATCGCCTTTGCCGGCGTTTCCGATGCCTACCGCCAATTGAGCGCCTCGGGTGAAAAACCCGAATTCGTCGGATATGGCACCCTGGCCTGCGAAGCGCGTGTGGTGCTGATCGTCCAGGAAAACCAAGGGGTCGATGCTGCCGATACGGGAACCACGGTGGAAGTGGTGACCACGGCCACACCCTTTTACGGTGAAGCCGGCGGCCAGGTGGGTGACCAGGGTGCGATAACGGCTCCAGGCATGGAGATGAGGGTCATCGACACGATCAAAGATCCCACGGGAATCATTATTCACAAAGGGCAGGTGCAGGCCGGCCGCCTGGAAAACGGTCAGACGGTCATGCTCACCGTGGATGGCGACCACCGGGCAGCTGTGGCCCTCAACCACACGGCCACGCACATTCTGCATGCAGCCCTTCGCCATGAACTGGGGGATCACGTGAAACAGGCCGGATCCATGGTGGCGGCGGACCGGCTTCGATTCGACTTCACGCATTTTTCCCAGATCGATTCCGACGCATTGGCGCGCATCGAAATCTTCGTCAACCAGCGAGTTCGTCAGAATGTTCCCGTGACTGTTGAGGAGATGGACATGGATCATGCCATGAAATCCGGCGCCACGGCCCTGTTCGAGGAGAAATACGGCGACCGGGTTCGTGTCGTTGCCCTGGATACCTTCAGCCGTGAGCTATGCGGGGGTACCCATACCGGCCGCACCGGCAATATCGGCCTGTTCAAAATTAGTTCCGAATCGAGCGTGGCGTCCGGCGTGAGACGGATCGAGGCCCTTACGGGCATGGCGGCGCTGGACCATGTACAAAAGACCAGCCGGATTCTCCAGCAGTTGAGCCACCTGGTCAAGGACAAGCCCGAGACCGTGGTTGCACGGGTCGAGTCGACCCTGGCGTCGCTGAAAAGCCTTGAAAAAGAAACCGAACGGCTCAAGACCAAAATGGCAGAAATGCAGGCCGATGGCAGCGGAGAGAAAATCCTCGAGATCAACGGGGTTACCGCGATCATCCAACAGGTGACCGTTGACAAGCCGTCCGCCCTGCGTGAGCTGGCCGACCGGTTCAAGGACCGCATCGGTTCAGGCATCGTGGTCCTGGGGTGTGAGACCGACGGCAAGGCGCTGCTGATCGTTGTCGTGACCAAGGATCTCAACCACCGGTTTCATGCGGGCAAGATGATCAAACAGATTGCCAACGTGGTGGGCGGCGGCGGCGGCGGCCGACCCGACATGGCCCAGGCCGGCGGTACCCAGCCTCAGAATCTGCCGCAGGCGCTTGAAAAAGCGCGTGAGCTGATCCAAGAGGAATAGAAGCGGACCCGTGCATGGGTGAGTTGATTCATTGACCACCCCCTCTTTTCGTCGATATTAAACCCCCATAATAAACACCCACGGCGGCTTTGGTGGCCGGACGGACTGTGCAGTCCTTGTTCGTGCCCACCACCCCGCCGGGCAGGCTGGTGGCGCCCCCGTGGCGGATATCAACCTTTTAGCACATCGATCATCGTAAAAACCCGACCCGTTTCGCCTTTTTTAAGTTTCCGATCAAGATAACAGGCTGCATCCATGGTGCCCTCCGCATAAATGTCGCGGCCGTTGACGTTGTGCTGGAATTCAAAGACAACGGTGTTGTCCGGCGAGGTCAACCGATAGGTGTGCCATCCATGACCGGACAAATAGGCCTCGGGAATTCCCCATTTCTCGCGTTGAACCGACGGGTCCCGCTCCATGGCGATTGCTTCCGGCGAAAAATCGACACCCATATGTTTGAAATAGGATACCATGGCCTTGGCCGTGCCGCTGGTATCGGCTTTGCCGGCCTGGTGGCTTTCCCGGACGGTCAGCGTGTAGCCGTTGAAAATGCCTGGAAATGTGTCGGCCGCGTATTCCATCATGGCCTGAAATCCCACAATCTGTTTGGCCATGTTGGGCGCAATGACAGCGCAGACGGTTGCGTTGCGCACCGTTTGGTTCAGCATTTCCCGATCGCCGCCAGTGGTGCCCATGACAAACGGCAGACCGCGGTTGCAGTAAAAAACGGCATTGTCGTTGACGGCCGAGGGATGGGTGAAATCCACGCTGATGAAATCACCGTGCGTCTTGATCAGCGCATCCATTTTTTTATCACGGTCAGCCGGGGTAATCAGTTCGATGACCGTTCCGGAGATGGTGTGCCTGCCGGCTTGGATTTCCGGTCCGGTGAGGGAGTGGGGCAATAGGGTGATCCGGGAATCCTTCAAGGCATGGCCGGCGATAATGGAGGCAACGTTCCCGGGCTGGCCATTGATCATTATTTTTACGGAAATCATCGTGTTTTGTCCTTATGTTTGGATGGGTCACATCGGTTAGAATGGCTAAGGGATGATCACACCCAGTTACCCCAAACCAATTTTATTGGCAATGGCGGTCAGTTGGGGAAACGCCTTTTGATCAGCGGCGCGGATGTGGCCGGCCAGCATGCTGGCCGCAGAAGGAATCCAGTGTTCAAAGGCTTTTTTTTGTTTGATCCGGCTCAAGAACCCGAAGGCTCCCAGCATCTGAAGATTTCGGGTGACGGCGCAGTAGCGGTAGCCCCGGATGAAACGGTCTGGGGCGCATTTCCACAGCCGTGCCACCTGTTCGGCAGCATACCGCAAGAGTCGTCGTTGAAGGTCTGGGTTCAGTCCCGCATAGGGATCAATCAGCAGTGAGGCCAGGTCATACTGGATCGGGCCGGTTCGTGCTCCCTGAAAGTCGATGAGATAGTGTCGGCCGTCATGAATCATGATGTTGCGGGATTGAAAGTCACGGTGAATCAACCCGGTCAAGCCGTGGTCGATGGTGCGTGTGGCCAGAAGCTCAAATTCTGCTGCCACGTCCTCATAGGCCACCGCCAACTCCAGGTAGCCGTTTAAAAAAGCATCTACGAAATACCGGCACTCCTTGTCGAGTATCAGCGCAACATCGTAGGCCGGACTCTGGCAGGTCCAGCCCGGGTCAAAGCTGTCGGCGGCTTTTATCGTCAGGTCAAGAAGGGTGTCGATGACCTGCCGGTAAAGCGTTTCAGCGCCGCTGGCATCGGGCCTTTGCCGCACTATCTGCTGCAGATGGCAGTCTCCTAAATCTTCCAGGAATACCAGTCCACTGAAACCGTCGTGGGCGTGGATGCGGGGAACCGGCAGGCCGCAGGTGTCAAGGTGGTTGCCGATCCTGACGAATGCGTTGACTTCACTGCCCGGCAGAGTGGTGTTGATGCCGTGGTCTGCCAGGATCAACCGGTGTGGGCCGGCGGTCAGTCGGAACCAGCCACGATCGGAACCATCGCCGGTCAATTCACAGCTACGGATGGCAGCCCCCCGATAATCGGGGAAAGCTGATTGGAATACGCCTGGGGCCATGGCATCCACCACCGCCTCCCGGTAGCGATCCGGACTTCCCATGTCCTGCCAGTAATGATTGTGAACCACAAGGGCATGGATGGGTATGCCGTCGTCCAGCATCTGCCGGTAAACGTGAATGATATCGCTGAACCCGTCGTGGGGTATACGCCGGATCATGCCGGCGTCCATGACGTGAATGCCGGTAAAGGCCATTTTACGGTGGCGGCCAGGGTCCGCCGGGCTCGAAAAACGCTCGAAACCGGCGATTCGATTCTGCTCATCCACCCACACCTGGTTGAAGTGGGGATGGTCATGCATGACCAGCGTTACCTGACCGCCACGCATTCGGTGGCGGCGATAAACGTCAGCCAGCTCGATGTCGGTGACGATATCCGCATTGATCACCATGAACGGATCGTCGTCCCAGTAGCCAGCCAGGTGGCGGATAGCGCCTCCGGTGCCTAAAATTTCCGGCTCAACGCTCAGGGTCACTGGCATTCCAAAATCGTTTTCCGCCAGATAGGACTGGATATGATGGGCCAGGTGGTGGGCGTTTACGGCAACAGCGGTGCAGCCGGCGCGTTTCAGGTTGCCCAGCATTCTTCCCAGTACCGGGGTGCCGGCAACCGGGAACAGTGCCTTTGGAAATGTCCGGGAGTGGGGTGCCAGTCGGGTGCCGAACCCTGCAGCCAGAATCAGTGCTTTCATGGGCTTAACAGATTCAAATAGTTCAGGATGAGTGTTTCGTAATGAGAGATGGCCGCTTCATTTTCATGATTTCTGATGCCGTTGGTGGAAAAATAGCTCAGGCCGTTGGCATAATTGACCTTGGAAACCGATTCGATCAGTTCGATCTCCTTGTTTTTTATCATCTGGAGGCCCATGCTCTGAATTTTCTTGAGTTTGTCCTTGGCCTCCATTTTTTCCTTGCGGTTGGTTCTCAGAAAATGGAGCGCCACCTTATAGGATTGGAAATAAGGCTTTAAAAAGGCGGCAAACAGCTTCAATTTCCGATACCCCGATGAGGTGATCTGGTAACTGTCGGGGATTGTCTGGTGGGGCATGAGCATTGCATCATCGATAAATGATTTGATGGTTTTTCTCACATAATGTACCGGCGGTCGATCCAAATCAAAGGCAAACTCATATTTGAAAAAATCCTGGAAAAAATGGTACTCATTGTGCAGTTCGGCGGCATTGAACTGGAAAGCATCCTTCTTCAGAATGGCCAGTGCGGTAAACGCAGCCGGTACGAAATAGGAAATGCAGTTATTTTTGTAAAATTCCAGCAGTGATCGTTTGGCAACGTTTACCGTGTAGTCGGCCTGATCTTCCGGCAGGTCCTTGTCTCCGGGCGCTTTTTCAAGCAGTTTGCGAGACAGGTAGCGGTCGATGGCATATTCCATGGCGCCGTCCGGGTTGAGAATAATCGTGTCTGCCAGCTTGGCGTTTTGGGCGGTGGCGAAGGTCAGGTAAGCATTCACCGCTTCCATCAGTTCCTCATGGGTGAAGCGGGGCTTGGAAATATTCAAGGCGGCGGCGGCCACCAGCCCGTGGGGCGTGACCACGGTCTGCTTGTCGATGGCGTTGATTATCCGCCAGCCCAGGTTCCGGCACAGTGCATTCACATCTTTTTGGGTCATCCGGTCGAGTGGCACCGGGGAGTCGGCCAGCAGATCACGGGTAGAGATAGGGTCGTGGAAGTTGATATAGATTTTCCCGTAACGTTTTTTCAAAAAACGCCGGGCACGGATCACCTGACCGAGATTCTCATCTTCTTTTTTTCCGCCTTCCACTTCGTGAACGTAGGCGTGTTCTTCGACAATCCGGTCATAGCCGATGTAAACGGGAACGAAGATCATATCTTCGCAGGCGCCATTGCGGTGGGCATTTAGCAGGATGGATATCATCCCCAATTTGGGAATGAGCAGTTTGCCGGTCCGACTTCTCCCTCCCTCGATGAACAACTCGATATGAAAGCCCTCTTCCAAGAGTTTATGGATATAGGCGGAAAAGACCCGGGCATAAAGCACCGCCCCCCTGAAGGTCCGTCGCAGAAAAAAGGCCCCCCCTCCACGAAAAATAGGGCCCAACGGCCAGAAAGAGAGGTTCTTACCTGCGGCAATATGCGGGCAGGGCATGTTATTATGGTAAAGCACGTAGGACAGGATTAGATAGTCGATATGGCTCTTGTGGCAGGGCATGAGGATCAGCGGACCTTTTCTGGAGATGGCCTTGACCCGTGCCAGGCCGGCCCTGTCGATGACGGCCCCGTCGAACATGCAGTTGATGATCCACCCCACCACCGATGACATAATGCGGATCACGGTTGGGCTATAGCGTGCGGCGATTTCATCCAGATAACCATCCGCTTTTTTTCGGATTTTATAGATGGGCTCCTGTCGGGATGCGGCATGTTTTTTAAGGAAATTTCCCATCCGGTCGCTGGTGAGGATGGATTCTTTCAGCTCTTCGTTGGATTTCAAGATCGGTCCGGTGATACTCTGCCGGTGACGGTTGTTTTTCAACAGGAGCTGGCGTCGCAGCTGAAGCGCCTGATAATCGATGGTTTTATCCGGTTGTGCGGATTGGCTGAGCCACTGCTGCAGGTTCAGCGGCTGGGAAAGCTCCACAAAAATTTTACCGGGATACCGAATCAGGGTGACGATCTTTCTGACCATTCCCGGACGTTGTGACGTGCCGAAAAAAGTGTCCACTAAACTGGGAACTGCAGGCAGGGGCTTCTTGCCGAAAAACATCAGTTGGGGAACCAGGTAGATCGGCCTGTCAATCTCTTTTTGCATCTGGATCAGGTAACTCAGCGGATCGGTTTTCTCCTTGACGAACCGGCGATAATACCCTTTTTTTTCAACCAGAGAGAGTAAGCCACAACCCGATTCGACAAGGGCACGTTTGTAGTAACCACTGCGATAAGGGTCCTGGATCCGGTGCCGTTGAACCAGCTCATCCAGGTAGGCCAGGCAGATGCGGAACACCCGCGACAGCGGCTGCCAGAAATAGATGTCGAAATCGAAGGCCAGTTGCGGCACCGGCAGGCGCAATTGTCGATAGCGGGTATGGGCAAAGAGAAATTCGAAGCGGCTCTTATATTTGGTTGTATAGACGACGATAGCCCCATCGGGGATGCTATTAATGATGTCCGCCTGTTCACCGCCCATGAAAACCCCTGAGAACAGGCGATTCAGAAAAAAATCCGAGATGGTCCCGGTCGGTGAGGGCAGAAAACAGAAATAGTGGTCGAGTGAATGCCTAAGCAGCCGGTTGATCCACTCGTGAATCTTCAGCACAATTGAAGCAATCAGGTGTTTTTTTGGATTGTTTATCATTTGAGAATAGTAGACTTCCAAGAAGGCTGGACGTTGATGATGTTTAAAAAAATAACAGAAGCCTTGACCCTTTGCAACGCCATATTCAACGGAGAAAAATATGCTTGCGCTGCTCCGGCTTCTATGTTATTGCCATAATACTTGACAGCGTCACCGCCAAGTTGCTATCTAATTGAAATCCCATTGATATTCTAAAGAACACGACGCGTTAGACAACCGCCGGAGAAAACGAAGATAATTGCCAAGCACGTCGAGCCATCGCAGCGTCATGCGCACGGATGGATCGATGAATCCATTTTAGACTGGCTAACTCAAAAAGGTTAAAGAAGGAGGATGATTTTCTATGAAAACGTTAATTGGTGGAGCAGTGGCAGCAGTCTTAGGCTTGATCGGTCTGTCGGTGTGGTTTGGTGAATTTCTTCAACTTCTGGCCGGCGCGATTCCGGTGATGCTGTTGCTCGGCGGCGGTCTTGCTCTCTATCTGGGGTTCGATGAGCTTAAAGATACCTGGAAAAAAGACGACAGTTCCGCTGATGACGGCGCCGCCGATGACGATGCCGAGAAGTACAAGAAAGAGATTGACGAACTCAAAAAAGAGATTGAGACCTTGAAAACCGAAAAATAAAGACGCCTACCTCACAAAATTTGAATGTTGCCCCGAACGGCTTGCCGGTCGGGGCTTTTTATTTGTAGATGTATATTGCTTCAAGCATTTTCGTGTATGCCGATAGGGACGCTTCCCAGCCCGAAATGATCTCCGTCAACTCCGTTCCGGCTTCGATCTGAAGCCTGATCTGGCGGTCACCGAGTATCAAGTCCATGGGCAGTCGGTTGTATTCGTACTCGTATGGTGGCTGCTTGTAGGCAAAGCGGTCGGGCCAGCATTGGTATATGGCCTGATAGCATGCCAGTGACAGGGCGTAGGGTGAATAGACACCCGGGTCAATGACATGGATTTGAAACCCTTTGCACGGATGCCCCCCCCATTTGTTAGACGTGGGCTCGAATTCAACGGGCCTGAGCACGACTCCGCTCAACAGCCCCGTGTCGATCTTTTTTATCAGTTGATCGGGCGCTAAAAACGGCGCCCCAAACAGCTCGAAGGGCTGGGTGGTGCCCCGTCCCTCCGAGATATTGGTGCCTTCCCAGATCACCTGGCCCGGGTAGACCATGGCCGATGCCGGTGTGGGCAGATTGGGCGACGGCGCCACCCAGGGCAGGCCGGTCTGGCTGAACGTCATCGCTCTTTCCCAGCCTCGCATGGAAACTACCTCGAGGTCGCAGCCGATGCCAAAGCGGGTGTTGAACAGGACCGCCAGTTCGCCAATGGTCAGGCCATGGCGCATGGGGATGGGGTAGCGGCCCACAAAAGAGGAACAATCGGGGTCCAGCAGATTTCCTTCCACCAGACGCCCGCCCAAGGGATTGGGCCGATCCAGGACGATGATCTTTTTATGGTATTGCCGTGCCGCTTCCATGCAGTGGGAGAGCGTGTAGATGAAGGTGTATACCCGGGTTCCCACATCCTGAAGATCCACCAGCATGACGTCTATGGGGTCCATCATGGAACGTGTGGGCGTGCGGGTGTCTCCGTAAAGGGAAAACACCGGCAAGCCGGTCACCGGATCCAACCGGTCGGCGGACTCGATCATATTATCCTGCCTTTCCGCGTAAAAGCCGTGCTGGGGGGCATACAGGGCTTTTAGCTGACCTGGAAAGGCCCGTTGAATCCGTTCACGGGCATGCGTGTAATGGCTGTCCACTGATGCCGGATTGCACAGCAATCCGAAACGCTGGTGTTTCAACGACGCGGGAGGCGATTCGGAAAATATGTCGAGACCGGTCTTAACCGCTGTCATCTGGATCGATCCTTTGCTGGGATGGTGTTCACAGCGAATAGTGCCATTGTCTTTTTAGCACAACCCATCGGCCAGTAAAAGGCGAAATCCATCGACAGGCCCAAATCCCTTGACACAGCCGGTTTTTGAAAATATGTAATTCATTTCTCGTTTTGAACTCCCGAAAACAGGCCGCATGATCCCTATATCTTCTGGTGTGCATACGCCACTTGCCGGACGGCGATGTCAACGATTAACAAGGGGCCCATTGTCAGTTGGAACTTGAACTCAGCGGTATCGTGATCATTGTCGGCGCATACGGCAGCGGAAAAACCGAGGTGGCCATCAACCTCGCCGTTCACATGAAGGCAAAGGGAACAGCGGTTCGGTTGGCCGACCTGGACTTGGTTAATCCCTATTTCAGGACCCGGGAAGCCCGCCAGGCGCTGCGACGCCTTGGCATCGACGTAGTGCTGCCGCCCGCCCGGTATATGCAGGCAGACCTGCCCATCCTCACGCCCGAGGTGTCCGGCATGCTGAGACATCCGTCGGGGCTGACCCTGCTGGATGTGGGGGGAGACGACGTGGGGGCGACGGTCCTGGCCGCGCTTGCCGATGCAATGGAGGGGAAAACGCTGCAGGTGCTTCAGGTGATCAATCCCAATCGCCCTTACACGGATACGGTAAGCGGTTGCCTGAAAATGCGCGAAGCGATCGAGGCCAAGGCCAGGATGACGATCACCGGCATCATCGGCAATGCCAACTTCATGGAAAAGACCACCGAACAGGATATACTGGCGGGGTACACATTTTCCAAAAACGTGGCTGAGGCCGCCGACATACCCCTTGTGTTCATCACCACACCGGCGGCACTGTTGACCCGGCTTGACAAAAAGGATATCCATTGCCCGGTGCTTGCGCTGAGGCGGCAGTTGGTGCCACCCTGGAGGCAGGCTGATGCCTTGGACGCATCGGGGTCAAACGACTGATTCCGCCAAGAGGGCATCCCGACCGCCCTGACGCAGCACGCGACCAACTACCGGCATGCCGGCCATCCCAAGGCACGGCACGCCGCATTTCCAATGGAACACGGTTCCATCGTGATAAGGAGCAGGTATTCATGGCGTATCAACACAACATCGAAAAGGACCGCTGCAAAGGCTGCGGCCTGTGCATTACCGTATGTCCAAAAAATGTTCTGGAAATTTCTCCCGATGTGAATGCGAAAGGCTATTATCCGGCATTTCAGGCGCGTCCGGACGATTGCATCCACTGCACCATGTGCTGCATCATGTGCCCGGATGTGGCCATAACCATCAAAGAAACTGAAGAACCGAACGCCTAAGGGCGGTTCATGGAGGAGCAGCATGGCAAAGGTATTGATGAAGGGAAATGAGGCCATCGGTGAAGCAGCCATCAGGGCCGGTTGCCTGAACTACTTCGCCTATCCCATCACCCCGCAGTCCGAAGTGGCGGAATATCTGGTCCGTCGCATGCCGGAGGTCGGGGGTGTTTTTCTGCAAGGGGAGAGCGAGGTGGCTGTGGGCTACATGATTTTTGGGGCCGCCGGAGCCGGTGAACGGGTCTTCACCACCTCCTCCAGTCCGGGAATCAGCCTCATGAGCGAAGCCATCAGCTACATTGCTGCGGCCCAGTGCCCGGCTGTGTTTGTGAACATCATGCGCGGCGGACCGGGGTTGGGCGGCATTCTGCCTGCCCAGGCGGACTATCTTCAGGCCACAAAGGGCATCGGTCACGGCGACTGCCGCCTGCTGGTGATGGCGCCGGCCAGTGTTCAGGAGGCAGTCGAAATGGTTATGAAAGCCTTTCCCCTGGCTGAGAAATACCGCAATCCGGTGATGATTCTGGGCGACGGCCTCATCGGGCAGATGATGGAGCCGGTGGAATTCCCCGACCATTTGAAGACGGAGCCGTCCAACAAAGATGCCTGGGCCACCAACGGAATGGATCACCGCAAGGCCAACACCCGCAATCTGGTCAAATCCCTGTTTCTGGACCCGGTTCAACTCAACGACAACAACCTGGCCCTGAAAGCCAAATATGACCGCATGCGTGCCGAAGAGGTGATGTCCGAAGCATACAATACCGACGGCGACTACAAGGGGCTCATCGTCAGTTACGGCACCATGAGCCGCGTATGCCGCACGGCCATCGACATGTTGAAGCCGGAAGGCATCGAGGTGGGCATGGTCCGCCCTCAGACGGTTTTCCCCTTTCCCGAAAAAGCCGTGGCGGATGCGGCGATGAAGCCGTCTTGTACGCACGTGCTGAGCATCGAGATGAGCATGGGCCAGATGATCGAGGATGTGGAGCGTAGCGTCAAGGGGCGGGTTCCGGTCAGCTGGTATGGCAAATGCGGCGGTGATATCCCCACCCCCGAAGAGGTCATCGACGTGGTTAAGCAACGTATTGCCTGATCGACTGTCAATCCCCAACGGATTTCAGGCTCACAAGCTAAGGAGTATAGGTAAAATGGGAAAGACGTTTAAGAAACCGGCGTGCCTCTCCGATGCCCACACCCACTATTGCCCGGGATGCACCCATGGCGTGATCCACCGGTTGGTGGCCGAAACCATCGACGAACTGGGCATCCGGGCACGCACGGTGGGCATCGCCCCCGTCGGCTGTGCCGTACTGGCCTACAACTACTTCAACTTTGACTTTCAGGAGGCGGCCCACGGCCGTGCACCGGCCATGGCCACGGGCATCAAGCGGGTGCGGCCCGATCTGATGGTGTTCACCTACCAGGGTGACGGTGACCTGGCCAGCATCGGCATGGGCGAGATTATCCACGCCGCCAACCGGGGCGAGAAATTCACCACCATTTTCGTCAACAACGCCATTTACGGGATGACCGGCGGCCAGATGGCGCCCACCACGATGCCGGACCAGCGTACCAGCACGTCGCCCTTCGGCAGAAAGGTCGACGAGGTGGGCATGCCCATCAAGATGGCTGAACTGCTGGCCGCCCTGCAGACACCGGCCTACATCAGCCGCCAGACCGTGATTAAACCCAAATATATCACAAAGGCTAAAAAAGCGATAAAACAGGCATTTACCTATCAGTTAGAGAACAAATGCTTCAGCCTTGTCGAGGTGGTCAGCACCTGTCCCACCAACTGGGGCATGACGCCGGTACAAGCGGTCGAATGGACCGAAAAGACGCTGCTGGCATACTACCAACCGGGGGACTACAAAGTTCCGGCATGACGCATGGATCAGCAACGCCGGACGTGACTGAAGGAGGCACAATGCAGAGTGAAATTATGTTCGCCGGGTTCGGTGGACAGGGCATCCTGTTAATCGGCAAGGTTCTTGCGCATGCCGCCATGGAGGAGGGGTACGAAGTGGCATGGGTTCCCTCCTACGGGCCTGAGATGCGGGGTGGAACAGCCTATTGCACGGTGGTGATCAGTGACCGGCCCATCGGTTCACCGATCATTAAAAATCCGCTTCACCTGGTGGCCATGAACGGCCCCTCCCTCGAAAAATTTGCCCCGACGGTTAAAAAAGACGGCATCATCTTCATCAACAGCTCACTGATCGCCTTTGGGTCGAACCGTGACGATGTGGACGAACTGCGGGTGCCGGTGGTGGACATTGCCAAAGATCTGGGCAGCGTCAAGGCCGCCAACATCGTGGCCCTTTCCGCCTTCGTGGGCCGAAGCGGTATCGTTCCCATGGAAACGCTGAAAAACTGTATAAAGGAAGAGTTCAGCAAGAAACCCAAATTGATCCCCTTGAACATGGCGGCCGTGGCTGCTGGTGAGAAGGCCGCTCGAAAATAGATATACGCCTTGCCATGGTGATGCTGTGGCGCGTTGACATGCATGCATCAGCGGCCGGGCCGAGTGCCCGGCTGTTTTTTTCGACTGATGGTTGACCATGAAATTGACGATTCCCGACTACATACAGGCCATCGAGCCATATGTCCCCGGCAAGCCGCTGGAGGCCCTGGAACGAGAATACGGTATCAGCGATTCGGTCAAGCTGGCATCCAACGAAAACCCGCTGGGACCTTCTCCGAAGGCCTTGGCGGCCATTCGCAACGCTTTGGCCGCGCTTCACCGTTACCCGGACGGGGCCGGCCACCTGCTGACTCGCAAGATCGCCGATGCCAATGGTGTTTTGCCGGCAAATGTGGTGATCGGAAACGGTTCGGACGATATCATCGCCCTGTTGGTGCGGGCCCTGATACGGCCCGGCGACCGGGTGATCGTGCCGCGCCCCTCATTTCTCATGTACGCCATTGCGGCCAGTGCCGCCGGTGCCGTGGTTGACGCCGTTCCCTTGAAAGACCTGGCCATGGATCTTGACGCCATGGCCGAACGGGTGACCGCCGACACCCGTTTGGTGTTCGTGTGCAATCCCAACAACCCAACCGGCACGGTGGTCACCCAGGCGACGTTTGACCGTTTTATGTCCCGGTTGCCGGCCGATGTGGTCGTGGTTGTCGATGAGGCCTATATCGAGTTTGCCAGCAATCCCGATTGTCTGAAAACCGGGCGTCCGTCCGACCTGAACCGCCCACTGGTGACCCTGCGTACCTTCTCCAAGGTGTATGGCCTTGCCGGGTTGCGGGTGGGGTTCGGCATCATGCCGGCTTCACTGGCTGAGCTTCTCAACCGCGTTCGGCCGCCCTTTAATGTCAATAGCGTGGCTCAGATTGCGGCCGCTGCTGCCCTCGATGACCAGGCGTTTCTAGAGCAGACGATAGGGCTGGTTCATCGGGGGCTGGGCAAGCTGTATGAGGCGTTGGACCGGCTGGGCCTGACCTATTTTAAAACCGAGGCCAACTTTTTTCTCATCGACGTTGAGCAACCGGCGGATGTTGTGTTTGAACACATGCTGCGGCAAGGGGTGATCGTAAGGTCCATGCGTGCCTACGGATTCCCCACCTACATTCGCGTCAACGTAGGGCTTGACTCGGAAAACCGGCGTTTTCTGCGAGCACTGGAAACGGTTCTTTCCCGAAAAGACCATCCATAGCGGATTCTCCCAGGTGAGGCCAATGGTCAATCAACCGATGCTGCTGATTACTATCGACGGACCTGCCGGTGCCGGAAAGACCACGGTCAGCAAAATGCTGGCCCGGGGACTGGGGTACCGATACCTTGATACCGGGGCCCTGTATCGGGCCGTCGCCGTTGGGGTCCGTGCGGCCGGTATCCGACCGGACGACGATCAGGGACTTGGTGGTGTCTGTGATACATTGCGGCTCAGCGTTGAGGGAAACCGTCTGGTCTTGAATGGTGTGGATATTACCGATCAGATCCGTTCTCCGGAGATCAGCATGCTGGCGTCTGCCGTGTCGGCCCGCCCGGTGGTGAGACGCGCACTTTTGGGTATTCAGCGGGATATGGGACGGAGCGGGGGCCTGGTGGCCGAGGGCCGCGACATGGGCACGGTGGTTTTTCCCGAAGCCGATCTCAAATTTTTTCTGGATGCCACGGCTCGACAGCGGGCGCTCCGGCGCTTTGAGCAATACGACCAAAGAAATGGTCAGACGCTCGAGCAGATCGAGCAGGATATCCGCCGCAGGGATCAAAATGACAGCAGTCGTGATCTTGCGCCGTTGAGGCCGGCTGACGACGCGGTCATCATTGATTCGACGACCATGACCGTCCAGCAGGTGGTCGATTTGATGATGGTGCGTGTGCGCAGGATCGTCGAACTGCCTTGACGCTGGGCTGGACCATGGCTTTCTATTATCCGGGCCGCCCGACGATGCCCTGCCGTGGCCGATGATGGCCGCCACGATAAATAAATCATTGCATTTTGCCTGTCGCTTCTGTATTGTCTTCAGGCTATACTGCATGCGCTAGTGTTGGCAGTAAAATAAAAAGAGGCTAAGGGGGTAATCATCAGTCAATGGACAACTTTTTAGACAACGAATCAACTGACGAACCAATCGAGAAAGACAGTGTTACCGGTGAAAGCATGGCTGAGCTCATGGATCTGTATGAGGAGAGCTTCAAACGCTTTGCCGAAGGTGAGGTGGTCAACGGAAAGATCATCTCAGTGGACAAAGACCACGTCTTGGTGGACATCGGCTACAAATCCGAAGGCCAGATTCGCATCCGGGAATTCGAAGTGGATGGTGAAGTCAGTGCCCAAGTGGGCGACACCGTCGAAGTGATGGTGGAGTGGTGGGACGACGAGAATGAAGTGGTCGTTCTATCCAAGGAAAAAGCCGAGAAGGTCAAGGTTTGGGACGACATCAAGAAACGCCACGAAGCCGATGAAACCATCACCGGAACCATCACCAATCGCGTCAAGGGTGGCTTTTCCGTGGATATCGGCCTTCAGGCATTTCTGCCCGGATCCCAGGCGGATCTTCGACCCATTCGCAACCTGGATGAAATGGTCGGCAAGGAATTCGAGTTCAAGATTCTGAAATACAACCGCAAGCGCAGCAACATCGTTCTTTCTAGAAGGGTACTTCTGGAAGAAGAGCGTGAAAGCAAACGGGCCAAGACCCTGGCCACCATCCACGAAGGTAAAGTGGTCTCCGGGATCGTCAAGAACCTGACCGAATACGGCGTGTTTGTCGACTTGGGCGGCGTCGACGGATTGCTGCACATCACCGATATCTCCTGGGGTCGGGTCAAGCACCCGTCCGAGCTGTTCAGCGTGGGCGATCAGATCGACGTCAAGATCCTGAGCCTGGACCTGGAGCGTGAACGCGTTTCTTTAGGCATGAAGCAGCTTAGTGAAGATCCCTGGGCCAGCGCCATCGACAAGTACCCGGTGGGATCGCGTATCAGCGGCAAGGTGGTGAGTCTGACCGATTACGGTGCCTTTGTTGAGTTGGAAGAAGGAATCGAAGGTCTGATTCACGTATCTGAAATGTCTTGGACGCGCAAGGTCCGCCATCCCTCCAAGGTGGTTTCCGTGAGCGAGATTGTGGATGCCCTGGTGCTGGATATCAAGCCGGAAAACCGGCGGATTTCCCTGGGAATGAAGCAGGCTGCGCCCAATCCCTGGGATGTGATCAGCGACAAATATCCGGTGGGTACGACCATAGAAGGCAAAATAAAGAACATCACCGACTTCGGCTTGTTCATCGGGATCGATGAAGGTATCGACGGACTGGTCCATATTTCAGACATTTCCTGGACCAAGCGCATCAAACATCCCTCTGAAATCTACAAAAAGGGAGACGTCATTCAGGCCATCGTTCTCGAGATCGATAAGGGTCAGGAGCGATTTTCCCTGGGCATCAAACAGCTGCAGGCCGACCCGTGGGATACGGTTGCCGAGCGCTATGAGGTGGGCAAGGAAATCACCGGTACCATCACCAATGTAACCGATTTCGGTGTCTTCGTCGAACTCGAGGAGGGGATCGAAGGGCTGGTGCATGTTTCCGAGATCAGCAAAGAGAAGATCAAAACCCCGGTAGGCCAGTTTGAAGTGGGACAGGTGATGACCGCCAAGGTCATGAACATTAATAGTGAGGAGCGGCGCATCGGTCTCTCAATCAAACGGCTCGATATGGAAGATGGCCAGGAGCTGCTGACCGATTATGTCACCAACATGGGACCGGTAACCTCCAGTTTCGGCGAAATCCTTCGCGAGAACCTGCAGGAAAAACTCAACAACGACGAACAATAAATCCATTGACCCAAATCATGAATGCCGGCGGTTTGCCTCAACGGCCCGCCGGCATTCATCTTCATGAACCGACAGGCACCGTTTACCCGGCCACTGCCGTCCGCTCCGTCTTTTTCGACCTGCCTTCTCTATTCTTTGCCCATGGTCCACTGATAGCGCCGGCCGAGGCTTTTTCGATCTTGCCTAAGCCTACACCGAAAGAAGGAAACCGCCATGTTTACAAGACGCCATCCCTACCTTTTTTTTCTACTGGTTTCTTTTTCCATTTTTTCGGGTCTTGTGCTGGGTGTCATGGCCATGGTGGCCTGGATGGGCGGGGGGGCCGGTGGTTTCGACGGCGAGGCGGTGGGGGTTGTTGAAATCGAAGGTGCCATTGTCGATGCACGGGATACAATCGATCACATCCGCCGGTTCCGTGAAGATGAAGACATCAAGGCCATCGTGATCCGCATCGATTCCCCTGGCGGCGCCGTCGGTCCTTCCCAGGAAATTTACCGAGAGATTCGAAAAACAGTTGAAACCAAAAAGGTTGTGGCCTCTATGGGTGCGGTTGCCGCCTCCGGCGGATACTACGTGGCTTGTGCGACCGACGGCATCGTGGCCAACCCAGGTACGATTACCGGCAGCATTGGGGTCATCATGGGATACACCAACTTTCGGCAGCTGTTGGACAAGATCGGTATGGTGCCCGTGGTTATCAAGAGCGGACCTTACAAGGATACCGGGTCGCCAACACGGGAAATGCGGGACGACGAACGTGAAATCCTGCAGTCCATTACCGGCAACATTCATGAACAATTCGTCACGGCCATTGCCGAGGGTAGAAAAATGGACCGTGCCCAAGTGGAACAGGCCGCCGACGGGCGAATTTTTACCGGTGAAGACGCCAAGGCCCGGGGGTTGGTGGACCGTCTTGGCAACTTTGAAGATGCCCTTGAATGGGCCGGAAAATTGGGCGGTATTGATGGTGACGTGGTCCCGGTTTATGCCCGCGACGAAAAACTGTCGCTGCTTCGCTACCTGATGTCCGCTTCCATATCCGATTGGATGTCCACGCTGATTCACCCCGGCATTTATGCCGAATACCGGTACCTGCCTGAAGGGCCGTGATCCGAAAAGGAAGGCGTATGCGAATCATCGCGGTGGCCATGGCTAAGGGGGGTGTGGGGAAAACCACGACAGCTGTCAACCTTGCCCACGGGCTGGCCCTGGCTGGCAAGCGGGTGTTGCTCGTCGATTGCGACACCCAGGCACAGACCACGACCTTCCTCGGTGTTGCACCTCCCCACGGACTGTATGAGTTCATTACCGGTCACGACGGCAACGGCAGGACGATTTTAAAGAAAGAGGCCATTCATTCGGCCCGCAACAATCTATGGGTGCTGGCCGGTGGGATTAAGCTGGTGGAGCTTAAAAACTGGTTGGGTGAGCAACCACGCGAACATAGGCACGCCATATTGCACCAGAGCCTGACACCGAAAAACAACGGGCTGGATTACCTGATTTTCGACTGCGCACCGGGGTGGGATGTGCTGAGCGTAAACATCCTCATGGCCGCCAGGGAGGTGCTGTGCCCGGTGGCCCTCCAGGGCCCTGCCCTGGAAGGTCTTAAAACCTTCTTCGGATACCTGGTCTCCGTCCAGCAACTGAATAAATCCCTTCGGCTCAAGTATATCCTGCCCACGATGTTCGACCGACGTACCCGCCAGAGCCATGACATCTACAACCGGCTCAGGCGTCTTTTCCGCAAACAGATCTGCAATCCCATCCACCACAACGTCCGTTTATGCGAGGCGCCGGTGGTCGGGCAGAGTATATTCGAGTTCGCCGACAGCGCATCGGGAGCAAAGGACTACCGAAAGCTGGCAGAAAGGTTGATCGATGACGGCATCAGACAACAAGACAATTCCCGATTTCTTTGACGAAAAACGAATGGATCCGGTATCCGTGGCCACCGGACGCGCGGCATCCAAATCGGCGGTTCCCAAAAGAAAGGCCGGTTTTTATTTTTCAGAGGCCCTGTTGGACCGGTTTACCCGCAAATTCCATCAGTTGAAGCTCGACGGGGTGCCTGTAGAAAATAAATCGGTTCTGGCCGAAATGGCCCTTCACTTTGCGCTTGACGACATGGACCGGGGAGAGGCCAGCCAACTGCTCAAACGATTAGACTGACCTATATAAACAGGCTGACATCTCCCAATCCTTCACGGATGATTTCAGGCACATCCTGCTCCAGGGAGACCACGCTGGAGGGCATGCCCGACACTGGACCCCCGTCGATCACCGCATCCAGTCTTGACCCGAAGTGATCGTTGATCAGGGAGGCGTCGTGAAAGACATCACCGTCGGGTGCGGTGGCACTGGTGGATATCACGGGGTTGCCCAAGGCCTCTACCAGGGCGAGGCAGATGTTGTTGGCAGGAACACGAATGCCGGCGGTTTTGCGTTTGGTGAGCATGATCTTGGGGACCAGTTTGGATCCTGTCAAAATGAAGGTATAGGGACCGGGGAGTAGCCGTCTCATGGTTTTATAGGCATAGTTGGAGACTTTGGCATACTGGCTGATGTTTTTCAGGTCGGCGCAGATGAAGCTGAAGGGTTGATTTTTATTGCGTTGTTTCAGTTGATAGATTCGTTCAATGGCCCGCTTGTTCATGATATCGCATCCGATGCCGTAGTAGGTATCGGTGGGATAGGCGATCAGCCCCCCGTTTTTCAATATGTCCGCCACCCGGTTGATCAGTCGTTGTTGGGGATTGTCTGGATTGATGGTAAACAGCATGGCGGTATTGAGACTCCAGTCGGGAAGTAGCGCAGGGACGACGTCCGTGGCCGATGGTGACGCGTCCAATGACCAGTCTGGCCTAACTTCAGCGCGGCACATGTAAAATAAAAGGCACAACTTATTACGGCCTGCCGGGGGTGTCAAGCGACCAAATAAAGATTGATAAAGCCCCCTTCATTTGTTAGTTTTTCAAATTTCCATTTGGATGCGGAGGATCCCATGAACAACCTGATCGCAGAGGAAGCCTATTCCTTTGATGATGTCCTGCTGGTGCCCAGTTATTCCGATGTCCTTCCCAAGGATGTCGATACCCGAACCCGCCTGACCCGTGAATTGACGTTGAACATTCCCATCGTCAGCGCTGCCATGGATACGGTGACCGAGGCACAGACGGCCATCACCATGGCCCGCGAGGGGGGGGTCGGTTTTATCCACCGCAATATGAGCATTAAACACCAGGCCATGGAAGTGGATCAGGTCAAAAAATCGGAAAGCGGCATGATCGTAGACCCGCTGACCATCGGCCCGGACCGGCCCATTGAAGAGGTGATGAAGCTGATGGCTCGTTACCGCATCTCCGGGGTTCCGGTAACCCGCGGCGATCAACTGGTGGGCATTGTCACCAACCGCGATCTGCGGTTTGAAACGGACATGACCAAAAAAGTCAGCGACGTCATGACCAGTCAAAACCTGGTGACGGTGAGTGAGGGCATCAGTCTGGAGGATTCCAAGAAGATGCTCCAGGCACATCGCATTGAAAAGCTGCTTGTGGTGGACAAAACCGGGCGGTTGACCGGGTTGATCACTATCAAGGATATCGAGAAGATTAAAAAATACCCCAATGCCTGTAAAGATGGCATGGGACGCCTGCGGGTGGGCGCTGCCATCGGGGTGGGCGAAGACATGATGCCCAGAGCGGAGGGCCTGCTCAAGGCCGGTGCCGACGTCATCGTCATCGATACCTCCCATGGCCATTCGGGCAATGTCATCCGAGCGGTCCAGCGCCTCAAGGGTGATTTCCCAGATATCCAGCTCATCGCGGGCAATGTGGGTACCGGTGAAGGCGCCCAAGCGTTGATCGACGCCGGTGTGGATGCGGTCAAGATCGGCATCGGTCCGGGATCCATCTGCACCACGCGCATCGTGGCCGGTATCGGTGTCCCCCAGATCTCCGCCATTATGAACTGCCGGGAGGTGTCGGAAAAGACAGGGGTCCCCCTGATGGCCGACGGCGGCATCAAATTTTCCGGCGACATCACCAAGGCGATAGGTGCCGGCGCCCATACCATTATGGTTGGCGGCCTGTTCGCCGGTGCCGAGGAAAGTCCGGGAGAAACCATCCTTTTCCAGGGCCGAAGCTACAAGGTATATCGGGGCATGGGATCCCTGGAAGCCATGAAACAGGGCAGCAGGGACCGTTATTATCAGACCGAACAGGAGACCGACGACAAGCTGGTTCCCGAGGGCATCGTCGGTCGGGTACCCTACCGGGGAACCCTGTCCATGAATATCCACCAGCTCATCGGCGGGCTCAAGGCCGGTATGGGCTATGTGGGCTGCCGGACCGTCGAAGAACTTCGCCAGAATGCGCGTTTTGTGAAGATCAGTGCTGCCGGCATGCGCGAAAGTCATGTTCACGACGTAATTATCACCAAGGAAGCGCCCAATTATCGTGTGGACAATTGAGTATCCATCCAGAAACGGCATCTCTCAGCCCAGGCCGGCGTTCTCCCGCCTTTGAAATCCTCGACGTAGCGCTGCTACGCCTGCGGTTTCAAAGGCGCTGCGGCCTTGGCCTGAACCAAGAGCTACCATTTCTGGACGAACACTTTGCAAAAATGATCGTTTCATAATTAAATGATGAGCCAAACAACGACTAATTTCGTCCATCTCCACGTCCACACCCAGTACAGCCTGCTGGATGGGGCCATCCGACTGGCAGACCTGTTTAAAAAGGTGAAGGCGTTCGGCATGCCGGCGGTGGCGCTGACCGACCACGGCACCATGTTCGGCGCGCTGGATTTCTACCAGCAGGCCACCTCCGCCGGCATCAAACCCATCATCGGCTGCGAATGCTATGTGGCCCCGCGAACGCTTGCCGACAAAACCCCGCTCGATCGGGATGGTACCCGTCACCTGGTATTGCTGGCCGAAAACCAGCAGGGGTATCGCAACCTGTGCAAGCTGGCCACCGTCGGTCAGATGGAAGGATATTACTACAAGCCGCGCATTGACAAGGCATTGCTTGCCGCCCACGCCGAAGGCCTCATCGCGCTGTCCGCCTGCCTCAAAGGGGACGTCCCCCAATATATTCTGGCCAACCAGATGGACAAGGCCGAGGAAGCTGCCCGGTACTACCAGCAGATCTTCGGAGAAGGGAATTATTTCCTGGAATTGCAGAACAACGGGATTCCGGCCCAGGAAAAGGTCAACCAGGGCCTGGTCGAGCTCAGTAGCAACCTGGGTATCCCGCTGGTGGCCACCAATGATTGCCACTACCTGAATCAGAAGGACGCCAAGGCCCATGAGATTCTCCTGTGCGTCCAGACCCAGAAGACCATGGCCGATGCCGACCGGTTCGTTTTCGATTCCAACCAGCTCTATTTCAAATCCCCCGAGGAGATGAAAGGCTATTTCGCCGACTATCCTGGAGCCACTGACAATACGGTAGCCATTGCCGACCGCTGCTACATCGAATTCGACTTCAAGACGTATCACTTTCCCCAGTTCGATGCCGAATCGGGTAAGACTGCCGACGAGCTGTTTGACCAGCAGGTGCGCGAGGGGTATGAGCGCCGCATGGCGCTGGTGCGCAAGAAAAAGGCGGAATTGGACGAAACGGTCTATCGTGAACGTCTGGAATACGAAATTAAGACCATCAAAGAGATGGGCTTTCCCGGATACTTTCTCATCGTGGCCGACTTTATCCGGTATGCCAAGGAAAACGGCATCCCGGTGGGACCCGGCCGTGGCTCCGCGGCCGGCAGCCTGGTCTCCTTCGCCCTGAACATCACCGACCTTGACCCGATCGAGCACGGTCTGATCTTTGAACGTTTTTTGAACCCGTCACGTATCAGCATGCCTGACATCGACGTGGATTTTTGTATCCACGGACGCGAACGGGTGTACAACTATGTGGTCGAGCGCTACGGCGGCGGTGATTTTGTGGCCCAGATCATCACCTTCGGCAAGATGAAAGCCAAACTGGTGATCCGGGACGTGGGACGAGCCCTGGGACTCCCGCTGGCGGAGGTGGATACCATTGCCAAACTGATTCCCGACAGTTTGAAGATGACCATCGACAAGGCCCTGAAGGAAGAACCCAAGCTGGCCCAGATGGTGGCATCGGATCCGCGTATTGCCGAATTGATTGATATCAGCAGGGCCCTTGAAGGGCTTTCCCGCCACGCGTCCACCCATGCGGCCGGGGTGGTGATCGGCGACAAGCCCCTGGTGGATTACCTGCCCCTGTACAAGGGTAAAAAAGGAGAGGTGGTCACCCAGTTCGATATGAAAAAGGTCGAGGATATCGGCCTGGTGAAATTCGATTTTTTGGGGTTGCGCAACCTGACCGTCATCGACCACGCCTTGAAAAGTATCACCGCCCAGGGGAACACCGCACCGGATCTGTCCGACCTGCCATTCGATGACCAAAAAACGTTTGCCCTGCTCCAGGCCGGAGATACCACCGGCGTGTTTCAGCTGGAATCCAGCGGTATGAAGAACCTGCTGGTCCGCCTGCATCCGGAATCTTTTGACGACCTCACCGCGCTGGTTGCGCTGTATCGTCCCGGCCCGTTGGACAGCGGTATGGTCGACGATTTTGTGGACCGTAAACACGGCCGCAAGAAGGTGGTCTACCCGGTGGCTTGTCTGGAACCGATCCTCCAGGAGACCTACGGAGTGATGGTCTATCAGGAGCAGGTCATGCAGGTGGCCGGCGAGCTGGCCGGATATTCCATGGCCGATGCGGACAGTCTGCGCAAAGCCATCGGCAAGAAGATTGAAGCCCTGATGGCCAAACACCGGGAGAAGTTCGTCACCGGTTCGGTAAAAAACGGTGTGGACAAAACCATTGCCACCGATCTGTTCGACCTGATCGAAAAATTCGGCGGTTACGGCTTCAATAAATCCCACAGCGCCGCGTATGCGCTGATTGCCTTTCAGACGGCCTATCTCAAGGCCCACTTTCCCGTCGAGTTCATGGCGGCCCTGCTCACCAGCGAAATCGACACCATCGACGGTGTGGTCAAGTTTATCAACGAGTGCCGCAGCCACAACATTGAAGTCCTGCCGCCGGATGTCAACGAGAGCAGTACGATGTTCACCGCTGTCGACGGCCGCATCCGCTTTGGCCTGGCGGCGGTTAAAAATGTGGGTGAAGCCGCGGTTGACCTGATCATCAAGGAGCGTGAAGACAACGGACAATTTTTATCGCTCTTCGACTTCCTCCAGCGGGTGGATTTGACCAAAGTGAACAAGCGGGTGCTGGAGAGCCTGATCCGATGCGGGGCACTGGATTTCACCGGCGTATACCGCTCACGACTCATGGCGGTGCTGGAAGAGGCGCTGGATTATGGCCAGCGCATTCAACGGGAAAAGAACAGCGCCCAGATGAGCCTGTTCGACACCGGTAGCGGAGAGGACCTGGCCATCAACCAGCCGACCATGCCTGCCATCGACGAATGGGATGATCGGGATAAACTCCAGCAGGAAAAAGAAACCCTTGGCTTTTATGTCACCGGGCACCCGTTGGACCGGTACAAGCAGACACTGGAAAAATTCACCAATGTGGATGCCCTCAGCATCCGGGAAGTTGCCGACAAGAGCGCTGTTCGCATCGGCGGCACCATCAGCAGTTCCAAGGTGATCCGCACCCGCAAGGAAGAGCTGATGGGATTTGCCACGGTGGAGGACTTGAACGGGACCGTGGAAGTGGTGATCTTTCCTTCCATATATGCAGGCTGTGCCGATCTGCTCTCGTCGGATACCCCTGTCCTGGTGCAGGGCCAGGCCCAGGTGGAGGAGAATGGGGTAAAGATCCTTGCTGATGCCATCATTCCCATGAACCGGGCTGAAGCAACCTGGACCGTGGAGGTGCGACTGATGGTGGATCCCGAGATCACGGATCGGGAAACCCTGACACGGGTCCATCGGACGCTGCGGCGATACCCGGGCTCTTGTAAAGGGTTCGTGCACATTTGTCTCAAGGATCAGGCAGAGGCAGTCGTTTCAATGGCCGATGATGTGCGCATCCAATGCTGCGATGCCATGACCCGCGAGGTCAACGGCATTTTCGGCTATGCCGCCGTGCAGACCCGCTGCAGCGACGCCGCCAGCGCCATGAGAAACAGCGATCTCAACGGGCGCCGCAGTAACGGCCGCCATTTTTCCAGGAATTGATCGGGGATGACTATCTCGATATCTTAATCCTGAAATAGACAGTAAAATAACAATAGCCAATGGCCAAAAGACAAAAGACAAATAAATCACAATAACCAAATTCAAAATTCCAAACCTGATGATCTTGAAGAAAAGACATTCCAATCATCAATGTTGGAAAATTCAAAATGACAATCAACTGTTGGTTTGTGGCTTATGTTTGAGCGTTGGATATTGGAAATTGGAAATTATTTGAGATTTGGAAATTGTAATTTGTTATTTCCGTTTAATTCTTTCTAAGGAATCGCATCATGAAAGTTCCCCTGCTGGATCTTAAAGCCCAATACCGGACCATTAAGGATCGTGTTTTGGAAGTTACCCAGCAGGTTTTTGAAAGCCAGTATTTTATTCTGGGTCCCCATGTGGAGGCGCTGGAGAAAAAAATCGCCGGTTACTGCCAAACCGACCATGCGGTGGGGGTCTCATCGGGAACGGACGCGCTGGTATTGTCTCTGATGGCGGCAGGGATCGGGCCGGGAGACCGGGTGATCTCCACGCCTTACACCTTTTTCGCCACGACCGGCGCCATCGCCCGGGTAGGGGCAACGCCGGTTTTCGTCGACATTGACCTGGACACCTACAATCTTTCTGCGGACAAACTCAAAGCCTCAGTGGCGGCCATGTCTGAAGATGATTTGAAATCGGTCAAGGCGATTGTCCCGGTTCATCTTTACGGTCAGTGCGCGGATATGGCGCCCATACTGGATGTGGCTGCGATCCACGGCTGGGTGGTCATCGAAGATGCCGCCCAGGCCATCGGTGCTGAATACAAGGGCAGACGGGCAGGCAGCATGGGAGACTACGGGTGTTTCTCCTTCTTCCCGTCCAAGAATTTAGGGGCCTTCGGTGACGGTGGTATCGTGACCGCCGGCGATCCGCAGGTCAACGAGCGGCTGAAAATCCTGCGGGTTCACGGCGCCAAACCCAAATACGTTCACAAGGTGGTGGGTGGCAATTTTCGTCTCGACGCCTTGCAGGCGGCCATCGTAGCCGTCAAACTGGACTACCTGGACGGTTGGACCACCCAGCGCCAAAACAATGCGGCTCGCTACCGGAAGATGTTCGCATCGACCGGGCTGACGGACCACGTCCACCCGCCGGTGGAAAAAGAGAACCGCCACATCTACAATCAGTTTGTCATCCGGGTCGACACCGGCCGGGACGACCTGCGTGCCTATCTCGGGAAACAGGGGATCGGAACAGAGGTGTACTACCCGGTTCCCATGCATCTGCAAGAATGCTTTGCGGGCCTGGGCTGTCAAGCTGGTGATTACCCCGCTTCCGAACAGGCCGCCAATCAGACCCTGGCCCTGCCGATCTACCCGGAGCTCACCGAATCCCAGCAGGCCTACGTGGTCGAGACAATCGATGCGTTTTTCAACCGTTAGGATGGACACATGGCCAAGGAACTGACATTCGGCTATTCCCCCTGTCCCAACGACACTTACATGTTCAACGCCATTGCCCATGGTGCCGTCGGCGTTGACGGATATCAGATGCAGCCGGTGCTTCACGATATCGAGACCCTCAACGGCATGGCCATGGATGCGGTGCTGGATGTCACCAAGCTCTCTTTCTACGCCTGGCTCAAGGCGAAAGATCGATACCAGCTGCTTGACAGCGGTGCGGCGATGGGCTTCGGCTGCGGCCCGGTGCTTATTGCCAGAACGCCGTTAACGCAAGCGGAGATTCATCGCTGTCGTGTGGTGCTGCCCGGCCGCTGGACGACCGCCCATCTGTTGCTGCGTTTGTGGGCCCCGGAAGCCCACCAGCGATTTTTTACGTCTTACGATCGGATCTTCGACGCATTGGCCTCAGGACAGGCCGACTGCGGCGTGATCATCCACGAAAGCCGCTTTACCTTCGAAGCCGCCGGATTCAGGCCGGTCGTGGATCTGGGGGCATGGTGGGAAGAGATGACCGGTCTGCCCATCCCCTTGGGTGGGATTGCCGCCAGGCGAAGCCTGGGAAAACCGCTGATCCAGCAGATCGATGCGGCGGTCAACACCAGCATCCGGCGGGCCATGGCCGATCCGGATGCGACAATGCCTTACATCCGGCAGCACGCTCAGGAGATGGATGACACCGTGCTTCAGGCACACATTCGTACCTTCGTGAACGATTTCAGCCTGGCGCAGACAGGCCTGGGACGTCGGGCAATTGAAAAGTTGGAAACGATGGCCCGAGACGCCGGTGCCATCTGATGGTGGGCATCGTTTATGCCACCCGGCGCGAAGCGGAGCCCTTCCTGTCGCGACTATCTCCCGATCCCCTGGGCGCCCAGCCGTTTTCGATGTTCCAGAAGACCGGCGGCAGCCATCGGGATTTCATCACGGTCATCAGCGGCATGGGCAAAGTCGCGGCCACCATTGCGGCCACCCACCTGGTGCTGGTCCACCGGGTCTCGAGGCTGGTCAACGCCGGTCTTTGCGGCCGGTTGACCACCGACAACGGCTGGTCTGTCGGTGACCTTTTTCGAATCGACACTGCCGTCGAAAGTGACTGCGACCGGTTCGGCCATGCAGAGCAAACCGTAACATGCGATGCCCGATGGTTCGCTGAATTCAAAGCGGCGCGGTTGGTGACCCAGGATCGACCTGTTTTTGATGCGACCCGGCGCGGCCAGTTGGCCGGTTTCGGTGAACTGGCGGACATGGAGGGCGCTGCCGTAGCACGGGTGGCCAGGCTTTATGGCATCCCGTGTGCCATGATCAAGGGCATCAGTGACGCCGCCGATGAAAACGGGCGGCAGGATGTGACCAGCCACATAGACTGGGTATCGGGGCGCATCGCCGATGCGCTGGCGCGTGAACTATCCATAAACCCAACAGACAAAAAGCCATGAAGCATGAATCGACGCTGCAAAACATCTTGAACTTCACCCGGATCGAACACACCGCTTTCAGCCTGCCGCTGATTTTCACCGGCGCATGGCTAGGGGCGGGCAACTGTTTCCCATCGATGGGGGTGATGCTGCTGATCGTCGTCGCCGCTGTGGGCGCCCGTATTTTCGGCATGGCCATGAACCGGGTGCTCGATCGACGGATTGACCAGATGAATCCGCGCACCGCCGGTCGGGAGCTGCCTGCCGGGAAAATGACCTTAACCCTGGCCTTGGTCATCGCTTTCACAGGACTACTGGTCTACCTGATGGCCTGTTGGATCCTGGGCGGCTGGTGCCTGATCCTGTCTCCCATTCCTCTGATCCCGCTGCTGGGTTATTCCCTGCTTAAGCGCTTCACCCCCTTTTGCCACTTCGGCATCGGCTTTTGCCTGGCCCTGGCGCCTTTGGGCGCCTATGTGGCGGCTGCCGGTCACCCGCAATTTTCAGGCGCGGTGATTCTTTTTTCCGGATTCGTATTCTGCTGGCTGAGCGGGGCGGACATCATCTATGCGCTCATGGACGTGGAGAGCGACCGGCGGAACCACATTCACAGTCTGCCTGCCAGTTTGGGTGCCGACGGTGCCATCCGGGTGGCGGCCGGGGTTCACTTGATGGCATGGGGCATCCTGGTGGCTGTGGTCCAGAACGTGGGCGGCGGTGCGATGGCCTGGATGCTCCTGGCCACGGCGGCCGTGTTTTTTGGGTTGATGTACGTCCCCACTATTCCCGTACCGAAACGGTTTTTCCCCATCTCCACCTTTGCCGGCATTGCCGGTGCCCTGGCACCCATGGTTGCATGAGTCGGGACGGTGAACGGAGCGACAATTATGGCTAAAGCGGACACCCCCCATCTGATCGTCGGTATCACCGGCGCGTCGGGCATTCATGCCGCCCGGCTGCTGGTTGAAAAATCTCCCTGGCCGGTTGACCTGGTGGCCAGCCGGTGGGGCAGGAACGTCGCCGGCACCGAATGCGGCGGTATCGAAGCCATCGAAGCCCATGCAAAAAGGGTATTCACGCCCGACGATCTCTTCGCGCCCCTGGCGTCGGGGTCGGTTGCCGCCGTGGGGATGGTTGTACTGCCCTGCTCGGCACACACTCTGGCTCAGATTGCCGCCGGGCTGGGTGACAGCCTGATTACCCGCGCGGCGCACTGCCAACTCAAGGAGCAGCGCCCGCTGATTCTCTGCCTGCGAGAAGCGCCGTTGACCCTGATCGATCTGGGCAACGCCCGGCGGGCATCTGCGGCCGGGGCGGTGATCACGCCCATGAGTCCGCCATTTTTCATGTTTGCCGGTAGGGATCCGAAAACGGTGTCCATGGACGACCTGCTCGATGCATACGTGGATCGGGTGCTTGCCCTGCTGGGTCAACAGCCTTCCCGTACATGGGAGGATATCCGTTGAGTTTCGTCGATCTGCGCGCCTTTCTTGCCCATCTGGAACAAACCGGTGATTTGGCCCGTATTCCTGTTCGTGTGGACCCCAATCAGGAGATGACCATCATCCAGCACCGGGTGATGGCCAGCGGTGGGCCTGCCCTGCTTTTTGAAAACGTCGCGGGTTCCCCCTACCGCGTCGTCACCAACTTGTTCGGCACCCGCCGGCGAACCCGCCTGGTCTTCGGCGGTGATCCGGCCGAGCTTGGCCAGCGGGTGTTGCGGCTTTCCAGAATTCTGATGCCGCCCAGCGTCAAGGGCATCCTCAAGGCCCGTCGAGATCTGCTGGCCCTTTCCACGGCACGGCTGCGCAAGGTGGGCAACGGGCCGCTCCTTGAAACCGTTTCCCATTCCCCCGATCTGAATCGGTTGCCGGTACTGGTCTGCTGGCCCGATGACGGTGGCCCTTTTTTCACCCTGCCGCTGGTTCACACCACAGACCCGGAAAATGGCACTGGCAACCTGGGCATTTACCGAATGCAGCGTTTTGACGGCAGCAGCACAGGCATGCACTGGCAGATCGAAAAAGGTGGGGGGTTTCACTATCACAAGGCTGCCGCCATGAACCGGCCCCTGCCGGTGAGCGTGGTGCTCGGCGGACCGCCGGCCCTGATTGCCGCGGCGGTGGCTCCGCTGCCCGAAGGCATCGACGAGCGGTTGCTGGCCGCATACATGATGAACCGGCCGCTGGACGTGATCGCCCGCAAAACGACCGGCCACCGTGTCCCTGCCCGTGCCGAATTTGTGTTGGAGGGGTTGGTGACCCCCGGTGACATGCAATGGGAAGGGCCCTTCGGAGACCACTTCGGCCATTACTCCCATGCCGCCGACTACCCGGTGTTCAGGGTTCATCGCGTGCTGGCGAGAAAAGACGCGATTTATCCGGCCACCATCGTGGGCAAGCCGGTGCAGGAAGATTTTTACATGGGTGAAGCCCTGCAGGAGATGACCCTGCCCCTGTTGAAGATGATCCGGCCGGCGGTTACCGACCTGTGGGCCTACCCGGAAACCGGCTTTCACTCCCTGGCGGTCATGTCGGTGGCCGAGCGCTATCCCAAAGAAGCTTTGAAGCACACCCTGGGCATGCTCGGAGAAGGGCAGGTTTCCCTGACCAAGGTGATGATTACGGTAGACCACCGGGTGAACGTGCGGGATATGGCGGCGGTGAGCCGGGCCCTGTGGATGCACCTGGATGCGCAAACCGGTATCCACCTGCTTGCCCCCACGGCCCAGGACACCCTGGATTTCACCGGGCCAGCCATGAACACCGGCAGCCGGCTGATCCTCATGGCCACCGACAGCGGCCGGCCCATTCGCGGTGAAGTACCCCGGCACCTCCCCGAACCGGTTGACCTGCACCCGGATGTGCAAGAGACAGCGGCGTTGGGACCGGCTTTTTTAATGGTCAAGGTCAAAGATGCCTGCCGGGATACGGAACCGGTCCGCCGGGCCATGATCCACCACGCGGCGGCCAGGGACTACCTGTTTCACATTATCGTCTCCGAAGATGTCCCTCTAAACGATCCGATCCTGATGCTATGGGGCTGGTTCACTCGTTTCGATCCCCTGGCGGATCTTTATCCCGCCGGCCGGACGGTTGTCGGCAACCGCTTGATTTTCGATTTCCCCATTGCCATTGACGCCCGTTGGAAAACAGGGTATCCCAAACCCGTTGAATTTGATCCGGACGTGGAAAAAAGGGTGAACCACATGTGGACCTCCCTCGGTATACCCGATCGGTGAATAGGTAACTGTTCACGGTTTACAGTTGTCGGTTCACGGTTGAGAAAAATAAAGTGCTTCAATCTTTGCATGGTTCATTGAAAAAACCGGTGAACTGTGAACCGATAACCGTGAACAGATCCTGGATAGGAATCATCTGCCATGGGTAACCTTAATGTTTGAGCAGGCGCTGGAAAAAGGGGCTCGATGTGAGCGTCTTTCACGGGAAGAAGCATACGGCCTGGCCGAAACTATCACCCCGGATCGCCTTCACCGGCTGGGAGAGGCGGCATTGGCCAACCGCCAACAGCGCTTTGGCCGGCAAGCCACCTACGTGTTCAACCTGCAGATCAATCCAACGAACGTCTGCGGCAGCGGGTGCACCTTCTGCAATTACGCCGCATCCAAAAATGCAGCCCACGCATATGTGATGGAGGAGCCGGAGATCTTCGCACAGGTGGAACGGCTGGAGCCCACGGAAGTGCACATTGTCGGCGGGCTGAACCAGATCTGGCCCTTTGAGCGGAACCTGGAACTGGTCAGATCCCTGCGTAACCGATACCCGACCCTGCACATCAAGTCCTTTACGGCCGTGGAGATCGATTATTTTGCCAAAACGGCCGGCTTGTCCGAATCGACGGTATTGGATCAGCTCAAGGCCGCCGGCATGGACGCCATGCCCGGCGGTGGTGCGGAAATCTTTTCCGACCGGCTTTATCGGCAGCATTGGAAAAACAAGACCAGTCCCGACGGCTGGGTGCGCATCCACCAGCTGGCCCACAGCAAAGGGATACCCACCAACGCCACCATGCTTTTCGGGTTCGGCGACACCTGGACTGAGCGCATCGAGCATCTCCTGATTCTAAGACAAGCCCAGGATCAATCAGAAGGTTTTTCCTGCTTTATCCCCTTGCCATTCCAACCGGGGGCAGGCAATTTCATCGACAACGGGCCCACTCCCTTGGAAACGTTGTCGGTTCTGGCCATCTCGCGATTGGTACTGGACAATATTCCCCATTTGAAATCATACTGGCCCATGACCGGACTGGAAACCGGTGCAGCCGGGTTGAGCTGGGGGGCCGACGACATGGACGGCACCATCAGTGAAGAGAAAATCGCCCACTTGGCCGGCGCAGCCACACCGGTGGGGATGGCGCGGGCCAAGATGGAGGAGAGCATCCATCGAGCTGGATTTGCGCCCGTGGAGCGAGACGGTGTGTTCTCACCCAGAGGCGGGGTTAAATGACCGCATCGGTGGCCATGATCCCCTACACCAACATGGCGCCTTACCGGCAATTGGGTGCCCCCCGGGGATGCCGGTTCGTGCCGGTGATACCCAGGGCAAGCATTGGGGCCCTCTTGTCCGGGGAGGTCGTTGCCGCTGCCGTGCCGGTCGGCGGACTAAAGGCGCTTGACGGGGTAGTGGAAACGGTGGGGCGCTTTGGCATTGCCGCCGACGGTGAATGCATGAGTGTGCTTTTTTTCTCACGCCTTCCCTTTGAGGAGATACACTCACCGAGAACCATCCGGGTGACCGGCGAGTCCGCTTCTAGCATCCGACTGCTGTACCTGCTTCTGGGGAACATCCACGGGTTCAGTCGGCTTCCGCATATTGCGGCCGTTGGCCGGGTTCCGGATGGGGAATTGCTGATCGGTGATCGTGCCCTGGTAAAAGGTCAGACAGCCGGTGGTGCACAGCCATTATTCATCACCGACCTTTCCCGCAAATGGTTCGAGATCCATCGGCTTCCCTTTGTCTTTGCCCGGTGGGTGGTGAGAAAAGACGCTTCCGAAGCGATCAAATCGACCCTTTCAGACTGGCTGGACGAATTTAGGGTCCGAGAGCCCTTCCTGGTTGAACAGGCCGTACCGGAGGCAGCCGGAGCCCTCAATCTTCCACCCGCCACGATCCGGCGGTATTTTCAAGTCATCCGGCGGAGCCTGGACGAGCGGGATATCTGCGGTCAACAATTATTTTTCAGGCAGTTTGAGGAACTGGGCCGCAGCCCGCTTTTTCAAACTGACGGTTGAATCAGTCAATAAATCATCAAAGCCAAAAAACAAATGACAAGTAAATCACAATCGCCAAATTTAAAATCCGAGAAAAAACAGCGCTATAGTCGCGCTCAGGCACTTGAACTGCTCTCCGATTTACCGATGGGACAGCTGATGAATCTGGCGCACCAGGAGCGCGTCCGGCGTTTTCCGGACGGCACGGTTACCTTTGTGGTGGACACCAACCCCAATTACACCAATGTTTGTGCGACCGGCTGTTCCTTTTGCGCCTTCTGCCGAAAAAACAATGATGCAGAGGCCTATCTGCTCAGCCCGCAGGAGGTGGCGGAAAAAGTGGCAACCGCCGCCGCTAAAGGTGCGACCACGGTGCTGCTCCAGGGCGGGCACAATCCAAAAGTCGGACTCAGAGACTGGCAGGACTACATTGCGACCATCAGCAGCGCCTGCCCGCATGTACACATCCATCCATTCAGCCCGGCGGAGATTGTTTTCATGGCCGGCCGGGAGAATTGTTCTGTTACCGACGTGCTGCAGACCTTGTGGAGTGCTGGTATTCGGACCATCCCCGGCGGGGGCGCAGAAATTCTTACCGAATCGGTTCGCAAGATCATTGCCCCCCGCAAGGCCACCACCGACCAGTGGCTTGACGTCTGCGAAAAGGCCCACCGCATCGGGTTCAAGACCACGGCCACCATGATGTTCGGCCATGTAGAAACCGATGATGACATCATCGACCATCTTTTCCGGCTGCGCCACCTGCAGGATCTCACCTCGGGATTTACCAGTTTTATCCCCTGGTCATTCAAACCGGGCCGGACACCGCTGTCTCAACAGGTGAAACATCCCGCCCACCCGGCCAGATACGTGCGAATCATCGCCGTGGCCCGGCTGGTGCTGGATAATTTTCCCCACATTCAGTCATCCTGGTTTTCGGAAAACATTTCCGCCGGGCAGCTGGGGCTTTTGGCAGGGGCTGATGATTTTGGCGGGGTGCTGGTGGAAGAGCATGTCCACAAAGAGGCCGGTCACGACCGCCAGGCTTCCGTTGGCGCTGTCGTCACCATCATCCGCCGGGCCGGTTTTACACCGGCAAGGCGGGACTCTTTCTACCGGATTCAGGAAACCATGCCCCCACCGGTGCCGGTTGGCGTTGGGTCAATTATTGCTGATCGGTGAAAAATGAAGGGGGTTGAACGAATCCTGCCCTTTTTTTAAACCCGCAAAACCCATCCACCTGATAAAACCACTTCCACGGATTTTAACGCTCCCAACGCACTCAGTTTTCATCTGTAGGCGTCGTATGCTCCATAAAGGCTTTTTTCGCTTCCGCTTCCAAAATTTCGGGACAGTCCGCGTAGCGGGGAGAGTGGTGGAACAGGTGGTACTGCCTCACCCGGCAGGAACGGGCAATTTCACCTGCCTGACGGGCGGTGAGATGACGTTTTCGTTCGGCGATGTCCCGGTCGGCATGAGAAAAAGCCGCTTCGATGAACAGATGATCCACATCAGCTGAAAGATTACGGATCTTTTTTAAATTCTCGCCGGTTCCGGCGGCGTCGGCCACGTAAGCCAGACTCTGGCCCGGTGTGATGCGTGCAATGGCTGATTGCAGTTCTACCAGGGGAAACCGCAATTCGGAGCCTGGATGGTCGGGTGATGGAATCTCCACCGGCGTTTGCGGGTCAGCGCCCCTGTAAAGCATGGCCTTGAAGCGGTTCAGCCATGGGCCGGGTTTCAATTCCAGGCTTTCCAGCTGCCCTTTCATGATGTTGATGTGAAATCGTTCGTGCAGGGCAAACCCTAAAACGGGGATGCCGTGGTCGAGATGCACCGCACTCACCGTTAACCCCGGTTCAGCGAGGACGATGCCGTCGAAGGGCATTTCCCGGATGCTGCTATCGGCCGTAAATCCGTTATGGCATGGGTAGCTTTTGACGATGGCCCGGTTCGGATGCAATTCGACGGCTTGAAGGATGAATCGGTTCTGGTAATTTTCCACCAGATTCCAGCAATAACCGGCCAGCTTCCCCTCCAGGTTTGCCAGAAAGCCCTGCGGACCCCACAGGAAAAGGTTCTTGTCCCGGCCGAGGAAAATGCGCAGCAGTCGGTCGAACCCCACAAAATGATCCATGTGTGTGTGGGTGATAAAAATGTGGGTAATCTTGAGAATATCACGAGAAGATAGGGATGCAATGTCTCCCAGATCAAAGAGCATGGCGCGGTTTTGGTAACGAAAGGGGACGAACAGGGCAGGATCGCCAAAAGGACTGTTGACCAGTCGGGGGAGGAAACTCGGGCCCATGGTTTCGCTCAGGGAAGAAGCTTGGCAACCTGCTTGTGGACGCACAGGTAAATGTCTGCGTCCGATCCGAAGATGTCCACCACCGATTTGTGGTTAATCAGCTTTTCGATGACGAAGGCGGTCAAAAAAAGGCTGATCACGTTGGGCTGCTGGACCAGATTCCTGAAGGGGGCGATCTGGTAGTCCACATCAAACTCATCGGCATGACACAGCGTTTCCAGACATTTGAGAATCTGTTCTTCCAGAGCGTTTTTGTTGGTGGTCTCCACTAGGTGCTCTTCCACCAGTTTCATGGCGATAGGATTGGCGAACCGGGTCGGATCATCCCTTACGATGTTGATTGCTGCGCGTCTGGCATGTTCTTTAGAAGATTCGATCCTAGAAAGAATACTGGATTCACGATTGCTGGGTCTGAAAACTTTTGCCATGGAAGGTCACCTGTGGTTAATGGATTGGCACATGCCATTTGACTGTCTCTATATAAGTAAGATGTCCAGGCTATTGCAAGACAAAAAAGTAACGTGTCGATTAAAAAATCGGTGCGAAGGGGGTGCGGGAACAGACCTTTACCCATCAACCATCAGGATCCCGGGTCGACATCTTCGACGATGAGTTGAAGGCGCTTTCTGCCGTTCCAGTAATTCCATTGGGGCCTATATGCAATTTTCGTAAATCGGTCCACCCCCGGCGGCACACCCGCAACGTTGAACTGTATGGCCGGGTGTTTCCCACCTTTGCCGGATTCGCTTTCCAGAACCATCTGGCAGTGGCGATCACCGACGGTTTTACTTGCGTGTACCCGCACCCCGGTGTCCATGAAAAGCGGGTACGGATTACCCTGGCCGAATGGCTCGAGGCGGTCCAGACTGTTCATCAGTTCCGGGGTGATCGTGTCCAGCGGAACGTGGGCATCAATTGACAGTGTCGGTTTCGCGCCAAGATCGGCCGTCATTTGACCCACAACCGTTTCCAAACGGCTTCTGAATGCGGCGATATTGGCAGTGGGTAGCGACAGTCCCGCCGCCAGGGGATGTCCACCGAATCGATCCAGAAGATCCGCACATCCTTCCAAGACAGCCGACAGGTCAATGCCGTCGATGCTGCGAGCCGATCCCTTGCCCATGCCGTTGCGGGTGCTGATCACGACCGCGGGTCGATTGAACTGCCGGACCAGGCGGGAGGCGACAATGCCCAGAATCCCCTCGTGCCAGCGATTGCCATCCATGACCAACACCGGCTGGGCCATCTGCCCAGGTGGGCGGGGCAGGCTGTCCAGGATCGTTTTCAGTAGGTGTTGTTCCATGGATTGGCGCCGATTGTTCAGCCGGCAAAGGGCCCTGGCCAGGCGGTCGGCTTTTTGACGGTCATCGGTGAGCAGCAACTCGCAGGCCATGCGGGCGTGCACCAGGCGGCCGGCCGCGTTGAGACGGGGCGCCAGTCTGAATGCGATGGCTTCCGCATCCGTCGGGGTGTCCGGAGACCCGCTCATGCGCATCAACGCAGCAATGCCGGGACGAGCACATTGGTTTATTTGTCGAAGGCCGGCGGTTGTCAGTGCACGGTTCTCGCCGATCAGCGGAGCGACATCGGCGATGGTGCCCACCGCCACCAAATCGCACAGGTGTTTCAGATTGGGTTCACGGCGGTTTTTCCAGAACCCTGTTTCTCTCAGGTGGGCTCGTAGGGCAATGATCAGGTAAAAGGCCACTCCCACGCCGGCCAGATGGGCAAGATTCGCATGGCATTCAGGCCGGGTGGGGTTGATCACGGCGACGGCATCGCCGGGAATTCTGGCAACCGGATGATGGTCGGTGACGATGGTATGGATGCCGGCTTGCCGGGCGACAGATACGGCGTCACTGCTGCCCGAGCCGCAGTCCACGGTAATGATCAGGCTGACGCCGGCCGGAATCGCCCGACTGTAGATGAAATCGGTGCCCAGTCCGTAGCCGTCGGCAATCCGGTGGGGGATGTAATAGCTGGCCCGTGCACCACAGTGTCTGAGAAAGGCGATGAGCGCCGCTGTGGCAGTGATGCCGTCGGCATCGTAATCACCGAATACGAGAATTTTTTCGTCATTCTCCAGGGCACGGTAAATACGCAAGACCGCGTCGTCCATACCAGCCAGTTCCATTGGCGGGGTAAGATCGCTGAACGAGGGATGAAGAAATCGGGTGGCCTGGACCTTGGATTGGATGCCCCGAATGGCCAGAAGCCTTGCGACAAGCGGGCTGCATTGAACCTGACGGGACAGGCTGCGAACCATTTCCCGGTCCGGGTTGATGGTCTGCCATTGTTTTTCCATGGATGGGGCATATCTTATTAACCGGTTCCGAACAAGAAAGAAACGCCGTGACGTCGCTCAGGGCATTTCTGTCGGTTTCGGGTTGTCAACGGCAAAGGTCAGGTGATAGGCAACAGTGGAAACATCCAGACGCGTTTACCGGGTAGACCGTTGTCAGATAGCCTTTGTCAAATTCATCCTTGAGGCCTATGACAACGTTGCCGTCATGTCCACCCTAAATCCCCAACAGGGCCTGGTGCAGATCATCATCGCGCCGGGCTGTGAAACGATGGTGGACGGCATCATGGCCGGTTTTACCGGCGAGGTGGGGGTGGTTCCGGTTGACGATGCAGTGTCGGACGGCCTTGCGGATGATAATTTCAGATGGCCGGCCGGTGATAACGGACAGGTGGCCGTTGATTAGAAGGGATCGATTCTTTTGATGAAGCCAAAATTGCTCCATATCAGCACCATCGGTTGCCAGATGAACGTATACGACGCCAATCAGATCGCCGGTGTGCTGGCGCCTTTGGGATATATCGGAACCGATGCGATCGAATCGGCGGACATGGTCATTGTCAACACGTGCACCATCCGTGAAAAAGCGGAACAGAAGGCCTTCAGTTACTTGGGGCGCCTGGCCAAAATCAAAATCGCCAACCCGTCCCTGATTGTGGCCGTAGGCGGTTGCGTGGCCCAGCAGGAAGGCGAAAGCATTTTAAAACGCATGCCCCATGTGGACCTGGTTTTCGGGACGCATGCGATTTTCCGCCTGCCCGAGATGGTCCGTCGTATCGAATCCTCCCGGTGTCGCATCGTGGACGTACGGCTGTCGGACACCATCGATGTGGATGGCCCGGTGGCCGGCCCGGTTTCCGACCGCCAGGTGTCGGCATTTGTCACCATCATGCGCGGGTGCGACAACTACTGCACGTATTGTGTGGTGCCCCATGTTCGCGGACGCGAGGCCAGCCGCGATCCGGGCCGCATCATAGAGGAGATCCGGATGCGAGTGGAACAAGGTGTCCGGGAGGTGACCCTTCTTGGCCAGAATGTCAACAGCTACGGGAGCAAAGAGGGGCTTTGCAGCTTTGCCGAATTACTGGAGCGGGTGGATGGTGTCGATGGGTTAAGCCGAATACGATTCACCACCTCCCATCCCAAAGACCTTTCCGATGATCTGATTCGCACGTTTGGCCGTCTTGAAAAACTGTGCCACCACATCCATCTGCCGGTGCAATCCGGTGATGATGGGATATTAACGCGCATGAACCGCAAGTATACCCGTAACGCCTACCTTGAAAAGATCGCCGGGCTCAGGACGGCATGCCCCGATATCGCCATTACCTCTGATTTTATCGTGGGATTTCCCGGTGAAACCGATCGTCAATTTCAGGCCACGTTGGACCTGATTGAAAACGTCCGGTACGACGGGCTCTTCGCGTTCATGTATTCGGATCGGCCCAACGCCCCGGCCGCCGCCTTTTCCGGCAAGATTGCTGAATCGGTTAAAAAGGAGCGACTTCAGGCACTGCTGAATCTTCAGGAAACCATTACGCGGGAAAAGCACCAGGCCATCGTCGGCCAGACCCTGCAAATTCTGGTGGAAGGTCCCAGCCGGGGTCTCAAATCAGATGACGCCGACAGTGCATCCCAACCTGTCCGATGGTCCGGCCGCGCATCATCCAACCACATCATCCATTTTGCCGTTCCCGACGACCTGCTGACCAAGAAAGAACTGTTGACAGGGACCGTTGCGGATATAATGATAAAGGGAGCCCACGCTCACTCGCTGTGGGGGCGGCTGATTCGCGGACCCAAGAACGCCGCACCAGGAAAAGGAGAGACGACCATTGCTGCATAAGGTAAACATCGCGGGTCTGGCCATGGATCCTGCGTCAAATACGCCCATAATCCTTTTGAAAACCGAAGAGGGGGATAAAACCCTTCCCATTTGGATCGGATTGCTTGAGGCGACCTCCATCGCGTCGGCCCTTCAGGATATTCAATTTGACCGGCCCATGACCCATGATTTGTTTAAGAACCTGACTCAGGTGCTTAATGTCCACATCAACCGGATCGACATTTGCGACCTGAAAGAAAATACGTTCTTCGCAGAGATCCATTTTGCTTCGGAAGATCGGTCATTTACCATGGATGCCCGGCCCAGCGACGCCATCGCCTTGGCCCTGCGTTTTCATGCGCCCATTTTCGTAGATGAGCGGGTAATGGAAAAATCGCAAAGCGGCAAGGCGACCGGTGAGGTCCTGGACGACAGCGAGGAGGGGAAAAAGTGGGCCAAATATCTTGAAAAACTCTCCCCCGAGGATTTCGGTAAATACAAAGTCTAATACGTAAAACATCCATTTTCGTAGATCGTTGTCCGGCGACCGTCGGCCAGGTGCGCCACCACCCGCTTCTTTTCGGTGTTGACCAGGTCCCAGTGAAGCGCCGAATCATTGAACCCCAGCCTGGCTTTCTTTTCTTTGGTAAGCGACTGCACATTCCCGCTGTAGGTATCGGCATAGCTGGCGCCAAGGGCCACATGGCAATTTCCCCAACGGCCGCCGAAATTTTCATCGAACAGGGTGCTGGCCATAAACCGGTTAATTTTTGAAAATCGTTTGTCGGTCAGAGAAAATTCGCCAAGCCTGGACGCGCCGCGGTCCATTTTCAGCTGCTTTTGTATGAAATCGCTGCCGGATTTGGCAAGAGCGGCCACGGCCACCCCCTTCTTAAAGGTCAGCTTGACCCCTTTGACCAGGTTCCCGCTGCGGTAAGAGGGCTGATCGGCATAATACACCCCGCTGGTCCCCCGCCAATCCGGGGAGACAAACAACTCAAAGCTGGGGATGTTGTGGCCCGAGATGCCGATCCATTGTCGCTGTTCACCGGGCGTGATCTTAAGATCAACCCTGGCGGACTCGATATGGTAGTATTTTACCGCCATGCTGTTCATCCACTGTTTTATCACCGCGGCATTTTTAAACACCGTTTTCCATTGTTTCACCGGATCGCGCCGGTTTAAAAAGCAGGCCTTGACGATTTGTTTGGCATATTCTCCGTCGGCCAAACCGGCGTGGTGAGCCAGCTCAGCAGTTGGAAGCATGCACAGGGTCCAGCTGAAAAGCCCGACCTGTTCGCGTTCTTCAAGGATATCCCGCAAAAATTTCTTGGAAAGGGTGAACCGGCTGATCTTTTTTGGATCGATGGTGCTCAAATGGGTAATTGACGCCGGGGCGTGGAGGAAAATGGAACCATTGAGGTTCCGATAAAGCTCCGCTTCCCCGGGCGGGTCAAATACCAACTGGCGGCGGTTGGCCAGACCAAAGAAATTCTTTTCCATCCTCGGGGTCGGGTTCATGCGGCGCACCGGGTTCAATCCCATGTCGAGAATCCTGCTTTCAAGGATTTCCGCTAGACGAATCGCGTCCAGGTTAAAACGGACCAATACCACATCGCCCTTTTTAAAGGGCTTGCTGCGTGCGGTAGTCAGTCCCCACAGCAATACGTCGGCGTAGCGTTTCAGTTGCGTGTCGGTGAGCATGTTGTTTCCCTGGGGTCAGTGATTAGTGGTTGTCTTTTAAAAAATAGCGGTGGTATTCAGGCTCCGTGAGGTGTTTACGCAGCAAGCCGGAGAGCAAATCAAAAATGGCCTGGCGATCTTCGTTCGTTAGCCGCGTTCTGAGCAGCGACATCAACTGGTCATCCGAAAATTTCTGAAGATAGTAGGTCACGGCATCCATGTCGGATTCAGGATTTAGACCGAATCCGATAAACCCATCGAATTCTTCAATAAAACGGTGTGAGTGATCAGCCATAGTCATTTCCTGCGGGTTAGAAGAAAAAGATTGAGCAACCATAATTGAAATGCGTGGACAGGTCAATACGGACACGGCCCGCTATACGGGACGATTCAGGTGCCGTGACGGTTGCCTGCATGAGCTGGACAATGGTTCCGGGCTATTAAAAACAATGGAATTGGGGTTGATGTCCATTACCCTTTTGGTTTATAGAGAGGTAAATTCATTGGGCATTTCCTAACCCCTCATAATCAGTTCAACGGACGCTGTGGAGGCACGGCAATGAAGTGGAAAGATACGGGAGACGGCGAAGCTGCAAAACCAGAGAAAAGCGATCCCTATTACGAGGATGACGGCTACGCTTCATTAAAAGAAAAGGGCTTGAAGAAGGCCACTTTTCTCTCGGGCAGCCCGGTGCGATATCTGTACTGGGGGATAGGCATCGCAGGTGCCGTCGGCGTCGTGCTGCTGGTGATGCTTCTTTTTTCCAACATTAACGAACCCACCGACCAGGCATCCCTCAGTGCACTGGAGCAGAAAATCGAACGACTGGAACAGCGACTGGAAAAATTCGATGACGTGGATGAAAAAGTCACCCGCATCTGGGAGCAGGCCAAGTCGTTTGAAACGTTTAAAACCCGGTTTGATCGATCGGAAGCCTCCATGTCCCTGAGAATGGACCACCTGGCGATGAGCTTGGATGCCCTGCAAAAGAAAACCGACGAAACCCTGAAGAAGGTCGGCAATCTTGAAAAGGGAGCTGCACGGACGGCTGCTTCGGCCAGCCCACCATCGGTCAAGAAGACGGCGACGGTGAAGACCCACACGGTGGCTGCCGGTGATACCCTTTTCAGCATCAGCCGGCGGTATAACCTGTCGGTAGAAAAACTGAGATCTATTAATAAGTTGACTGAAAAGACGGTGATCCATGTGGGCCAGACGCTCACGGTGAGTTCACCCGACGATTGATCCGCGATAGCGAACGCGTTCCCCGTCGCTTGCGGCGGGGTTGGTGAGCAAACTGGAAATCGATATATACCTTATGGTGAACCCTCCCCGCGGCTTGCCGTGGGGAAGGTTCAAAACAAGATCCACTACGTGTGTCACCCTGCGATGTTAACCCGATGGAGAAACAAAGCCGCTCATGAATGATTACTTTGCCCGTTTCAGCGAATCTCCCGCCAGCTTTAAGAAAAGCTTTGCCATTCTGGCGGTGGCCTGGGTTGGCCATCCGATCTTTATCTACTCGCTATTTTGGGCCGAAGAGATGGTGGCGGGTTCGGATAAAGACATCATGAAAATGGCGGTTGTCAGCCTTTGTTTATGTTTTCTGCATGTATTGATAAAAAAATGGGCCAGGGCGCTGGTGGTGGTGGGGAATATTTTTATTGTTCTCAATGATACTTTTTATTTTATCGTTACTCCCCATAATATAATTTCAACCATGCTCTGTGTGACTGTGGTGTTGTGTGCGATCGCGGGCACCTATTGGCTTTTCGTGAAAGACTCGCGTGAGTACTTCACCCAGGTCAACCCGAAAGTGGAACCGCCGGAAATCCCTGGCTCAAACGCCGGCCCCAATCGTCCCCGTTAATATCCCCATCTTGACGAGGTCGATCACATCAGCCTGGTAGAAAATAGACCCAAAATATATTGCCGTCTTAGCCCCAACTTTCCTGAAAATTAAACAAAATGAGAAAAACGATACGATTCCCGGAACCCACCATTCGTGACTTCCAGAAAATGGCAGTAAATTGGCCATATTTATTTTGATACCCATCGTTCAATCATTTCTTTCATTTTGTTTGTGCAGCATCGGGGTTAGCGCTGGTATCATCTTGTTCCCCTGTCGCCGGGGAAAATGGTTTGAGTATGGAAGCCGGTAAGAATAACAGCTTGTAACCGAGCATATGCTTTAATGGAGGCCTCATGGGAAGACCCAGAAAAGACCGACTCGTGGCATTCAATCCAAAAATCAGCTTTTTCAAGCCACGCGGCATCCCCATGCTTGACCTTGCCGAGGTGTGCATTACTGTGGATGAGCGGGAAGCGCTCAGACTTGCGGACCTGGATGGGTTGTCCCACGAAGATTCCGGGCAGTGCATGGGGGTTTCGCGGGCGACATTTGGTCGAATCCTCCACAAGGCGAGGCAGACGGTGGCCGATGCGCTGATCAACGGAAAAGCCATCAAAATCGATGGCGGAAACTACAAAATGGTTGAAGAGAAACGTCAGTTCTCATGCCGGAAATGTCAACACCAGTGGAATGAGCCTCTGGGTACCGGCCGGCCGGAAGGATGTCCCGGGTGCGGGCAGGATGACTTCCACCGTTACCTTAGCCAGTAGCCGGTCGAACCGGTATATTGACACTTTCGATTGCGCTGCCTTCCGCAGGCACCCGCCGGGTGCTGATCTCGGTAGCAGCCCTTGCGCGCTGGCCTGATCTGGAGATAAAAAAGATGGTACAAATTCAAAGCAGTATGGGAACAGCGGATCAGCAGGCCAACACTCAGGCCAAGAGAGACGCTGATGTCAAGGGTGCGCTGGGTCGCATCAAACACAAATTTATTATCATGAGCGGCAAGGGTGGTGTCGGAAAAACCAGCACCGCTGTGAATCTTTCGCTGACTCTGGCGAGTATGGGTTGCCAGGTGGGAATCATGGATGTCGATCTTCACGGCCCCGATGTTCCCCGAATGCTTGGACTTTCCGGAATGCTCGATCTGGGAACCAACCGGAAACTCAATCCCATGCGCTATTCGAAAAACTTGGGCGCCGTCTCCATCGAGTCGCTGACACCAACCAAAGATGAGGCGATCATCTGGCGTGGTCCGGTCAAATATTCGGCCATCCAGCAGTTTATTGGAGACGTGGAGTGGGGCGACCTCGATTTCCTGCTCATTGACGCCCCTCCGGGAACCGGCGATGAACCACTCACCATAGCCCAAACTATTCCCGATGCCAAGGCCATCATCGTTACCACTCCCCAGGAAGTCTCTTTGGCGGATGTCAGAAAATCGATCAACTTCTGCAAAACGGTCAAGATGGAAATCTACGGGCTCATTGAGAACATGAGTGGGTTCGCCTGTCCCCACTGCGATTCGTTTATTGATCTTTTCGGATCCGGTGGCGGGGAAAAAACCGCTCTTGCCGCCGGCATTCCTTTCCTTGGAAAAATCCCCTTTGATCAAAAGATGGTGGAATGCGGAGACGCCGGCGTCTCCTATCAGCAGCAGCACAAGGAATCCCCCGTCTCAGAAGCGTTCAGGGCAGTCGCTCAGAAAATGGCCCAGTTATTGTAAAACAATCCTTTTGTTCATTCCTTCCAGCACCATCAACCTGTTGATTTGGGACTGTGCTGGAGGAAACCCCTTTTAGCCTGTTGTACCCATTGATAATGGTCTAATCCGTGCTCGTCGCTGTCAACTCACGGACTGTATAACATCCCTGAATACAATGATATCGCTTCCACCGGGAAGTTGACATTGCCTGGTGTTGATGGTTTAATCTTTGCAGCCGACGGTCCGCGGGTCCAAGCGACGGGGTCGCTCGCCCCATTTTTATTTTCGGCGCGGTCCTTCATTTCCTTCAGATAAGGATGATCAGATGAAAGCAGGCATTTTTCGATTTCTTTCCAGCATGCCTCATTTCTCATTTCTCACCAAGGACGAACTCGATCGGGTTGTGGCCAAAGCCGAACTGCTCCATCTTGAAAGGGGGCACCCGATTTCCACGCAGGGAAAGACCCGCATCGAGAATGTGCTGGTGATCATGCGAGGTCAGCTTTCCCTCTATCAGGATGATCGAGGGGAACCGGAATTGAGCGGATACATCAAGCAGGGGGAGGTCTTCGGGGGGATCTCGGTGATGTTGAACGCCGGCATATCCCTGAGGACTGCCCAGGTGGACACCGATTTGCACGCCATCTCCATACCGGACAGCGTTATCATGGAGATATGTACCAAGAACAAGGCCTTTTATGAATATTTTTTGGCCAATTTCAGTAAAAATATCTTTGATGAATCCATAGATGCCATTACCAGGGTCGTCCAATCGCGTCTTTTTTTGTCCGGCATCGATCCCTTTACCTTCCTGCCCGAAGATGAGCTCGATCGTGCCGCCCAAGCACTCTCACGCATTCACCACCCGCGGGGAACCGTCCCTTTCGTCCAGGGCAAGACACGCGTTGGCTACCTGTACATGCTGCAAAAAGGTGCGGCGGAGCGGTATTTTGAAGAAAAGGGCGCCAAGAATATGCGTGACTTGCTGTCCGAAGGTGATCTATTCGGCGGTATCTCCATGCTCCTGAATGACGGGTTGGCTGTGCGCACTCTGGAAGTGATCGAAGACGCCACTTTTTGTGTGCTGCCCAGCCATGTTTTTTTTGAGCTATGTGAGAAATACAGCGTATTCTCAGACTTTTTTTCCGATACATTCGGAAAACGGATGCTCAGCCGGTCATATGCAGCGATTATTGCCAAAACATTGCACCCTCAAGAGGGCAGCCTTCAGTTTTTCAATCAACCCTTGTCCCAGATCTATTCACGCAATCCTGTCTTCTGCGATGCCGGCGACTCAATAAGGGATGCTGCCGGTACCATGCTGCGCCAGAAGAGCAGCTATGCGTTCATACGTTCGAAGGACCCGGAACAGGTGGGCATCGTCACAGAAAGGGATTTTGCCCGCAAGGTAATTGCGCGTGGACATCCCATCGATAAACCGGTGGGCAGCATCATGTCTGCACCTCTGCGAACGATATCGGATAAAGCGCTGGTTTTCGAGGCCATGATGACCATGATGGAGGAGGATTTCCAGCATGTTGGCATCAGGGATGCCGACGAAAACATTATTGGCATGCTGTCCAGCAAGGATATTTTGGCCTACCAGGGGCAATCCCCGCTGTTTCTGCTGCGCGAAATTCAGATGGCGACCGACCTGGATATTATTATCGATAAGCATCAGCAATTGCCCAGATTGGTTCGCAGCCTTATCCACAGCGGCGCCACGGCCAAAAATGTGACCCGCTTTATCACCACGGTGTCCGACGCGATTTTAAATAAGCTTATGTCCATGACCCTGGATGAGATGCCTCCCCCCCCGGTGCCCTTCGTGTTCATGATTTTGGGCAGCGAAGGCCGGCAGGAACAGACCCTGAAAACCGATCAGGACAACGCCATCATTTACCAGGATCCGCAACCGGATGACGCTGATTCCGTAGATCGCTATTTTCTAAAGTTGGGTGACATCGCCTGCACATTGCTAAACCAGGCTGGCTACGATTTTTGTGCGGGTGGGGTCATGGCCAAGAATCCAAAGTGGTGTCAATCCATTAGCCGATGGAAGGGCTACTTCAGCGATTGGATTCATGCCGCCGAAGCCGAGGACCTCCTTCAGGCCAGCATTTTCTTCGATTTCCGATGCGGGTTTGGAGAAGACTCGCTGATTGCCGAATTGCGACAGCATCTGTTCGCATCGCTTGATGGGTGGCCCGGTTTTTTCCGGCACATGACCGAAAATGCCCTCAATTTCAAACCTCCCCTCGGGTTTTTTCGCAATTTTGTGGTTGAATCCAAAGGTCGGCATCGCAATGCTTTCGATATTAAAAGCGCCATGACCCCCATCGTTGATTTTGCGCGGGTGTATGCCCTAAAAAACAGGATCGATGAAACCAACACAATGGAACGGCTCGATCAACTCAGGATCAAGAAAATTATTTCTCCTCAGGAATATGAAGAGTTGGAAAAGGCATACGGTTTCCTCATGCAGCTGCGGTTTGTGCGGCAGATTACCGCGGTAATGGACGACGATATCAAGCCGGACAACTACATCAATCCCAAAAAATTGACCCACATCGAACAAACCATGCTGAAGGAGATCTTCAAAAGGGTAGAGAAGTTTCAATCCAAGATGAATTTCGAGTTTATCGGCATCGCCTGACCAACACGGTCGGTTGGGTACTATCCAGCGGATTGAGGATGACATGACACCAGGAGAGACGATGGGTCGAGATGAATGGTTGGCGCGGATACAAAACCTCGAAGCGGAAAACCGGCAACTTGCCCGGCAACTTGCCAACCGGCAAACGGATTTCGATGCCTTGACCAAACTGACCCGGCGCATTGCCGATAATGCGCCGGATATGATCTGGGCCAAGGATATGGACAACCGCTACCTGTTCGCCAACCGGGCCCTGTGCGAACGGCTGCTCATGTGTAAAAGCCCAGAGGCGGTGGTTGGTAAAAATGATGTCTACTTCGCTGACCTGGAACGGGCCAACGGCCAGCGTCACACTTTCGGTGAAGTGTGTGAAAATTCAGACGAGATCGTAAAAACCAAGCAGAAAAACATGCGGTTTGTGGAGGACGGACTGGTTCGTGGACAATATCTGGTTCTGGACGTCCACAAGGCACCGCTTTTGGATGAATCAGGGGCGATGATCGGCACGGTCGGCTGCGGCCGGGATATCACCCGCGAGCGTCAAATCCAGAAAGACTTGGCTGAAAGCCGTGCCAGCCAGCAGCTGCTCATGGAGACCGCTTCGGATTTTGCCGTCTTCCGCCTTCTGGTGAATCCAGTCCGTCCCAGGAGGTTGAAGGTGCTTTTTATCAGTCCTTCGGCAACAGATATCGCCGGCATCACGCGGTCGCAGGAGGTCAATCAGTGGTTCCACGTTTATCCAGATGACCGCAAGGCGCTGCGTTACGCCTACGTCAAGGGTCACACGGATCTTAAATTCAACCATCGATTCAGGGTTTTTCAACGCGTCCTTGCCCAGTGGCGCTGGATTCATGTCATCGCTACCTGCGTTAAGGGGCGGGAGGACAGCTACGTGAACGGCATCCTGTTCGATATTACCGACCAGATGAAAAGCAAGGAGGCGCTTGCAGCCAGAGGCCGTGAACTGGCGTCCCGATCCGACAGCCTTTCTGAAGTGAATACGGCACTTAAAGTCCTTTTGAAAAAGCGGGACGAAGATCGCAAGGCCTTGGAAGAGAAGGTCCTTTACAATGTCAAATCTCTGATTCGCCCTTATTTAATCAAGATGAAACAAAGTGGGTTGAACGCCAAACAAAAAGCCTATCTCGACATCCTGGACTCCAACCTCAGCGAAATCGTTTCACCGCTGAGTCGCAGACTTTCCTTCGATTACCTCGGATTCACCCCGACTGAGATCAAGGTGGCTGCCATGGTTAAACAAGGCAAAAAGGCCAGGGAGATCGCACGCCTGCTTGGCATTTCCACCCGGACGGTCGAAGGATATCGGTACGCCATCCGTGATCGGCTCGGCATCAAAGGGAAGAAGGTCAACCTGCGCACGTACTTGCTTTCCATCCAGTAGTGCCCCTCCAGAAACGGCATCTTGCGGTCCAGCTCTGCGTTCTCGGGATATTGAAGTCCTCGACGTAACGCTGCTACGCTTGCGGCGTTCACAATATCCCAGTGGCCTTGATCTAAACTTAACTACCGGAGAAAATTGAAGTACCAGGCGATGAGGCCCGGGCCGAAAAACAGGTAGATGATCGCCCCCATGGCCAAAAAGGGGCCGAAGGGAATGGCCAGCCGCATGCCTTTTCCGGATCGGATCATGGCCAGCAGGCCAACGATGGTACCGATGGCTGACGCGGCGAAAAGGGTGAACAGAATACCCTGCCAACCGATCATGGCGCCGATCATCGCCAGCAGCTTGATATCTCCGCCCCCCATGCCCTCCCTTCCGGTCATGAACTGGTAAACCCACGCCACAGCGAAAAGGCTCCCGCCCCCCACCACGATGCCGATGGCACTGGCGCGCCAGGTGACGCTGGGGACGGCCAACGCGGCCAGAAAGAAAAGCGGGATCCCGGGCAGTGAAATCGCGTCCGGAATGATCCGGTGGTCCAGGTCGATAAAGGTGACTACGGTCAGGGTCGCGATGAAGGCGAAAACGACCAAGCCGTGCAGCGTGGGGCCGAAGGACATCGCGCAGGCCAGGGCGAAGAGCCCGCCCAACAGTTCCACAAAGGGGTAGCGGATGGCGATGGGTGCCTGGCAGTTGCGGCATTTTCCCATCAGCAGCAGATAGCTGAGGATAGGGATATTGTCGTAGAAAGGAATCATCGTTTTGCAGCGGGGACAGCTCGAACCCGGATGAACGATGGACAGGGCGGCTGGTATGCGGTAGATGCAGACGTTTAAAAAGCTGCCGATGCAGGTGCCGAAGATAAATGCCAGGATGTTCACCGTCAGTGGTGTTGTCATATCAGCCTAATTTTAAGTGTTAACCCGAAGGACCGGTTGGTTCGGTAAGCGTTTTTAAACACGATGCTAAGGCTTCTTAAAAGAATCGGCGTGCCATTGTCAAAGAAAAATTAAGTGTTATTATATAAGACATTTTGCGATATGGTCGTGAGGACAGGGCCGTGGACCGCGACGACGCGCGTATACCCCGTCGTTTGCGGCGGGGTTAGCGAGCCAGCGGAGAATCGATTTGATCCTTACGGTGAACCCTCGCCGCGGCTTGCCGAGGAGAGGGTTCAATTAATTTGGGTATTGATATTTCCAGGAGTCAAGATGGGTGAAACGGATAAAGATGATCTGATCAGCATTATCGAGGAGGACGATCCGGAAGCGATCATTCCAACGATCCTTCCCATGATGCCGGTGCGGGATGTGGTGATCTTCACGGATATGCTGCTGCCCCTGTTTGTGGGGCGTGAAAAGTCGGTCAACGCCATCGAAGAGTCGATTTCAAAGGATCGATACCTGTTTGTGGCAACCCAGATCGATCCGGGGATTGAAAACCCCAAACCTGAGGAGATCTACCAGATCGGAACGGTCAGCCGGATTTTGAGGATGCTCAAGCTGCCGGATGGGCGTGTCAAGGCGCTCGTTCAGGGCATTGCCAAGGCCAGAATTGCCAAATATGTGCGCAAGCGGTCCTTGTATCGTGTGAAAATCGAGATCATCGAGGAGCCTGAATCCTCCACAGTTGATCTGGAAGCCGAAGCGCTGATGCGCAATGTGAGGGAATATTCCGAGAGAATTCTCACCTTGCGGGGCGAGTACACCAACGAGGTGGGTTCCATTCTCACCAGCATCGACGATCCCGGCCGGTTGGCGGACCTGGTGGCCTCAAACCTCCGCTTGAAAATTGACGAAGCCCAGGCCATTATCGAAATCATCGATCCCTTCGAGCGCCTTAAAAAGGTCAACGACCTGTTGTTTCACGAAGTGGAATTGTCTGCCATGCAGGCCAAGATCCAATCCGAGGTGAAGGACGAAATATCCAAGAGCCAGAAAGACTATTTCCTGCGGGAGCAGGTTCGGGCCATTCACAAGGAATTGGGAGAACTGGACGAGCGCACCCAGGAAATCGACGAGTACAAAAATAAGATCAAACGCGCGAAGATGAGTCAGGATGCCAAGGCGGAAGCCGACAAACAGCTTCGCCGCCTGGAGCAGATGCACCCCGATTCCGCAGAATCATCGGTGGTTCGAACGTATCTGGACTGGATGGTGGAACTGCCCTGGAGCAAGTCCACGACCGATGTTATCGACATCAAGAAGGCCAAATCCGTGCTGGACAAAGACCACTACGGCCTGGAACGGATCAAGGACCGCATCCTTGAGTACCTGAGCGTTCGCAAGCTCAACCCCCAGACCAAGGGTCCCATCCTTTGTTTCGTTGGCCCTCCCGGAGTTGGAAAAACATCGCTGGGTCGGGCCATCGCCAATGCCATGAAACGAAAGTTCGTGCGTATTTCCTTGGGTGGCATACGGGACGAAGCCGAGATCCGGGGGCACCGGCGCACATACATCGGTGCACTGCCCGGGCGAATCATCCAGGGATTGAAGCAGGCCGGTTCAAACAACCCGGTGTTCATGATGGATGAAATCGACAAGTTGGGTGCCGACTTTCGGGGCGACCCCTCTTCGGCGCTTTTAGAAGCGCTGGATCCCGAACAGAATTTTGAATTCAGCGATCACTACCTCAATCTCAGCTTCGATCTGTCCAAAGTCATGTTCATCCTGACCGCCAATATCTCGGACACCATCCCGTCTGCACTGTTAGACCGCATGGAAGTGATCAACCTTTCCGGCTATACCGAGGATGAGAAGAAAACCATTGCGAAAACGCACCTGATTCCGCGACAGGTCAAGGAAAACGGCATCAAGCCACGTCAGATTCGCTTCAGCGACGGAGCCATCGTCCAGGTCATTAACGAGTACACCTCCGAGGCGGGGTTGAGAAACCTTGAACGCGAGTTGGGAACCCTTTGCCGAAAATTGGCACGACGAATCGCCGAAGGGGCGAAAGGCCCGTTCCAGGTGACCCGGCAATCCCTGGAAAAATACCTGGGACCGCCCAAGTATTACCCGGAGATGGACAAGGAGCACAGCCAGGTGGGACTCTCAACCGGCCTGGCATGGACGCAGGTCGGCGGCGAAGTGCTGTATGTGGAGGCCTCGCTGATCAACGGAAAAGGGGAGATGATTCTCACCGGCCAGTTGGGTGAGGTTATGCAGGAGTCAGCTCGTGCGGCGCTGAGTTATGCCAGGGCAAACATCGACCTGTTCAAGGTGAAAGATGAGATCTTCGACAACCGGGATATCCACATCCATGTGCCGGCCGGCGCCATTCCCAAAGATGGCCCCTCTGCCGGCATCGCCATGGCCACAGCCCTGATTTCGGCGTTGACCGAACGGCCCGTCAACAAGGATGTGGCCATGACCGGTGAGATCACCCTTAGAGGACGTGTGCTGCCCATCGGTGGATTGAAGGAGAAAGCCCTGGGTGCCCTTCGCGCCGGTATCAATACGGTGATCATCCCGGAAAAGAATAAAAGAGATCTCGTGGAGATTCCCAAGAACGTCAAACGCAAGCTCAAATTTGTTCCTGTGGGGAACATGGATGAGGTCCTGGCGATCGCACTCGAATCTGCGCCCCCAAAAAAAGCCAGGGCCCCGAAGGCGAAAAAAAAGCCTGCAGGCAACACCCGGTCATGAACCTTCTGGCCGTCGACACCTCCACCACCAGTTGCAGCGTGGCCCTGTTCAATGGCGACCGTTTACTTGCCGAGGTGGTATATGCCGCGGGAAAAACCCATTCCCGTCACCTTATGTCGATGATCCACAGGATTCTTGAGGCGTGCCGATGCGAACCTGCGGGCCTCGGCGGTATTGCCGTCACCCGGGGGCCGGGAACCTTTACCGGATTACGCATCGGAATCAGCACGGTAAAGGGGCTTGCTGCAGCCACGGGGACGCCTGTGGTCGGGGTAAGCAGCCTGGCGGCACTGGCCTTTCCGTTTTTCCTTCACGATTGCCCAGTGGTGGCCATGATTGACGCAAGGCGGGGAGAGATTTACTACACCCAGTATCGCGGATCCGCCCAGCCATCGACACGGGTATCGGTGGGTGCGCCGGAAACGGTGGCCGCGGCCCTGCCGGAAAATGCCATCCTGGTGGGCTCCGGTGCCCTTCTTTACCGGAGGGTCTTTGAGAACCGGAGCCCGAGCATCCGGTTTGCCGATACCATGCAACATGTCATCCGGGCCGCATCAGTGGGCAGGCTGGCTTTGGAGCGGTTCAGGAAACAAGATGTCGATCCCATCGATGCCCTGATCCCGGAATATGTCCGCAAATCCGACGCCCAGATTCAAATGGCCGGGCATTAACCGGGCCTGACATACAATGGCATTGAACCACAAGCCGACAATGGACATGGGCACGCTATTTCACTGGCTGCCAGGCAACCCAGTCAGACGCCTGTTTTTAGTTGATGGATTGGTTTTCAAATCGGGTGTCGGGTAGCTGTTGACACGGACGCAGGCATTGGATATAGGTAACCCTTTAATAAAAGGGTTGAAAAAGCTTTTTACCGGCAGCCGTTGTCGCCGGGGAGCGTGCGATGACACAATTGAAATGGTCCGATCCGCCCAGTCAGACCGCATTTCCAGTGGCAAAGGCCGGATATTCGTTTATATTCGCGTCCGCTTTTACCACCGCTGTTTTTGCCTTGCTTGGCGTTGGGTGGCTAGCCTTCCTGGGGCTTTTTACCACCGGATTTATCTGTTGTTTTTTCAGGGATCCGGATCGTCTGGTTCCGACCGGTGAAGGGATTGTGGTTTCGCCGGCCGACGGCAAGGTGATAAAGGTGGAACCGGTGGACCAGACGCCTTACTTTGAAGGTGCCTGCACCCGGGTCAGTGTTTTCATGTCCGTCTTCAACGTCCATGTCAACCGGGTTCCCCACGAGGGAACGATCCGGCAGGTGACCTATCATCCGGGAAAATTTTTTTCCGCCAACCTCGACAAGGCGTCTACGGACAACGAGCACAACGCCTTGCTGCTGGAAAGCCCGACGGGAAAAAAGGTAGGATTCGTCCAGATTGCCGGGTTGGTTGCCCGGCGCATCATTTGTGCCGTTCAAGCTGGTGATGTGTTGAAACGGGGACATCGATTCGGCATGATCTGCTTTGGTTCCCGGCTGGATATTTATCTGCCCCCTGAGACGGACATCCGGGTGGCGGTTGGGGATAAAGTCCAGGCCGGCAGCAGTATTCTGGGCAAATGGTAGGGCAACTATTCAAGCGATAGACTTTCATCCTTACGGTGCTGCGCAGCACTGCCGTTAAAGGCAGAACCACCCGCGGCTTGCCGCGGGGAGGGTTGAATTCGGATTGATCTGATTCCCCAATGGCCTGTGCCGTGGGGATCTGTTTTTCTGCAATAGTGAATCATTTAGGAGTCGCCCATTGGAAAGAATACCCATGACCCGAAGAGGTTACCAGACGTTGAAAAAAGAGCTGGAACACCTCAAATCCACCGAAAGACCCCTTGTGATCCGGGCCATTGAAGAGGCACGAGCCCATGGTGATCTCAGTGAAAATGCCGAATATCATGCAGCCAAAGAACGCCAGGGCTTTATCGAAGGCCGGCTCAGTGAATTGGGATACAAGCTGGGAAACGCGGAAATCATCGAAGTGGACAACCTGCCCAAAGATCGAGCGGTGTTCGCCTGCACGGTGATTCTTGAAAATGTGGATACCGGCGAGGAGGTGGAATACCAATTGGTGGGCCCCGAAGAATCCGACATCGAAAAGGGCCGCATTTCAGTCACCTCACCGCTGGGAAAGGCCATCATCGGGAAAAAACCCGGTGAGGAGATTGTGCTCACCGCACCGGCCGGCAAGCGGGTCTATGAATTGGTGGAAATATTGTAACAGGAGGAATTCCGTGGCACGAATTACTGTTGAAGATTGTCTGGAAAAAGTACCGAACCGCTTCAAACTGGTTCATATGGTTGCCGCACGGGTGCGGCAAATCCGCGAAGGATCCGAATACCTGGTCAGTTCCCCGAAAAACGAGGATATTGTTGTCGCCCTGCGGGAAGTTGCCGCCGGAAAGGTCGTAGAAAAGATCGACACCGATCAATAGCCGATCGACCCCAAGGCCTTCACCTTGCCCCGGCACAACTACACCTATAAAGCGTTGAACCGCCTGGTTGGTAAGGCCATCCACCGCTATGGCATGATCGAAGACGGAGACCGTATTGCGCTGGGACTGTCCGGCGGCAAGGACAGTCTGACCCTGTTGTGGGCGCTGGCCGAACGGCAAAAGCGGGTGCCGGTTTGCTACGACCTGTTTCCCATCTATGTCGATCCCGGCTTCCCGGGGGGCTTTGCTGACAGCCTGTCCGATACCTGCCGACACCTGGGATTTTCCTTGACTGTCGATCGAACGGACCACGGGATTGTCGCCCATAGTGACGAGAACCGGGAAAATCCCTGTTTTCTCTGCGCCCGGCTCCGGCGCAAGCGGCTCTTCGAGATTGCCGACGGGCTGGGCTGCACCAAGCTGGCATTGGGGCATAACAAAGACGACGTCATTGAAACGCTCTTTTTAAACATCTGTTATGCCGGGGAGATCAGCACCATGGTGCCGCGCCAGGAACTGTTCAATGGTCGCTTCACCGTGATCCGACCACTGGCGATGGTCGATGAAAACAGCATCCGGCGCTTTGCCAGGGCGCAGCAGTTTCCCCGGTACGCCAATCCGTGCCCATCGGCCGGGGCAACCAAACGTTCCGAAATCAAAGCGATGCTGGAGGGACTTTACCGAACCAACCGCAAGATAAAAGGCAATATCTACCGCGCCATGAGCCATGTGAAGATGGATTACCTGTTAAAATAACCCTTACACGCACCTCCGCCATCCAATAGGCAGATCATGAAAGATGTACAAAATGAGCGGGATCACCGCAATATCCCCATCGATAAAGTCGGCATCAAAAACCTGCGCTACCCCATACGCGTCAAGGACCGCCGCGACGGTTCCCAGAGCACCATTGCGTCGATCAACATGTACGTGGACCTGCCCCAGGAATACAAAGGCACACACATGAGCCGGTTCGTCGAGATGCTCCACCTGCTGAACCCGGAGATCTCGCTGAAGAAATTTTCAGTCCTGCTGGAGGCCATGAAAAAGAATCTGGATGCCGCCTCGGCCCATATCGAGGTGAGTTTTCCCTATTTTATCGAAAAGCAGGCCCCGGTAAGCCACGCACCGGGACTGATGGACTACAACTGCCGGATTACCGGATCCAGCAATTCCAGCAACGACATCGACCTGGTTTCCGAAGTCAACGTGCCCATCACCTCGGTCTGCCCCTGTTCCAAAGAAATTTCAGAACATGGTGCCCACAATCAACGCGGCATCGTCCGGCTTCAAACCCGATTTAAAAAGTTCATTTGGCTGGAGGACATGATCGAGCTGGTCGAATCCTGCGCCTCGTGCGACGTCTTTTCGGTGCTGAAACGGGTGGATGAGAAATATGTGACCGAACGGGGGTTTTCCAATCCGAAATTTGTCGAGGATGTCGTAAGGGACATTTCCGAGCGCCTGATTGCCGACGATAACATCACCTGGTTTTCCGTCAGCGCCGAAAACTTCGAATCCATTCATAACCACAGCGCCTATGCGCAGATCACCAATGGGGTCGTGCCGGCCAGCTGATTCCGCCTCGGGTAGTGGTTAAATTACGGATTTCTGCAATCATACCAATTATCATCTTCATTACTGGATAGTTGTTAAATGCCGGCGAGAGCCGCCTGTTCGTTTATTACCGGGCGCCGGCAATATCCATTTACGTCTACCAATCACACGGATTGTTTTGTCTTAAATAAAAATGATGCGGATCCATATTCTGAGGATGGAGGCCTAACGTTGGACAGAATAATGATCGTAGACGATGATCGCCGCACGCGCCGAAAATTAGAGCACCTTCTCATCAATTCTGGCTATCGCGTCATCAAAGCCGAATCAAGCGAGATGTTGCTTGAGACGATCGGTCACACGTCACTCGATCTGATCATCATGGAAGCCGTCCTGCCGGGCCTTAGTGGTCACGACGTACTTTCAAAATTACGTGAGAACAATCAACGGTGTCCGGTTATCATCCTGGCCAAGACCGCTACCACGGATGATGTTATCAAGGCTTCCAAACTGGGGGCATTTGATTACGTACTGAAACCGTTTGTCGATCAGGAGATGTTGAAGCTGATCACGATGGCCCTGGAAACCGGGCGTTTCATGCGGTCACCCGTCAGCCTTGCCCAGGATCCGGGTAAAACCAGTGGCGAAAATCTTGTCGGGCAGTCGCAACCCATGCAGGAGATATATAAGGCCATTGGCCGCGTGGCACCGACAGATGCCACCGTGTTGATTCGCGGCGGATCGGGTACCGGAAAGGAGCTTGTCGCCCGGGCGATCTATCAGCATTCAAAAAGAGTGAACGGCCCTTTCGTCATTGTCAATTGCGTGGCCATTCCGGAAAGCTTGTTGGAAAGTGAGTTGTTCGGCTACGAAAAGGGGGCCTTCACTGACGCCCACCGGCAACGGATCGGTAAAATAGAATATGCCGATCAGGGAACGGTTTTTTTAGATGAAATCGGTGATATTCCATTGGGTATCCAGGCCAAGCTGCTGCGTCTATTGCAGGAAAAGAGCATCGAGCGCATCGGTGGCAAACGACCGATACAGACAGACGTCAGGATTATTGCCGCCACCAATGCCGATCTTGAAGCTAAAATAAAAACGGGCCGATTTCGTGAAGATTTGTACTACCGCATCAATGTCGTTTCTTTGAACTTACCTGCGCTCAAGGAACGTATCGAGGACATCCCTTTGTTGGCAGACTATTTCATGGCCAGGTTTTCGAAAAGCCTGGGTGTCCGGAATCCCGGCATTTTGTCGGAAGCCAAAGCGATCCTGAAGCGCTATAATTGGCCCGGCAATGTGCGAGAACTGGCCAATACCATTGAGAAATGTCTGATTTTCAGCAGGGGCCGGCCGGTCAGTGCCGAAGAGGTTTCGTATTTGGTCTCCGGGAAGGAAACGGTCCCGCTAGGTATGCCCGAAAACTTCGATGGGATCATCAAACGCTGGGTCCGAAATAATATGAGCAGCGGCAAGAGCAACTTGTTGAACGATATTACCGACCACGTGACGCGGCTGATAATCGGCGAAACGCTCACCGCCTGCGACGGTAATCGCAGCCAGGCCGCCAAACGGCTGGGGGTCTCCCGGCCGACGCTGCTTTACAAATTATCCAAGTTTGGTCTCGATATGCCGTCCCACGAGGAGACTGACAAATAATTCTTTACCTGTGTAAAGGTTTTTGACACCTGAAAATCTATCCAAACAGCGCTCCCATCACTATTTTTACCAGCCTTTCTCTTTATATCCTACTGAAAAAAATACTTAAAATTAGTAACTCCCTGGTTTTGGACGGTTGTTTGAATTGTGGCATAAAGGTTGCCATTGGGTATTTAGCGATACCCGGTTGAGCATAGCTGTCGATGACCGACAGTGCAGGCAGGTACCTAACAGAGGGCAGGGCTACAGTATGAAAATCGACACGTTACCCGATCGCCACGAGCAACCCAAAACCAGAAACCTGGTGATGACCGTGATGCTGGTCGCCGGGGTGCCGCTGCTTTTCATTGGATTTATCATCATTCAGCAATTCGGGGACGCCTACCGGACCAAGATCACCGATCATTTGACGGTATTGGTGAAAAAACACAGCCGGACGATCGATAGTTTTTTAACCGACCGTCTTGGAGATATTCGTGTCCTGGCCAGGTCCCATCCCGTCGAAGACTTGGCCGACACCGTTTTCCTGACCAAGAAGCTGGCGATACTGCGCGAGGAGTACGGTGGTGTATTTGTCGATCTGGGTTTGATCGATCCCCAGGGGGTCCAGCAGGCCTATTCGGGTCCCTTCAACCTGGTCCAGGCTGACTACGCGAACGCCGTATGGTTTTCTGAAACCCAGCAAAGCCAATACTACATCAGCGACGTCTTCACCGGCCTGCGGGGGTCGCCCCATTTTATTGTGGCGGTAAAAATACCCTGGAATGACCGGGGGTGGATATTGCGGGCCACCGTCGACTTCAATGCGTTCAATGACCTGGTGTCCAATATCCGAATCGGAACGACCGGCATTGCGTTTATCCTCAACCGGGCCGGAGAACTCCAGACCAAACCCCACATGGATGTTGACGGCCTGAAAGGGTCCTACAGGGGAGTCCTGGAAGCCAAACTGGAGACCGACAAAGTCCTCGTTGCCAATCTGACGAGCGACAATGTCCTTCTCGAGGAAAATCCGGATTCCTTCGGCAAAGGCCTTATTTTTGCCGTTACGCCCTTAAACAACGGACGATGGATACTGATCTTCCAGCAGGAAGTGTCGGATGCCTTTGCGACCTGGAACACGACCAAAATCATCGCCGTCCTCCTTTTCCTTTTCTGGGCCGCGATCGTTGCCCTCTTCACCTATTTCATGTCACGGCGCATGACCCTCCGGATCGAGGAAGTCATCATCGAAAAGGACAAAATGAGCGACCAGGTGGTTGAGGCGGGCCGATTGGCCTCCATCGGTGAACTGGCGGCCGGCATCGCCCATGAGATAAACAACCCGGTGGCCATCATGGTGGAGGAGGCGGGTTGGATCCAGGATTTGTTGGCGGAGGATGAGCCGGCCACAGCGGACAACCTTGCCGAAATCGAAAGGGCCACCACCCAGATCAAAACCCAGGGGGGGCGCTGCAAGGAGATTACCCACAAGCTGCTGTCCTTTGCGCGCAAGACCGACCCGACGGTCAAGCAGATCGATCTCAATGAGATGGTATTAGAGATGATTACTCTGGTCGATCAGAAAACCCGCTACGCCAGCGTTCAGATAGAGACGCAATTGGACGCCGGGCTGCCGCCGGTGTGGGTATCGTCTGCTGAGTTGCAACAGGTCCTGCTCAACTTGCTCAACAACAGCGTCGACGCAATGGATTCGTCGGGCGGGAATATCCATCTCAGCACCCAGTTGAACGACGACCAGATTCTTCTCAAGATCGCCGATAACGGCATCGGTATCGCCGAAGCCAACCTCGCTCGAATTTTTGATCCTTTCTATACGACCAAGCCGGTGGGGCAGGGGACGGGACTCGGTCTTTCGATCTGTTACGGGATCATTAAGAAGCTGGGTGGAGACATCCAGGTTCAAAGCGCCAAAGGCCAGGGCACGACATTTTCCATTTTTTTGCCGATCTCAAAAGACAAAACCGGTGCGCTTGACCCAAATCACCCTCAGGTTTCTGAATTGCAACAAATTTAAATGTCAACTGTTAAAGGAGGAAGACCCATGGCATACCAAAGCTCAACGTTAGTTCCCCCATCTGTTCTGCTGGTGGATGACGAAGCACCTTTTTTGGCAACGCTTTCCAAGCGTATCGCCAAACGAGAATTGAAGGTGGCCTCAGCCTTGAGCGGGCAGGAGGCCCTTGACACACTCAAAACCGGTGATGGCGCCTCGAATTTCGATGTGGTTATCCTGGATGTCAAAATGCCGGGCATGGATGGTCTGGAGACCCTGGCAGCCATTAAACTGAAGCACCCCAACCTGGAGGTCATCATGCTGACCGGTCATGCGACCGTGGAAAGCGCCATCGAAGGCATGAAAGCCGGGGCATTTGATTATTTGATGAAACCCTGTGATATCGATCTGTTGTTGGCCAAAATTGATCGAGCCGTGGTAAAAAAACGCGAGCATGAAGAGAAGATACTCCAGGCCAAGGCTCAAATGATCGCCCTGAGAAGGGGTTATTAAGCGAGGAAACATGGCGACCATCAAAGGTAAGATCCGGTTGCTTCTGGTTGACGACGAGGTCGGCTATCTGGAGGTGCTTTCCAAGCGCCTCGGGAAAAGGGATCTCGTTGTAACCACCGCCAGCACGGGGCAGCAGGCCATTCAGACTTTACGAAACAACGATTTCGACGTGGCTGTGGTCGATCTGAAGATGACGGATATGGATGGCATCGAGGTCCTTACGATTTTCAAGAAAATGGATCCCGATCTGGCGGTCATCATCCTGACCGGTCACGGATCGGAACAGGCGGCCCGTGAGGGCATAGAAAAAGGTGCCTTCGACTATCTCACCAAGCCCTGTGGCCTTGAGAATCTGTTGGACATCATTCATGCTGCATGCAAACCGTGATGGTAGCCGGCGCTACCTGAAAAAATTTAGGGAGAGGGTATGTTTTTAAAAAATAAATTGGTACAGTTATGCATGGCACTGGCAATCGGATTGCTCGTCATGCTCCTGCCACGCCCGGAAGGAACCCGGTTTGAGATCATCGGCGATCCGCAAAAAACAATCCTAACCCAGGTCGGGGGGGATTTTTCCATTGACGCCAAAGACGGCCAGAAAACCAAGGGATATGTCATAAGGGCGCTCAACCCGGGGCAACCCGAGGCAACCGCCAAGCATTTAGAAGAAGCGGCAGTCCAGGCTGGATTGACCGATGTCCGCGTGGTATACGTCGACGGTATGTCACCCACGGCCAAGCGGTTTCTGGCCACCCTGGCCTTTTTACTTTTTCTGTTCATCTTCGAGCCGATTCCACTGGAGATAACTGCCGTCTGCATCGGCGTGTTGCTCATTCTGACCGGGGTGACCGATGTCAAAGGCGCCTGGGCGCCCTACATGCACCCGGTAGTGGTCTTCATCATGTGCTGCCTGGTTTACGCCATCGCCATGGAAAAGGCCGGGCTGACCCAGCGCCTCGGTCAGGCCATCGCCCGCAAAGCCGGCGACAGTGTCACCCGCTTTACCTTTCTTTTGTCCGTGGGACTCGGGTATGCGTCGGGCCTGTTTCACGATGCGGCTGCCGCGGCCATCGGCATTGCCACCATGCTGCCGCTGATGCGGGCGGCGGGAATCAAACCGTACACCAGGACGGCTAAATTCATGATGCTGTCAGTCGCTTTCGCATGCTCGGCCGGCGGCATGATCACGCTGGTCGGTGGTGGCCGCAACATGGTTGCCGCGGCATTTCTGAAAGAGTTCACCGGCATGGAACTCACCTTTTTCGACTGGATCAAGTTCGCTGCACCGGCCGGCCTGATCACCGTTCCCCTGGCCGTGCTGATCCTGTACTTCGTCTACCGTCCCGACAGCAGTTTCAAGCTGCCCCGGTTCGACGAAAAGATGGGACCCTTGACGGCCCTGGAGATAAAGACCACGGTCATCCTCATGGTCGCTTTCGGGATGTGGCTCACCAAGGGCATCCACGGTCTCGATTATTCCATCCCGGGGATCCTGGCCATTGCCGCGCTGGTCCTTGCCGGGGTGCTTGAATGGGAAGACATCCACAAGCATCTGGAATGGGGTACGGTGTTGTTTATCTTCGGCGGGGGCATCTCTCTCGGCCTGGGCATGGATGCCTCCGGCGCTGCGCGATACTTCGCCAACCTGTTTTTTCCCCTGTTCAAGGGCAGCGGCTGGCTGATCATGTTCGCCGGGGTGGCCGTATTCGGGGCGGTCGTCACCAACGCCATGGCCAACGTGGCCGCGGCGGCCCTGATACTGCCCATTGTTATCCCCCTGGCGCAGCTGGAGGGGGTGGACCCGCGTGTAATGGCACTCTGTCTGGGCATGGCCACCTCTTTTGCCATGCTGCTGGTGATCGGCTGCCCACCCAACGCCATCGCCTACTCTTATCGCCAGTTCAAATCTTCCGATCTGACCAAGGCGGGGCTGGTGGCGACTCCCATTTTATTGGCAACCCTGGTACTGGTGTGTGCCGTCTGGTGGAAAATACTGGGCCTGGTATAGGAGGCGATGATGTGGCGTGGCGAACGTAGAACACGGATTCTGATCGTCGATGACGAAAGCGGCTTTCGGGAAACCTTGGCCAGGCGGCTGGAAAAGCGGGGCGCGGTGATCAATCAGGCCGGCAATGGTATCGAGGCCCTGGCCTCCTTGGCCCAGGAGCCGGTGGATGTGGTTCTTTTGGACGTCAGAATGCCGGGTATGGATGGTCTGGCAGTGCTGGAACGCATTCGGCAGGTGCATCCGGATACGGAAGTCATCTTGATCACCGGAAATGTAAACACGAACGAAGGTGTGGCCGGTATCAAGGCCGGCGCCTTCGACTACCTGACCAAACCGATTGAAATCGAGCACTTGGTCGGTAAGATCCGGCAGGCTTTTGACAAACTCGTCCGCAGCCAGGAGCAAGCCCGGGAGGAGCGCTTCCGGGTCAGAATGGAAGAGCAGCTGATTGCCGCCGACAGGCTGGCCGCCCTGGGAACGCTGTCGGCCGGGACGGCTCACGAGATCAACAACCCGCTGGCAATCATCAATGATTCGGCCGGTTGGCTCAAAAGCAGGGCTGCCAAAGATGAATCCATTTCGCCCGCGATGCGCAAAGATCTCGATTTGGCGCTGGAGAAAATCGAAACGAGTGTGAAACGCGCCCGGCGGATCACGCATCAGCTGTTGAGTTTCGCCCGGTCGGCCGACACCATGACCAAGGAGTTCAACCTGTCCGAACTGGCCGTCGAGGTGGTGGAATTAACCCGCAAGACCGCTGCCGACTGCCAGGCCGAGGTCTCTGCGGCATGCGAGGTAAAGGATATGCGGATTTGGAGCGATCCATACCAGGTTCGCCAGGTTCTGATCAATCTGGTCTCCAATGGGCTTCAGGCGGTCGCACCGGGTGGCATGGTTGAGATAATCATCACCGGCAACGAAAAAGATGCCATCGCCGTCGTGCGGGACAATGGCCCGGGAATCCCGCCGGAAAACCTGGCCAGAATATTCGAACCCTTCTTTACCACCAAACCGCCGGGTGAAGGAACGGGGTTGGGCCTTTCGGTCTCGCGGGGAATCATCGAAAAATTGGGTGGACAGATTCAAGTCGATAGCAAGTTGGGTAAAGGGACCATCTTTAGCGTTAGCATACCCAGAAAACCAATCCAATCTACCGACAAGCATACTGAGGATATCAACCAATAAGGAGAACATATCAATGGTCAAACTTCCGATTAACATACTATTGGTCGATGACGAACGCGATTTCGTCGAGATCCTTTCTTTGCGATTGACTGACGCCGGTCACCGGGTCCGGACGGCATTCAGCGGACAGGAAGCCCTGTCGGTGCTGGCTGAAACCGAGGGAGACGCGCTGCCGGAAATCGATGTGATGGTTCTCGATATCAAAATGCCGGGTATGGACGGTATCGAGACGCTCAAGCAGGTCAAGGCTAAATATCCCGTTGTGGAAGTCATCCTGCTCACCGGTCATGGTGCCGTCGATACAGCCATCAAAGGGTTGAAGTCCGGCGCTTTCGATTATCTGCTAAAACCGGCTGATTTTGAAGAATTGACCACCAAGATGGAAGCCGCTCGCAAACAGAGAGATGCTCATGCCGAACGCCTTCGTGTCGCCGAAGCGCAGACCCTCATGCGCCGCAGCGGGGGATTGTTCAAACCGTAGTGATGGTCCGCGGTTTACAACAATTATGTGGAACCGATTGAATTTAAAACACCGGATTTACATGATCCTGACCGGGTTGGTTGGAATCACGCTCTGCGGCGGTCTGGTGATGGTCTGGTACACGTACCGTGTAGAAAGCGTCATCCTCCATATTATCGATAAGAATGTTGCTGCATTGCAGGTTGCCGAATCATTGGAGACCGCAATCGTCAATCAAAAAGGGTTTGTCTCCTACTATTACCTGGATGGGAACCCGGATTGGCTCGCACGCCTGGACGACTACCGGCGGCTATTCGATGCCCGGCTCGACGAAGCCCGCCAGTCCGCTTTAGACCAGCAGCAGGCGGAAGCCATCGATCAGATCGAAATCCTGTATGACGAGTATATTTCACTCAAGGATCGGGTCATTGCACATTACAAGGCCGGAGACCGCAACGTCGGTTCTGAACTGCACCAACGGGTTCGTGAACAATTCTTTACCATTCTGGCGCTGTGCGAAAAGTACAAGGAAATGCACATCCAAAGCGTTCGCTCCGCCCAGCAACTCAGCAGTGCCAGAGCCGTGCAGCTTCGCTCGATAGCCGGGTTTGCCATCACAATAAACATCATTCTGTCAGTGTGCCTGGTTCTTATCCTTGTAAAGCAGGTGTTATCCCCGATAACGAAGTTGCTTCAGGCAACAGCGCAAGGTGGTGCAGTCGAAACACCCGATAACGTGGTGGCTGCGCTGAGGCGAAGCGTCGAGGGCCTCATCCAGAATGTCGACCAGTCTCAGGTCGAACTGGCCAAAAGCCGTGAACATCTCCAGCAGGTCGAAAAAATGGCCATGGTCGGCAAGCTGGCCGCCGGCATGGCCCACAGTATCCGCAACCCGTTCACCTCCGTCAAGATGCGGCTTTTCTCACTGAACCGCACCTTGAACCTGAATGCCGACCAGAAAGATGACTTCGATGTTATCTCAGCAGAGATCCGCCACATCGATACCATCGTCCAGAATTTTCTCGAGTTCTCCCGTCCACCCAAACTGGTTATGCAAGCGGTCAGTCCGTCTTCAGTCGTGGACAACGCCCTGTCGCTGCTGACCCATCGCCTGAAATCCTACGAAGTGAAAGTCAAGGTGGTCCGTTCTCAAAACCTTCCCCTTGTTTCGGCCGATCCGGAGCAACTGAAAGAAGTATTGGTCAATCTTTTCATCAATGCCTGCGAGGCGCTGGGCAAAGGCGGCTCCATCACGGTAAGAGAAGATGTCGATCAGGACCCGGACCATTGGAAAAGTGGCCTGGATTCGGATATCGGATGATGGGCCTGGCATACCGGCGGCTGTGATCGGCAGGGTCATGGAGCCTTTCTTCACGACGAAATCAGAAGGTACCGGGCTCGGATTGAGCATCGCCGCCCGCATCATCGATGAGCATGGAGGCCGTATCGATGTGACGTCGGTTGAATTTAAAGAAACGGCATTCACCATCTGGCTGCCGGTTATAGGAGGTGCGTGTTGAATACGATCTTAATTGTCGATGATGATGACCAACTGCGACAAAGCTTCCACAAATTGATGACCGAAGAAGGCTACACCGTCAAGAGCGCTGCCTCCGGCGAGAGTGCCCTCGCCATTTTGAAGGACAATGATCTGCCTGATCTGGTCGTTCTGGATCTGCGCCTTCCGGGTATCAGCGGCATTGAGGCGTTTCGGGCTATTCATCAAATCGAACCCAAGCTGCCGGTGATCATCATGACCGCATTCGGGACGACCGAGACGGCCATCGAGGCGACCAAATTGGGGGCGTTTGACTACATTTTAAAACCGTTCGATATTCCGGAGATGCTTGCCCTCATCCGGCAGGCCGTGGAGGCCGGTCGCTTCATGCGATCACCGGTGACTATGGATGGCGCACCCGCGATTGATGCCAAGGAGGCCATCATCGGACGCAGTAAACAAATGCAGGAAGTCTACAAGGCCATCGGCCGGGTTTCCACCTCCGACGCCACCGTTCTCGTCCGTGGTGAATCCGGCACCGGCAAAGAACTCGTGGCCAGGGCGATATATCAGCACAGCCTCAGGTCCGCTAAACCTTTTCTGGTGATCAACTGCGTGGCCATACCAGACAATTTGCTTGAAAGTGAACTGTTCGGCTATGAAAAGGGAGCTTTCACCGGCGCCACCCACCGCCGTATCGGTAAAATTGAGCAGAGCAATGGAGGAACGGTTTTCCTCGATGAGATCGGCGATATGCCCTTTGCCATTCAGGCCAAGATTCTACGGTTGCTTCAGGAGAAGAGCGTCGAGCGCATCGGCGGCCGGGAAACCATCCCAGTAGATATCCGGATGATTGCCGCGACCAACCGCAATCTGGAACGCGCCATCGAAGATGGAACTTTCAGGGAAGACCTCTACTACCGGCTCAAGGTGGTTACCATCACCCTGCCGCCACTAAGGGATCGTACCGACGACATCCCCCTTCTGACCGATTTTTTCTTGCGCCGGTACTCAGCTGAACTCGAAATAGACAACCCCGGAATCACTGACAGCGCACTGGCCTTATTGACCCTTCACCCCTGGACGGGAAATATCCGCGAGCTGGCCAACACGCTTCAAAAAGCCCTGATCTTCAACCGGGGAGCACCCATTGGCGACAACGATATCCATCAGACCATCGGCGCCATCTCCTCAACTGCCGCCAACCTTAAAGTGGACGCCGATGATGCGATTCGGCAATGGGCCCGGAAGACCCTCGAAGGGGGTGCTCAGAAAAATCTATACGACAGCGCAATGGGTCTGATTTCCGGTGTATTGATCAGCGAAGCGCTTCGAATGACTGGCGGCAACCGCTCCCGGGCAGCCAAGTTGCTTGACCTGTCCCGCCCCACACTCCACGCAAAAATGGATAAATTCATGCAACGATCTTTCAGGCCATTATCGAATGTTGACGGCTATCCGGTTGAGCCAAAATCTGATAAGGATGTACCCACTACTTTCGCGTGGACCGGTATACCTAATGCATTTATCCGTGCCGGGTTTAAAGAGGTCATTCGACGTTCTCCTGCACGTCCGGTGATGAGGATAAAATTGACATAGCCCCCCTATCGGTGAACACAGCAGACGCAAATAGCCGCGCGTCTGATTGGCAGCGGATAAAAAAGGAAAGATCATTGAAGATTAGAAAATCATCAGCGTTGGATGGTACTGAAATTGAAAAGATTCACATTAGCGCGTTTGGAAAAGAAAAGGGTTCGGAGATTGCCGATCTTGTTAACGGTTTATTCAACGATAAAACCGCAAGGCCATTACTTTCACTAGTGGCTGTTGAAGACGACCAGCTAATTGGACACATTCTTTTTACAAAAGCAACGCTTATGCAAACGACCGAACCGGTATCAGCCCAGATACTCGCACCACTTGCTGTCCTTCCTGACACCCAACGCAAGGGAGTTGGCGGCCAGCTAATTGAAAAGGGGTTAATCCGATTAAAGGAAACCGGTGTCGAATTGGTTTTTGTGTTGGGGCATCCTGATTATTATCCACGTTATGGGTTTATACCGGCTGGTAATAAAGGCTATCAAGCGCCATATCCCATACCTGAAGTACATGCCGGTGCTTGGATGGTACAAGAATTAAGCGCCGGCGTTATTGGACGAATAAATGGAGAAGTCCGATGCTCCGATGTGCTAAATCAACCTGAGCATTGGCGAGAATAGAGAACGATGCACTACGCAATCAGTTTCACGACTAATATGTTCGATCTCTCGAAAGAGGACGAAAACCCTATTAATCCTATTCATGGGCAATCTTTGTTGCTGTGGTTACGGGATAAGGCTAAGGACACCGTCGAGATAGATGAGCCAGGCACAGAGGACTGGGGCTGGTACACATTCATTGATTGGAAAGGTCGAGCATATCTGCTTGGAGCAAGCGCTGAAGAATCAGATGATCAAGAGGTATACTGGGTGTTCCAAATCGATAAGCACCGCACACTTATTGAGAAATTGCTTGGGCGGGAAAAAATGTCAGCAGATGACGAATGCTTGAAGTACTTTAGAACGCTCATCGAGTCGGAGTCAGAATTCAACAACGTTGCGCCCGCTTGAACCACGATAGCGAGCGCCTTCCTCGCCGCTTGCGGCGGGGAATCTTCACTCTGAAATAGCTCCTTTCAAAATCAAAGATAACATATTGAAAAAATGGTTAAGAGTAACCAATGGCTGCATTTAATTCGGACTACGTTGCGGCCCTAACTTGTGAGCCACGAGGTTAGACGCAGGGTGTCCATAACAAGGAACAGATTACAAGCTCTGGAAGAGTACAGCAAATTGGAGGTGGGGAGTGATATATAGCTGCCCGGAAGATCCACGCACGATTGTGCCACGTCGCTGGGATGGGGTGGTTGGACGGTGAATTTTGGCCATCGAGATGTTTTACACGGAATCCTATTTGGCCTCGCGGTTTTGGACCCGGATTGCTCACGCTGCTTTTGTTCGGTGATCACAAAGCAGCTATGTTCGTATTGCTAATTTCGATGGTGGCGTTAATTATATGGGCCCATTTGGAATCCTCCCGGACCAGTTAAGTCATGAGCCACGACATTCCAGTTTTTTAAATTACTTTTGTTAAAGATCCAACGACCTATCATAATATCAAATCCGGTGTCAAAGTTGCGCTGTCTCCGATCTTCACCGATTTGCCGATAATCATTCTGACTCTGGCTGTTCTTTCAAAACTCTCCGATTTTCATAATATACTCGGAATCATTTCACTGATCGGGGGATGTGTTATTCTATTTATGGGCTATGAAAGCCTGAATCCTGTAAGTCCCGAATCCGAATTTACGGAAACAAAGCCGAATTCCCTGGCAAAGGGGATATTGGCTAATGCCCTGAGCCCCCATCCCTACCTGTTCTGGTTCAGTGTCGGCGGGCCAATCATGAGCAGGGCAATAAACCTGAACGTTAAGGCTCCCTTTGCTTTCCTAACCAGTTTTTACGTCATGCTGGTCGGATCAAAAATAGGATTGGCCGTGTTGGTCGGCAGATTGAAATCTTTCCTGAGCGGCACTTTGTATAAATACACAAAGCGTTTTTTAGGTCTGGTCTTATGTATTTTGGCGCTTTTGCTTTTTCGAGATGGCCTAAATTTATTGGTAATAATAAATTTCTGCGTCGTCATCGGTAACTCGCGTTGCAATGATCTTCAATTTATATCACTTGGTGCTCGGAAACGATATGTCAACTGAATAAGATAGTCAGGGATTTAGTCAAACAACTCCGGAACGTAGGACCCAAGCTGGCGGCCAAGTTAGTCGAGGCGCGTATTGACTCCCCGGAGAAGCTGAGGAAGTTAGGAGCAAAGAAGGCATTCGAAAAAATGTACGCCAGCGGTGATTCGTATGGCGATTTCAACGCAGCATACCTTTACGCCTTGGAAGGTGCCATTCGCGATCGCGATTGGCTGGAAATTCCGCTTGAAATCAAACAGGAATACAGGGAATTCGCAAAGCGCCTTCAGACAAAAAAACTCGAGGGATAGCCCAAATCAGTCGACACGTTGATCCGCGCGGTTGAAGAAAAGACATGATTATGAACCAACAAAAAGTCATTGTGATCGGTGGTGGCCCGGCAGGGTTAATGGCTGCGGGGCAGGCGGCTGAAGTGGGCGCGGAGACTCTGCTGCTGGAAAAAATGCAACGGACCGGTCTCAAGCTGTGTATTACCGGAAAGGGCCGCTGCAATATCACCAATGTTACCGAGGTATCCGACTTTATTTCTTATTTCGGAAAGACGGGTCCTTTTCTCCGGCAAGCCTTTGCCCGTTTTTTCAATACCGAACTCATGACGTTTTTCGATGCGCTGGGCGTGGAGCTGGTTACCGAAAGAGGCGGCCGTGTTTTCCCGGCAAGCGGAAAAGCGCCGGATGTGCATCGCGCGCTTTTGCAATGGAGTAAAAAGGCCGGGGTCCGGATCATCCATTCCGCTCCCGTCGATAAAATAGTGACCCATCATCAACGCGTTACCGGTGTGGTTTATCAAGGCAGGGAAATCGCCTGTGATGCCGTTATTCTTGCTGCGGGAGGGGCCTCTTATCCGGCTACCGGCTCAACCGGAGACGGTTACCGCCTTTGCGAATCCGCGGGGCATACGGTAATCCCGGTCCGCCAGGCGCTTGTGCCGCTGGTCACATCCGGCGAAGAAGCCAGGCAGATGGCCGGGCTCAACCTTCGCAATGTCAACACCCGGATGCTGATCGACGGCCGGAAAAAAAAGGAACATTTCGGTGAGGTCGTGTTCACCGACTTCGGCATCACCGGACCATCGATTCTGACCCTGAGCGGTGACGTTGTTGACAGTTTGAATAGCGGGCACCAGGTTGCCGTTTCCATTGATCTCAAACCCGCGCTCGATGAAAAAAAGCTGGATGCGCGTCTTCTGCGCGACATTGCTTCCCAGGGGACCAAGCCCATCAGCATGCTTTTGCGGGGCCTGATGCCCCGGGAAATGGTTCCGGTTTGCCTGAATGGCATCGATATTCCTGCCGAGCGCACGGCCTGCACCATCTCTGCAAAAGAACGCAGGCGTCTTAAGACCTGGCTCAAGGATTTTCGGCTGGAAGTAACGGGATACAGGCCTTTTGCCGAGGCAATTATTACCGCAGGAGGCGTAGACACGCGAGAGATTGACCCGCGGACCATGCAATCCAAGATAACAAAAGGGCTTTTTTTTGCCGGAGAGATGATCGATATTCAGGCCGACACCGGTGGGTACAATTTGCAGGCGGCATTCTCAACCGGCTGGTTATCGGGACGGAACGCCGCACAACGTTTCTGACCCCCATAAAGGATCCCTGAAAAGATGAATTTATCTGATATCCAACACGGGTATCCTGCGAGCTTAAAAAATAACAAGGCCAAATCATGTTTGAACAATTAAAAACGATGATCGATCTGCGCTTATCAACACAATCGCAAAAGCCCATTTGCGCAAACAGGTATCGCCGCCATGCCTGAACTGCCCGAAGTCCAGAGCGTCGTCGATGCCCTGCGCGGGAAGAACATCGCCGGTTGCCTGA